>NZ_JBIAPJ010000001.1:158157-1392510 GCF_042888285.1 Streptomyces sp. NPDC003035 | reverse complement strand
AGACTTCCTCCACACCTACAACCACCACCGCTGCCACACCGCACTCGACGGACACCCGCCGATCAGCCGTGTCAACAACGTTGCAGGTCAATACACCTAGGCCGTTTCGTTTGGATCACCGTGCGGACCAGAGGAAGATGCCCGCGATGTGGAGTCCGGCCAGGTAGATGGTCGCGGTCTTCTCGTAGCGGGTGGCGATGCCTCGCCACTGTTTCAAGCGGTTGATGCAGCGTTCCACGGTGTTGCGCTGCTTGTATGCCTCGCGGTCGAAGGCTGGTGGCCTGCCGCCTCGGCTTCCGCGCCGCAGGCGGTGGCCGCGTTGGTCGGCCGGAACGGGGATGACCGCCCGGATCCCGCGCTTGCGCAGGTGCTCGCGGATCGCGCGGGAGGAGTACGCCTTGTCGGCCAGGACCACGTCCGGCCTGGTGCGGGGCCGTCCTCGCCGTCGAGGAACGCGAAGGCGGGCCATGACGTGAGCGAAGGCGGGTGCGTCACCGGCCTGTCCCGCGGTGAGCGAAGGCCAGTGGCCGGCAGTGGGCATCGGAGGCCAGGTGGATCTTTGTGGTCAGTCCGCCGCGGGACCGGCCGATGGCGTGGTCTGTCGGTTCGCCTGTTGGGGCCCCTTTTTGCGGGCCCCGGCCGCGTGCTGGTGTGCGCGCACGACGGTCGAGTCGACCGAGACGGCCCAGTTGAGGTCTTCGTCGGCGTCTGCCTGAGCGACCAGCGCGGTGAACACCCGCTCCCAGCTGCCGTCGATGGCCCACATCCGTAGCCGGTTGTAGACGCCTCGCCAGTTGCCGTACTTCTCGGGGAGGTGGGTCCACTGCGATCCCGTCTGGAACTTCCAGGCGATCGCGTCGATCACCTCTCGGTGGTCCCGCCACCGGCCACCCCGCCGCGGCGTCCGATCTGGGAGTAACGGCTCGATTCGCGCCCACTGCGCGTCAGTCAACGGCACGCACGAACAACGACCGGCGGGGCTGGTTGGAACGGTGCAGCTGTCAGGCGGTCGGCCCAGTGCGGAGCCGCCGCACGTCCCGCACGAGCGTGTACGAAGCGCTGAGGAAGATCACGGCTACAGCCACGAGCCAGAGGACCGACGCCCCAGAACGGTACTCACGAACGGCAAGAACGAGCAGCATCATGCTGGCAAGGACGCCGAAGGCCGAGATCAGAGCGCTGATGCGGTGAGTCACACCGACATCATCAACGACAACCTCGGCCAGCGGAAGTGATCCAAACGAACCGGCCTAGCGGTGACGGCGACCGCACAGCGTCATTGCACACGGGCACGGGAAGGCAGATGAACCGCCGGGAGGACTATCGCCCCCCCGGGCCGCGTGCTTCCAGCGTGACGGCCCGGCTTCTCGAATCTTCCGGCGGACACCGACTCCGGCCGGTGAACGCCACAGGAGGGGTGGCCGGGACGTCGCCCGCCGTTGCCCGGCGGAGAGGATGGAAGTATTCCGCGACGTTGTCGCCTTCTACGAAGATGCTCTGGGCCTGCCCATCCTCGCCCGCTGGCGGGGGGGTGGGGGGGGACGGCCACGCGGGATACGACGGTGTCCTGATTGGGCTGCCGGGCGCGCCTGTGCACCTGGAGATCACCCAGCACGGCAGCCCACCGGTCATCCCTCAGCCACACCCGGAGAACCAGCTCGTGCTCTACATGCCGGGTCCGGAAGCGGTGGCTGCCGCGACCTCGCGACTCGTCGCCGCCGGACACCGCCCGGTGCGGGCAGCGAACCCGTACTGGCCGGATCGCGGGTGCGTCTGCTTCGCCGACCCGGACGGATGGGTCATCGTCCTCGCGCCCTGGGTCTTCGGCGTGAACCCGCCCCCTTCACCACAGCCCGCTTGACGACCACCAGATGCGAGTGAACCGGTACTGATTGTCTTCCCCCGCAGCGCCATCAGGTCGATCGCCTCCCGGCGCCCGGCCCCGGCAACTGCTCCACTTCGGGCGCGAGCCGCGCGGTCTGGACGTCGTCTAAGTGTGGTCCCTAGCCGCTGGGCGATCTTCTCCTGGGTGGCCCCGGTGGTGACCATCACCTCGCAGACCGCGCGCTCCTCCATCGAGGCATCCGCCAGGATGATGCCCAGGGTCTCCTGCAGCACGGTCTGCTCCTCGGGGTCGGGAACGTTCCCGGAACGCCGGAGCGTCCTGGCCGCCGTCGAGGGCTGGCGGTGGGTCGCCGGGGATGCCGCCTCACTCCTCGGCCTGCTGCTGGGCCTCCAAGCGGCGGGCATCTCTGACCGCTCGCCACCACTCAGGCGGGGGGCAGGGGTTGGCAGCCACGTCGAAGCCCGGGACGAGCTTGATCTCCACGTGTAGGTAGTAGTCCAGTTTCTGGATCACTGCGGTCTGGAAGAGCCGGTGCCATTCCTGAGGGTCTTCGACGATCTCCAGGGCCTCCCAGTCAGGCGTGGAGACGACGACCGTCACGAGACCTGAGCGGATGGTGATGGCGAGGATCGGGCACCTGGCCAGCTGTTTCAGTCCGTGCCGGTCGGTGAGGACGTATCTGGCCCACCCTTCGAGCCGGGAGAATCCGGCCCACGTCTCCTCGATCGCCGCTTTGAGGGTTTCGCGGGTGGGCGTACGCCCCTCGGTAGCTGCTTCGCTCCACAGCTGGTGGATCCGTTCGTGGGCACCGTCGAGGTGGCTGTCTCGGTCGGTACTGGGGACGCTGTCGGCCAGGACGAGCCCGATAGCGATCGCCACGGGCATGCTGGGGAGTTCGGTTCCCGTGAGCGTCTTGTGAACGGTGCTGTGCGGGAGGCGGGCACGCTCGCCGATGTCACGAACCGACATGTTCTCTCCGGCCTGCAGGTGCAGGTTGTGCAGGAGGCGCGCGGCCACGGACCCAGTCGTTGACCGCATCCCCGGTGACGTAGTCGCCCCGCTCGGTTGCGGCGACGCGGGACTGCAGGGTGCCGGCGACCGTGAGCGCGCGAAAGAACGCTCCGTCGGAGTTCGAGATGCGCCAGAAGCGGGCCATGGCGTCGGGGTCCAAGGCCTCATCACCGATGGTTGCCGCGTGCTCCTCCTCGGCGCGCTGCATGATGAACTCGCACAGCGCTTGAACGTCCTCGGCGGCGGGCACGGTGATGGCCATCGAACGGCTCCCCTCGTCCGGGCCGCTCACCAAAAGCATCCTCGTATAAGGGAAACCATATGAGGGCAGAGCGGCTCTTCTTCGACAGATGAGCTGGGATGTTGGTCGGATCGCCGCGACATATCCGGCCACTGGCTTTGTTCATGAGCACGGACAGCAGATGTTCACCAGTTTGGGAGGCATGAAAAGCTCGGACCTGTTCGATTGCCCGTAGGCGTTGAGACCGGTCGCGTGGGGCTAGACGGCCTCCGCGCGCTCGTGTGGGTGAAGAGCGGAGCGGTTCCGGTTCGTCGTCAGGCCGCGGCGGGATGATCGAAGTCTGTCGGAGACGAATGAGCTGAGGGGTTCCGCGATGGACAACCAAGAACGCACCCAAATGGCCAATCTGGTGGTCGGCGGCCCTGTGGCGGTGAACAGCTACGACAAGGGGATCACGGCGGCGCTGACCGAGAACAAGCCGGTCATGCTCGTCCACGCCTTCAACGGCGGCTACCTGCGACCCATCGAGCTGAACGGGGACAGCCACGACAAGGGGGTCCGGCTGGCCACCACCCTCGACCCGGCCACCACGGAGGCCCAGGGCCACCTGTGGTACATCACTCCCGCCGGCTTCTTCGGGCAGCGACCGCTGTACGTCATCGAGAGCGCCGCGGGCGAGACGCCGACCAAAACCGCCGACGACGGTGCGCCGAAACCCCAGCGCAGGCGCATCTCCGTCCACCAGGAAGCCCCGAAGAGCACGGCCGACACCGTCCAGCTCGGCCTCCCCGACAAAGTGGGCGACAAGTGGCGTGGGAAAGGCGATTCGCCCGAGGACACTCAGCTGTGGGTCGTCACGGTGACGCCGTGGGGCGGGATCACCTTCGTGCCGATCACCCACCCCGACGCCATCCTCGGGTTCAAGGACCACGCGGTGGCGGCCGACAGCGAGGTGCGTCTCACCTACAACTGGGGTGGGGACTTCACCGGGACGGTCATCAACACGTTCTACCCGCGGCTGCCCGAGGAGTGGAACGTGCCGTACCACCACGTCTTTACCTGATCGGTGGTCACCGCCGCGCCGCACGCTGCCACGGCCGCCGCGCTCATCACTACCGAGCGTGGCGGCGACCTCCCACCCCGCCCTGGTCCACTCCGCGTCAGGTGTTCGGACGACCTCTCCCGGCCGGAACCGGGGCGCCCTCTCGCAGCCGATCAGACGAACGCGATCGCACATGCGGTATCCCCTTGATCGGGAAGCTCGCCCAGTCACCGTTCGAACCACTCCAGCCTTCTCGTGCTGCCCGAAGTGGGGTTCTGGCTCAGCTTCTGTGGAGCATCCACGTTCCGTAGCTGTTGATCTTCGTAATGGCTCTCGCTCAATTGTCCTGAAATGCCTCTTGGCTGCCGTGTCGTACCTGAGAGTTCGGGGCTGTGAACGAAGTGCTGCTGCGGCTGGAAGAGCTCCTGTTCTTGTCGGAACCTGAAGTCGCGGTGATGTCAGTGGAGGACGACGGCGAAGCGATCTGGATTGGCATCACCCGCAGGTCTGCTGGTGCTGAGTGTCCGGGCTGTGGAAGGTGGTCGAACCGGCTTCATGGGTCCTACCTGCGGTTTCCTGGTGATCTACCCAGCGCGGGAAGGCGTGTGGTGCTGCGCCTGCAGGTCCGCCGGTTCATCTGCGCGGACACCTCCTGTGGAAGGCAGACCTTCGTTGAGCAGATCCCGGGACTGACCCGCCGTCACGCTCAGCGGACTGACCGGCTGCGTTCGGCCTTGGCCGAGGTGGGTCTTGCGTTGGCCGGCCGCGCTGGAGCCCGTCTTGCAGACGTCTTCGGTATCTCCGCCAGCCGCAGCACGGTGCTTCGGTTGGTCGATGCGATGCCTGACCCTCAGCCGTCGGCCCCGCGGGTGGTGGGTATCGACGAGTACGCGATGCGCAAGGGCCGTATCTACGGGACTGTGCTGGTCGATGTCGAAACAGGCAGGCCCGTGGATCTGCTGCCGGACCGTGAGGCAGCCACTGTCGCTGCCTGGCTTGCTGAGTGTCCCGAGGTCGAGGTCGTCTGTCGCGACCGTGCCCCCTTCTTCGCCGAAGGCGCCAGCACCGGGGCTCCCACCGCGGTGCAGGTCGCAGACCGTTTCCATCTCTGGCGCAACCTCGGCGAAGCCACCGAGCGATGCGTATCGCGCCATCGCACCTGTCTGCGAGCGCCATTCACGGTTCCCGGCTCCGAGAGCGTCGCTGCACCACCGGCTTCCGAAGCTGGCGCGTCGCCGTGGCCGACGGGACACCGCTTCGCCGATCGAACCCGCGAGAAACACGCCATCGTGCACGGAATGCTCGGCGAAGGACTGAGTCGGCGGGCGGTCGCCCGCGAACTCCGGATGACCTACCGAACCGTTCAGCGCCTGGCCGACGCGGCAAGCCCGGAAGAACTCTTCCAAGGACAGTGGCAGAACCGCAGAACGAAGCTCGACGACTTCAAGCCGCTCTTGCACGAGCAGTGGGCCGGGGGCTGCACGAATGCCTGGACTCTCTGGAAGGAGATCCAGAGCCACGGATACGCAGGCGGATACGGTGCCGTCCGTGCCTACCTTCGTCCCTTTCGGGACGCCGTGCCGGAGGGTCGGCCGACGTCCCCCAGGACCGTGGCCGGGTGGATGCTCACCCACCCTGACGCCCTGCCGGAGAGGGAGCGACTGAAGCTGAAGTCCGTTCTGGCCCACTGCCCCGAGCTGGACGCCCTCGCCGGGCACGTCCGTTCCTTCGGGCGGATGCTCACCCAGCTCCAGGGAGAACGGCTCCCCGAGTGGATTGCAGCGGTCCGAGCCGACGACCTGTCCAGCATGCACACCTTCATCAACGGCCTCGAACGCGACCTTGCGGCCGTCACTGCTGGCCTGACCCTGCCCTGGAGCTCGGGCGTCGTAGAAGGCCACGTCAACCGGATCAAGATGATCAAGCGGCAGATGTATGGTTGAGCTGGCTTCAAACTTCTGCGCAAGCGGGTACTACTCGCCTACTGACCTCGCTGTCAGCGGCCAATGCGACGATCCCCAGGCAGCCACGCGAGGAGAGACATAGGTACCTGGGACATCGGCCCCTTCGACAACGACACCGCCGCCGACTTCGGCGGTGACCTGGACGAGGCAGCACTGGAAGAACGCGAAGCCATGATCCGGGGCGTGCTCAAGCGTGCCGCCGGGCCTGCGGACTTCCTGGGCATCTACGACGGCGAGCGGGCAGTGGCCGCGGTGGCCCTGGTCGTCGCCCAGCATCCTGACGGCGATCCGGCGTGTTCGAACTATGGCCCATCAGAGCCGCTACCGGAGTTGCCCGCAGAGTTTCGAGTGCTCGCCGTCGACGCCCTGGACCAAGTGGTCTCCGACCGGTCTGAACTCGCCGAGCTGTGGGCCAAAGCTGCGAACTGGTCGAAGTGGCGTCAGGACATCACCCGCCTCCGCGACGTCCTTGACCCTCCGATCCCGCCACAAGAGGAAGCTCTCTTCGAGATCTAGTCAGTGACCCACAGTCACGGACCATAGAACTTGAGCCAGAACCCATTCTCGTGAACAGAGCCAGTGTCGGTGGCCGTGTCAGTGGAACAGCAGGGAGGCGTCGCCGGCGGCGGTGCTGACCGAGCCGGGGCAGAGGAAACTGCCGGAGGTCTTCGTCGCGGTGAACGCCTGGTTCACGTACTTACGGGTGGTGCCATCGCGGTTCCACAGGACGTTCGTCGCCTTGTAGCGGCAGGAGATGCCGCTCTGCTGTCCCGTGATGTCGATGACGTCGGCCTTCGCCCTGCCGGCCGCGTCGTCGAAGGTGACCGCGGGGTTGTTGTTGAGGACGGCGGTGATGCTTCCGCTGCAGCTGAGGTTGCCGCCCGGCTTGTTGATGGTGGAGCGGTCGATGGTCAGCGCGGCGGGCGGGTTGAAGATCACCGCCAAGGGCAAGGGCGACCGAGTGGATTCACTGGCAGTCCGGCACCGCCCAGCTGCTGCCTCGGCTGATCGCCCGCCGCATCTGCGGCCCGCTGTTCCTCACCGGCCGCCGGGCCCCGGCCGGGACGCCGACTGGACGTCTGTCCGGAGACGGGCCGGGCCCGGCTGTCCTACCGGAGGGCAGAGGAGATCTTCGAGGAGAAGACCCGGCTGCCGGCCAATCCGCTCGCCTCGCCCGAGGGCATCGAGGACCTGGATGGCTGGACCCTGCACCGGCTCCGCCACAGCGCCCTCACCCACGATGCCGAGGACGGCACCTCCACCCCGTTGCTGCTCGCCCGCTCCTGCCACGCCTCTGTCCGCTCCTTGGAGCGGTACGCCCGCCCCGGCGTTGACGCAGTCGCCTGGCACGTTGCCCAGCGTCATCCTGCCGCCCGCCGACGGGGTGAATCGGCCCGGCGGAGGTCTTCTTCCCGGTGGCGTTTTCGCTGTTCACAGCCTCAGAGCCGGTACCAGTATCCGTAACAGCGGAAGCGGTGGTGACGGCTTCGCGTACCCGCTCGCGGTCGGCCCGGCGTGCCCGGTAGGCGGTGACCTGCCGCAGCGAAGGTTGAGTGTTCTCATCGAACATTGAGCGCAATCGGGGCGGCGCGGTCGGCGGTCATGGCCTGCGCACACCCGACCGAGGCGGTCGCCGCGGGTGTCCTCGTGCTGGGCGAGCCCGTTCAACGCGGCTGCCGCCGGGAGTGGCGCCGATCCGGCCGGGCAGTGTGCCGGCGGTCTGTCGGCCCCGTCGTCAGCTCCGGCTCAACCGCCGCGCGATGGCCTCCAGCAGCTCATCCAGCGCCGCCTCGCGTGTCCGGCCCTTTGGTCGGGCCAGCGCTACCCGGCTCGATGAGACCCCGCGGACTGGACGGAACACCACGTCCGGGTGGGAGTAGAAACGGGCCGTCGACGCCGGGGCCAGCGCTACGCAGCCGGCAGCCACCGCTCCGAGCCACTCGTCGGGCCGGCTGGTGACGGCGCCGACCCGGACGGGGTGCCCTTCCCGCTCCTCCGTCGCCAGCCAGTGCTCCCTCCAGGCTCCGGTCTCGGTTCCGGCCGCGACGAAGGGCTCGTCCCACAGCTCCCGGAACTCCACCGTCCCGCTGTTCGCCAGCGGGTGTCGAGCCGGCAGCAGCACCCCACGCTCCTCGACGAACAACTCCCGCACGTTCAGCCCCTCCTGCCCCGGAAACGGCAAACGCACCACTGCCGCATCCACTTCGCCCCGGGCCAGGCCGGCACTCGGGTCCAACCAGTCGAACTGACGCAGTTCCACCCGCCACTCCGGCTGCGCCTGGCGGAACTCGGCGATGACCTCGTGGACGGCGCCCACGGCGCCCGCGTCCAGGAAGCCCAGGCGCAGCACCCGCGCCGCCCGGCCGGTTGCCTGGACCGCCTCGTCCCAGCCGTCCAGCAGTGCGGGAACCCGCGCGGCGAGCTCTCGACCGGCCTCGGTCAGCGCCATCCCGGACCGCGAACGCGCGAAGAGCGGTACCCCGAGATCGCCCTCCAAGCGCCGGATCTGCTTGGTCAGCGCGGGCTGCGAGACGAACAGTTTGTGCGCCGCCCCGGTCAGGCTGCCCTCCTCCGCCACTGCGGCGAAGTACCGAAGCAGGCGCGTGTCCACATCCATGCCACCAGGTTATAGAAGCAGGTATTGGCCGATGCCGAAGTGCTCGCGGACCCTGAAGGCATGACCGGTACCCACCTCGCATACCTCGTCGTCACCTTGTTCACCGCCGCTGTCAATGTCGGGATCGCCGCAGCCGACCTCGCCGGGGCGCGCTTCGTACTGGCCAACTCGGCTCAGGTGGGTGTGCCCCGATCCTGGCTGCCCTGGCTGGCCGCCCTCAAGCTGGCTGGTGCGGCGGGCCTCCTCCTCGGCCTCTTCGACGCGGCACTGCGCCCCCTCGGTGCTGCCGCGGCCTGCGGTCTCGTCCTGCTCTACCTGGGCGCGCTCGCCTTCCATCTGCGCGCCCGCGTGCTCCACAACCTCGCGTTTCCCGGTTTCTACTTCGCCACCGCCGTCGCCTCGTTGGCCTTGACCGTGTCCTTCTGATGGCGGCACCGCTCAACGTTCGATCCGCGGAACCAGTCAACGAGGGCGCGGACGGCGCCCGAGAGGATGCCGCTGACCGCATGTGTCCTGACCTTGTGTCGGATCGGTCTGCTGGCCGGCTCGGCTTCCACTCTCAGGGCCATGTCGAGGCGCTCTCCGAGTTGCGACGAGCAGGCAACCGGTTCCGATCTACCTGGTCTACGTGTCCGCCGGGACGCCGACCCTGGACGAAATGGCCGCCCTGCTCACTGTCCTGACACGTATGGAGGCCGGAGAATGTCCTGTTCGGAGGGCGTTATCCAGTCAAAAGATTGACGCGAACCTGACAATTCAATATCGCTGTGGGATCCTCCATGACGCAACGCACCCGGATCCGCGCGACTCCGCCTGTCGGACGCGGACGCGGGCTCCCCTCGCACCCCCACAAGGACGTGGCAGAAGGAGCGACATGAGGTACCTATCGAAACTCTCGTGCGTCACCGCCCTGATCATCGCGGCCGTCGCCGTGGCATCCACGGCGGCGACGGCGTCAGGACCCACCGCCGAACAGCGGGTCGACGGCGTGATCGTGGTCGCGGGCAACACCTGCACCTGGACCAACGCCCGGACGAGCGCGAACCCGCCCGCCGCGCTGACCATCGACCGCTCCACCATCAACAAGCCGGGCGGCAACCTCAGCTGCAGCGGAAGCATCACCGCCGTCCTCAACAACAACCCCGCGGTCACCTTCGACGACGCGGCCGGCAGGGCGAAGGCCGACGTCATCGACATCACGGGACAGCAGAGCGGCATCTCCTGCCGCTACAAGGCGACGAACGTCCTGTGGAACCGCGATGGCACCACCCGTAAGTACGTGAACCAGGCGTTCACCGCGACGAAGACCTCCGGCAGTTTCCTCTGCCCCGGCTCGGTCAGCACCGCCGCCGGCGACGCCTCCCTGCTGTTCCACTGACACGGCCACCGACACCGACACCGATACCACGCCGCCGCCGACAGCACCCTGTCGGCGGCGGCGCTCGTGCGTGACGTACGGGGGCGAGGCGGGATGAGGCAGGCTGTCGCCGATCATGCGGGCTCCCTTACAGTGCGTGCGCGGCGACAGGCCGCTCGAAGGGCGCCTCAAAGGGGAACTCCCCCTCAATCGGGCGTCCCACGAGCGACTGGTCAAGGCCGTGCTCGGGTGGACCGGCGACCCCGCCTAGCACACCCGTGGACCTCCAGGCCGCCCGTGCGTTGGCCGGCGACGTCCGCCGGGCGTGCGGGCGGCGCCCGACTCGCCGAGGCCGTGCCGGGCCTGGACGACGGCGTATGGCCGATGCAGGAACGTTTCCCACTGCTCGCGAGCGTGAACCTCATCAACCCTCGCGATACGGGCCCCCCGGCAGGGGGACCTACCTTGCCGACGTCCGCGCCGACGTTCTGTCGGCTGACAAGGAAGGTATGTCCATGCGGGGAATGACAGTGACGCTCGCAGCGCTGGCAGCGGTCAGCGCCGGCGCGATCACGGCTCCGGCCGTGGCGACAGAGCAGGGCTCCAGGCAGGCACCGGGGGAATTTCTGCTGCAGAGCTGGGGAAACGCGTCCTGCCTCACAGCCCTCGGGCCGGGCAAAGTCGTCGTGACCGAACGATGCACCGACAACGACAACGCCATGGTGTGGCGCCTGATCGGCCGGGCCGACGGGTTCTACAACATCCAGAACAAGCAGGACGGAACGTGCCTGGATGCCGATGAGCGTGGCGGCGCCGTCTACACCCGCAGCTGCCAGCTGGACAATACGTTCCAACGCTGGCAGATCCAACCGAGCGCCACCGATCGGCAGATCTACAACAAGGCGAACAACTCGTGCCTGGACTCCGGCGGTAACCAGGGTTCAGACGTCTATGACAGGGACTGTGACAGCTATAACGCCTACCGGCGTTGGCAGGTCAACCCCGCGTAGCCCCCGTTGGTACAGCCCCCTC
The DNA here is from genome assembly GCF_042888285.1 of Streptomyces sp. NPDC003035. Lineage (NCBI taxonomy): Bacteria > Bacillati > Actinomycetota > Actinomycetes > Kitasatosporales > Streptomycetaceae > Streptomyces > Streptomyces sp. NPDC003035. The sequence goes on along the minus strand of NZ_JBIAPJ010000001.1, from coordinate 1,381,400 downwards.
TATGAGATGGGAGCCGCCGCGACGGCTCCCATCCGCGGCGGGAGAAGGACGATGCCCACCCCGGCGGACCGAGCTGCGGGCGACCTTCGACCAGCCGACCGGCATCCGTGGAATCGGAGCGGAACTCGCGCCCGCGCTCGTGCCGGCCCGCCAGCCGGCCGGGCGACGGGCCAGACAGCGCACCCGATGACCGGCCGCCAGGAGTTCGGGGACGAGCCGGCCGACGGTGGCCGGGCTCGGCGGCGTCCGTGCGCGAGGTCATGGAGGAAGCCACATCGCGCCCGCAATCGCGGCACATCGCGGGCACGGCCGGCCGAGAGCCTCCCGGTTGCGCCATGTCGCACGACGTCAGGTTCGCGTACCGCGCCGCATGGGCACCTCGTAACCGCCGCGCCCGGGCAAGTCGGGCGTGTGGCGAACGGCTGAGTTCAAACTCAGTCCAGTTCGAGGATGTTGCGGATCTTCAGGTCCTGCCGGTCCACCTGGTACTCGACGCGTGTCCCGTCTGCGTTGCTCCACTGGAATGTGGCGATCACGAACACGCTGTCCTGGGTCGTACGGCCCTCGTCCGTCTTCGTCACGAACGACACGGGCACGTTCTGGGCCCGGAAGACGCCGTCCGCGCTGTTCTTCGCCTCCCACTCGGCGAGCTGCGGCTGGTACTGGAGAATGACGTAGTCCTTCTTGGCCTTGAGCTTTCCGGCGGTGTCGTTGTTGTCCGCTGCCGCCTTGTACTCCTTCAGGAAGGCGTCCACCTGCTGCTGCGGCGACTTCGCCCCCTTGCCGTCGCTGCTGCCGCTCGGTGACGGCTCGGCCGCGGCAGGCGTCGACGCGGAGGTCGTCGGCGACGGCGCACCGGACGAGTCCGCGGACTCGCCGGGGCCGCACGCGGTCACGGCGAGGACACTCGCGGCGGCGACCGCAATCGTCACGAGGGAATGAAGGCCGCGCTTGCGGCGCGCCGTGCTGGCGAACATGGGATCTCCTGAAGTGATGGCGGCCGTCGGTCGGCGTTTGATGGCCGCATGCGGATCATCAGACGTGGTCATGCCAGATCCTGGTTCCAGGCCGAGGTCTCGAGTTGATCACGTGTGTCGGCTTGTGCGTACGGCTACGCCCACCGCATCCCGATCTCGGACAGCTGCTCCATCCGCTCCGGCGACAGCGTCGCGGCCCTGCTCCGCTGATGCTGACCCGTGCCCCCAGCTTGTGCCCCCGCTCCGCCTGGTCCTCGCCGACGATCCGCTCGACGGCACCGCCCTTCTCACCGGGGGCGGCCCGTTCCCGCGATCCGGGCGCTGGCGTCGAGGAAGAGGCGCTCGCGCACCTCGTAAATGCGGGCGTCCGTCAGTGCCAGGCGACGTGCTTCGAGTTGGCGGAGGAGCGGCTCGATGGAGACACAGCCGACTGAGTGGCGTCGCCGGGCTACGAGATGAACCGTCTCGGGCGGCCGAGCCCCAGGGGCAGCCCTACGATGGGCTGGTGCCCGAGACACTGCACCTCGTGGGTGTTGAGCTCTTCGATGTTCACCGGCTCCGCCTGACGGAAGCCGGAGCGCCGCGGCTGTCTGCCGAGGGCGAATTGGCCAGGGACCGTGTGTGGAACCGGGCGGTCGAGGCAAACCCGGGCCTCTTCGACGCTCCGGTGGTGGCGTGCGCGGGCGTTGAGTGGGAGGACCCGCACGCTCTGCTTCTGTCCTGGGCGCGCGTGACCTATCGGCACTACGCCCTGCGCCGGGTGCCCGGCAACACCGCATGGCTGCCGTCGCTGTTCGTGAACGTCGTCCAGCCCACGGACGACGGGCGCGTGCTGGTGGCGAGGATGTCGTCCTCAACCGCTGCTCCGGGCCGCTGGCAGCTGCCCGGCGGCTCCGTCGAGCCGCCCGAGGAACAAGAGACCCTCGACGAGGTCGCGCTGCGCCGCAACGCTGCCCGCGAGCTGGCCGAGGAGACCGGTCTCGACACCGGGGCCGAGGACCTGACTCTGTGGGCGGTGACGCGCGGCGAGAACCGGAGCATCGGCCTGTCCTTCCTCGCCCCGCCCCGACCCGAGGCTGAACTGCGGGAACGCTTCCAGACCGTGACGGCCGCCGAGAAAGCCCAGGGACGCGAGCCCGAGCTGGACCGGATCGCTCTGGTCCGCTCAGCGGCTGAGCTCGCGGAGCTGAAGGGCCCGCACGCGGACTACCTGGAGCCGATCGTGACCCGCTTCACGGACGCGTAGCTGTACGACAACGCCCGAGGTTCGGGGACGCCCTACCGGCCGCAGGGATGTGGAACGGTCAGACGCGGCCGAGGAAGTCGCGGGCGCGTTCGTCGAGTTCGGCGGCGCACCGCAGGCCGCGGGCACGGAAGCGGGCCAGATCGGAGCGCATCCGTGTGACGGCCTTGCGGGTGCGGACGGACCGTACGCCGTCCATGTGGTCGATGGCGCGGTGCGGCGTAGGTTCCGACGGGGCGGGCCGCGGCGGCGAGCGTGTACTGCTCGGCGGCGGACCGGTGGTCGCCGAGCGTCTCGTGGACCTTGGCCTTGCGGGAGTGGACCGAGGCGGTCGGGGTCCCCAGGCCAGGGCCCAGAACGGGATGTCGTCGCCGGGGGCCGTGGTCAGCAGGACGCGGGCGTGCTCGGCCTCGGCGAGCGCGGCTCGGCGCTTCCGTGTGTCTCCCCCGTCGCACCGGCTCATCCGGCGCGGCCCTGAAGTCCTGGCTCAGACACCAGCCCCAAAAATGGGCGCAGGGGTGTCAGCGGCGCTGCGGGCCCGCGAGCTGAGCGAACTTTTGCGCCAGGGCCACCCCGGGGGAACCTGGAGTTGTCCGCTCCGGACCGGTCCAGGCTCGCCGGACTCCTCATCACCATGGGCGCGCTGGGGGACCGCGTCGGCCGGCGCAAGCTGCTCCTCAGCGGCGCGGCGCTCTTCGCGCGCACCGCTGGACGAGCACACCGCGGGCCGGGCACGGGTTGGGACCTGCACGAGTACCGCATTCCGGCCCGACCCCTCTTGGTGAGGCCGGGGCCAGTCTGCTGATGCTGATGGCGAAGTCACGGCACAAGAAGACGAGAACGTCCGCCGCTACGTCAAGCCGTCTCCGGAGGCGATCGCCGAGGTGACCAGCCTGCTCGCGCCGGGCAACAGCAGGCGCTGAAACCGCTCAGCCTGTCCAGGAGAGTCGTATGAGCTCGGGCGCCTGCGGCTCACCGGAGCACGACCGTGACGCCGCACCGTTCGAGGAGCCGCACGATGTCCTCGAAGTAGGAGAGCCCGTCCTCCGGATCCTCCACAACGACCGCCAGCGCGCGGCGCGCGATCTCGGAGTCGTGCCAGGTCAAGGTGAAGGGAGGGGCCACTCCGAACCCACCGCCCAGACAGTCCTTGAACGCGTTCCACTCCCGGCCGACATAGCGGCCGGGCCCGAGCAGGGCCTCGGCGATCGCGCAGTGCAGTCCGGGAACGTCCGTGACGAATCGGCCGTCGAGATGGTGCTCACCGCCGGACCGATCCGGCCGGGGCGCGGGCACCCGCCAGGCACGAGTAGTGAGGTCCAGCCACGCGGCCCTGCCCTGTGAGTCGTACGGCGCCCACAGGTTGGGCTCGGTAGGCGAGCCCTGGTACCGCTCCGCCCAGATCGGGCGGGCTGCCGGCGATGGCCGATCGTCGCCACCATCGGTGAGGGTGATGTCGACGAGAGTGCCGCCGAGCACGGACGGTCGCGCTCCGGTGATGGCCAGGCCCACGGAGCGGGAGGCCATCACGGCACCATGACGATCCAGAACCAGGAGGTAGGCCCAGTCCCGCTCCGACCGACGAGGTCGCCGCAGCGCCGCGAGCAGGGGCTCCGCAGGCTCGCAGCCGATCAGCTCCATCGGAACGGGGGCCGGGTCCACTCGCGCCTTGAACAGGCCGTCCACGACGGAGCACCGGCATGCACTTGCCGCAGCGACCGCTCCTTCGCCGGTGGGACCAGTCGGAGAAGCTGCTGGGCGAGCCAATGCCGCTCCTGTTCCAGCGGCGCCACAACTCCTCCTGCGGCCCCCTGAACGAGACCACCGGCTGCCGCGGCCCCGCGTGAGCGAGAAGAGGGATATACCGGCCCGCCTCGAGGAGGCCCCGGCGGCGGGCTGGCCACGAGGATCCCTCTGGTCTGTGACGGGCAGGGTGTACGGGCTGGGCGCCGGTGCGGGGGTTTCACGCATCCTCGTGACCCGGGATGTGCCGTAGACCGCCGTTGCTGCACAGGAGCTGACCATTGATCCAGCCGCCCTCGGGAGAACAGAGAAAGCCAACAAGACGGGCACACTCGCCTGGCGTGCCCAGCCTGCCCAGCGGGGTGGCCTTGACGAGGGTCTCCCGCACCCGGTCGGTCATCCAGCCCGTGTCGACCGGGCCCGGATTGACGACATTGGCGGTGACGCCGAGTGCGGCCAGTTCCTGGGCGGCTGCCAGGGTGATCCGATCGAGGGCGCCCTTGCTCGCCCCGTAGGGCAGGTTCCCGACCGTGTGGTCGCTTGTCAGGGCGATGATGCGGCCGCTGCCGTACGGTCCGGTGAAGCGCTCGGCGTAGGCCTGGATGAGGAGCCAGCCGGCCCGGGCGTTGACGGCGAAGTGCCGGTCGAAGCTCTCGACGCTGGTGTCCAGCAGGCCGGAGGCGACCGACTCGGCGTGGGCCAGGACCAGAGCGGTCACGTGCCGGCCGAAGGCTGCCTCGACACTGTCGACCACTGTGGCAGCGGCGGCCGGCTCGGAGAGATCGGCCTCCAGGAAGACGGCTCGGGCACCGGTCTCGGCGACCCGTGCGGACAGCCACTCCGGGGCGCCCGCGTCCCTTCCCCAGGGCGTCCTCGAGTCGTACGGCGTCCAGTAGGTGAACGCCACGTCCCATCCCGTTTCCGCCAGGCGCGTGACGATGGCGGCGCCGAGTCCACGTCGCCTGCCGGCTCCCGTCACCAGCGCCACAGGCCGCGGTCCTTGTTCTGGCGGGGAGAGACGTTCATTGATCGACGTCGGGGGCGACATGAGGCGTCCTCGCGGACTGGGAGGGCTTCGGCTGGCGGGCGGGTACGGCGACGGCGGGCTTCCCTCCGCTGAGCAGCGTCGTCAGGTCCCGTCTCGAGTGGTGCACCGCGAGGAGATTCGGACCGAAGAACCTCTCGTCGAACAGCGTGTAGGGCCGGAAGTCGACGCGCCGCGGCATGATCTTCCCCACGCGGTAGCCAAGAGGGCTGAGCAGGTCGTACAGGCGATACAGGAGTGAGCCCGAGAGGATCGCGGCGTAGCCGTACTCGAACTGGACGGCCGCCACCCTGCCGTCGCGCAGGGCCTGTTGGAATCCCTTCAGGACTTCCAGCTCGGCGCCCTCCGTGTCGATCTTCAGGAGATCCACGGTCTCGATGCCGTGCGCGGTCAGGTAGTCGTCTCCCCGGAGCACGGGCTCCTGTCGCCATTCGAAGTACGCGTCGTGTGGGTAGTCGTACAACGAACTCAGTTCGTCACGTCCCGGGTAGTACTTGACCCGTCGGGTGCCGGACCGGTCTGCCAGCCCTGCTTCGGCCACCACGATGCCCGTCCGTTCAGCCGCGAGGCGATGAAGTCGGCGTCGTACGGGCAGTACGAGTTCGAAGCAGTGCACCGTGGCCCCGGGGCACGCGTCGAGGGCGGTCAGGGCCCAAGCTCCGCGGTTGGCACCCACATCGAACAGGACGGGGCCGCCGGAGCGCTGGTGTACCGGGCCGCCGGCCCGGCTCAAGCACCGCAGGACGCGCTCTTCGCCGTTCGTCGCCGGGCAGTGGTCCTCGGTGTGGAGCACGGAGAGGGCGCCGTACACCGCGTTGCGGGCCGCGCGCACGATGCGGGCGTCGGGATGCGTGCGCACCCACTCACGCAACGCCCGGTCCGCACGTGGCGGCAAGCCGCTGGGCCGGACAGCCGGGAACTGCTGTGCCTGCGGACTCACGGCGTACCCCCGGTGCCGGTGCCGGTGCCGGAGTCCGGGTCGGATGCCCGGATCGCCGTCCTGATGGTGCTGACCGTCTTCCGGAAGCCACGGAAGCGCGTCACGGTGTAGATCCACAACCCCGTCGCGGCGGCGGCCGGTACGGCGACGAGGACGACCGAGCGCTCGCCGCCGACCAGCATGACCACCACGTACCCGCAGATCATGAGCGGCGGCGTGCAGCCGAACAGCAACATGGCGTACACATCGGCTGCCGCGCTGGTCTGCACGTGCACCCTGCCCTGCGGGGCGGCCGTGCCGTACAGCGCCCGCTGCGTCGTCCCACCGCCGGCGTCGATCCTCCGCAGGAAGTGTTCCCAGCGCAGGACGGGGCGGTGGACATCCGTGCTGAGCTGCGGGCTGAGTTCGAGGGCGATGTAGCCGGCGATCTTGTGCACCTGTCCGGCGTGGTCCACCCAGAACAGCCACAGGAAACTGGAGGCGGCCGCGAGGCCCAGCAGGACGTCGGGGAGCCTGGTCATCACGGACAGACCGGTGCCGAGCGCCGCGAGCTGGAGCGTGATGAGGGCGTAGGCCAGATTCGTACGGTTGTTGATCTCCTGACGGAGATTCTGAAATTCGGTGACGTCGATCTCTTCGGGCGTGGGCGGAGCACCGCTCATCCCACGTCTCCCGAGTCCCCCGAGTCCCCCGAGTCCCCCCGGTGTCCCGAGTCGCCCGTGAAGCCGCCCGAACGGACCGCCGTGTACATGTTCTCGAGCCGGCCCGCGTACGCGTCGATCCCGCAGCGCCGCGCCGTCTCCAGTCCGCCGGCGACGACCCGACGGCGCAGCCCCGCGTCGTCGTCCAGCAGACGCAGTGCGGCATGCGCCAGGGCGCCGCTGTCGCCGCGCGGCACGACCAGTCCGTTGACCCCGTCGACGACGGTCTCGACCAGGCCTCCCGAGTCGGCGACGACCACCGGCCGCTCGGATGCCATGGCCTCCAACGGGACGAGCCCGTACGGCTCCTCCCCCGTCGTCGGGTACCAGACCAGATCACAACCCCGGTACGCGTCACCCATCGCCAGCGGCGGGAAATCCTGGAACAGGACGTGCCCGGCCACTCCGGCGTCGGCCGCGTACCGTGTCAGACGCCGCCTGAGGCCGGAGACGACCGCCGACTCGCCGATGATGTCGTCGCCCGAACACAGGACGAGGCTGCCGCGGCCCAACCGGCTGCGTACGTCGACGAAGGCCTCGAGTCCGATGTCCACTCCCTTCCACGGGAGCGGCCGTGCGGGATGGAAGATGACGGGGCGTTCGAGTCGGTCGAACGCCCCGTGCCGGGTCCCCTCCGAGGCGAACCTTGACACGTCGATGCCCAGCGGCAACGTCACGGACGGGGCCCGGCTCGGGAGGGAGGCGCGCAGGAAGTCGCTGACGTACAGCAGGAGGTTCCAAGGCAGGTCCATCACATCGCGGAGCACGTGCTCTCCGGTGTGGTCGTGGACGCTGTTGAGCACGACCGGTTCCGTACGCCCCGCCTGTCCGCGCGCATCCACGGCAGCCAGGACGCCGTGCGCGAGCTGTGGCCCGTAGTGATGCGCGTTGTGCAGGTGCACGACATGGGGCTGAATCGAGTCGAGGAGTTTGCGTACGACGGCTTCGATCGACCGGAGATGGACGGCTCGGCCTTCGGTACCGGCACGATGAACCCTGAGGAGTTCCTCCGGCCGTAGCAGGGGGCGTCGGTGCACGGGCACGCCCTCCCACGTCTCGTCCGACTCCTCTCCCCCGACCAGACACAGGATCTCGTGGCCTCGCCTGCGCAGTTCCCTCGCCAGGTCGGCCAGGTGTGTCTCCACCCCTCCCCATGTGGGAGGGAAGGCATGAGCCACCATCATGATGCGCACGCGACGGCCTCTCGATTTCGAATGACGTCCGTTGCTTGGACGAGTCGCATGCCCGACCGGCATGGGTCTGGCGCGGCGACTCTTCGACGGTCGGGTCCACACGGCGCCGGCCTCCGGCGACCGGATCCCGGCCTCGACCGTGGATCAGCGTGTCAAACAACCAGGACGGACGCCAGGAAGACGATCGCCGACGCGCCGACGAGGTCGAACAGGTACGACCGGCGGGGGCCCTTCCCAGCAGATCATCCTCCGTACGTCTGCCCACGGAAGCGCCCCTCGCAGCGCCGTCAGCACCTGCCCGAGGCCCCGGGGCTGCGCGGGCCCGGACGAGGATCCGGCGATCCGGCGGTTCGTGGGCGGGGCCCGTTCGACGGCTTCACGACCCGAAGTCACACAACCCGCTGGCCACAGACCTGAAACGGTGACCTGCGAAGTCCGGGCCTAGATGGCCCGGAGCCGACCGTGGGGCCGGCGGCGGAGTTGGTCTACGGCCTGGGCCGTTCTCTCGTCCGCGGGGAGGAAGACGACCAGTTGTTGGGCGTCCGAGGAGAGGTCGAGCGTCTCGCGGAGCAGCTGAAGTTCGCAGCCGGAGGGGTGGTTGAGGCGGAGAGCTCCGCGTCGCGGAACCACGTGACGGTTCAGGCGGCGCGTGAAGTCGGGGCCGGCGATGGGCGCGAGTTCTGTGGTGAACCATTCGGAGTTCTCGACGGATGGTCCGAGCCACAGGTCGAAGGCTTGCTCGTCCGCGACGTCGTCCCAGTCGGCGAAGAACGTCCGGGCGCGGGGGTCGGTGAAGACATAGCGGGTCAGGTTCGGGGTGTCGGCGTCGAGCAGTCCGGTTCCGCTCGTCACCGACTCGTATGCACGGGTGTAGGCGAGGACGTCGCCCAGCCGGTTGGTCACCATGGCGATCCCCGGTTCAAGGAGGCGGAGTGTCTCCAGGATGGATGGGCGGACGTCGCGGGGCGGTGGTGCCGGCTGGGTGTGGGCGGAACATTCGCCGCCGGTGATCTTTGCGAGGTAGCGCAGGTGGTTGCGCTCCGAGGGGTCGAGGCTGAGCGCATCGGCGAGGGCGTTCACCACCGCGACCGAGGGATTGCGGTCACGGCCCTGTTCCATGCGGGTCAGGTATTCGACGCTGATGCCGGCCCGCGCGGCGAGATCTGAGCGCCGTAGCCCAGGTGACCGGCGGCGGCCGTGATCCGGCAGTCCCAGCGATTGCGGCTGGATGCTGTCGCGCTTGGCCCGGATGAAATCTCCCAACGGCGTACCCATGACCTGAGCATATGGCGCTGCCCGCTGATCGCGGAGTGCTGAGGGTGGCCCTGTGGGGGCCAGCCTGAGCACGGTCTGGCTGAAGCCACCGTGCGGTCTGATTGTGGTGGGCATGAACAACAACAAGCACAAGCTGGTGGTCATCGTCGGAAGCGTCCGGGAAGGACGGTTCGGCCCGGTCGTGGCCTCGTGGGTCGCCGAACAGGCCTGCATTTACGGTGCTTTCGATGTGGAAGTCGTCGATCTGGCCGAGATCGACATCCCGTTGGAGCTGCCGGCGGCACCGCCGAAGTTCGCCGGCGACGATTACCCCCGTCCGGCCGGGATGGCGGCACTGACGTCGGCTCTGGAGGGCGCCGACGCGTTCATCGTGGTCACGCCGGAGTACAACCACAGCTATCCCGCGTCTTTGAAGGCGGCCATCGACTGGCACTTCACCCAGTGGACGGCCAAGCCCGTCGCCTTCGTCAGCTACGGTGGTGCGGCAGGTGGCCGGCACGCGGTGCTGCACCTGGAGAACGTACTGACCGAGTTGCACGCGGTGACGATCCGCGATGGCCTCGCCTTCCCGAACTACTTCACGGCGTGGCAGGACGGTCGTCCCCTCGACCCTGAGGCCCCCGGGTACGCCAAGACGCTGCTCGAGCAGTTGGCCTGGTGGGCGGTCGCGCTCCGGTCGGCGCGCGACGCCACTCCCTACCCGGCGTGAGGGCGGCGATGATGGAGTATGTCCCGCTCGGGAACACCGATCTGCAGGTCAGCCGTATCGCGCTCGGCTGCATGGGGTTCGCGGATCCGGTGCACGGGGTCAACCCCTGGACCTTGGACGAGCAGGCCGCGGCACCCATCTTCCGGCGAGCCGTCGAGCTGGGCATCACCCTGTGGGACACCGCGAACGTCTACGGCGGCGGAACATCGGAGGAGATTGTCGGCCGCGCCGTGCGGACGTACACGCGGCGGGAGGAGGTCGTCATCGCCACCAAGGTGGGGCTCCCGATGCACGACGGCCCCGCGGGCTCGGGGCTGTCACGCAAGGCGATCCTCGCTCAGGTCGACGCCTCGCTCACGCGCCTCGGCACGGACTACATCGATCTCTACCAGGTCCACCGGTTCGACCCCAGGACTCCGGTCGACGAGACGATGGAAGCCCTCCACGAGGTGGTGGCGGCCGGGAAGGTCCGGTATATCGGCGCCTCGTCGATGTGGGCGTGGCAGTTCGCCAAGATGCAACACTCCGCGACGCATCACGGCCACACGAGGTTTGTGTCGATGCAGAACCAGTACAGCCTCGTGCAGCGCGAGGACGAGCGGGAGATGTTCCCGCTCCTCGCCGACCAGGGCGTCTCCAGCCTGCCATGGTGCCCACTGGCCAAGGGGCGCTTGGCCCGGCCGTACGGACAGGTGACCGGCCGCTCGGCGAGCGATCCCATCGGACAGCGGTTCTTCGGTGACGTCGATCGGCCGATCGTCGAGGCCGTTCACCGAATCGCGGCAACGCGTGAGGTCCCCATGGCTCAAGTCGCTCTCGCATGGGTCCTGGACAACCCCACCGTCGCCGCGCCCGTCATCGGAGCGACCAGTTCATCCCACCTGGATGACGCGGTGGCCGCGCTGGCTGTGCAGCTCGACAAGGCCGAGATCGGTGATCTGGAGAGCCGGTACACGCCCCGTCAGCCAACCGGGTTCTGAAGGACGGCTTCCTGTGGTCGGGGGGTGAGATTTACTGGTGAGCTCGCGTATTCGACTGTCGCCGGTTCCCCGCGGAATCCAGCCGGCGGGTGACCGTGAGTGGTCGCCGGGGGCGTCGGCGACGACGGGGGCGGGCATGTCAACAACACCTACCGGGTGACGGTGGCGGGGCAGGAACGGCCGGTGATCCTCCGGGTCGCCCCGGAGGCCGCCCGGAGACCCCACCATGATCATTCCTGCGGCGTCGGCGTGCCTCCGTCGCCGTCATCGCTCCCCGTGTCCTGCTCGTCCCTGAGCGGCATGAGAGCGATGCACTCCGCGTCGAGCTGGTCGGCCAGTTCGCTCAGTACCTGGGCCAGGGTGAGTACGGTCCGCGGGTCGAGATCGGTGTCGCCGATCTCCCTCGACCGCAGCCAACCGGCCGCGACGCCCCGCATGAGGCCGGTGACCTGCTCCGCGGGGATCAGCAGCGGGCCGCCCGGGGCGGAGAGCAGGGGAACCAACGCGTTCATGGTGATCCGTCCTTCGCCTGAGCGGGTGGTCAGATGCGGTCCCGGGCCGCAGGAACGTCGGTCCCCGGAGCTTGGGTTCCCGGAACGCCGGACACCCGAATCTCGGTCCCCGGAGCCTGGGCCGTCGCGACCCCGGCCGCGGGAGCCTCGGTCGGCGGGACCCCGGCCGCCGGGACCTCCATCGCCGGAACCTCGGCCGCCAGAGCCTCACCCGAGGATTCCGCGCGGACGATGACGACCGGGCAGGACGCGTGCGTGGCGCATTGCTGGCTGACGGAGCCCAGCAGGAGGCTGGCGAAGCCGCCGCGGCCCCTGCTCCCCACGACCAGCAACTCGGCGCCGGCCGAGGCGGCGATCAGCACCTGGGCGGGGTTGCCCTGCACCACATGCTCCCGTAGGGGTACGCCGTCGGCCTGGACGAGCACGGTCCTGATCTCGTCCGACAGGTCCCGCCGGGCCTGCTCCTGGTCGAACCCGGCATCCACCGCCGGTGCGGCCCACCCCGCGGCCCCGGGCACGTCATAGGCCGCCACCGCGTCCACCGTCGCCCCGATCAGCCGCGCGTGCCGTACCGCCCACCGCAACGCCTCGTGCGACGCGGGCGAGCCGTCGACACCCACGACCACATGGGCGGTCCGGTCGTCGCCGATGCTCATGGCCAAGTCCTCCTCGATCGGTGCGAGCGGGGCCGGACACGGGTCACCGGTCCGACAGTGACCGGCTACCCGGGACCGCGAGCGGTACGCACCACGCATGGGGCGCCACGGGCAGGGCACGCGCGCAGCGACGGGCCGGTGGCGCGTGTCCGCTGGTGAGCGGGCTCGCGCCCTAGGCGGGAACGTACGAGAACGGAGCCAGACGATGACCGAGCCGACGCCCGGACCTGGGCCCGATGCCCCCGGTCCGGTGCCTTCCGCACCGGATGCCGTGCCCCGCGACCCAGAACGTGCGGACCCCGAACCGCAGACCCCCAACGGTCCCGGCGACCCGGCCGAGCAACCTGATCCGCCGGAAACCCCGCCCGACGCTCCCTCCGGCCCGGCAGCGCCCGACCACCCCTCCGGGGAACCCCCCGACTGACCTACCGACTCGCACCCGGCCGACGGTCGCTCTGGACGGCCGCAGGTGAGCGGTGATCGCGCAGCGGGCCCTGTTGACCTTGACACGGTGACAGGGTCTTCACTGCTTGCCGAGGAGGTGGTCCCGATGACCACGACGAGGCAGGACACCGCTGCGCGACGAGCGCTCCAGGGGCTGGAGGACGGCCGTGCGTCCGTACGACTGCGAGCGGCTCTGGCGGTCGGCACGACACCGGACCCGCGCTTCATCGGCAAGCTCGTCGAGCGATCCGCGATCGAGCCCGAGTTCTTCGTCCGCGACATGCTGACCTGGGCGCTCACCCGCCACCCGGTGTCCCTGACGCTCCCCGAGCTGGTCCGCGAGGTCCGCTCGGAGCGGGCGCAGGCCCGGAGCCAGGCGCTGCACACGCTGTCCAAGATCGGGGACCGCGGAGCGTGGCCGGTGATCACGCGGGCGCTGTTGACCGACGCCGACGACGAGGTGGCGCGGAGCGCCTGGCGGGCCGCGGTCGTGCTCGCGCCGGAAGGCGAGGAGTCCGCATTGGCCGAGGTGCTGGCGACGCAGCTCGGGCGCGGTGAGACGGAGACGCAGCTGAGTCTCAGCCGGGCGCTGATCGCGCTGGGCGACGTCGTGCTGTCGGCGCTGCGCGCCGCGGCGGCGGTCCCTGACCGGGGCGTGCGCGCGCACGCGCTCGCCACCCAACGGCTGCTCCGCGACCCGGACGCCGGCTTCGAGTTCGCGATCGAGGAGGCGAAGCGCGTCGCGGCGCTCGGCGGGTCCCGCCAGGAGGGACGATAGGGCGTGTATATCGGTGAGGTGGCGCGACGGTCCGGGGTCAGTGCCCGCATGCTCAGGCATTACGAGTCGCTCGGCCTGCTACGGCCTTCGGGTCGTACGGGCTCCGGCTACCGGGAGTACTCCGGCGAGGACATCCGGCGGATCTTCCACATCGAGAGCCTGCGGTCGCTGGGCCTGTCGCTGCGTGAGATCGGCCGCGCGCTCGACGAGCCCGGCTTCACGCCCTCGGCACTCGTCGACGACCTCATCCGCCAGACGCGTGAACGCATCGCGGCGGAGACCGAGTTGCTCACACGCCTGCGCCGGATCGATGCGGCGGAACCCGCCGCCTGGGAGGACGTCCTCCAGACCGTCGCGTTCCTGCAGGCACTGCGGTCGAAGAGCGCCGACGCGCGCCAGCGCGCGGCCCTTGCCTCGGTCGACGAGGCCCCGGTGCCGGTGGAGGCGCTGGTCGAGGCCGTATTGGACGAGGCGGAGCCGAACGTCGCCGGAGCCCTTCGATGGGCGCTGGCGCGATCGGGCGACGGCAGCGGCGGCACGGCACTCCTGGCGGAGGGCCTCGGCTCACCGGCGGCCGCGGTACGGGAACGTGCGGTGCGGTCGCTCGCCGAGATGCCCGGCGCGGAGGCCATCGTCCAGCTGCGGCAGGCTCTCGCGCACCCCGATGCCGTGGTCCGCGGGTATGCGGCTCTGGCGCTGGGGGCACGAGGAGAGGCCGATGCGGTCCCGACCCTCATCGACATGATCGTGGAGGGGAGGAACGACATCGACGCGGCCGACGCACTGAGCGTGCTGGCGAGCGACACCGCGAGGGCGGACCGGATCGCGACCGGGCTCGTCAGCCACCTCGCCTCCGACGCCACCGAAGCGCCCGCCCGCGGACGGCTGACCCAGGCACTGGCGTCCATCCCGGGCACGACGGCGACACGCGCCCTCGTGGAGTTGTCGCACGACGAGGACCGCGCCGTCGCGCTGACCGCGACGTACCTTCTTCAGCTACGCGACGCGGGATGACGGATCTCCCTTCGGGTGCCGCGGCCCCTCAGCCTGCCGTGGTCGGAGACGCGCCAGTCGTCAGGGTCCGACTCCACGGGCAGGAAGTAGTACGCGTTGTCCTGTTCGTCGTACCCCCACTGGATGAGACCGCCCTTCTCGGGGTGGAACGGCCAAGGGTGCGGATCGGCGTCCCGCTCACCCGCATGGCGTCGTGGCCAGAGGCGCTCCGCCTCCTCCGTGCTGCCCGTCACGGGTCGGTCCAGCCATACGTATCCGTCGATGGCGCCCGGTCCGTAGAGATCGAGAAACGCCTTGTAGTCCGACGGCAGCGTCAGCCCCAGGCGTGCCTCCGACGCTTCCCACAGCGCCGGCCGCGCCCATCCCCACGCCTCCGGCTCACCCAGCAGCTCCCTCAACCGGTCCAGTTCCACGGCCGCCTCCCCCTTCCCCTACGCCGACCGCTACCCTCCCACCTGCCGATCAGGGGCGTGTCGTGGGGTCGCGCGGGTCGGCGTCCGTGACGGGTGGTGGCGACGCCGATCCGTCGTCGCCGGACCGGCGGAGGCAGGAGGCGACGACCAGGAAGGGCCACAGGGACTGGATGCACGTCACCAGGCGTTCGGCGACGCCGGCGGCGCCCTGACGGTTCATCTCGAACATGAACCAAGCGGCGCCGACCCCCATCAGCGTGGTCGCCGCCAAGGCGGGCGCGGGGCGGAGGCCCCATGGTGCGGAACTGCCTCGGTCGGCGGCCAGCACCGGCCATACCGCCAGGAGCGCGAAGCCGACCGCGGCCACCGAACCGTGGCGCAGGGAACCTCCACTGCTCGGCGCCGGGACCAACGCCACCGCCAGCGACGCGACTCCGCCGCCGGCCAGTGCCACGCGTCCGGCGAGTGCGGCCGGGCGCAGCCCCCAGGCGGTCAGCAGATGGCAGACGCCCAGGGCGGACAGCGCCCCGGTCATGACCCAGAACCCCGCGGCCCCGTAGGCCGCCAGGACGCTGATCGTCTGCGTCACGGGATCGTAGACGGGGCCCTCCAGCAGGGCCGCGATCGTCCAGCCCCCGGCCAACAGGACAGGGGCGCACCCCGACGAGAGGAGGGCCCACCTGGGAACAGGTCGCATCGGCCCACCGTAGGGCCCGACCCGCCCCTCCCCCGCGCGCACGCAGGCGCGTCGCGGCGGGTTTCACGCGAGCCTGACCACCGCCTTGTGCGTGGCGGCGAGCGTTCCTGGCGTGATCCGGAGCTGGAGCGCGGAGCCCGTGGCCACCACCTGGACCGTCGCGTCCTTGGACAGCACGGCCGACACGGGGCGGTTCCAGGTGAGGTCGATCGTCGCGCCGTCGCGCAGGGGGCCGGAGACGCACACCGTGGCGGTGGTACCGGACTCCCGGATCAGCACGGACGCGGGGGCGCCGGCGGTGACATCACCGACCGTGCCGCCCAGCCAGAAGTTGATACCGGTGAAACCCAGCGCGGGGACGCGTACGCCCTGCTGCTCCTTGGTGTTGGCGAGGACGGTGAGCCAGTTCGTGTCGGCCGCGCGGGCGGCCGTCTGTGCCTGGCTCGCGCCGGGCATCAGGACGTAGGAGTACGCGGCCCAGGTCGGATCGGTGCCGTGGTCGAACCAGAGGGTGAGGTACCGGCGGGTGACCGGATCGCTCACGGCGCCCTTGTTGATGTCCGACCACGCGCCCGTGCGGGCCTGGCGCAGGGCCTTCAAGGAGGGGGCGCCGCCGGGGAAGACGTACCCCGCGTGGCCGGCGAGGTGCGCCCACCGCGCGCCGGTGAGGGTGGCGCTCCAGCCGATCGTGGTCGGCTGGGCCGTGCCGTCGACGGTGAAGGCGTGCGCACCGGTCTCACCGAGGTTGCGGTTCTCCACGACCGACTCGACGCCCGCGCCGTCGCGCCCGTGGATCCCGGAGCCCAGGCAGACGATCGCGTCGTCGAGGAAGAACCACGACTTCTTGGCCAGGAGCGTGGAGGAGAGGCCCTTGAGGTACTGGCCCACGGCCGCGTACGTGCCGTCGGTCGTCCCGCCCACCCAGCGCACGTCGGGCCGGGCCGCGCCCCAGGTGCCGCCTTCGCCGTCGGCGAGCGGCTTGCGGGAGGCGGTGGTGCCGGGCAGCCGGTACGGGTCGACCGTCGGCCAGAAGTGGTCGCTGTACTGCCCGTTGGCAAAGGTGTCGCCCCAGCAGTAGAGCATTCCGGAGCCGCTGTGCCAGGCGCGCAGGTTCTCGCCGTTGCCGTTCTCGTAGTACGTGATCCGGTTCGACGCCATGGAGAGCGAGGCCGCCCAGCCGGCGCGGCGGTGCACGGCCCGGTCCATGCCGGAGAAGAGGCGGTGGCCGGACGGTTCGGGGCTCGCCTCGGCCGCGCCGTCGTCGACGGTCTTGAGGCGGGCGAGGGCGGCGACGCCCAGCGCGGGGCTGGCGAGCAGCGGACTGTAGTAGTCGCGGGCGATCCAGCCCTTGACCATCCCCTCCCAGCGGGCCTTCTCCGCCGCCGACGCGCTCTGCGCGAGCAGCGCGACGCACGCGATGATCGAGTGGCCGCGCAGATGGTCGTCCTGACGGACGCCCCGGGTGTCCGACTTCTGTATCCCCCGGCTGATCGCCCGTCCGGAAACGGCGTCCATGGCCAGGCCGTTGAAGAGGAAGGGCGCGTACGCCTTCTCCACCGAGTCGAACACCACCTGCCGGCCGCCGTCGGTGACCTCCCATGGCGAGCCCTGAAGCAGCGCGAACAGCAGGGACAGGCCGCCGAGCATGACCGCGCCGTACGAACCCGCGTAGGGGACGTAGGTGTGCTGGATGAAGCTCCCGTCGGCGTAGAGCCCGTCCCCACTCGTGACGTACGGGAAGACCGGCGAGAGCGCGTCGCGGGCCAGGGTCAGCTTCGCCGAGGATCTGCCGACGACGCCCCGCAGCGCGAGGACCCGGCACAGGTCGACCCGGTTGGCGCCGGTGGACGTGCCGGTGTAGTTCGCCACGGCGCTGTCGGGGACGAAGTGGTCGACGGCGGCGCAGTGTTCGGCGATCCGGGTCGCGCCGAGGTGGCCGTACAGCAGGACGTCGATGTCGAGCAGCGCCTGTGGGATGCCGATCTGCCAGTTGTACCAGTTGCCGTAGCGGGCCTGGGTCGCGTGGTACGCCTGGTCGTGGAGGTGGTCGAGCCCGGCGAGGATCTCGGTCCGTAGGGCCGTGTCGCCGGTGAGACCGGTGGCGGGCTGGGAGTACGCCTCGGCAAGGGTGCGCAGCCGGTGGTAACTGGTGTTGAGGTTCCCGGAGTACGTGTACGACTCGGCGTCCGTGTCCGGCTCAGGGTCGGCGTAGGGCAGGTCCGGCCAGAGCGAGCCGTTCGCCCGGGCCATGGAGGAGCGCAGTCCGCGGGCGGTGTCGCCGAGCGCGGCGAGCTTCGAGGCGAAGGGCTCGGCGGTCGGAGTGACGTTCGTGCCGAGGATGAGGTCCCGCCACGTCACGCGCAGCGCGTCGTACGCGTCGGCGGCGTGCGCGGGCGCCGCGGCGAGCGGCCCCGCGAGCGGTGCGACGGCGGCGGCGCCCAGGGCGGCACGCAGCAGGCCGCGTCGGGACAGCAGGGAAGCGGGCACGGAGGAGTGCATGGCGGGGCGGACCTCCTGGGGAAGAGCGCCCGGCGGTCGGCGCTGTGGCCGACAGCATGCCCGGGACAGAAAGCGATTGCTACCCCCTGGAGAACCGGGATTCCGCAGCGCGCGCCCGGAATCGGAGCCACATGCTCCGCAGGCCGACCGGGAACGGTGGGCCCGCCGGGCGGGAGCGCTGGGCCCGTCGGCTTGGCAACAGTGAGCCTGGCTGGCCAGAACAGTGGCCGGCCGGCGGAAAGCAGTGGATCAGGTCGGCCAGAACGGCGGCCCACCGGCCGAAAGCACTGGATCAGGACGGAGGCCGCCCCGCCGGAACCGTGGGACTGGCCGGCCGGGAACGGCGGGCCGCCCCGCCGGAACCGTGGGACCGGCCGGCCGTGTCGGAGGCCGCCCCGCCGGAACCGGGGAACTGGTCGGCCGGGAACGGCGGGCCGCCAGGCGCGGGCCGGTCCCCGGCTCAAGCGGTCACGCTGCGGCTGAACCAGCCGCTGAACACCTGCTTCCCCGCCTCGGCCGAGCGCTGCTCCGCCCGCTCCAGGACCTTCTCCGCCTCCGCCCGCCAAGTCGCCGCGTCCGCGCGGGGCGGCGGCAGGAACGGGCCGCGCTCCGGCGCCTCCGCGGCGGCTCCGAAGAAGTCGCCGCCCTTGCGCTTGACGTCGTCCGTTCCCCACGCGCGGCCGGAGCCGTGCCGGGGCACCTTCTGCAGGTGCGGGATGTGCTTGGCGCAGTGGATGTATGCCTCCTCCACGGTGACCTCCACCCACACCTGGGCCCGGCGGCCGGGCACCGGGTCGTACGCGAGCCCGGCGTGGACGCGGCGCATCTCGTCGTCGGCCACGACCCGCGCCCTGCCGTTGACGTGGAGCCCGATGCGGTCCTGGAGGAAGTCCATCATCAGGATGCCGACGTGGGGGTTCTCCTCGATGTTGCCGAGGCTGGCCTGGACGCCGTTGCCCCGGTACTCGGGGTAGGCCAGGGTCCGGTCGTCCAGGACGTGGAGGAAGCCGGGCGGGCCGGCGCGGAAAGTGTTGTCGCACTCGCCGTGCCGGTCGGCGGTCGCCAGGAAGAACATCTCCTGTCGCGCCGCGAACTCCCGCATCCGGGTGTTGAGCCGGTCGAGAACCTGCTCGGCGTAGAACTTGTCGGCGCGCTCGGTGGTGCCCGTGCGCTGCTGGACCAGATGTTCGCCGTCACTCCCCGGGCGGATGGTGCGCAGCGGCGTCGCCTGCCGGTGCCCGGTCTGTTCGAATGTGCTCAATTCCTTGCCCCGACCAGTTCCTCGATGGAGTCGTGCCGTATGCGGTGGGTGGGGATGCCCATGCCCACCAGGGTGTCGACGCCGCGGCGGATCATGCCGGGCGGGCCGGACAGGTACGCGTCGTAGGTGTGCCAGGGGCCGTACTCGCACACGGCCTCCGGGAGCCGGGCGCCCAGGCTGCCGCCGGGACCGTCGTCGACGACCGGACGGACCGAGAGCCACGGGTGCGACTGCTGCAGGCGGAGCATGGTCTCGATGTCGTACAGGTCGTGGTCGCGGCGCGCTCCGTAGAAGACCTGGACGGAACGGCGGCGGCCATGCTGGGCCACGTCCTCGACCAGGGCCTTGATGGGCGCGATGCCGGTGCCGCCGCCGAGGCACAGCAGCCCGTTGTGGGTGCTGTGGTCCACGGTCATGGATCCGGCGGGGGCGCCGAGGCGGATCACATGGCCCGGACGGGCGCGGTGCACGAGGGCGTTGGAGACCCAGCCCGCCGGCACGGCCTTGACGTGGAAGGAGAGCAGTCCGTCGGAGCGGGGCGCGGAGGCGAAGGAGTAGTGCCGCCAGACGCGCGGCCACCAGGGCGTCTCCAGGGCGGTGTACTGACCGGCGAGGAAGGGATAGGGCTGGTCGGGGCGGACCGTCACGACCGCGATGTCCGGCGTACGCATCTCATGGGAGACCACCTCCGCCTGCCACCACGCGGGGGCGCGCAGCTCGTCCTCGGCCGCCGCGTCGATCATGATCTGGGAGATCGTGGTGTAGGCGCTGACCCAGGCGGCCTCGGTGCGCGGACCCCAGCTCTGCGGGGCGTAGCGGGAGAGGGCACCGATGAGGCATTCGCCGACGGCCGGGTAGTGCTCGGGAAGGGTGCCGTACTTCCGGTGTCCGCGGCCGAGGTGGGAGAGGTACGTGGTCAGGGTCTCGGTGTCCTCCGCGTGGGTCGCGGCGGTGAGCAGCGCCCTGAAGAGGCGGTCGCGCTGGGCATCCATCGCCGCTGGGAAGAGGGAGCGCAGGTCAGGATGCTGGAGGAAGAGCAGGGCGTAGAAGTGCGAGGTGACCTTGTCGGCGATCGGCTCGATCTCGGCCATGGTGCGGCGCAGGAGAGCGGCGTCGGACATGTCCTCGGGCGCGGGGGCCGGGGTGGGCTGGGGCGCCGGGGTCTGGGCGCGCTGGGGCGCGGGGGCCGGGGTGGGCTGGGGCGCCGGGGTCTGGGCTCGCTGGGGCGCGGGAGCCGGGGCGGGCTCGGGACCGTGGACACCGTGGGCCTGTGCCGGTACCCGTCCTGACGCCGGGGCCGCAGCCGGCTCGGGGGCCTGGGCCTGGGCCGGCACCCGTTCCGATGTCGTTGTCTGCGCCCGATTCCGGTCGGGCGCCGGTGCCTGGGCCGGTGCTTCGCTCGCCGTACGGCTCCGGTCCGTACCGCTGCCCACCGGGCGTATCGGTGTGACCGGGCGGCTGGGTATTCGGCCCTCCGCGTCCCGGGGTCCTTCCCGGTGGTGCTGTGGGCTTCGACCGAACCAGCCCGCGTCCCGACTGCCGCCGCCGGTGCCGTCGCCGGACCTGTCGCCGTCGGCCGACGTGGTGGTCGGAGCATCCATTGGTTCGCCTCGCCTCGAACTTCTTTCGGTCGGTCTTCGTACGCGGGGTCCGAGTCTGCCCCGTTTTCCCTCTCCCTATCGGAATTCCCGGCGATTTACCCCATCCCTTCAAATCCGGTGGTATACACCGCACTTGGTACGCGACGGACACGCGGGTGTTCGAACGGGATCGACCATACCCCGGCCGCACGAATCCATGAACGGGATCTTCGAGCAACCCCATGCCCTTGAGTTCTGGCTGGTCAGCGCCGTGCACAGGCGCAGGAACTCGGTCTTCGTCGTGAGTTACCGATGAGTTCGAGTGATACGACAAGGCGTTCGCCAGGCGCTTATGAGGAATTCACCGACGGAAATCAGGTAGCCAATCCGAACTCCTCACAGGGCGCGCGCGAGCCCTTCACCGTTCCTTCACGTGAGGTGTTGCCACAGAAAGGTATGGACCAGAGCCTCGTTGTGGGCGGCCTGTTCGTTGTCTCCCGCACCCGCGTGGCCGCCGCCGACGTTCTCGTGGAACAGCACCCGGTGGCCGAGCTCGCGCAGCCGCGCGGCCGTCTTGCGGGCATGGCCGGGGTGGACGCGGTCGTCACGGGTGGAGGTCATCAGGAGGACGGGCGGATAGACCCGGTCCGCGGCGAGCTGGTGGTAGGGCGAGAGCGCACGGAGGTGCGGGAGGTCGGCCTCGTCGTCCGGATTGCCGTACTCGGCGATCCAGGACGCGCCGGCGAGGAGCTTGTGGAAGCGCAGCATGTCCAGCAGCGGCACCTGGGCGACGATCGCGCCGAACAGCTCCGGGTAGCGGGTGAGCATCGCGCCCATCAGCAGGCCGCCGTTGCTGCCCCCCTCCGCGCCCAGCATGGCCGGGGTGGTGATGCCCCGCGCGACGAGGTCCCGGGCCACGGCCGCGAAATCCTCGAAGGCGCGCGGCCGGTGTGCGCCGCGCGCGGCCTGGTGCCAGTCCGGGCCGTACTCGCCGCCGCCCCGGATGTTCGCGATCACGTAGGTGCCGCCGCGCTCCAGCCAGGCCCGGCCGGTCACGGCGCCGTAGAAGGGGGTGAGGGACACCTCGAAGCCCCCGTAGCCGTAGAGCAGGGCGGGACCTGGTCCGGTGACGGCACGGTCGGGGCCGGGGTCGGGCCCGGTGGAGTCACGCTCGGGGCCGATGACGAAGTAAGGCACGCGTGTGCCGTCCGGGGAGACCGCGAAGAACTGCCGTACCGTCAGACCGGTCGCGTCGAACCGGGCGGGCGCCTGCTTGAGGATCTCCGTGTCGCCGCCGATCTGCCCGCGGTGGAGGGTGGAGGGCTGCAGGAACCCCGACACGTCCAGGAAGTACTCGTCGGAGACGTCCGGGTCCGTGTCGACCACGGAGACCGCGGACAGGGCCGGAACGTCGGCGAGCGGCGAGCGCGTCCAGGCGCCGTCGGCCGCGGGGGTGAGGACCTCGACGCACGTGCTGACGTCGCGCATCGTCTCCAGGATCAGATGGTGGCGGGTCCACGAGTGTCCGGCCGGCGCGGTCCGCTCGTCGGGGGTGAACAGCACCGTCGCGGTGCGGTCGCCCGCCAGGAAGGCGTCGAAGTCGAACGCCAGCAGGGAGCCCGTGGGCTCGCCGAGCCAGTTGGACTTCAGGCTGACGATCAGATGCCGGCGGTGGACATAGGCGTCGGCGTCGTCGGGGACGTCGATGCGTACGAGCGTGCCGTCGGGGGTGAGGAGGTACGTCTCGCCGCAGAAGAAGTCCAGGGAGCGGGCGACGAAGTCCCGCTCGAAACCGGGCGTGGTGTCGCGCCAGCCGGAGGCCGAGACGTCGCCCGCCTCGGCCTCGAAGACCGTCTCGGCCTCCTCCAAGGGCGTGCCGCGCCGCCAGCGGCGGACCGTGCGCGGATAGCCGGCGTCGGTCAGCGAGCCCGGCCCGAGGTCCGTGCCGATGAAGACGGTGTCGGCGTCGATCCAGCCGATCCGTGTCTTCGCCTCCGGCACGCGGAAGCCGCCCTCGACGAAGGCGCGCGTGGCGAGGTCGAACTCGCGGACCACGACGGCGTCTCCGCCGTCGCGCGACAGACACACCAGCGCCAGGTCGTGGTCGGGGTGACGCACCCGCGCCCCGGCCCACACCCACTTCTCGTCCTCCGCGGCCGCGAGCGCGTCGAGGTCGAGCAGCACGTCCCACTCAGGTGCGTCCTTGCGGTACTGCTCCAGCGTCGTACGCCGCCACACGCCGCGCACGTGCTCGGCGTCCCGCCAGAAGTTGTAGAGGAACGCCCCGCGGCGGACGGTGTAGGGGATACGGTCCGACGCGTCCAGCACCTCGCGCAGGCGCTCCTTCAGGGCGGCGAAGCCCGGGTCGGCGACCAGCGCGGCCGCGGTCTCGGCGTTCCGCGCGGCGACCCACTCGAGCGCGGTCTCGCCCTCGATCTCTTCCAGCCACAGGTACGGGTCGTCGCCGTCGTTCGGTGTCGTCATGGGAGGAGTGTCAGCCGGGCCATGGCGCCACCTTATGGCTTCGTTCACTTTCAGCGACAGCGGTTGTCGAGTTTCACCTGCCAGTCGGACATCAAGACGCGGCTGCCCGCCTCGCGCGCCGTGCAGCGGTACGGATCTGCGCGCGGGCTGCGCCACGGGCGCTCGCGGCGCGCCCGCGGCCGGATGGGGTCGTGGTTCTGACGCTCGGTCAGACGCCGTGGCCGGAGGAGCGGCCTCCGTGCCGGACGGTGGCGGGTCTACGTCCCGGAGGCACCGCCGCCCGATCGGGCGCGCGTCGTCGGCATCGGGTAGGCGCCGGGGCCGGATGAGCGCACCGCCTCCATCGGATCATCGCACCTTCCGAGAATCTGCACATCGTGCGCGTGACCTGGACGCGCACCCCTCATCGCTCCTCGATCCGACAGGCGGAACCCGCCCGTCTGCTGCAGCTCTGTCCGTTTGATTCCCCGCGCGCGACGGCACCCCGGAATCTGTTACTCGATCCTGCGAAGAATCTGTCACCGTTCGGTGAAATTAGCTGCACCGCTACCGTCCGAGGTACACAACCACGTACGTGGAAGCGTCAACCTAATTGGCCGGGTAGCCCGTTCGCGTGCTTGGATCATCCGCGCTGCGGCAGTCGCGATAAGTACGGCCGCGTTTCGGCCTGCGAATCGCCGCAGGAATGGAATCCCCCAACAAATGAAGGGTGCGCATCATGCGTAACGACCTGGAGACCCTCGAGATCGCCGACGCCGAGCTGGACGCCGTTTCCGGCGGTCTCGTCAGCGTCTCCGGCGGCCTCGCCGGCGCCGCGACCAGCGACGTCACCAACGTTCTGGGCGCCGTCGGCTCCCTGCAGACCGTGCAGGCCGTCGAGGGCCTCGCGGGCGGCGTCCCCGGCCTGGCCATGGGCGTCACCGGCGTCTCGGTCAACACCTCCGCCGTCGCCGGTATCGCCGGTCTCTGAGTGGAATGCCTCCCATGAACCCCGGAACCCCCCCGGTTCCGGGGTTCATGGGCTCCTCCGCGTCGGCCCCGAAACGCGTCACACCGAAACGAATGCAGTTGAAGGAATAGTCCGTGCAGTTCCGCCAAAAGGCACTTTCCAAGCTGCAATCGCCCGAAGAACTCGACGTGCCCGTACGCTTCGCGCGCCCGCAGGGCCGCCTCGTGCTGGCCGTCACGGTCGTCGTCATGGCCGCCGCGAGCTTCTGGGCGCTCACCGGCACCGTGTCGTCCAAGGTGAGCGCGCCCGGCATCCTCACCCGCGCCGAGGGCAGTTATCTGCTGCAGAGTCCGGTCGCCGGCCAGGTGACCGACGTCCTCGTCGAGGAGGGCCGGCCGGTCTCCGCCGGCACGCCGCTCCTCACCGTCCGCACGGACCAGGGCGACCGGCCCGTGCGCGCGGTCGCCGACGGCCGGGTGACCACGCTGTTCGCCAGGATGGGTTCGGTCGTCACGACCGGCGCCGACGTGGCGACGGTGGAGCGCGTGACGCATCCCGACGACCCGCTGGTGGCCATGCTCTATCTGCCCGGCGACGGCGCGTCGGCGATCCGGGTGGGAGCCTCGGTCGACCTGAGCGTCCAGTCCGTGCCGCGGGACCGCTACGGAGTGCTGCGCGGCCGTGTGAAGGCGGTCGGCCGCGCGCCCCAGACGCAGGCGCAGATCGGCAACTTCCTCGGGGACAGCGGGCTCGCCGCCCAGTTCTCCCGGCAGGGCAACCCGGTCGCGGTACTGGTGACGCTGGAACGCTCCTCCGCCACCAGGTCCGGCTACTCCTGGTCCTCCACGGACGGTCCTCCGAACTCCGTCGACTCCGGTACGCCGGTCACCGGCGCCGTCCACCTCAGCGCGCAGCGCCCCGTCGACTGGCTGCTGCCGTGAGCGCGCGCAGGGAGCGGGCCCAGGAGCCGGCGCGGACCCGTGCCCGCTCTCGCTCCTCCGCCCGTCGGCTCCCGCCCGCCACGCGCCGCCACCGACCCGCCCCCAAGGGCCGCAAGCCCCGCACCGTCCGCACCCCCACCGTGCTGCAGATGGAGGCGGTGGAATGCGGCGCCGCCGCCCTGGCCATGGTGCTCGGCCACTACGACCGCTTCGTCCCGCTGGAGGAGCTGCGGATCGCCTGCGGCGTCTCCCGCGACGGGTCCCGGGCGAGCAACGTCCTCAAGGCGGCGCGCAGTTACGGGCTCCAGGCCAAGGGCATGCAGATGGACCTGGCCGCCCTGGCCGAAGTCAGCGCCCCGGCCATCCTGTTCTGGGAGTTCAACCACTACGTCGTCTACGACGGCATGGGCCGGCGCTTCGGCCGCAGGGGCGTGTACGTCAACGACCCCGGCAAGGGACGCCGGTTCGTGCCCATGGAGGAGTTCGACACCAGCTTCACCGGCATCGTGCTCACCTTCGAGCCGGGCCCGGGCTTCCGCCGGGGCGGGCGCAAGCCGGGCGTCCTGAGCGCCATGCCGGCCCGCCTGCGCGGTACGTCGGGAACGATGGCCGCCGCCGTGGTCTCCAGCCTCCTGCTGGTGGCCGTCGGCGCGTGGGTGCCCGCGCTGAGCCGTACGTACATCGACATGTTCCTCATCGGGAGCCAGACCTCCCTATTGGGGGTGCTCTTCGCGGCGATGGCGACCACTCTCGTCCTCACGGCGGCGCTCACCGCGGTGCAGCAGGCGAATCTGCTGCGCGGGCGGATCATCTCCTCGACCCTGGGCAGCGCCCGCTTCCTGCGGCACCTGCTGAGGCTCCCCGTCACCTTCTACGCCCAGCGCAACCCGGCCGACCTGGTCCAGCGCCTGCAGTCGAACGACGCGGTCGCCGAGACCCTCGCCCGTGACCTCGCCGCCGCGGGCGTGGACGCCGTGGTCGTCCTGCTCTACGCGGTGCTGCTGTGGACGTACGATCCGCAACTCACCCTCGTCGGCGTGGCGGTGGCGCTGCTCAACGTGGTCGCCATGCGGATCGTGATCCATCTGCGGTCCACCGACACCCAGAAGCTGCGCGCCGAGAGTGCCCGGCTGACGAACACCTCGTACAGCGGGCTCCAGCTCATCGAGACGATGAAGGCCACCGGTGGCGAGAACGGCTTCTTCCGGCGCTGGGCCGGGCAGCACGCCACCACCCTCGACGTACAGCAGCGGCTCGGCGTGCCCAGCGCGTGGCTGGCGGTCGTCGCACCCACCCTGGCCGCGCTCAACAGCGCGGTGATCCTGATGATCGGCGGGCTGCGGGCGGTGGAGGGGCATCTCACCGTCGGTCTGCTCGTGGCCTTCCAGGCCCTGGTGACCAGCTTCACCGCGCCGATCACCCGTCTGAACGGCGTGGCCGGGCGGATCCAGGACTTCGCGGCCGACGTCGCCCGCCTGAAGGACGTGGAGAACTTCCCCGTCGACCCGGTCTACACGCGGCGCGAGCCCGCCGCCCGCACCCGGCGCCTGAAGGGTCATGTGGAGCTGGACGACATCACCTTCGGCTACAGCCCCCTGGACGCCCCGCTGCTGCAGGGCTTCTCGCTCTCGGTCGGCCCCGGGCAGCAGGTGGCGCTCGTCGGCGGCTCCGGGAGCGGCAAGTCCACCGTCTCCCGGCTGATCTCCGGCCTCTACGCCCCCTGGGAGGGCGCCATCCGCATCGACGGGATGCGCCTCGAAGACATCCCGCGCAGTGCGCTGGCCGCCTCCGTCTCCTTCGTCGACCAGGACGTCTTCCTGTTCGAGGGCACCGTCCGCGACAACGTCGCGCTGTGGGACCCCTCCATCCCGGACGAGGCCGTGATCGCCGCGCTGGAGGACGCCGCCGTGTACGACGTGATCGCGCGGCGCCCCGGCGGCATCCACAGCCGCGTGGAGCAGGACGGCCGCAACTTCTCCGGCGGCCAGCGCCAGCGCCTGGAGATCGCCAGGGCGCTGGTGCGCCGGCCCAGCGTCATGGTCCTCGACGAGGTGACGAGCGCCCTGGACGCGGCGACGGAGCAGGTCATCATCGACAACCTGCGGCGCCGCGGCTGCGCCTGCGTGGTCATCGCGCACCGGCTGAGCACGGTGCGCGACAGCGACGAGATCGTCGTGCTCGACCGGGGCACGGTCGTGGAGCGCGGACGGCACGAGTACCTCGTCGCGGCGCAGGGTCCGTACGCCGAACTGGTCAAGGAGCACTGAGGTGACGTTCCCTCACCACCCGGCCGTGGACGGCCACGACGCGACGGCCGCCCCCTACCACGGAGCCGCCGTCGGTACGGTCGGCGTCGGCGTCCACGACCCGGTCGTCGCGGCGCTGGGCGGGCTGGGCGCGGGGGTCGACTGCACCGGTGTGCGCAGCCTCTCCCTCGAAGGCCCGCACGTGCTCTGGCTCGTCGTCGACGGCGCGTTGGACCTGTTCGCCGTCGACAGCGCCCAGCTCGGCCCCTGGCACTTCCTCGGCCGGCTGGAGGCGGGCACGCTGCTGCTCGGTCCGGTCGAAGGGCCGGAGCACACGCTGATCGGCCGCCCTCTGCAGGGCTGCCGCCTGCGCCGCGTCGAGCTGCGGGAGCTGTACCGGCCGGAGTACGCGGAGCAGTGGGACACGCACCAGTGGGCGGCGAACCAGTGGTACGGCGAGCAGGGGCAGTACGGCGCCGCCGAGCCCCAACTGAGCCCTCTGGAGAACGCCTTCGCGCTCGGCATCGGCCGAGGTCTGCGCGTGCTGTACCAGGCACCGCTGGACGGCCGCGCCACCACCGGCGGGGCCGGGGCCGACGACGACATCCTCTGGATGCAGATCACCCCGGGCAGCGTGCAGTACGGCGCGGCGTACGAGGGGTACGGGGAGGACACCGCCGGCACCCTGCTCGTCGACCAGACCATGTGGCACGGCATGGTCGACCAGCAGTACCGGCTGCTGTACGCCCTGGACACCTGGATCGAGCAGCTCGAACGCGCCCACGAGGACCGAACGGCCGCCGGGATCGAGGCCGGCGAGGCCGCCCGTACGCAGGCGGACCAGGCGCTCCTCGACTCCATCGGCCGCTCCGGCGCTTCCCGTGCTTCCGGTTCCTCCGGGGCCTCCGGCGGGGCGGCGCACCGCCGCGCCAGCGACGACGCGACGTACGCCGTGTGCCGTCTGGTCGCCGACGAGGCCCGCATCACGCTCGCCGAACCGGCCGAGGCGGGCGCCGTCCCCGCCCGTCTCGACCCGGTCGAACGCATCGCGCTCGCCTCGCGGATCCGTACCCGCGTCATCAGGCTCAGCGGTCGCTGGTGGCGGGAGTACAGCGGGCCGCTCATCGGCCACCGCGAGCAGGACGCGGCCCCGGTCGCCCTGCTCTGGCGGCGCGGCCGGTACGAGGCCGTCGACCCGGCCACCGGGGAGCGCGAGCGCGTCGGCAGGGCCAACGAGGCGGCGTTCGCACCACGCGCCGTCATGCTCTACCGTCCGCTGCCCGACCGGTCGTTGGGCCTGCCGGCGCTCCTGCGCTTCAGCGTGCGGGGCACCCGTGCGGAGCTGCGGAGTCTCCTGCTGGGCGGTCTTGTCGCGGTCGGCCTGGGTTCGCTGGTGCCGATCGCCACCGGCAAGGTGCTCGGCGAGTACGTACCCAACGCCGAGAGCGGCCTCATCGTGCAGACGGCGCTCGCGATCGTCGCGACCAGCGTCGTGTCCGCCGCGTTCATGCTGATGCAGAACGTCTCCATCCTGCGTATGGAGGGCCGGATCGAGGCCACGCTGCAGCCCGCGGTGTGGGACCGGCTGCTGCGGCTGCCGACGACGTTCTTCACCGGCCGCTCCACCGGCGAACTGGCCAGTGCGGCCATGGGCATCAGTGCCATCCGCCGGGTGCTGTCCGGCATCGGCCCGGTCGTCGTCCAGGCGGGCACCGTCGGCACGATGAACCTGGTGCTGCTGCTCGTCTACAGCGTGCCGCTCGCGCTGGTCGCGCTCGCCATGCTGCTCGTCATCGCGGCGGTCTTCCTGGGTCTGGGGCTGTGGCAACTGCGCTACCAGCGGCAGCTGATCAAGCTGGGCAACAAGCTCAACAACCAGGCGTTCCAGACCTTGCGCGGCCTGCCCAAGCTGCGCGTCGCCGCGGCCGAGAGCTTCGCCTACGCGGCGTGGGCCGGCCAGTTCGCCCGCACCCGGGAGCTGCAGCAGCGGGTCGGCCGGCTCAAGAACGTCGTGACCGTGCTCAACGCGGTCTGTCTGCCGCTGTGCAGCCTCGTGATGTTCATGCTGCTGGCCGGGCCGGCCCGGGGCTCGATGTCCGCGGCCGAGTTCCTCACCTTCAGCACCGCCGTGACGATGATGCTGTCCTCGGTCACGCAGCTGACCGGCGCGCTGCTGTCGGCCGCGGCCGTGCAGCCGATGTTCGAGCAGGTCAAGCCGGTCTTCCAGGAGACTCCGGAGGTACGGGGATCCAGCACGCCACCGGGCGAGCTGAGCGGTGCCGTCGAGGCCCAGAACCTGTCCTACCGGTACACCGACGACGGTCCCCTCGTCCTCGACGACGTCAGTTTTCAGGTGCGGCCGGGCGAGTTCGTCGCGATCGTGGGCGCCAGCGGCTGCGGCAAGTCGACGCTCCTGAGGCTGCTCATCGGCTTCGACAAGCCGGTTTCCGGCACTGTGCGGTACGACGGTCAGGACCTGGCGGCGCTCGACCAGGCGGCCGTGCGCCGCCAGTGCGGCGTCGTCCTGCAGAACGCCCAGCCCTTCTCGGGCACCATCCTCGACTGCATCTGCGGCACCGAGGCGTTCCCTCTCGAGGACGTGTGGGCGGCCGCCGCCATGGCGGGCCTGGCCGAGGACATCAAGGCCATGCCGATGGGGATGCACACCATGCTGTCCGACGGCGGGGGCACCATCTCGGGAGGCCAGCGTCAGCGGCTCATGATCGCGCAGGCCCTCATCCGCAGGCCCCGCGTCCTCTTCTTCGACGAGGCGACCAGCGCGCTGGACAACGAGGCGCAGCGCGTGGTGATCGAGTCCACCCGCGCTCTGCACGCGACCCGCGTCGTGATCGCCCATCGTCTGTCGACGATCATGGACGCCGACCGTGTGATCGCCATGGCGGACGGCCGGATCGTGCAGCAGGGCACGCCGGCCGAGCTGCTCGCCGACACGGGCGGCCTCTTCCACGAACTGGTCCGCCGCCAGCTGCGCTGACTCCGGCGCGTCGCGAGGAGCGTTCTCCGTCGGTTCAGGCCGTGGACGTGGGGCCGGGCGGAAGGTGGACGGTCATGATCAGGTGGCAGGTCCCGGTGCCGGCGCCTCGGTAGGTGTGGGGGGCGTCGCCTTCGAAGGTGGCGGTCTGGCCCGCTTCCACGGTGTGCTCGACGCCGTCGACGACCAGGGTCATACGACCGGCGGTGACACTGACGGTTTCGACGACTCCGGCCTGGTGGGGGTGGCTGGGGTATTCCTCGCCCGGTTCGAGTGTCCAGCGCCAGACCTCGACCGGTGCCGGGCCCGAGGTGGTGAGCATGAGCCTCGCCTCGCCGCCCTGACCACCGGTCCACAGCGGCATCACGGCGTCGGCGGTCACGACACGGACGCGACCTTCGGCGGGGCCTTCCATCAGGGCGGAGACGGAGACGCCGAGGGTGTCGGCCAGCCGGACCAGGGTGGCGAAGTTCGGGTTGCCCTGCGCCTTCTCCAGCCCCACCAGGGCGCCCTTGCTGACCTTGGCGCGGCGGCCGAGTTCGTCCAGGGACAGACCGGCGCGGTTGCGGGCCGTCCTGACGTTGTGCGCGAGCGTCCGCAGCGCTTCCTCTGTCTCGGCCATCTCATCCCTTCCTCGCCACTGACCATTCCACTGCACCGCACGGTCGTTTGGTTGACACCCCACGGTCGGTTCAATGTACTGTTTGGTCGTTCCACCGACATAGTAAGGGATGTACGTACCGTGATCGCTCTGCTGCTTGCCCTGGGCAGCTCTCTCGCCTACGGATGCGCCGACTTCCTCGGCGGCCTCGGCGCCCGCAAGGCGCACGTGCTGCGCACCGTGATGATCGCCGCCCCGGCCTCGCTCGCGGTCGAGCTGCTGCTGTGGCCGTTCCTCGGCGCCTCGTTCAGCAGCGGCACCCTCGCCTGGGGCGCCGCCTCCGGAGTCGCCTCGGCCGCCGCGTTCGCCCTGCTCTACCGCACCCTGGCGATAGGCCCGATGAACGTGCTCTCGCCCGTCACCGCCCTGGTCTCCGCCATGCTCCCGGTCGGGGTGGGCCTGCTCCAGGGCGAGCGCCTCGGCCTGGCCGGACTGATCGGGCTGCCGCTCGCCCTGGCCGCGGTCGTCCTGGTCAGCGCGGGACACGGCGCCGGATCGGCCCGCCCGTCCCGTACCGCGCTGCTGATGGCCCTCGGCGCGGGCGCGGCGATCGCCCTGCAGCTGATCTTCCTGCACCAGGCGCCGTCCGACAGCGGCGTAGGCCCACTGATCGTGGGCCGGGCGGTCTCCTCGGCCGTCACCCTGGCCGCCGCGGGAGTGCTGTACCGCAGGCTGGGCCCGGAGAAGCCCGCGTACGCGATGTCGGCCACCGCGGGCGTGCTGGACTCGGTGGCGAATCTGTTGTTCCTGCTCGCCGCCCGCAGCGGCGACCTCGCGGTGGTCGCGGTGATCACCGCTCTCTATCCGGCCGGCACCGTGCTGCTCGCCCGCAGCGTGCTCGCCGAACGCATCCACCGCGGCCAGCTCGTCGGCCTCGGCACCGCGGCCGTGGCCGTCAGCCTCCTCGCCCTCACCTGACCCCGCCCCCGCCGCACCGCCGCACCGCCGCACCGCAAGGAGACCAGCATGTTCATCCAGCCCTGGGACGCCGCCCTGGACGAGGCCGAATGGCAGACCTGGATCGCCGAGGGCCACGACTTCGGCCTCCTGAGCGTCAACGGCCTGCCCGGTCAGGCGCCCTTCGCCGTCCCCACCCACTTCGCCGGCGACCCCGGCGACCCCGGCCACCTCCTGATCCACCTCGCCCGCCCCAACCCCGTATGGCAGGCGATCGAGCACGACCCGAACGTCCTGTTCACCGTCTTCGGCGACTACGCCTTCATCCCCGGCACCTGGCGCGCCAAGCCCGACACCCCACCCACCGACGGCGTCCCCACCAGCTACTACACCGCCGTCCAGTTCACCTGCCGCGCCCACATCGTCGACGACCCCGAGGCCAAGGCCGAGCTGCTGCGCCGCCAACTGGCCCACTTCCAGCCCGCCGGCGACCACGCCCCCGTCGCGGTCGACCAGCCCCCGTACGGGCGGATGCTGCCCGGGATCCGCGGTCTGCGCCTGGAAGTCACCACCGTGCGTGCCAAGTTCACATACGACGACCACAAGCCCGTCGACCACCGCACCGCCGTCGCGGACCACCTCGCCGAACGGGGCCGGCCCCTCGATGTCCCCACCGCGCGGCAGCAGCGCCGCCGCCTCGACCGCATCGGCCCCTGGAAGCCCTGATCCTTGGGGCCGTCACCACCAGTAGGCGGGGTACTTCGTCGCCCCCCGTCGCATACGGGAGGCGGCATAGCCGGTCAGGACGAGGAGGACGGATGCCCCCAGGAGCAGGGGCAGGAACCGGACGAGGTCGGGCGTCTGAAGCACGATGACCACCGCGGTGGCGCACGCCGGGGAGTGTGGTGTGCGGGCCATGATGTTGGCGGCCAGGGTGATACCGGCCGCGAGGGCCGCGGCCCAGGCGCTGCTGCCCACGGCCGCGAGAACGCCGAAGCCGACCAGAGCACCCAGCAGATGACCGATGATCACGCTGCGGGGCTGGGACAGCGGCAGGCTCGGGGCGCTGTGCACCAGAGCGGCGCTCGCGGCCAGCGGCGGTATCAGAACGGGCTCGTGCAGGAGAGCGCCGATCGCGACGAGCCCCAGGAGAACGGCGGTCGCACCGCTGATGCTGTGGAGCGCGGCACCCGGCGCGGGCCGCGCCGGAGGCCGGGGCATCATGGCGGATCGTGTCGGTTTCGGCTCGGATGCGTCGACGTCGGGGCGCAGAGCGGCGTCGGTACTCATGTACGGGGATTCCTGGTCCGGGCGACTGTGATCGAGGAAGACGCGAGGGCGGGTCCTCGCACGGCTCACTGTGGTCGACAGTCGGGCCAGGCCGGTGCGCGCCTCGATGGGGCAGGCACAGACGCGGATCATTCTATACAACTTGTTGAAGATGCCGGGAGGCGGGGACCCGGCGAGGCGTTAGGGGAACGCCTCCGTGTTGGCCGCCTCGGTGGCGGACACCCGCGCACGCGGCCCGGCCATCTCGGCGGCGCACACCATCCCCGAACCGAGGAACCAACGGGCCAACCGCCGACGAAGGGGCAGCAAGGGCGGCCGACCCGCAGGCTTCGGCTACATCTTCCACGGCACCGTCACGGTCGCCTCGATCCGACTCTGGCTCCGCCCGTGATCTCCGCCGTGTCTACGAGCCGGTCGTGCCGTCGAGCATCTCGCGCAGGATGTCCAGGTGGCCGTTGTGGCGGGCCGTCTCCTCTGTGAGGTGGAGGAGGATCCAGCGCAGGTCGACGTGGAGGCCGTTGCGGATGGTTCCCTCGGCCCGCTCGTCCAGGTCGTTTCCGGCGACCAGTTCGCGGTAGCGGGCGCTCTGTTCCGCGTACTCGTCGAGCAACTGCGTGAGCGGGAAGTCGACGGCGATGCGCATCTCGCGGTCGGGGTCCTCCTCGGTCCAGGGGCCCTGGTCTTCCTCGCCGAGGAAGACCACCTGGAACCAGTAGTACTCGACCCAGCGCAGGTGGTTGATCACTCCGCTCATGGTCATCAGCGGTGAGCCCGGCAGGAGCGCCTTGCGGGCGTTCTCGGCCGAGACGCCGGCGCACTTGGCGCGGGCGGTGTTACGTGCGTAGTCGAGAAACGTGGTGAGCTGGGTGCGCTCATCCCACGCGGGCGGTGTGTCATCGATTCTGGTCATCGCGCGAAGCGTCCCTGATCACCGCGCCCGCTGTCGAGGTATTTATCGCCGGACCCCAGCCTGCTCCACCCAGCGCCTTCTCCAGCGGGGCGCTGTCGGCGATTCAGCGCCGGTGTCTGTGTCGGGACGGCGGCCATCGGTACTACCGACACATGCCGCGAAGCCAGCGGCCCTGTCCGCGACCTGTCTGGCTTATGCACCACCGCATCAAGGGAACGGATCAGCTAGTCGCCGAGGAGGCGCTCCCACAGCAGCCCGTCCCGCCAGCTCCCATCGAGAAAGATCGAGGAGTGCGCGACGCCGTACGGACTGAACCCGTTGCGTCGCAACACCCGCTGCGACGGCAGATTCTCCAGATTGGTGGACGCCTCGGCGCGGTGCAACCCGAGTTCGTCCGTCATCACCCGGAGTACAAGCCCGACGGCGTTCCCGGCGTGCCCTTGATTCTGGGCGACGCTGGCGATCCAGTATCCGACGGAGCCGCGGCGCAGGTGCGGCTGCGGCAGGATGCCTCCGACGGTGACCTGTCCGATCACCTGGTCATCGGCGAGCACCACACCCGGCCAGACCGTGCCGGCCTCATATCCGGCCAGCAGGCTGTCGATCCGCTCTGCCTGGCCCTCCGGGGTGAAGAAGTCGGCCGATTGGGCCGGTTCCCACGGCCGAAAAGCCTCGAAGTCCCGCACCCGGTGCGCAGCGATCGGAGCGGCGTCGGTGGGCTCGATCAGGCGGATCCTGGTGCTGCTGCCCATGTGCTGATCCTCGTCGCAGTGCGTTGGATGAGGCGCCCAGCCTATGCGAGGCTGTCCGTGCCACCGCACCCCAGGCCCGCCGGGTCGTCGAGCGGACCTTCGCCTGGAACTCCTCCAACTCGCCTGCACCACCATCGGCTTGTGATGACTCCGCATCTCATTCTGAAATGACAGGAGCGACCTCTCGGGGCCCTGGCCGACCGAACGAGTTGAGGTCTATCCAGACCGCTCCCACTCGGTCCGGGTGAGTTCGTACGCGACTTCACCGTGCTCGGAGCCCTCGATCGCCTCCGGCCAGTCCCCGGTGAAGTGCCGGACGAAGGTCAGGCCCGATTTCTCCATGATGCGGCGGGAACGGGTGTTGACGGCCATGGTGTTCGCGGTGACCTGCTCGACCCCCAGTTCCCTGAACCCCTTGTCGATCAGGGCCCGGGACCCCTCGGTGGCGTAGCCGCGCCCCCATGCCGCCCGGTTCAACCGGTAACCGAGTTCGACGACGGCGGGGTTGTGCTCCTCCAGCGGCCGGAGCTCGAACCAGCCCAGGAAGGTGCCCGTGGTCTTCTCCTCGGCGGCCCAGTACCCGCGGGTCTCCCAGCACGGGTAGTCGTGCAGGAGTCGCGGCAGGACCCGCGTCTCCATCGCCTCGCGGCTGGTGGGACGGCCACCGTTGATGAAGCGCATGACCTCGGGGTCGTTGTCCAGGGCGAGCAGGTGGTCGGCGTCGGCCGCCGTGAAGGCGCGCAGGACGAGCCGGTCGGTCTCCAGGAAGGTGGACATGCCGCGATCTTCACCATGGGCCGGCCGGACCTGCCACCGATTTTCCGGCCGACGGCGGGCGGTGGTTTCCACAGCCGCCCTCGCGAGCGAGACTCTCAGCACCGCCGAGTTCCCAGTCGAGTTCCCACAGGCGCAAGGTCCCGTCCGTGCTGCCCGACAACAGATAGCGGTCGTCCGGCGTCAGGGCGATGCCCTGGACCTCGTCCGTATGTGCTTCGAGGGTGCGAAGGCGGCGGCCCGTGGCCGTGTCCCAGATGCGGATCGCTCCGTCCCGCTCGGCCGAGATCGCGAACCGTCCGTCGGAGGTCAGCCGGGCCATCAGGACCTGACCGGACCGGTCCTCCTCCGCCGCGGTGGCGTCCACGTCGTCGAAGAACCGGACGAACGCCCCGGTGGCGGCGTCCAGCAGCCAGAGCGTGTGGCCCTGGTGATCCCCCGCGCACAGCACATGGCGGCCGTCCGCGCCGAGGCAGACCGAGTCGATCCAGCTGCCCTCGTGCGGGATGCTCAGACACGTACCGGCGTCGACGTCCCAGACCCGGACCTCTCCGTCGGATCCGCCCGAGACCGCCCGTCGTGCGTCGGGGCTCAGCCACACCGCGTTCGGCCAGGCGCCGTGACCCGTCAGCGTCCGGACACAGCGGCCGCCGCCCAGGTCCCACATCCGCAGGGCGCCGTCGCCGCAGATGCCCAGGGCGAGCCGCCCGTCGGCGTCGAAGGACACCGCGCCGCGACTTCCGCTCGCTCCGATGCCCTGCGGACCCCATCGGCCGCCGGGCTTACGGGTGTCCAGGCGGACCGGCCAATGGCCGTGCGGCGCGGACCACACGGTGATCCTGCCGCCTCCGCTCGCCATCACCCTCCGCCCGTCGGCGCTGAGCGCGACCGCCGCGCCCGCGTCGCGCTCCCACTCCTTAAGCGGCGAACCGTTCGTCGCGTCCCACAGGCGGACCCGCTCTCCCCCGCACGCGAGGCGCCGCCCGTCCGCCGAGATGGCCACCGACACCCGAGACAGGACCCCGAGGAAGGTGCGGAGCGGAGTGACGGCGCGCAGCCCCACCCGTACCGTCTCCGCCCCCAGCGCTCGCCATGCCTCCATCACCTCGGGTGCGCGCTCGTGACCGGGCACCTCCCGGGCGCGTTCGAGGAGTTCGAGCGCCTGTGGACGGCGGCCGGCGGCCATCGCTTCCCGGGCCGCTGCCAGGAGCGTCCGCGCGCGGCGGGCGTGCCGGTCGAGGTCGCCGTGCCGGCGGGGGACGCTCAGCAGGGGTGTCGCGGCGAACGCCCCAGGCAGCTCCCAGGTCCACCACCGCGCCGCGCCGCGGTCGACGAACACCGCGGACCGGGCGTCCGCGCCGAACCGGACGCTCCGCACCCCCTCGTGGTGCCCCGGGAACGTGCGCAGGCAGCGGCCCTCGTCCAGGTCCCAGAGCCGTACGCCGTCGTCGTCCTCACCCGCGGCGAGGGCGAAGCGGCCGTCGGTACTCAGCGCGAGCGTCGTCACCCTCCAGCCGGGCCCGGTCGTCGGGCGCTCCGGCCGGCCGGTGTCCACGTCCCACCGCTGGATCCGATGGCGGCCGACTCCCGCGTTGGTCGTGATCGCGACGCGGCGGCCATCGGCGCTCAGGGCCATGGCCTGCACAGGGGTTCGCTCGCTGTCGGGCAGACTCCACAGCAGACTCGCCGTTCCCAGGTCCCATACGTGGACGGTGTCGTCCGTGCCGTCGCCGGACACGGTCAGGACGCGGCTGCCGTCCGCGCTCACCTCCAGATCGGTGAACGCCGCCTCGTGGCCCGTGCCGAGCCCCTTGTGCCACGGCCCGTCGGGGAAGTCCCATGCGGCCGGCCTGCCGTTCACGAGGGCCACCGCGATCCGGGCGTCGGCGTTCAGCCGCAGGGCGCCGACGCGGGCGAGCCTCGGAATCACGCGGGGCACGCGCAGTCCCAGGCTCCGGCCCTCGGCGAGGTCCCAGAACCTCAGGACACCGTCGGCGTCAGCGGAGACGGCCCTGCGGCCGGTGGCGTCGACGTCGAGGGCGACGACCTCCTTGTGGTGGCCCTCCAGGGTGCGCCGGCAGTCGCCGCTCCGCAGGTCCCAGAGCCGTATCCGACCGTCACGGCCGCCGGTCACCGCCACGTGCCCCTCGGCGGACAGCCGCGAGCGGGCCGACCACGTGGTCGCGTCGTCCAGCCAGGGCAGCGGACGCGTCAGGGTGGGGCGGGCGTCGGCCGCCCGTCCGGACCGGAGAGCCTGCCGGAGCCGTTCGGACTCCGGTGAGCCGGGCCGCTCCCGGTCCGCCTCGTCCAGGAGCGAGCGCGCGCCGGCGCGGTCGCCGCGCTCCAGGTGCACCTGGGCCAGCACATGCCGGACCTGCCCGGGGTCGGTGTCGGTGTCGGCGCGCAGCCGCTCCAGGACGGCGACGAACTCGTCGTCCGTGAGGACACCGCCACGCCACTCGTGCAACCCCTTGTTGTAGGTGGCACGGAGGTGCCGGGGGTCGGCGGCGAGGGCGTCGTCGAACGCCCGGTCCGCCTCCTGCGTCCTTCCGAGGTCGAGCAGCGACAGCGCGCGGTTGTTCAGCTCGTCGGCGCGCAGGTCGGCGGCCACGGGCACGGGCCGGTCGTACGGAGCGCCCGTCATCCGCCCGTACAGTTCGGCCAGTTCCTCCGCGAGCTCGCCCACCGAGGCGGGTCTGCGCGCCGGGTCCGGGCGGAGGCAGCGGGCCAGGAGACCGGGGAGTCCGTCCGGCATGGCGGGCAGGCGCTCGTCCCCGGCCGGGCCGCCCTCCTCGAGGTACGCCTCCAGTGCGGCCCCCGCCACGGGTCCGGCGAGCCAGGTGACACCGCCGGTGAACATCTCGAGGACCGACACGGCGAAGCTGTAGATGTCGGTACGGCGTCCCAGGCGGCCGCCGGCCACCTGCTCGGGTGAGGCGTAGGGCAGTGAAAGACCGCCGCGGGTGACGAGTACCGTGCCGCCCGGTAGCGGGGTGCCCACCGGAGCCCCGGGGGCGGCGCCGGCCCGCGCGAGTCCGAAGTCGGTCACCTTCACGGTGCCGTCCTCGTCGACGAGCGCGTTGCCCGGTTTGACGTCCTGGTGCACGAGGCCGCGGCTGTGGGCGTGTGCGAGCCCCCAGGCCATCTGGATGGCGAAGTCGACGATCCGCGCCCGTGCCGCGGCCGCGCCGCCCTCGTACAGCCGGCCGTCCGCGATCCACTCCGCGAGGCTGCCGTCGGCGACGTACTCCGCGAACACCCGTGGAACGCCGTCGAGTCTACGGACGTAGTGACATCCGCAGACGTGCGGATGGAGGCCGAGCGACACCCAGGTCTCCGCCTCGGCCACGAACCGGTCCAGGAAGCCGTCCGTCGCCAGGAGCTCCGGGCGCGGGGACTTCACCGCCAGATCGGTCTCCCACTCCAGGTGGCGTACACGGTGTACGAGCCCCATCCCGCCCTGCTCGTGGACCCCCAGTACCTCGTAGCGGCCGTCGACCACGTCACCGAGCCGCCAGCGGGCGGCCTCGGGCGGAAGCGGCCCGTGATCCCGTGTCATGAGCCGGGCACCGCCGCACGGAGGGCCTCGCTCAGCTCGGCCGCGGTCGAGAACCCGATGCGCGGCCGCTCGCGGAGGGCGTGGTCGATGACGTCCGCGAGGGCGCCCGGTATGTCTGGTTCTCGTCGGCGGATCGGGACGGCCGGCGACTGCAGGACGATCTGCCAGGGGTCCTTGTCGCGCGGGAAGTCGCGCGGGGTGCGGCCGGTGAGCGTCTGGTAGAGGCAGGCGGCGAGGGCCCAGACGTCCACGGCCGGCGGTGCCTTCTTGAAGTCGATGACCTGTCGGCGGGGCATGAAGTGGGGTTTCCCCGCCGTGGTGCCGGTGCGGGTGAGACCGCTGAGGCCCGCCTGGTCGAAGGCCTTGGCGATGCCGAAGTCGCCCGCCTTCGCGGTCGTGGAACCGTCGGCGTTCTCGTGCAGCAGGATGTTGGAGGGGCTGAGGTCGCGGTGGACGACGCCCTGACGGTGGGCGTGGTCCAGGCCGTCGAGCACCTGGAGGGCGATCGGGACGGCTTCGGCCACTGGCAGTGGCCTCCGCCTCCGCCGCAGGAGGCGGTCGAGGCTGCCGCCGGTGCAGTACTCGGTGGTGAGGTAGAAGGTGCCGTCGGCGAAGCCGGAGTCGTACAGGGTGGCGATGTTGGGGTGCCGGAGGGACCGGGTGATCTCCGCTTCGCGGAGGAAGCGGGCCCGTGCGCCGGTGTTCGCCGCCACCTTCGGCAGCATCACTTTCAGGGCCACCTCTCGGCCGGTCGGCTCGTGCCGGGCGAGGTAGACCGCGCCCATGCCTCCGCGGCCGAGTTCGCGCAGCAGGACGTGACCGGCGAGAGGAGCGAGGTCGGGGCGCCCGGGGCCGGCGAGGTCGAGCAGGCGCCCGGCCAGGGCGGCGGGCTCCGCCCGGCAGTCCGTACAGAGGTGGTCACCGGCCCTGTTTCCGTCCGGATCCTCGGCGGGGCCGCCGCAGTGCGCGCAGCGGGCGAGCGGCAGCGTGTGCGGGGCGGTGACGCCGACGCGGAAGACGGTCTCGCCGATCCGGATCTCGTCGCCGTCGGCCAGGTCGTGCTCGGGGAAGGGGGTGGCCGCCCCTTCCTGCGGTGTCTGGTGCTCCTCGCGCCGGCCGATCCTCTTCCCGTTGACGTACGTACCGTTGAGGCTGCCGAAGTCGCGGACGCGGATGTCGGGTGGGTTGATGTCGAGCAGGCAGTGGTGGCGTGACACCGTGTCGTGGTGCTCGTCGCTGGGCAGGCGGAGCGCGCAGTCCTTGCCGCGGCCGACCACGCACGTGGTGCGCTCGTCGAACACGTACCGGTCGGGGATGAGTCTTCCCTCGACGAGGGTCAGGGTGACCATGGCTGTGGGGGCGGCCGTCATGGTGCCGTCTCTCCTTCTGCGCGTTCTCGATCCGGGCCGAACCGGGGGCGCGCCCTGGCGTGGGTCCATGCGCCCCCGCGTCCCTCGTGCCGCCCCTGATCGATTCTTCCGCCGCCGTCGGCCGCGTGGAGGGGATATCCGGAAGAACACCCCGGGCTGTTCGGTCACAGGCCGCGCCGGACGACGCCGGGTCACACCGGCGCCTGTCCGCTGTCCGCGTCGAACGGCCCGCGCCCGGCTAGCCCACCGGCTGGTCCGTGCCCGGAAGGCCGGCGGGGCGACGGGCCAGGTAGAGGCCGGTGGTCGCGGCGAGCACGGTGACGCAGG
Organism: Streptomyces sp. NPDC003035; assembly: GCF_042888285.1. Taxonomy (NCBI): domain Bacteria; kingdom Bacillati; phylum Actinomycetota; class Actinomycetes; order Kitasatosporales; family Streptomycetaceae; genus Streptomyces; species Streptomyces sp. NPDC003035. The sequence goes on along the minus strand of NZ_JBIAPJ010000001.1, from coordinate 1,340,588 downwards.
CGGTGAAGGTCAGCCCCGCGGTGTCCAGGCCCAGCCACATCGTCAACGCGCCCACGCCCACGACCGGCAGGGAGATGCCCGTGTAGGCGACGACGAAGAACGAGGAGACCGTCGCCGCCCGGTGCGCGGGCGGCGCCGCCTCGCCGACGGCGATCAGCGCGGCGCGGAAGGAGAGGCCCTGGCCGAGGCCGCCGCAGGCCGCACCGGCCACCAGCAGAGGCAGCGCCTGGGCCCAGAGGGAGGCGCCGACGAGGAGGAGGCCGACCACGAGGACCAGACAGCCGAGCGGCAGGGCGGCGCGCGCCGGCAGCCGACCCGTCAGCGACTGCCCCACGGTCGAGGCGAGGAACACCGAGAAGACCACGAGGCCCGAGACGGCCAGGTTGGTGATGCCCAGCGTCTGGGAGACGAAGCTCGGCGCCACCGCCGTGAACAGGCCGAGGAGCGCGAATCCCGCGAAGGCGGCGAGCGCGGAGGGGGCGAAGACGCCCCGCACCTGCGGCGGTACGTACAGGCCCTGCGGCCTGGGTCGGGCACGGAGCCGGGCGTGGGCGACGGTCTCCGGCAGGAGCAGCACGAGGACGCAGGCCACGCACACCAGCCCGATGTGGGTCAGGAACGGCAGGGACAGCGGCATCGGGGCGTACTCGGCCAGCAGCCCGGCCAGCAGCGGTCCGCAGCCGAGGCCGCCCATGTTCGCGGCGGTCGCGGCGAAGCCGGCGCGCGACCTGCGCTCCGGACGCGCCAGCTCCAGCACGGTGACCGTGCCCGCCCCGCTCAGCAGCCCCGCGGAGAAGCCCGACAGCAGCCGGCCGGCGAAGAGGAAGGGCAGGCCTCCCTCCAGGAGGAAGCACGCGGCGCTGGCCGCGGCGAGGCCCAGCGCGACCAGCAGGACGGGACGGCGCCCCACCACGTCCGAGTGGTTGCCGACCAGCAGCAGGGTGGCGATCACGCCCACGGCGTAGCTGGCGAAGATCACCGTCACCATCAGCTCGGAGAAGCCGAGTTCCGCGCGGTACAGCCCGTACAGCGGTGTGGGCAGCGTCGTGCCGGCCATGCCGATGGCGAAGACCGCCGCGGCCGCGCCGTAGCCGAGGCGCCGTGTGCGACGGGGTGCCGTCACGCCGTGCTCACCCCGCCCCGCGCCAGCGCGAACACGCCGAAGACGATCAAACCGACGCCCAGCACCTCCGGCACGAGCCACCACCCGGTGCGTACGTGTTCCTCGTACAGCAGGACGCCCAGCGCGAGGCTCACCGAGGCGTCCCCCAGGGTCAGGGCCGGTTGCGAGGCGACGAGCGGCCCGCCCTGCATGGCATGTCCGAGCAGAAGGAGGGCGGCGATCCCGGTCAGGCCGAAGGCGTACGTCTGCCAGGCCGTCAGGAAGGCGCCGAGGCCGCCCTCGTCGAGGATGTTCATGGCCGTCTTCATCAAGGCGGCGGTGAGCGCGTAACAGATCGCGGTGGCGCCACCGAGGCATCCGGCGCGGGCGCGGCCGAGCGGCCTGCGCAGCCCGGCCGACGCCAGCGCCACCACCGCACCGCCGCACAGCAGGAGCGCCGGGATCCAGCGGCTCAGCTCCAGGTGCGTACGGTTGCCGCTGGGTGAGGCCGCCGCGAGCGCGATCCCGAGACCCAGCACGACCCCCGCGACGGCCGGCCAGAGCGCCGCGGGCAGCCGCTCCCGCGTCATGGTCGAGGCGATCAGCAGGGCGAGCGGCAGCTCCAGCACGAAGAGCGGCTGTACGAGTGCCAGCGGGCCGGTCGCCAGTGCCACCGCCTGGCAGGCCCCTGCGGTGATCACCGCGAGGATGCCGGCCAGAAAGAGCGGGCGCCGCAGCAGGTCGAGCATCAGGCCGGGGCGGAAGGAGTCGGTCTGGGGAACGGTGAGCGCGGCGCGGCGTTGCAGCACCGTGGCGAGCGCATTGCTGGACGCGGAGAGCAGCGCGAACAGGACCGGCAGGACGATGCCCATCCCTCGATCCTCACCGGCGCCGGGCGACGTCCGCCGTGACGACACCGGCAGGCGCCGGGGATTCACCCGGTATTCGCCCGTCCGGACCCCCGTCGCGCCGTTCTCGGGCGAATGTGGGGACGAGCGGGTGGTCCGCCGCGTCCCTGGTGGTACGTCGTTCGCCATGCAGACAGGCACTCCACCGCCGGTGGTCCCGTTCCTCCGTACCGCCGCCGCCTACGCATGGCGTCTGCTCGTCGTCGGAGCCGCGGTGTACAGCCTGTTCGCGCTGCTCGGGCGCTTCCACGAGATCGGGGTGGCGGTGTTCCTCGGTCTCGTGATCACCGCGCTGCTACGCCCGGTGGCCGATGTGGTCGCCCGGGGTCTGCCGCGCCCCCTGGCGGTCGCGCTGACCCTCCTCGGCAGCATCGCGCTCGTCCTCGGGGTGCTCGCGCTGGTCGGCGAGGCGGTGGAGGGTGAGCGGATGACGCTGGTGCGCGAGTTCCGGGACGGGATCGGCCGGATCGAGGACTGGCTGGAGCGGCCGCCGTTCCGGCTGAACCCGGAGGCGCTGTCGGACGTCCAGAGCCGGATCGGGCAGTTCCTGTCGAGCCACCGGTCCACTCTCGTCAGCGAGGCGGTGAGCGGTGCGCACCAGCTGGTGGCGGTGCTGACCACGCTGGCCCTGGCGCTGTTCTGTTCGGTGTTCTTCATCCACTCCGGCGACCGGCAGTGGGCCTGGCTCCAGGAGCAGTTGCCGCGGGCGGTGCGCGGCCGGGCGGCGATCGGCGGCCGGGCGGCCTGGCGGACGTTCACGGGCTACACCCACGGGATCGTCCTGGTGGCGGCGGTGAACGCGGTGCTCGTCGGCGTCGCACTCTGGCTGCTCGGGGTCCCTTTGGCGGTCCCGCTGGCCCTGCTGGAGTTCGTGGCCGCCTTCGTCCCGCTGATCGGTTCCCCGATCGCGCTCGCGGTCGCCGCCGTCGTCGCACTGGCGTCGCAGGGCCCGCTGGTGGCGGCGATCGTGATCGCCCTGATCGTGGTCATCGGTCAGATCGAAGGGCACCTGCTGCATCCGCTCGTCATGAGCTGGGCCGTGCGGCTGCACCCTCTGGTGGTGGCGATCTCGGTGATCGCGGGAGCGATCGCGGCGGGCGTCGTGGGTGCCGTGGTGGCCGTACCGCTGGTGTCGGTGATCTGGTCGGTCCGCACGGCGCTCCGCGAGGCACGTGCGCCGGAGAACGGCTGACCGTGCCGGCACCTCGCACGGGCGGCGGGCGTCGGGGCGCCGACGTCGCCAGAGGTCGGGCGCGGACCTCCCCGGTGTGGATAGGGTGCGGGTCGACAACGGGGCTCTGTGCGGGAGACATGAGTTGATGACTGGTCAGCAGCCGGGCCACGGCGGCGCTTCTCGGATTTTCCAGCCGCTGGAGGGGGACGACCCGACCACGGTGGCCGGCTACCGACTGGCCGCGCGCCTGGGCGCCGGTGGTATGGGCAAGGTGTACCTCTCGTACACGCCCGGTGGGCGGCCCGTCGCCATCAAGGTGATCCGGCCGGAGTTCGGTGACGACCCGGAGTTCCGGCGCCGGTTCGCGCAGGAGGTGCAGTCGGCGCAGCGGGTGCAGGGGCTGTTCACCGCGCCGGTCATCGACGCCGACACCGACGGTCGGCGGCCCTGGCTCGCGACCGCGTACGTGCCCGGGCCCTCGCTCGCGGACGCCGTCGTCGCCCACGGGGCGCTGCCGGTCGAGACGGTCCTGCTGCTCGTCGCGGGCATGGCGGAGGCGCTGCACGTCATCCACGGCGCGGGCATCGTGCACCGCGACCTCAAGCCGTCCAACGTCCTGCTCGCCGCCGACGGGCCCCGCGTCATCGACTTCGGCATCGCCTACGCCGCCGACGCGACCTCCCTCACCGGCAGTGGCGTCACCATCGGCACCCCGTCCTTCATGGCCCCCGAGCAGGCCGCGGGCGGCGGCCGGGTCACCCCGGCCACCGACATCTTCGCGCTCGGCCAGGTCGCGGCGTACGCGGCGACGGGCTCGCCGGCGTTCGGCGAGGGCACCTCGCACGGCGTCCTGTACCGGATCGTCCACGAGGAGCCCGATCTCGAGCGGGTACCGGAGCGGTTGAGGAAACTGGTCACCCGCGCGCTCGCGAAGGACCCCGCCGCGAGGCCGTCCGTCGCCGAGATCATCGAGTTGTGCCGGTCCGCGAACGCCGAGACGGTGCTGCGGCGCGCGGAGGACTGGCTGCCGAGGACGGTGGCCGCCGACATCACCGTACGGACGGCGGCTCCCGCGCCCGCCTCCGACCGGACTCCGCCGCCGCCGGGGTACGCGCCCACGGCACCCTCGGCTCCGCCCACGCCGGCCGCTCCGCCGCCCGCGGGCTACGCCCCCACGGCGCCCGTCGCCCCCGGGCCGAATCCGGCCCAGTCGCTCGCCTACGCGCCGACGCATGCCGCCCCGCCGGCCCACCGGTTCCCCGGTCGGCCGTTGCCGCCGGGCGCGATGCCGCACGGGGGCATGCCGCCGGGGGCCATGCCTCCGGTGCCCCCGCGCCGGCGAGGTCCGGTCGTCGCCCTCGCCGCGGCGCTGGTCTTCGGCATCACCGCGGGTGCCACGGCGTATCTGCTGCTCAAGGACAAGGAGCCGCAGACGAAGGGCAGCGCTTCGTCGCAGGGCGGCACCTCCTCGCAGGGCGGCCAGGGCGGGCAGGACGGCGGGAGCACGGACGCGGGTGCGAAGCCGAGCGCCGAACCGCAGCCGAAGCCCGCCGAGTTCAAGGGCGTCAATCTCACCGCCGGGTACCACCTGACGCTCGGGGACGACGCCGTCCGGCCCCAGCGGGGCGAGGACGGCGGGTACGAGCTCTCCTACGACACCGGTGGCTATCTCGACGCGGAGAGCTCGGGCGGGAACCTCGTCCTGCTCGACCCGGGGCAGCCGGGGTCGCTCGCCGCCTGCCGCGCGGACACCCGCTTCACCCAGAACGTGTACGTGAACAAGCTGTCGAAGGGGCGGCAGGTCTGCGTCACGACCGGCACGGGGCACATCGGCCTGGTCACGGTCCAGGGCTTCTCGGCCGAGGACTCCCCCAGCACGTACATGACCCTGGACCTGACGGTGTGGCGCAACGCCGCCGAGTCCTCGGACTGAGGCCTCACCCGGTGCGCCGGGCGGCCTCTCCTCCGGGACCGGTGACGCCGGTCCCCGCCGCGTCGACCAGCTCTGCCAGCGCCGCGGCGAGTGTGTCGAGGCCCGGCCCGGCGGGACCGCCCGGCTCCTTCATGTAGACGTCACGGCGGATCTCGACCATCAGCGCGCTGACGCGCGTGTCCCGCCCGTAGTGCTCCAGCGGCACGTACGTACCCGCGAAGGGGCTGTCCGTCCCGACCCCGCCGAAGCCGGCGAACGCCGCGCGCGCGGCCTCCAGGAGCGCGGGCGGCGTGTGGCGGCGGTCCGTGCCCAGGCAGATCGGCGGGCGCGGCCCGTCGCCGTGCAGCTCGTACGGCAGGGGCTCGGTCGGGTACGAGTGCACGTCGATGATCACGGCGCTGCCCACGGTCGCCAGGCGGTCGGCGACGGCGGCGGTCATGGCGCGCGCGTACGGCTCGAAGTACCGGTCCAGGAGAGGCCGCGGGTCGAAGCCGGCCGGCCTGAGCTCGGCGCGGTGCGTGGTCCGCGTGTACACCGCGCCCATCCCGACGGCGGTCATCTCCTCCCGTTCGTCGGGGAAGCGCTCGGGGTCGACGACCAGCCGCGAGAGCCGGTTGACGAACCGCCAGGGGGTCACGCCGGCGGCGTCCGCCGCCAGGTCGGCGATCCGCTCCGTGTGGGAGTCGGTGATGTGGTCCAGCTCCTGTGCGAGTTCCTCGTCGCCGAGCACGATTCCCTCGCGCACGTCCGGGGGCAACGCGCGGGAGGAGTGCGGCACATGGAGGAGAACCGGGGAGTCGGGGTCCCCGGGAAGGAGGTGGAAGGAGGGTGCTGCGTCGGTCATCCGTCGGTCCCAGCGGTGCGGTTCGCTCCCGAGGGTTCTCGGGCGCGTGTACGAGCATGCCGGGGCGGCGGCCGCGGCGGGGGCGAACGGCGCCGTTCCCTGTGGCGTTGTCCGCATGCCGGCCGGGCGGGGCCGGCTCCACCGGCGGGCGGGCATGGAGATCGCGTGGATTTTCCGCACGGGGCTAGGCCCGCACGGGCCTCTTGTTATACGTTCCGTCTAACAGCTTGCTAGACGCCGCGTCTAACAAGCGTGGGTGGCGCTCGGTGGCCTTCGGACTCGTCACGCGGGAACGAGAGGGGCGAAGGACGGCCGGCGTCGGGTCGATCTCACTCGATTCAAGGAGCCGCACCATGGCAAGCAGCACCGTTCGGCCGGAGAGCCAGGACCGGCGCGCCGGGCAGGACGTCGCCCGGCGACTGCTCGACTCGGCCGCGAAGCTGTCGTACGACCCCGCCGTCGAGGTGGACTGGGACACCCCGCTGGACAAGGACTTCCACGGCGCGAGCCCCGAGTGGAGCACGCTCTACGGCACGGCGTACTGGAACGAACTGACCGACGACCAGCGCAAGGAGCTGACGCGGCAGGAGGCCGCGTCGGTGGCCAGTACGGGTATCTGGTTCGAGATGATCCTGCAGCAGATGGTGCTGCGGGACATCTACGCCAAGGACCCGACCTCCGCGCGGTTCCAGTGGGCGCTCACCGAGATCGCCGACGAGTGCCGGCACTCGATCATGTTCGCCCGCGGCGCCGCGAAACTGGGCGCCCCGGCCTACCGCCCCCGTCGGGCGGTGGTCGAACTGGGCCGCGCCTTCAAGACGCTCGCCTTCGGCGAGGCGGCCTACGCGGCGATCCTGGTCGCCGAGGAGGTCCTCGACGTCATGCAGCGGGACTGGATGCGGGACGAGCGGGTCGTGCCCTTCGTCCGCACCATCAACAACATCCATGTCGTGGAGGAGTCGCGGCACATGAAGTTCGCCCGCGACGAGACCCGCAAGCGGCTGCGGCACGCGGGACCGCTGCGCCGGCAGCTCAACGCGTTCGTGATCGCCATCGCCTCGTACTTCATCGTCACCAGCATGGTGAACCGCGACGTCTACGCGAACGCCGGCCTCGACACGCGGCGCGCCCTCACCGAGGCGCGGGCGAACGAGCACCACCGGTCGCTGATGCGGTCCAGCTGCTCGGGACTCATGGAGTTCCTTGCCTCGGCCCGCCTCCTCACCGGGCCGGCGCTCTTCTTCTACAAGCGCGCCCATCTGATCTGACCCTCGCGGGCCGCACACGGAACCGCCCCGCCCACCGAACCGCCGCCCCGCCGAGCCGAGCTGAGCCGACGCCATGACCTACGCCATCACCCAGACGTGCTGCAGCGACGCCACCTGCGTCGCCGTCTGCCCCGTCAACTGCATCCATCCGACGCCCGAAGAACGGGCGTTCGGCAGCACGGAGATGCTCCATATCGACCCGCAGACCTGCATCGACTGCGGGGCCTGCGCCGACGCCTGCCCCGTCGACGCGATCTTCCCGGTGGACAGCCTCTCCCCCACCCAGCGGGAGTACGCCGCCATCAACGCGGCGTACTTCGCCGATCAGGAGCCCGAACCGGCCGCCGCGGGCCCGAACTTCCACACCTGGGGCGCGCCGGTCTTCGAGCGGGGCCTGCCGTCCGACTTCGCACCGATCCGGGTCGCGGTCGTCGGCACCGGTCCAGCCGGGATGTACGCCGCCGAGGACCTGCTCCTGAACACCAACGCCGAGGTGACCCTGGTCGACCGGCTGCCGGTGGCCGGCGGTCTCGTCCGGTACGGCGTGGCGCCCGACCACCCCTCGACCAAGAAGGTGGGCGAGACCTTCGCCCGCTTCCACCGCCACCCCCGGGTACGGATGCGCCTCGGGGTCGAGATCGGCAAGGACGTCACCGCCGAGGAACTCGCCGCGCACCACGACGCGGTCGTGTACGCGGTGGGTGCCTCCACCGACCGGCGGCTCGGCATCCCTGGTGAGGACCTGCCGGGCAGCATCGCGGCGACGGCGTTCGTGTCCTGGTACAACGCCCACCCCGAGGCCGCGCCGGACGCGATCGACCTGTCGGCCGAGCGGGTCGTCGTGGTGGGCAACGGGAACGTCGCCCTCGATGTCGCCCGCATCCTCGTGAGGGATCCGGAGACGCTGGCCGGCACCGACATCGCCGACCACGCGCTCGCCGCCCTGCGCGCCTCGAAGGTGCGCGAGGTGGTCCTGCTCGGCCGGCGCGGCCCCGAGGACGCCGCGTACACCTCGTCCGAACTGCTCGCGCTCACCCACCTGCCAGGGGTGCGGCTGGTCGTCGACGACCACGATCCGCGGATCGGCGCGGCGATCGACGGCGCGGCGGCGCGGGAGAAGGCCGCGCTGCTCCGGGCGGTGGCCCGGGAGACCGTGGACTGGTCCTCCCCGCCGACGCCGGAGCGGCGCATCGTGCTCCACTTCCACTCGGCGCCGGTGGCCCTGCTCGGCGACGGGTCCGTCTGCGGCGCGCGGGTGACGGAGGGTCCGGAGGAACGGGAGATCCCGGCCGGCCTGGTGCTGAGGGCGGTCGGCTACCGCGGTGTGGCGGTGCCGGGGCTGCCCTTCGACGAGGCGACCGGCACCGTGCCGCACGAGGGCGGCCGGGTGGCCGGGACGCCCGGCACGTACGTCGTCGGCTGGATCAAGCGGGGCCCCTCGGGAGGTATCGGGGCCAACCGCACCTGCGCCGCCGAGACGATCGGCACGCTCCTCACCGACGCCATGGCGGGCGCCCTGCCCGCACCGTCGGGTACGAGCAGGGCGTTCGAGCGACTCGTGCGCCGGCGCGGCCGCCATGTCGTCGACGCCCGGGGACTCGCCGCCATCGACCGGGCCGAGCTGGCCCGGGGCCGCGACGCGGGCCGCCCGCGCGTCAAACTCGGCACGGTGCCCGAGCTGGTCGCGGCGGCGAAGGCGGGCCGCCTGCGACTCGTCCGGTGACGGTGACGATGACGATGACGACGGGCGTGACCGCGACCGTCGCGGAGACGAGACGGGCCCGCCCCGTCTCCGCTCAGTCCGCGGCCTTCTTCTGCCACGCCGTCGTGCCGAGCAGGCCGGTCTCCCCGATGTCCAGGCCGCCCTCCGGCTCCACCGTCCGGCGGTCCGCGCCGGCGGTCGGGCCGATCTCCACGTACACGCCGCTCCCCCGCCGGGTCGCCGCGTCGACGGCCGAGTAGCGCCAGACGAACACGCTGTACGCGGACTCCCCGCGCTTCAACGTCACCGGATGCGGTCCCGGGTCGTCGAGCGTGGTGATCGGTCCGGGGCCCTTGAGGACCGTGACGTCCATGCGCTCGCGGTCCACGTCCCGTACCCGTACGTCCGGATAGCCGTTCAACAGCTGCTCGGGCACTCCGCAGTTGGTGAGCGTCACCGTCATGGCCCGCAGCCCCATGGCGGCGCTCACCATGCCGGTCGACACCGTGACGCCACCGGCCGGGCAGCCCTCCGGGGTCGCCGGAGGTGGGGTCTCCGCCAGCGGCGGCACACCGGTGACCGGGGGCTTCGACGTCGCCGCGTGCGCCCCGGTCCGCTCGGGATCGGCCTCGCGGTCGAGTTCGTCCGCGAGGCCGCATCCGGCGGTCAGGACGGCCGCCGCGGCCAGGGTCAGCGCGTGCCTCACAGATATGACGGTCATGCCGCGATCATCACACGCCGGGCCGCGGGCTACTCGAACCGCGTGGGGTCGCCCGCCCCGCGCCGTACGATCTCGGGCTCGCCGCCGGAGAAGTCGACGACCGTCGTGGGCTCCGTGCCGCAGTCTCCGGAGTCGACCACGGCGTCCACCAGGTGGTCGAGCCGTTCCTTGATCTCCCAGCCCTGCGTCAACGGCTCGTCCTCACCGGGCAGGAGCAGCGTGCTGGACAGGAGCGGTTCGCCGAGTTCGGCGAGGAGGGCCTGCGTGACGCCGTGGTCGGGGATGCGGACCCCGACCGTCTTCTTCTTCGGGTGCAGCAACTGCCGGGGCACCTCCTTCGTCGCGGGGAGGATGAAGGTGTAACTGCCGGGGGTGGCCGCCTTGATCGCGCGGAACACGTCGTTGTCGATGTGCACGAACTGGCCGAGCTGCGCGAAGTTCTGGCACACGAGAGTGAAATGGTGACGGTCGTCGAGGTCGCGGATCGAGCGGATCCGGCCGATGCCGTCACGGCTGCCGAGCCGGCATCCCAGGGCGTAACAGGAGTCCGTGGGGTACGCGACGAGCGCACCGGAGCGGATGCTGTCGGCCACGCTGCTGATGGTGCGCCGCTGAGGGTTCTCGGGGTGCACGTCGAAGTACTTCGCCATGCGGGCAGTCTAGGTTCCCGGCGGGGTCGGCCCGGGACGGCGGGCCGGTGCGGGTCACCGCGGGTGCGGGCGACGGTCAGGCCGCGAGGCGCAGTTGCTGGCGCAGGACGATCGCGTTGAGCCGGATCGCGTAGGGCGCGATGTCCGAGATCTCCAGGGCGCCGGCCTTCTCCTTCTCCAGGCCGACGGTCACGTCGATGCAGAAGGCGATCGCGTACATGTGGTCGCCGGTCTCCTCGTCCTGCAGGGCGAAGAACAGGTCCCGGTAGTAACGGGTGCGGTCAGGGCCCTCCTCGTAGTACGACAGTCCCGGCTCGCCCTCCTGGGCGGCCAGTCCGGTGAACGCGCAGGCGAGTTCCTGCTCGACGGTGTTCCAGAACGAGGCCTCGGCGAACTCTCCGGGCAGGGCCTGGCGCACGGCCTCCTTGAGGGAGAGCACCATGACCATCACCGGGGCGTGCTCCTGGAGTCCCCAGCCGCGGACCATCTTCACGACGTCGCTGTCGGGGATCGCGGCGGCGGCCCGGTGGATGTTCTCGAAGTCGAAGTTGACGGTCGCCGGGGCGATCGCCTCCTGGAACAGCCGGTCGATGGCCCGGGCCTGGTCGAGATGGTCCGGACCCACCTCGATGACGGTCTTGAAGCTGGCGGTCATGACTCCTCCTGATGCGTGGTGGTGATCAAGGGGGGTCAGTATGCCGTCCGCCGTCACGCGCCTCGGTGTCGGGCCGCCACTCTCCTGTCGATCAGCGCTCTTGTCGATCAGCCGACTTCGTCGGACAGTACGGGAATGGCGATCGTTGTGCTGGTGGGGACGTTGGACACCAAGGGTCTGGAGTACGGATGGCTGCGCGAGCGGCTCCTGAGCCGCGGGGTCGAGGTCATCGTGGTCGACGCGGGGGTGGCCGGGACGGCGCGGATACCCGCCGACGTCCCGCGCGCCGAGGTGGCCCGGGCGGCGGGTACGGATCTGGAGCGGCTACGGGACGAGGGGGACCGTGGCGCGGCCGTCACGGCGATGGCGCGCGGTGCGGCGGAGGTCGTGCGGGGGCTGTACGAGCGGGGCAGGCTCCACGGGGTGCTCGCCCTCGGCGGCAGCGGGGGCACGTCGATCGCGACGCGGGCGATGCGGGAGCTGCCCCTCGGGGTGCCGAAGGTGATGGTCTCCTCGATGGCCTCGGGCGATGTCGCGCCGTACGTCGGCTCGGCGGACATCACGATGATGTACAGCGTGGTCGACATCGCCGGGGTCAACAGGGTGTCGGCCCCGATCCTGGCGAACGCGGTCGACGCCGTCGCCGGGATGGCGCGGGGTTTCGCGGCGCGCCCCTCGGGGTCGTCGGAGTGGTCGGACTCCGGAGACGGCCGGCCGCTGATCGCGGCGAGCATGGCGGGGGTGACGACCCCGGGCGTCGACGCGGCGCGCGAGCGGCTGACCGAGCTCGGCTACGAGGTGCTGGTGTTCCATGCCAGCGGGGCCGGTGGACGGACGCTCGAATCGCTGGCGGAGCAAGGCTTGTTCGCGGGCGTACTGGATCTGACGCTCTGTGAGCTCGCCGACGATCTCTGCGGCGGGATCCTGACGGCGGGCCCGGACCGTCTTCTCGCCGCGGGGCGGCGGGGTGTGCCGCAGGTGGTGAGTCCGGGCGCGCTGGACCTGGTGAAGTTCGGCCCGATCGACACGGTCCCGGAGCGGATGCGCGACCGGGACGTACGGGTGCACAACCCGTCGATCACGGTCGTGCGGACGACGGCCGGGGAGTGCGCCGAGCTCGGTGCGCGGGTCGCGACGAAACTGCGGACGGCCACCGGCCCCACAGCGGTGTGCCTGCCGCTGCGGGGCCTGTCCACGCTGGGCGCGCCGGGCGGGCCGTACCACGATCCGGCCCTGGACGAGGCACTGTTCGCGGCGCTCCGGCACGGTCTCACGGGCAGCACCGTGGACGTGGTCGAGATCGACACGCATCTGAACGACCCGTCGTTCGGCCGCGCCGCCGCGGACCTGCTGCACCATCTGATCGAGAGGGGCTGAACCCCCACTCGGGCCGCGGTCGGCTCAGGCGCGCAGGTCGGCCAGCCGGCGGCGGTCGAGGGGTGAGGCGCGGCGGTCGAGGCGCTGTTCCAGGAGGTGGCGGGCGGCGTCGCTGTGGCCCGCCTCCATCAGCGCGTACAGCAGGGTCTCCTCGACGACCTCGCGCTGCGCGGCGCTGCCGCCCACCCGGCGCAGGGTGGGCAGCAGGCCGCGCAGGCCCTCCACGGCGGTGGTCCACTGCTCCTCCAGGACGGCCTCAAGCGCGCGGCACAGGGGAGCGATGACCTCCCGCTGGACGGCGTCCGCCCCGGCGGCGTGGGTGCGCAGCCGCCGGAGCGCGGGCAGATCGCCCGCGGCGGTCAGGGCGACGGCGCTGTGGAGGGCGGTGAACGCGGTGGCGGGCCGTTTCACCAGATCGCGGGCGACCGCGTCGAGCACCCCGTCCACGGGCACGCGGCCCGTCCAGTTCCGTGCCATCCGGGCCCGCCACAGGAGCGAGCCGGAGTCGACCAGCGCCCGTACGCCGTTGACCTGGCGGGGCGCGAGCTGGGCGAACCAGCGGCGGCGTACCGCATCGGCGTCGTCCAGGGCGAGTTCGTGCAGCGCCACGTGCCAGGAGAAGTGGGCCCGGTGCACGGCGCCCCGGCCCTGGCCGCCGATCCAGCCGTCGAGCCAGTCGCGGCCGGCCCGGTGCTCGCCGGACTCGTAGTGGACGTGGGCGAGGGCGTGGACGGCGTGTCCGGAGGCGGGCTCGGCGGCCAGGGCCACCCGCGCGAGGGCGCCCGCCTCGTCGATGCGCCCCTGCTCCTGGCGGAGGAAGGCCAGGAGCGAGGTGTGGAACCAGTGGCCGTCGTAGGCGGGCGCCGTGCGCTCCACCAGCCGCTGGGCCAGCGTGCCGTCGAGGTCGCCGACCCCGGCGAAGGCGATCGTGGGCACGGCGATGGAGAGGGCGAGGGCGTCGCCGGGGAAGCGGTCGAGGTGGTCGACGAGCGCCCGGTCGCCGTCGTCCCCATCGTCCCCGTCGTGCGCCCGGACCCGGCGGGAGACGACGTCCACGAAGGAGCGTTCCCGCTCGTCGCCGCGGTCGGCCGCGCTGCGCCGGGCGTCGGCGAGTGCGCGGTCCACGTCGACGTCCGCGCCGCACTCGTGGCCGAGCAGGGCGAGCGCCGCGTGGCCGAGGGCGAAGCCGGGGTCGAGCTCGGTGGCCCGGGTGAACGACTCGGCGGCCTTCGCCCGTACGGTGACGACCCGGGCGAGTCCGCCGCGGAAGGCGGCCGCCGCGGCGGCGTGGGTCGACAGTGGCAGCCCGAACTGGTCGGTGGGCCGGCGGCGGGTGGGCCGGGGCGTGCGGGTGAGCGGGGCGAGCACGGCTTCGGCGATGGTCGCGGCCTGCGCCCTGATCTCCGGGATCGCGGTCGTCTCCCACAGCTCGCCGCGCCGGGGCGCGCCGAGGGTGAACAGTGGCCGCCCGGCGTGTCCGTGGGTGTCGCGCAGTCGGCCGTCCTCGGTGGCGACGCCGATGCCGAGCGGTCCGGGCGTCGCGAGTCCGTCGGCGAGCAGCCCGCCCCACAGCGGGTCCCCGGCGGCGTCCATCCGGAGGCCGGGCCCGGTGCAGTCCACGACCCAGGCCACGGTCAGTTCCCGCCCGTCGGCGAGTGCGACGGCGAGCCGGCCGTCCTCGCGCGGCGCGGCCGAGGCGATCCGGCCGGCGTGGATCCGCAGGCGGCGGGCGGCGCGGGCGCGGGCGATGGTCTCGGCGGTGGTCGGGGCCATCCGGTGCCGGTGGACGTTCCACCGGGTGGCGTCGCGGTCGAGGAACTCGGCCCGCTCCTCGTCGGTGAGGCCCTGCCAGAGCGACACGATGCCGGGGCGAAGCCCGTCGAGGGCGGGCCGCCAGTCGCCGTGGTCCCGCATCGAGGCGGCCAGATGACGGCGCAGTTCGCTACGGAGCCGGTGGAGCGGCAGGGCCGCGAGGCCCGGCGGGGGCGGTACGGGCGGGAGCGGGGCGACGGCGTGGGGCTGGGGCAGCAGGCCGCTGCGGGACAGGGCGTGCACGGTGCGGCCGGGCCGGTCGAGGACGAGCGCGAGGTCGATGGCGGTCAGCCCGGTCCCGACCAGCAGCACGTCGTCGCTCGGGCCCACCGCGTCGAGGGCGCCGGGCGCCCAGGGGCGGGCGATGAACCGGTCGGAGCCGCGCAGCTCCTCCGTGGCCCAGCCGGCGGTTCCGGCGGCGGGTCCGGTGGCCAGGACGACGGTGTCGGCGGTGACGGTCCCGCCGTCGGCGAGCCGGAGCTCCAGCCGCCCCTCGGCCGTGTCGGTGCAGCGGGTCGCCCGCGCGCGCAGGCGGCGGACGGCGACCGTGCCGTGGGCGGTGATGATGGCGCGGCCGAGGGTGTCGGCGAGGTACGAGCCGAAGCGGTAGCGGGACGCGAAGTCGGTGGCGGTGACGGCGGATTCGCCGTGGCGGCAGAGCCAGCGCAGGAAGTGCCCGGGGTCGTCGGGGTAACAGCTCATTCCGCCGACGGGCACGTTGAGCCGGTGCCCGGTGACCTCGGTGGCGTAGGCCGTGCCGCGTCCCGCCTCGGCCGCCGGGTCGATCAGGACCAGGTCGAGGGGGGTGCGGCGGCGCGCGGCGGCTTCGCACAGCTGGACGGCGACGAGTGCTCCGGCCGCGCCCGCGCCGACGACCGCCACGGTGGGGCGCGGGTGGCCGGACCCGGCCGACTTCTGGGACACCACGGACACGACGGAACCTCCGAGCCAGGCGGACGCTGCGCGGTCGGGTGCCGCGCCGTGAAGTGCACTATGTCGATGAACAATGTGGAATGACAAGGCCGCCGCGTCCTCGCGGGCCGCGCCGGATCGCTTTCCCGCCAACCGTGAGACATTGAGGCGGTGAGGATCTCAGCGAGAACGGACTACGCGGTCCGCGCCATGGCGGAGCTGGCCTGCTCCCCCGACCGGCCCCTGAAGGCGGAGGACATCGCGGGCCGTCAGGACATCCCCGTCCGCTTTCTCTTCGTCGTCCTCAGCGAGTTGCGTCAGGCGCGGCTGGTACGGAGCGTGCGCGGGCCGGACGGCGGGTACACCCTCGCCAGACCGCCCGCGGAGATCACCCTCGCCGATGTCGTCCGCGCGATGGACGGACCCCTCGTGAGCGTGCGTGATCTGAAGCTGACCGGTCTGGAGTACCAGGGCGCCGCCGCGCCGATGCCGGACGTGTGGCGGGCCGTGCGCACGAGTCTGCGCCAGGTCCTGGAGGGCACGTCCCTGGCGGACCTGGCGTCGGGAACGCTGCCCGCGCTCGTACGGGAACGGGCCCGGGAGTACAACGACGACGTGCGGACGTATCCGTAGGCGCGGTGCGCGGTGCGGGGACGTGCGAACCTACGCGTGGTCGCCCCGCCCGGTCGTTCTACCTCGACGGCAGGGTGAGTTCGCCGCCCCGGTAGAAGCCCTCGCTCTCCTGGACGACGTACGGGGCCATGGCCTCGCGCCGCTCCCGCTCCGCGTCGGAGGACCGCCACGCGTCGCACGCCTCCCGCGAGGCCCAGATCGAGACGCCGGTGATCTCCTGCCCGTCCTCGGACCAGTAGGCCAGGGCCCGGAGCATGCCGTCGGGAGCGAAGCCCGGACGCCAGGCCCGCTCGAAGTCCTCCAGGGTGCCCGGCTCGACGCGGCGCGTGGTCACCCAGACAAAGTGCCGCTCCATCGCAGCCTCCTCGGAAACGGGGATCGGCTTGATCGCGCTCTTCGACCACCGTAGGTCCGTGGTCCCGATTCCGCCCCCCAAGGGGACCGCGTCCCGTCCGCCACATGGGTCGCGGCCCGGGGCGGAGGGCCGCCGGCGCGTTGCGTGGTACGCCGGTGCGGGACGAGCGACGACACTGGGACGTCCGTACCCACGTCTCTCCCGGAAGGACACGGACGAATGGCGACGTTCGACTGGATCACCCGTAGGCTTCGGCGGCTCTTCGAGGTTCTGGACACCGACGGGGACGGATTCGTCACCTGGGCCGACCACCGGCGGATCGTGGACGGTTACGCCGAGGCGTACGGGCTGGCGCAGGACGACCCCCGCATCCAGGCGCTCGCCCGGGCCTACTGGGCGCAGTGGCTCGGGCTGCTCGCCCAGTCGGTGCCCGGGCAGGAGCGACTGGGCCAGGACGAGTTCGTCGCCGCCCATCTCGCGGTGGGCTATGACACGGACCGCCCCGAGCTGCTCGAGAACCTCGCGCAGGCGATCTTCCGCATCATGGACACGAAGGGGGACAAGCGGGTCAGCAGGGAGGAGTTCGCGGCCTATCTCTCCGTCTGGGGGGTGCCGGGCGAGCGGGGCGCGACGGTCTTCGACCGGCTGGACCTGGACCGCGACGCCTATGTCTCCCAGCGGGAGATCGCCCGGTCGCTGCGGGCGTTCCACCTCCACAACGACGACCTCGACACGCCAGGTGGCGTCTTCCTCGGCGTGCACTGAGCGGGTACGGGTGTTGCGGGGCGGACGATCGGGCGCGGGGGATGCGGGGCGGGTGATGCGGAGCGGGCCGGGGTGTGGTCGGATCGGCGTCATGGACCTCACAGAGGAGAGCGACGGCTCGCCGGGGCCGGATCCCGGTGAGCGCCGCCGTGCCGCCCGGCGGGTCGTCGAACGCCGGACGACCGACCTGGCCGAGCTCGCGGAGCTCCTCGACATGCTCGATCTCCGGCCCGAGGTCGATCACCTCTACCCCGGTTCGGGGACCGTGGCCAAGGACTCCGGCCGCCCCGGGCGGACGGGCAGGGACCGCCCGGCCGGCTGAGCGGCCGCCAGTTCCCGGCGGGCCCGCAGGAAGGCGCGCGGGCGGTCGACGGCCAGGACGGCGGTCGTGCGGCCCTCGCGCTCGTACAGAGCGAGGAATCCGCCCTCGTCCGTCGATCCTTCGATCACCCGTACGCCCTCCCCCTCGCGGCGGCGTCCCGCGAACTGGATGCGCGCGCCGTACTGGTCGGACCAGAAGAAGGGCAGCGGGCGCGTGCTGTCGACGGTCCGTCCGGCCAGCAGATTGCGTACGGCGACGGCGGGTTGCTCGGTCGCGCTGGTCCAGTGCTCCGCGCGCAGGCCGCCGACGCGTGCGACGTCCCCCACGGCCACGACCTGGGGCAGAGCGGTGACACAGCCGTCGTCGCAGAGGACGCCGTCGCTCAGCAGCAGGGTGGAGCCGGCGAGCCATCCGGTGTTGGGTACGGCTCCGATGCCGACGACGACCAGGTCGGCGGGGAGCGTCCGGCCGTCCGTCAGCTCGACGGCGGTGACGGAGCCGTGGCCGTGCAGCAGCCGGGCCACGCCCGCGCCGGTGATCAGCTCCGTGCCGCCGCGCCGGTGCAGCCCGGCGCACACGGCGGCCATCTCGGGGCCGAGCTGCGGCAGCAGGGGAAGCGGGGCGGCCTCCACCACGGTGACGTCGTGGCCGAGCGCGGCGCAGGAGGAGGCGGTCTCGGCGCCGATGAATCCGCCGCCGACGACGACGACCCGCCGGCTGCCGCGGCTCAGGGCGGCCCGCAGGGCGCGCGCGTCGTCGAGGGTGCGCAGCGTGTGGACTCCGGCGAGTCCGTCGGCTCCGGGCAGTCTCCGGGCGGAGGCGCCGGTGGCGATGACGAGCCCGTCGGTGACGAGGGTCCGGCCGTTGTCCAGGAGGACGGTGCGGCCTGTGGCGTCGAGGCCGCGGGCGCGGGTGCCGAGGAGCCACTCGGCGTCGAGTTCGGCCTCCTCCTGCGGGTCGGAGAGGGCCAGTCGGCTCTCGTCGGCGCGCCCGGAGAGGAAGTCCTTGGACAGGGGCGGGCGGTCGTAGGGGCGGTGGTGTTCCTCGCCCACCATCACCAGCCGCCCGTCGAACCCCTGGGCGCGCAGCGCGCGGGCGGCGTACAGGCCCGCGAGCGAGGCGCCGACGACGGTGACGGTTCTCATGCTGCGGTGTCCTCCTGGGCGGCCGGCCGGACGTGGATGACGCCGCCTTCGACGACGACCTGGTGGGTACGGACGGGGCGCCGCGCGGGCAGACAGGTCGGCTGACCGGTGCGGAGATCGAATGAGGCGGCGTGGAGCGGGCATTCGACCAGGCAGCCCTCGAGCCATCCCTCGGAGAGGGAGGCGTCCTGATGGCTGCAGGTGTCGTCGATGGCGTACAGCTCGCCGTCGGCGTTGAACACCGCGATCGGCGGGGTGGTGTCGATTCGGACGGATTCGCCCACGGGGAGGTCTTCAAGGCGGCAGACGGGAATCACGGGCCCCCCTCGGTCCAGGAGTTTTCTGCGGGACGCTTCGGTAACATCAGGTTGCGTATGGCGCATGAGGGAGCGCTATGCGCAACAGAATCCGGTCGGGGTGCCCGCCGCGTCAAGGGCTTCCCGAAGATGCGTGCCCACGGGGCCGCAAGATGGCGAGAGTTGAGCTATGACCCGCGACCGCGCAGAGGCCGAACCGACCGAGGAGACACCGGAGCGGACACCCAGAGGAGGGGCGGGCGCCATCCAGTCGGTGGACCGCGCCGTCAGCGTCCTGGAGATCCTGGCCCGGCACGGTGAGGCCGGAGTCACCGAGATCGCCGACGAGTTGGACGTGCACAAGTCCACGGCGTTCCGTCTCCTCGGGGTGCTGGAGAACCGGGGTCTGGTCAGCCAGGCGCAGGACCGCGGCAAGTACTTCCTGGGCGCCGGCATCCTGCGCCTTGCGGGAGCCGCGGCCGTCCGCCTGGACATCTCGCAGGAGGCGTCGCCGGTCTGCCGTGAACTCGCCGACGAGCTGGGCGAGACGGTCAACATCGCGGTCCTGGACGACGACGCCGCGGTCAACATCATGCAGGCCCGCGGTCCCGCCTCCGTCACGGCGCAGAACTGGCTGGGCCGGCGCACTCCCCTGCACGCCACCTCCAGCGGCAAGGTGCTCCTGGCCCATCTGCCTGTGACCCTGCGCGAGGGCCTGCTCGCCCGGGCGCTGCCGCGGTTCACGGAGCACACCGTGACGAGCGCGGGCATGCTGCGCGCCGAGCTGGACGCGGCGTACGCGCAGGGCTTCGCCATCGCGGCGGAGGAGCTGGAGCTGGGACTCCACGCGGTCGCCGCGCCGGTGCGGGCGCACGACGGCCGGGTGATCGGCGCGATCAGCGTCTCCGGTCCGGCGTACCGGCTGGAGCGGGACCGACTGCCCGAGCTCGCCGCACGGACCGTCGTCGCGGCGAACGAGCTGTCCCGGCGCATGGGTTACGCGATCTGACGGGATCCGTCGAGCGGTGCCCCCACGACGCGGGGCCGGGGTGACCCGGCCCCGCGTCGTCGTATGTCGGGAGGTGTGTCCGGAGGTGTGCCCGGAGGTGTGTCCGGAGCGTTTCCGTCCGCCGACGGGTTTTGCGCGCCGTTAACTCCGGCCTCTTGACGGCCCCTTGTCGGCGTTCCCACTATGTTCCCCATCGTGCAACCCATCGTGCACTGCGCAACAACCAAGGAGCCCCTCGTGCCCCATGAGGTCCGTGCTGTCGTTGCCGTCGAGAAGGGCGCACCCGTGGAGGTGCGGACCATCCTCGTCCCCGATCCCGGTCCCGGTGAGGTTCTCGTCTCCGTGTTGGCCTGCGGGGTCTGCCACACCGATCTCCACTACCGGGAGGGGGCGATCAACGACGACTTCCCCTTCCTGCTCGGCCACGAGGCGGCCGGCACCGTCGAGTCCGTCGGCGAGGGCGTCACCGACCTGGCGCCGGGCGACTACGTCGTTCTCGCCTGGCGCGCCCCCTGCGGCACCTGCCGCTCGTGCCGCCGCGGCCGCCCCTGGTACTGCTTCGACTCCCGCAACGCCACCCAGCCGATGACGCTCGACGGGAAGCCGCTCTCCCCCGCGCTCGGCATCGGCGCCTTCGCCGAGAAGACCCTCGTCGCCGCCGGGCAGGCGGTGAAGGTCGATCCGGCCGCCCGGCCGGAGGCCGCCGCACTCATCGGCTGCGGAGTGATGGCCGGTTACGGCGCCGCCGTGAACACCGGACGCGTCGGGAACGGCGACACGGTCGCCGTGATCGGCTGCGGCGGCGTCGGCAACGCGGCCGTCGCGGGCGCCTGTCTGAACGGGGCCCGCAAGGTCATCGCCATCGACATCGACGACCACAAGCTGAACCTGGCGGAGAAGTTCGGCGCCACCCACACGGTCAACTCCCGCGGCACGGACCCCGTCGAGGCCGTGCGCGCGCTGACCGACGGATTCGGAGTGGACATCGCCATCGACGCCGTCGGCCGCCCGGAGACGTACAAGCAGGCCTTCTTCATGCGCGACCATGCCGGTGTGCTCGTCCAGGTCGGGGTCCCCGACCCCGAGATGAGGATCGACCTCCCGCTGATCGACCTGTTCTCGCGCGGCGGGGCGCTGAAGTCCTCCTGGTACGGGGACTGCCTGCCGAGCCGCGACTTTCCGATCCTGATCGACCAGTACCTCTACGGCCTCCTCGACCTCAACTCCTTCGTCACCGAGACGATCGCGCTCGACGAGGTCGAACACGCCTTCGCGAAGATGCACCGCGGCGAGGTCCTGCGCTCGGTGGTGGTCCTGTGACGGACACCGAAGGCACCTCTCCCCGTGTCGTGATCATCGGCGCCGGCATCGTCGGCTGCTCGCTCGCCGACGAGCTGACCGCCCGGGGCTGGACCGATGTCACGGTCCTGGAGCAGGGCCCCCTGCCCGCCCCCGGCGGCTCCACCTCCCATGCCCCGGGCCTGGTCTTCCGGACCAGCCCGTCGAAGACGCTCAGCGCCTTCGCCACGTACACCGTCGAGAAGTTCGGCGCCCTGGAGGTCGACGGGCTGCCCTGCTTCGACGCGGTGGGCGGACTGGAACTGGCGACCACCGAGGAGCGCTGGGCCGAGCTGCACCGCAGGGCCGGATACGCCGCCTCCTGGGGGATCCGCGGTGAGCTGGTCTCCGCCGCGCGCTGCAAGGAGCTGTGGCCGCTGCTCGACGAGAGCAAGGTCCTCGGCGGCTTCCACACCCCGGACGACGGCCTGGCCCGCGCCGTGCTCGCCTGCCGCGCCCAGCGGGAACGCGCCGAGTCGCGCGGCGCGCGCTTCCTGGAGCGGCACACCGTCACCGGCATCGAGCGGGCGGACGGCCGGGTGACGGGCGTCGTCACCGACCGGGGCGTCTTCCCCGCCGACCACGTCGTGTCGGCGGCCGGTTTCTGGGGCCCTGTCGTCGGGCGGATGGCGGGCGTCGACGTCCCACTGCTGCCGCTCGCCCACCAGTACGCGAAGACCCGGCCCCTGCCGGAGCTCGCCGGCGCCGACGACGAGCGCGCCGAGGCGTCCCGTCCGATCCTGCGGTTCCAGGACCGGGATCTGTACTTCCGGGAGCACGCCGACCGGATCGGCATCGGCAGCTACGCCCACCGGCCTCTGCCCGTCGACCCGTTCACCGTGCCGTCCTACGACCAGGCCGCGGTCATGCCGTCCTCGCTCGCCTTCACCCCGGAGGACTTCGCCCCGAGCTGGGAGGACTGCCGGGAGCTGCTGCCCGCGCTCGCTGGCAGCGAGATCGAGGAGGGCTTCAACGGCGTCTTCTCCTTCACCCCCGACGGCATGCCGCTACTCGGCGAGGCCCGCTCCCTGCGCGGCTTCTGGCTCGCCGAGGCCGTCTGGGTCACCCACTCGGCCGGGGCGGCGAAGGCCGTCGCCGAATGGATGGTCGACGGACGCCCGGCCGTCGACGTCCACGCGTGCGACCTCGCCCGCTTCGAGGACGCGCAGCGCTCCCCCGCGTACGTCCACGACCGCGGCGCGCGCCAGTTCGTCGAGGTCTACGACGTGCTGCACCCGCTGCAGCCCATGGAGGAGCCGCGCCCGCTGCGCGTGAGCCCCTTCCACACCCGCCAGCGGGAGCTCGGTGCCTACTTCCTGGAGGGCGGCGGCTGGGAGCGCCCGCACTGGTACGAGGCGAACGCCCCGCTCGTCGAGGGCATCACCGTCCCGGAGCGCGACGCCTGGTCGGCCCGGTACTGGTCGCCGATCGCCGCCGCCGAGGCCCGGGCGACCCGCGAGAAGGTCGCGCTGTACGACATGACCCCGCTGCGCAGGCTGGAGGTCACCGGCCCCGGCGCACTCGCCTTCCTCCAGCGGATGACCACGAACAACCTGGCCAAGAAGCCGGGAGCCGTGACCTACACGCTGCTGCTCGACGAGAGCGGTGGCATCCGCTCGGACCTGACCGTGGCGCGGCTGGCGGAGGACCGGTTCCAGATCGGCGCCAACAGCCGGGCGGACGAGGACTGGCTGCTCCGGCACGCGCCCGCCGACGTGCACGTCCGGGACATCACCTCCGGCACCTGCTGCGTCGGGGTGTGGGGTCCGCTGGCCCGTGCCCTGGTGCAGCCGCTGACCCGGGACGACGTCTCGCACCGCGGCTTCGGCTACTTCCGGGCCAAGGAGACATACCTCGGCCATGTACCGGTGACGGCGATGCGGCTGAGCTACGTCGGCGAACTCGGCTGGGAGCTGTACACCAGCGCCGATCTCGGGCTGAGGCTCTGGGACACCCTCTGGGAGGCGGGTCAGGAGCACGGGGTGATCGCCGCGGGCCGGTCCGCCTTCAACAGCCTGCGCCTGGAGAAGGGCTACCGCTCCTGGGGCCACGACATGACCACCGAGCACACCCCGTACGAGGCGGGCGTCGGTTTCGCCGTCCGGATGGACAAGGGCGACTTCCTCGGCCGGGCGGCGCTGGAGCGGGCCGGCGAGCCGCGGCGGAGGCTGACACCGCTGCTCCTCGACGACCCGGCCGCCGTCGTCCTCGGCAAGGAGCCGGTGTACGTCGACGGCCGGCCGGCCGGATACGTCACGAGCGCGTCCTACGGCTACACGCTCGGCCGCTGTGTCGCGTACGCCTGGCTGCCGCCGCTCGCCGCCGGCAGCGCGGTGCACATCGAGTACATCGGTGAGAAGGTCCCGGCCACCGTCGCCGACGAGCCGCTGTTCGACCCCGACATGAGCCGTATCCGCCGCTAGGAAGGTTCCAGGGATGTCACCCACCTTTGACGTGATCGTCGTCGGCCTGGGCGGGATGGGCAGCGCCGCCGCCCATCATCTCTCCGCGCGCGGTGCGCGCGTGCTGGGCCTGGAGAAGTTCGGGCCCGTGCACAACCGCGGCTCCAGCCACGGAGGTTCGCGCATCACCCGGCAGTCCTACTTCGAGGACCCCGCCTACGTCCCGCTGCTGCTGCGCGCGTACGAGCTGTACGGGGCGCTGGAGCGCGACACCGGCCGGGACATCGCGACGCTGTGCGGCGGCGTGATGGTCGGCCGGCCCGGGTCCCGCACGGTCGCCGGCTCGCTGCGCTCGGCCGAGCGGTGGGACCTGCCGCACGAGATGCTCGACGCGAAGGAGATCCGCCGCCGCTTCCCCACCCTCACCCCCGCGGACGACGAGGTGGCGCTGTACGAGGCGCGCGCCGGGCTCCTGCGCCCGGAGAACACCGTCGCTGCCCATCTCCAGCTCGCCACGCGCGCCGGCGCGGACCTCCACTTCGAGGAGCCGATGCTGCGCTGGGAGCCGTACCGCGACGGCGTACGCGTCCACACCGCCGAGGACACCTACACCGCCGGGCAGTTGGTGATCTGCCCGGGAGCCTGGGCGCCCGGGCTCCTCGACGACCTGGGCGTGCCGTTCACGATCGAGCGGCAGGTCATGTACTGGTTCCAGCCCGAGGGCGGCACCCGGCCCTTCCTCCCCGAGAACCACCCGATCTACATCTGGGAGGACGCGGACGGCGTCCAGATCTACGGCTTCCCCTCGATCGACGGCCCGGAGCTCGGAGCGAAGGTCGCGTTCTTCCGCAAGGGGACCGTGTGCACCCCGGAGACCATCGACCGGACCGTGCGCGACGAGGAGGTCGCGGCCATGGCGGACCGGGTCTCCCGGCACATCCCGTCGCTGCCCGGCCGCTTTCTGAAGGCCGCCACCTGCATGTACTCCAACACCCCCGACGAACACTTCGTGATCGCGCGGCACCCGGAGCACCCGGAGTCGGTCACCGTCGCCTGCGGGTTCTCCGGCCACGGCTTCAAGTTCGTGCCCGTCGTCGGCGAGATCCTCGCCGACCTGGCGCTGACGGGCGCCACCGACCACCCCATCGAGCTCTTCGACCCGCGCCGCCTGTCCGTGCCTTCCGCCTGAGGAGACCGCCTTGACGACCACACCGCTCTCCCCGAGTCTGATCGCCACGCTCCCCGGCCACTTCTACACCGACCCGGAGATCTTCCGGCGGGAGCAGGAGCGGCTCTTCGAATCGATGTGGTTCTGCGCCGTACGCGGCTCCGACCTCGACCGGCCCGGTGCGTTCCGTACGGTGCAGGTGGGCCGCGAGAGCGTGATCGTCACCCGTAACCGGAGCGGCGAGCTGCGCGCCTTCCTCAACGTCTGCCGGCATCGCGGCGCCCGGCTGTGCACCGAGGAGTCCGGCGAGGTGCGGCGCTCGCTCCAGTGCCCGTACCACGCCTGGACGTACGACCTGGACGGCAGGCTGATCGCCGCCCCGAACCTGGCGAAGATGCCCGACGTCGACCGCACGGCCTACGGGCTGGTGACGGTGCACCTGCGCGAGTGGCTGGGCTACGCGTGGGTGTGCCTGGCCGACGAGCCGCCGTCCTTCGAGGAGACCGTGATCGGAGCGGCCGTGAAACGGCTCGGCGACAGGGCCTCCATCGAGCGGTACGGCACCGAGAACCTCGCCCTCGGCAGGCGCGTCACGTACGACGTGAAGGCGAACTGGAAGCTGATCGTCGAGAACTTCATGGAGTGCTACCACTGCGCCACCATCCATCCCGAACTCACCGAGGTGCTGCCCGAGTTCGCCGACGGCTACGCCGCGCAGTACTACGTGGGGCACGGCGCCGAGTTCGCCGAGGAGGTCAAGGGGTTCACCGTCGACGGCAGTGAGGGTTTCGCCCGACTGCCCGATGTGGCCGAGGAGCAGGACCGGCGCTACTACGCCATCACGGTCAAACCGACCGTGTTCATCAACCTCGTCCCCGATCATGTGATCCTGCACCGGATGTTCCCGCTCGCCGAGGACCGCACGGTCGTCGAGTGCGACTGGCTGTACGCGCCCGAGGTCGTGGCGTCCGGCGCCGACGTGTCCCGCTCGGTGGAGCTGTTCCACCGGGTCAACGCGCAGGATTTCGACGCCTGCGAGCGCACCCAGCCCGCGATGGGCTCCCGCGCCTACCGGTCCGGCGGGGTCCTGGTGCCCACCGAGCATCACATCGGGATCTTCCACGCGTGGCTGCTCGAAAAACTCGGCTGCTACCCCTCCGACCAGGCGTGATAGCTGTCACATTCCGCATGGAAAGCGTTCGTCCGGTGAGACACCAAGCTGCCAGGGCGCCGTCGACACGGCGCTGACCAGGAGGAACGAGAAACATGCCCGAACTCTTCATCGACGGTGCGTGGCGGTCCGCGCTCGACGAGCGCACCCGTGAGATCCGCTGCCCGGCCGACGGCAGCCTGGTGGCGGTGGTCGACGAGGCCGGCGGCAAGGACACCGCCGAGGCCATCGCGGCCGCGCGCCGTGCCTTCGACGAGGGCCCCTGGCCGTCGACCCCGGCCGCGGACCGCGGTGACCTGCTGCTGCGCGTCGCCGATCTGATCGTCCGCGACAAGGACGCGCTCGCCCGCGCCGAGTCGCTCGACACCGGCAAGCGGCTGGTGGAGAGCGCGTACGACATGGACGACATCGCGAACTGCTTCCGCTACTTCGGGCGGGCGGCCACCGAGGAGGCGGGCCGGGTCGTCGAGACCGGCTCACCCGCGGTCGACAGCCGGGTCGTGTACGAGCCGGTCGGGGTGTGCGGGCTGATCACGCCCTGGAACTACCCGCTGCTCCAGACGGCCTGGAAGGTCGCCCCGGCGCTCGCGGCGGGCAACACCTTCGTCCTGAAGCCGAGCGAGCTGACCCCGCACACCGCGATCCACCTCATGCGGCTGCTTCAGGAGGCGGGGCTGCCGGACGGTGTGGCGAACCTGGTGCTCGGCGCGGGCCCGGAGGCGGGCGCGCCGCTCGCCGACCATCCCGACGTCGATCTGCTCTCCTTCACCGGCGGGCTGCAGACCGGCCGCCGGCTGATGGCCGCGGCGGCCGGGACGGTGAAGAAGGTCGCGCTCGAACTGGGTGGGAAGAACCCGAACATCGTCTTCGCGGACGCCGATTTCGAGGCCGCCGTGGACATGGCGCTGACCGCGGTGTTCCTGCACTCGGGGCAGGTCTGCTCGGCGGGGGCGCGGCTCCTCGTCGAGGACTCGCTGCACGACCGGTTCGTCGACGAGGTCGTGCGCAGGGCCGGGGAGATCCGGCTCGGCGGGCCCTTCGACGAGCGGGCCCAGACCGGTCCGCTGGTCTCGGCCGCCCATCGGGCCAAGGTCGAGGCGTACGTGGAGCGGGGTCTCGCGGAGGGCGCGGTGCTGCGCTGCGGCGGCGCCCGGCCCGAAGGGCCCGCGTACGACCAGGGCTTCTACTACCTGCCGACCGTCCTGGACGGCTGTCACGCCGGGATGTCGGTGGTACGGGACGAGTCCTTCGGGCCCGTCCTGACGGTGGAGCGGTTCCGCGAGGGCGACGAGGACGAGGCGGTCCGGCTCGCGAACGACACGATCTACGGGCTCGCGGGCGCGGTCTGGACGAGCGACGAGGCGCGCGCCCGCCGCATGGCGGCGCGGCTGCGCCTGGGCACCGTGTGGATCAACGACTACCACCCCTACGTGCCGCAGGCGGAGTGGGGCGGGTTCAAGCAGTCCGGCACCGGGCGGGAGCTCGGGCCGGCCGGTCTCGCCGAGTACCGCGAGGCGAAGCACATCTGGCGCAACACCGCACCGGAGCCGCAGGGCTGGTTCGCCTGACCGACCTCTACCCGTTCAGGAGTCACACCATGACGATCGCTCCACCCTCCCCGGCCTCCGACGACGCCGAGCTCGCCGAGTTCGGCTACCGGCCGGAACTCAAACGGACGCTCGGCAACTTCCACACCTTCGCGGCCGGCATCTCGTACATCTCGATCCTCACCGGCACCTTCCAGCTCTTCTACTTCGGCTACGCCAGCGGCGGCCCGGCCTACTGGTGGTCCTGGCCGATGGTCTTCGCCGGGCAGTTCATGGTCGCGCTCTGCTTCGCGGAGCTGGCCGCCCGCTACCCGGTCGCGGGTTCCATCTACAACTGGTCGAAGAAGGTGGGCAACGCGCACGTCGGCTGGCTGGCGGGCTGGATGATGCTCATCGCCTCGGTCGTGTCCATCGCGGCCGTGGCCCTCGCCTATCAGCTGACGCTTCCTCAGATCTCGTCGTTCTTCCAGTTCGTCGGGGACGGCACCGGGACGTACGACGTGGCGACGAACGCGGTGCTCCTCGCCGCCGGTCTGATCCTCTTCACCACCGTCGTCAACGCCTTCGGCGTGAAGCTGATGGCGCGGATCAACACCGCCGGGGTCTTCCTCGAACTCATCGCCACCGTCGTGCTGATCGTGCTCCTCGCGGTGAACGTCGTGCGCGGCCCGCAGGTCGTCACGGAGACGGCCGGCACGGGTGACGGCCAGTCCTTCGGCTACCTGGGTGCGTTTCTGATCGCCTCGCTCGCCTCGGCGTATGTGATGTACGGCTTCGACACCGCGGCCTCGCTCGGCGAGGAGTCCCTGGACCCGTCGCGCAACGCGCCGCGCGCGATCATCCGCGCGATCGTCGCCTCGTTCGTCCTGGGCGGTCTCATCCTGATCCTCGCGCTGATGAGCGTGTCGAGCCTGCGGGGCGAGAGCCTGTCGACCGACGGGCTGCAGTACGTCGTCCTGGACGTCCTGGGGCCGACGGCCGGCAAGGCGATGCTGTGGTGCGTGCTGATCGCGGTCACCGTCTGCGCGCTCGCGGTGCACACGGCGGCGGTGCGGCTCGCCTTCGCCATGGCCCGGGACAACAACCTGCCCGCGTCCGCCCGGCTCGCGAAGGTCAGCCCGCGGTTCGGCACCCCGATCCTGCCGACCGTGATCATCGGTGTCCTGGCGCTGGCCATCCTGCTGGTCAACATCCGCCAGCCGCAGATCTTCACGGTGGTCACCAGCATCGGCATCGTGATGATCTACGTCGCCTATCTCCTGGTCACCGTGCCGATGCTGGTCGCCCGGCTGCGCGGCCGGTGGCAGCCCGCCGAGGGGAAGTTCTCGCTCGGCCGCTGGGGCCTGCCCGTCAACATCCTGGCGGTTCTGTGGGGCGGGGCGATGACCCTCAACCTCATCTGGCCGCGGGCGGCCGTCTACAACGCCGCCGCCCCGTACCACTGGTACCTGCGCTGGGGCGCCGTCCTCTTCGTCGGCGCGATCGCCCTGGGCGGCTTCGCCTACTACTGGTTCGTCCAGCGGCACCGTACGGGCGTCCTCGCGGATCACGCCGCCGTCACGCCCGCTGAGCCCGCCGCACTGAAGGAGGTCACCCCCTCATGACCGAAGCGTTCGACAGCAACGAGTTCGACTACGTCGTCGTCGGCGGCGGGACCGCCGGCAACGTGGTCGCGGCCCGGCTCAGCGAGGACCCGTCCGTGACGGTCTGCGTCCTGGAGGCGGGGCCGAGCGACGTCGGGGACGACAACGTCCTCAGACTCGAACGGTGGATGGGCCTGCTGGACTCCGGTTACGACTGGGACTACCCGGTCGAGCCGCAGGGCAGCGGCAACAGCTTCATGCGGCACGCCCGGGCCAAGGTGCTCGGCGGCTGTTCCTCGCACAACTCCTGCATCGCCTTCTGGGCACCGGCCGAGGACCTGGACGACTGGGCGCGCGCCGGCTGTACGGGCTGGAGCGCGGCGGACCTCTTCCCGCTGTACCGGCGCCTGGAGAACAACGACGCCCCCGGTGACCACCACGGCCGGACCGGACCCGTCAAGCTCCGCACACTCAAGGGCGGGGACCCGTGCGGCGAGGCGCTGCTCAAGGCGTGCGCGCAGGCGGGCATACCGACGACCCCGTTCAACACCGGTACGACGGTCGTCAGGGGCGCGAACTGGTTCCAGATCAACTCGGACGAGAACAACATCCGCCAGTCGTCGTCGGTGGCCTATCTGCACCCGGTGCTGGGCAAGCGCCCCAACCTGGAGATACGCACCGGCGTACGGGCGAAGAAGCTCGTCTTCGAGGGGCGGCGCTGTGTCGGCGCCGAGTACCTGGACCCGGACCTGATCCACACCCGGACGGTCCGCGCCCGGCGCGAGGTGATCGTCTCGTGCGGTTCCATCGACACGCCGAAGCTGCTGATGCTGTCGGGCATCGGCCCGGCGGAGCATCTGCGGGAGACGGGCGTCGAGGTGCTCGTGGACTCCGCGGGCGTCGGCGAGAACCTTCAGGACCACCCCGAGGGCGTCATCATGTGGGAGGCCCAGCAGCCGATGACCACCACGTCCAGCCAGTGGTGGGAGGCGGGCATCTTCTACGACACGGAGCCGGGTCTCGACCGGCCGGACCTGATGTTCCACTACGGCTCCGTGCCCTTCGACATGAACACCGCCCGGCACGGATATCCGACGTCCGAGAACGCCTTCTGTCTGACGCCCAACGTCACCCGTGCCAAGTCCCGGGGGACGGTGCGGCTGCGGAGCCGTGACTACCGCGACAAGCCGAGGGTCGACCCCCGGTACTTCACGCACGAGCACGACCGTCGCGTGATGACGTACGGTCTCAAGCTCGCGCGGCGCATCGCCGAGCAGCCGGCGCTCTCGGGGTGGGCGGGCGCCGAGCTCGCGCCGGGACCGGCCGTCCGCACCGACGACGAGCTGCTCGACTACATCGAGAAGACGCACAACACCGTCTACCACCCGGCGTGCACGGTGAAGATGGGTGCGGACGACGATCCGCTGGCGCCCCTCGACGCGCGGCTGCGGGTCAAGGGGGTGCAGGGGCTGCGGGTCGCGGACGGGTCGGTCATGCCGGACCTCGTCACCGTCAATCCGTGCATCACGACGATGATGATCGGTGAGAAGTGCGCGGACATGCTCCGCGAGGACGCCTGACGAGGCGCCCGGAAAGGCGCCCGACCCGGCGGTCGCCGGGTCGGGCACCTTCGGCCTAGAAGGTCAGGTTCCAGGCGTCGATCCTGCCGGTGTCCTGGGCCGCGTTGTCGTTCACACGGAGCTTCCAGACGCCGTTCGCGACCTCGGCCGAGGCGTTGACGGTGTAGGTCTGGGCGATGTTGTCCGTGCCGCTGCCGGTCCGGTTGTGCAGGGTGTAGACCGTGCCGTCGGGGGCCACCAGGTCGACCTTCAGGTCACCGATGTACGTGTGCTTGATGTCCACGCCCACCTTGAGGGTGGCCGGCGCGTTGCCGGTCACGCCGCTGACCGTGATCGGGCTCTCGACCGTGGTGTTGTCGCCGACGGTGACGTCGGTGAGGTTCTCGAAGAACTTCCCGGGCGGCGGGGTGGTGCCGCCGACGGCCTTCAGCGCGTCGGTCTGGCCCTCGCCGAAGAAGCCGTTGTTGGCCGTGGTGCCCGTGCAGCGGCTGTCGGAGGGGCAGGCCGTGTCGTTGGCCTGCGTGGCCAGCCGGGCCCGGAGGTCCGCCGGGGTGAGCGCCGGGTTGACGCTCACCATGAGCGCGGCCACGCCCGCGACGTGCGGGGAGGCCATCGACGTACCGCTCTTGCTGCCGTACTTACCGCCGGGGAGCGTCGAGTACACGCCGGAGGTGCCGTCGCCGCCGGGGGCCGCGATGTCGATGACGCCGTTGCCGAAGTTGGAGTACGAGGCCTTGGCGCCCCCGTTGCCCTGTGCGGCGACCGTCACGACGCCCGGGAGCTCGGTCGGGATGTCGATGCAGGCGTTGGTGATGGTGCGGGTGACCGGCGTGGAGTCGTTGGGGCTCTCGGAGTCGGTCGTCTTGTTGGCCAGGTCGTAGTTGGAGTTGCCGGCCGCGGCGACCTGGAGGGAGCCCTTGCTCTCGGCGTACGCCTGGGCGCGCTTGACGCCCTCGATGATGGCGGCCTGGTCCACGTTGTCCGGGCAGTTGAACGCCCACGGGTCCGTGTAATAGCTGTTGTTGGTGACCTTGAAGCCGTGGTCGCCGGACCACATGAAGCCGCAGATCGTGTTCTCGGCGAAGAAGAGGCTGCTGGTCGGCTCGGCGATGCGCACGGAGGAGATCTTCACGCCGGGCGCGACGCCGATGACCCCCTTGCCGTTCTTGGCGGCGGCGACGGTGCCGGCGACGTGCGTGCCGTGGGTGCCGACGTCCCGCCAGGCGCCGGCGCGGGTGTCCGCCTTGCCATAGGCGCAGGAGACCGAGTCGGCCGCGTTGAAGTTGGGCGCGATGTCCTGGTGCTGGTCGTCGACGCCGGTGTCGAGGATGCCGACCTTGACGGAGGCCGAACCGGTGGTGACGGCCCAGGCCTGGTCGGCCTTGATCTGCGTCATGTCCCAGCGGTTGGACTCGGTGAGCGTGGTCGTCGACTGGGCCGGGTTCGCGGGGAGCGCCGGGTTGTAGGCGTCGGCGGGGACGTCGGAGGTGCGGGTCGCGCCGACCTGCTGGACGCCGGACACCGTACGCATCGTCGAGGCGAAGCCCGAGGACGTCGAGTGGGCGACGATGACGCCGATGGCGTCGTAGGAGGCGAAGACCGTACCGCCGTTGTTCGCGATGGCGGTGCGCACGGCCGTGGTGTCACCGGGAGCGGTGATGACCAGGTAGGCGCGGGTGCCGGCGGCCCAGGCGGCCGGGGCCGCGACGGTCGCCGTCCGCGTCACGGAGGCGCCGGAGGGCTCCGGCGTGGTCGACTCCACCGCCTGCGCGGGTGCGGCGAGGGCGACGGCAGCGCCGAGGGCTGCGGCGGTCGCGACGGAGAGTCTCAGCCGGCTGGATATGTGGGAAAACAATGCGTCCTCCGAAGGCCCGGGGGCGCGGGTGGCACCGACCGGACCGTGTGATGTGTGGGGTGGACGCAAGATCCCAGACGATGCCGTGCGGAAGGAAGCCTTCTGTCCGACAAGCCTGTTGGCGTTACAGAGTGTTGACCTGACGGAGTGCCGGTCCGGGAGGGTTTCCGCCCCGATGGACCGCTTCGTTCCGTCCGGGCCCGCCCTCGACCGACGGACCACGCCGGGCGGTTAGGCTGGGCGCCGTGCGAGTGCTGCCGGGCGGGGACGACGTCGTGGGGGGAGTCGGCCGGCGGCGGGCCGGCGAGGGTGCCCGGTGAGGCCGCTGACGCCCAGTGGGCGGGTCCGGCGGCTCCGGAGGCGGATCACCGCCCTGTTCGCCCTCACCAGCGCCGTGGGGCTCGTCACGATGGCCGTGCTCGCCGTCCGCAGCGACGACACGCGGTGGCGCGAGCAGCTCGACCGGTCCATGAACCTCGGCACCACGCAGGCGATCAGCCTGCTCACGTACGACGCGGAGGACCGGCTCGACACCCGCGACCTCGTCGAGACCGTCGACGCCGGCTGCCCGCCGCTGACGGTCTTCTCCGTGCCGCGCGACGGGTCCTCGGGACCGGTCGTCGACTTCGCCCCCGAGCGGCCCTGCCTGACCGCCCGTCCCGCCGACGTCCGGGCCGCGGCGGAGGACGCCGTACGCCGTGAGGACGTCGTCGCCGTCGACCGGCGCGCGGTGGACGGTCGGCCCGTACGGCTCTTCGCCGAGCCGTTCTTCGCGCCCGACGCCGAGGGCGCCGACGGTCGGGACGGTGCCGTGGTCACCGTGTACGAGACCACGGCTCCGCTGGCCGAACACCGACGGACGGCCTGGCTCCTGACGGGCGGCTGCGCGGTCCTGGTCCTGCTGTCCGCGGCCGTCGGCCATGTGCTGTCCGGGCGGGCGATCCGGCCGGCGCTGACGGTGCTGGCGCAGCAGGAGTCGTTCCTCGCCGACGCGGCCCACGATCTGCGGACTCCGGTCGCCTCGCTGCGGACGCTCGCCGAGACCGCCCTGCGCGGTGACACGGACAGCGCCGACGTGCTGCGCCGCACGATGCGGCTCGCGGACGGCATGGGCGGGCTCGTCGACGGGCTGCTCACCCGCGCCCGGCTGATGAGCGGGGTGCAGAGCCTCGCGCCGGAGCCGCTGCGGCTGGACCAGCTGGTGGAGACGGTGGTCGCGGACACGCCCGCCGAAGGGCACCGGGTGACGGTACGAACCGAGGAGACCGTGGTCGTGGCCGACCCGGAGCTCGTGCGGCGCGCCGTGGCGAACCTCCTGGGCAACGCGCTCGCCCACGGCCACGACCCCGGTGTGCCCGCCGACGTCCGGATCGAGGTGACGCGAGACGGCACGGTCACGGTCGAGGACGCCGGTCCCGGGCTCCCCCCGGGCGTGGCGGACGCGCTGTTCGAGCGGTTCCGCAGCGGGTCGGGTTCGACCGGGCTCGGGCTGTCCATCGCCTCGTGGGTCGCCCACGCGCACGGCGGGAGCCTCTCGGCCGGCCGGGCGGAACACGCCGGCGGCGCCCGCTTCGTGCTTCGCCTGCCCGCCGGTCCCGCCCGTCAGTAGAGGCGCGGGGACATGACCTGCGGCTCCGCGCCCGGCACTTCGAGGACGCAGCGGGGTATGCCGGGGCCGGGTGCCGCCCGGACCGTCGCCGGTGTCGGGGGCTCGGTCGGCAGCTCGATGTGCACGGAGACGGGGCGGTCGCCGCGGACCGTGGCATACCCCATCACGTGGCCGTCCACGAGGACCTCCACCACGGCGGGGTGGCCGGTCTCGACGGTGGCGCTGACCGAGTGTCCCGCCTGGTCGATGTGGAAATGATGGCGTCGTCTCATCGGGTCGCCTCCGACCGGGTCGCCTTCCACGCCCCCAGAACCAGCGTAGCCATCCGGCGCCTGGGCGGCCGGGGCCGCGGTCCGGGCGGCATCACCCGAACAGCCGTCTTCCAGGCGTGCAAACCCCCCTCTGTCCGGTGCACTGGAGAGGCACACGTCCGCCGAGCATGGAGAACGACCATGTACGAAATGCACGTCGGCATAGCGCCCCGGGACGGGGTCTTCGTCTGGCACGTGGCCGCCATGGGCACCGCGACCGCCCTCTGCGGGCAGTCGCTCCACGAGGAGCCCCTCGAAGAGCGCGAGAGGACCGACCGTCACTGCACCCCCTGCATGAGCTCCTTCCAGGAGCTGATGAACGACCGGAACTGAGTGCTACACCCCGAGGCGGTCACGCATCTTCGCCAGCGTCGGGCGCTTCCCGGCCCGCTCGCGGGAGTGGCGGTCGAGTTCCTCCATCAGGCGCCGACCGCGGTGATCGAGATCCAGTTCGTCCAGGATCCGGTCGATCTCCGCGAGCAGCGCGCCGTGGAGCTGCCACTGCCGGGGGTCCCGCTGCACCTCCTGGAGCAGCAGGTCCGCCGTGTGGTCACGGACCGCGCGGGCCGCGACGAGCTCGCCCGCGAGGCGTTCCTCCGCGGCGTCGGCGTGCGCGCTGACGCGCGACGTGACGAGGACGGCGTAGCTCACGAGCGTGTCCGCGACGCTCGCCAGGAGCTCTTCGAGCGCGGTCGCCACATCGCTCGGGAAGAGTTCCTCCTCCCCGCGCTCCTTGGCGAGGTCCGTGAGCGTGCGGGCCAGGACGCGCAGGACGACGGCGCAGATCTCCAGCGTGTCGAGCCCGGTGCGCAGGACGACGCGGTGCAGGAGCCCCTCCTTGACGCGCGGGTTGAGCCGGAGGCTGTCCTCCGCCTGGCGCAGCGCCGCGTCGACGTCGGCCACGTCGTTGTCGAGCCGGCGCGCTTCGTGGAGCCGCGCCTCGTGCCGGCGCGCGGCGGTGTGGGCGGGCGAGTCGGGGGTGGTGAGCTCCTCGCCCATACGCAGCATGAGCTGCCGCATCCGCCGTGCCAGGTCCTCGATGGACTCGCCCGCCGATCCGACCCAGACCGGCGGGGCGAGCAGCACGTTGAACAGCAGGCCCACCACCGCGCCGATCAGCGTTTCCAGGACCCGGTCCCAGGCCGTGTCGGTGACCTGGGTGACGCCGAGGACGAGCATCGCGCTGATCGCGACCTCGGGGACGAACTCGTCGACCCGCACGAACCGGCCCACGACCAGTGAGGCCAGGATGATCAGCCCGAGACTCCACCAGGTCAGCCCGACGAGGGCGCTGAACGCGATCGCGATGATCACGCCGACGACCACGGAGTTGACCCGGCGGATGCCGGTGGTGAGCGTGGAGTAGAGGGTCACCTGGACGACGAGCAGGGCGGTGAGCGGCGCGGTCAGGGGCGCCGCCTCGCTGCTCAGCTGGAGGGCGACCGCATAGGAGATCACCGCCGCGGCCGTGGACCTGAGGGTCTGCACGACGACCGGGTCCCTGCGCCGCGCCAGCAGGTCGGCCAACGGTTCTCGTAGTGCTCCGTGCACGAACATCATTGGTGAGACTTTCCCACCCGTGGCGGCTTTGCACGCCGTACCGGGACGGCGCGCCGGAATGGCGATCCGGTCGGGGGTACGGTGGGATGGAGAACGATCACGCGTCCGCGACGGATGGATGAAGGCTGTGTCGACCTCGAGCCATGCGATGTCCGGCGCCCCTTGTTGGGTCAGTCTCATGGCCCGCGACCTGGGGGCCGCGGAGGCTTTTTACGGTGCCGTCTTCGGCTGGGAGTTCCGGCCCACCCGGCTGGGTGAGGAGTTCTCCGTCGCGCTGAGCGACGGCGCGCCTGTCGCCGGGATCGGCGCGCTGGCGCCACGGCTGGCCGTGGCGGTCGCATGGACCCCGTACTTCGCCGTCGACGACGCCGATCTGACCGCGTCCCGCATCCGCGAGCGGAGCGCCACGGTGGCCGTGGGACCCCTGCGGTTCGGTACGGGCCGCGCGGCGCTCGCGTCCGACCGTGAGGGCGCCGTCTTCGGCATCTGGGAGGGCGAGGTGATCCCCGACTGGAGCGTCGGCAAGGGGGGCGCCCCGGCCTGGCTGGAGCTGCGGACGCGGAACGCCTTCGACGCGGCCATCTTCTACGCCGAGGTACTGGAATGGGCCGGCGAGCGGCCCGGCTGCTGCCAGGTCTCCTACGAGGACGACCATGTCGTGCTCAGTCACGGCGAGGTGACCGTCGCGCGGCTGTACGGCGGCGCGGTGGAGGCGGCGCCCGATCCGCAGATCAGGCCCCGCTGGCACGTGCACTTCCGGGTGTCCGACGTCGACGTCGCCCTCGAGGCCGCCCTCCGGGCGGGTGGGACCGCCACGTCGGCCGTGCTGCCCTCGGGCAACGGCCGCTGCGTCACGCTGCGCGATCCGGACGGCGGGCTCTTCACGGTGGCGGACAGCGTGGAATGACCCCGGGCGCGCTGCCCGGGAGGTCACTCGCCCGCGTGCGGTGGTCACTCGCCCGCGTGCGCGGCCCGCCGGATCGTGGCGTCGAGGAGGGCGAGCGCCTGGTCCCGGTCACGTCCCGGTGCGCGGTTCCACGGGCCGATCAGGCCTGTCCAGCCCTGGGCGCGCAGTTCGGTGACGATCCAGGCGGCGGAGCGGTTCATGGTGTCGGCGCTGCCGTAGCCGAGGCGGTGGGCGGTGAGCAGGGCGCCGCAGAGACAGCGGGCCCCCCGGGCGTCGCGGAGGCGGTACGGGCGGTTCTGCCAGCCCCACTCGACGAGGATCTGACGGGCGTTGGCGAGGTGGGTGGAGGGGCGCAGGTCGCTCTGTCCGATGCGGCGCCAGGCGTGCAGCCGGTCGGGCAGGACGGCGCCGAGCCGGCCGGGGAGCCGCCGCTCGGCGGGCGGGGGCGGGGTGAGGCCGGCGAGGGCGGTGGTGACGAGCTGGTCGATGGGGACGGAGAGCAGCCGGCGCCAGTCCTCGGGGGCGGACGCCGGCGTGTCGGGGGTGTCCCAGTGCCGGACGATCTCCTGCCAGGCGGCGGTGTCGTAGAGCCGCGCCGCCGCGCGGTCGACGGTGTCGGGGGCGAGGGTCGGCAGGGGCATGCGCACTCCCGGATTCGGCGGATCTCTGACTCACCAGAATGTCGGCTTTGTCCCGATCATTCTTGAGCGATCCACCCAAAAGTTACCAATCGGTATGCCGTGACTTCCCATGCCACCGGCAGTAGAACTCGTTCCCATTCCACCCACAGTGAGGAACGAACATGGCTGTTTCACGCCGTGGCTTCATCACGGGAACAGGTTCTCTTCTCGGCGCGCTGACGCTCCCAGGATCCGCCTTCGCATCGACCCCGCAGGCCCGCGTCCCCGCCCTGGTGATCGGCACCGGCTACGGCGGCTCCGTCGCCGCGCTGCGCCTCGCCGAGGC
Source organism: Streptomyces sp. NPDC003035 (assembly GCF_042888285.1). Lineage (NCBI taxonomy): Bacteria > Bacillati > Actinomycetota > Actinomycetes > Kitasatosporales > Streptomycetaceae > Streptomyces > Streptomyces sp. NPDC003035. Next base: position 1,303,008 of record NZ_JBIAPJ010000001.1, on the reverse strand, counting down.
GGGCGTCGAGGTGCACATGGTCGAGATGGGCATGGCCTGGGACACCCCCGGCCCCGACGGAAAGATCTTCGCCAACACCACGACCCCCGACTACCGCTCCTTCTGGCTCCGCACCCGGACCAAGCAGCCCCTGAGCCAGTTCCTCGGCTTCCCGCTCGACAAGGACGTCCCCCGGCACACCGGCATCCTGGACGCCGAGGAGTTCGGCGGCATCACGGTCTACCAGGGCCGGGGCGTCGGCGGCGGTTCACTGGTGAACGGCGGCATGGCGGTCACCCCGCGCAGGGAGAACTTCGGGGCCGTCCTGCCGTCCGTGAACGCCGACGAGATGTACGCGGTCTACTACCCCCGCGCCAACGCCGGCCTCGGGGTCACCCACGTCGACCCGGCCTGGTGGGAGAGCGCCGCCTGCTACCAGTACGCGCGGGTGGGCCGTCAGCACGCCGAACGCTCCGGCTTCCCGTTCGTCTTCGTGCCCAACGTGTACGACTGGGAGTACATGAAGCAGGAGGCGGCCGGGGCCGTTCCCACCTCCGCGCTCGCGGGCGAGGTGCTCTACGGCAACAACCACGGCAAGAAGACCCTGCAGAAGACCTATCTCGCGCGGGCCAGGGCGACCGGCCGGGTCACCGTCGCACCGCTGCACAAGGTGACGTCGGTGACGCCGGCCTCCGGCGGCGGCTACACGGTCGTCATGGACCGGCTCGACACCGGCGGGAACACCACGGCCACCACCTCCGTCGTCGCGGACCGGGTGTTCTTCGCGGCCGGCAGCGTCGGCACCAGCAAGCTGCTGACCATGCTGAAGGCGACCGGCGCGCTGCCCCGCCTCAACGGCGAGATCGGCCAGGGGTGGGGCGACAACGGCAACGTGATGTGCGGACGCGCGAACCACATGTGGGACGCGACAGGGAAGCTCCAGGCGTCCATGCCCACGGCCGGCATCGACAACTGGGCCGCGGGCGGGGCGTTCGCCGAGGTGGCGCCGCTGCCCACCGGCATCGAGACGTACGCCTCGTTCTACCTCTCGATCACCAGGAACCCGCACCGCGCCGCCTTCTCGTGGAACGCGGCGGCGGGCCGCGTCGAGTTGAACTGGCAGACCGCCTGGAAGCAGCCGTCCATCGACGCGGCCAGAACCATCTTCGACCGGATCAACGCGAAGGAGGGGACGATCTACCGCACCGACCTCTTCGGCGCGTACAAGATCTGGGGCGACCATCTCACGTACCACCCGCTCGGCGGCGCGGTGTTGAACCGGGCCACCGACAACTACGGCCGTCTCCACGGCCATCCCGGCCTCTATGTGATCGACGGCGCGCTGATCCCCGGCAACACCAGCGTCAACCCGTTCGTCACCATCACCGCGCTCGCCGAACGGAACATCGAGAAGATCATCGCCACCGATCTCTGAGGTCACTGTGTGGGCAGCACACACACCGCATCGAGGCCAAGCACCCGGTTGAGCCGCCCGAACGCCAGCCACGAGCCGATGCTCATCGTCAGCTCCACGATCTCCGCCTGGCTGTAGTGCGCGGCCATACGAGTCCAGAACTCCTCGTCGAGACCATGATGATCCAGGGCGTACCGCTCGGCGTACTCCGCGGCCAGTCGCGTGCGGTCGTCGAAGGCATCGGTGGTGCGCCACTGGGTCACCGCGTCCGCGAACGACTCCTCGACCTTCGCGCCGTCGCGTTCGGTCCGCCAGTCGAGGCAGAACAGACAGCCGTTGATCTGCGCGACGCGCAGGCGCGCGGCCTCGAACTCGCGCAGCCCCAGGGTCGTGTGGGCGTAGACGGACAGGGAGAAGTTCGAGGCGGCCGTCCCGATCTCGGGGACGATCTCGCCCCACACGTACTCGATCGGGTGCCTGCCCTCGGGGACGTCGATCCTCATGGCTGCTTCCTTCCCAGTGTGCCGACCGCGGGCCGCAGGGGGACGTCGAGCGCGTCGTAGAGGCCGGGCTCGGCGGCCACGAGCCAGTCGACGGCGTTCACGAGCCGTCCGACGGCGGTGGCGTTCCCGCCCGCGGAGCGGTTCTCGCCCTCGTCGCTCGCCTCCACCGTGACCTCGATGCGCGGGCGCCCCTCGACGACCACCCGGTGCGCGCCCGTGCCGTCGGGCGGCGTCGGCCAGTCGGGGGCGCAGGAGGGGTGGATCCGGGTGACGTGCTCGATGACGATGCGGGGCACTCCCCCGACGATGCCCTGCACCTCGAAGCGCACGGCGCCCTGGGTGCCGGCCTCGAAGACGCCCATCGTCCGGGTGGTCACCGTGGTGTCGAGGGCGCGCCGCTCCAGGGTCTCGCGGATCTCGTCGAGCTCGACGCCGAGGGCCCGGGCCATCAGCCGTATCTGGCCGCCCCAGACCATGGTCGGGACCGAGGGGGCCAGCATCAGCGGCTCGTACGTCATCGGGTGGCCCATGCCGACGAGGTGGCGGACGGAGTCCTCCTGCTCGTACGTCGAGTAGTCGAAGATCTCCTGGCAGCGGATGGCGTCCACGGTGGTGGCGAGGCCGCTGATCAGCAGGGGCAGCACGTCGTTGCCCCAACCCGGGTCGACGCCGGAGACGAACAGCGAGCCCCCGCCCTCCGCGACGGCGGCGAGCACCGGGTCCCGGAACTCCGACGGGGCGCTGCGCGGGTCGTAGAGCGGGTAGAGCGCGGGGGTCACGACCACCGCTCCCCCGCGGACGGCCCTGACGACGTCGGCGAGCGCCTCGTCGGGCCGGATGTCGCCGGACGCGGCGTACACGACCGCCCTCGGGCGGGCGGCGAGCACGGCGTCGATGTCGTCGGTCGCCGCGACCCCGAGGGCGCGGTCGAGTCCGGCGAGGTCACCCGCGTCTCGGCCGACCTTGCCGGGGTCGTGGACGAGGACGGCGGTGAGCGCGAGCGCGGGGTGGGCGTCGACGGCCCGCAGGGCCGCGCGGCCGACGTTTCCGGTGCCCCAGACGACGGTCGGAATCATGCCCGGAGACTAACCTGACGGACCGTCAGTTCCAAGAGTCGTGCACGGACCCGATCTTCCGACGTCCCGCCCGAGGTGCGCGTGCACCGAGGGGGCGCAACCCTCTCGCAACCTCGGGCGGTGTCGACTGGGACACCGGCCGACCGGGAAGGGGCGGAGATGGACCGATCCGAGGCGCGCGTGGAGCTGACCCCCGCCGCCGCCGAGCTGGTGCGGCGGCTGCGCGGGCTCCACGGGCCGCTGATGTTCCACCAGTCCGGTGGCTGCTGCGACGGCAGCGCTCCGATGTGCTATCCGGACGGGGAGTTCCGCACCGGCGATTCCGACGTCCTGCTCGCCTCCCTGGAGGTCCCCGGCGTCGCGGAGCCGGTCCCCTTCTGGATGTCGAGGTCCCAGTTCGAGGTGTGGAGCCACACCCGCCTCATCGTGGACGTGGTGGCGGGGCGCGGCAGCGGCTTCTCGCTGGAGGCCCCCGAGGGGGTTCGTTTCCTCATCCGGTCGCGCGTGATCGGATGACTGGGCGGCGGCCGGCCGCAGTGGGCTCTCCGTCACGGTGCGTCACCGAGCGCGGCGCGCGCGTGCTGGCTAGCGTGGGTGACGGCAACCCCATCGAGAACCATCGATCGGAAGAGAGTCACCGTCATGGCCGCACGACCTGAAGGCACGCCGGTCTGGACCGACGCGATGTTCACCGACGTCGAAGGAGCCAAGAGCTTCTACGGCGAGGTGCTGGGCTGGACCTTCGGCGAAGCCTCCTCGGAATTCGGCAATTACACCCAGGCATTCCGGAACGGCAAGGCGGTCGCGGCCGTCGTCCCGCCCATGCCGGGGCAGGACACCCCGCCGCAGTCGGCCTGGTGTCTGTACTTCTCCTCGCCCGATGCGACCGCCACGGCCGAGAAGATCAAGAACAGCGGCGGCACCCTGCTCATGGAGCCCATGGCCGTCGGCGACTTCGGTTCGATGTGCCTGGCGCAGGACCCCTCGGGCGTGCTCTTCGGCGTGTGGCAGCCCGGCGTCCACGAGGGCTTCGAGCTGGAGGGCGAGACCGGCACCTTCGCGTGGGCGGAGATCTTCACCCGGGAGCCCGCGAAGTCCGACGCCTTCTTCACCTCGGTCTTCGGCTACAACGCGAAGAAGATGATGGACGAGCACGTCGACTACAAGGTCTTCGACCTGGGCGGCGAGATGCCGGTCCTCGGCCGGATGACGATGACGCCGGAGGACTTCCCGGCCGAGGTCCCGTCGTACATCCAGATCTACTTCGCCGTCGACAACTGCGACCGGACCGTCGAGACGGCGGAGAAGCTCGGCGGACGGACGGCCTTCGGGCCGATGGACAGCCCCTTCGGTCGGTTCGCGGCGATCGTCGACCCGCAGGGCGCGGCCTTCGCCGTGATCGACCTCACGACCACGGAGGGTGAGGTCCCCGCGATGGTCTGAGCCGTACGCGCGACGGTGCCCGGGGCCCGCACGGCTCCGGGCACCGTCGCGTCTCACTCCGCGTCGCGGACGGCGACGATCCCGTTGAACACCCCGATGTACGCGGTGCCGTCGGGCCCGATGGTGATCGGGGCCCAGTTGTTGTCGTAGGCCGCGCCGGTGCCGGTGAACCGCTTCCAGGCGCGCTTCCCGGTACGGAAGTCGACGGCCGTCAGGTACCAGGCGTCGATGCCGAGGGCGTGGGGCTCCTTCTCGTAGAAGTACAGCAGGCCGTTGGCGGTGGACAGCTTGGGCACGGTGGAGGGCGAGCGGACGTCGCTCTCCCAGACGGTGTCGCAGCCGCTGCCGTCGGGCCGGACGTCGATCCGGGCCGCGCCGCCGACGACGCTGCGGCCGAAGGTCAGCGTGGTGGGGTTCTCGTAGCCGTAGTTGTTCTCGACGACGAGACTGTTGCCCCAGCTGATCAGCGAGTTGTCGGTGGTGGAGGCGCCGGAGCCGAAGACCGGGACCTTGCAGACCAGGCGCTCGGCCGCGGGAACGGCGGCCCCGCGCCGGTAGACCAGGACGTTCATCCGGTCGTCCGCGTTGTCGGTGATGGCGACGTACTCGGCACCGGCGCCGAAGAGGTCGGGGGTGGTGCCCGAACCCTGGTTCACGGAGCCGGGTTTGGTCCCCGTCCCCCGGTCGTACGTCTGGCGCCACTGGATCCTCGGGGTGCCGTCGGCGTCGGCGCGGAAGCTGTAGAGCGCGTGGTCGGAGACGATGGAGACGCCGTCCTCGGCGACCGAGAAGGAGTTCTGGATCTCCTCGCCGGCGAGCCGGACCGAGCGCAGGGCGCCGGTGGCGGGGTCGACCGTGCCGACGCGGCCGAGCCGGGTCACCCACCAGACGCGGCCGTCCCAGTCGGGCATGACGGAGGTGACGGGGTCGCAGACGCCGCTCGGGAAGAGGTTGGTCCAGCCGACGCAGTCGTGCGGGACGAGCGAGGTGAGGTCCCAGTCGTCCTCGACGGTGAACTGCCATGCTCCGTCGGCCTTCTGGCCGTGCGCGATGCGGAGGACGTGCTGCCGGGAGTCGGCGAGCACGACCCGGTCCCGGTGGTCGAGGTAGAAGTAGGCGCCGCCGGAGGTGTCCTTGAAGATCTTCTCGAAGTCGAGGCGGGTGATGGCCTCGACGGTCGAGGACCGCTGGGGCAGTCGGTACTCGGCGAGCGTGTCCAGGGTGCGGGGGTCGAGCAGCTTGAGCAGGAAGCCGGAGAAGGTCCCGCAGACGGTGAGGAGGCGGCCGGCCGAGTCGAAGGTGGCGGTGGCGCACTCGCCGCCGAGGGCGGCGATCTTCTCGCTGGAGACCCGCGGGTCGCGCCCGAGCGGCCCGGAGAAAGGATGGGTTCCGCTGCCCGCGCCGTCCGCGTGCATCCCGCTGCGCCCGTTGGGGGCGAGGTACGGGTGCTGGGCGGGTGCGTCGCCCGGCACCGGACGCGCGGTGGCGGGGGCGCCCTCGTAGTGGTCGACGAGCCGGTGGCCCGGGGCGAGCGGTATGTCGTCGGCGAGGGCGACGGGGGTGGCGAACGCGAGGGCGGTCGCGCTCACCGCGGCGATCAGGGCGAGCGCGCGGGCTCGTCGGCTGGGGGTGGTCAAGGCGGCTCCTCGGGTGCGTGCGTCGATCGCGCCGACGTCCGACGCTAGGCCCGAGTCCGTGAGATGTACATGCAACTGCCCATCGTTTCATGGGCAGTTCGTGCTCCTGAAACGTGACGGGGGCCGCGTCAGGGCCTGAGGCTGCTGACCACGTTCGCGGTGGCGGCGACCCCGTTCTGGATGGTCGGCGCCATGCTCGTGCCGGCGAGGAAGAAGCCGAGCAGGGCGCAGACCAGCGCGTGGGAGAGCTTGAGTCCGCCGCTGCGGAGGAAGATCACCGCCAGAACGAGCAGCAGCAGTACGACAGAAATGGATACGGCCATCGCCCACACCCTCCTTGCGCCGCGCCGGAATCGCGGCGTTCGGCGGCCAGTGTGGCGCAGCGGGGGTGCCGTCCGGCCGTACGGCATGCCTGCCGAACGGGTGACGTTCCCCCGGAAGGGGTTCCCTCCCGGCGGTCTGGCTCACGACGGGGGCTCGGGCAGGGCACGTCTCAGCGCCGTGTCCAGCTCCTGTGCGAGTTGCTCCTCCGTCGGTGGACTGTCGTCGAACAGGCGGCTCAGATGCGTGGTGAAGGTCTGGGTGAAGGCTCCGTAGTGCGGTGTGCGGGGGCGTTCGACCGTCTCGCCCCGCAACGCCGTGAGCAGGGTGGAGCGGGCGTACAGCGGGCGGCCGTCCTCACGGGGCATCCGGTCCGCGCTCTCCGTCGACGAGGAGGGCGCGGAGGGCGCCGGGAGCCGACAGGAGACCCTGTCGTCCTCGTACGCGGAGGTACGCGTGGCGGCGAATCCCTCGTCGAGCAGGCAGCGTTCGCTTTGCGGGTCGGTGAGGAACTTGACGAGATCGCGGGCCGCTTCACCCCGCGCGCCGGAGACCGCCGTCGTGAGGGCGAGGTTCTGGCCGCCCAGGACCGCCTTGCCGGGCAAGGGGGCGACGTCGAGTTGGTGGGGCGCGAGCGCCTGGTGGAGGGTGCGGTAGGCGTAGGGCCAGTGGCGCAGGAAGGTGGTCCTGCCGTCGATGAAGTCGGTGAGGGACGCGGCTTCGTCGGAGCCGGCGGCGGCCGGGAGGAGGTACGCCTTCTCCGTACGGGCGCGCAGCTCCTCCAGTCCTTCCTCCAGAGCGCTCACGGTTCCCGTGTAGCGACCGTGTTCGTCGGTCAGTCCGCCCGTGACCGAGGCGAAGGCCTCCATGCCGTTGACCGTCAGGCCCTCGTACGGGGCGAGTTGGGCGGTCCAGCCCGCCTCGACCCCGGGGAGGTCGGCCTGCTCGACGGTCCTGATGAGGTCGCGTACCTCCCCCCAGGTGGTGTTCTCGCCCGGACGGTTGTCCTCGCGCACTCCGGCCTGCTCCAGATGGTCGCGGCGGTAGTAGAGCAGTCCGACATCGGTGTTGAAGGGGACGGCGTAGGTCTTGCCTTCCCAGCGTGCCGTACGGGCGACGGAGGGGATGACGTCGGCGTCGACGAGGCTCGCGTCCAGTTCCTGGATGAGTTTCGCCTCGGCGAACTCCGGTACCCATGTGACGTCCAGGTTGACCACGTCGTACCGGGCGCTGCCCGACTGCAGGGCCCCGAGCAGCTGACTGCGCTGCTGGTCGGCGGAGCCGGGCAGCTCGACCAGGCGTGCCTGGTGGGTGTTGCCGGGCCGCGCGTTCCACTCCTTGATCAGCTTCTCGCGGATGCCGCCCTTGCCGGTCACGTCCCGGCCGCTGGCGATCACGAGCGGCGCGCCCGGGTCGGTCGTCTGCTCGGGCGGCGTGCTGCCCCCGTCCGTGCAGGCGCCGAGGGCGAAGAGACACGCGAGGAGGAAGGTGACGCGGCGCAGGCTCCGGGCCGTCATGTCGCCTCCCCCGTGCCGGTTCGGGCGACCTCGTCGCGCAGCCCGGCGATGAGGTCGCCCGAACTGTCCAGGCAACGGCCGCCGCTCGCCTCGGCGATCCGCTCGCCGGCCCGCCCCTTGGCGCAGCCGCCGACGTCCAGGGATGCCATGACGACCGGGACCCCGCTCTGCCGCAGGGACGTGAGCAGTCCGTCCATCCTGTCGCCGATGCGGCTGTTGTCCTCGTCGTCCGTGACGAAGACGATCAGCCGGGGCCGGCTGTCGTCGTCCTCGCCCTGGGTCTCCATGGCGGCAGAGGCGTCCTTCAGCGCCTGGAAGGGGTCGGCCTCGTTGCCCGCGAGCCGGGCATCGCCGATGGTCTTCCTGGCCGCGTCACGGTCCTTGTGCCGGCCGAGGGCCAGCAGCGGGGTGTACGGGCGGGTGGCTCCGGGCGCCGACGACACCGACCACACGCCGTACTCGTCCTGGGGGCCGAGACCGGCGAGCGCCTGCTGGATGATCCCGGGGGCGCCTCCAGGACCGGCCCACACGCCCTTCATCGACCCGGAGTTGTCCAGCAGGAACAGCACCCGGCCGGGGCCGTCGGCTTTGCGGTACCCCTCCAGAGCGGCGTTCATCGTCGTGGCGTCCCCCGCGTCCGGCAGGCGTCCGGGATCGGCGAGAGCGCCGGCGGCCGGTGGCGAGGCGGAAGAAGAGGCCGAGGGGGTGTCGCCCGGCCCGGGCCGGTAGCCGTCCGCCGTGAACGCCGCCACGCCGGCCTCGCCCGTCAGCCAGACGCGGAACCGGTCGACGGCGCTGTCGCGGGCGCCCTTGTCCCGGTCGCCGCCGTCCCAGACGACCTGCACGAAGGGCAGGGCGAGCCGGGGTACGTCGGACGGGTACTCGGCCACGCGCGGAGTCCGGGTCTGCCGCCCGCAGCCAAGGCCCGTCTTCAGCAGGTGCTCCGGTACGAGCGCGGCGGTCTTCGTGTCGACGGCGGCCGCCCTGGGCAGGTCGCACAGCAACGCGCGGCCGTCGGGCAGCGGACGTCCGGGCGCCAGGCCCCTTTCGACGGCGGCCGCGGCGCCGGGCCGGTTCCCGTACAGGCCCACGGTGGCGAGCAGCCCGGAGTCGGTGTGCTCCGGGTCCGTCCGGGCCACGACGGCGTCGGCGGCCCGCGCGCGCAGCGTCTCGGCGAACTGGGCGAGGGTGCGGCCGGACCGGTCCTTCTCCGATCCTTCCGCCAGGTGGGCGGGGACGGCGAGGACCATCGGCGAGTGGACGAACGGCTTGTGTGCCGTCAGTGTCACCGATGTTCCTCCGCCGGCGTAGGAGCGTGCCCGTTCGACAGCGGCGGCGGAGCCGGGGATCCAGATGTCCGGCTGGGGTCCGACGTCCCGCTGGGGGTTTGTCTCGGGGTCGGGGTCCTGCCAGAAGCGGGAGGAGTCCCGGAAGGCGGCGACGGCGTCGGTGGCCTTGGCGCTGTAGACGGTGATACCGCTGCGCCGGCAGTCGCCGTCCCTGCCGGCGTCGGACTCCAGATAGGCGTTGACCGCCTTGCGTACGGTCGGCTCGGCATCCGCGTCGGTGAGCAGCCTCAGCTCCAACGGTGTCGTGCACGCGCTGCCCGGCGGGGTCCGGAAGAGGGCGTACCCCAGCAGGACGACCAGGGTCAGCGCGAGGGCCGCCCAGGCCAGGACGGGGATGCGGCGCCATCGTGGGCCGGGCCGGGGCGGGCCGGGCGGAGGGGGCGGCGGAGTGGGGGGCTGCTCGGTCTCGGTGGAGCCGGCGGGCACGGCCAGGACGACGTCGGTGCCGTCGGCCGGACAGCTCTGCGGCACCCACGGGGTCGGCTTCTTCCGCAGGGTGGTGTGGTTCTTGGGCATGTACGTCCTGAGCGCCTCGGCGAGCGAGCCGAAGCTCACCTCGCCGCCACCGTCGACACCCTCGTCGAGCACGCGCACCAGGTGGGCGGTGAAGGGCGTGGGGGTGTCCGCGTCCCCCGCGTCGATCCTGTCGTTCGCCTGGACGCAGGCGAGCAGCGAGACGCGCTCGCGCTGGTCCGCGGGCAGCTTGTTCCAGGCCGCCGAGGCGTTGCCCGCGTGGCAGCAGTCGAGGACGACCACCACCTGTTCCGCTCGGGCCTGGCACAGGGCCGGGAGCACCTCGCTCCAGCGGACGGCCTGGACGAATGTCGGAGGGTTCCCCGGCACGATCGTCGTGCGGGGCATGCCGAGCCACAGTTCGTCCGGCTCGTTGTAGCTGGACACGAGGCCGTGTCCGGCGAAGTACAGCAGGAGCAGGCCGTCCGCGCGGTCCCGGGCCCGCATGAGGTCCCGGAAGAACAGATCGGAACCCGTCGGGCTGCTGGTGGTGATGTCCTCCTCGCGGAACACCCCGCCCGCTCGCAGCGCTCTCGCCAACTCCGCGCTGTTGTGCCGGACGGCCGCGATGTCGCCCAGCACGCCGGACGGATCCGGCGGCAGATCGGAGGTGTATGCGGGCACCGTGACGAGCAGGGCGTGGTTCACCCTTCCGCGCGGGTCGAATCGCGCCACCGGGCTACCTCGCGTCGCCGTCCGAGGTGACGTCGAAGTCGGGAGGATCGTCCTCGCCGACCGACCGGCGGTTCTCCTGCCACTCCCGCACCGCGGACTTCGCCTGCTCCAACAGGGCGGCTACGACGACGCCGACGGCGCCCTGGAGCACGACGAGGACGATCTCGGTCCCCAGACCCATCGGGGTTCCGTGCTCGTCCGGCGTGGCCCGCTGCTCGACCCGTAACTCCCCCTTCTCGACCTTCTCCTTCACGAGCGGCTCCCGCATGAGCCAGGTCAGGAGCGCGTCGACATCGCTGTGCGAAGTCTCCTGGACCGGCCTGATGCGGATCTCGTGCCTCGTCGCACCCTCCCCTGACGCCATAACTCGACATCATGACACGGCAGTTGCCCGAGCACGATCCACTTGCACGGAAATTCGACGTCAGACCGCCGCGCAGTCGGTCCAGTCGACGGTGCGGTCGCACCAGCGGTTCAGGAGGACGCGATCGTGGCCGACGGCGAGGAGGCCCGCGCCCGATTCCGTGCGGTACGCCTCCACCGCCGCGACCAGGGCCGCCGTGGTCGAGGCGTCGAGCATGGCCGTCATCTCGTCGCAGACCAGCCAGCGCGGGCGCAGCACCAGCGCCCGGGCCAGGCAGGCGCGTTGGAGCTGGCCGTCGCTGACCTCGTGCGGGCGGCGGGCGAGCAGGTCGTCGGTGAGGCCGACGGCGGGGGCGAGGGCGGCGAGCCGTTCGGGGACCTCCGCGCGGCGACCGCCCGCGCGCAGCGGTTCCACGATCAGATCACGCAGACGCAGCCTCGGGTCGGCGGACATCCGGGGCTGCTGGAAGACCACGCCGACCGCCGACCGCAGCGAGCGCGGCGCCCGGTGGCGCCAGCCCCGTACCTCCACTCCGTCGATCGCGACGCGACCGGCCTCCGGCCGGTGGAGCAGCGCGGCGACCCGGGCGAGCGTGGACTTGCCGCAGCCGCTGGGCCCGAGGAGGCCGACCGACTCGCCGGGCGCGATCGTGAGCGACGCGCCGCGGAAGACCGGCGCGCGGCGGTCGTAGCCGGCGGTGATGGCGTCGAGTTCAAGCACGGGGGTCCTCCGGGTGGTGGCAGGAGACTCCGGCGAGGGGCTCCGGAAGCGTGTCGCACACCTCCGTCGCCCGCGCGCACCGCGGGGCGAACGCGCAGCCGGAGGGCAGCGCGGTCAGCTCGGGCGGCATGCCGGGGACGGGGGTGAACGCCCGGTCGGGCAGGGCGTTCAGCAGGCCGCGGGCGTACGGGTGGCGCGGGCCCGGCGTGCCGAAGAAGCGGTGGGCGGCCGTCGTCTCGACGATCCGGCCCGCGTACATCACCGCCACCCGGTCGGCGACGCGTTCCGCCGCGGCCAGGTCGTGGGTGATCAGCAGCAGCGCCCGGCCCTCGTCTGCGTGGCGGCGCAGTGCGTCGACGGTCCGGTCGACCAGGTCGCGGTCGAGGCCGGTGGTCGGCTCGTCCGCGAGGAGGAGCGGGGCGTCGCCGATCAGCGCGAGGGCGGTCGCCGCGCGCTGGGCGAGACCGCCGGAGAGCTCGTGCGGATAGCGGTCGAGATGCCCGGCGGGGAACGCGGCGCGTTCGGCGGCCGCCTCGGCGGCGGCGCGCCGCTCCCGCCGCGGGACGCCGGTCAGCTCGCGGACGGTCTCCTCCAGCTGGGCGCGCACGGTCCGCACGGGGGTGAGGTGGGCGGCCGGGCTCTGCGGTACGAGGCCGACGCGCCGTCCCCGTACGGTACGGGCCAGCGTCCGCTCGTCGGCGGCGAGCAGGTCGACGCCGTCGAGCAGCGCCGTGCCGGAGGTCTCCGCGTTGCCCGGCAGGAGTCCGAGGAGCGCGGAGGCGAGGACGGACTTGCCGCAGCCGCTCTCGCCGACGAGGGCGAGGCACTCCCCCGCCGCCAGGTCGAAGTCCGCGTCGGTGACGGCGGCGACGTGCCGGCCACCGCGCATCCGGAAGCGGACGGAGAGCCCGCGCACGCTGAGCACGGCCTCGTCGGCGCGTTCGGCGGTGACGGCCTCCAGGGCTCGTACGACGCGGGAGTCCGGGGCGGTCACAGCATCAGCTCCGATCGGCGGCGCGGATTGAGCCGGTCGCGCCACACTCCGGCGAGGCCGGCGATCGCGAGGGTCGGCACGATGAGCAGCAGTCCGGGGAAGAGCGTCGGCCACCAGTCCCCGGCGAGCAGCGAGGAGCGGGCCGACTGGACGAGGTTGCCGAGGCTGGCCTGGTGGCTGGGCAGGCCGAGGCCGAGGAAGGAGAGCGCGGACTCGTGCCACATGGCGTGCGGCACCATGAGGACGGCCGCGAGCCCGGCCTGCGGCAGGACGGCGGGCAGCAGATGGCGCGTGGTCACCCGCCACCGCGAGGCGCCGCCGGAGATCGCCGCGTCGACGTAGGGGCGTGAGCGCAGCGAGAGCACCTCGGAGCGGACGATCCGGGCGGTCGAGAGCCAGTGGGTGAGGGCGACGGAGACGATGACCGGCCACACACCGGGCCGGAACATCGCCACGATGAAGATCCCGAGCAGCAGGTGCGGCACGGAGGAGAAGGCGTCGACGATCCGCATCACGACCCGGTCCGCCCAGCCGCCCAGGGCGGCGGCCGCCGCTCCGACGGCGGTGCCGATGACGGTGGCGACGAGCGCGGCGACCAGGCCGACGAGCAGCGAGACGCGCAGCCCGTAGACGCAGCGCAGCAGCAGGTCGCGGCCGACGTCGTCGGTCCCGAAGGGGTGCTCCCAGGACGGCGGGAGGAGTTTCAGCGAGAGGTCGACGGCCTGTTCGTCGAGTTGGACGAGGGGCGGTACGAGGAGCACGGCGAGGACGACCGCGCCGACGACGCCGGCGGAGGACCACAGCCGTACGCGTCGGGCCTGGAGATCAGCCATCGAAGCCCACCCTCGGGTCGGCGAGCCCGTACAGCAGGTCGGAGAGGAGGTTGCCGAGGAGTACGGCGGCGGTGGCCAGGACGGTCAGCGCGGCGAGCAGCGGGAAGTCCACGGAGGTCGCGGCCTGGACGGTCGCGGCGGCGATGCCGGGCCAGCTGAAGACGGTCTCCACGAGGAGGGCTCCGGTGATGAGTTCGGGGACGCGGGAGCCGACCAGGGTGAGCATGGGCAGCATGCCGGAGCGCAGGGCGTGCCCGAGCAGGACGGTACGGTCCCGCAGGCCACGCGCGCGTGCCCCGCGCACGGGGTCCTCCTCCAGGGCGTCGCCGACACCCTGCCTGACGTACAGGAAGAACCACGGCAGTTGCGAGACGCCGAGGACGAGAGCGGGCAGCACCAGGTGGCGGGCCACCTGGTCGGCGGTGACGGTGACGCTGGCGGTGTCGGTGAGCCCGCCGGCCGGCAGCGCGCCGAGCTTCAGCGCGAAGAACCAGATGGCGAGCAGCCCGAGCCAGAAGGCGGGGGCGGCTTCCAGGGTGTACGCGGCGGAGCTGACGGTCCGGTCGAGCAGGCCGCCTCGGCGGCGGCCGGCGAGGACGCCGAGCGCGGTGCCGAGCAGGATGGCGACGAGGAAGGCGGTGACGGCGAGGAGAGCGGACCAGCCGATGCGCTCGGCGATGACGTCGGCGACGGGCCGGCGCATGACGCTGGAGTCGCCGAGGTCTCCGCGCAGGGCGGAGGTGAGCCAGTCCCACCAGCGGGTGACGAGGGGCTGGTCGACGCCCAGGTTGGCGCGGAGCTGGTCGAGGTTCTCCTGCGAGGCGGTGAGTCCGGCGGTGCCGGCGTACGCCTTGACCGGGTCGAAGGGGGAGGCCGCGGCGACGGCGAAGACCGCGAAGGTGACCGCGAGGAGGACGGGGACGGCGAACAGGGCCCGCCGTCCCGTCATCCGTGCCATGGCCCCCCAGGGGAGGCGTCGGCTCACTTCTTCGGGCCCTTGGGGATCCACGCCTCGACGTTCCACCAGGGGCCGGACGCCAGGCCGTGGTCGTGCGGCTCGGTCTGGGTGGTGAGGCCGTCCCAGCTGTCGTTCACCACGTAGAGGTGGTCGATGTGGGTGAGGAAGGTGTAGCCGGGGTTCTTCACGAGCTCGCGCTGGACGGTGTCGTAGGCGGCTCGGCGCTTGACGGGGTCGTTCGTCCTGCGGCCGTCCTCCAGCGCCTTGTCGACGGTCTTGTTGTCGTACCAGGCCATGTTGTTGAAGCCGTCGCCGCCGAGGGAGGACTTCAGCAACAGGTACTGGTCGAAGTCGGGGTCGCCGGGCGAGCCGCCGCCGGCGAGGACGGCGTCGGTCTTCATCCGCGGCTCGATGACCTCCCAGGTGCCGCCCTGGGTCGTGACGGCGATGCCGGCCTTCTTGGCGTCGGAGGCGTAGGCGAGGGCGTGGTCCTGGCGGAGCTTGTCGCCGGAGAGGTACCAGAGCGGGAACTCGGCCCGTACGCCGTTCTTCACGCGGACGCCGTCGGGGCCGGGCTTCCAGCCGGCCTCGTCGAGGATCTTCTTCGCACCGGCGAGGTCGTGACGGCGCTCGGTGCCCTTGGCGAACCACTCGCTGTCCGTGGGGACGGGTCCGTAGGCGGGCTTTCCGGCGCCTTCGAGAATCTTGTCGACCATGGCCCGCCGGTCGACGGCGATGTCGAGGGCGCGGCGGACGGCGGTGTCGCCGGTGACGGGGTGGTGGCTGGGGAGGGTGACGGTGCGGTAGTCGTACGTCGTGGCGGCGTAGGTCTTCTTCGCCTTGTCGGCCTTGAACCCGGCGGCGAGGTTGGGCGGCAGGACGGCGCCGTCGAGGTCGCCGGCGCGCAGCCGGGTGGCGCGGACGTCGTCGTCCTTGATGATCGCCATGGTGAACTTCTTCACCTTCGGCGCGCCGTTCCAGTAGCGGGGGTTGGCTTCAAAGCTGAGCTTCTCGCCCTTGGACCAGGAGGTGAGGACGTACGGGCCGGTGCCGATGGGCTTGCTGGTGAAGGGGCCGCTGTTGACGTCCTGCTTCCCGGCGATGTGCTCGGGCGCGATGGCGAGGACGGTGCGCTCGGCGAAGGGCGCGTAGGGGTACTTGAGCCGGAAGACGACGGTGTCGTCGCCGACCGCCTCGACGCTCTTGAGGGCGTCGAGTTCGGTGCGGGAGGGGTTGTTGGTCTTCGGGTCGAGGATCGTCCGGTAGGTGAAGACGACGTCCTTCGCCGTGAAGGGGGTGCCGTCGCTGAAGCTGACGCCTTCGCGGAGGGTGTACGTGTAGGTCAGCCCGCCGTCGCTGATGTGCGGCAGCTTCGCGGCGAGGGCGGGCCGCAGCTTCATGTCGGCGTCGAAGGAGAGCAGCCCGTCGAAGATCTTGGAGTTGCCGTCCTTGCCGTAGCCGAGGAGGGGGCTGAGGCTGTCGGGCTCGTACGCGATGCCGACGACCGCGGAGTCGCGCGGGCCGCCGGAGCCGGCGGCGGTCCCGCCCGGGTTCGAGCAGGCCGCCACGGTCAGGGCCAGGGCTCCGGCCAGGGTCGCGGCGGCCACGCCGCGTATGGATCGGGCGGTCATCGTGCCCACACCCCTCTTGAAGATCAACTGTTGTTGCGAACGACTCGCAATTAAACAGTATGTACAGGGGTGGGGGTACCTGGGCCCCTTACTTCGCCGTCAGGCGGGCGCCGGAAGGTCGACCAGGGCGGCGATGGCGTCCTGGTGCCGGCCCGCCGAACCCAGCGCGATCTGATCCGCCTTGGCCCGCTTCAGGGCGAGGTGCGCGGGGTGCTCCCAGGTCATGCCGATACCGCCGTGCAGCTGGACGCACTCCTCGGCCGCGTGGACCGCGACCTTCGAGCAGTACGCCTGGGCCACGGCCACCGTCAACGGCGCCTCGGGGCTGCCCGTGGCCAGCGCGTCGGCGGCGGCGCGGGCCGCCGCCCGGGCGTTCACGACCTCCAGCCAGAGCTGTGCCATCCGGTGCTTGAGCGCCTGGAAGGAGCCGACAGGCCGGTTGAACTGATGGCGCTCGCGGGTGTGGCGGACCGTCTCCTCCAGGCACCACTCGGCGAGCCCGAGCTGCTCGGAGGCGAGCAGTCCGGCTCCCGCGAGCAGTCCGCGCCGGATCGCCGCCGTGGCCGTCGCCGCGTCGGCGAGGCGGGTGCCGCTCGCCGGGTCCGTGGTCACCGCCGCGAGCGGCCGGGTCAGATCGAGCGGGGTCTGCGGCGCGATCGTGGCCTCGGCGGCCGGGACCGCGTGGAGACCGTCCGCGCGCGGCACGAGGAACACGTCCGCGACGACGGCGTCGGCGACACCGGTCACGGTGCCGGTGGTGGGCGGCTCCGCGTCGGGGGCCGCGGAGAGGGGCAGGGCGAGCACCGCCACCGTGCGCCCTGCCGCGAGACCGGCGAGCAGCTCGGCGACGGGCGCGCTCTCCGTGTCGAGCGCGAGCAGGGTCTCGGTCGCCACCACCGCGCTGGTCAGGTACGGGGCCGGGGTCACCGCGCGACCCAGCTCCTCCAGGACCACGGCCGCCTCGCGGTGACTCGCGCCCTGTCCGCCGAGCTTCTCGGGTACGAGGAGTCCGGCCGCGCCCATGTCGCCGGCGAGGGACTTCCAGAGGCCGGGGACGTACGGGTCGCCGGTCTCGATCCGGCCGAGCAGGGTCTGGGCGTCGGCCCGGTCGGCGAGCAGGGAGCGGACCGCCGCCCGCAGGTCGTCGTCGGTCTCCGAGTAGAGCAGGTCCGTCATCGCGCGAGGTCCTTCCAGGCGACGTCCTTGTCGTTACGGGGCTCGGCGGGCAGACCGAGAACGCGTTCGGCGACGATGTTGAGCAGGACCTCGGTCGTGCCGCCCTCGATCGAGTTGCCCTTGGAACGCAGATAGCGGTAGCCGGCGTCGCGGCCGGTGAAGTCGACGAGCTCGGGGCGGCGCATGGTCCAGTCCCCGTACAACAGCCCTTCCTCGCCGAGGAGTTCGACCTCCAGTCCGCTGATGGCCTGGTTGAGGCGGGCGAATCCCAGCTTCATCGCGCTGCCCTCGGGACCGGGCTGTCCGGCGACGAGCTGCTGGCGCAGCCGTTCGCCGGTGAGGCGGGCCACCTCGGAGTCGACCCACAGGTCCAGCAGGCGCCGGTGCAGATCGTGGGTGCGCAGCTCGGGGCGTTCGCGCCAGGTCGTGGAGACCGGACCGATCATCCCGCCCTCGCGGGGGATGCGGGCGCCGCCGATGGAGACCCGCTCGTTCATGAGCGTGGTCTGGGCGACCCGCCAGCCGTCACCGATCTCGCCGAGGCGGTGGGCGTCGGGGATGCGGACGTCGGTCAGGAAGACCTCGTTGAACTCGGCCTCGCCGGTGATCTGACGCAGCGGCCGGACTTCCACACCGGGGTCGGTCATGTCGCAGATGAAGTAGGTGATGCCCCGGTGCTTGGGGAGGTCCGGGTCGGTGCGGGCGATGAGGATGGCCCAGCGCGCCACGTGCGCGCTGGAGGTCCACACCTTCTGGCCGTTCACCACCCAACCGTCACCGTCGCGTACGGCGCGGGTGCCGAGTGCGGCGAGGTCGGAGCCGGCTCCCGGCTCGCTGAAGAGCTGGCACCAGACCTCCTCGCCGACCCAGAGCGGCTTGAGGAAGCGCTGCTTGACCTCCTCGGAGCCGTAGGCGAGAACGGTCGGCGCGGCCATGCCGAGACCGATGCCGATCCGCCGCGGGTCGTTGTCGGGGGCGCCGACGGCGGCCAGTTCGGCGTCGACGACGGCCTGCAGGGAGCGCGGGGCGTCGAGTCCGCCGAGACCGACGGGGTAGTGCACCCAGGCGAGTCCGGCGTCGAAGCGGGCGCGGAGGAAGTCCGTACGGTCGGTGGTGGCGGGCGGGTGCTCGGCGAGCAGCCGCTGCGTACGGGTGCGCAGTTCGGCGGCGTCCGTCATGCGCGGGCTCCTTCCGGAAGGACGACGAGACGGCCGGTGGTGATGCCCTCGGAGACGCGCTGCACGGCGTCCGCCGCGCCCGCGAAGGGCACCCGCTCACTGACGAGCGGCTTGATGAGCCCCTTGGCGGCGTACTCGGTGAGGGTCTCGTGGCAGCGCAGGATCGCGGCCGGGTCCTTCAGGTTGTAGAGGCCCCAGTGCAGTCCGACGATCGAGTAGTTCTTCACGAGGGCGTGGTTGAGGGCGGGCGAGGGGATGGAGCCGCTCGCGAAGCCGACGACCACGATCCGGCCCTCGAAGGCGACCACCTTGGCGGACTGGGCATAGGCCGCGCCGCCGACGGGGTCGTAGATCACGTCGGCGCCCCGGCCGCCGGTGGCCTCCTTGACGGCGGCGATGACGTCCTCGGCGTGCCGGTCGACGACGACGTCGCAGCCGAGCGCGCGGGCGACCTCGGCCTTCTCGGGTCCGCCGACGACGCCGATGACGGTGGCGCCGGCCGCCTTGCCGAGCTGGACGGCGGCGCTGCCGACCCCGCCCGCGGCGGCGTGGACGAGGAGGGTCTCGCCCTCCCGCAGGGCGGCGCGGCGGTGCAGGCCGAACCAGCCGGTCTGGTAGCCGATGTGGAGAGCGGCCGCTTCGGCGTCGTCGAGGGCCTCGGGCGCGGGGAGCACGGCGGCCGCGTCCGCCACCGCGTACTCGGCGAGTCCGCCGTACGGGAGGGTGGGGGTGGCGATGACCCGGCGGCCGTCCTCGGTCTCGCCGCAGATCTCCACGCCGGGGGTGAAGGGCAGCGGGGGCCGGACCTGGTACTGGCCCCGGCAGAGCAGGGCGTCGGGGAAGTTGATGTCGGCGGCGCGCACCTTGAGGAGGAGCTGTCCTTCGCCGGGTGTCGGCGTGTCGACCTCGTCGAGCTGCATCACCTCGCCCGGCTCGCCGTTCTCGTGCACTCGCCATGCCTGCATCGCGGTCCTCCACCAGCCGTCGTCCGTACTGCGCGGTCAGTCGCATACTAAGCGGTCGCTTGTGGCTGGTGGAACCATGCGCGGCGGACTTCTTGCGCCTGGGCCTTTCTTGCGCCGGGCTTTCTCGCGCCTGGGGCTTTCTTCCGCTCGGGGCTTCTTCCGCTCAGGACTTCTCCCGCTCAGGACTTCTCCCGCTCAGGACTTCTTCGGGCGCGCCCTCACATGCATCCGCTCCCCCTGCGGCCCGAACAGGCTGAGGAACTCCACCGGCCCGTCGGACGTCGGCCCGAACCAGTGCGGCACGTGCGTGTCGAACTCGGCCGCCTCGCCCGCGCCGAGGACCACATCGTGCTCGCCGAGGACGAGCCGCAGCTTCCCGGAGAGCACGTACAGCCATTCGTACCCCTCGTGGACGCGCTGCTCCACCCGCTCCTCGGCCTTCTCCTGCACGATCTTGTACGCCTGGAGGCCGCCCGGCTGGCGGGTGAGCGGGAACATGGTCCGGCCGTGTCGCACGATCGGCTTCGCCCGCACCCGGGGATCGCCGGCCGGCGGGGCACCGACCAGCTCGTCCAGCGGCACTTGGTGGGCCCGGGCGATGGGCAGCAACAGCTCGAGGCTCGGCTTGCGCTGCCCGGACTCCAGGCGGGAGAGCGTGCTCACCGAGATCCCGGTCGAGGCCGACAGGTCTCCCAGGGTGGCGCCGCGCTCGCGCCGGATGCGGCGCAGCCGGGGACCGACCTCGGTCAGAACGGCGTCGATGCGTTCGTCTTCGCTCATGGATCCATTTTGCGGAACCGGCAAGAAGGTTTGTCAAGTACGCGAGCCGGGGGCGAAGGTCGCACCATGAACGCGAACGCGAATGAGCAGCACGACAGCGAGCGGTACGACGTGGTGGTGGTCGGCGGCGGCGCGGCCGGTCTGAGCGCGGCCCTGGTCCTGGGCCGGTCGCGCCGTCGGACGCTGGTGATCGACGCCGGCGAGCCGCGCAACGCCCCGGCCGCCCATATGCAGGGATTCCTGTCCCGGGACGGGATGAGCCCGGCGGACTTCCTGGAGACGGGACGCCGGGAGATCGCCGCGTACGGGGTGGAGTGGACGGCCGGGCGCGTCACGGCGGCCGTACCGGACGGCTCCGACGGCTCCGACGGCTTCGTGGTGACCGTGGACGACGGCCGACGGGTCGAGGCGCGCCGGCTCGTCGTCACCACCGGTCTGGTCGACGAGCTCCCGGAGATCGACGGCGTCGCCGAGCGGTGGGGTCGTGAGGTGATGCACTGCCCGTACTGCCACGGCTGGGAGGTCCGCGACCGGGCCTTCGGGGTGATCGCGCATCCGGTGCTGAGCGCCCATCAGGCCTTGGTCGTCTCGCAGTGGTCCGACGACGTGACGCTCTTCCTGCACACCGCCGCCGACCTCTCCGCGGAGGACCGGGCGCGGGTGGCGGCGGCCGGCATCGAGGTGGTGACGGGCGAGGTGGCCGGTCTGGTCGTCGAGGACGACCGGTTCACGGGCGTACGGATGGCGGACGGGCGGGTCGTCGAGCGGGACGTGCTCTTCGTCGGGCCCCGCCCGGCACCTCGGGACGACCTGCTCACCGCGCTGGGGGCCGCCACGCGCGAGACGCCGTTCGGCCCGTTCGTGGCGGTCGACGAGACGGGGCGGACCAGCGTGCCCGGCGTGTGGGCGGCGGGGAACGCGATCGGCGCGCAGGAGCAGGTGATCAACGCGGCGAGCGGCGGCTACCGGGCCGGTACGGCGATCAACATGGAGCTGCTCATGACCGACCTGGACCGCAAGGTCGCGGCCGCCGGCTGACGGGGCTTCAGTTCTCGCCCTCGGCGCGCTATCGATGCGGCATGACCGAAGACGCCATGACCGAAGACGCCATGACCGAAGGCGCCATGACCGAAGAAGCGCGGGACCTGCCCGGACTGCCCGCCCCTCCCCCGCTCGGCGCGAGCGCGCTGCCGCCGGGGACGTACGAGGGGAGGGTGGTCCTGGTCACCGGGGGCGGGTCGGGCCTGGGGAAGGCGATCGCGGCCGAGTTCGCCCGGCTCCGGGCGGATCTGCTGATCGTCGGGCGCTCGGCCGCCCGTCTGGAGGCGGCACGGGAGGAGCTGGAGGGAATCGGCGGGACGCGGGTGGCGACCGCGGTCTGCGACATCCGTGTGCCGGAGGCGGTCGCGGCGGCCTTCGACGTCTGCGAGACGGCGCTCGGCTCGCGTCCGGACGTCCTGGTCAACAACGCGGCGGCCAACTTCCCCGTACCGGCCGAGGAGCTGTCACCCAACGGCTGGCGGGCGGTCGTCGACATCACGCTGACGGGCACCTGGTTCATGACCCGGGAATTCGCCCGTCGCCATCTCGCGGCGCGGACCGCGGGGTCCGTCGTCAACGTGGGGGCGTCGTACGCCTGGACCGGCGGCCCCGGCTTCGCCCACTCCGCGGCGGCGAAGGCGGGGGTCAAGAACCTGGTGGAGACGCTGGCCGTGGAGTGGGGTCCGTACGGGATCCAGGTCAACGGACTGGTGCCGGGCCTGATGCCGCACGAGGACATGACGTCGGACGTCCGGGGCGCCCTCGACCGGGCGCCCCGCCAGGACGCCCGGCAGCCCGCCCTGCGGGTGGGCCTGCCCCGTGAGCTGGGCTGGGCGGCGACGTTTCTCGCCTCCCCGTACGCCCGCTTCGTCTCCGGGCACACGCTGGTCGTGGACGGCGCGAACTGGCAGCGCCGGGCCCTCGTCAACGACCCGGTCGTGCCGGTGCGCGAACAGTTGGGCCGGGGGCGGTTCGGGGAGTGACGCGCGCTGGTCCACGCGG
Organism: Streptomyces sp. NPDC003035; assembly: GCF_042888285.1. NCBI lineage: Bacteria > Bacillati > Actinomycetota > Actinomycetes > Kitasatosporales > Streptomycetaceae > Streptomyces > Streptomyces sp. NPDC003035. The sequence continues at coordinate 1,280,939 of NZ_JBIAPJ010000001.1, read as the reverse complement.
ATGAACCGCGGCGTCCACGGCTGCGGGGGGCGCGGCCGAGCGGTGAGGATCGGCGAGGGTGGCCGGACGACCTCCAGAAGCGGAAAGGCAGGGCACACCACATGCTCGGTACGGACTTCACCAAGGGCTCTCCCAACTGGATCGACCTGGGCAGTCCCGACACGGCGGTCGCCGCCGCGTTCTACACCGCCCTCTTCGGCTGGGAGTTCGTCTCGGCCGGCCCGGACGCCGGCGGCTACGGATTCTTCCAGCAGGACGGCGGCACGGTCGCCGCGCTCGGGCCGCTGACCGAGGAGGGGGCGAGCTCCGCCTGGATGGTCTACTTCCAGACGCCCGACGCGGACGCCACGGTCGCGACCGCGCGCGGCGCCGGCGGCACGGTGCGCGCCGAGCCCTTCGACATCATGGACACGGGGCGGATCGCCCAGCTGACCGACCCGGCCGGCGCCGAGTTCGCGGTGCGGCAGCCGGGCACGATGAAGGGTCTGGACAGGGCCTCCGAGAACAACGCCCTGTGCTGGGCGGAGCTGCACGTTCCGGACCCCGGTGCTGCTCTGGACTTCTACGGCAGGCTGTTCGACTGGCGCTCCGCGGACATGGAAGCGCCGGGGATGACCTACCGGGTGCTGTCCACCGCCGAGGGCGACCAGGAGGACGCCTCGTTCGGCGGGATCGCCGAACTCCAGGCGGGCGCGGACCACGCGCGCTGGATCCCGTACTTCGCCGTGGCGGACGTGGACGACCTCGCGGTGAGGGCCCAGGGCAACGGCGGCTCGGTCCTGATGCCGGCGGCGGACATCCCCGACGTGGGCCGGATCGCATGGCTCGCCGACCCCTTCGGCGCCCCGTTCGCCCTCCTCAAGCCCGCCCCGCGGGGCTAGAGGGAGTCGTTCGTCAGCGGCAGACACATGCCGGCAAGGGTGCCGACCGGTCGGCTCGACGTGAGGGCGAGCCGCCCTCCGCGCGATCTTCTTGGCGGCCGTCTTCTTCGCGGGCGTGGGCAGCTCTTGGGACGGTGGCGTGCTCGCAGTTCTCGCGGCGGGCTTCCTTTGCCTTGGCGACGGACTGCTCGAGCGCGGCCATCAGATCCACGAGGTGTCCGGCCGGCGGTGCTCGGCCTTCGCCTCGATGACCTCGGTCAGCGCCGGAAGAAGTCGTAGGCCCGGCCACACGGCTCGTGGCCCGCAGTGCGCATCCGAAGGACCGCCGCGCCACGAGCACGGCGTCGTCGTTGTCAGCGGTGCCGTGCATGATCGGCGCGTCAGTTCTTCGCGGAGAGGGGAAAGTGCCATGCCGATCACGGACCAGCGGGTAGCAGGGCACGCGTTCCTGCGGCAGATGTACGACGACTCGTACTTCCCTGATCGTGTGGTCGACCAGGGGAAGGCGATCCTGCTGCGGCTGTGCGAGCGAATCGAGGCCGAGCAGCCGTCGGATCTGGAGGCCTTGTATGCGCTCACCCACGCGGCGGCGGAGGAGTTCAACCTGCTGGACACGGAGTTCGTGGCGGCCGGGAGCGGGATCGAGACGGTTGCGCGTGAGTGGATCTGTGACGAGTTCTGGTTCGTCGCATCGGCATACGGGTTCACGGACGCGGATGGGGAGGAGCTGACCGCCAACCGGGACTGGTGAACGAGCAGCTGGAGCAAGCGGATTCAGATGCGAGGGACCGACTGCCATGCGGCCCGGGCCCTCGAAGGCCACGGTCCTTCGCCGGCTTCCCCTGGATCGAAGGGGCTCAGGCGCCGATCGTCGTGACGGAATCGGGCTCGCACGTCCCCAGCCCCGCCACATGGTTGAGTTGCGGCCCATAACCAGCGAAGGTCGCTGACGCTCCGGGCTCGACGACGCGGCATGGGGCGGCCTCGCCGTCTGCGTACTCGACGGTGACGGCGACGGTGACGTCACAGCTGTTGACGACCGTGGTGTAGCGCCAGCTCGAGTAGTACCGCACGCACTCAGGAGGCGCGGAACCGGCTGCCGCCGCGGTGGACGGGGCGGCGGTCAGGGCTGCCAGGAGACCGACCGCAGTCGCCGTGGCGAGGGCGGCAGGCCGGGATATGCGGGACTTGAAGGACAGGTTCGTCATGCCCCGCATCCTGGCGACACAGCGAGAACTTGCGCAAACCAATGAATAGACTTTCAGACACCGAGTGGAAAAGAGCAGGAGTTAGCAGGTCACCAGCCATTTGCTTGCCGAAGGAACTTGCAAGCCATCCCTGCGCGGCGGTCAGCCGCGTGACATCCGCATGCAGAGGAACAACTGGCCCCCGATCGTGGCCGTCCGTCTTGTCGTCCCGCGGCCATCAGCCACGCCACGGCCGGGTCTCCTGCGATCGCGGCGGCCCCGGTCGGCGGCAGCTTCTAGGCTCTGCGGCATGGTGACAAGACTTGTGCAGATCAATATGAAGGCCCACGACGACTCCGTGCTCGGCCGGTTCTGGGCGGAGGCACTCGGTTGGGGTGTCGACAGCGAGGGACCCGGCGTGACCAACCTCGAACCCGCGGGCTTCACCTACCCCGACCCCGTGGCCGTCTGCATCGACATCGTCGCCCGCCCGGAACCCAAGACGGTGAAGAACCGGGTGCACCTTGATCTGGCCACCACCTCGACCGCCCATCAGGCGGAGTTGGTCACGCGCCTGCAGGGTCTCGGCGCGACGCTCACCGACGTGGGTCAGGGCGACGTCCCCTGGACGGTCTTGGCCGACCCGGAGGGCAACGAGTTCTGCGTCCTGGAGCCCCGCCCCATCTACCAGGACACCGGGCCGATCGCCGCGGTGGTGGTCGACTGCACCGACCCACGAGGGATGGCCCGGTTCTGGGGCCAGGCGATGGACTGGACACTGCACGAGGTCACCGACGACCACGCGGCCATGCGATCCGCCAAAGGCGTCGGCCCTTACCTGGAGTTCGTCCGCACCCCTGACCCCAAGAGCGTATGGAACCGCGTCCACCTCGACATCCGCCCCTACCCCAGCGACGACCTGGAAGCAGAAGAAGCCCGACTGCGCGCCCTGGGCGCCACCGACCCTGGTATCGACCAGTCCGCAATCTCCTGGACGGTACTGGCCGACCCGGAAGGCAACGAGTTCTGCCTCCTCACTCCTCGCTGACCTTGAGCAACGGCCGGTTTCGGTTCAGCGGCGAAGACCCCATCGCGTCAGTGAGCCGTGGTCGCGTCGGCCTTCGGCCCTCATGGGTGGTCCGCCCCGCCCCTGGAGTGGCCATCCATCGGGCGGCCTTGTGGCGCCCGTTCGCAGGCGGGTGCCCCATTGTTGAGTGGGGCCGCCTGGTACCTGGAGACGGCTTTCATGCCCGGGGCTCACCTGGGGGAACGGTGTACGACGATCCGACAACGCCCATCGAGGTGACGGGCATCGAGGAGGTGGCCACTGTTCGTGCACCAAGTGGCCGCCTTGTTGTCGATGCGCCATGGGACGACGATGACACCTGGAGATACGAGCAAGGAGTGCCGACGAGGTCCCCTCGGGAGCTGGCGGTCCGCCCCCCCCGGCGTCTACCGAGTGGAGATCGCGTGGACGGCGGGCCCCGTACGAGTTCTTCGGCGAGCACTTCGACGGCGTCGAGTGCGCCGCGACGCGCCTGCGTATCAGCGACGACCCTGTCCGCTTCGTTTCGCACTTGCGTGGACGGCCGTTGGGAGCCGCGTGGAAGCGGACAGCTGCCAGACGGGTGCGAGCGGATTGGCGACGCGTCGCGACAAGCCGATCTGGTGACGTTCACGGCGCAGTCGGGCGCGGTCGTCTGATTGGGGTGGACCAAGACCGGCGATGTGGCCGCGATTGTCGTCACCAGCGGCATAGCCGACGCCCCTTGAGTTTGCAGCGTCGCGGTCGAAGGCCGGTGGCCGGACGCCGCGGCTACCGTGATGACGAACGCGAGGGCATGATCGTTCGGCTCGCCCGCCGGGGCCGGCCCCTCTTGACGGGCCCGGCGGCGACGATGGTGGGGTCGACGGCGACCACCCGGTCGAGGTCTCTCTCGGCGTCGGTCTGGGCGAGCAGGGCGGTGAAGGCTTTTCCACGGTGTTCCGGCGGGGTACGTGAACGCGGCCGCGTCGCTTCATCCGAAATGGACGGACTACTTCCCTGTCGCCCCAGACCGGTAGTTCGGATTCGCCTGGTAGTCGCCAGACAGCTTCCCGTCCGCATCTACCCGCCAAGCCCCGATGATGGCCTTTGGGGACACAGCCCCCTTCGGGTCATCGACCATGTCTGCGTCGATCTCGTACACCCAGCCCCCTGGATTTGCCTTGGCCTCGGCAACCAACTCGGGCGGGGGGACCGGCTGCCCAGTGCGGTTCCTACCGAACATTCCCATGCCGCCTCCCTTGGCTGGGAGGAATCCTACGCGGTCTAGGTGTGCATCTGCCGGAGCTTGATCACACCGGGGCCTGGGTCTTCTGCTTGAGGCATTCGTACGGTGTCTGGCCATCAAGGGCTCCGTGGGGGCGATGGTAGTTGTAGCGGCAGGTCCGGCAACAGGCCGAGTACCAACTTCCGGGCCCGGCGTCGGGATTCGACCCGTGTGAAGCGTCCCGCTATCCGGCTCATCGGGCCCTCGAACACCTCCTGCCAGCAGGCAAGGTCTACGCTGTGACCTGCGGCCACCGCATGATCGTTTGTCTTCGCACACTGATGATCAACGGTGGCCGCACCCGTCTCCACACCGCGTCAGGTCGGGCAGCGTCTGCCTGTCGTCCTGTGTATCGGAGGGCTTGTGCAACGTGGCGAAGTCTGGTGGGTCCAGTTCGACGAGCGGAGGTTGGTCGTACTGCTGTCAGGAGACGACGCGTCCGGGTTCCAGGTGATGCAGGTCGTCGCTCCGGCGGGCCTCGACATCAGCGGCCTGGGCATCGAAGTGACGGTCGGCGCCGGTGAAGGGCTGCCGCTCGAAGGCGTGCTGCGGCTCGCGTTCCCGCGTCCAGGCTTCACCCCGTGCACGTGGCTGACCACCGTGTCCCGGGACGACCTGATAGAGCGGGCGGCCGTCCTGTCCTCCAGGAAGCTCAGCGAGATCGACGATGCCCTCCGACTCGCTGAACAAGCACAGGAGCGGACCCCGGCAATGACCGCGAAGCTCAGCGAGATGAGGGACGCCCTCCGTCGCGGTGAACTCGGGTAGACGGAGCAGGAGCCGACGCCCGCGACGGCATGGGCGATCTCAGGCGAAATGATCCACGCCGGACACCTGCCGTCTCGACGCCCCTCACCATCGAGATCACGATCTACGGCTGGAGCACTAGGGGGTGTCTTGCCGATCTTGCCGGGCCCTGTCCCTGACCCTGACCCTGTCACGACGGTGGGGTGCCGGAGCGGCACTGGTCGCTTTCGTGGCGGAGGTGGGCTGTGCGGCTGGTCAGTGCGTCGACGCGTTCGGCAAGGTCGGGGTGCTCGGGGGCGAGGTGGGTGAGGGTGCGGGTGAGCGGCTCCAGGAGGAGGGCCGGGTCGCTGTCCCCCAGCGCCTTGGAAAGGGCGTTCCTGGCGGGTGGGGGGACGGCGTCGAGGGCGGTGATCTGTCCGGCCAGCCGGCGCAGTTCCGCGGCGTTTCCTCGGGCCCAGGCGGTGACGGCCCGGTCGGCTGCGCGGCGGTCGCGGGTGGCCTGGACGCGTTGTTCACCGGTGGTGCCGGGGCCGCCCGGCCGTACGCGCAGGTAGCGGCGTTCAGCGGCCTGGCGGCTGGTGACGCCGAGCGGGCGGGCGAGGTCGGCCCAGCTGGCGCCGGCGTCCCGGGCGGCTTCGATGAGTCCGGGCTCCCATTCGGCGAGCTGTTCCCGCAGCTCGCGCAGGAGGAGGAGCGCGGTGAGCGCTTCCTCCGGGGTGCCGCTCGGGCTCGCGCCGGGGGCGGTTGCCGTTCGGGCCTCGCGTACGGCCTCGTCGATCGTGGTGAGGGCCGCGAGGGCCGCCTGGAAAGCGACCGGGTCGGCTCCTGTCATGGAATCGCCTCCCTTCCGCCGGACCGTCGTCCGTCCGTTGACAATGAAACTTGTCGTCGTTCGGATGACATGTTACAACGGTGTCAGGTGAAGCGCATTGGCAGTCACTGCCTGATCCGACTGGAGGTGTTTCGCGATGTTGATGCGCACCGACCCGTTCCGCGAGCTCGACCGCCTCACCCAGCAGATGCTGGGAACCACCGGAACCTGGTCACGTCCTTCCGCGGTGCCGATGGACGCCTACCGCGAGGGTGACGTCTACGTCATCGCCCTCGACCTGCCCGGCGTCTCGCCGGACGCGATCGACATCGACGTCGAGCGGAACATGCTGACGGTCAAGGCCGAGCGCCGCCCCGTCACGAAGGCCGACGACGTGCAGATGGAGCTGTCCGAGCGGCCCCTCGGGGTCTTCTCCCGGCAGCTGATGCTGGCCGACACCCTCGACACCGAGGCGATCACGGCCGATTACGAGGCGGGAGTGCTGACGCTGCGCATTCCGATCGCCGAGCGTGCCAAGCCCCGCAAGATCACCATCGGCCGGGGCGAGGGCCGCAAGCAGATCAGCGGCTGAGCTGTGGCTGAGCCGTGAGAAAGCCGGGAGCGGAGGGCGGAAGCCTCTCCCCCTCCTCCGCCCTCCGCCCCCGTCAGCCACTCACCGTCACCCGCGTCGACCACCGGCACCTGTTGAAACGTGTTCGCTCCGCCCGATCCACGGACCGGGCCCGAAGAGAACGGCGATCTCCACCAGCATGACTCTTCAGACCGAGACCATGGCAGCCCCCGCGCCCGGCACCGTCACCGGTGCCGCGTCCTACTCCGGCATGCTCGAGCGCGTGCGCTACGAGGGCGCCTATCCGACGCGCGAGCGCGCCGAGGAGGTCATCCACTCCGTGCTCGCCGCTCTGGGACGGCAGCTCGTCGGCGACGAACGCGTCGACCTCGCCGCTCGCCTGCCCGTCGAAGCCGCCCTGGTCCTCACCGCCCAGATCCCCGCCACCACACCCCTCACCGGGTGGGAGTTCGTCAAGGACCTCGCCCGGCGCACCGGCGGCACTCCCGCCACCGCCCGCTGGAACGTCGGCGCGGTCCTCGCCGCCGTGTCCCAGCTCGCCGGACCGGAACTCGTCGACCGCATCATCGGCCAACTCCCCTCCGGCTACGCCCTCCTCTTCGGAAAGGCCGAACTCCACCAGCCCCGGCCGAGGTCCGGCACGTCCTGACCCCTCACGCTCGTCGGGCCTGGCCGCTCATCGGCCCTCGAAGCGCGGAGGGCGGCGTGCGGCCTTGGCCGCGTAGCCCTCACGGGCGTCCTCGGAGGAGAGGGTGAGCGCCGCGGCGAGTGCCGTGCGGTCGAGGGTCGCGGCCAGGGCGTGGTCGGCGTAGGCGTCGATGTTCCGCTTGATCGCGCGGACGGCGAGCGGCGCGTTCGCCGCGATGGCGGCCGCCGTCTCGCGGGCGGTGGCCTCCAGCTCGTCGCGGGGCGTGACGAGTTGGACGAGGCCGAGCCGTCCGGCGGTTTCGGCGTCGAGGCGACGACCGGTGAGGGCGAGGTACTTGGCCCATCCGGCGCCCGCCTCGCGGGCGATCCTCAGGTCACCACCGGCGTCGACGGCCACCCCGATGCCCGCCTCGGGCAGGGCGAAGACCGCGTCGTCGGCGGCGATCCGTACGTCCGCCATGAGGGCCAGCTCGAACCCGAAGCCGAGGCAGTAGCCCTGGACGGCGGCCACGACCGGCTGGGGCAGCCGGGCGAAGGCGGCGAAGCGTTCGTGGACCCAGCGGATGCCCTCGTCGTACCGCTGGATCCACTCGGCGACCGTGCGGCCGGAGATGCCCCCGCCGGGCGCGGTGACGTCGATCCCCGCGCAGAACGCGCGCCCCTCGGCCCGCAGCAGCACGACCCGCACGTCCTCGTCGAAGCGAATCCGGTCGGCCATCACCCCGAGCTGCCGACTCGCCTCCCAGCTCCAGCCGTTGAGCCGCTCGGGACGGCAGAGGGTGAGCACACCGACCCCGTCCTCGACCACGAGCGTGAGCCGCTCCTCGCCCTCCGGGATCTCCCTGTCGAGCGTGTCGATCACCGCGCACCCCCACTTCTGACGAACCGTCAGCTAGAAGAGGCTAGGGGGTCAGCACTGCCAGAGGAAGGCCGCTTCCTTGCAGGCGTCGCAGGCGAAGACATAGGCGCACCCCCCGCCGAAGTTGATCGGGGCGGCGTGACCGTGCCCCTCCTCCAGCTGCGCCACGAAACCCATCTGCTCACCGCAACCACCACAGTCGGGCGTCTCGTCGTTCTGGAGCCAGGCCGGCACCCCGCCCAGCTGTCCCAGGACCGGCCGACCGTCGACCGGACCGTCCGTGTCCGCCTGGCCGTAACCCTTGGCCTCGACGCGCTGCGCGACAAGGACGGAGACGTCTTCGAGCAGCGTCCGGCCCTCGGCCGGGACAGCGGCCGGGGCGAGCCCCTCCGCCGGAAGGACACGGGCCCGGTTTCCACCGGCCGAGGGGTCCCATTCCTCGCACATCCCCGGATCGTTCTGGCACATGAAGACGGACACGACGTCCTCGCCCCGGTCGAGATGGGCGATGAACTGCATCGCTCGCTCGCACTCGGCGCACAGGGGCCAGACGAAGCCGTCCGGCACGAGGGGGAGACCCCCGGTGCGAGAGACGGGCGCGGCGGGGTCGGTCTCGCCGCCGTACAGCAGAAGTGTCGTCATGGAGGCGACGTTAGATCACGCCACGGACACTGCCCCGCCTGGCGGGCGTTCAGCGGGAGAACAGCTCGAAGGCGACGGTCGGCCGGTCGCCGTACCGTGCGGCGAAGCGCTGGTTGTTGGCCGCCAGGAAGGAGCGTACGTACGCCTCGGGGTCCTCGTCCGTCAGGGCCTCGATGTAGGCGCGGTGGGCCAGCAGGGACTGGACCGAACGCTCCACGCCGGGTGTGGCGTCGACGGCGTGGGTCGGGGTGTTCGATCCGGCGACCGCCACCCAGCGGACGCCGTTCCACGGCTCCAGGCCCTGCTCGGTCAGCTCGGGGAAGATCCAGCGGTTGCCGGCGTCGCCCGCCGCGTCCAGCGTCGCGCGGCCGACCGCCACGTGGTCCGGGGTGTTCCAGAACCCGCCCACGCCCGTGCCCCAGGTGTCCCGGTGGTTCAGGGTGAGGACCAGCTCGGGACGGTGGCGGCGGATGGCCGCGGCGATGTCGCGGCGCAGACCGGGTCCGTACTCGATCACGCCGTCCCGGTGGTCCATGAACTCCACCGTCGGCACCCCGACGACGGCCGCGCTCGCCCGCTGCTCCTGCTCGCGCAGCGGGCCGCAGGTGACCGGGTCGAGCGAGTCGATACCGGCCTCGCCCCGGGTGGCGAGGACGTAGACGACCTCCTTGCCGACATCCGTCCAGCCCGCGACGGCGGCGGCGCAGCCGTACTCGAGGTCGTCCGGGTGGGCGACGACGGCGAGCGCGCGCTGCCAGTCGTCGGGCATGTCTTCGAGGTGGGTGGTGCTCGTGTCGATCATGGGGGCAGGATACGACCTCAGCCTCCGATCGCTCCGGAAAGGATCACCGAGCGCGACGCGTGACGGGGGCGGTCCGGGTTGAGGCCGCGGCGCACCGCGAGCGTCACGGCGAGCCGCTGGGCGCGCACCAGCGCTGCCACCGGATCGATCGCATCGGCGGCGAACAGCGCCCCGGTGGACTCCACTTCGTCGCGGAGGCCGGCCGGCTCCGGCCCCAGGCAGCACACGAGACTGGACCGGTCGCTGATGACGATCGGCCCGTGCCGGTACTCCATGGCCGCGTACGACTCCGTCCAGGCGCGGGCCACACCACGGAGCTTGTGCGCCGCCTCGTCGGCGAGTCCGACCGTCCAGCCGGTGCCGAGGAAGGTGAACTGGCCGCGCTGCTCCCAGGCCGCGGGCAGCGGTTCGTACAGGGCCAGTTCGGCATCGACGATCGAGGGGGTCAGGTCCACGCCGAGCCCGGCGCGCAGCAGTTGGAGGGCCGTGGTGGCGAACCGCGTCTGTACCACGGAGCGTTCGTCGGCGTAGCCGAGGCCGATCACCCGGTCCGCGTGGTGGGCGGCGCCGCTGTCCGGAGCGCTGGTCAGGACGAGCGTCGGGATGCGGCCGGCGGCCCGGGCGAGCAGCGTCGCCACCTCGGTCGTCGCACCGGAGCGGGTGAGGGCGACGATCCGGTCGTAGCCGCGGCCCAGCGGGGTCTCGTCGGAGGCCGGGAACGCGTCGGTCTCGCCCTCGCCGAGGGATTCCCGCAGGGCCGCGTAGGCACGGGCCATGAAGTACGAGGTGCCGCAGCCGACGACCGCGATCCGCTCACCACGCCGGGGCAGGAGCGCCGCGTGGTCGGCGGCCGTGTCGGCGGCGCGGCGCCAGCAGTCGGGCTGGCCGGCGATCTCGGCACTGACGTGGGTGGTCATGTCCGGGTCCTCTCGTCGAAAGCGCTCCGGACGAGTTCTATACGCTCCGACCGAGAACGCACCATGAGCAATCAGTACGCACTGCTTGGACTTTCGCGCGCGGCCGCTCCGCGCGCCGCCCGCGCCGCCCCGCAGGAAGCCCGGACCACCAGCCGCGGCCGCAGCCGCACCTGGTGGAGCGGAGAGGCGTCGCCGTCGGCGAGCCGGCGGAGCAGGATCTGCGCGGCGAGCCTGCCGACCTGGAACTTGGGCGGTGAGACGGCGGTCAGCGGTGTCTCGGCGACGTCCGCGAACTCGTTGTCGTAACTGATCAGGGCGAGGTCCTCCGGTACCCGCAGGCCGGCGCGGCGGGCCGCGGCGAGCACGAGGGCGGCCTCGCGGTCGCCGAAGCAGAGCCCTGCGGTGACCCGCGCGGTCCTCAGCTCGGCGATGGCCCGGTCGGCCCGGCCGGGGTTCCAGCCGTCCCGCTCATCCCGTACGCACAGCGGCTCGGCGAGGCCGAGGTCGGCGACCGCCCGGGCGAAGCCGGACTCGATGGGCGCGGTGGTCGGCGCCTCGGTGCGGACGAGGAGGGCGAGCCGTTCGTGGCCGAGCGCCCGCAGATGACGTACGGCGTCGTACGCGCCGCCCTCGTGGTCGGTGCAGACGTGTTCGGTGGGATCGCCGGGGCCGTACGCGGCGAGCCGGCGCTCGACGAGCACGGCCGGGACGGGCAGCGCGAGAAGGTCGTCGGCGCGCCGACCGGGGTCGGTGGCGGTGTGCAGGGAGGGGACGAGCAGCAGCCCGTGGACGCCGGAGGAGAGCAGCCGCCGCAGGGCGGCGTCCTCCTCGTCGGGGTCGTAGTGCGAGCAGGCGAGGACGAGCCGGGCGCCCGCCGCGGCGAGTTCCCGTTCGATGCCCTGGAGGACGCGGGGGTAGTAGAAGGTCGTGTCGGGGACGAGGACCCCGACGACCCGCCGGTCGCCCGCGGCCGCCCCGTCGCCGTCGGGCCGCTGGGCGGCGAAGGTCCCCGCCCCCTGCCTGCGCTCGACGAGACCAAGGGCGACGAGGTCCTCGTACGCGCGGCGGACCGTGGTCACCGAGAGGCCGGTCTCGGTGGCGAGAGCCCGCTCGGTGGGGAGCTTGGAGCCGGGGGGCCAGGTGCCGTCGAGGATGCCGCGCCGCAGTTCGGCCATGAGGGTACGGAACTTCAGCTCCCGCCCGGATGCCGGTACCTCGCCGTGCGCCACCCCGGCTCCTTCGCGAACTCGCCCCGACTGCCGACCGGTTCACGACCGGTTGCCGACCGATTGCTGAGCATTTTCCGCCCGGTTGTTGACCGGTCGCGCGGCGAATCCTATCCCCGGCCGATCAGATCGCTCCCCCGGGCGTTCAGATCTCGTCGCGGGCGAGCGCGAGCAGCCGGTCGAGGACGCGCGGGCCGCCGGCCCGTACGCCGTCGTGCTCGAACTCGTCGGTCACCCAGGTCCGCAAGCCCCGGATCGCGCGGGCGGTCTCCAAGGAGTGGACGGTGTCCACGTACAGGTCGTCGTGGTAGACGGCGGCGGCGACCGGCACCTCGTTGGCCGCGAGGCGTGCGGGGTCGTAGAGCGGCGCCCAGTCCTCCCGCTCGGCGATCAGGTGGGCGGTCTCGCGCAGCGGGCGCAGGGCCGGGTCGGTCTCGAAGTGCCACGGGTGGACGGTCTCGCCGGTGAAGAGGAGCGGTTCCTCGCCGGCCAGGGTCTTCTCGGCGTCGAAGCGGGGGAACTCGGCGCGGACGCGCTCGGCGGCCCACGCGGTGGGGCCCTTCCCCTGCGCGTAGATCGCCTCGTGGAGTACGGCGTACAACGGATGTGCGGCGTACGAGAGGACGGCCTGGACGTTCTCCAGAAAGGCGTCCGAGAGCGCGGGTCCCGCGGGCGTGGGGACGAAGGCGTCCTCCAGGAGGAGGTGGAGCTGGTGGGTGCCCTCTCCGCCGCCGAGCAGGATGCCGAGGGACTGGAAGGAGGCGGGGGTGAGCCGTCCGCCGGACGGCAGAGTGACCTCGTGCGCGTGGAGGTGGGCGGCGATCCGGCGCGCGCGGTCGACGTCCTGCGGGTAGCGGGCGTAGTGGGCCTCGACCTTGCGGCGGATGCGGGGGAAGGCGGCGCGGTAGACCTCGTCGGCGGTGGCGTACAGGGAGGGCAGTCCGCCGGTGATCAGGACGGTCCGCAGTCCTTGGGGCGCCGTGGACAGGTAGTGGGTGGCGCAGAATCCGCCGAAGCTCTGGCCGAGGACGGTCCAGCGGGCGCCGCCGGTGAGGCGCTTGCGGATCAGCTCGCAGTCCTTGACGATCGCGTCGGCCCGGAAGTGCGCCAGGTAGTCGGCCTGCCGGCGCGGAGTGCCGCGCAGGGGCAGCGTCTGGCGGTTGGCGGGGGCGGAGTGGCCGGTGCCGCGCTGGTCGAGGAGGAGGACGCGGAACTCCTGGACGGCCCGGCCGAGCCAGGCCTGGCGGCCGATGAAGCGGCGGGCCCCGAAGCCGGGCCCGCCTTCCAGGTACACCAGCCACGGCAGCTCGTCCGCGGCCTTGTCGCTCGCGACGACCTCACGGCCGTAGACCTCGATCTGTTCGCCTCCGGGGTCCCCGTGGTCGAGGGGGACGGTGAAGCGGCGGTCGGTGAGGACGAGGCCGGGCTGGCGGTAGCTGGTCAATGCTGCTCCTGTTCGCTGCGCCCCCGCCCGATCAGTGGATCACATGGCTGCTCAGTGGATCACATGACGGCGCCCCCTCACGCTTCGGCGGCCGGCGGTACGTTCACCGCCGGCCGCCGAGTCAGCACCAGGGCCCAGGGAATTCCATGGGCGTTCCCTGGGAATTCGCACGTGATACCGCTAGTGCCTGAGCGTGTCCTTGCCCTTCTCGACCGTCTGCTTCGCATCGCCCTTGATCTGCTCCGCGCGGCCCTTCGTTTCCAGGCTCTCGTTCCCGACGGCCTTTCCCGTCGCCTCCTTGGCCTTGCCCTTCATGGTCTTTCCGACATTCTTGGCCTTCTTACCGGCAGCCATGGGACACCTCCGCGAAACCGTTCACCTTTTCTGGTGCCCTGTCGGGGACGAATTACTCGGAGGGGGCCGCTCAGCCCGTCGGGAAGGAGTCGGCGGTCCTGATCCGGTCGCGGATCCAGACGCCGGCCGGCTTGAGGGAGCCCGTCCCGGCCCACGGACCGTTGGCCGCGCAGGTACCGGCGTTGAAGACGGCACCGCTGCGGTGGTCGTCGGAGAAGTTCCAGTTGACCCAGCTGATCTTCTTGGCGGCCATGAGGTCGAGGAAGCGCTGGGTCATCGCGAAGTCGTTGGCGCCCTCGCCGGCATAGTTCTGGGTGCCGAACTCGGTGACGAAGACGGGCAGCTTGTCGGCGGCCCGGGAGAGCGTGTTCAGGTACGCGTCGCGGTGCGAGTACGCGTAGAAGTGGAAGGTGTACATGATGTTGGTGGCGTTCACCGGGTTCGCGACGACCTCGGACTCGTCGGCCCCTTCGGACACCCCGAACGAGGACCACGCGCGCGTGCCGACGAGGATCGGGGTCTCGGCGTCCTGGGCGCGGATGACGGGGATCAGCTGCTCGGCGTAGCTCTTGATCCGGGACCAGGCGACGCCGCTGGGCTCGTTGGCGATCTCGTAGAGCAGGTTGGTCTTGGAGCCGTGGCGCTGGGCGATCTCGGTGAAGAAGGTCTTGGCGCGGGCGAGGTTGTGGTGCGGGTCGCCCGGGTCGAGCATGTGCCAGTCGACGATCACGTACATGCCGCGCGCGGTGGCCTGTTCGATGAGCGAGTGGGCCAGGTCGGTGTACGTGCGGGGGTCGGTCTCGTAGCCCCCCTCCTGAACGTAGGTGGAGACGCGCAGGACGTCGGCGTTCCAGTCCTTGGCGAGCGCGTCGAGCGAGCCGCCGGTCAGGCACTGGCTGTACCACTGGGTGCCGTGGCTGGACATGCCGCGCAGCTGGATGGGCTTGCCGTACCGGTTGCAGAGCTTGGTGCCACAGACCCTCAGCCGGCCGTTGACGGCCACCGGGGTGTCGACGACGGCGGCGGCGGTGTCGACCTTGAGGTGGTCCACGTTGGGGCCGCCGTTGGCGGTGGTGGCGGTGGCGCGGATGGTGTTGGCGCCGGCCTTGAGGTTCGCGGTGACGGTGGTGGTGGCCCAGCTGGTCCAGGCTCCGGTGCCCGCGAAGGCCTTGCCGGAGGCCGTGACCGCGCCGTTGACGCTGATGTCCATGGGGCGGTTGGTGGTGGTGCCGTTGGCGTAGCGCAGGGTGAGGGTCGCGGTGCCGGCCTGGGCGGCGTCGACGTTCCACTGGACGTGACTGCCGCTGACGTTGTCGTAGTTGACGAATCCGGTGCCGGTAAAGCCGGTGTGGTTGGATTCGGCCGCGCCCTGGGAGACCGTGGCGGTCTCGGCCTCGTAGGTGACGGAGGCGGCGACGGCGGCCGGTGGCGCGACGGCGAGGCCGAGGAGCAGGGCGGCCGCGGCGGTGCCGGCGGCAGCCAGTGATCGCAGAGGAGGACGTGCCGATCGTGCCGATGTCATGGGGGTCTCCCGGAACGATGGATTGGAAGGAAAGTTTCCTAACGGATGAATAGCAGCCCGACAGAGAGCCTCGCAAGGGTCATGACAAGAGACGCGGTTCAGCGGGCTGCCGGTCCCCGGACGGTCCCGGTCCCCGTGCGGGCCGCCGCGGCGCCTCCTAGCGTGGGGCCATGATCCGGTTCGAGCAGGTCAGCAAGGTGTACGCGGACGGCACCACGGCCGTCGACGACCTCTCCTTCGACGTCGCCGAGGGCGAACTGGTCACCCTGGTCGGGCCGTCCGGTTGCGGCAAGACGACCACGATGATGATGGTGAACCGGCTCATCGAGCCGACCGCGGGCCGGATCCTGGTCGGCGGGGAGGACGTCGCGAAGGTCGATCCGGTCGAGCTGCGCAGGAACATCGGTTACGTGATCCAGCAGGTCGGCCTCTTTCCGCACCGGACGATCCTCGACAACACCGCGACCGTTCCCTCACTGCTCGGCTGGAAGAAGGCCCGGGCCCGCGCCCGCGCCGCCGAACTCCTCGAGCTGGTCGGCCTCGACCCCGCGGTCCACGGCGGCCGCTACCCGGCGCAGCTGTCGGGCGGGCAGCGCCAGCGTGTGGGCGTGGCCCGCGCCCTGGCCGCCGATCCCCCGGTGCTCCTGATGGACGAGCCCTTCGGCGCGGTCGACCCCGTCGTCCGCGAGCGCCTCCAGAACGAGTTCCTGCACCTTCAGGCCACCGTGCGCAAGACGGTCCTTCTGGTCACCCACGACATCGAGGAGGCGGTCCGGATGGGGGACCGGATCGCCGTGTACGGGCAGGGGCGGATCGAGCAGTTCGACACCCCGGCCGCCGTGCTGGGCACCCCCGCCACGCCGTACGTCGCCCGGTTCGTCGGCGCCGACCGGGGCCTCAAGCGGCTCTCGGTCACCGAGATCGAGCCGGACGACCTGGAGCAGCCGCCGGTCGCCCGCCTGGACGAGCCGGCCGGGGACGCGGCGGCCAGGCTGCGCGCCGGCGGGGCCCGCTGGGCGGTGGTCCTCGGCGGCGAGGGCGACCTGCACGGCTGGGTGGCCGCCGACGCCCTCGACCGCGCGGGCCGGGACGGGACGGTCGGTGGCATGGCGCGCCGCATGGAGGCCTGGGTGCCGGTCGGCGCCCCGCTGAAGCAGGCGTTCAGCGAGATGCTCCAGCACGACGCGGGCTGGGTGGCGGTCCTCGACGGCACCCGCTTCCTGGGCGTCCTCACGCCCGCCAAGCTGCACGAGGCGCTGCGCCGCTCGGTGGACGCCGATGCCCAGGGGGTGGGGAGGGACGAGGTCGAGTTCGACTCGGTCGCGGACGCGTGAACTCCCGCCCAACTGAATCTGGTTCACAGCTATGAACGACGCGTGGTGACCCGTACCGTGATCTCGGCCGGAGCGACCGGCCAGGAGGCCGGACGCGGCCTCTCACGGAAAGGCGGCGTTCATGTCCCAGTTCGACCTTCCGCTCGACCAACTCCGCGCGTACCGCAGTGTGTCCGAGGAGCCGGAGGACTTCGACGCGTTCTGGACCAAGACCCTCGACGAGGCGCGCGACCACGAACTCGGCGCGCGCTTCGATCCGGTGGCGACCGGACTCACGACGGTCGAGGTGTACGACGTCACCTTCGCCGGATTCGGCGGCCACCCCGTCAAGGGCTGGTTCGTCCTTCCGGCCGGAACGCGCGAACCCCTGCCGGTGATCGTGGAGTTCCTCGGGTACGGAGGCGGGCGCGGCCTGCCCCACTCCCATCTGCTCTGGGCCTCGGCCGGGTTCGCGCACTTCGTGATGGACACCCGGGGCCAGGGCAGCGGCTGGGCGACCGGCGACACCCCCGACCCCGTGGGCAGCGCGCCCGCGTACCCGGGGTTCATGACCCGGGGCGTCGAGGACCCGTACGCGTACTACTACCGCCGTCTCTTCACCGACGCGGTGCGGGCCGTGGAGGCGGCCCGCTCGCATCCGCTGGTGGACGCGGCGCGCACGGCGGTGACCGGGGTGAGCCAGGGCGGCGGCATCACGCTGGCGGTCGCGGGGCTCGTACGGGGGCTGGTGGCCGTGGCACCGGACGTGCCGTTCCTGTGCGACTTCCCGCGCGCGACGACGATCACGGACCGACAGCCGTACCGCGAGATCGGCAGCTATCTGAAGACCCACCGAGGCCGGACCGAGCAGGTGCGGCGGACCCTCGCCTACTTCGACGGAGTCCACTTCGCGGCCCGTGCCACGGCCCCGGCGCTCTTCTCGACGGGCCTGGA
This sequence comes from Streptomyces sp. NPDC003035, assembly GCF_042888285.1. Lineage (NCBI taxonomy): Bacteria > Bacillati > Actinomycetota > Actinomycetes > Kitasatosporales > Streptomycetaceae > Streptomyces > Streptomyces sp. NPDC003035. Next base: position 1,263,728 of record NZ_JBIAPJ010000001.1, on the reverse strand, counting down.
GGATCTGACCTGTCCGCCGTCGACGGTCTTCGCGGCCTTCAACGCGTACGCCCACGAGGAGAAGGGCATCGAGGTCTACGACTTCAACGACCACGAGGGCGGCGCGACCTTCCAGCAGGCGGCCCAACTGCGCTGGCTGCCCCGGAAGCTGCGTGTGGGGGCGCTCGGCCACGGCTGATCGCACGAGGTCCTACCGCGCCGAAATCAGATTCCTGTCCCGCAGGTAGTTCCTCGCGACGTCCTCGGGGAGGCGGCGCCAGCTGTCCACCTGTTCGTTCATGTGGGCGAGATCGGCCGTGGTGAGGACCGTGTTGAGACGGCCGAGGGCGGTGGTGACGCCCTCGCTGCCCGCCCGGGAGCGGTTGACGACCGGGACGATGTGGTCGGCGTTCTGCAGGCGCTTGTCGTCGGCGAGCAGGACCAGACCGAAGTCGTCCAGCGTGGCGTCGGTGGTCGTCGTCAGGACCATCTGGTCCTGGCCGCTCTGCACGGCCTGCTTGGCCTGCGTGGTGCCCACGCCCTTCGGATCGACACCGATGATGTCGATGCCGTACGTCTTCCTCAGACCGGGCGCGCAGTAGGGCCGCTGGACGCACTCGTCGCCCGCCGCGAGCCGCACCGGCAGCTTCGCCGCGCCCAGGTCGCTCAGCGTCCTGAGCCGGTGCTCGCCGGCGAACGCGGCGGTGACGGCGAAGGCGTTCTGGTCGACGGCCTTCCCGGCGTCGAGGACGGACAGCCCGCGCGGGCCCGCCAGGCCGCGCAGGGCGGTCATCGTCGCGGTGAGGTCGGGCGAGCCGACGGTCGGCGCCTGGGCACCGTTGACCTTGGCGTTCAGCCAGTCGGCGAACGTGGCGGCGTACTCCGGAACGACGTCGATCTGGCCGCTCTCCAGGGCCGGTTCGTAGATCTCGCGGTTGGTGACGGAGAGGATCCGGGTGCCGTAGCCGGCCTCTTCGAGGAGCAGGGCGTACATCTGGGCGAGCAGCTCGCTCTCGGTGAAGCCGGCGGAGCCGATGGTCAGATGACGGCTGTCACCGGGCGGCCCCGTGACCTCGCCCCGGTTCTCCAGGGAGGGTCCGGTGACGCACCCGGTGAGGGCGAACAGCGCCACCACGCCCGCAGTGGCCCTCCGCCCCTTCATCCGTCGCCCCGCACCCAGGCCGGGGCGAGGCGCCCGGCCCCCTCGAAGACGGCCTCGACCACGAGCGCGAGGAGGGCGACGAGGACGGCGCCCGCGACGACCTGCGGGGTGGAGGCCAGGTTGAAGCCGGCCGTGATGATCCGGCCGAGCCCGCCGCCGCCGGCGAGCGCGGCGACGGTCGCGGTGGCGACGAGCTGCACGGCGGCGATCCGGACACCGGTGAGGACCAGCGGCAGCGCGAGCGGCAGTTCGACCCGGAACAGCATCTGGGGGCCGGTCATGCCCATCCCTCGGGCGGCCCGTACGACATCGGCGTCGACGCCCCGCATGCCGACGTAGGCGTTGGTGAGCAGCGGCGGTACGGCGAACAGGACGAGCGCGATGATCGTGGGCCACTGCCCGTACGGACCGATCGGGCTGAGCAGCAGCAGAACGAGGACGGCGAAGGTGGGCACGGCGCGGCCGACGTTGGAGAGGTTGACGGCGAGGGCCCCGCCCTTGCCGAGATGGCCGAGGACCAGCGCGACCGGGAGGGCGATCGCGCAGCTCAGCGCGAGGCAGACGACGGTGAGGAAGAGGTGCTCGGCGAGCCGGTGTCCCACCCCGTTGTCGCCGGACCAGTTGGCGACGTCGGTGAGCCATTCCCAGGTGGCGGAGAGGGTGGTCACGCGGCCTGCCCGCGGGACCGTGCCGTCCAGGGCGTGAGCAGCCGTTGCAGACCGAGCAGCAGCAGGTCGGCGACGACGGCGATGATCACGCAGAGGACGGAGGCGGTGAGGACCTGGGCCTTGAAGTAGGTGTTCATCCCGGAGTAGATGAGGTTGCCGAGCCCGCCGTGGCCGACGATCGCGCCGATGGTGACGAGGGAGACGGCGGAGACGGTGGCGATGCGCAGCCCCGCCATCGCGGCGGGAAGCGCGAGCGGCAGTTCGACGGCGAGCAGCAGGCGGACAGGGCCGTACCCCATGCCGCGCGCCGCCTGTCGGGTGTCCTCGGGGACGGCGCGGAGGCCGGCCAGGATGTTCCGTACGAGCAGCGTGAGGGAGTAGAGCGCGAGTCCGGCGACGACGAGCGAGGCGCTGAGTCCGTAGACCGGCAGGAGCAGCGAGAACATCGCGAGGGACGGAATCGTGTACAGGATCGTGGTGATCCCGAGGACCGGTCCGGCCGCCCAGCGCCGGCGGCGGGCCAGGACGGCGAGGGGCACGGCGAGCAGCAGCCCGAGGGCGACGGAGACCGCGGTGAGGTACAGGTGCTGGACGACGGCGTCGCCGAGGATCTCGCTCCGGGAGGACAGATAGGCGCCGCAGATCCACTCGTTGCGCGCGAGGCAGTCGTCAGGAGGCGCGGTCATCCTCCCATTCCAGGCGGCGGCCCGGCCCGATGCACGCCGGACCGGGCCGTTCGGGCCACCGTCCGGGAAGGACCCGGTGTATGTCTCGGCGTACGGCTCCCCGAGCGGGCCGGCGTCCTCGCGCAGCAGCCGGCGCTGCCCCGGGGCCGCGGTCCATGGAGTGGGCGACGAAGGCGACGAACCAGGCGACGGCGACGGTGGGCCGCACGATGTCGAGGAGTTCCACGGCGGCCGTCCGCGTGTCCAGCGGCGTGCCGTCGGCGTCGCGGTGCCGCACGGCCGCGGCGAAGGGGTGCCGGGGTCAGAGTCTGAACGTCACTCCCCGCCAGGTCCATCCCGCGTCGAGGACCGCGTCCCGTAGAGGGTTCTTCATCTCCCTGGAGTCGAAGCGGAACGTCTCCACCCTGCGCCTGCGCCCGTCGGGCCCCCGCTCGTACGTCCACCGCCGCGACACCTGGGGAGCGTTCCCGCGGCCGTACTCCCGCTGCCGCGCGTCCCATCGTTCGTCGAGGGCGCGCACCTCGCGGGCTGCCGGGACCAGGCGCATCCGGGTCCGCAGGGTCAGGTTCAGCTCCCGGACGCGCCACTCCGCCACCAGGTCGGCGCGCTCCGCGGGGGTGGCGTCGCGCACGCGGTAGGGGACGCCGGGCCCGTTGATCGCGAGCAGCGCCGCCCGGACTTCCTCTGCGGAGCGCGGTACGACATCGGTGTCGGGATACCTGGTGCCGGTCCATCGGTCGAAGAAGCCCATCGGGCGACCCTAGCCGGGGTAGTCCTCGTGGAGGTCGCCGGGCGAGGGCTCGTGCTCCTCGCTCAGGGCCCGTTCGCTGCGCTCCTTGAGCTGTTCCCCCTGCTCCCGCAGGCGCGCGGCCTCCTCCGGGTCGGTGCTGCGCCGTGCGCGCTGCAGGAGGTGTTCGGCCTTGTCGCGCTGGTGCTGGGCACGGGCGTGCGCGCCCTCGCCCTCGCGTCCCGCCGCTTCCCGGCCCCCGGTTCCCCTGGTGCCGTGCGGCTCGCTCTCTCGTGCGGTCATGATGCGCCTCCTCGGGCGGCGGCTTCCCGCGCCGCACGCGGGGAAACTCCGGCGCGCGGGCGAGGACGGCGCGCGGGCGAGGACGGCGCCCGCCCTCGCGCCGCTCCCCCGCGCCCGGTCAGCTCTCCTGGAGTACGGAGAGGACGTTGCCGGCCGGGTCCGTGAACCAGGCGATCGCCGCCGGACCCTCAGGAGTACGGACGACGCCCTTCTCGTCGGCGTCGAACTCCGGATAGCGCTCGAAGGTCACCCCGCGCCGCACCAGCTCGTCGACGGCCGCGTCGATGTCCTCCACGGGGAAGTTCAGGATCGTGAAGGACGCGGGCGTGTGCGTCTCCTTGGGGTAGACGAAAACGCTGGCCCCGGTGCCCAGCTTGAGGGTGAGCATCCTCATCTCGCCCTCCCCGGTCTCCTCGACGGGGAGGCCGAGGGTCTCGCCGTAGAACCGGCGGGCCTCGGCGAGGTCGTCGACCGAGAAGCCGCTGAACGCCTTCGACTGTCCGAGCATGCCGTTGTCTCCTTCGTGTGGGGGCCCGTCGGTACTCCGGGCACACCCAGCGGACCACCGTCCGGACGCCTGCCACGCGGGCTCGCGTCCGGATGGTCGCCGCACATCACCCTCAGGGAGCGATCGGCAGCCGGCGCTTGTGGTCGGTCAGCTCGTAGCGGCGGACGATCGAGGCGAAGGCGGCCTCTCCCACCGGCTTGCCCTCCAGGAAGTCGTCGATGTCGTCGTACGTCACACCGAGCGCGTCCTCGTCGGGCTTGCCCGGGTCGAGGGTCTCCAGGTCGGCCGTCGGGGTCTTCCACACCAGCTCCGAGGGAGCGCCCAGGGCCTCCGCGACGGCCCGCACCCGGCGCTTGGTCAGGCCGGTCAGAGGAACGACGTCGGCCGCGCCGTCGCCGTACTTGGTGAAGAAGCCGGAGACAGCCTCCGCGGCGTGGTCGGTGCCGACGACGAGGCCGTCGTGGGCGCCCGCCACGGCGTACTGCGCGATCATCCGCTGCCGGGCCTTGATGTTGCCCTGGACGAAGTCCTGGTGGTGGGCGTCCCGGAAGGTCACGCCTCCGGCGAGGGCGGCGTCGAGGGCGGCGTCGCTCGCCGGCTTGATGTCCACGGTCAGGACGCGGTCGGCGGCGATGAAGCCCAGGGCGAGCTGGGCGTCCTTCTCGTCGGCCTGGACGCCGTAGGGCAGTCGCATGGCGTAGAAGGTGGCGTCGTGTCCGGCGGCCCTGGCCCGCTCGACGGCCAGCTGGCAGAGCCGGCCCGCGGTCGTGGAGTCGACACCGCCGCTGATGCCCAGCACGAGGCCGCGAAGGCCCGTGGAGGTGAGGCGCTCGGTGAGGAAGGCGACCCGGCGCTCGATCTCGGCGAGCGGGTCGAACGACGGGGAAACCTCGAGTTCCCTGGCGATCTGCTGCTGCAGGGCGGTGGACACCGCGTCGGTCACGGAGTGCTCCTCGGGCTGGTTCGGCGGTACGGGGCGGGCGCGGGTCCGGTACGCCGGTCAGGCGCCGGGCCCCGAGCCGAGTCGACTCTATGCGGCGCGGCACGCCGGGACCGCACAGGGCCTCCCCGGTCCCCGCCCGCGATCGATGGTGTCCGGACAGGTGACCCGTACGGGCGGCACGCGCGGCACGGTGGTCACGGACGTCGGCTCCACCGTGCTCTCCGGCACCCGCCTGGAGGAGAACACCGCCTACACCTGCACCGTCAGGCCCTCGACGCCGCCGGCAACGCCTCCACCGCCTCGGCGTCCGCCCGGGCGACCACCGGGCGGCATCGGAACGGCGGGGCCGTATCTGAAGTAGCGCCTCCACGAACCTCCACGAACGGGTCGGGAGGGGACGGGCGGGCCGCGGCGTTCGGGCGCCGCGGCCCGCCCTTCCCCGTCACCGACCTCTGCCGCGCAGCGGGCTCCTCAGGGTCCCGCCGCGACCCGCAGCAGCCTCAGGACGACGGCCGGAGGCGCGTCGATGCGGTACCGGCGGCCCAGCCGGGACCACTGGTCCAGGACGGCGAGGAGACCGGAGTCGCAGAAGGTGATGCGGGAGCAGTCCAGGATCAGGTCGGTGCAGCCGTCCGTGGCGGCGGAGGCGAGTATGGCCCGCAGCGGTGCGGCGCTGTAATGGTCGACTTCTCCGGTCAGCCGGACCAGGAGGGTCGTGGTGCCGACGTGGGTGCAGGAGTGGACGACTATGCCGCCGGGCGCGGTGTCCGCGCCCTGGTCGCGCATGGGGGGACGGTGCGTCTCGGTCAGTATCGGTGCGGTGCTCGCGGTACTCACCCCTCCATGAACACCGGCCGCCCCGCTCAGTGGAACGCGGCGCGCCGCCTCGTCACCCCGCAGGGCAGCAGTGATCCACTTCCGGGGGACACCCGACCGTGGGCTCAGAGGTGCCGCGAGCCGCCGCGCAGGGCGCGGTCGAGGCCCTCCTGCGGTTGCCCGGACAGGGCGCGCAGGAAGATCTGCTCGTAGGTGGGCGAGCCGATCGTCTCGCGGGCCGCGTGTTCGTACTTTCGGCGCAGGGCGTGCAGTTCCGGCATGCCCCGCTGCGGGCGGCCGGTGGACCGCCAGTAGGCCTCGCCCGTGCCGGAGACGTCGGCGGCGAGTTCACCGTCCCCGGAGGCGGCGAGCGCGGCGGCCAGGACGTCGAGTCCGAGGGCGACCCCGAAGCCGTCGCCGAGCTTGCGTTTGCCTTCCAGCATGGCTCTGGCGTGGGCGGCGGCCGACTCGGGCTCTCCTTCGAGCAGTCCGATCAGGGCGAGCTGGTAGTCGAGGTAGGCGCGGGTCCAGTGCTCCCCCAGTTCGGCGCAGGTCTGCCGGAGGGAGAGCGCTGCCGCGCGGGCCTCGTCGAGGCGGCCGAGGCCGGTCAGCGCGAAGATCCGTACGAGGAGGCAGCGCAGGCGCTCGGCGGAGTCCGTCGGGTCGCCGGGGGCGGCGTCCAGGACGTGACCGACCACGACGAGCGCGGCCATGGGGCGGCCGGTCATGAGGGCGAGCAGGCCCGCGAGACAGGCGGCGTCCAGCGTCCGCGCCCCCAGGGCCACGGTGTCACCGCTCCGTTCCGGTGGCGCCGTCATGTACGCGGCGTGGCGGGCCTCGCGCGCGCAGCGCTCGCTCACCTCCTGGGCCGGGGCGAAGTCGCCCTGAAGCGTGAGCGACACCCCCAGGGCCCACAGCGCACGGGCCCGTTCGGCGCCCCGGGACTCGCTGAGCACCAGCGCCTGCTCCAGGTAGTCGCGGGCCTCCCGCAGTCGGCCGGAGCACGACCAGAAGAATCCGACCGCCCCGGCGAGCGCGAGGGCGCTGTCGGGATCGGTGCGCAGCAGCCGGTCCATCGCGGTGCACAGATCCGTGTGGCGCTCGTCGATCGTGGTGTACCAGTGCGGTTGATCGGGGCCGAGCCAGCCCGCGACGGCCCGCTGGGCCAGGTCGAGGCAGAAGGCGGCGTGCCGGTCGGCGACGGCCTCCGTCTCGCCGAGCGCGGCCAGCCACCCCGCCCCGTACTCGCGGATGGTGTCGAGGAGCCGGTAACGGTGGCTCTCCTGGTGGACCACGGACATGCGGACCAGTGCGTCGAGGGCGGTCGGCAGGGTCTCCGGGGTCAGCGGGCCGCCCTCGCACACGAAGGTGGCCGAGGCCAGGTCGAACGGGCCGCGGAACACGGTCAGCCGTGCCCACAGGAGCCGTTCGAGGGGTTCGCACAGCTCGTGGCTCCAGCCGATCGCCGCGCGCAGGGTCTGGTGCCGCTGCGGCCACACGCGCTCGTGGTGGACGAGGAGGTCGAAGCGCGAGCCGAGCTGGGCCCGGACCGCCTCGACGCCCTGGAGGCGGATCTGGGCCGCGGCCAGTTCGAGGGCGAGGGGGATCCCCTCCAGCCGGGCGCAGATCTCGGTGACGGGGCCGGCCTGCCGCTGCGCGGGGACGCGCGGGCCGCGCCGCCGTCCGCTGTCGACGCGCTGCCGCAGCAGGTCCGTCGCTTCGCGGCCCGTGGCCGCGAAGGGTTCGAGGGCGAACACCCGCTCCTCCCGCAGGCCGAGGCGGCGCCGGCTGGTGGCGAGCACGGTGAGGCCGGGCGCGGCGGCCAGGAGCTCGGTGATCAGCCGGGCGCAGGGGGCCGCCAGATGGTCGCAGGAGTCGAGGACGAGCAACAGCCGCTTCTCGGCGAGCCATCCCCCCAGGACGGTGGTGGGCATACCGGGGGCGTGGAAGGTGAGGTCGACGGCGTCGGCGACGCTCGCCACGAGGAGCCGGTCCCCCTGGAGCGGGGTCAGGTCGGCCCACCACGCGCCGTCGGCGAAGCCGGCGGCGAGGCGCTTCGCGGTGTGGAGGGCGAGCCGCGTCTTGCCGACGCCTCCGACCCCGGTGACCGTGACCAGACGGTGGTCCGTCAACTCTCCGGTCAGCCGGTCCAGTTCTCTGCCGCGCCCCACGAAACCGGTGTTCTCGTCGGGTAGATGTCCACGCACGGGAGCAGTCTCCCTCATGAGGCGTTCGAACGGACCCCGCGGTCGGGTCATTCGACGGTGACGACGACGGTGTGCCATCCGCTCGCCCCGTCCGGCATGGTGTCCGCGCGCCGCTCTGTCTGTACGGCCCCGGTGCCGTCCGTGGCACGGACCGTGAGGGTGTGACGGCCGGGGGTCGCCTGCCAGCGGTACACCCACTGTCGCCAGGTGTCCCGGCTGTCCTCGGCGCCGAGTTCGGCGTCCTGCCAGGCTCCCTCGTCGACGCGTACCTCGACGCGCTCGATGCCCCGGTGCTGGGCCCAGGCGACCCCGGCGACCGCGAGGGTGCCGGCCTTGGGCCGGGCGAGCGGCCGGGGGGTGTCGATCCGGGACTGGGTCTTCACCGGTGCCTCGCGGGCCCAGCCGCGGGGCACCCAGTAGGCGTCGTAGGCGTCGAACGTGGTGACCTCGATCTCCTCGATCCACTTGCAGGCCGAGACGTAGCCGTAGAGACCCGGCACGAGCATCCGGACGGGGAAGCCGTGGTCGAAGGGGAGCGGCGTGCCGTTCATGCCGAAGGCGAGGAGGGCGTCGCGGCCGTCCATCACCTCCTCGACCGGGGTGCCGATGGTCATGCCGTCGACCGAGCGGGCGACGAGCTGGTCGGCCCGGCCGCCGGCGGAGGGCGGCCTCACCCCCGCCTCCCGCAGGAGGTCGGCCAGCCGGACACCGAGCCAGCGGGCGTTGCCGACGTAGGGTCCGCCGACCTCGTTGGAGACGCAGGCGAGGGTGATGTCCCGCTCGATCACCTCACGGCGCGTCAGGTCGGCGAGGGTGAGGGTGAGTTCTCGGGTGACACCCGGTCCGTGGATCCGCAGCCGCCAGCCGTCGGCGTCGATCTTGGGGACGACGAGCGCGGTGTCGACGCGGTAGAAGTCCTTGTTCGGGGTGATGAACGGGCTGATGCCCGGCACGGGGAGCTGGGCGCCGGGAGGAACGGCGGGCGCGGGCGATGCGGGCCGCGGGAGCCGGAGGGCGTCGCGGGAGGCCACGGCGCCCTGGCTGCGGGTGCCGCCGAGGGCCCTGCCCAGCGTGGCGGCGCCCGTGGCGGCGACGGCGGTGGAGGCGGCGACGAGGAGAAAGTTCCGGCGGCCGGGGGCGCCGGTCCGGCCGGGCGGGGACGAGCGCTCGGGGGCGAGCAGCCGGCCGGGCGGGGACGAGCGCTCGGGGGCGAGCAGCCGGCCGATCAGTACGTACAGCAGCAGGGCCCCCACCGCCGCGCCGGCCGGCGAGGGCAGCGCGTCCGCGGCGGACGAGGAGTCGGGGCGGCTCACGGCGGCGAGGGCGCCGAGCACACCGAATGCCATGACCGCGCCGGCTCCGGCACGTCGGTGCCGGAGCGCGAGGAGCCCGACGGCGGCCGCCAGGATCGCGAGGACGGCGAGGATCCCCAGCTGGAGGACGACCTTGTCGCTCTCGCCGAAGGTCCGGATCGCCCAGTTCTTGATCGCCGCCGGAGTCCGGTCGATGACCACGCCTCCGACGGCCGTGACGGGGCCCGCTTCGGGGCGCACGGCCGCGGCGACGAGTTCGGCGACGGCGAGGGAGACGTATCCGGAGATCAGGCCGCCGAGAGCGGCCAGGAGACGGTCCGTACGCGTGGGTTCGCGCGGGGGATCTGAGAGGGTCATGCTTCTCATTCGGCATCGACGCCCTGAAGGATGGGTCGTTTCACCTGGAAGACGGAGCGTATCCGTTGCCGGTGACGGCCGCGGGACGCACCGCCGCGGCCGGTTTCTCTAGGCTGCCCGAGCGCTGCGCGTGCCGCGGCGCTGTCCGGCCTTCAGGCGCCCGGGCGAACCACCGATGACGACGTGAGTACGCACGTGCTCACGCTCGGCCGCACGGCCTGGTGGCCCGGCGCGCTCAGCCGCTGAGCGGGCACCTCGCACCCGACCGTCACTTGCCGCCGTCGGCCGGTCCGAGGTGTTCGCCGGGCCGCGCGAGCTCCTCGACCGCGTCGGCGCCGACCACCGCGCCCGTGGACTTCTTCGCGCGCCGCAGCCTGCGCTCCAGCCGGCCGGCGAAGGTCGTGAGCGCGAAGTTCAGGAGGACGAAGATGACGGCGACGACCGTGAAGCTGGCGATGGTGTTCGCTCCGTAGTTCGCGCTCATCGGGCGCACGGAGGCGAGGAGCTCGGAGAAGCCGAGCATGGCGCCGCCGAGCGCGGTGTCCTTGACGATGACGACGAGCTGGCTGACGAGTGCCGGGAGCATCGCGGTGACCGACTGGGGCAGCAGGACGTGCGTCATGGTCTGGCCCTTGCGCATCCCGATCGCCTTGGCGGCGTCGGTCTGGCCTCGGGGCAGGGACAGGATGCCGGCCCGGACCACCTCGGCGAGGACCGAGGCGTTGTAGAGGACGAGGCCGGTGACGACCGCGTAGAGGGGACGGTTCTCGGGGCTGATGTCGGTGAACTCGGAGTAGGCGGCGTTGGCGAAGAGCATCAGGATCAGTACGGGGATGGCGCGGAAGAACTCCACGACCGTGCCGGCCGCGCCGCGGACCCACGCGTGGTCGGAGAGCCGTCCGATGCCGAGGATCGCTCCGAGCGGCAGCGCGATGACCATGGCCAGGGCGGCGGCGATGAGGGTGTTCTTCAGGGCGGGCAGGAGGAAGGTCGACCAGGTGCGGGAGTCCGTGAAGAACGGGGACCACTTGGCCCATTCCAGCTGGCCCTGGTCGGCGAGGGTCAGCAGGACCCACCAGATCAGCAGGCCGAGCGCGACCAGGAACACGACGGTGTAGAGCACGTTGCGGCGCTTCGCGCGCGGGCCGGGGACGTCGTAGAGGACGGTGGGCCTGACCTTCATCTCTTCACCGCCACCTTCTTGGCCAGCCAGCCCAGGAAGAGGCCGGTGGGGAGCGTGAGACAGATGAAGCCGAAGGCGAAGAGCGCCGAGATGAGGATCAACTGGGCCTCGTTCTCGATCATCTCCCGCATCAGCAGGGCGGCTTCGGCGACGCCGATCGCGGCGGCGACGGTGGTGTTCTTGGTGAGGGCGATCAGTACGTTGGCCAGCGGTCCGACGACCGAGCGGAAGGCCTGGGGCAGCACGATCAGCCGGAGGATCTGGGGGAAGCTGAGACCGATGGCGCGAGCCGCCTCGACCTGTCCGAGGGGGACCGTGTTGATGCCGGACCGGAGTGCCTCGCAGACGAAGGCGGAGGTGTAGGCGATCAGTCCGAGGACGGCGAGCCGGAAGTTGATGGTCGTGAAGTCCTGGGCGCCCATGTTGACGCCGAGCGTCTGGAACAGGCCGAGCGAGGTGAAGACGATGATGACGGTGAGGGGGATGTTGCGGACGATGTTGACGTAGGCGGTGCCGAAGCCCCGCATCAGGGGGACGGGGCTGACGCGCATGGCGGCCAGCAGCGTCCCCCAGATCAGGGAACCGATCGCGGAGTAGACGGTGAGCTGCACCGTCACCCAGAACGCTCCCAGCAGGTCGTAGCCTTCGAGGAAGTCGAACACGGCGGCCCACTCACTTGACGATGACGCCGATCTTCGGCGCGGGCTCGTTCTTGTAACCGGCCGGGCCGAAGTTCTTCTTCACGGCCTCCTCCCAGGAGCCGTCCGCGACCATCTTCTCCAGAGCGTCGTTGATCTGCTGCTTGAGTGCGCTGCCCTTCTGGACTCCGATTCCGTAGTTCTCGTTGCTCATCTTGAAGCCGGCGAGCTTGAACTTGCCCCGGAACTCGGGCTGCGAGGCGTAGCCGGCGAGGATCGAGTCGTCGGTGGTCAGCGCGTCGATGACGCCGTTCTCCAGACCGGTGAGGCACTCCGAGTAACCGCCGTACTCCTGGAGTTGGGCGTCCGGAGCGATCCTGTCCTTGACGTTCTGCGCTGACGTGGAGCCGGTGACCGAGCAGAGCTTCTTGTTGTTCAGGTCCTCGGGCTTGGTGATGGAGGTGTCGTCCGCGCGGATCAGCACGTCCTGGTGGGCCAGGAGGTACGGACCGGCGAAGTCGACCTTCTTCGACCGCTCGTCGTTGATCGAGTACGTGGCGGCGATGAAGTCGACGTCACCGCGCTGGAGCAGCGTCTCGCGGTCGGCGCTCTTGGCCTCCTTCCACTCGATGTCGCCGGGATCGTGGCCGAGCTGCCGGGCGACGTAGGTCGCCACGTCGACGTCGAAGCCGGTGTAGGTGCCGTCGGGGGTCTTCAACCCGAGGCCGGGCTGGTCGAACTTGATGCCGACGGTGATCTTCTCTTCGCCACCGCCCGAGCCGCCGCCCCCGTCGTCGCCGCAGGCGACCAGGGAGAAGGAGAGGGCGAGCGCGGCGGCCGCCGCCACACCGGCCTGGGTGAGCTTGCGCGGATTCATGGGATCACCCCTGGGGGCTGCTGTGCGCGCGGCGTCCGCGGTTCAGTGGTGCAGGATCTTCGACAGGAAGTCCTTGGCGCGGTCGCTGCGCGGGTTGCTGAAGAACTGGTCGGGTGTGGTCTCCTCCACGATCCTGCCGTCCGCCATGAAGACCACGCGGTTGGCGGCGGAGCGCGCGAAGCCCATCTCGTGCGTGACGACGACCATGGTCATGCCGTCACGGGCGAGTTGCTGCATGACCTCCAGGACTTCGTTGATCATCTCGGGGTCGAGGGCCGACGTCGGTTCGTCGAAGAGCATCGCCTTCGGGTCCATGGCCAGTGCCCGGGCGATCGCGACGCGCTGCTGCTGGCCGCCGGAGAGCTGGGCGGGGTACTTGTCGGCCTGGTTGGCGACCCCGACGCGGTCGAGCAGCTGACGCGCCCGCTGCTCGGCGGCCTTCTTGTCCTTCTTGCGCACCTTGATCTGGCCGAGGGTGACGTTCTCGAGGACGGTCTTGTGCGCGAAGAGGTTGAAGGACTGGAAGACCATGCCGACGTCGGCCCGGAGCGCGGCGAGTTCGCGGCCCTCGTCGGGCAGCGGCTTGCCGTCGATGACGATCTCGCCGGAGTCGATGGTCTCCAGCCGGTTGATGGCCCGGCAGAGGGTCGACTTCCCGCCGCCGGAGGGTCCGATGACGACCACGACCTCGCCCCGGCCGACGGTCATGTCGATGGACTGGAGCACGTGGAGCGCTCCGAAGTGCTTGTCGACGTTCTTCAGTACGACGAGCGCGTCGGGCATGGCAGCCTCCTGGTTCGCCGCCCCCGCCGTCCACTCTTCTCACGTTCATGCTCCGCCTTCGGCCGATGTCCTGCACGCCGGAGGGCGACCGACCTGGTTCCTGAAAACGATTGTCATGATGCTAAGGTCGGTGCACCGTCCACCCTTCGCACCTCCCGTTGGGGCCCTCCCTTGCGCCTGCCCGAAAACACCCGCATACCCGGTGACACCCGCATACCCGGTCGCCGTACCCTGGCGGCCACCCTCGCCGCGGTCACCGCCGCCACCCTGCTGACCGGCTGTTTCGCCGCCTCCGGAACTTCCGCCGACGGGTCCGCCGACGGCCGGCTGCGCCTCGCGATGATGCAGCCGCCGCGCTCCGGGCTCTCGCCCCTGTCGGACGACGCCTTCAAGCTGTCGCGCTGGTCCGCCGCCGAGACGCTCGTCAGGCTCGACCGGGACGGGAACGCCGTCCCCGCCCTCGCCACCGCCTGGAAGCAGACCGACCGGACGTGGACGTTCACGCTCCGCCGGGGCGTCACCTTCCACGACGGCACGGCGCTCACCGCCGCGTCCGTGGTGACCTCACTGACCGCCGCCGCCGGCGCCTCCCCCAAGCCGCGCATCCTCGACGGCGTCGACCTCACCGTCCGCGCCACCGGCCCGCACACGGTCACCGTCACGACGGCCGCCGTGGACCCGCTCGTACCGCAGCGGCTCAGCTCGCCTCAGCTGTCGATCCTGGCCGCCAAGGCGTACCGGGGGAAGACCGTCAGCCCGGTCGGCGCCGGCACGGGACCCTTCGAGCTGGTCAAGGTCAACGGCACCGCCTCCGCGACGCTCGACCGCTACGACGGCTACTGGGGCGGGAAGGCCAAGGCCTCCGGGATCGACGTGAAGTTCGTCCCCGACGGCACCGCGCGCGCCGCGGCCCTGCGCAGCGGCGAGGCCGACATCGTCGAGGCCGTACCGGTCTCCCAGGCCGCGCTGCTCGACCGGAAGCTGATCACCGAGGTGCCGATGCCGCGCACCAACACCCTCTACCTCAACACCGCGTCGGGCCCGTTCAAGGATGCCCGGCTGCGCGCGGCGGCCCGCGAGGCGATCGACGCCCGGAAGATCGTCGAGGGCGTGTACGAGGGCAGGGCCGACATCGCCCAGGGGCTCCTCGGCCCGGCGCTCCCGTGGGCCGCGAAGCTGCGCGGGACCGTCCCGCACGCCGCGGCGGCCGATCCGAAGGGCGCCCGGATCACCATCGGCACCTTCACCGACCGCGCCGAGCTGCCGGAGGTCGCGCAGGTCCTCCAGCAGCAGCTGCGAGCGGCCGGCTTCACGGTCACCCTCGACGTCCGCGAGTACGCCAACATCGAGGCGGACGCGCTGGCCGGGAAGTTCGACGCCTTCATCCTGTCCCGGGCGACCGTCCTCGACTCCGGGGACCCGGCCGCGTACCTGTTCAGCGACTTCGCGGGCGAGGGCTCCTTCAACCTCTCACAGCTCTCCGACCCCGCCGTCGACCGGGCGCTGACCACCGCCTCGGGGACCGCGACGGGCGACGCCCGGCGCCGGGCCGTCATGAACGCGGAGGCCGCGGTGCTCGCCACCGACGCCGCCGTCCCCATGCTGCACGAGCGCGTCGTCCAGGGCGACGCCGCGAACGTCAGCGGCGCCGCGCACGACCCGCGGGAGCGCGAGCTCGTCACGATCGACACCCACGTCAGGTGAGGGCGGCCCTCGCGCGGGCGGCCGGTCTGGTCACCGTACTGACCGTGGCGGGGCTGCTGCCCTGGCTGTCCGGCAAGGACCCCGCGCTCAGCCTGCTGCGCGCGCGGTCCGCCGAACAGGAGCCGACGCCCGAGGCGCTGGCCGCCATCCGCGCCGACCTCGGCCTCGACGCGGGACCGCTCGGACTGCTCGGCCGGTGGGCCGCCGGCCTGTTCCGTGGCGATCTCGGAACCTCCTGGGTGTCGGGCACGGACGTCCTGCCGTCGGTGACCGCCGGGCTGCAGGTCTCGCTGACCCTCATGGGCGCCGCGCTCGCCGTGGCGCTCACGGTGGGCTGCGCGCTCGCCGCGCCCGTGCTCGTACGGGGCCGGGGCACCACGGGGGCCCTGGCGGCGGTCCTCGCCGCCGTTCCCGAGTTCCTGCTGTCCCTGGGGCTGTTGATCGTGGCGGGCGTCTGGCTCGGCTGGTTCCCCACCTCCGGGTGGGCGGGGCCGCAGTACCTCGTCCTGCCGGCGCTCGCCCTCGGCGTCCCGGCGGGCGCGCTGCTCGGCCGGCTGGTCGCCGACGCCCTGCCGTCCGTGCTCGACGAGCGCTGGGTGGAGCTGTGGCGCGGGGCGGGCGTCGGCAGGGCGCTGATCGCCGCGGCCGCCGTCCGCCGTGCGCTCCCGCCGCTGGTACCGCAGTTCGGGATGGTCGCGGTCGGCCTCACGGGCGGCGCGGTCGCCGTCGAGACGGTCTTCGCGATCCCCGGTCTCGGGCGTACGGCGCTGGGGGCGGCCAAGTCCCAGGACCTGCCGCTGCTCCAGGGCACCGTGCTCGCCCTGCTCGCGCTCGGGCTCCTGACGGGGGCCCTCGCGGCCGCCGTGCGCCGCAGGCTGCTCGGTCCCGCCCTGCGGGACGCGGGCCTCACCCTGCCCGCCGCCCGGCCTCCCCGCGTCCCCCCGGCCGTTCCGCTGGTCCTCGGCGCGGTCCTCCTCGCCGTGGTCGGCTGGGGACTGCTGCGCGAGCCGTACGCGATCGACACCGCCGCCCGGCTCGCGGCGCCCTCGTCGGCGCATCCGCTCGGCACCGACGCCCTGGGCCGCGACGTCCTGGCCCGGCTCGGGCACGGCGCCGCCGCGACGGTCGGCACGGCCGCCGCGGTCTGTCTGCTCGGCTGTCTGCTCGCGCTCGCGCTCGGGTTCCTGCCGAACCTGGCCTCGGGGTTCGCCGACATCGCGAACGCCGTGCCGCCGGTCGTCGCCGGCATCCTCGTCGCCGCCGCGACAGGCCCCGGGACGGGCGCCGCGGCGCTCGCCGTCACCGTCGTCTCCTGGCCGCCGCTCGCGGCGCATGCCGCCGCCCTGACCCAGGAGATACGGGCCTCCGGCTTCCTCATGGCCCAGCGGGCGATGGGCGCGAGCCCGCTCTGGATCCTCGGCCGGCACGTCCTGCCGTCGGTGGCCGCGCCGGTCGCCCGGCACGCCGTCCTGCGACTGCCCGGCATCGCGCTGGCCCTGGCCTCGCTCGGCTTCCTCGGGCTCGGCGCCCAGCCGCCGTCCCCCGAGTGGGGGCTGCTGCTCGACGAGTCCGCCGACTACGTCGAGCGGGCCCCGGTGGCCGCGCTCGCCCCGGCGGTCGCGCTCGCGCTCCTCGCCGCGCTCGCCGTCGCCCTGTCGGGGACGACCGTGCGCCGCACCCGCGCCCGCGTCCCCACCCGCTCCCTACCCCTGCGAAGGAAGGCGACCCGTGTCGCGGTCTGACACTCTGCTCTCCGTGCGCGGGCTGCGCGTCGGGTTCGCCGGCGTGGAGGTCGTCCGCGGTGTCTCCTTCGACGTCCACGCGGGGGAAGTCCTGGCCCTGGTCGGCGAGTCGGGGGCGGGCAAGTCCCTGACCGCCCGCGCCCTGCTCGGCATGGCACCGCGCGAGGCGACGGTCTCCGGTGACGTCCTGCTCGGAGGCTCCCCGGTCACGCCGGCCGACTGGGGCCGGCGCATCGCGCTCGTGCCGCAGGACGCCCTCTCCGCGCTCTCCCCCGTCCACCCGGTCGGCGACCAACTCGCGCTCGCGCTCAGGTCGGTTCGGGGGATGTCGAGGAAGGACGCCCGGCGCCGGGCCGCCGCCGCTCTCGAGGAGGTCGGCATCCCTGCCGCCAGGTCCCGTGCCCACCCCCACGAGTTCTCGGGCGGGATGAGGCAGCGCGCCGTGCTCGCCATGGCGTTGGTCAACGAGCCGGAGCTGGTCGTGGCCGACGAGCCGACCACCGCCCTGGACCCCGAGACGCAGGACAAGGTCCTCGGCCTGCTGCGCGAGCGCTGCGCGGCGCGGGGCGCCTCGCTCGTGCTGGTCACCCACGCGCTCGACGTCGTACGGGAGCACGCCGACCGCATGGCGGTCATGTACGCGGGTTCCCTCGTCGAGTACGGGCCGGTGGACCGGGTCCTGGCCCGCCCCCTCGCGCCGTACACGGTGGGACTGCTGGCCTCCCTGCCCGCCGTCGACGGGGTTCCCCGGACACGGCTGCCCGTCCTCCCCGGCCGGCCGCCGACGCCCGGCGAGCTGCCGCACGGCTGTGTCTTCTTCCCCCGCTGCGGGCGGGCCACCGACCACTGCCGTACCGCACGCCCCGAACCCCGCTCGCTCGACGGGCGCGAGGTCGCCTGCCACCACGCTGCCCCGGAGTCCGTATGAACCCGCTGCTCGACGCCCACGACCTGGTCGTACGGTACGGGGCGGCCACCGCCGTCGACGGCGTCTCCTTCCACGTGGACGCCGGTGAGACGGTCGGGCTCGTGGGGCCGTCCGGCTGCGGGAAGTCGTCCACGGCCGCGGCCGTCCTGCGGCTGCGCCGGCCGCACAGCGGCAGTGTCCGCTTCGACGGTCTGGACCTCGCCGCGCTCGGCGAGCGGCGGCTGCGCGCGGTCCGGCCGCGGTTCCAGCCGGTGTTCCAGGACCCGTACGGCTCGCTCAGCCCGCGCCGGCGGATCCGCGAGCAGATCGCCGAGCCGTTGCGTGTCCAGGGCCGCTGGTCGCGGCCCGCAGGGCCGGAGCGGGTCGCGGAGCTCCTCGACATGGTGGGCCTCGACGCCGCCCTCGCGGACCGGCTCCCGCACGAGCTGTCCGGCGGGCAGTGTCAGCGCGCGGGAATCGCCCGCGCGCTGGCGAGCTCGCCCGAACTGCTCGTCCTCGACGAACCGGTGTCGGCCCTGGACCCGTCCCTGCGTGCGGGTGTCCTCAACCTGCTCCTCGATCTCCAGGACCGGCTCGGGCTCGGCTATCTGTTCATCTCCCACGACATGGCGGCGGTCCGGCACCTGAGCGATCGCGTGCTCACCATGAGGCACGGAAAGATCGTCGCGTGACCCCGCTGGCCAGGCTGCTGATCACCAGTCAGTTCGCGTTCAACGTCGGCTTCTTCGCCGTACTCCCCTATCTCGCCGACCATCTGGGCGGTGCCCTCGGCCTGGGCGGCTGGCTGGTCGGGCTGATCCTGGGACTGCGTACCTTCAGTCAGCAGGGACTCTTCGTGGTCGGTGGCGCGCTGACGGACCGTTACGGCGCGCGGCCGGTCGTCCTCACCGGCTGCGCGCTGCGGGTGGCGGGCTTCTGCTGGCTCGCCTTCGCCACCGCCACCTGGTCGGTGATCGGGGCCGTGGTCCTGGTCGGCTTCGCCGCGGCCCTGTTCTCGCCGGCCGTGGAGACGGAGATGGCGCGCGAGGCCGTGCGCATCGAGGGCGAGGGAGGTCCGGCCCGCACGCGGGCGCTCGCGCTGTTCTCGGCGGGCGGGCAGGCGGGCGCGCTGCTCGGGCCGGTGCTGGGCGCGCTGTCCCTGTACGGAGCCGGGGACGGGCCCGACGGCGGGCACTTCCGGATCGCGTGCGCGGCGGGGGCCGTGGTCTTCGCCCTCGTCCTCGCCGGGCACTGGTTCCTGATGCCGGGGGCGGAGCCCGCGCGGCGAAGGACCCGGACCGAGTGGCGCCCCCTGGTGCGCAACCGCCGTTTCCTCGGCCTCGCGCTCGCGTACGCGACCTACCTGCTCGCGTACAACCAGCTCTATCTGGCCCTGCCGGCCGAGCTGGACCGCGCCACCGGCTCGCAGGAGGCTCTCGGCTGGCTCTTCGCGCTCTCCTCCGCGCTGGTCGTGGCCGGCCAGGTGCCGCTGGAGCGGTGGGCGGCGGCGCGGCTGAGCGCGCCCGGTATGGTCCGCGGCGGCCTCGCCCTGATCGCGGGCGCGTTCGCGGCGACCGGCGCGCTGCTGCCGCTGGGCGGCCTGTGGCCCGCGCTCTGCTTCACGGTGCTGCTGACCCTCGGTCAGATGCTGGTGGTGCCGGCGACGCGGGCGTACGTCCCCGACCTCGTCGACGCCGACCGGCTCGGCCTGTTCACCGGCGCGCTCTCGTCGGTCTCCGGTCTGGTCGTCCTCGCGGGCGCCGCTCCCGCCGGCGCCCTTCTGGAGCACCGGGGCCCCCTGCCCTGGCTGGTCCTGGGCGCGGTGCCGCTCCTGGGCCTGCTGCTCGTCCCGCGCGCGATGGCCCCGGCCTGTCCATCGGAAGCGCGCGGGTGACGGCCGGACCACCGGCCCCGGCGCTGGGCCTTCACTCCCCGGGCCCGTCCTCCTCCGCGAGGACCCGCTGGGCCACGGCGAAGGCCGCGTTGGCGGCCGGGACGCCGCAGTACACCGCGGTCTGGAGCAGGACGGCGCCGATCTCGTCGGGGCTCAGGCCGTTGCGGCGGGCCGCGCGCACGTGCAGGGCCAGCTCCTCGAGGTGGCCGTGGGCGACGAGCGCGGTGAGGGTGACCAGGCTCCGCTCACGCCGCGACAGGGTGGTGTCGGTCCAGATCTCGCCCCAGGCGTAGCGGGAGATGAGGTCCTGGAAGCGGGCCGTGAAGGCGGTCTGGCGGGCCTGGGCGCGGTCCACGTGCGCGTCACCGAGGACCTGACGGCGGACCTCCATGCCCCGCCGCGCGCCGCCTTCGGTGAAGTGGGCGCGCAGCGCCGCAAGGACGGCCTCGGGCTGCTCGGCCGGGGCCAGATGGGAGGCGCCCGCGAGCTCGGTGAGCGTCGCGCCGGGCACCGCGTCCGCGATCTCCCGCAGATGGGCCGGCGGGGTCGCCGGGTCCTCGCGGCCGGCGACGAGGAGCGTGGGCGCGGTGATCGACGACAGCCGGTCCCGCAGGTCGAACGCGGCGAGGGCGTCGCAGCAGGCGGCGTACGCGTCGGGGTCGGCCTTCCGGTGGTCGTCGACCAGGGCGGGCGCGGTGAAGCCGGGGGTGAACCAGCGGGTGTCGGCGGTTTCGGCGAGTGCGGCGAGACCCTCGCGCCGGACGGTCGCCGCGCGCTCCTGCCACGGCGCGGAGCCGCCGAAGTGGGCGGAGGAGCAGAGGACCGCGAGGCGCTCCACCCGCTCGGGGTGGTGGGCGGCGAGGTGCAGGCCGACGGCGCCGCCGAGGGAGACGCCCGCGTACGAGAAGCGCTCGGCGCCGAGCGCGTCGGCGAGGGCGAGGACGAGGTCCGCGAGGTCGGCCACGGTCGCTCCGGGGCCGATGAGCGAGGCCGGGGAGCCGCCGTGGCCGGGCAGGTCCCATCGGACGACCCGGTGGGTCACGGACAGCTCGGGGGCGACCGCGTCCCACAGGGCGGTGGAGGTGCCCAGGGAGGGGCCGAGGATCAGGACCGGTGCGGAGGGCGGCCCCTCGACGCGGTGGTGCGGTCCTGCGTACGGCGGCGGTGCGGCGGTGGTCACGGTCGCTCCAGGGCGCGGTCGGTCAGGGCGCCGGCGGAGCCGGTGCCGCGGGTGGGGTCGGTGAGCTCGACGAGGTCGACGTCCTTCAACTCCGGGACTTCGGCGAGGAGTTCGAGGAGCGACGGCCCCTCGGGGCGGACGCGCCGGGTGAGGTCCGTGAGGAGTTCCCTGGCGCGGTCCCGGCCCAGGAGCGGCGCGAGGGCGACGGAGAGCCGCTCGGTGGCGATCAGCCCGCCGGTGAGGCCGAGGTGTTCCCGCATGAGGTCGGCGTGGACGCGCAGTCCTTCCGCCAGTTCCGCGGTGTCCCGGGCGGCGCCGCCGACGAGGCGGAGCAGGTCGCGCAGGGGCTCCCACTCGGCGTGCCAGGCGCCGGCCGGACGTTCGTCCTCGGCGGCCATCGAGGCGTACAGGACGGCGGCGAGGTGCGGGGCGCGGCGCGCGGCCGAGGCGACGAGCGTGGCACGGACGGGGTTCGCCTTGTGCGGCATGGCGGAGGAACCGCCGCCCGTCCCCTCCGTCACCTCCGCGATCTCGGTGCGGGAGAGGGTGAGGACGTCGACGGCGGTCTTGCCGAGTGCCCCGGCGGTGAAGGCGAGGGCGCCCGCGAGGTCCGCGATGGGGGTGCGCAGGACGTGCCAGGGCAGCGCCGGTGCCGCGAGGCCGGTCTCCTGGGCGTAGGCCACGACGAGCCGTTCGGCACCTCCGGCCGTCTCGTTCCCGTACCCCGCGAAGGCGGCCAAGGTCCCGGCGGCGCCGCCCAGTTGGGCGGGCAGGGAGTCGCGTACGGTCCGGAGCCGGTCCCGGGCGTCGAGGATCAGCGAGCGCCAGCCGGCCGCCTTGAGGCCGAAGGTGGTGGGCACGGCGTGCTGGGTGAGGGTCCGGCCGGGCATGGCCGTGTCCCGGTGGGCGGCGGCCTGTTCCGCGAGTGCCCGCTCCGTACGGGCGAGGTCGTCGAGGACCAGGTCCAGCGTGCGGCGCGCGACGAGCATCGCCGCGGTGTCCAGGATGTCCTGGCTGGTGGCGCCGCGGTGGACGTACGCCCGCCACTCCCCCGGCACGGCGGCCGTGAGATCGGCGACCAGCGGGATGACGGGGTTGCCACCGGAGCGGGCGCGCAGCGCGAGGTCGCGGACGTCGAAGCGGGAGCCGTCGGCGGCGGCCGTGACGGCGTCGCCGGCCTCGGCCGGTGCCTGGCCGGTGGCCGCCTGGGCGCGCGTGAGGGCCGCCTCCGCGTCGAGCAGCGCCCGCAGGAACGCGGCGTCGGCGGTCGCGGCCTCGGCCGGGCTGCCCGCCCGTCCGGGGGCGAGCAGTCCGGCGTCGATGGGCTCGGGTGTCACATGAACTCCAGGAAGACCGTCTCGTCCTCGCCCTGAAGGCGGATGTCGAAACCGTACGTGCGGTTCTCACCGGGTTGTGTGAGCAGCGTGGCCCGGCGCGCGGCCGGCAGCGAGTCGAGCAGCGGGTCGGAGCCGTCGCGCAGATAGGCGCGGGTGAAGAGGTGGTGCAGAAGGCCGCGGGCGAAGACGCAGACGCTGATGTACGGCAGCCCCGCGTTGCCGGGCGGGAGGGTGTACAGCGCGTAGTGGCCGTCGGCGTCCGTGGCGACCCGGCCGAAGCCGGTGAAGTCGGTGCCGTTGCGGCCGAGGTGGCCGCCGGTCACGGGGTCGCGGCGCATCGAGCCGGGGGCGCCGGTCAGCGAGCCGTCGGGGGCGGCCTGCCAGAACTCGAGGATCGCGTCGGGGACGGGGGCGCCCTCGCCGTCGTACACGTGGCCGTGCAGGACGATCTGCTCCGGATGGCCGTGCGGCGCTATCCGCTCCCCTTCGGGGAAGGGCAGGGCGTAGCCGTAGAACGGGCCGACGGTGTGGGACGGGGTGGGAAGCAGGGTCATCTCGGGTCAGCGTCCTTCTTCGATCCAGGTGGCGGAGGGGCCGTCGAGGACGATGTCCCAGGCGTAGCCGAGCGAGAACTCGGGCCGCGACAGCGCGTGGTCGTACGTGGCGACGAGCCGCTCGCGGGCGGCCCGGTCGGTGACCGAGCGCAGGATCGGGTCGTAGGCGAAGAGCGGGTCGCCGGGGAAGTACATCTGCGTCACGAGCCGCTGGGTGAACGCCGTGCCGAACACGGAGAAGTGGATGTGGGCGGGGCGCCACGCGTTGGTGTGGTTCCGCCAGGGGTACGCGCCCGGCTTGATCGTCGTGAAGGTGTAGCGGCCCTCGTCGTCGGTGAGGGTGCGGCCGACGCCGGTGAAGTTGGGGTCGAGCGGGGCCGGATGCTGGTCGCGCAGGTGGGCGTACCGGCCGGAGGCGTTGGCCTGCCACAGCTCGATGAGCTGGCCGCGTACGGGGCGGCCGGTCCGGTCGAGGAGGCGGCCGGAGACGGTGATCCGTTCGCCGAGCGGCTCGCCCGGGTGCCGGCGGGTGAGGTCGTTGTCGATCTCGGTGATGTCGGTCGGTCCGAAGACGGGGCCGGAGAGCTCCACCGTCTCGGGGTCGCCGCCGTTCACGGCCACGAGCAGCTGGTGGGGATGGCGGAGCAGCGAGCTGCGGTACGGGGCGTAGTCGCGGGCCGGATGGCTGCGGGGCGTCGCGCCGGCGGCCAGCTCCTTGTCGTACGCGTCCTGGAGGTCGCCGATCTCGGTGTCGATGTCCGACTGGGTGAGGGCCATGGGGATTCCCGGGGTGTGTCAGCGGGCGGGTCAGCGGGTGGAGACGTCGAGGGCGTGGTGGACCGTGGCGGCCGTCCTGGCGAGGAGGTCGGCGGGGTCGACGCCGGGTGCCGTCTCGACGAGGACGAGTCCGTCGTCGGTGACGTCGAGGACGCCGAGGTCGGTGACGATCCGGTCGACACAGCCCCGGCCGGTCAGCGGGAGGGTGCACTCCTCCACGATCTTCGGCGTGCCGTCCTTGGCGGTGTGGGTCATCACGACGATGACGGTCCGGGCGCCGTGGACCAGGTCCATCGCCCCGCCGATTCCGGTGATCAGCTTGCCGGGTACGGCCCAGTTGGCGAGGTCGCCGCGCGCCGAGACCTGCATGGCGCCGAGCACGGCGACGTCGATGTGCCCGCCCCGGATCATCCCGAAGGAGAGCGCGGAGTCGAAGTAGGAGGCCCCGGGCAGGACGGTGACGGTCTCCTTGCCGGCGTTGATCAGATCGGGGTCGACCTCGTCCTCGGCCGGGTAGGGGCCGGTGCCCAGGATGCCGTTCTCCGACTCGAGGACCACCTCCACGCCCTCGGGGAGGTGGTTGGGGATCAGGGTGGGCAGTCCGATGCCCAGGTTGACGTACTGACCGTCCTTCAGCTCGCGCGCGGCGCGAGCGGCCATCTGGTCACGGGTCCAGCTCATCGCGTGGTCCTCTTCTCTATGCGCTTCTCCCGGGCCTGTTCGGGGGTCAGGGCCACCACGCGCTGGACGAAGACGCCGGGCAGATGCACCGCGTCGGGATCGAGCTCGCCCGGTTCGACGAGCTCCTCGACCTCGGCGACCGTCACCTTTCCGGCCATCGCGGCGAGGGGGTTGAAGTTCCGTGCCGACTTGTTGAAGACGAGGTTGCCGTGGCGGTCGCCGCGGGCGGCACGGACGAGCGCGAAGTCCGTGCGGATGCCGCGCTCCAGGACGTACTCGACCCCGTCGAACAGTCGGACCTCCTTGGGCGGCGAGGCCAGCGCGACCCCTCCGTCGCCGTCGTAGCGCCAGGGCAGGCCGCCCTCGGCGACCTGGGTGCCCACGCCCGCGGGGGTGTAGAAGGCGGGGATGCCGCAGCCGCCGGCGCGCAGCCGCTCGGCGAGCGTGCCCTGGGGGATCAGTTCGACCTCCAGCTCGCCGGCGAGGTACTGCCGCGCGAACTCCTTGTTCGACCCGATGTACGAGCCCGTGACCCGGGCGATCCGTCCCGCGGCCAGCAGCACGGCGAGGCCGGAGTCGAGCGCACCGCAGTTGTTCGAGACCACGCCGAGAGCGCTCGTCCCCTGCCCGTACAGGGCCTCGATGAGCACGTTCGGCACTCCGCTGAGGCCGAAGCCGCCCACGGCGAGCGACGCTCCGTCCCCGATGTCGGCCACCGCCTCGGCGGCGGTGGCGACCACCTTGTCCATTCGAGATGCCTCCGCGTCGTGAAAAGGGTCGTCATCGGTATTTAGTCAGTGCACTGAGCATTCGGTTCAACGCGGCCATGCTGGCATCGCGCTTCACGGCCGTCAATAGCCACCCGGGCCGGTCAGGGGCGGGAGCGTATCGTTCCGTACACCGACGACATCGACCGGAGGCGGAGGCAGACGATGGCCGCGGTGGATCTGACCACCCATCCCGGGCACCTGGCCCGGCGGCTCCAGCAGGCGCACCACCTGCTGTGGACGACGATGGTCTCGGAGGAGATCACCTCCCCGCAGTTCGGCGTCCTGAACGCGCTGAGGGCCGAGCCCGGCCTCGACCAGCGGACCGTGGGCGAGCGCGTGGGCCTGGACCGCTCCACCATCGCCGAGGTCGTCAGCCGACTCACCCGCCGCGGACTGCTCGACAAGGTGCGCGACCGGGAGGACGGCCGCCGCTTCCTGCTGCGGCTGACCGAGGAGGGGGAGCGGACGCACCGCGGGCTGACCGCACGGACGGCGCGGATGAACCAGGTGTTCCTCGCCCCTCTCTCGCCCGAGGAGCAGACACAGTTCATGAGCCTGCTGCTGCGCGTGTCGGACGCGGCGGAACAGCTCCGCACCCCGGCGGAGCCCCTCGCCTCGGCCTGAGACGGGAGGCGGGGGCCGGGACCGGGGGCCGCGCACGGGGGGCAGAGCCCCCGGCACACGCAGGCGGTCGGAGCCTGCACGCGCCCGAGCTCAGACCTCCGGAACGCGGGCAAACCGTCCCGCCGTGCGGAGGTCCTCCTCGATCCGGGCGGCCGTGGCGCGCAGCTCGGGGAGGACGTCGTCGACGCACTCCCCGACACCGCGGCGGCTGCTGTGCATGGCCACGTTGACGGCGGCCACGACCACGCCCGCGCGATCGCGTACCGGCACGGCGATCGACCGGAGCCCCTGCTCCAGCTCCTCGTCGACGAGGGCGTAGCCCTGCTGCCGCACCCGCTCCAGGATCGCGGCGAGCTCCGCGCGCGAGGTGACCGTGTACGGGGTCAGGGCCTCCGGCTCGATGGACTCCAGCCACGCGGCGCGCGCCTCGGGCGGCAGGTCCGCGAGCATCACCCGGCCCAGGGAGGTGGCGTGGGCGGGGAAGCGGGTGCCGACGGTGATGTGGACGCTCATGACGCGACGGGTCGCGACCCGGGCCGTGTAGCGGACGTCGGCGCCGGCGAGCACCGCGAGGGAGGCCGAGTCGTGGACGCGCCGGGACAGTTCGGCGAGATGCGGCGCCGCGATCTGCGGGAGCGACATCCGCGAGAGGTGGGGGAAGCCGAGCGCGAGCACCCGGGGCGTGAGCCGGAACAGCCGCCCCTCGGTGGTGACGTAGCCGAGGTGCTCCAGGGTGATCAGGGCCCGCCGGGCGGTGGCCCTCGCGAGCCCGGTCGCTTCGGCCACGGCGGTCAGGGGCAGCGCGGACCGGTTCTCGCCGAAGGCGGTGAGGACCGTCAGCCCGCGGGCGAGGGACTCGATGAAGCCGCGGCCGAGTTCCTGCTTCGAGGCATGGGTCCAGTCGGCGAGGCCGGGGCCCGGCGGAACGGTCGCGGAGTCCCGCGCTCCGGCCGCCGCGGCAGGGGCGGTGACGTCCGCCGTCCCACCGGAGTGATCCCGCAGCAGCTGCTCCCAGGACGCCACGGCGGCGCGCAGCCGGGGCAGCATGGCCTCGCGGAGCGAGTCGGCGGTGTGGCGGCTGGTGTGGCTGACCACGCTGGCCACACAGGCCACGGTGCCCGTCGCGTCCCGTACGGGCAGGGCCAGGGCGACCAGGCCGGGTTCGATGAGCTGGTCGTCCAGGGCCCAGCCGCGCTCTCCCGCCCGCGCCGCGCGGGCCGCGAACTCCCGCTCGTCCGGCCCGTCTCCGGGCGGTACGGCGGGAAAGCCGGCGCTCCGGGGGTCGGCGGTCCTCCGGGCGCGCCAGCGCTGCCACTCCGTCCCGGTCCAGTCGGCGGCGAACAGCGCCCCTGGGGCGGTACGTTCGGCGGGCAGCAGATCGCCGATGCGGAAGCTGAGGGACATGGCGCGCCGACGGGTGGCCTGATGGACGAAGCGGATGCCGTCGCCGTCGGCGACCGCGAGGGAGACCGACTCGTCGAGTTCGTCGGCGAGCGCGTCGGCGGGGCCGCCGAGGAGGCCGGGCAGACCGAGGGCGGCCAGATAGGCGTTGCCGAGTTCCATCAACCGGGGGGCGAGGAAGACATCGCGGCCGTCGAGACGGACGTATCCCATGCGGGCGAGCGTGCCGGTCACCCGGTCCACCGTGGAGCGGGCCAGGCCGGTGGTGCGCTCCAGCTCGCTGAGGCTGAGCGCCCCGTCGGCGTCGGTGAGCCGGCGCAGCACGGCCAGGCCGCGCATCAGCGGCGCGACGGCCTCCTGCGGCACGCTCCGCTCGTGCGGTGCGTCCGGCGCCGGAGCGGTTTCGGTCGGTGGCATGGACTCTCCCTGACGGATCTCGGGGACACCGTAATGAATGGAGACGGAAGGGGCCCAGCACGTCCACGCCAGGGCGTTGACAGCCGAGCGACACGGGCGCAGACTCGGCCCACTCTTGAGTGAAGTTTATTTCACTATACGAACACGGAGAGCTCATGCACACCACCGTCGGGATCATCGGCGGCGGCCCCTCCGGGCTGCTGCTCGCCCGCCTGCTGCACAACGCCGGGGTCGACTGCGTGGTCCTGGAGTCCCGCGACCGCGCCTACGTCGAGCGCCGCCAGCGCGCCGGAATCCTCGAGCAGGCCACCGTCGACGCCCTGCGCGCCGCCGGGGCCGGGGCCCGGCTGGACGCCGAGGGCCTGCCCCACGACGGCATCGAGCTGCGCTTCGACGGACGCGCGCACCGGGTCGACTTCCCCTCGCTCGCCGACGGCCGCCGGGTCTGGGTCTACGCACAGACCGAGGTGGTCAAGGATCTGGTCGCCCTGCAACTCGCCGACGGCGGACCGCTGCTGTTCGACGCCGAGGTGCGGGCGGTGGAGGGCGTCGACACGGACCGCCCGACGATCCGTTACACCCACGAGGGCCGCGAGCAGACCCTGACGTGCGACTACGTCGTCGGCTGCGACGGCTACCACGGGGTCGCGCGCACAGCGGTCCCGGAGACGGAACGCTCGACGTACGAGCGGACGTACCCGTACTCCTGGCTCGGCATCCTCGCCGAAGCCCCGCCGGTGTACGACGAGTTGATCTACGCACACTCCGAGCGCGGGTTCGCGCTGGCCAGCATGCGGTCGCCGGCCGTGAGCCGGCTCTACCTCCAGGTGCCGAACGGCACCGACCCGGCCGACTGGTCCGACGAGCGCATATGGGACGAGCTGGACGCCCGGTTCGCGCTCGGCACGGAGCCCGGGTGGCGGCTCGATCGCGGCCCGGTCACCCAGAAGGCGGTGCTGCCGATGCGCAGTTCGGTGACCGAGCCGATGCGGTACGGGCGGCTGCTGCTCGCCGGGGACGCGGCGCACATCGTCCCGCCGACCGGCGCGAAGGGCCTCAATCTCGCCGCGGCCGATGTGATCGTCCTGGCTCGTGCCTTCTCCCAGTGGTCCGCCACCGGCTCCACGGAGCTGCTCGACGCGTACTCCGACACCTGCCTGCGCCGGGTCTGGCGCGCCGAGCACTTCTCGTACTTCATGACGACGACGCTGCACACCGATCCCGGGCAGTCGGTCTTCGACACCAGGCTCCAGCTCTCCCAGCTCGAACGGATCGCGACCTCACCGCACGCCGCGGCCGAACTGGCCCAGAACTATGCCGGGTTGCCGCTCTGATCGCGAGGGTCGACCGCGCGAGAGTGCGGCGAGAGCGCGGCGAGGGCCGGCCCTCGCCGCGCTCTCGGCTCGCTCTCGCCGCGCTCTCGGCTCGCGCGGGCCCTCAGTCCTGGGCCAGGCGGGCGGCGGGGCGGGCCTGGGCGTTCGCGGCGCCACCGCGACCGTACCGGCGGGCGAGCGGGACCAGGGAGATGGCGGTCGCGCCCACCAGCCCGGCCAGCGCGAAGGCGGTGAAGCCCCAGCCCTGGTTGCCGTTCGAGGCGAGCACGCCGACCAGCCACGGACCGACGACCGCACCGGTGCGGCCCACCCCGGTGACCAGTCCGAGGCCCGCGGCGCGCTCGCTGTCGCGATAGACGGTGCCGGTGGCCGCGTAGACCATGACCTGGGCGCTGAAGAGCCAGACGCCGGTGACGGCGACGACGACATAGGTGACACCGAGCGGCAGTTGGGCCTTGAGCAGAAGCGCGCCCGCCGCCGTGAGGACGAACCAGATCGCGGAGACGCGGACCGCGCCGAAGCGGTCGGCGGTGCGTCCGGCGATCAGCATGCCGACGATGCCGCCCGCGTTGATGACCATCAGGAAGCTGACCGAGGAGCTGAGTCCGTAACCGGAGGCGCGCATCATCTGCGGCAGCCAGGTGGACACTCCGTAGACGAGGAGCAGTCCGCAGAACGACGCCAGCCAGAGCAGCGGGGTGGCCCAGCGTGACTCGGGGCGGAACAGCGCCCGTATCGCGTCGATCCGGCCCTTCGCGCCGGCGGCCGGGGCCTGGACGGCGGTGGGGCGGGCGAGTCCGTAGCGGTCGGCGATCGCGTCGGCGCGCTCCCGCTCGCCGCGCGCGAGCAGGACGCCGGGCGACTCGGGCAGCAGCTTGAGGAGCAGCGGGACGGCGATGACAGCCGGCAGGACGCCCGCCCAGAAGACCCAGCGCCAGCCGGCGGCGGGCGCGAGGGTCAGCCCGAGGCCGGTCGCCGCCATGCCGCCCGCATGGTACGAGGTCATCAGGAGCCCGGTCATGAGGGCGGCCCGGCGGGGTGGGGCGAACTCCAGGACCATCGCGAGACAGAGCGGCATGAGTCCGCCGAGCCCGAGGCCCGCGACGAAGCGGCCGGCACCGAACAGGGTGACGTCTCCGGCCAGCGCGCAGAGGCCGGAACCCACGGAGAAGAGCACGACGCTGGCCACGAGCATGGGCCGGCGCCCCAGCCAGTCGGTGACGTTCCCGGCGGCGAGCGCCCCGACGAGCATCCCGAAGGTGGTCCAGCTGCCGATCGTGCCGGCGGCCGCGGGGGTGAGCCCAAAGCCGGCGTCGTCGAGCATGTGCGGCATCACGGCGCCGTAGATGTTCACGTCCATGCCGTCGAAGAACACGGCGAGCCAGCAGAGGGCCAGCACGGGGAAGACGGTGCGGAAGGTGTGGGGGGCGCGGGGCGGGGAGGAGGTGGAGGTCATGTATGTCCCTGAATCGCATGGCTCGTTCGCCTGGTGAATATTGCTTCACTGACAGGTGGCACGAGTGTCGGGGCGGGACGTACGGGTGTCAATGAGTGCGCACCCTCGGTGCGAGCGGCCCGTTACGGTGGACACGTGACGACACTCTGGAATCCGACGGACACCGGTGTACTGGAGTTGCCCTCCGGGCGCGTGGTGCGGGGTCGCGGGCTGCGGAACCCGCTGCCGGCGGGGCAGACTCCCGACTTCGCCGTCCATCTGCTCGGCAAACACCCGCCGGAGGTCTCCTGGGAATCGCGGTGGCTGCGCTGGCCGGACTTCCGCCTGCCGGCCGACCACGCGCAGGCCCGTGACGTCCTGGCCGAGGCGTGGGCCCGGGCCGCGTCCGAGCGGGTCGAGATCGCCTGCGGAGGCGGCATCGGCCGGACCGGCACCGCCCTCGCGTGCCTCGCCGTTCTCGACGGCGTACCGGCCGACCGGGCGGTGGATTTCGTCCGCCGCGCGTACCACCCCCGTGCGGTCGAGACGCCCTGGCAGAAGCGGTACGTACGGCGGTTCGCCGCGTAGGCGCGCCCCTGGCGGGCCGGGTCAGGCGGTCCGTGCGTCATGACGGCCGCAACCGGCAGAGGACCCCGTCCTCGCGCCGGCCTTCCCGCCTCAGCGGAACTCGTGGGCCACATGGATCTCGCCGACCATGTGGGCGTTGAAGTCGTCCAGCTCCTCGGGGCCGGTGGGGCGCCACAGGGTCGTCGTTGCCTGGCGGCTGGTCATGTGCATCGCTCTCTGAACGTAGTCCGCCGGTACGGCGGCGGGTCGGGGAACCGGACGATACCGGCGCCGCGAACTCGGAAGCCACGCGGTTTCCGCACCAGGCCGGCCGCGTGACCAGCAGTCACCGGGCGGGCGACCCTCAGGAGTCCCGGTATCGGTCCCGGACCTCTGGGCGTTGCCGGAAGCCGGCCGACGTGTACGTGGCGACGGCGCCGACGTTGGAGCTCGGGGTGCAGACGATCGCGCTCGACGAGCCCAGCTCCTGGAGTGCGGCCGCCGCGGCGACGCCGATCGCCTCGCCGTATCCCCGACGGCGGTGTTCCCGGTGCACGCCCATCGGTTCGAGCAACCCTGGCCTCCCCGGACCGGCCGACCACACCGTCACCGCCGCCACCGCGTCGCCCTGGTCGTCATACGCGACCAGACACCGGGCGTCGACGTACGGCGATCCGGCCGCCATCGCCCGCCAGTGCTCCTCCGTGAACCTCGACCCGTCGAACGCCGCCCCGATGTACGGCGGCGAACGCGTGGGCCCGCTCCGGCCCGACCACCTCGATCCGTACGCCCGGGTCGTCCACCGGCTCCGTGAGGTCGCGGCGCAGCGGCGTCCACGGCTCGTCGGTGTTCCAGCCGTCCTCGGACAGCAGATCGTGGACCAGTGCGCCCGTCGGCGCCTCGATGTTCGCCTTCCCCGCGGGCAGCACACCGCGGTCCGGCTCGGTCACGTCGTCGACCACCTGCTGCGCCAGCTCCTCGTCCCGCTGAGCGTCCGGGGCGATCGTCAGCCGCAACAGCCCGGGACCGTCCAGCAGTCCGGGACCGTCCAGCAGTCCGACGGCGAGAATCCGTCCGCACGGGGTTTCCGTCGGGCCGGCGTCCGACGACCGCAGGGACACGGCCTAAGGCGCCGCGGACACCTCGGACACCTGGGACGCGGAGAGTGCCTGAGGCGCCTGGGTCCGCAGTGCCGAGGCGTAGATCTCGTCGGGGTCGAGCCTGCGCAGCTCCTCCGCGATCAACTCGGCGGTCGTACGCACCTTCAAGGCGAGGACACGGCTCGGCTGGCCCGGGATCGACAGCATGCCCACCGGACCCTCCGGTCGGTCGATCCGGATCTCGCCGTCGGGCGTGCCGAGGCGTACGGCGGTGACGACCGGCCCCTCGCTGACGACCCGTTCGACCGGTACCCGCAGCCGGTCCTCGAACCAGCGGGCCAGCAGTTCGGCGCTCGGGTTCTCGGCCTCGCTCTCCACCGCGGCCGAGACGACGGTCGTCCGCGCCTGGTCCAGTGCGGCGGCCAGCATCGAACGCCAGGGGGTGAGCCGGGTCCAGGAGAGGTCCGTGTCGCCGGGGGCGTAGGAGGACGCACGGACCGCGAGGGCGGCGAGCGGGTCCTCGACGGCGTAGGCGTCGGTGATACGGCGCTGGGCCAGCGAGCCGAGCGGGTCCGTGGACGGCACGCCGGGGGCCTCGGCCGGCCACCAGACGACGACGGGGGCGTCCGGGAGCAGCAGGGGCAGGACGACGGAGTCGGCGCGGGCGCCGAGTTCGCCGTGCAGACGCAGAAGGACGGTCTCGCCCGCACCCGCGTCGGTGCCGACGCGGACCTCCGCGTCCAGACGCGCCTCGTGACGGCCCCGGGGCGAGCGGGCGTGGCGCTTGATGACGACGAGGGTACGGGAGGGGTGTTCGCGGGAGGCCTCGTTCGCGGCCTTCAGCGCGTCGTAGGCGTTCTCCTCGTCCGTGACGATCACGAGGGTCAGCACCATGCCGACGGCGGGCGTGCCGACGGCCCTGCGGCCTTCGACGATCGCCTTGTTGATCTTGCTGGAGGTGGTGTCCGTGAGATCGATCTTCATGGCCGGCGCCCGTTCCTTCTGTCGCGTGCGATCGCTGTAACGGTAAGCGTCCGGGCGAGCGGGGTTCTTCCCTTCCGCCCGGCGCGCGGACCGTCTCGTGCGGTGTCGGCCGACGGTGACCGTCGTGTCGTCGACGACGAAGGAAGTCTGCAGCATGGAGTGGTCGGTTCCGGTGAACTTCGGGGCACGGCCTGCCTGCCCTACGTGCCTACAGGGTGCGCGGGAGCGCCCGGCCCACGGCGCGAGGGAGGCCCCGCGGGGGCCAAGGCGTCAGCGCAGGAAGGCCGCCGTGGCCGCGACGAACCGGTCCGGGTCGTCGATCCACGGGTAGTGGCCGGCCCCCGACTGCACGACGAGTGAGGCGTCGGGGAAGAGTCCGGCGAACTCGGCCGTCGACGCGGGTGGGCTGTTGAGGTCGAACTCCCCGGCGAGCAACAGGACGGGGGCGCGGAACGCGGCGAGCGCCGCACGGGTGGCCGGCGGGTCGAAGGCGCCGTCGGCTCCGAAGCCGGCGGCCGCCTCCGCGTTGGCCGGCCGACTCGCCGCGTGGTGCTGCCGTGCCGCGGCGTCCCAACGGCCCCAGAAGAAGGGGGCGATGGCCTCCCAGTCGCCGCCCGTTCCCCCGGTGATCGCCTCCAGGGCGGCGAACGCCGCCGGAAACCACGGTTCGTCGCCACGGAGCCGCGCGCTCTCGCGCCGCATCTCCCCGGTGATCGTGACGCCGACGGCCGCGGTTCCGGGGGTGATCAGGGCCAGCCTGCCGACACGCTCCGGGTACCGGGCGACGTACCGCACCGCGAGGTTCGCGCCGCCGGAGTGGCCGAGGAGGTCCATGCGCGGCAGGCCGAGGTGCTCGCGCAGGGCCTCGACGTCGTCGACGAGGCGATCGCAGCGGTACGAGGAGGTGTCAGCGGGAATCGCGGACCGGCCGGTTCCGCGCGAGTCCGGAAGGATCAGACGGCGGTGTGCGGACAGGCCGCCGAGGTCGCCGAGGTAGCGGGAGTCAGCGGGTCCTCCGGAGATACAGACGACGGGGTCGCCGACTCCCTCCGTACGGTAGGCGAGGCGGGTTCCGTCAAAGGCGGGGAAGGTGGGCATGACGGGCTCCTTGCACGCACAACCAGGTTGTACAACCTGGTTATGACAGCAGTTCGGGTGGTGTATAACCGTGTCATGGCAGGCACAGAGGACACATACGGGAGCCACCCGCCCCCCGAGACGCTGACCGAGGAACAGGCGGAGCGGATGCTCGCCGCCATGAACGAGGTCATCCGGGCGGGCGAGGAGATGCGGAAGCTCCGCGCCGAGATGATCCAGCTGTTCGCCGGGCTCGGCTGGACGCAGGAGCGGATCGCCCGGCTCGCCGACATGAGCCAGCCCGCGGTGTCCAAGCAGGTGGCGAAGCACAAGCCGGCCGACCCGCTGCCGCCGGTGGAACTCTCCCTCGACCAGCACGACATCCCATGGCTCGAAGGACGCCTCTGGGGGCTGGCCGAGGAGATCGCGGAGTCTTGCCACGGAGCCGCGCGCTGCGCCCGCGCCGTCGACGCGATCACCCGCGGGAGGAAGCGTTTCACCCCGCAGAACGTCGACGAGCTGCGGCGCCTCGTCGAAGAGGACCTGAGGGCCCACCGGGACCGGCTGCCCGCCGCCTTCCAAGCCGCGTACGACGCCATCGGCCGGGGCCTCGACGTCCCCACGAAGGTGCCCCCGACCGCGTCCCCCTCGGTACGCCGTACCCTGGCCCACCGCATCCAGCGCGACCGCCTCGCGACCGCCTCCCGGACCCCGTGAGGTGGAGGGGCAGGGGATCGATGACGACGACCTTCGCCTCGCTCTCCAGCGCCTTGGCGACGGCCGCACCCCCGTCACCCCCGCCGATGACTGCCACCCGGTGCACCACCTTTGTGCCGCGGGGTCGGCGTGGCCGGTGACGGGGCGTCGGACTGGAGGACGGGTCGGGACGGGCAGGACGGGCGCAGCGTAGAGTGGGCGCGGGCGCGGTGTGATCATGAGGAGTACGAGTGACTGCGGTGAGCCTCGAGCACGCCACTGTCCCCGCCGATACCGGCGAGGTGACCCTGCTGATAGCCCGCCGGGTGGAGCCCGGATACGAAGCCGCCTTCGAACAGTGGGCGCAGGGCATTCTCGACAGCGCGGCCAGATTTCCCGGCCATCTCGGCTACGGCCTCTTCCGCTCCTCGGGAGGCGACGCCCCTTGGTTCCTCGTCCACCGATTCCGTGACGCGGAAGCCTGCCGGGCCTGGCAGGAGTCACCGGAGCGGGCGGCCTGGTTCGACGACTGCGAGGGGCACCACCACACCGAGATCGCACGTCGTCGGCTGACCGGCATGGAGACCTGGTTCGCCAAGCCGGGCTCGACGCGTCCGGCGCCCCCGCGGTGGAAGATGGCGATCAGTGCGACCCTGGCGATCTACCCGATCTCCGTGCTCGGCAGCTACTTCCTGATCCCCCACCTGACCGCGCTGCCCCTCTTGCTCAGCAGCGCGGTCATGGCGTGCGTCTTCAACGTCCTGATGACGTACGTGGCGATGCCGGCGGTGAGCCGGCTCCTGCGCGGCTGGCTCAGCGGGTAGGGCTCTGGCCCCACTCGACGTGGGCGGCCTGAGACGAGGGCGTCGGCCCGGACGGGGGCCAGGGCGACGGGGTCCGGTGCCGGTGCTGGTGCAGGTGCCGCTACGCACGCGCGGCGGTAGGGCTTCCGGCGGCAACCTGGGCGGTTAACCTGCTTGTCCGCTTGATGATCACGGGGTTATGGTCCCCGGGCACATATCGGGGGTCATCGCAGGCGGGGGACATGGCACACGACATCGACGCGCTTCCGAAGGGCGCGGGCGCGTGGGGGCAGGCCGTCGCGGCCGTGGTCTTGATAGCGGCACTCGGTGCCGGTGTGTTGCTGTTCCCGGACTCGTCGTCCCCGGTGAGCGGCCCGCAGCCGGTCACCTGCTCCGGCAGCGAGTCCGAGACCGCGCCGGCGGAGACCGGGAAGGCGCCTCAACGCGTCTCCGGGGCGCAGTTGTGCGAGGCGTTGCACCGCCCCGACCTCGCCGAACTCCTCGGCACTCCGGGCGATACGCCGAAGAGCGCCAGCGGCGGCAGCAGCACCTTCAAGCCCGTCGGCGGCAAGGAGGTCATCACTCCCTCGGCCCGCGTCGAGTTGGGGACCTACACGGTGACGTTGTCGGCCGCCTCCGACGGTCTCGCGGTGGCCGGATCCGCCGCCTACCTGGGCCCCGGCGCACAGGAGCGAACGGTTCTGGGCCGCCCGGCGGTCTTCTACGCGGAGCGCACCCTCAGCATCAGCTTCCGCCTCGACGGGGGCGACGCGCGCGGCGGTCCCGGCGTCCCGGCCCGCGCCCTCAGCGTGGCCCGGGATCCGAAGGACAGCGGTGGTTCGTTCGACCTGGCCATCTGGCGCGAGGACGGCGGATGGCCGGACGACGCGGCCCTGCTGCGCGTCGCCGAGAAGGTGCTACCGACCATCCCCGGCTGGTCCACCGCCGGGTGACGGCGGGGCCGACGCCCGGGCGCGTGTCCAGAGCCCGTGACCTCCGGCGTGCCATGAGCCCGCCGCTCGAGGCGTGCCCTGGGCCCGCGGCTCCGGCGCCTCCGGAGCCCCGCCACTCGGGGCGCGTCCTGCGTCTCGCCTCAGGATCGGGCCTTGCGCGTCCGCGAGCGGTTCTCCTTGCGGATCGCTTCCAGCAGTTCCGACCTGCTCATTCTCGACCGGCCGCTGATGTCCATCCGCTGGGCCAGGTCGTACAGGTGCTGCTTCGTGGCCTGTTCGTCGACGCCCTCACCGCTCGCGGCCGGCTGCTCCCGGGGCGTCGCGGCACGCGCGTCCGAGGGTCCCTTGCGGCCGTGCTCCTTCCGCTCCCAGTGGTCCGCGACCTTCTCGTACTTGTGCTTGAGCGCGCTGAAAGCGACCCGGTGCGCGCGCTCGCCCTCCCCGTACTGATCCACAGCCGAGTCGTGGGCCTTGATCCAGGTGCGCTGGGCGTCCTTGGGTGAGCGCTCCAGCGTCGAAGGAAGCTCTTCGCGTCCTGGCATGGTTCACCTCCGATGCGATGCGGGGCGCCTGCCCCGGCGCTCTCGTACGAAACGCCGCCGCATCGGGCCGGTCCCGCCTGCCCGCCCGGCCCTTTCACTCCGCCTCCGCCTCCGTGGGCGCTACGTCAGGGCGGCGCAGCGTGGAGATCACCTCGTTGTCGGAGACCTGCGCGAACTCCTCGTACCACTCACCGACGGACCGGAACGAACTCGGCCCGTGCAGGCACACGAGGTCGTCGGCCTCCCGCCCGATCTCCCGCGCGGCCTCCGGGGCGCAGACCGGCACGGCCAGGACCAGGCGGGCCGGACGGCGCGACCGCAGAAGGCGGAGCGCGGCTCGCGCCGTGACGCCCGTGGCGAGTCCGTCGTCGACCAGGATCACCGTCCGGCCTTCGACGTCGAGCGCGGGGCGCCCGTCCCGGTACAGCGCTTCGCGGCGGTGCAGCTCGGTCCTCTCCCGTGCCACATCGGCGGCGAGATCCTCCTCCGTGAGGCCGAGCATGCGCAGGGCCCGCGTGTCGAAGACCGGGGGGTCCTCCCCGGCGATCGCCCCGATGCCCACCTCCGGACTGCCGGGTGCGCCGATCTTGCGCGCCACCAGTACGTCCAGTGGCGCCTTGAGCGCCCTGGCGACCTCCGCGGCGACGGGCACTCCACCGCGCGGCAGGGCCAGGACGACCGCGTCGGTGAGGTCGCCGTCACCCGCCCGTTCGAGGAGCCGGAGGGCGAGTTCCTCACCGGCCTGACGGTGGTCGTAGAAGCGCATCAGTGGTCCTCCTTGGAAACGGAACGGACGACGTCGTAGCGATCGCCGACGTCCAGCGGCTCCAGGCTTTCGAGCGGGAGTGCGGAGTCCCTGGTCGGACGCGTGGGTGCTGACGTCGCCGCCCCCGCGAGGGAGGAGCTCATCGCGCGTCCTCCTCCTCGCCTCCGGGACGCAGGAACCACGCGCGCGCCGCCTCGGCGACCTCCTCCAGGGCTCCGGGCTCCTCGAAGAGATGCGTCGCTCCGGGGACCACATGCACCCGGTGCGACACGCGGAGCAGCCCCGCCGCCTCGCGGTTCATGCCCAGGACGGCCGTGTCGTCGCCGCCCACGATCAGGAGGACCGGTGCCCGCACCCGGCCCAGGGCGTCGCCCGCCAGATCGGGCCGGCCGCCACGGGACACGACGGACCGCACACGGCCGGGCCGCTCGGCCGCCGCCACGAGCGCGGCCGCGGCTCCGGTGCTCGCGCCGAAGAGCCCCAGGGGCAGATCCGCGGTGGCGGGCTGCTCACCGAGCCAGTCCATCGCGGACACCAGACGCCGTCCCAGCAGCCCGATGTCGAACCGGTGCTGGGCCGTCACCAGGTCCAGGCGCTCCTCCTCCGGGGTCAGCAGGTCCATGAGCAGGGTGCCGAGGCCCGACTCCTGCAGAGCCTCGGCCACGGCCCTGTTGCGGGGACTGTGGCGTGAACTGCCGCTGCCGTGGGCGAAGAGCACCACCGTCTCGGACCGCGGAGGAAGGACCAGGTCACCGGCTATCGCGGAGCCGTCGGCCGGTATGGACACCGCTTGCGAGGTCGCCACCGTCATCGTCTCCTTCCGGGCACCCTTCGGGCGCGCGGGTGTCCGCCATGGTGCGGGTTTCCCCTCCGCGGCCCGGTATGCACGAAGACGGGCCGGGTCAGGCCCGGGTCAGGTCCCGAGCGCGGCGATGTGGCTTCCGGTGAGCGGCGGGACCGTCGTCCGTCAGGAGGAGCGAGTGCCGCGACCGGTGCCCGACCTGCGTGCCGGGGCCGCAGCAGACGCCCTCCCGCATCCCGTCCACGGGGCGGACGCACCAGCCGTTGTGATCTTGATACGGAGACAATGGCCGGCATGACCGATGGGATACGGAAGGCATATCTGCGGGCCGCCGAGAGCGCTGTCCGTCTGCTCGCCACCGAGCAGGTGGCCCGGCGCTGGGAGACGGAGTCCGTGCTGCCGGGGATGTCGGTGGGTGGGCTGGCCGGTCACCTCGCGCGCAGTGTTCTGCAGGTCGAGTGGTTCCTCGACGGTCAGATCCTCGGCGCGGAACCGGTGTCGCCGGTGCGTTACTACGGGCGGCTCGTCGGCACGTCGGAGCCGGCTTCGGCGCTGAACGTCGGAGTTCGTGCGCGGAGCGAGGAAACAGCCGCGGCCGGCCCCGCCCAGATGGCCGAGGAGGCACGGGCCGCCTGGGAACGGCTGGCGCAGCGGCTGGACGAGGAGCCGGTGGACCGGAGGGTGGCCGTTCTCCACCGACCGGGCGAGGAGATGCTGCTCGACGGCTACCTTCAGACCCGTTGCGTCGAGTTGGCGGTGCACGTCGACGACCTGGCCCTGAGCGTGGACCACCCCTGCGAGGTGCCCGATGCCGCACTGGCCATCGCGGTGGACGTGCTCGTCGCCGCCGCGCGCGATCGGCACGGCGACCGGGCCGTCCTGCACGCGCTGGCCAGGCGCGAGCGGGACGTCGATCAGGCCCTGCGCGTGCTGTAGGCGGTCACGGTCCGGCCGCCCTCCCGTCAGGAGGTGTGCTCTCCCGACCGCGTGCCGGAGCGTAGCGCCAGCACGCACCACACGGCCGCCGCCATGATTGCGGCCGCGACCAACGCACCCAGCGCGGGAGCGTCCGGCCGCCAACCCAGCGAGAGCCGGGTGCCCAGCAGCGTGAGGAAGGCTGCGATCCGCCCCGGCGCGTAGACGGGAACCCGGGAAGCGGCGGCGCGCAGCGCGGTTGCGACCGCAAGACCAGTCGCGATCCAGACGCACAGGTAGGGCCAGACCACCCCTGGAGCGGCAGACGGCAGTCCGTACTCCTCCGGTCCGACACGGAACAGGGAAGTGCCCCAACCCAGGCCCACCCCAAGGGCGGTGATACCCACCAACCACAACGCGTGGCGCCGCAGCGGGCCGCGAGCCACCGCTTCCTCGTCGTCGGAGCCGGGGAAATCGAGAAGTTCCATCACGCCCTGAAGGACGTGGCTCGACGACCGCGCGTTGCCTCTCGGTTCGAGGAGGGCCTTCAGTTGGAGGAGAGGTCCCCGGAGAATCCCCACAGGAGCACCACACAGGCTGCGCACAGTCTTTCGAAAACTCCGTTAGCGTGACTCGCCGCGTGATTCCGATTGCGAACGTGATCGAGCCGTGGCCCCACCGGGTCGGCGGCCTGTCAACTCAGGAAGACCCGAGATGGACTACTGCTCCTCGTGTCGTCGGCATCTCAACGGCGCCCTCGTCTGCCCCGGATGCGGCGCCTACGCCCCGGACATCGCTCCTGTCGTCGCCGACGGTCGCCTCGTCTCGGCATCGGGCACGACGGCATCGGCGACGTCGGTGACGACGCGTGAGGCCGCGGTCGGGACGCAGCCGAACCGGACGCTTCGGAGCGACGCGCCCGAGGATCTCGAGGGCGTGCCGATCGCACCCGAGGGACGGGCGGCACGGCGCAGACAGCGTGCCCGGTGGAAGAAGAACCAGCGCCGGGCGGTGGTCGCGACCGCCGTCGCACTCGTGGGCGGCGGTCTGACCGTGAGCGCGATGGACCGGCAGGCCGGCGACCGGGCGCAGGCGGCCACGGCACCACAGGACCCGGGCGTGGACACCGTCGAGGAGCAGTCGGCGCAGGACGCCCGCCCCGCGTCGATACCTCCGCACACCCGCCCCTCCTCGTCCACGCCTCAGGACGAGCAGCCCACGCCGGACGTCCCTCGCCGGCAGTCCGCCACGGTCGCCCCGCCCACGACTCCGTCGAACACCCAGCGTGGGCCCGCCTCCTCGACACACACGAAGCCGGCCCCGGTCTCCCAGCCGAAGAGCACGTCGCCGGCCTCCACACAAACGGCCCTCGACCGCGCGAGCGGCTCGGATGCCACCGCAGCTCCGGCAGAGGCACCCGCGGCCTCGGACAGCACAGGCGCCGACACCGGCACCGGCACCGGCACCGGCACCACGGGATCGGAAACGTCACAGGCGACCACCAAGCTGATCTCGACCTCGCCGTCGGAGATCTGTGTGCTCGTGGTGTGCCTGCCCGCCTCCTGACCTTGATCGCAGGCTCCCCGTGGCACCGGCCCACTGCACCTGGGCGGCCTACCTGGCCGTGATCGTCGTGTACGCCTCCCCCGGCCCCGGCGGTCTGATCCACGGCCGTGTCGGCAGCGTGGGCAACCCGCCCTCGTTCAGAGCGAATTCGGGCAGCGACACCCCGGACATCGCCGCTATCGCGTCCAGGGCACGGCACTCGTCCGAGCGGTCGGGGCCGGGCCCCGCGGGGTCCGGGAACAGATGATCGCGGCGGAGCGCGGCGGGGAGTGTGCCCGTCCGGTGGCGCTCGGCCTTGTGAACCGTGAAGGAGTACCGCTGCTCACCCTCCTCGGCGCAGGCGAAGTGGAACAGGCCCGGCTCCGACCAGACCGTGAGGGCGCGCGTGCCATGGGACAGCTCGGTGCCGGGGGGGGGCGTCAGGCGGGCGGCGGCAGCGGCACGCCCGAATGACGCGCTGGTCGTGGCTCCTATGCCCAGGCCGGTGTCCAGAGAGCGGCGTCGGAGTGTTCGAGCCGCCCGGAGAAGAGGTGGTGGCGGAGCGCGGCGAGTGTCGGGTGCGGGTTGTCGCGGTGCCACAGCAGGGAGTGCGGGTAGACCGGCGTCGGATCCTTCACGGCGATGCGCCGCAGGCCCTGGTCGGCGGGCCAGACGAGGCGGGTCCGCTCCCCGACCAGGGTCGCCAGTGATCGGGAGTCGGCGATCGTGTCGAGCAGCGGCTCGGTGCCGAAGTCGGGGCCGGTGATCTCGATGGTGAGAGCGAACGCGGTGGCGAGCGCTTCGTAGTAGGCGGCCCACTCGGTTCCGGGAACGATGCCGGGCATCCAGATCCGGTGTCCGACGAGGCCGGTGGGCGTGACCGCGCGGACGCCCGCGAGTTCGTGGGCAGGACCGGTCAGGAGCTGAACGGGCTCGTCGAAGACCCGGGCGACCCCGATGTCGTCGGGGAGGTGCCCGCCGGGCGTGGTGACGGCGCGGAAGGTCGCGTCGATCGTGCCGGACCGGACGGCGTCGATGGCCGCGTCGGCGTCGAAGAGGGTCACGACGTCGAGCTCGATCCCGGGATGCGCGCGGTGGAAGTCGCGCAGCAGTGATGCCGGGGCGAGCCGTCGGCCGATCACGTCGACGCGCAGCGCGCGGCGGCCTGGTCGTACGGAATTGATCGCCCGCTCCTCGGCCCGTAGGAGCTCGCGGGCGTGGGGCAGGAACGCCTGTCCGTCGATGGTGAGCTTCGCTCCGCGCGCCGTGCGGGTGAACAGCCGCGCGCCGAGGCGCTTCTCCAGCGCGGCGATGCGCTTCGAGACGCCCTGCTGGGTGATCGACAACTCGACAGCGGCGTCCTGGAACCGCCCGGCGTCCGCGACGATCACGAAGGTGCGCACGGCGTCGAGATCCATGCCGGTCACGATATCCGCACAACGGATGGTTGTGCTCTCCTCGCTGATCGTTGTTTGATCCGGACACCTGCTCTTCGCTTGGATGCCCACGGTCAGCGTGTGGTTGTCCGGGTCGGCGAGGGGTGCGGGGCATGGCGAGGAGGCGGGCGCTGGGGAGGCGGTTCGGGTGGTTGTGGGCGGCGTTCGCGGTCAGCTCGTACGGGACAGGGTTCGGGTTCGGTGCCCTGCCCCTGATCGCGGTCCTGGTGCTGGACTCCGGGCCGGCCCAGGTGGCCGCGCTGGCCGCCACCGGCCGGGCCGTGGGGGCCGTGGTGGCGGTGCCGCTCGGCCCGTGGGTGGAGTTCCGCCGTAAACGGCCGGTCATGATGGCGATGGACCTGACCCGGTTCGCGGCGTTGATGAGCGTCCCCGCCGCGTTCGCACTCGGCCGGCTCGGCTTCACCCAACTCCTCGTCGTCTCCGTCGTCGTCGCCGCGGCGGACATCGCCTTCAGGGCGGCCGGCGGTGCCTATCTGAAAGCACTCGTGCCGCCGGAGGACCTGCTCGTCGCGAACAGCCGCTTCGAGGCCACGACATGGACCGCGACCATGGTCGGTCCCCCGCTCGGCGGGGCCGCGATCGGGCTGTTCGGTCCGGTGACGACCTTGGTCGCCGACGCCGTGAGCCACCTGCTCTCGGCCCTGGGCATCCGCGCCATCGGCGGGACGGAACCGCGCCCCGCGCGGAGCGGTGCACCGCGGCTGCACGCCCGCGATCTGCTCGAAGGGTGGCGCCACATCCTCGCCCACCCTGCGCTGCGCCCGCTGTTCCTCAACGCGATCGCGGTCAACGGCCTGATCATGGCGTCCGAGCCGCTGCTCGCCGTACTCCTGCTGGACCACTTCGGGTTCGCGCCCTGGCAATACGGTCTCGTGTTCGCGGCTCCCTGCATCGGTGGCCTCATCGGCTCGCGCCTCGCGCACCGGCTCGTGGCGCGGTTCGGGCGGCACGAGGTGATGCGCACCGCGGGCACGCTCCGTGTGTGCTGGCCCCTCGGGCTGGCGTTCGTCCAGCCCGGTGTCCCCGGGATCGTCCTCGTCATCGCCGTCCAGTTCTGCCTGGTGACCTGCTGCGGCCTGTTCAACCCCGTACTGGCCACCTACCGGCTCGACCACACCGGCCCCGACCGGGTCGCCCGCACCCTGGCCGCCTGGTCGATCAGCAACAACGCCGCCATCGCGGCCCTGACCGCGCTGTGGGGACTGCTCGCCGCCGTCGCCGGCCCCCGCGCCGCCATCGCGGTCGCCGGAGTCCTCCTCCTGGCAACTCCGCTGCTGCTTCCGCGCCGCGAGCAGGCGCCGCCGGGCAGGCGCGGGGCCGGAGCGAAGGACGTCGTCGGTCCTGTCTGAGGCCGTCCCCCGAGGACCGGCTGGACCGCCGGAGCCGCCGTCGGGCCGCCGTCGGCCTCCGTCGGGCCTCAACCACCGGCCCGTAACCGGTGGTTCTGCCGATGCCTCGAACGCCCGCTGCCCGGACATTGGCCGAACCAGTCATTCCACGGCTCCGCGACGGCCCCCGCCGGCCGGAGCCGTACACGACACGAGAGGACGACTCCGTCGTGAAACGACACTTCGCCGCAGCCGCAGCGGCCGCCGTCTGCTGTCTCACCATGCTCACCGCGCCCGGCGCCCAGGCCGCCGACAACCCGTACGAGAGGGGCCCCGCTCCGACCACCGCGAGCATCGAGGCGCTGCGCGGCCCGTACTCCGTCGCCGAGTCCAGCGTCTCCTCCCTCGCCGTCACCGGCTTCGGCGGTGGCACCATCTACTACCCGACCTCGACCGCCGACGGCACGTTCGGGGCGGTGGCGATCTCCCCCGGCTTCACCGCGAGCCAGTCGTCCATCGCCTGGCTCGGGCCGCGCCTGGCCTCCCAGGGCTTCGTCGTCTTCACCATCGACACCAACACGACGATGGACCAGCCCGCGAGCCGGGGCCGGCAGCTCCTCGCCGCGCTCGACTACCTGACCGAGCGCAGCGCGGTCCGGGGCCGCATCGACAGCACCCGACTCGGCGTGATGGGCCACTCGATGGGCGGCGGCGGCAGCCTGGAGGCGGCCAAGAGCCGGCCGTCCCTTCAGGCCGCCATCCCGCTGACCGGCTGGAACACGGACAAGACCTGGCCGGAGATCGCGACACCGACGCTCGTCATCGGCGCGGACGGCGACACCGTCGCGCCCGTCGCCAGCCACTCGGAGCCGTTCTACGAGAGTCTGCCGAGCTCACTCGACAAGGCGTACCTCGAGCTCAACAACGCCAGCCACTTCACGCCGAACAGCTCCGACACGACGATCGCGAAGTACAGCGTCTCCTGGCTCAAGCGCTTCATCGACAACGACACCCGCTACGAGCAGTTCCTCTGCCCGATCCCGCGGCCGAGCCTGACGATCG
Source organism: Streptomyces sp. NPDC003035 (assembly GCF_042888285.1). Classification (NCBI taxonomy): domain Bacteria; kingdom Bacillati; phylum Actinomycetota; class Actinomycetes; order Kitasatosporales; family Streptomycetaceae; genus Streptomyces; species Streptomyces sp. NPDC003035. Next base: position 1,219,224 of record NZ_JBIAPJ010000001.1, on the reverse strand, counting down.
AGGAGTACCGCGGCACCTGCCCGCACGGCTCCTGACCTGGGCCCGGGGCGTCCCTGCTCCGGGCCGCCCCGCCCCTGGTCCCGGCATCCGGCGCGTGTCCGCCCGGGTGCCGGGGCCACGCCCTTGTGCACGCTCACAGGGTGTGGCCCCTGCGCCTGGGCCGTACCCCAACACCCGCGCCGGCGCTCGGCTTCGTACCCGTGAGGAATCGGGGTGCGGGGTGCCACCGACCGGGGTGCGGGCTCTTCCGTGGAAACCTACGGAGCAGTAACGTGACGCCCGTGAGCGGAGGGACGGGCGCGGCCGCTTCTCCGCGGCTGCACGACAGAAGAACCGAACTCGCCGCCGTGGCCGCTCTGTCGGCCCGTGTGTACGCGGGTTCCGGCGGCGTTCTGCTGATCACCGGCAGCCCGGGCATGGGGCGCACGGCGCTCCTCACCCAGGCCGTCCGGGACTTCGACGGCGTGGCGCACCTGGTGCCCGCGCCGCCCGGGAACCGCGTGCCGTGGAGCGGAGTGCGGGCGTTGCTGTCCGTCTTCGGCAGCACGCCTGCGGAGGTACGGCACGCGCTGCGGGCCGCGCGGGGCCCGGACGGCCTCGTGAAGGCGCTCTCCCGGCTCTCGCCCGGACGGCGCCTGCTGCTCTGCGTCGACGACCATCACCTGTGGGACGCTCACTCCCGTGCCGCTCTCGCCTCGGCGTGGAGCCCCGGAGGCGGCCTGCCGGGCGTGGGCTGGATCGTCTCGTTCGCCCGACATCACCGCCCACCGGCCGTACGGGGGGCGACGGTCCTGCGACTCGAACGCCTCGACCGGGCCGGGGCGAGCGCGCTGCTGGACGATCTGTGCCCGGTGCCCGCGGCGGAGCCCGTACGGGAACGGCTGCTCCGGGAGGCGGCGGGACACCCCGGCATCCTGGCCGCGGCGACCCGGCGCCTGTCCTGGGCGCAGCTCGCGGGCGCGGAACCGTTGCCGCGCTCGTTGACCGACGGGAGCGTGCTCGGCGAGGTCTACGGCAAGCTCCTGGACTCCCTGCCCGTGGAGTGCAGGCGCCTGCTCGCACTCGTGGCGGTGGCGGGCGACGGCCCGCAGGAGGGACCGGACGAGCGCGTGGTGCGGGCGGCCGGAGTGGCGAGGGGCGCGTCGGGAGGCGCCGCGTCGGGAGAGGGCGCGTCGGGAGGGGGCGGCTCGGTCTGGGCTCAGGGGCGGGAGGCGCACGAGCTGGGGCTCGACGGATCGGTGACGGGCGGGCCTGAGTTCGAGAGGCCCGGGTCGGCGGGGCCTGAGTCGGACGGGCCTTGGCCCAGGTCAGCGGCGCGCGAGTCGGAGAGGCCGGGTGGGGACGGGTTCGCCTCCGAACCGTGGGACTCGGACCCGCGCGGACGGGCGGTCGAGGCCTCCGCCGTCCTCGCCGCCGCCCGCGCCGCCCGCACCTCGCCCGAGGCTCTCGACAGCCTGATCGCGGACGGACTGCTCAAGGAGACCCGTACCACCCTCCGCTTCGCGGACCCCTTCCTCCGGCGTGCTGTGCTCGCCACGACACCCGTGGCATGGAGGCGTTCGACCCGCGCCCTGTTCACGGTGGAGCAGGATGACGACCCGCCGCCGCGCCCCCGCTCCGTACCTCACCGGCAGGACGCTTCCCCCGGCCGCGCCGTCCGACTGGCCGAACCGTCCCGCCCGAAGCGGGACGCGCACCCCGACCGCGCCGCTGCCGCGCGGGGGGCGGTGCCCGCGCCCCGTACCGCGAGCGCGAGCGACGGCCGCACCGGCAGGGGGAGGGCGACGGCGGTTCAGGCGTTCCCGCTGCTTCCCGGTCTACGGCACCGGGCGGACCGCTTCCGCGCCCCCGAAGGCGTCCACGCGCGCACCGACGTGGTCCGGGGGCGGGCGGAGCTCGCGCGCGGACTGACCGCGCTCGCCGACGGGCCGGTCGCCGACGCCCACCAGGCGCTGCTCCTGGCAGCCGCGCTTCTCGAGGCCGAAGCCCCGGCCGAGGCCGCGGACGCTCGTCTTCTGGCCATGGAGGCCGCCTGGGCGGCCGGGGATCCGGTGGCCTGCCTGATCGCCCTCGGCGACGCCGACGACGACACCGACAGTTCGGACTGGGGCCCCGGCTCCGACTCCGGCTCCGGCTCCGGCTCCGGCTCCGGCTCCCGCGATGGCTACGAGGTCGGCGAGCGTCACAGTGGCGCCTCGGCGGATGCCGAGCGGGACTTCCTCGACGGCATGCGCGCGGCGCTCGCCGCCCGACTGCCCGAGGCACGTGCTCCCCTGGCGCGCGTGGTGGCGCGCGACGGGGAGGCCGACGACCCGAGGATCCTGCTGCGGGCCGGTTCCGCCGCACTCGTGCTGGGGGACATGGCGTCGGCGGCCCGCATCCACGGTCGCGCCCTGGCGGTGGTGAGGGCGGAGCGCCGTACGGCCCTGCTGCCGCGCGTGCTGGAGTACCTGGCCTACGCCGAACTCCGGGCCGGCCGCCACGCCCGCGCGGGAGCGCACGCCCGCGAGGCCCTCCAGGCGTCCCGGCTCACCGGACAGCGCAACATGGCGGCCCATCAGCACGCCGTACTCGCCCTCGTCGCGTCGGTCACCGGCCACCCGGACGCCGTCGAGGAACACGCGGAGAAGGCCCTCGAACGCGCCCGGCCGCACGGACTCGCTCAGGCGATCACCCTCGCGGAATGGGCGCTGGCCCGCGCGGACCTGGCCCGGGGTCTCGGGGCACAGGCCGCGGCCCGCCTCGCCCAGCTCGTGGGGCCGGGGCCCCGGGGCGGGCACTTCGCCCTGCGGATGCTCGCCGTGCCCTGCTACGTCGAGGCGGCCGAAGCGGCGGGCCGGACGGGTGAGGCACGGGCCGCGGCGGAGGAGTTCGCCGTCTGGGCGGCGGGAGGGGTGGATCCGCACGCACCGGCCCAACTGGCGCGCTGCCGGGCGGTGCTGGCGGAGCCGGAGGAGGCCGCGTACTGGTACGGGGAGGCGATGCGGTGCCACGACGAGTCCGGCAGCGATTTCGAGCGTGCCCGGACCCTCCTGTCGTACGGCAAATGGCTCCGGCGGCGCAGGCGTCCGCTGGAGGCCCGTGCCCGGCTGAGCGACGCACTGGTCACCTTCGAGCGGGCGGCCGCCGGAGTCTGGGCGGACCAGGCCCGGGCGGAGCTCCGGGCCACCGGCGGAGCGATCGGCGGGCCCCGCTCGCCCGTCACGGCGGACGGCCTGACACCGCAGCAGCAGCGCATCGCACGGTTCGCCGCGGAGGGCGCGACCAACAGGGAGATCGCGGACCGGCTGTCCATCAGCCCGCGGACGGTCGACCACCATCTGCGGAACGTCTTCGCCCGGCTGGGCGTCCGTTCCCGGGTCGAACTCTCGCATGCGCTCCGCCGGGCGGAGGAGGGGACGACGAACCCCTGAGGCCGGTCATCGGCCCAGGATCCGCTCCCGTAAACCCCGTCCTGGACGCCTGGCTTCGCATCCCCGGGATTCACCGTGGGACCGCTCAAGGCTCCCGGCGACTCCCGTGACGTCCGCCTCTACTGGTACAGGCACCCGTCCACGTCGCACTTCGACGAGAGGCACCTCGGCGACGCCCAGCCCCACACCACCCACTGCTACTCGGCCCGGGGAACGATCTTCTGGGCGTGGGCCGACGAGACCTCCTGCTGACCCCACAACCCGTCGACGGGGTCTGTGAACGCCACCCGGCGTTCACAGGCCCGGCCGTCGGCCCTCCCGAGGATGCCCGAGCGCCCCAGCCTCAGACCGACGCCGAGTCCGCGGCAGGGGTCGGCCGCGCGCTCGCGGCGGCCTGTTCGGGCTGCGCCGGCGGCACCACCTGAAGGTGCTGGGCGGCCTCGTCGGCGGTGTAGGAGGAGGCGAAGGTGAACGCGCGCGGAGACGGTCCGTTCGTCCGCAGTTCCGCCAGCCGTTCCAGGGCCTCGCCGACGGTCGGGAGGTGGCCGGCGGGGACCCACCAGAGCACCAGGTGCGCCTCGACGTGCCGTTGGAACCATTCGCGGCGTCGGCGCATCACCTCCAGGTGCCCGCTGCGGTAGGCGAAGTCCCACAGGGCCTCCTGCGTCTCCCACACGGACAGGTTGACGATGACGTCCTCGCCCGCCGGGCGCAGGCCGGTGGCGTCGGCCGCTCCTTCCTCCACGAGCCGCCATACGAAGCCGGGCGCACCGTCGGCGGCGGCGTTGACCGGGTCGAGCATCTCGACGAACGGCGCCACGCGTGGGTCGTCGAAGGGATGGCGGAGCGTGGCGACGTTGAGCTGGGCGAGGTGAGCGGCATGCGTGGATGCGGTCATGCCCTCATCCCAGCATGGCCCTCATTTCTATGTCAATATCCGTTGTTTTTAGAAGACTCGACCGAAGACTCGACCACCACGCAGCACTCCCCCGGCCGGGCGTCCATGCGAGCGCGGACGGGACCGCCCGTGCCGAGCAGCCCCTCCAGCAGGGCGAGATTCATGCCGCAGACGAGCGGCGGAAAGCGTTCGGCGACGGCATGGAAGGGGCAGTTGCGCATACGAACGACGGGTGCGGCCGCTCCGGCTTCCCTCTCGACGCCGTCGACACTCTCCGCGCCCTCCACGCCTTCCACGTGCGGTTCGTAGCCGCGGGCGGCGAGCATCTCCATGGCCTCTTCGAGGCCTCCACAGGGCGCCGCCGTGCCGCGCAGGGCCTCACCCCGCCGACGCGCGGCCGTGCAGAGCCCGGCGTCGAGCCCGGCCTGCTCGGCGGCCTCGGCGAGCAGCTCGGCGGCGGTCCGGTAGTCACGCGCGGGCAGCGACACCGACCGCTCGGCCTGCGCCCGCGTGTACACCTTGGCTGGACGGCCCGCCCCCGGCCCCGAGCGGCCCGTCAGGCGGCGGCTACCGCTCTCCAGCAGCCCGGCCTCAGTCAGCCTGTCCAGATGGTGCGCAGCGAGCGTGCGCGCCACCCCGGCCGCCTCGGCCGCCTCGTTACGGCCGACTTCGCGGCCCTGTGCCGCCACGTACTCGTACAGGCGGCGCCGTACCGGATCCTGCAACATTGCGATCGCGTCGATGTCCTCCACCTGGCCATTCTAGGAACAACACGGGTTGGAGATAGAAGCCTGGCCCCACGCCCCAGGAGACGCGGCACTTATTGGCCTACTCGGCCGTCGATCCGCTCGCGCAGCAGGTCGGCGTGGCCGGAATGCCGCGCGTACTCCGCGATCTGCATCACCAGGAGGTCGCGAAGCTGGGCCTCCCCACCGGGCGGAGTGCCGAGGTCCGCGAAGCGCGCCAGGAACCGGTCGGTCAGTTCCCTCTCCGCCCGCCACTGACGCCAGGCGTCCTCCACGACCGCCGGGTCGGCGGTCGCGCCGTTCCAGTCGCCGTCGCGGTCCTCGGGGGTGCGGTAGATCCTCGGTGAGTCTTCACCGGCCAGCCGGCGGAAGTGTCGTTCATCCTCGGCCATGTGCCGCACCAGGCCGAGCAAGGACATCGTGGACGGCGGCACGGCGCGCCGGGCCATCTGTTCGGCGTCCAGGCCGGCGCACTTCATCTCCATGGTGGCTCCGGCTCCCCTCCTCATCCGCCGACCGGCCCGCAGTCCGAGTCCGCCGCCACCATCGGTACCTCGAGGACGAAGAACAGGAAGCAGGTTCCGGTCGAGAGGGCGTGGAAGTCGTCGGGGAACAGCTCACGGGCCGCAGGGTCGGGCTGCGGCTCGCTGATGACGGAAAGACGGAAGCCGGCGGTGGCGAAGGCGTCGGTCATCGCGTGCAACGGCCTGCGCCAGAACTTCATCGGGAAGGACTGCCCGTTGAACGTCCAGTCGAAGGTATAGCTGGTGGTCGCGAAGTAGTCGGGCCGAGGCTCCTGGAACGTATAGGCCACGAATGGGTGCTCCACCGACGCGATCAGCCGGCCGCCGGGCCTGAGCACTCGCCGCAACTCGGCCAGTGTCGGCTCCCAGTCCTCCAGGTAGTGCAGCACCAGCGACGCGACCACGTCGTCGAACGCACCGTCGTCGAACGGCAGACGGCCGCTCAGGTCGACCACGCGCAGATCCACGCCGTCACCGAGCCGCCGCCTTGCCGACGCCAGCATCTCGGCGCTGGCGTCGACACCGGTGACGACCGCACCGCGGTCGCGCAGTGCGGCGGACAGGGAACCTGAGCCGCAGCCGGCGTCCAGGACCCGACGGCCTGCCACGTCTCCGGCGAGGGCCACCATCGCGGGCCGCTCGTAGTACGCGTTCACCAGGTTGTTCTCGTTCTCCGCCGAGTACGCCTCGGCGAAGCTGTCGTAGTCGTTCACCTGGGCGGGATCGGTAGGCCGGGCGAGACGCTCCGGCCCATCGGTTACGCGTTCCATCGTCGCGGACGGAACCTAGTCCATGCCCCAGCAGTGACGTACATGCTTGCCCAGTGCCTCCGTCCAGACCTGCTGCTCCAGGTCGGCGTAGACAAAGGTGACGGGCGGATTGCCGCCGGGATGCGCATCGAGGGAATCCTCCCGGGTGATGAAGACCGTCTCGAGCTCCTCCCGCCCTCGGCTCCAGGACTCGGGACAGAAGAAGTCGATCTCCTGCCAGTACGGTTGCGTCCTGCGATCTTCCATGACCGCCGGCCAGGGCTCGGCGGTCACCTTCACCTCGGCCTCATGGAGCCGGAAACCAAGGGTCTCGTACGCCTGCAGAATCGCGTCCTGGGCGGGCAGGGCGTGGACCGCGATCTCGTCGAAGTCACCCTTGTCCACAGCGTCATCGATGACCAACTCGGTACGGACCGCGGCCCGCGCGCCCGGCAACCGCACGCCCCGCCCGTGGGTGAGCGGCATCTCCCAGGGCACCTGGAAGGTGACGTCGCGGACGATGGTCTCCCCCGCGCCCAGCCGGAAACCGCCCACCTCGGCGGTGGCCACCGGGTGGGGGTGCTGCCAGGCGGTCGAGCCGTCAGCTTCGTGGTCCTCTGCCCGTACGACCACGTCGAGTCGCAGCCGCTCGATGTCGACGGCCGCACCACCACCCCGCACGCGCACGACGCAGCGCAGCGTCTCCCCAGGGCGCACGGCCGGGTTATCGACCACCGTCTCGATGCTGGGCGCCTGGATGCCGAGTGCGCTCAGCAGCTTGCGGAATGCCATGACAGATCCCCTCCCCGACCGACCCCCCGGTCGATCAACAAGGCCTAAGAGTAGGCGGGAACGCCCCGTCGGGCACATGATCGACCAGACACGTCACCGAACGTCGAGCCGCGACCGCGACGTACGTCCCCGCCGTATGGTCCGGCCCTGCGCGCGTACGCGCAGCCACGGGCTGCGGGCGGCCGGCAGCCGGACCAGGGTGCGTCGGAACGCTACCGAGTCGGCCCGGAACAGGTGAGGGGAGCGCGGCGCCGGCGGGTCGTCGCGGAGGACGCCGTCGGGCATGCCGCCCGACGCGGGGACGGGCAGGTACGGCTCGGGGGAGACCAGCCACAGCCACACCCCGAACGGCAGCGGCACCGAGTATGCCGACGCGGCCGGACCGGCAGGGGTCCAGGTCTCCCCCGTCTGCGGATGGGCCGGTACGAGGAGGATGTCGGCGTCCGCGTCAGGGGCGGGCAGTCCCGGTCCGGTCCTGACGACGCGCCGAGCCGGCGGCCCCGCGGGCAGCAGGGCGTCGAGGGCTCGTCGGAACACCTCCGCGGTCCGGCGGGCCTCGGCCGTGGCGATGCAGGCGGCAGTCGACCCGCGCCGCCTTCTACGCCGCTGACCCGCTCCCGCCGCTCTCCGCCGGCTCCGGGGTGCCCTCCACCACGACGCCCTGCCAGAACGCGACATGGTTCTTGATTCGTCGCGCGAAGGGGCTGGGCCTCGGGTAGTACCAGGCCGCGTCCGGGTTCCTCTGCCCGCCGACGCTCACGTCGTAGTAGCGGGCGATCCCCTTCCAGAAACACAGCGACGTCGTCCGGCTCTCGACGAAGAACTCGCGGCGCAGCGACTCGGGCGGGAAGTAGTGGTTGCCCTCCACCACGACTGTGCGCGGCGCCTCCGCGATCACCGTGCCGTTCCACACCGCGCGCATCATGGCCTGCCTCCCTCGCCTGGGCATCAAAGGCCTTGCACGTTCGACGCTATGTCATCCACCTGCGAGGTTCTCGCCCCTGGCGGGTCGTGTACGGTCCCGGCGTATTTCGACCATGCCCACCAGTGCCGTCGCCGTGGCCAGCGGAAACGCCAGTGTCTCGGCGACGACGGTGTTGAACGTCAGGAAGGCGAGGGCCCACAGGGCGAGCACCACAAGGGTGAGAGGCATGACGGCTACTTCCGGGCAGGCGGAGGACTGTGCCGACCAGACTTCCCGGCTCACCAGCAGCCGATCCTCGTGGTCGGGGAAACTCGGTCAATGGCTCCCTGGCCGGCTCGTTCCGGCCGCCGGCCCGGTCCGGAAAGGGAAGGCGCCCGCCAGGCGGGTGAGGAGGGGGCCGGCGATGGCGAGGATGAAGACGTACGCCGTCACCAGCGGGCCCAGCGTGCCGTGCATGGTCCCGACGAGTCCGATGATGACGAGGGAGAACTCGCCGCGGGCGACGAGCGCGGTCCCGGCACGCCACTGGCCTCGTCGGCCCACCCCGTCGCGGGAGGCCGCGTACCGGCCGGCGAGGACTTTCGTGACGGCGGTGACGGCGGCCAGGGCGAGCGCGGCAGGCAGCACGGGCAGCAGTTCGGCGGGGTCGACGGACAGCCCGATCGCCAGGAAGAACACGGCGGCGAACAGGTCCCGTAGGGGACTGAGGACGGCGCGCGTCCGGATCGCGGTCTCCCCCGTGAGCGTCAGCCCGACCAGGAAGGCACCGACGGCGGCCGAGGCGTGGACGAGTTCGGCGAGCGCGGCGACGATCAGGGTGAGGCCGAGGACCCGCAGCAGCAGTTGTTCCTCGTCGGGGTGGGAGACGAGCCTGCCGACATGGTGTCCCCATCGGTACGAGACGGTGAACGCGGCAAGGACCGCGCCGACGGCGGCGAGCACGCCCAGGATCGCCTGCCACCACAGTCCGCCGGAGGCGAGGACGGCGAGGACGGGCAGATAGAGGGCCATGGCGAGGTCTTCGAGGACCAGCACCGACAGGATCGCCGGCGTCTCCCGGTTGCCGAGCCGGCGCAGGTCGGACAGCAGGCGCGCCACGATGCCGGATGAGGAGATGTACGTGGCGCCGGCCAGGGCGAGGATCCCGATGCCGTCCATGCCGAGCAGCCAGCCGGCGACCGCGCCCGGCGCGGCGTTCAGCGCCGCGTCGACCAGCGCCGACGGCACATGCCGCCGCATCCCGACCGCGAACTCGGCCAGCGAGAACTCCAGACCGAGCACGAGGAGAAGCAGGATGACGCCGATGGCGGCCCCGGTCCCGACGAACTCACCGGCCGCCGGGACAGGTGCGATCCCGCCCTCCCCGATGGCGAGCCCGGTGAGCAGGTAGAGCGGGATCGGCGACAGCGTCAGGCGCCGGGCCAGTGTCCCCAGCACGCTCAGGGCGGCGAGGATGACTCCGAGCTCCAGCAGCAGCGCGACCGGCGTGTGCACGGCCCTCAGCCCCGGATGATCTGTTCCACGCCCGTGATGCCTTCTTGGGTGCCGATCACCACCAGGATGTCCCCTGCCCGGAGAACCTCTCGCGGCGGGGGCGAGGCGATCACCTCTTCGCCTCTCACCACCGCGACGATCGACGCTCCGGTCCGTGTCCGCGCCCGCGTGTCACCCAACGGCCTGCCGTCGTACGCGCTGCCCGCCCGCACCTCGACCTGCCCCGACGCGAGACCGGGGACCTCCTTGGTCAGGTCCGCGAACCGCTCCGCGATGCGTGGCGCGCCCAGGATCTCCGCGACCGCGTCGGCCTCCTCGCTGTTGAACTGGAGCACCGACCGGCCCTCGTCCGGATCCCGCGCCTCGTAGACGACCAGCTCGAAGTCGCCCGTGCGCCTGGCCACCACACCTACCCGGTCACCCCGGTGGTTGATGAACTCGTAGCGCAGGCCCACGCCGGGCAGCAGCACCTCGGTGACGTCCATCTGCCCATCCTCGGGCGGCGCCGGGAGGACGGCACGTGTGGAGCGTCCGTGCGGGTCACGCGACGCCGCCTTCCGCCGCTGACGTCACCTTCAGTCGGTTCCTCCCCCGTGGGTCGAGGGCCGGTTCAGCTCTCGGCCGGCGTCAGCACCACGAAGTCCGCGTTCGACGGGTCGAGGCAGACGGCCAGGCGGCCGACGCCCTCCGCGTCCTCCGGCCCCATCTGCACGCTGCCCCCGTTCTCCGTGACCTTGGCAACGGCGGCGTCGCAGTCGGCGACGTTGAAGACCGGGTGCCAGTACGGCCGTCCGTTCGTCAGAGCGAGGTCCTCCTTGCCGAGCTCCATGACGCCGCCCTGCATACGCTCCTCGGGCAGCGCGGCGGGCGTGATCAGGGAGTACGTACCCCCGCCGCCCGGCAGCTCCATGTCACTGAACTGCCAGCCGAAGACCCGGCCGTAGAAGTCCTTCGCAGCCGCGGCGTCGCTCGTGTACAGCTCGGTCCAGGACAGGGAGCCCACCTCGTCCACACGGTCGACGCCCTTGTTCGTCCCGGGCTGCCAGACGGCGAACTGGCCCCCCAGCGGGTCGCTGTACTGTGCCATCCGGCCCCAGTCGTCGAGCTCCATCGGCGCCACCCGCACCGTGCCGCCCGCGTTCTCGACGGCCCGGGTCGTGGCATCCGCGTCGGTGACGCAGTAGTAGATCATCCAGGCCGAGCGCGCCCCTTCCTCGGTGAGCTTTCCCAGCCCGGCGACGGTCTTGCCGTCCTTCCGGAACATGCCGCCTTCCCTCTCCTCCCCCTCACCCATGGACTCGTAGTCCCACCCCAGCACCGCGCCGTAGAAGGCCGCGGCGGCCCGGACGTCGGGAGCGCCGAGGTCCAGCCAACAGGGCGAGCCGGGGACGAAGTCGGTGGTGATCACGGCGGTTCCCTTTCGTAGAGCAGGTGTCACCTCAGCCTGGCACCCGGCACTGACACCCGCCCGTCGGCCTGGTCATCCGTGCGATCCCCGGTCAGCCGGCTCGCATCGTCGGGGTGACCAGGACCAGGGGGATCTCCCGGGTCGTCGCCGTGCGGTAGTTCGCGTACGAGGGCATCGCGGCCACCACCGCCGGCCACAGGCGGGCCGACTCGGCCGCCGTGGCGGGCCGGGCGGTCGCCGGGAAGGTGGCCGCGCCGACCTGGAGGGTGACCTCCGGGGTGACCAAGAGGTTCAGGTACCAGGCCGGGTGGCGGTCCGCGCCCGCGTTGGACGCCGTCAGGACGTACGCGTCCCCGTCCCGGACGTACGCCAGCGCCGTACGGCGCAGCAGACCGGACCTACGGCCCCGGGTGGTCAGGAGCAGGTCGGCCACTCCGGGGCGGGGGCGGCCGCCGGTCTCCTCGAAGCGGCGGATGTGGTCGGCGACCCAGGGGGTCGGGTTGTCGTGGATCGTGTCGGTCATACGGCGGACACTCCCGCGTGGGTCCGGTGCAGAGTCGGGGCTTCGGCCTCGTCCAGCAGCGCGCGGGCGAAGTCCCCGTGGGTGATCCGGCTGTCGGCGGCTGCCGGGGCGAACGCGTACCCGCCCGAGGGCTCGCCCTCGTGGTCGAAGTCCCCCGCCGGGCTCAGCACCACCCAGTCCAACGCCTCCGGTGCGGCCGCCCGCAGTGCCTCGGTGCCGGCGCCGTGGCCGACGTAGAACTCCCGCCACTCCTGCGGGTATCCGGGGCTGTCCATCAGCAAGTCCCCGGAGGCGGTGGGGAGTACGGACGCCAGCCCCACCGACACCAGACGCTTCACCCCGGCCGCCGGGAGCCCCTCCGCGAGGGCGCGGGCGACCCCGGGGAAGAACTCACCGGGGCACGCCTCGGAGTCGTACACGGCGACGATCGCCGCGTCGTGCCCGGCCGCGAGCCGTGCCACGGCCGCCGGGTCCGTCACGTTCCCGTCGGCCCGCGCGGCCGCCGTCACCTCGTGGCCCCGCCTCCGGGCCTCCGCCACGGCCGCCCGGCCGACCCGGCCGCCCGCCCCGAAGACGATGATCCTGTTGCTCTTCGCTTCCATGGGCAGGAGCGTAGGCCGAGGGCTGGTTTCCGATCGGATACCGCCTTACGGTGTGGATCATGACGATGCCGCAGGCCGAACGGGCCCCCTTGGACCCCGAGATGTTCGACCCCGTCTGCCCGTCCCCGATGGTGCCGTTCCGCGTGGGCGACAAGTGGGCCACGCTCATCCTGCGCTGCCTGGAGGACGGCCCGCGCCGGTTCTCCGAGCTGAAGGTCCCGCTGCGTGGCGTCACCGCCAAGTCGCTGAGCCAGTCCCTGCGCAGGCTGCAACGGGACGGTTTCGTCGTACGGGAGGAGTACGAGGGCACGGAACGCCGTGTCGAGTACGCCCTGACCCCGCTCGGCCGGGGGCTGCTGGGACCGCTGGACGCCGCCTGCGAGTGGACGCGGGAGCACTGGGACGAGCTGATCGACGCGCAGGAGGCGGGCATGCCCGGGGGCGACTGATCGCCCCCGGCCGCTGCGCCGGAGGCGCTTCAGGAGGTGGTCAGGTGGATCATCCTGTGGTCGGACAGACCGCCGTCCACGACACGGCAGATGTACGTCGGCCCCTGGGGACCGAAGATGTAGTCGATCTTGTTGCCGCCGTCCGTGGCCTCGCCGGTGCGCGGTGAGGTCGGAGTCGGCTGCCCGCACTCCTGGTGGCCGGTGTAGAGGGTGCTGAGGTGGCTGACGTCTTGCGTGGTGGTGTTGAGATCACCGCCGTAGTAGGTGGTGTAACCGCCGGCGGTGAGCGTGTCGACGTGCTCGCGCATCTTCGCGGCCTGCTTCGGACGGAAGGGATTGTCGGGATCCATGTCGTCACCGACCAGGTTGTCCTTGGTGTCGCGGTAGGGACCGCTGCTGAAGTGGGCGTTGCAGTATGCGGAACCCTCGGCCGGAACGACCGCGCAGAGCATGGGCCGCTGTTCCTTGCCGGTCGGCGACGGCAGGATGGTGCCCTGGTACCAGGTGTTGCTGTCGGGCACGGCAAGGGCGATGCCGAAGGCTCCTCGGTCGATCTCGTCAGTGCCGTCCGAGCAGGTCTTCTGCGCCTGGACGACCGTGCCGTCGGTCGCGGTGGCCACCGTGTAGTGCGTCGGCATGAACCGGACATCCAGTGGGCCGGCCCAGCCCTCGAGCTTCAGCTCCAGGGGTTTGACGGACTTCTCGCAGATCTCCTGGAAGAAGATCGCGTCGGGTCGCCTGGCGCCCATGGCGCCGTGGAGAGCGGCCGAGACGTCGTCCGCGACGGTCGCGGGCGGGGCGTGATCGAGATCGCAGTCGGGGTCGGGGTTGTTGTTGGCGCAGACGTTCCATGAGACGACGTCGCGCGCCGTGGGGGCCTGGGCGGTGGGCGGGGGCATGTTCGCGGTGTAGGCCCCTTCCGCGCCGACCTTCTCCAGAGTGAAGCGTTCCCAGGAACCGAGGTCGGCGGGGGTGGAGACCACCGTACGGGCGCGCAGCAGCCCGTAGTCGGGGTAGGTGCCCAGTTCCGCCGCAACGTACTTGTCGTTGTGGGCCAAGAGGCCGAAGGCGCCTCCGGTCAGGGGCTTCAGCCTGAAGCGCTCCCAGGATCCGGTGGTCGTTCCGCGGGTACGCAGCAGGAATCCGCTCGCGCTGTCCTCCGCCGTGACGTAGTTGCCCGTGGCCTCCGAGCGGAAACTGACCGTCGTCCCGAACTTCCCCACGTCCGCGACATAGTCGGTGTGCAGGGTGAGCAGCTCCCACCCCTTGGCCTCGGTGGCCTCCGGGTTGGCCCTGAGCTTCGTGTCACCGTCCGGCCCGGCGTACACGGTCACGTAGTGGCCGTTGACCTTCAGCGCCCACCGCTGCCCGGCCGACGACGGAGGCACCGCCGTGTCGGCGGCGGCGGGCGGCGCGGCCAGCGCCACAACGGCGCCGACGGCGGTGAGCACGGCCGCCATCACGAGCCGTATTCGCTTCAGCATGCCTGTTCCCTCGTGAATGCTCCGCACTCGTGTGCGGATATGAACGAAGGTGAGTTAAGCATGATCGAGAAGGGACCCGGTGTGGCGCCGCCGGGTCACGGCACCGGGCCGGTCAGGCGTAGTGGCGGTAGACGGCCTCGGCGACGCAGGCCGGCTTGTCGCTGCCGGCGACCTCGACGGTGAAGGTCAGCGGCATCTGCACGCCGTTGCCCTTGACCTCCTCCACCGTGCCGACGGCACCGTGCAGACGGATCTTCGCGCCGACCGGCACGGGGCTCGGGAAACGGACCTTGTCCAAGCCGTAGTTGACGCTCATCTTCATCCCGGAGATCTCCAGCAGCTCGCCGAAGAGCGGGATGATGAGGGAGAGGGTGAGGTAGCCGTGGGCGATCGGACCGCCGAAGGGCCCGTCCTTGGCCTTCTCCGGGTCTGTGTGGATCCACTGGTGGTCGTCGGTGGCGTCGGCGAAGGTGTTCACCCGGTCCTGGGTGATCTCGAGCCATGCGGTGCGGCCGAGGTCGGTTCCGCTGAGGGCCTTGAGTCCGTCGAGGCCGTTGGCGATGGCGGGCATGGAGGATCCTTTCGATGGCAGAGGTGACGGTGGGCGCCGCCTCTGAGAGGGTGCTGCTCGTACGGGGGGTCAGGGGCGGGGGCGCTCGTCGGGCCCCGTCGCACAGGTGGCGCGTACGGCGGACTTGACGATCTTTCCGGAGGCTGTCCGGGGCAACGCCTCGGTCACGACGAGGGACTTGGGGATCTTGTACTTGGCGAGTCGGCCCCGCAGGTGGCCGAGGATGTCGTCCTCGCCGGCGCGGGCATCGGGCCTGAGGACGACGACGGCGCGGCCGACCTCGCCCCAGACCGGGTCGGGCACGCCGACGACCGCGCATTCGGCGACGGCGGGGTGGGTGAGGAGCGCGTCCTCGACCTCGGCCGGGTACACGTTCTCGCCGCCGGAGACGAACATGTCCTTGACGCGGTCGACGACGTACGCGTAGCCGTCCTCGTCCAGCCGCGCGATGTCGCCGGTGCGCAGCCAGTGGCCGTCGGTGAAGGCGGCCTCCGTGTCCTCGGGCCGGGCCCAGTAGCCGGTCATGACGTGGGGGCCCTGGACCAGGATCTCGCCGCGCTCGCCCGGCCCGGCGTCGCGGCCGTCCGGCAGCACGACGCGGACGTCGGTGAAGAAGTGCGGCACCCCGGCGGAGCCCGCCTTGGCCGAGGTCTGCTCCCGGTCCAGGTAGAGGACGCCGGGTGACGCCTCGGTCATGCCGTAGCCCTGGCTGAAGGCGAGGCCGCGGTCCAGGTACGTGGCGATGGTGCGGGCGGGCACGGGAGCGCCGCCGCAGTTGAGGGTGCGCAGGCTGGACAGGTCCGTGGTCTCCCAGCGGGGCCGCGCGGCCATGGCGTCGTACATCGTGGGGACGCCGAACATGTACGTCACCCTCAGGTCCTCGATGAGTTCCAGGACGCGCTCGGCGTCGAAGGCTCCGAGGAGGACCACCCGGCCGCCCTTGAGCAGGGTCGGCAGGCAGGTCATGTTGAGCCCGGCGGTGTGGAACAGCGGCGCCACGACGAGCGTCACCTCGTCGCCGGCCAGGTCGGTGTCGACGAGGACGTTGATGCTGTTCCAGGTGATGTTGGCGTGGGAGAGGACGGCGCCCTTGGGACGTCCCGTGGTCCCGGAGGTGTACATGATCATGCACGGGTCCTCTGGCGCCACGGCCTCGTCCAGCGGGCCGGGCTCGGCGCCGGGATCGGCGCCCGGATCGGCGAGCAACTTCTCGTACCGGAAGGCTCCTTCCTCGTCGGGGCCGGTGACCGCGATCCGGTGCCGTACGCCCGACTCGGCCGCCGCGGCACGGGCCGCCTCGACCAGCTCGGGCGCGTGGACGAGGACGGTGCTGCCCGAGTCGGCCAGGCTGTACGCCAACTCCGGTGCCGCGAGACGGGTGTTGAGAGGTACGAAGACCGCCCCCAGCATTCCGGCGGCGAACAGGGTCTCCAGGAACGCCGGGTGATTGGGGCCGAGGTAGGCGATCCGGTCTCCCCGCGCCACGCCCAGCGCGCGCAGGGCGTGGGCGAGGCGCAGAACCCGCCCGTACAGCTCACGGTAGGTCCAGGTGCGGCCGTCGTGGACGACGGCGATCCGATCGGGGGTCTTACGGGCCCGGCGTGCCGGCCAGGAGCCTATGCCTTGGTTCCACACGAGGGGTTCCTTCAGTCGGTGAGGAGGCCGAGCAGACGGGCGGCGTTCTCCTTGAGGATCTTCGGCCGGACCTCGGGCTTGATGTCGAGCTTCTCGAAGTCGGCGAGCCACCGGTCGGGGGTGATGACGGGATAGTCGGAGCCGAAGAGCACCTTGTCCTTGAGCAGCGTGTTCGCGTAGCGCACGAGCTGCGGCGGGAAGTACTTCGGGGACCATCCGGACAGGTCGATGTACACGTGCGGCTTGTGGGTGGCCACCGCCAGCGCCTCGTCCTGCCAGGGGAAGGACGGGTGGGCCAGGATGATCCGCAGGTCGGGGAAGTCGACGGCCACGTCGTCGACCAGCATGGGGTTGGAGTACTTCAGCCGGATGCCGCCGCCGCCCGGCACGCCGGCACCGATGCCGGTCTGGCCGGTGTGGAAGAGCGCGGGCACGCCGAGTTCCTCGATGGCCTCGTACAGCGGGTAGGCGAGCGGGTCGTTCGGGGAGAACGCCTGGATGCTGGGGTGGAACTTGAAGCCGCGTACGCCGTACTCCTCCACAAGGCGTCGCGCCTCGCGCACACCCGCGCGGCCCTTGTGGGGGTCGACGCTGGCGAAGGGGATCAGGGCGTCGGCGTGCGCGGCGCAGCTCTCGGCGATCTCCTCGTTGGAGATCCGCGGGTGGCCGGTGGCGTGCTCCGCGTCGACGGTGAACACCACCGCGGCCATGCTGCGCTCACGGTAGTGGTCGGCCATCTCCTCGATGGTCGGCTGCCGGTGGCCGTGGACCTTGAAGTACGCCTCGGAGGCGCCGAACAGCTCCGGGCTCAGCGCCCCGTGGCCGTCCTTGGAGATCTCCGCGTGCGTGTGCACGTCGATGGCGGTGAGCCGGTCGAGGTCGAGCGCGAGGTCGCCCATGTCACGCCACCGGGGCCTGCGGGGCGGGGATCCCGTACGTCTCCGGCTCGGCGCCGACGCCGCCCGGCCACTCGGCGGCGATGGCCTCGGCGCTCCAGCCGCCGTCGGCGAAGGCGACGGCCTTCTCCTTGGGGTGTGCCCAGAGGGCCAGCCGGTCGCCGCCGATGCCGATCGCCTGCCCCGTGACCCCGTCGGAGGCGTCGGAGGCGAGGAAGGTGATCAGGGCGGCGACGTCCTCGACGGTGCCGAGGCCCTCGTCCTTGCGCAGCCAGTCCGGCAGCGGCTCGCCGGTGCGCTCGGACTCCTCGATGACCGGGGCGAAGGCCGGGATCGTCTTGGTCATCTCGGTGGCGGCGACGGGGACGACGGCGTTGACGGTGATGCCGGCGCGGCCCAGTTCCATGGCCCAGGTACGGGCCATGGCGACGATGCCGGCCTTGGCGGCGGCGTAGTTGGTCTGGCCGAAGTTGCCACGCTGCCCGGCCGGGGAGGAGATGAGGATCAGACGGCCGCCGGTGCCCTGTTCGCGCATGCGGACGGCGGCCGCACGGGCGCAGGTGAAGGTGCCGCGGAGATGGACGCGGACGACGTCGTCGAAGTCGTCGTCGGTCATCTTCCACAGCACGCGGTCACGCAGGATGCCGGCGTTGGTGACGAGCACGTCCAGGCGGCCGAACTCCTCGACCGCCGCGTCGACCAGCCGCTGGGCCGACTCGCTGTCACCCACCGCCGCGACGACACCCGTCGCGGTGCCGCCCTCGGACGCGATCGAGGCGACGGCGGCGTCGACGACGGCCTGGTCGACGTCGTTGACGACGACGGCCGCACCGGCCGCGGCGAGGGCCTGCGCGTAGGCCAGTCCGAGACCGCGTCCGCTGCCGGTGACGAGGGCGACCTTGCCCTGAAGATCCATGAGAGGTGCCTCTCGTAGAAGGTGAAAGAGGGATGCCGAAGCCACCGGCACGAGCCGGGATCGACAGGAATCCTGATGAACGCCAGTCTGGGCAATCAACAGGATTCCTGTCAATGCCCTAGGGTGAGAGGCGCCGCCGCCTCTGGCGGCACCCCTGCGGGGAGCCCCTGGCCACCCGCGACGGACCACCACCACCGGAGGACGAACGTGAGCACCTCGCTGCTCTATCTGCTCAAGAGGACGGAGCTGGCGGTGCGCGCCCGCCTCGAGGAGCTGCTCAAGCCCGCCGGGGTAACGGCACTGCAGTACACCGCCCTGACGGTGCTGGAGCGGCACGACGGCATCTCCGCCGCACAGCTCGCCCGCGACTCCTTCGTCACCGCCCAGTCGATGGCCGACATGGTGCGGGCGCTGGAGAGCCGCGGCCTGATCCGCCGTGAGCCCAACCCCGCCAACCGCCGCGAACGCCTCATCCTGCTCGCCGACCCGGGGCGGCGACTGCTCGCCGAGTACGCCGAACCGGCCCGCCGTCTCGAGGAGCGCATGGTCGCCGACCTGAGCGCCGAGGAGATCGGGACGCTCCGGAAGGCGCTGGTCGGGGCGTGGCGGTCCCTGTCCTAACCGGGGGTGCGGCGGCTGCGCCGTGGCCTGCGCGGACGCCCGCTCGGGCCACGGCACAGGCCACGACAGCGACCCCTACCGGAGCGCGTACATGCGGATGACGACGGCGTTGTCGCCGTCCGGGCGGGCGAGGCCGACGAAGACCGTGTCCGCGAGCCAGCGGTGGGCGGGGGCGTCCGTACGGAAGACCGGCGAGGTGCGGTAGTAGTGCCCGGCCTCGGAGACCTGCAGGTCCCCGTCGAACTGGTCCGGAGCCTCACCCTTGGGCCGGTAGTAGCCGCGGTTGACGATGTCGATCACCGCTCCGTCTTCGGCCTGCAGCAGATAGCGGGCTTCCAGCTCGCACACCTCCCCGCGCATGCTGCTCCAGTCGCCTCCGCCGGGAAGGACCTTCCCGCGCAGCCGGGGACCCTCCACGCTGCCCCCGGTGATGGGGGTGAACTCGGTGACCTCTCCGTCACCGTTGCCGATGTGCAGTGTGTCGGAGACCTCGGCGCGGATCTCGAAGGCGAAGTCGAGGGCGGGAGTGAAGGACATGGCGGTTCTCCGCTTCTGTGAATGAGGGTGGCGTGCCCGTACGGCCGGCGCTGTCCACCCGCCCGTGTCGCACGGGCGAGCACGGGCCACCGATCACCCGCGGAACGCGGGCGGAACGGGGGCACCGTGGGGCCGGGAGACCTCGCCGCAGGTCAGGCGAATTCCGACGCCGGACCGACGGCGGCGGGACGGATGCCTGATCCGCGAGATGGGTCACGTCTTGCTCTTGACGTGTTAGCTCACCAGATGCCAGCGTGACATGCAACAACGTTATATGACGTTCGTTTGCGACGGCTCGTCGGCGTTTCTCACACCACCCCATGTCGAGCGTCCCCCTCTCTCTTCCTCACTCCGCCTCTCGGCAAGGAGCATCAGCTATGGCTGCGAAGAAAACGGTGCTGACGGTGCTCACGAGCTTGGGACTGCTGGCCGCCACAGCCTGCACCGGCTCGTCGGCCGGAAACGGCGCGACCCCCAAGGCCCCACGCCTCACCACCACCACCGCGCCCGGCGGCTCCGAGGTGGACCGGGTGGCCTGGGCCCTGCCGTACGGAGAGCCGACGACCCTGGACCCCGCCAAGATCGGCGACTACTCCCCCCAGACCGTCGAAGCCAACCTCTGCGACACGCTGACCCGGATGAACGCGGACTTCTCCCTGAGCCCCGGCCTCGCGAGCAAGGTCACATGGACCGACCACCGGACCCTGGTGCTCGACCTTCGCCCAGGCGTCAGGTTCTGGGACGGCTCGCCCATGACCCACGAGGACGTGATCCACAGCCTGGAGCGGCAGCGGGACCCGAGGACGCAAGCGTTGTACGGGAACTACCTCGCCGCCGTGACCTCGATCAAGTCCACCGGCCCCCACCAGGTGACGCTGAGCACCAAGGGGTACGACCAGACGCTCCCCAAGGCGCTGGCCACGTCGTTCGGGGCGGTCAGCCAGAAGGCGTACACCCAGAAGGCCGGCCCCGCCTACGGGACCGCCAAGGGCGGCTTGATGTGTACGGGGCCGTTCAAGCTGGGCTCCTGGAAGTCCGGCAGCGGCATCACCCTGGAACGTCACGACGCCTATTGGGACACCAAGCTGAAGCCGAAGGCGAAGCAGATCGAGTTCCGGTTCATCACCAACAACAACACGCTGACCAGCGCACTGCTGTCCGGCGAGGTGGACGGCACCTACGAACTGCCGCCCAGCAGCGCCACCGCCCTCGGCAGGACCGACGCCGGCACGGTGCACCTCGGCCCGTCGACCCAGAACGTGCTGCTGATTCCCGCCAACGGGGAGTCGCCCGCGGCCGACCGCAAGCTTCTCGACGCCCTGTCCCTGGTCATCGACCGCGACGCGCTGATCAAGAACGTCTTCGGTGGGGACGCCACCACCCTGAAGTCGCTCGTCCCGCCGCTGACCTGGCGCGGAGACAAGGCCGCCGCCCAATTCGACGCGGCCTACGCCGCGCTGCCCGACGTCCCGAAGCCGGACGCGGAGAAGGCGAGGAAACTGGTCGCGCAGGCCCGTCCCGTCTCGCGTCCGCTGGTGGCCGCCATCCCCGCCGGTGACCAGCGCGGACTGCAGGCGCTGACGTTCATCCAGGCCGCGGCCGAGAAGATCGGCGTCGACATCGAGATCAAGCAGCTCCAGCCCACCGAGATGTCCTCGCTCTTCTACGACCCCTCCGTCCGCAAGGGTCTCGACCTCGTCCTCACCTTCGGCTACGTCACGATGCCCGACCCGTCGTCCTACGTGGCCGAGAGCGTCACCCCCAGCGGCCTCTTCAACTGGACGGGCTACGACAACCCCGAGGTGACGCGGCTGCTCGGCCGGGCCCGCACCTCCTCCGACCCCGCGGCTTCGGCCACGGCGTACGCCGAGGCCCAGGCCCTGTTCACCCCCACCACCCCGGCGGTGTTCCTGGCCACCACACACGAGCGGATGTTCATGAACAAGCGCATCAGCGGCGCGCCGGCCTCCTTCGCCTACATGAGCATGCCGTGGGCCGCCCACCTCGGCGGCACCGCCAAGTGACCACCAACCCTTCGAATCAGGAGACGACGATGACCGACACCACCGGCGGCACGCCGTTGTGGGACCACTCGGCCGCCGAACTGGCCGCCGGCATCCGCGCGAAGACGTTCTCGGCGACCGAGGTCGCCGAGGCGTTCCTCGCCCGCATCGACGAGACCAACCCGGCGCTCAACGCCCTCGTGGACATCCGGCCCGAGGAAGCGCTCGCCCAGGCCGCCGCCGCCGACGCGGCGGTCGCGGCGGGCGGGGACCTGCCCCCGCTGCTCGGCGTCCCGGTGTCCACCAAGATCAACACCTCGCAGCGCGGATACGCCAGCTCGCACGGGGTCCCGGCCTGGGCCGGCGCCGTCGCCCAGGACGACGCCGTCTGTATCGCCGGTCTGCGCGACGCCGGGGCGACGCTGATGGGCCGCAGCAACAGTCCGGCCTTCGCCGTGCGCTGGTTCACCGGCAACGACCTGCACGGCAGGACGCTCAACCCGTGGCACCCCGGCCACACCCCGGGCGGGTCCTCGGGAGGCGCCGCCGCGTCGGTCGCCGCCGGCATGACCCCCATCGCGCAGGGCAACGACATCGGCGGTTCCGTCCGCTTCCCCGCCTACTGCTGCGGCGCCGTGGGGCTGCGCCCCACCATGGGGCTCGTCTCCGGGATGGAGCCGCGCGGCGCGGAGGAGTTCGACAGCCCGCTGTCCTTCCAGACCATGGCGGTCCACGGGGCGCTGGGCTGGACCGTCGACGACGTCCGGCTCGGCCTGCACGCCATGGTGAGCCCGGATCTGACCGACCCCGTCGGCCTCCCCGTACGCCCGCCGCTGGGCGAGCCCGGCCGGGTCAAGGTAGCGGTCGTCCGCGACGCCACGGGCGCCAAGCCGCATCCCAGCGTCGACGCCGCCATCGACGACGCGGCGCGCTGGCTCAGCGAGGCGGGCCACGAGGTGGAGGAGGTCGAGCTTCCCCTCCTCGGCGAGGCCGCCCGGCTGTGGTCGCTCCTGCTCTACCAGGAGCTGAAGACGATGATGTCCGAGATCGAGCGGTTCGGTGACGACACCGTACGCATCTCGCTCGCCGCCTCGTTCACCGCCGCGGCGGAGACCTGGGGCGAGCAGCCCACCCTCACCGACTACATCCGGGGCTACGCCCGCCGCGGCACCCTCATCAGCCGCCTCCAGCAGTTCCTGGGCCAGGACCGGATCGTCCTGACGCCGGTCTGCGCCGAGCCGCCGTTCGAGCAGGACGCCGACCTCGCCGGCGACGCCCGGGTGAGCGAGCTGCTGGCCGCGCAATGGCCGATGCAGGCGGTCCCGGTGCTCGGGTTCCCGGCCGTCTCCGTGCCCACCGGGCTGCGCGACGGCCTGCCCTCCGGCGTGCAGCTGATCGGCGGGCGCTTCCAGGAGGACCTGCTGCTCCACGTCGCCACGGCGATCGAGGCCCGGGCCCCGCGCACCCGGCCGACCCTCTCCTGGGCGCGGACCGGCTGACCGCTCGCTCCCCCGGCCCATCGACGGCGTGCCCCGGCGGTCTCCACCGACCGCGCGGGGCACGCCGTTGCCTTCTCCTCCCCTTCCACGCACAGCCTCCAGGAGCAACCTCAGCGCTGACGCTCGCCCGTCTTGGCAGACCGCTTGATCGCGTCCAGCAGGCGGTGCGTACCGACCGCCGTGCCGAAGTTCGGCTGGAAGGGCTCGCCGGTGCGGATCGCGCGCGCCAGATCGGCGTACACCTGATGCACGTTGCTCACCGGGGAGGGGACTCCGGCCAGTTCGGGGAGGTAACGCGCGGGCAGCGGGAGCTCCTCGGCCGGACCGCCGTTGGCGCGGGCGTGAGTGAGGACGAAATCGGGTCCGACCAGCGAGTCGTCCGTGGAGCGGAGCACCAGCCGGCCCGCCCGCCCGTGCACCTCGATCCGGAAGCCGTCGCCGCGGGGTCCGCCCGTCATGAAGTGCGCGGAGGACGCCGCTCCCGACTCCAACAGGCCCGCCACCACGATCTGGTCCGGCGAAGTGACCTCGATCTCGCTGCCGGTCTCCTGCATGGTGACCCGGCGGATCCGGGTCGTCAGAGTCGCCGACAGTTCGGTGAAGTCACCCACGACCGACCGGTACATGTCGAGGGAGTGGCCGGCGACCACCGCGAGGTGGTTGACGCCCTTGGTGTGGTCGAACAGCGCCGCGTACCGCTGCGACCAGACCTCGGCGGCCGCGAGCGAGTAGCTGAGAGAAGTCGAGAGCACCTCTCCTACCAGGCCGTCCGCGATCAGATCCCGCACATGCCGGATCGCCGGGTGGTGCCGGGACTGCAGTCCCACGGCGTGTTGGACCCCGGCTTTCTCCGCACTCGTACGGAACCGCTCGGCGGTCTCCGCGTCGAGTGCCAGCGGCCACTCGCTGTACACGTGCTTGCCCGCGGCGATCGCCGCGTCCACCAGGCCGTCCCGCTGAGGAAGTTGTACGGCCATGGTGACCAGGTCGACCTCTGGGTGCGCCATCAGCGCACGAGCGTCGTCGAAGGCGTGCCGGGCCCCCCAGACACCGGCCGCCGCACGCGCCGACTCCTGGCTCGTTCCGGCGACCGCGGTGATTTCGTAGTCGTCGGGGGAGGCCGAAAGGGCGGGCAGGTGAATCGCACGCCCCCAGCCCCGCTCGGCATGCGCCCCTACCACTCCTACACGGATCCTGTCCGCCACGGTGAACACCTCTTGGTCTCTTGGTCGTTGCCTGTCTGCCGGTCGTTCCGTACCAGGGGAGTTCCGCGTCACCGGCGCCGGTCAGCCGTGGTGGCGCCGAAGTGTGAGTCAGTGTGTTTGCCTGGTGCGGGCGTAGTGGCGGCGGGCGCGATCGCGGTTGCCGCAGTCACCGGAGCTGCACCAGCGCCGGGTACCGCTGCGGCTGCGGTCGAGGAAGAACCACCCGCAGCCGCTCCCATCGCAGCGCCGGACGCGTGCGAGGGACGGGCCGCTCAG
Source organism: Streptomyces sp. NPDC003035 (assembly GCF_042888285.1). Lineage (NCBI taxonomy): Bacteria > Bacillati > Actinomycetota > Actinomycetes > Kitasatosporales > Streptomycetaceae > Streptomyces > Streptomyces sp. NPDC003035. The sequence goes on along the minus strand of NZ_JBIAPJ010000001.1, from coordinate 1,195,058 downwards.
CAGCATTTCGGTGTGCAGCGCGAGTGCGTGACCCACGTCGGTGAGCCGGCATGTGCCGGGCTGCCAGCGCAGCGGGAAGGCGGGCGGCAGCTCCGCGTTCTGGCGGGCCAGCAGGATCGACCGGCGGAGTTCGTCCCACTGCCGGGGCGGCGGGGGCTCGCCGTCGACGAGGCAGTCAAGGACGGGCCAGATGAGGGCGCGCAGGCGTTGCAGCGCGGCCAGTTGGCGCTCGGTTTCCTCACGCTCGGCCGTCGCCGACGCCTCGAGCAGTTCCGCGGACTCTCGCGAGGTGAGCAGTCCGGCGGCGGCCGCCCATCTCGCCCACGCCGTGGCGCCCGTCACCCGCTCGGCACGGCGCGTGGGATCCGTCCGCCAGGCAACGGTGTTGGCGAAGTCCAGCACCGGGTGTCCACCCACGAGCGACACGTTCACGTCAGGCGTGTGCGCACTTCGCGCGGCGGACGAGACACCGGTTCCGTTCTTCTCTGCTCCCACCCCACCAGTATACGTGCCTAACGAGCTTAAGCGCTTATGACTGTTAGCCTCCCGGCATGCGAACTTCCGTGTCGGCCCAGGGCGTTGCGACACCCCGTGGGCGCTTCCGCTCCGGTCTCACAGTCGGGTCAGGGCTGGCGGCTGCCTCGTTTCTGCTTGCCATCAGCTTCGGCGCACTGACACAGACGCAGGGCTGGGGGACCGTGGCGCCCATCCTGTGCTCCCTGGTCGTCTTCTCCGGCTCGGCACAGTTCGCACTGGCGGCGGCCCTGGGCACCGGTGGCGGCATAGCCGCCGCCGTCACCGCCGCGGCCCTGATCAACAGCCGGTTCCTCCCCATGGGCATGGCCATCGCCGGCGACCTACGCGGCGGCCGACTGCGCCGGGCTCTGGAAGGCCAGGCCGTGGTCGACGGCTCGTGGGCCGCCGCCCACCTCGGCGGCGGACGCTTCGACCGGTACCTGCTCTTCGGCGCGACCGCGATCCAATGGCCGGCGTGGGTCGCGGGGACCGCGCTGGGGGTCGCCATCGCTCCACCCCCGCAGCTCCTGCACACGCTCGGGCTGGATGTCCTCACACCCGCCCTTTTCGCCACACTCCTGTTCGATGAACTGTGCAAAGACCGTGCCCACCGACTACCGGCTCTCCTTGCCGCAGCCATCGCCGCAGGACTGATCACCGTTCTGCCCACAGGACCGGCCTTGATCGGTGCGGCCACCGCCGCCCTCATCGCCCTCGCCAGACCCGCGGCAGGGGCGACTTCCCCGCCCATGCCGTCCGACGGGCCCGCCGACTCCGCCGCCGAGGTCGCACGATGACTCTCTGGATCGCCATCGGCGCCATCGCCCTGATCAGCTTCGCCTTCAAAGCCACCGGGCCGGCCGCCCTGGCCTGGCCGCGAACTGCCCGTACGCGCCCGGTCCGTGATCGCGCTCGTGCCACCCGCACTGCTCGCCGGCTTCATCGTGACGGACATCGCCGGGCCGGGCTGGAGTGCCCTTGACCTCACCCTGCTCGCCGGACTCGCGACCGTACTCGTACTGCGCCGGTACCGGGCACCGATGCCTGTGACTCTCCTGGGCGCGGTGGCCGTCACCGCACTCCTCCGGCTCTGCACCTCCTGACGCCTGACTCCGGCGACCACGAGCGCGCCCGCAGCCATGCACGGGCCGACGAAGGCCGCTCGCCGGTCAGCCGACGGCGGCGAGTACGGCGTCGGCCATGGCCCGTTCGCCCGCAGCGTTGGGGTGGAAGGGCGCCGCGGCGTTGGTGACGAGCGGCTCCATCCAGCGGGTTCCGGCCGGCTTGCAGATGTCGTGGCCGATGGACTTGGTGTAGGTGTCCACGTAGACGGCTCCGCGCGCGGCGGCCTGGGTGGCGATCATGGTGTTGAGACGCTTGTGGGTGTCCCGCAGCCAGGGGGCGTCCCCCTTGGCGATGGTCACGACCCAGGGGCAGTTGGTGCCGTTGTCGGGAAGGATCGCCGGGTAGCCGGTGACCAGGATCCGGGCCCGCGGGGCGCGTTGACGGATGCCGTCGATCGTGGCGGCGATCTTGGGAGCGGTGGCGTCGACGGTGGCGGCGAGCTGGTCGGTGCCCGTCCAGGTGTAGCTGCTCTTGCAGGGCGAGCCGCCGAGGTTGAACGCCCCGAGCGTCACGCAGCGGACGATGATGCCGGCGAAGCCGACGTCGTTGCCGCCGATGGTGAGGGTGACCAGGTCCGTGCCGGCGCTCAGCGCGTCGAGCTGCGGTGGCGCGGACGCGTTCTGCGCGGAGGTCATGTGCACCGTGGTGGCCCCTCCGCAGGTGACGTCCTTGTGGGCGGCGGGGGCGAGCGCGGCGTTCACCAGGGCGGGATAATTACGGCCGGAGCGCATGCAGTCGGCATCGACCTGGTCCGGTACGCCGGCTCCCGACGCGAAGGAATCGCCCAGGGCCACGTAACGGTCGGGCGCGGCGCCGGCGGCCGCGGCGGGGACGGCGCCGAGACCGGCGGCGGTGGCCAGGGCGGCGGTGACAGCGGTGAGGGCGGCAGCGGTGCGGGCGCGACGGCTCGGTGGAACTGATCGCATGGCGGTGTGCCTCTCGTGACGGGGTGAGGGGGGCGGGCGCCTTCTGGCCGCCGGGGAAGGCCAGTCGGCGCGCCGGACCGGCGGCAGGACGGTCCCGTACGTCTGCCACCGGAAGTTCGAGGGCGCTGCGCGCAGAGTGTTACCGGTCGGTTGTACTCGCTCGTAATATGTGGCCGATCTGACGGGCCGTCAAGATGTCGGGCGGGAGATGGCGTCCCGCCACGGTGGTGGCGGCGGACGCGGACTGCCAGCTCGTCGAGCACAGACCGCACGGAGGGCCGCCTCTCCGGGGCCCGTTACCTTGACACGCAGAAGGAAGACGTCTGCCCCGCTCCCTCGCCGGGACAGACGTCTCGTTCGGTGGGCCGCGTGGCGTGCGGGCCCGTCAGGCGGCGGCTCTGTTGGCCCTTCTCCGCGGCTTCCAGCCCGGCTTCGGGATGGAGGCGATGAGGCGCTGGGTGTACGCGTCCTGAGGGTCGTCGAGGACTGCCGCGACAGGGCCGTGTTCGACGGCTCTTCCCGCCTGCATCACCAGGACGTCGTCACAGATGTGCCGGATGGCCCCCAGATCGTGCGTGATGAACAGCAGCGCGGTCCCGGTGTCCGCTCGGATACGGGTCAGCAGGGCCAGGATCTGCGCCTGGATGGACACGTCCAAGGCGGCGATGGCCTCGTCCAGGACCAGCACCCGCGGTTCGGCGGCCAGGGCGCGGGCGATGGCGACGCGTTGGCGTTGTCCGCCGGAGAGGGCCTTCGGCAGGGCGCGTGCCTGCCGGTCGTCCAGGCCCACCATGTCGAGCAGTTGGGCCACGCGCGCGTGGAGCCGATCCGGGGGAAGGTGCCGGTGCAGCGCGACGGCCTCGGCGACGGCGTCGCTGACGCGCTGGCGCCGGTCGAGGGACGCGTAAGGGTCCTGGAACACCATCTGGATCTGCCGACCGCGGGCGCGGCGCTCGCGTGACCGCGGCCGCCCGGCGCGGCGCTCCTCGCCGGCCACGATGATGTGCCCGCCGCTCGGTGGCTCGAGTCCGGCGATCATGCGGGCGGTGGTCGTCTTGCCCGATCCCGATTCACCCACGATCGCCAGGGAACCCTGCTCCGCGAGCGCGAACGTCACGTCGTCCACGGCGACGAAGTCACCGTATTCCTTGCGGAGGTTGCGTACCTCAAGCATGGCTGGCGGCCTCCTCGGACGAGAGCGTGTGGGGGAAGTGGCAGGCCGCCGTGGCGTCACCGGCGGAGGTCGGTCGAGGCGGGTCGCTGCGGCACAGCTCCTGGACGTGGGGGCATCGTTCGGCGAAGGCGCATCCGCGGGGGGCTTCGAAGCCGGACAGGGGCCTGCCGGGGATCGAGCGGAGTTCCGCGGCTGCGTCGGAGACCGAGGGACGGGAGGCGAGCAGGGCGCGCGTGTAGGGGTGGGCGGCGCGCCCGCGCAGATGCCCGGCGGGGAGCTCTTCCACGGTCGTGCCCGCGTACATCACCACGACCCGGTCGCACACGGCGGCCGCGAGTTCCAGGTCGTGGGTGATGAACAGCATGGCGAGCCCGCGGGCTTCGCGGGCCTCGCCGATGATGGCCATCACCTCCTCCTGGGTGGTCACGTCGAGGGCGGTGGTCGGCTCGTCGGCGAGGAGCAGGCGTGGTTCGGCCGCCAGTGCGGCGGCGATCATGACGCGTTGGAGCAGGCCGCCGGACAGTTCGTGGGGCCGTTGGCGCATGCGCCGGTCGGCATCGGCGATGCCGACCTCCCGCAGGATTCCCGTGACCTTCCTGACCGCCTCGGCGGTCGGGACACGGCGTGTGGTGGTCAGTCCTTCGACCAGGAAGTCGCCGACGCTGCGGGCGGGGTTGATGTGGGCGCGGGGGTCCTGGAACACCATGGCGACCTCGGTCGCGCGGAAGGCGCGCAGACGCTCGGGCCTCATCCGTGGGACGGACTCCCCGGCGAACAGGACGTCTCCGTGGATCCGGGCGTCCTTGGGCAGAAGTCCCATGACGGAGCGGGCGGTCAGGGACTTGCCGGATCCGGATTCACCGACCAGGGCGACGGCCGTGCCTTCGGGAAGGGTGACGTCGGCGCGGTGGACGACGGTGCGCGGTGCTCCGTCGAGGGGCAGGTCGATGCCGAGCGCGTCGATCCGGAGCAGGGGTGGTGTGCTCATGGTGCTCATGCGTTCTCTCCGAGCAGGCGTCGGGACAGTCCCGTCCCCAGCAGGTTGAACGCGACGACGACGACCAGGATGGCGATGCCGGCGTACAGCGACTGCTGCGGCTGGCCGGCGAGGATGGAGGGGGCTCCGTTGGAGACCATCAGGCCCCATTCCGGGTCCGGGGGCTGGCTGCCGAGTCCGAGGAAGGAGATCGCGGCCACGTCGAGCAGGGCGTAGCCGAATCCGACGGTGGCCTGGACGAGGACGAGCGGCAGCAGGTTCGGCAGGAGGTGCCGCAGCCAGATACGGGCGGTGGGCGCGCCGAGGAGCTGGAGCGCCGAGACGTAGGGCAGGTGGCGTTCCTTGATCGCGGCGGATCGTACGACGCGGGTGATCAAGGGGAGGTACGCGATCGACAGGGCGACGATCGGTGCGGTGAGCCCGGCGCCGAAGACCGCGGCGACGAGGACGGCCATGATGAGCCCGGGAAAGCCGAAGACGATGTCGAGGGCGCCGGAGACGAGCCGGTCGAGCCGGCCTCCGAACCAGGCCGCCGCCAGCGCGAGGAGGGTGCCGAGCGTGGTGGACACGGCGATCACGACGGCGGGGGCGGCAAGACTGGCGCGGGTTCCGACGATCAGCCGGGACAGCAGATCGCGTCCGGTGTCGTCCGTTCCGAGAAGGTGGCCGGCGGACGGTCCGGCGTTGACGTTCAGGGGGTCGACGGCGTTCGGGTCGTGCGGGGCGAGCAGTGGTCCGAGGGCGGCCAGCAGGACGAACAGGGCGACGACACATCCCGCGCCGAGGGTCAGGTGGTCGCGTGGGCGTCCGGTCCGCGGCTTGGGCGGGGTGCGGGTGAGCAGGGCGGTGGTCATCATGCCCCCTTCTGCGCGGTTCTTGGGTCGAGGGCGGCGCTGACCAGGTCGACGGTGGTGTTGATGACGACGAAGACGACCACGAAGATCAGCGAAACGGCCTGCACGACGGCCATGTCCTGCTTGGACGCGGCCTCGATCATGAGGGCTCCGAGCCCTCCGGTGCCGAACGCCTGCTCGGCGACGGCCGCGGTGGCGATGAGTCCGGCGATGCCGACGCCGGAGACGGCGAAGACGGGGCCTGAGGCGTTGTGCAGGACGTGCCGTCTGATCACCGTGCGCTCCGGCAGGCCGCGGCCGCGTGCGGTCTCCACGTGCTCGGAGCGCATCTCCGCGCGGACGGCGGTCCGGGTCACCTGGGCGACGTAGCCGATCCAGGTCAACGCCAGCGCGACGGCCGGAAGCGTCAGGTGCGTCAGGGTGCCGGTGAAGCCCTCGCCGGAGCCGTAGACGGGGAACCACGGGAGCTGGACGGCGAAGAGCCAGATGAGCAGGACCGCCATGATGAAGGTGGGTACCGCCATCGCAGCCGTCGTCAGGATCGTGGCCAGGGTTTCCGTACGTCCGCCTCGCAGCGCGGCGACGGTGCCGATGACGGTGCCGGCGGCGAGGACGAGGACGGAGGCGTACGCGACGAGTGCGAGGGTGTCGCCGGCGCGCGCGCCGATGAGGGCGGCGACGGAGTCGCGGTAGACGAGGGACTTCCCGAAGTCCCCCTGCAGGCAGTTGCTCAGCCAGTGCCAGTAGCCCTGGAGGAACGGATCGTCCAGGTGGTACTCGCGATGGATCTGCGCCAGCACGGCGGGGTCGGGGTTCCGGCTGCCGCCGACGAGCAGCGTGGCGGGGTCCCCGGGGGTGAGGAACATCGCTCCGTAGATGGCCAGGCTGGAGACGAGCACGGTCACGACGAGCATGCCGATCCGGGCGGAGACGAAGCGCAGGCTCATCTCGGATCACTTCCCTCGCCGCGTCGTGCCGCGGCCGGGGGGTGCGCCGCCGTGCCGGTTTCCGGTGGTGCGCTGGGGAGTTGACGCAGAGGGAGCATGGGCCCTCCAGGGTGCAGGGGCTATTCGCCGCTTTCGGGCAGGACGGTCAGACACAGGCGGGAGGGATGGACGGAGCCGGTCCGGAGCTTCTGCAGACTCGCCTTGGGGGCGATCGTCAGCCACGGGCTCTCCAGCGAACCGGAGTTGGGCAGGTGGTTCGGGAAGTCGCTGCCGGCGAGCATCAGCGCGAGGCGGTGGCCGGGACGGAGGCGGTAGCCGGTGTGCCCGAGGGCGATCTCCACCTCTCCGGGCGCGTCGGCCTGGGCGCACCCGCGCACGATCAGGCGCGCCGTGCCGTCCGGTGCCAGATCGAGGAGCCGGACGAAGACGTCGAAGGTGGGCGCCGTGCTCTCCACGTACAGCACCGTGTGGACGGGGCCTGCGAGGTCGAGCGGCCTGTCGGAGGCGTGGCTCGTGAACACGAGGACGTCGTCCCGGTCGAGCGTGCGGCGCTCGTCGACGTGGTCGCGCAACTGCTGGAAGGTGTCTGCCGCGGCGGACGGCACGAGATCGTCCGGGTCGTACCGCCACTCCGCCGATTCCGTACCGTCTGCCGGCTGTGGGGCGAGCGTTCCGCCGGGTACGGTGCCGGTCGCCGCGGCCGGATCCGCCAGGTACAGCTCGGTCGTGGTGGCTTCGGGCGGCGGCCAGGTGTGGGAGGTGCGCCAGCCGTCGTGGCCGAGCTTCCAGCGCACGCGGGGCAGTACGTCGGGGTGTTCGGCGCCCTTGAGGAAGACGTCGAAGAACTCGATCGCGGGGCCGGTGTAGGAGTCCAGCATGCGGGCGAGGGCGGCTTCGCCGGCCAGGTGGTCGGTGTCGGGGGTCGCCGGGGCGTCCTCCAGAAAGTAGTTCTCGTGGTCGGTCGCGTCGGCGACCAGGTACTGGACGGCCGCCCAGCCGGGACGCTTGGCCAGTTCCGTGTAGTCCCGCATGTGGGCGATGCCGAGGTTGTCGAACCAGCCCACGCAGTGCAGCACGGGCACGGGGCGGGCGTCGTAGGGATGCGGTCCGTTGTACGGCGCGAGGGGGATGCCGCGGACGATGAGGTCGAAGCCCGCCGACCGCCTTCCGAGAACGGTGAACGCCTCCTCGTACGCCGCGACGAGCGGACGCCGCTCGAGATCGACGTCGAACTCGTAGCTGTCGTTGTCGGTCCAGACCTGCGCCTGATAGGTCGTCGCCTCCAGCCAGGGGGGCTGAGGGCCGGAACCGGTGTCGTAACTCGCCGCGCCGGGACCGTTGCTGGTGCAGGTCACCCGGGGAACGATGGCGCGGAGGGCGGGGTGCTGGCTGGAGACGGCCGACCACTGGGTGAAGCCGTAGTACGAGTCGCCGAACATGCCGACGACCCCGTTGGACCAGGGCTGGTGCGTGATCCACTCGAGGGTGTCGTAGCCGTCGTCCACCTCCCCGGTCCAGCCGAGCGTCTGCCCCTGCGAGCGGAACTTGCCGCGCACGTCCTGGACCACCACGACGTACCCGCGGGCCGTGAACCTCTCCGCGATCCTGTCGAAGAAGACGTACCGGCTGTTCTTGTCATAGGGCAGGCGCGCGAGCACGGTCGGCGCCGGCTCCCCCGGGTCGGTCGCGTACACATCGGTCGCCAGCAGCACTCCGTCACGCATACGCACCATGTGCTGCTGCGCCTGCGAAGGCACGGGTTCCGGGGTGACGCGCCGGACGACAAGGCTCATGAGCCCCTCCACAGAGCGGAATACGATAAAAAACAAGGTGATATAACAGCGTTGCATTTCAGCGTGTTCAACGTCAACCCCTCTGAGCTAGGTTGCTGCCATGCCGATCGACGTCGACGAAGTCCAGCGCCGCAAGGCGATCGCCGAGGCGACCCTCGCGGTCGCCGCCCGGGACGGCGCGCGCGCCGTCACCATCCGCGCCGTGGCCAAAGAACTCGGCGGGTCCACGGCGATGGTGACGAACTACGTCCCCACGCGGACAGCGCTGATCACCAACGCGGTGCGCGCGGCGGAGGCCCGGTGGCGGGCGGACCTGGAATCCCATCTCGGCGACCTGACCGGTGCGGACCGACTGCGGGCCACGGTGGAATGGCACCTCACCACGGACCCGGAAGACCTGCTGCTCCGCACCCTCTGGGTCGAGATGCTCTCGACGGCGTACGCCGACCCCTCCGGCGTCGACCGCGACGAGCCGCGCGAATCACGCTCCGAGTTCTTCGAGGCGTCCCTCGCCGCCGGAGTCCGGGACGCCGGTCTCGCCGCCGACGTCCTCTCCTTGCTGACCCGCGGCTACTACGTCTCCACCATCGAGGAACCGGCCCACTGGACGGCGGAACGGGCCGGCCGCGTCGCCGGAGCGATTGTGGACGCGCTCATCGGCGACTGAGAAAAGGCCCCCTCCTCCGCACCGCGCGAGCGCGAGGTACCCGCGGCCCCGGCCGAGAAGGCCGCGTGGCCCGGACAGCGGCAGGGGCACCAGTGCCTACGCACTGGTGCCCCTGCCGTGTTCGGAATGAGACGCGGAGCCTCCTGCCTCAGGCGGCCGGCGGCCCGGGGCGGCCGGACGACGACTGGCCCTGGACCTCGTCGGCGGCGTCCTTGCCCACCTGGCGCAGGCCCTCGGCCGTCTCCTGTCCGGCCGTGCGGGTCTCTTCCATGGTGGTCCGAGCCGCGTCCTGAGCCGTGGACTTCACCGCGTCCACCGCTTCGGCGGCCGGCTCGCGCAGCTCTTCCTTGATCTCCTGCGCCGCCTGGACAGCCTGTTGCTTCGCGGGCTCCAGCAGTTCCCCGGAGTGCTCCCGCAGTTGCTGCCCGACACGCTCCTCCGCCTCGGTCGTCGGCAGCAACGCGGCCGTGAGCATGCCGGCGCCGAAGGCGATGACACCGGCGGCGAGAGGGCTGCCCTGGGTCTGCTGCCTGACCTGGGCGGGCGCCTGGGACACGGCGTCGCCGAGCCGGTCGGTCGTCTCCTTCGCCGTTTCGGCGATGTTCGCCGAGGTCTGCCCGGCGGAGTCCGCGACGCCCTGCGTCGCCTCGGCCATCTTTCCGGTGGTCTCGCGGGCGGTGCCCATCACACGCTCCTTCACTCCGCTCAGCCGGCCCCGGGCCGCGCCGGCCTTGCGGCGCGCCACCTTGCGAGGGGTGACCCTGTCCGTCAACAGGTCGACATTGCGGGCCAGATGGGCGCGCCGGTACTCCACGTCCGTCCTCAGCTCGTCGGGTGTCGGGCCCATCGGGCATCCTCCTTCACTGTTTCCATGGTCTGCTCCGGCTTGAGGTTGACGGCGCGCAGGCGCTTACGTCCGGTGGTGTAGAGCACCGCGCCGACGACGGCCCACACGGCGGTGACGATCAGTGCGGCCCAGGCCAGGTCCATGACGTGGGCGAGGGCGAAGATCGCGGTCAGGCTGCCGAGCAGCAGGACGAGGTGGCCGGCGTAACCGGCCCCGCCGAGCATGCCGACGGCCTTGCCCGCTTTGGTCGACTCCTGCTTGATCTCCGCCTTGGCCAGTTCGATCTCGTCGCGTACCAGCTGCGACAGGTCCGAACCGATCGCGCCGATCAGGTCTCCGATCGACTGCTCGTCCTCCCGGCCCGCCGCGGACGTGCCGGAAGGCGTACGCGGTGAGGTGCCGTACGGGCTCCGGGAGGCCGCCCCCGGGGATGCTCCGGGATGCGTCCCGGGCGGCGCTCCGGGCGGACTCGGCGGACGGTCCGTGTTCGCCGTGGTGCGTTCCTTGTACGGGGTAACCACGCTCAGCTCCCTTGCGTCGGTCGCTGGGATCCCGCCGGGGGCGGCGGAGGAGAAGGTGCCGCTGCGGTCGGCCGATTCGTCGCGGACGTCTGCCCGTAGGACGGCGTCACGTGAGGTGGCTGGGACTGCCCGTAGGTGTCCACCGGATCTTCATAGCCGGCCTGCGGAACGCCCGGGCTGCTGCCCGTCGCCCGGCCATGGGGCGGGTTCGTCGGGCGCGGTGGCACGCCACCTTGCTCCGTACGGCCCTGTCCCATGCCGCCCTGTCCTGTACCCGCTTGGCGCGCACCGTCGCTCGGTGAGGCTGCCCCGCTGACGCCCTTGCCGACCCGCGCGACAGCGAACCCCGCCAGGGCCGCTCCCGCCAGGAACACGCCAGGCCTGCGCCTCGCGAAATCCTGCAGATCGCCGACCAGGCCGTCAGGTCCTCGCTCCTCGATGCGGGAGGCCACCTGGTGCCCCCCGTCGGCCAGTTGCCGCACCACACCCGCCGCGCTGGAGTCCGGCTTGCCGCTCTCACTCATCTCCCGCAGCTCGTCCGCCAGCCGGCGCACGTTCTGCGCGAGGTTCTGCGTCTGGGTGTGAGCCTGGCCCTGAAGCTGGTTCCGCAGCTCCCCCACCAGGTCCCGGGCCTGACTCGTCGCTTCGCCGACGACATCGGCTCCTTGTTCCCTGGCGGTACTCGTGACGTCGGCGGCCTTGCCGCCGACCAGGCCGGCGCCCTCGCTCACCTTGGCCTGAGCCGTTTTCGCCACCGCCTCCGACCTGCTCCGGTCCGGGCGGTCCCTGTCCTGGAAGTCGCTCAAGGCTCCTCCTGGTCCATCGAAACGATCAGCTTTCCGGTTGCTTTCGCACGCCTCGCGTACCCTTTTTTCGCGAATGTACTTCCCTATCCGGAATGAACCTCGATCTCTTCCTTCGTACTCGATCGCACACGGAGAGTGCCGAGTGGGGTCCTCAGGACCTCCTACCCGGAGCGCTGCCCGCCTGCGGGACATCGACACCGACAGACCGGGCACTCGTCCATCGACCGAGCATCGGGGAGTACGCCATGGCACGCGCCAAGCAGTACGCCGTCGCCGCTTCCGGGCAGTGGACGGACGAGGAGGAAGGCAGGCGCCGCCTGCCGGCGGGAGAGGTGCACGCGTGGGAGCCCGGCATGAACCAGACCGTGTGCGGTCTCTCCCTCAGCCGCTCCCAGCTCGGACGCTTCCCGCACATCACCTGGACGGACACCTTCCCGGAGTCCGGTGGCGCGGCGGATCGCGTCCAGCGCCAGTGTCCGCGCTGCGCCTCCGTCGCCGGGCGGCGCGGCGACGATGCCCGCCCTCGGTGGCACCGCACCAATCCCAGACCCTGAGTCCCTCACCCAGTGGCGTGAAGTGCTGGTGGGAGGGTGTGCTTCCGGCCATCCAGGGGATACGAGTCGACATGTCGACAGGTAAAGCTGCATCCCCGACGGCCGCGACAGAGCCCTCTCTTCAGCGAGCCCTCACCACTCCCCTGCTCTTCTTCTTCATCCTGGGAGACGTCCTCGGCGCCGGCGTCTACGTCTTGGTCGGCCAGGTCGCCGCTGACGCGGGCGGCGCCGTGTGGGTGCCTCTCATCGTCGCCCTCCTGTTGGCTCTGCTGACCGCCGCCTCTTACGCCGAGCTGGCGACGAAGTACCCAAGGGCCGGCGGGGCTTCCCACTACGCCACCCGGGCGTTCGGTCCGGTCGTCGGCTTCGTCGCCGGATTCTGCATGCTCGCCGCGGGAATCGTCTCGGTCGCGGCACTCGCCCGAGGCTTCGGCGGCGCCTACCTCTCGGCGTTCGTCACGCTTCCCGTCGGACTGGTCGCCGTGGTCTTCCTGGTCGCTCTCGCACTGGTCAACGCGAGGGGCATCAAGGAATCGACCCGTGCGAACGTCGTCGCCACCGTCATCGAGGTCGGCGGCCTCGCCGTCATCGTCGGCCTGGGCGTCTGGCTGCTGGCGCGTGGCGAAGGCGATCCGAGCCGGCTCACCCAGCTCGGCACCCCGGAGAAGGGCGCCGCCGCGGCTGTCCTGAGCGGTTCCGTTCTGGCGTACTACTCCTTCGTCGGCTTCGAGACCTCGGTGAACGTCGCGGAGGAGACCCGAAATCCACGCCGCTCCTACCCGCGAGCGCTGTTCGGCGCGCTCGCGACGGCGGGCGCCGTGTACGTCCTCGTGGGGATCGCGGCCTCCGTCGCCGTGCCGACCGACACGCTCGCCGGTTCGAGCGGCCCGCTGCTCGAAGTCGTCAAGGCAGCGGGTGGCGTTCCGACATGGCTGTTCAGCGCCGTCGCACTCGTCGCCGTCGCCAACGGCGCGCTGCTCACCGGCATCATGTCGTCCCGCCTCGCCTACGGCATGGCACGCGACGGGCTGCTGCCGACCGGACTGACCAAGGTGCTGCCCGGCCGCCGTACGCCCTGGGTCGCGATCGCGGCCACCACGGGGCTGGCGATGCTCCTCGCACTGACCGGCAGTGTCGCCGAACTGGCCTCCACACTCGTCCTGCTGCTCCTTGTGGTGTTCTTCATCGTCAACACGGCGGTCCTCGTCCTGCGACGGGACTCGGGCGAGACCGACCACTTCCGGGCTCCGACCGTGATCCCCGTCCTGGGCCTGATCTCTTGTATCGTGCTCGCCACACAGATCGAGGCGCTGGTGTGGGTTCGTGGTCTCGCGGTGATCGCGGTCGGTGTGGTGCTCGCGGTGGTCGCCGCCACGAGGCGGGCGAAGGCCACCGACGAGGGGCGCGGAGAGGCCGTCGTCACGAGGCCGGGAGCGACCGTCGGCACGAGCGGCACGAGCGGCACGAGCGGCACGGACGAGGCGCCCGGCGCGGGCACGGCCGAAACCAAGTAAGCCGGTGTCCGAGCCGGCGGAGCGGAGCCGCTCTGTCGGTACCGGGCAGGGCTCCTGTCGCGAGCCGGTGGTCCGTGACCCCGCCTCTTCGGGATCGTTCGCCTGGCATGAAGAACACCAAGCGCGCGTTCGCCGCAGTTGCCCTCGCCGGGGCCGCTCTCGCTCTGTCCGGAACACCCCACGCTGCCGCTGACACTCTCGTAGGGGGCGGCCTCCTCAACGCCTTGGGCACCCCCGGTGCCGCCGACAGCGACGGTCGGCAATTCCCCGGTGACGGCGATTCCCCTGCCTCGGGGGCGACGGTCAGCGGGAATTCGGCGGTTCAGAGCATCGGATCCTGAACCCTCGGACTGCACCCGGGCGCGGCAGGTGAACGGCTCCTGCCGTGAGCCCGGTCAGGTCCTCTGGATCGCGGCTGAGTGACCGCCTAGCCGTCTGCGCCCATGGCCTTGCGAACCGCGTCCTTCGTACGGTCCATGAGCGCTGTCACCGGGCCCAGGGCCATATGGGTGGCGGCTGACTCCACGCCGGGATGCGGGCGAGTCGGTGCCATCGCCTCCGCGGCCTTCACGCCCCGGGCCATGGAGGCCAGCTTCGCCGCGTCGGCGCCGCGGCGGATGTGAATGAACTCGTAGCGCTCCTCTGCCCGGGCATGTGCCTGGACGTCGGCCCGGAGGGCAAGGAGTCGGGGGAGAAACTTCGGGTCGTCGGTGTCCATGACGTCGAGCGCGGCGAGCGTCTCCTTCGCGGCCCGCTCCTCGGCGAGGCGATCCGCCACGACCTGCTCGCCGCCCGGGAGACTGCGCCGTGCGAAGGGGTGGACGACCTCCTCCTCGGCGGTCTCGTGGACCGCGAGGAGCCGGACCAGCCGGCGGAAGGCGTCCCGCCGCTCGTCGCCCTCACTCTGTTCGACTTCGTCGAACAGGTTGCGGATGTCACCGTGCTGGCGCATGAGCAGCGACACGACGTCGTCGTCACCGGCGTTGTCGTCACCGGCCGCCGGGGTGTGGGTCTCGGGCACGTCTGGCCTCCTACTTCTCGCGCATCGACGGGTCGGGGTGCTCGCCCTCGGTCTCGACGCGGTACTCGCGTCCGAACATCTCGTCGTGCTGCGCCATGACCCTTTCGCTGGGCGGCTCTTCCCCACCGTGGATCTGCTCCTGCATCTGCTCGAAGCGCTCGTGCGCCTCGCGTACGTAGCCCGCGCCCAGGGTGGTGAGGTCCATCTGGGTGTCGAGCAGCTCGCGCAGGTACGCCTTGTTCGGCTCGAAGGTCAGCACGTTCGGCAGCTCGGGCGCCAGCACCGACTCGGGATCGCGCCCGTCGTAGCGGCGCATGAGATCGCACGCCACATGCAGGTGCTCCAGCTCCATGTTGAGGTGCAGCTCCCAGATGGCCTTCACCTTGGGGTCGCTCTCCTGCTCCATGAAGGAGTGGTAGAGGTAGCACTCGTTGTACTCGTGGTTGACCAGCTGCTCCCACCACGTCTCCCCCGGATCGACGAGGGACTCGTAGTGGGTGACGTGCTCCTCCTCGATGAGCCCGATCTCCTGGTACAGCTGGCGGGCGATCGGCTCCATGTAGGTGGGGCCGGTGTTCATGTAGAAGTTCATCGTCTGCTGCTCCGCCGACAGGATCGTCAACGCGTGCAGCTTCGACAGGGGGTTCGTGGCGTCCCGGTCGTACGGGTCACGGACGTTGTCGAACGGGTGCCGGTGGTGGTACTTCGTCGGCCGGCCCGGCATGACCTCGGTCAGCCCGTCCACGATCGACTCGGCCTTGCGGTGCTCGATCATCTCGTACAGGTTCGCGTACCGGTACAGATGATCGAAGTCCTCCAGCACACCGAACTGGTACGCCTGCTTCAAGTACGGGTCCGGCTCCATCCGCGCCACCCACGCGGTGAGGTCGACCGCGACCTGCTCATAGGCGATCGTCGTCTCCAGCACCGAGGACACCCCTGGCAGCAGCCAGTTCACCACCTTCTGCTGCTGCGCCTCGATGTACCGCGTCTGGGCCAGCTGCCGTTTGACCTCCGGGTCGACGGTGTTGCGGGCGAGGTTGTGGCTGAAGAGGATCGCCTCGACTTCGATGCCGTTCATCGTGATGACGCGGCACCGGGTGTAGGGGTCGCAGTGGTCCGGGTCGATCGGGGGGACGTTGAGCTCGCGCCAGTTCCTGACCTGGCGGTCCAGCGGAATGCCCCGCTGCTCAAGCGGATTGAAGGTCACAACGGTCTCCTTGGTGAGAAACACCGTGGGCAGGCAGACGTTCCTGCAGCCGCGCTCCATGTCCGCTCTCCGCAGGGACCCAGGCCATGCTTCTGCCGGCTCCGCCCATGCGCTACTCCCCACGCCCGGATGGACGCCTCCCCGCCCCGAATGGCTCTCTCCGAGTCGGTGAGGCGAGGGACGCCTGCGACAGTGCCTCCGCCGTGACGTCGGACTTCGCGGGCGTCTAGTGCGGCGCGCGTAGCAGCGTGGCGAGGGATGCGGCCAGTTCCACCGGTTCCACCGGCAGGCTGATCGTCGCGTCGGCGTGGCTCCAGGCGGCCAGCCAGGCGTCCTGGGGTCGGCCGATCAGGAGCAGGACCGGTGGGCACCGGAAGACCTCGTTCTTGATCTGCCGGCACACGCCCATGCCGCCGATGGGGACCGCTTCGCCGTCCAGTACGCAGGCGTCGATGTGGCCCGTGTCCAACGCCGACAGGACCGCGGGCAGGGTCGCGCACTCGACGAACGCGACCGGTGGGACGTCGGACGCGGGCCTGCGGCCGACGGCCAGGCGGACCTGCGCCCGGGTGCCAGCGTTGCTGCTGTAGAGCAGGACTGAGGCGCTCGACGGCATCGCTTCTCCGTGCTGTGGTGATCGGCCTTGTACGGACCGGTTCCAGCGCCTGTCGGATGACTCCGTACAGGATGTTCAAAAATATATTAAATAGGGTATTCCCACGTGTTCGGCTCCGCCGGACGCCCGCTCCGTACGGGCGGGCAGGCGACGTCATCGCATGGCGGTGAGAGCTGATGAGCCAGTGCAAGATCCCCGACTACCGCACCGGTCATCGTGGCCGACACTGGACACATGCCCTGCGTTGCGCGCAAAGGACGGGAGCCGTCATCGTCACCGACGAGACGGACGAACCCGTGATCTACGCGCACGAGGCCTCCGGTCCCGGTCGTTTCAGGCCTTGGATCACCGCGGGAGGTTCGCGCTACGACAGCCACGACGTCCACCCCGAGTGGTAACCGCAGGCGCGCACCTCCGATGAAGATCAGAAACTCGCCGCACGTCGGTCCGACGGTGAGTCGGGTGCCGCACCCGCGTGGGTGCGCTGTATCCGCCGCATGTGCATTCGGTTAGGGTGGCCTTGCCTGACGTGCGGGCGGCAGGTTCGGGTTCCCGTGCCGCAGGTGGGAAGCCGGCGGACGGAGCAGGCAGAGGCAGGGCGCAGGTGGGAGACGGTGACCGGGCTTGTGCGCGTCGTGGGCCCCTGGGCGGGACGCCCATGCGGGTGACGGAGGGCGCGGGTTCCGGTCCGGAGCCCGGGACGGGGCGTCGTGGATAAGATCGCGCTCACGGCCGGAGCGTTGTACGTCATCGTCCTCCTCCGCGCCGGAGGGACGTTCGCCGTCGGGTGGCTCGCCGGCGCCGGTGCCCGGCGCAGCCGGTTCGCCGGGCGGATCACCTCGGCGAAGTTCCGGCGTGCCGAGCGGGCGATCCAGCGGTGGGGCGCGCCGGTGGTGGCCGTCTCCTTCCTGACCGTCGGTTTCCAGACCGCCGCCAACTTTCTGGCGGGCAGCATGCGCATGCCGTTGCCGCGGTACCTCCCCGCCCTGTTCGTGGGAGGAGCGGCCTGGGCGCTGATCTACGCGACCGCAGGGCTCGGCCTGCTCGAAGTGCTGGGAAGGCTCTTCGCCGAGCGGACGGCCCTCGGGGTGTCCGCCGTGGCCGTCCTCCTCCTCGCGGTGTGCGGGGTGGTCGTGTACCGCAGAAGAAGGGCGGCGCCGTCCTCCGGCGGCACCGCGGCCGAGGAATCGTGAGTCCGTCCCCCAAGGGCAGGCGCCGTAGCGGGGGAGCTTTACGCGCGGCCTCGGGCACGTCTTCGTCGGCGCCCGCCGCCAGGGACAGCGTCCGGTACCCCATGGTGTCGAACAGGACGGTGATCCGGTCGCCCTCCTCGCTCATGACCATGCCGTCACCCCACTCGTCATGGCGGACCCGTGTCCCCTCGCCGTACGCAGCGGCGACGGGGCAGGCCGGTCCCCTCACCGAGCTCGTCGAGGCCGACCGGGGCGTCCCGGTCGTGGACGGCCCGCGCGACCTCACTGAGCGTCTCCGCGTCGGGTGTGCGGGCGGCGAAGAGCCGTTGCAGGCCGCGGTGTCGCGCCCGGTGGCTGTCAGTCGGAGGCGCCGGTCTCGCCGGGCAGCGGCCGGGGTTCCAGGGGGCGGACGGCGGGGCCTTGGATCACGGTGCCGTCGGTGTCGAACCGGGATCCGTGGCAGGGGCACTCCCAGGCCCGTTCGGCGTCGTTGAAGTGGACGAGGCAGCCCAGATGGGTGCAGCGCGCGGAGACGGCGTGGGCGGCTCCGCTCTCGTCGCGGTAGACCGCGCAGCGTCGGCCGCCGACCCGTACGACGGCCCCCGAACCGGGCGCGATCTCCTCGACGCTGTCCACGTGGGAGGCGCGCAGCCGGTCACCGACGAAGTGCTTGAGGACCGACCCCTGCACCTTGAGCAGGGAGGGCGCCTCACGAGGGTGCAGGCGCCGCGGGTCGTACAGGGAGGCCCAGGGCAGCTCCTCGCCCGTGATGTGCGCGGTCAGGAGCCGGCCGGACATGACTCCGTTGCTCATGCCCCAGCCACCGAATCCGGTCGCCACGTACACGTGCCGGGCACCCGGGTGGAAGCGCCCGACGTACGGCACCTGGTCGGTGGTCGTGTTGTCCTGCGCCGCCCACCGGTGGGTGATCCGCGCGAACGGGAAGCGCTCCTCGGTCCAGGCGGCAAGCCGCTCGTAACGCTCGCTCACCCCGCCGACACCGGGCTTGAACTTCTCCCCGGTGACGATGAGCAGCCGCTGGTCCTCACCGTACGGAGCGGTGCGCACCGACCGGGTGTTCTGCTCCTGCGTGATGTACATGCCCTCCGGGTCGCGGTCGGCGGGGACGGTCGCCGCGACGACGAGCTCACGGTGGGGTTCGAGCCGGGAGAACAGCAACGCGCGGTCGAAGACCGGGTAGTGCGTGGCCACCACGACATCACGGGCGACGATCTCGTCTCCGCCTTCGGTGGTGAGCCGGCAGGGCTCTCCCTCGTGGAGCGAGACGATCCGCGTGCGTTCGTACACCTTCCCGCCCCGGCCGACGAGGTCGGCGACGAGTGCCAGGAGGTACTTGCGTGGATGGAACTGCGCCTGCTCCTCCACCCGGACGGCGCCCGCCACGGAGTACGGCAGGCCGGTGTCCGTCACGAACGACGCCGGCAGTCCGGCCTCGCGCGCCGCGTCCGCCTCGGCCCTGAGCTGGTCGACCGCTTCCGCCGACTCGGCGTACGCGTATCCCGGGAGGCGCTCGAGGTCGCAGTCGATCCCCAGCTCGGCCGCGACGCGCTCGACGTACTCGACGGCCTCCTGCTGCGATCGCGCGTACCGCCGCGCGCCTTCCGCGCCGAACGACTTGCGCAGCTGCGCGTAGACGAGCCCGTGCTGGGAGGAGAGCTTCGCCGTGGTGTACCCGGTGACGCCGGCGGCGATGCGGTCGGCTTCCAGCAGGGCGACGCTCCGGCCGGCGCGGGCCAGTTCCCACGCCGTGCAGATGCCGGCGATGCCCCCGCCGACCACCGCGACGTCGACCTCCAGATCGCCGGTCAGGCCGGGGTGCCGGGGGCCCTCCGCGGTCTCCATCCAGTACGACTCGTAGGTGCCGGGCAATCGCGTCATGTCAGCGTTCTCCCTTCGCAGGTGTCCCCGGGCGCCGCTGCCGGTGGCAGACGGTTCCCGCACGTCGCAGTGCGAGGGAAGCCCGAAGCAGGTCCTTCATGGTGAGCCGTTGCCCTGGCTTTCGCCCGGTATGCGGTGTGCCTCGGCGCGGCTTCCGGCCCGTGGAGCCGGTCGGGAACGACTGTCTCGGCCTCACCCATACGCCTGGCTGCGGAGAGGAGTGGCGTCAGGGGGCGACCGTTTCCCCTGCGATCAGTTCGGTGAGGGCCGGCAGCCCGCCTTCAGCCAGTGCGCGGCGTTGCCGGTCCGCCGGGGTGCCCTCCTGGAGCAGCCGGTGCACCAGCGAGGTGACCTCGCGGGTGTCACCGGCCTCGTCGAGGGCCGGGGTGATGTGGTCGAGAAGCGCGCACAGCACGTCACCCGCCTGGCGCGCCCGGCCGGCCGGGTCCACCAGGAGGCCGCTCAGTCCGTGCCGTGCGGCGTGCCAGTTCGATGCCTGCAGCAGCTCACTCGGGCACTCCGGAACGGGAACGCCCGCCTTCTCCTCGCGTATGGCGGTGGCCATCAACGCGCGGATGATGCCGGCGAACATGACCGCCGAGTCGGCGCGCAGCTGGACGTCCGCGCAGCGCACCTCGACCGTGGGGTACCGGTCGGACAGGCGGGCCTGCCAGTACAGCTGGCCGGTGTCGGTGATGATGCCGGTGTCCAGGAGCGACTGGACACGTCTTTCGTGGTCCGCGAGCGAAGTGAAGAGGGGCGGCGGTCCGCTGACCGGCCAGCGGCCGAAGATCACCGTGCGCCAGCTCGCGAAGCCGGTGTCGGTGCCGTCCCACAGCGGCGAGTTCGCGGACATGGCCACCAGGACCGGCAGCCAGACCCGGATACGGCTCAGGACGGCGACGCCCATTTCCCGGTCCGGCACGGCCGCGTGCACATGCATCCCGTTGACGAGTTGCTCGGCCACCAGCTGCGGGGCCTGTGAGCGCATCGCCAGATAGCGCGCCTTGCGCGTGACCGGAACGGGTGCCGTCTCCCGGTACGGGGCCGTCGCGCAGGCGGCCAGCAGGCAGCCGTTCCGCTCCGCCGCCGTGCCGAGCGCGTGCCGCAGTCGCAGCAGGTGACCGCCGACCTCCTCCAGGTCGGTGCAGACGGGGGTGGCGACCTCCACCTGTGCCTGCAGCAGCTCGGACTGGATCTCCGCGTCCTCGACGATCGGCCCGAGACCGGCTGTCGCCCGCACCCGGTCCGCGAGCGGTACCGGCAGGCACGTGTCCGGATCGAGCAGCAGATACTCTTCCTCGACCCCAATGGTGATCATGTCATCGCGGGTACCCCGAGAACGGGAGGATGAATCGGACACGGTGAGTCACCCTTCGGCCACCATGGTGCCAGGCCGGCACCCGTTGCCCTGGCCGGCGAGCTGTCACCCAGGCCCGGGCGGTTCCTCCCCAGGAGTCGTCGCTGAAAGCCGCGTACCGGGTACGGCGTACGGCGTGGCGAGCGCCGGTCGGCCCGAGGTCAGCACGGACGCCGCACCGGCGTCCTCTCAGCCACTCAGGTGACGTTCCATCCAGTCGGCGGCGGAGCGGCGGAACAGCCGTCTGTTGTCCGCCCGGCGGAACTCGTGGCCCTCCTCGCGGAGCGTGAGCAGCTCCGCCGGCAGGCCCCGTTCCCGCGCGGCACGCACCACCTGCTCGGACTCGCCCGGCGGGACGTTGGTGTCGTGCTCGCCGTGCACCGCGAGCAGCGGTACGCGCAGCTCGTCGATGCGGCTCATGGGTGACAGCGCGCGCAGCAGCTCCCGGTCGCGCACCGGGTGGCCGTACTTGTGCGCCGCCGACTCCGCGATCCACGGCTCGGTCCCCGCGAAGAACGTCGCGAAGTCCGACATCCCGCACACCGCGACGCCCGTGCGGAACAGCTCCGGGTGCCATACGAGCGAGGCCAGCGTCAGGTAGCCGCCGTACGAGCGCCCCATCACCGCGAGCCGGGTCGGGTCGGCACGGCCCGTGAGCACCACATGCGCCGCGCAGTCGGCGACGTCCTCGATCGCCGCGAACCGTCCCGTACCGAGGTCGGCGTCCACGAACGACCGCCCCCAGCCGGAGGAGCCGCGGACATCGGGCGCGAAGACGTCCAGGCCCCGGCCCAGCAGCTCGTGGTAGAGCGGGTCGAAGACGGGCCGCTCCTGCTCCTCGGGACCGCCGTGCAGGTGGATCACGCAGGGCGCGGGACGGCCGGCGGCCCTGCCCGGGGCGCGGTAGTACCAGCCTCCCAGCCGTAGCCCGTCGCGGGCGACCGGCCGCAGCGGTACGGGCCGCACGGGTGGTCTGCCGGGCGGCACGGCATCCTCGTCCCGGGACGACCAGGGCGTACGCGCCGACGGCGCTCCGGGGGGCACCCACCAGACACCGGGGCGGCGCTGTGAGCCCGACAGGGCCAGCACCATTCCACTCGGCCCGGCCCGGGTGATCCGCGTGACCACCTCGTGCGGCAGCGGCACCTCCCGGGGAGGCGTGGTCCCGGTGGCCGCCCCGCTGGGCATCGGTTCGCCCGCCGGGAGACCCAAGGTCTGCAGCTCGCTGGCGCCGCCTACGTTCCACGCGAGCGCGGCGGTGCGACCGTCCTCGGCGAACGCGAGGAGCTCCAGGTCGCGGCCCTCGCGCTCGGCCACCACGGACAGGCCGAGAAGCCGGCCGTCGTCGTCCAGGCCGGCTGCGAGCAGGGCGGCGAACTCCCGCTCGTGGTCGCTCCTGAGCCACAGGGTGTGCCCGTCCGGGGAGAACCGGCCGATCCACGGGTCCCCGTCAGCCACCCGCAGGACCGACCCGGTCGTCAGGTCGGCGGTACGCACGACCACCGCCTCCCGCCGGCCGCGCGGCCCGCGGCGTACCAGCGCGAACCGCTCGTCCTGGCTGATGTCGCACACCCGCAGCGTCGCGGCGCCCGACTCCGCGGCGACGAGCACGGGCGACCGGATGCCGTCGGGATCGACCAGATACGCGCTGAGCCGGTCCCGCGTTCCCTCCAACCCGTCCAGCGCGTCCAACCCGTCCAGCCCGTCCAGCCCCAGCTGTCCCAGACCTGCCAGACCTGCCAGACCTGCCAGATCTGCCACTCGATCCCGCCCGGCGCCCGGTTCGCCGTACGGCCCGCCGTGGGAACCGGGGCCCGGCCTGACCTCCGAACCCAGCAGCGTGGCCGGACCGTCGCGTTCCGCCCAGCCGGCGGGCAGGTCCGCGAACACCGCCTCACCGTCCGTCGCGGCCGTCTCCTCCCCGGCGCTCCGGCCCGCCGAAGGCGGGGGTTCCGCCACTGTGACCGCGACGGCCGAACCGTCGCGTGTCCAGCGGCCCAGGTAGGCCGAGCTGCCGCTGTCCGCGCCCGCCACGATCCGGCGGTCGGTGCCGTCCGGGCGTACGCACAGCACCCGGGTGTGCTCGCCGCCCCCGGGGGCGACCGTGTAGGCGATCCATCGCCCGTCGGGCGACCACGCCACCTCGGTGACCGGATCGGGGTCCGCGTCGAGCAGGTGGAGCTCCGAGCCGTCCACCGACCCGGTCCACAGCTGGGGAACGCCCGCCCGGTCGCAGATGAACGCCACGTGCTCACCGGTAGGGTCCACGGACGGATACCAGCAGCCGTGCGAGATCAGCGGCTGAGGGGTGTCCCGCAGTCCCGCCGCGTCGGCGAGCGGCACCGGCACGGGCGCCGCCGACGATGCTCCGGTCAGTTGATCCCGTGTGTCTGCAGCCATATCTCCAGCAACGCTACGTGCCACAGGGCGTTCGCCCCTCGCTTCGTCCGGTGGTGGTCGGGGGCGGCGAGGAGTTCGGCGATGTACTCGTCGCGGAAGACGCCCCGCGCCCGCGCCTCCGGGGCGGACAGCGCCTGACGCACCCGTTCGAGGACGGGGCCCGCCATGTGGCGGATCGCCGGCACCGGGAAATAGCCCTTGGGCCGGTCGACGACCTCTCGGGGCAGCAGCGTGCGGCCCACGTCCTTCAGTACGCCCTTGCCCCCCTGTGCCAGCTTCAGTTCCGGCGGGCAGGCCGCGGCCAGCTCGACCAGCTCGTGGTCCAGGAACGGCACCCGGGCCTCCAGGCCCCAGTCCATGGTCATGTTGTCCACGCGCTTGACCGGGTCGTCGACGAGCATGACGTGCGTGTCGAGCCGCAGCGCGGCGTCGAGCGCGGTCTCCGCCCCGGGCGCGGCCATGTGCTCCCGGACGAACCGGCCGCTCTCGTCGTGGCCGGTGAGCAGCTCGGGCTGGAGGATCCGGGCGAAGTCCGCGTGCGGACGGTCGAAGTACACCTCGGCGTACGTCTCCGGCTCCCGCTCGCGCTCGACGGCGGCCAGGTCCGGGTACCAGCGGTAACCGGCGAAGACCTCGTCGGCGCCCTGTCCGCTCTGGACCACGCTCACCTCCTTGGAGACCAGCTCCGACAGCAGGTGGAACGCGACCACGTCATGGCTGATCATGGGCTCGCTCATGGCGTCGACCGCCCTGTCCAGGGCGGTCGACACGCGGTCCGAAGGCACCATCAGCTGGTGGTGTTCGGTGTCGTAGCGCCGCGCGATCAGGTCCGAGTACGCGAACTCGTCACCCTCCTCGCCGCCCTCCGACTCGAACCCCACACTGAACGTCGCCAGGTCCCGCTGGCCCTCCTCGGCCAGCAGCGCCACGATCAGGGACGAGTCGAGCCCGCCGGACAGCAGCACGCCGACCGGCACGTCGGCGACCATCCGGCGGCGCACCGCCGTCCGCAGTGCCTCCAGCACCGCGTCGCGCCAGTCGGCCGCCTCCATGCCCGCGTGCTCGGCGCGGCGGGTGTAGGACGGCTGCCAGTAGCACCGGTCGCGGTAGGAGCCGTCCGGCTCCACCACGCGGACCGTGGCGGGCGGCAGCTTGCGCACCCCGTTGAGTACGGTCCTCGGCGCGGCCACCGTGGCGTGCCAGCTCAGGTACTGGTGCAGCGCGACGGGGTCCAGGGAGGTGTCGACGCCGCCGGCCGCCAGCAGGGCGGGCAACGTGGAGGCGAACCGCAGCCGGCCCGGTCCGTGCGACAGGTACAGCGGCTTGATGCCGAGGCGGTCACGGGCGAGCACCACGCGGCCGGTGTCGTTCTCGACGATGACGAACACGAACATGCCCATGAAGCGATCGACACAGTCCGTGCCCCACTGCCGGTACGCCTTGAGGATCACCTCGGTGTCCGAGGTGGAGAAGAACCGGTGCCCGAGGGCCTGGAGCTCCCCGCGCAGCTGCTGGTAGTTGTACACACACCCGTTGAACACGCCCGTCAGCCGGGCCTCGGGGTCGGCCATCGGCTGCGCGCCGCGCTCGGACAGGTCGATGATCTTCAGCCGTCGGTGGCCCAGCGCCACGGGCCCCTGCGACCAGATGCCGTGACCGTCGGGCCCGCGGGCGGCCAGACGGCCGGTCATGCGTTCCACCGCGGCCACGTCCGGCCGCCGGTCGTCGAAGCGGATCTCACCGCTCAGGCCGCACATGACGCACCCGCCGACCGTGCCACACCCGCCCCCGGCACACCCGGGATCTCGCTTTCCTCTTCGACTCCACGTGAAGCAGTCACGACAACTCCTCGCACTCGGGGAGCGGGCGCCCCGCGCCGTTCGGCTCAGGTGCTCGGCGATCCGCTCCCTTTCGCCGAGTTCCCCGTTGATCGCCGGGCATGCGTCACAGCCCCTCGGCGGCCTTCCGCCGGAGGCACTCCCAGGCCCGCTCCGGCACGTCCCTGCGCAACAGGACGTCGGCCGCCGTGCACGCCAGCGCCTCCGCCGCGGCCAGCATCACCTGCCGTGCCCGGGGCGTGGCGCCCGCCGCCGCGAACGCGGGCGTGTGGTCGGAGCCGTCCGGACCCATGATGGCGATCCAGGGGTGGATCGCGGGCACCCGCGTGCTGACGTTCCCGATGTCGGACGACCCCAGGTACACGCCCGGCGTGGGCGGCGACAACCGGATGCCCGCCCGGTCCAGATGGCCGGCGAACAGGCCGGACAGCACGTCGTTGTCGCGGAAGTGCTCGTACCGGCCGCCCACGTCGGTCACCTCCACCGTCGTACGGGTGGCCAGCGCCACGCCCCGCGCGCACGAGCGCACCTCCTCCACCAGCTCCTCCAGCGCGGCCGTGGTTCCCCCGCGCAGCCCGAACATGCCCTCCGCGTACTCCGGGACGATGTTCGTGGCCCGGCCGCCGTCCGTCACGATGCCCTGGATGTGCGAGCCGGTGGGCAGCCGTCTGTGCAGGACGCCGAGTGTGTTGAAGAGCTGGATCAGCGCCCCGAGCGCGTCGATGCCCTCCGTGGGGCTGCCGGTCGGGTGCGCGGCCCGCCCGTGGAAGCCCACCCGGACCTGCGCGCTGGCCGTCAGCGGCGCCCACACCCAGTCGTGCACGCCCGGGTGGAACATCAGCGCCGCGTCGACCCCGTCGAACAGGCCCGTCTCCACCTCCACGACCTTGCCTCCGCCGCGCTCCTCCGCCGGTGTGCCGACGGCCAGCAGCGTTCCCTCGACCTCGCCGAGCGCGGCCCGCACGGCGAGCGCCGCCCCGAGGCCCGCCGACGCGATCAGATGGTGGCCGCACGCGTGCCCGAGCAGCGGCAGCGCGTCGTATTCCATCAGCAGGGCCACACAGGCACCCTCGCCGGCCCCGGACCCCGCCGAACCCGTACGTGCGACGAAGGCGGTCGGCAGCCCGGCCACCCCGCGCTCGACGCGGAAGCCCTCCCGTTCGAGTTCACCCGCCAGCAGCCGCGACGCCCGGTGCTCCTCGTAGGCCGTCTCCGGTTCGCGGTGCAGCGCCATGCTCACGTCCCAGAGCCGCTCCGCGCGAGCCGCCACCTCCTGCCTGACGCGGGTGTACAGGGATTCCGGGGTCTGTGACACGTGGGCCTCCTCGAGCCTCGGCCTGGGCGGGTCGCTCCGCATCCGCACGTATTCCACGGATACCCCAGGAGGCCCATGGAAGTGGGGGCAGCGCGGGGTGCGGCCTATCGTGGCCCTATGCGGCTGCTGCTGATGGCCGACACGCATCTGCCGACCCGCGCCAAGCGGCTGCCCGAGGCGCTTCTCGCCGGTGTCGACGAGGCCGATGTCGTCGTCCATGCCGGGGACTGGACCGACGAGGCCACCCTGGACGTGTTGGAGTCCCGGGCCCGGCGGCTGGTCGGGGTGTACGGCAACAACGACGGGCCGGGCCTGCGGCGGAGGCTTCCCGAGGTCGCGCAGGGTGAGTGGGGCGGGCTTCGGTTCGGGGTCGTGCACGAGACGGGAGCCGCCGCCGGGCGCGAGCAGCGTTGCGCGCGGCGCTTTCCGGACCTGGACGTTCTCGTGTTCGGGCACAGCCACATCCCGTGGGACTCCACGGCCCCCGGCGGGCTGCGCCTGCTGAATCCGGGCTCGCCCACCGACCGCAGACGCCAGCCGTTCTGCACGTACATGACGCTGACCGTGTCGGGCGGCGCACTGCACGACCTCACCCTGCACCGGCTCCCGCCGAGGTCTTGAGGGCGCCGCTCCTGCAGCGGGGCGTCAGCGCGTGCCCTCGCTCCGGCGCGTGACGGCTTCGGTCCGCGCCCGCCGTATGGATGTCGTTCGCCGCCCGTGCGCACGACACCGCAGGTCATGGCCAGTGCGATGAAGCTATTGATCCTGAATATCCATGTTTCGGGCGGTTTGCTAGGAGTGGCTGGCCTATGGTCGCCCTGGCCGCCCGCGTTCATTCGAGTCCTTCACCGGAGTCCCCATGGTCACTTCCACCGAGCCGCCCACCCTCGTGCCTGTGAAGAGGAGGGGTTGGGGGAGTGTCGTCGTGGACTGGCTGACGACGACGGACCACAAGAAGATCGGTCATCTCTATCTGATCACGTCGTTCGTGTTCTTCCTTCTGGGAGGTGTGCTGGCGCTGGTGATCCGGGCGGAGTTGGCGCGGCCCGGGATTCAGATCGTCTCCCCCGAGCAGTACAACCAGGCGTTCACCCTGCACGGGACGGTGATGCTGCTGCTCTTCGCCACCCCCACCTTCGCCGGCTTCGCCAACGCGATCATGCCCTTGCAGATCGGCTCCCCGGATGTGGCGTTCCCGCGCCTGAACATGCTGTCGTACTGGCTGTTCCTCTTCGGCGGCCTGATCGCTTTCGGGGGGATCTTCACCACCCAGGGAACCGCGGACTTCGGCTGGACCGCCTACACGCCGCTCAGCGGCGGTGAACGGACGCCCTACATCGGCGGCGACATGTGGATCATGGGGCTCGCGCTCGGCGGCTTCGGCACGATTCTGGGCGCCGTCAACTTCATCACCACGATCATCTGCATGCGCGCCCCCGGTATGACGATGTTCCGGATGCCGATCTTCACCTGGAACATCCTGCTCACATCGGTGCTCGTCCTGCTCGCCTTCCCCGTTCTGGCCGCGGCGCTCTTCGCGCTGGAGGCGGATCGTCGCTTCGGGTCTCACGTCTTCGATCCGGCCAATGGTGGAACGCTGCTGTGGCAGCACCTGTTCTGGTTCTTCGGCCACCCCGAGGTCTACATCATCGCCCTGCCGTTCTTCGGGATCGTCACGGAGATCCTGCCCGTCTTCTCCCGTAAGCCGATCTTCGGCTACGTGGGACTCATCGCCGCCACGATCGCGATCGCGGGCCTCTCGGTCACCGTCTGGGCCCATCACATGTTTGCCACAGGAGCGGTGCTGCTGCCGTTCTTCTCCTTCATGACCTTCCTGATCGCGGTGCCGACAGGCGTGAAGTTCTTCAACTGGATCGGCACGATGTGGAAGGGGTCGATCTCCTTCGAGACGCCGATGCTGTGGTCGATCGGCTTCCTCGTGACCTTCCTGTTCGGCGGGCTCACCGGCATCATCCTCGCCTCGCCCCCGATGGACTTCCATGTCACGGACACGTATTTCGTGGTCGCGCACTTCCACTACGTCGTCTTCGGCACCGTCGTCTTCGCGATGTTCGCCGGCTTCTACTTCTGGTGGCCCAAGATGACCGGCACGATGCTGGACGAGCGGCTCGGCAAAATCCACTTCTGGACTCTCTTCACCGGATTCCATGGCACTTTCCTCGTCCAGCACTGGCTGGGTGCCGAAGGGATGCCGCGCCGCTACGCGGACTATCTGGAGGCCGACGGTTTCACCGCTCTGAACACGGTGTCGTCCATCGGCGCGTTCTTGTTGGGCATGTCCACCCTGCCGTTCTTCTACAACGTCTGGAAGACCGCCAAGACCGCTCCGCGTGTCACGGTCGACGACCCGTGGGGCTTCGGCCGCTCGCTGGAGTGGGCGACGTCGTGCCCGCCGCCCCGGCACAACTTCCTCACCCTCCCGCGCATCCGCTCCGAATCGCCCGCCTTCGACCTCAACTTCCCGGATCTGGCGGCAGTGGACTACGCCCGGTCGCACAAGCGCGACGTGATCGACGACCCCGGCGCCGCCCAACGGCCCGGCGGCGGGCGGGAAGCATGATCACACCCGGCCACCGAGACTCGCACGCCCCCACCGATGAGGTGACCGCCGGCATCCTCCAGCTGGAGGGATATCTGCTCGCACAGCATGCCCGGAGCGAGGCCGCCGAGGCCGGCGCCGCGTTCGCCCGCCGTTTTCCCTGGCTGGGACCGCAGGAGGAGTCGGAGATCGCCCAGCTGTTCGCGCAGGAGCATCTCGCCGTGCGGCGCGAGATGCTCCGGGCCACCGTCGTACGCGCGGACGAGCTCCGCCGCGAGTACGGACAGCGATACGCATGCCTCCGACGACGCCTGGTCGGCGCAGCTCTCGGCTGGGCCGCGGGTATGGCGGTCGTGCTGTCCGTCCTGGTGCGGGGCGCGGGCTAGTCGGCGCTTGCGGTCCAGGCACCCAGATCTGCGCACACCAGGCTCAGGACGACCAGAACGCTGCCGGCCAGGGGAAGTCGCGGTCAGGACGAGGAGGGCGCGCTGCTTTCCAGGAGGTCCTTGAGCTGGGCGTGATGGAGCTCGGCCACAGGAGCGAGGAGGTCCGGGTGTCGCAGCAGCGCGGCTGCTTGCCGGTCGTTCTGGTTCGGATGACTCAGACGCCGGAAGTCAACCGTTTCGCCCGCCGCCCGCGCCGAGCCGGCGAGAGTGGCGAGCGCCGCGGTGACCAAGGCCGGAGTGCCGAGCAGGCAGGCGGCCCAGCTCGCGACGACCTCGTCCACCCAGGTGCGCCACGCGTGCAGCTCCGGATCCCAGGCGCCCTCGGTCTCGGAGCCCGTGATCCAGTCGAGCCGCGCGGAGCCACCGGGCCCCGTCAGGTTCATCAGCTGGGCGTCCAGCTCCGTGGGGTACCGCAGCCACGCGGCGACGGTGACGGCTTGACGCGCCTGTGCCTCGGCGAGGGCGCGCTGCAAGGCCCCGCGGCCGGAGGGATAGGCGTGGGTGATCCACTGGGCCGTCGCCGCTAT
Organism: Streptomyces sp. NPDC003035; assembly: GCF_042888285.1. Taxonomy (NCBI): domain Bacteria; kingdom Bacillati; phylum Actinomycetota; class Actinomycetes; order Kitasatosporales; family Streptomycetaceae; genus Streptomyces; species Streptomyces sp. NPDC003035. Next base: position 1,165,432 of record NZ_JBIAPJ010000001.1, on the reverse strand, counting down.
GAGCGAGGAGAGAGAGGAGTCTGCCGACACGGATGGCCAATTCGGAGTAAGAGGGAGGGCGAAAAGAAGAAAGTGGATCGTATCGGCTCGCGGGCGTCCGAGGAATGGCGCAGGTCACAGCCCCTTCGGAGCGAGTGCGGCCGACACGCTGAGTGGAGCGGAACCACGTTGTGCGCGCTTCGCGGGATTCACTGGAGGCCGGCAACCTCACAGAGAAGGGCACTCCCCATGGGACACGGCGGTGACGTGATCGCGGAATTGATGACCGACCACCAGGAGGTCGAGGAACTTTTCGCGAACATCGAGGAAATTCCCTCGGGTGACGCTCGTAGAAAGATGTATGCCGACCAGGTCACCATGGAACTCGTCCGGCACTCGGTAGCCGAAGAGGCGTACCTGTATCCCGCCGTACGCGAGCACGTTCCCAACGGTGACAGGATGGCCGACAAGGAACTGGAAGATCACGCGGCGGCGGAACGCATCATGAAGGAACTCGAGGGATGCGACGCCGATCATCCCCGCTTCGACGAGCTCATCATGAACCTGATGACGGAGATTCGCAGCCACGTGAACGACGAGGAGAACAATCTGTTCCCGCGGCTGCGGCAGGCGTGTTCCACGGAGATGCTGGAGAAGCTCGGCGACAAGGTGCGCCAGGCCAAGAAGGCGGCCCCCACGCGTCCGCACCCGTCCGCCCCCGACAAGCCGCCCGCCAACAAGCTTCTGGCCCCGGGGGTCGGGCTCGTCGACCGCCTGCGTGACGCGATGAGCGGACGAGGCAAAGAACCTTCCTGACAGTGCCGGCACCTCCGCCTTCGCCAGGCCGGTGGCACCTGTGGGACAGGTGCCACCGGCCTGGCGCTCACGGCTGTTTCGCCTGCCCTCTCGCGGGCAGCCGCCTCAAGGGCTCATCGAGACGAGGACAGCGAGATGACCGAGCGCACACCGGACGACGCGCGGCAGAACACGTACGAGCGCGCCCGGAGCAGCGAGGAGCCGGGAGCCCACTCCGGCTCGGAGAGCCAGGACCGGGAGCGCGTCGTGCCCGGCACGGCAAGCGCCCGAGAGGGCTACCACCAGGCCGGCACCGAAAGCGGGGACCCCCTGGCCGGTGTCGAGGCCGGATCCGAGGAGGAAGCCGAGAACCCGTCGGAAACCGACTCCGGCTCCGGCTCCGGGAGCTGGTGAGAGGGGACGGGGCCGTGGCAGTCACGCGCGCGCAGGTCCGGGCCCTCCTCGATCGATCGGGCGGGAACAACTCGCTCGTGCTGCTGGAGGGTCGTACGGAGGTCGTCCCCTCGGACCGACTGGCATCGGAGCCATACCGCGGAGCCGTCGAAATCGCCTCGGGCCGTGATCTTGCCGCCACGCTGCCGTCCGGCCCGCCGACCGAGCAGGACATCGACGCCTTGGCGTCGCGGCTGGACACCGCGATCACGCACCTCGGCGCCTGATCACCGCACCCTCGGCGCGCCCCTCTCCCTCATCCGGTAGCCAGGACGAGGCTTACCGGCGAACAGGTCAGCGCACTCTTCCCCGCGGCTTCAGCGGCGTCGCGGGCAGCTCCGGAGCCGGGAGCGGAGCGCCGTCGTAACCCTTCACCTCGCCAAACCTGGTGCCGTTCATCCACGCCTCGCGGGCCTCTTCGATGTCCTGTTGCGATCGTCCGATCCAGTTCCAGAACATGACGATCTCCTCCTCGAACGGCTCGCCGCCCAGGAGCATCAGGCCCGCGTCCGAGACCGCGCGCAGCGGGAGTTCCGTGCGGCCGCAGCCGAGGTAGAGCATCGAGCCCGGGAGGACCGGGACGCCGTCGACGTGGGCCTCGCCCGACATCGACAGGACCGCGTACTCGAAGTCGGGTTCCAGCGGGAGGTTCGTTTCCGTGCCCGCCGCCAGGGCGAGGTCGGCACCGATCAAGGGGCTGTAGGTGGTGCCCGGGGACTCGGCGCCGTCCAGTTCACCCATGATCACCGTGGCGGTCAGGCCGGGGGCGGTGACCTGCGGGAGGGTCGCGTGGTGCTGGAAGTGGGGCTCGACGTGGCGGTGGGCGTCCGGGAGCGCCACCCACAGCTGGGCGCCGTGGAGGAAGCGGGCGTGCGGCCTGGGGCTCTCCTCGGAGTGGGAGATCGCCCGGCCCGAGGTCATCAGGCCCAGCTCGCGCGGGCGGATCGTCTCGAGGCTTCCCGTGCTGTCACGGTGCAGGACCTCGCCCTCGTGGAGCCAGCTCACCGTCTGGAGCCCCATGTGCGGGTGCGGCGGGACCTGCATGCCGGACTCGTCGGCGATGTCGTCGGGGCCGTAGTGGTCGACGAACGCCCAGGCGCCGACCATGCGCCGGCCGAGGTTCGGGAGCAGGCGGCGGACTTCGGTCGACTCGCCGAGCTGGACGTGGCGGGGGCTGAGAAGTTCCCGCACCGGCTCGGCGACGACGAAGCCGCGGCCGCCGCAGACGGTGAGGGCGGCCTGTCGATCAAGATTGCTCATGACGCTCAACCTATTCCTGTCCGGGGACGGCGTGGGCGTGTCTCCACGCGGAAAATAGTAGTGGAATGTTCAACCATCCTCGCGTGTTGACGACCGTGCCGCCCCACCGGGTGGCAGGGCAGGGACGCCACGAGGGAGCGCAAGTGAACGAGACCTACGACGAGTTCGGAACGGCGGGCGAGCGCTGGGACCGCGCCCAGCTGTTCTTCGAGGCGAAGGAGTACCTGACGGCCGCCCGCATCCTGCGCGGCCTGGTCGCCGAGCACCCCGAGCAGATCGCCCAGCGCCTGCTTCTCGCCCGCACGTACTACCACTCCGCCCAGCTTTCCCGCGCCGAGTCCGAGCTGCGCTCCGTGCTGGACCGGGACCCGGTGGAGCACTACGCCCGGTTGATGCTCGGGCGCACCCTTGAGCGGCAGGGCCGGCCCGCCGAGGCCGCGCCGCACCTGCGGCTCGCGGCCGCGATGGCTGGTGAGTGGACGGGCTGAGCCCAGAGGCCCGTGCCGGCTTCGCTTCCGCCCGCGCCACACGCGAACGGAAGCGGAGTCGGCTCTACGGGCACCCGCCCGGACAGGCGATGCGCGTGGCGGTCCGGGCGAACACCCCACTCAACGCGCCGTGCCCCGCGCCGTCGAACCGGTCGGCCGCCTTCCGTGGGCTGCGCGAGCGGCCGGGCACCGTTCGCTAAAGTCGTCCCGGGAGGTTCGAGCCGTGCGTACGGGACGAGTGGGACGCGACATGGGAGCGGGCAGCGCCTTGGCGCACCTGCTGCTCGTCGTGCTCGCCCTCGGGGTCTTCGTGATGCATGCCGTCGGCCACCCGCAGAGCTCGTCGGACACCGCGGCGGACGGCATGACGCACGTCTCCGCCTCCGCGCACCACACGACGGACGAGGCGCCCGCTCCCTCCTCCCATGACTCCGGCATGGATATGGACATGACCACGCTGTGCGTGGCCGTCCTCGGCATCTGGGCGCTGGCCCGGCTCGTCCTCGCGGCGTTCGGACGCCGGCCCGACTGGCTGGTCCGGCTGCTCGGCCGGCTCACCCGCGTACGGGGGCCGAACGCCCCGCCCCGCAGACCTCCCGACCTCGCGCAGCTGTCCGTCCTGCGGATCTAGGCCGAATCGCCACCGCGGGCACATCGCGCTGCCCGCAGAAGCGCCCGTTCAGCCCTTTCCGCGCGTACGCGCGCGCTCGCGTACGCCGTACGACAGCACACGAGGTGTGACACACATGCGTGCCTTCACGAACCCCACCGCCCGCAAGCTCGCCCTGGCCGGCTCCGTCGCCGCCGTGGGCCTTCTGCTCTCGGCCTGCGGCTCGGACAGCGACTCCATGAGCGGCATGGAGCACGGCGGGAAGACCTCCGCCTCCCCGTCCTCGCCCGCCTCCGCGTCCGCATCGTTCAATGACGCGGACGTGGCGTTCGCCCAGGCGATGATCCCCCACCACCAGCAGGCCCTGGAGATGGCGAAGCTCGCCGACGGCCGGGCCGAGGACGCCGAGGTCCAGAAGATCGTCGCCGCGATCGAGAAGGCCCAGGATCCGGAGATCGCGACGATGAAGTCCTGGCTGAAGGGCTGGGGCAAGCCCGAGTCCGCCGCTCACGGTGGTCACGACATGGCCGGGATGATGACCGAGCAGGACATGAAGGACCTGGAGGCGCTCAAGGGCAAGCCCTTCGACCGGAAGTTCGCCGAGCTGATGATCGCGCACCACGAGGGCGCGGTCGAGATGGCCAGGACCGAGCTGAAGGACGGCCGCGACGAGAAGGCGAAGAAGCTCGCCGCCGACGTGGTGCGGACGCAGTCCGCCGAGATCGCCGAGCTGCGGAAGATCCTCGACCGGCTCTGACCGGTCGCGTACGGGGCGGCCTTCCCCTCCAGGAGGGCTGCCCCGTACCTCGGCCGAGCAGGGCCCTACGGATGTCAGTCCTGCGTGGACGTGTGGACGACCTCGCCGCCCACCACGACCGTCTCGGCCACCGTGCCCGGAATCCGTTCCGGGTCGACGCGGAGGATGTCCCGGGACAGGACGACGAAGTCGGCGAGCTTGCCGACGCTCAGCGAACCCCGCTCCGTTTCGAGGAAGTTGGCGTACGCCGAGCCCATGGTGTAGCCCTCGATCGCGGTGACGACGTCGATGGTCTCCTCCGGTGTCCAGGGCTCCCCGTCGCCGTGGAGCGGGCGGCGCGTGACCGCCGTGTAGATGCCGGCCATGGGGTCCATCTCGGCGACGTTCCAGTCGCTGGAGAGAGCGAGTACGGCTCCGGCGGCCCACAGGCTGCGCAGCGGCCACGCCTTGTGCCAGCGGTCGGGTCCGATGTTCTCGGCCCAGTCCTGGCCCGGGCCCGCGATGTCGGGGGCGGCGTGCCGGGGCTGCATGCAGGCGACCACGCCGAGTTCGGCGAAGCGCGGGGTGTCGGCCGGGTCGAGGCACTCGACGTGGACGATCTGGTGGCGGGCGTCGCGCGGCCCGTTGGCGGCGCGGGCGTGGGCGACGGCGTCGAGGACCGTACGGATGCCGCGGTCGCCCGTGGCGTGCACGAAGCACTGGAAGCCGCGCGCGTCGAGTCCGGTGAGCAGCGCGGCGAACTCCTCGGGCGGGTAGAACGTGTCGCCGCGGTGCCGGCCGCACCCGGTGTACGGCTCCAGGAGAGCGGCCGTACGCGGTTCGACGACGTCGTCGATGTACAGCTTGAGGGGGCCGACCCGCAGCCGGTCGTCGTCGAACGTCCTCGCCGCGGCCGCGAACGCGTCGAGGTCCGCCTCGGTGGTGCCCCGCGGGTGGAAGAGGGCGGCGACGATCCGGGAGCGGAGCCGGCCCTCGGCTCGGGCGCGCTGGAAGAGGGCGAGGTCGTCGAGGGAGTTCTGGGGCTCGACGACGGTGGTGATGCCGTAACCGATGGCGTCGTCGAGGCTCTTGGCGAGCCGGCCGTACTGGCGGTCGGGCGCGGCCCACGGCACGCCCAGCTCGCGCAGGGCGCGGTGGCCGTCGCGGGAGAGGCCCTTGACGGCGAAGTCCTTGACGAATCCGGTGGGTTCGCCGGTCTCGGGGTCCGTCACGGCGGTGCCGAAGGGGAGGTCGAGGTGGTCCCGGTCGATGCCGAGCCGGTGCAGGGCCGCGGTGTTGAGCCAGACCGTGTGCACGTCGTAGCTGAGGACGAGGGCGGGCGTGTCCTCGGTCACGGGGTCGAGATCGGCGGCGGTCGGCATCCGTCCGCCGGGGATCGCCGAGTAGTCGAAGGCTTCGGCCTCGATCCACGCGGTGCCGGGGTGGGCGGCGCGCCAGGCGCGGATCCGCTCGTGGATCTCCTCCAGCGTGCGGGCGCCGGCGAGCTGGACGCAGGCGTCGTCGGAGCCCAGGCGTACGTGGTTGTGGGCGTCGATGAACCCGGGCAGGACGAGCCGGCCTCCCGCGTCGAGGATCCGGGTGTCGGGACCGACCCAGGCGGATGCGTCGGCGTCCGTGCCGAGCCAGACGATCCGTCCGTCGCGTACGGCGAGCGCCTCGGCCTCCGGCAGGGCGGGGTCGACGGTGTGGACGCGGGCCCGGGTGAGGACCAGATCGGCGGGGGTGGTGCTGCGGTTCATGCGGGGCGGACTCCAGCTTCTTTCAGCGGTGTTACGGGTGGTGCTTGGTCGTGCGGGTGGTGCGGGTGTTACGCGTCCATGGGCGTTACGGCCGCACGGGGGTGACGCTGCGGCGGGCGAGGAGGACGTAGACGAGCGCGGAGACGGCCGCGCCGAGGAGGGTGAGGTCGGCGCCGCCGAGAGGGGCGACCAGCGGGCCGGTCCAGAGTGCGGAGTCGCAGGTGAGCGCGGCGAAGACGATGCCGGCGAGCAGCGCGACCAAGCCGGCCGGGTGCCAGCCGGAGCGATACCAGTAGGCACCGCGTTCCGCCCCGTGCAGAGCGTCGGAGTCGTAGGTGCAGCGGCGCATGACCATGTCGGCGAGGAAGACACCGCCCCAGGGGGCGAAGACGATGATCAGGAGGGAGAGGAAAGAGAGCAGGGAGGTGGTGAAGTCGGTGAGGAAGAGGGCGCCGAGCGAGCCGAGGGCGGTGACTGCGGCGCTGATCACGATGGCGCGGGCGCGGCTCCACGGGATACCGAGGACCTGGAGGTTCAGGCTGGAGGAGTAGAGCGTGATGATCGAGTTGGTGACCGACCCGCCGAGCACCAGGGCGAGGAAGAGCGGCTGGAACCAGCCGGGGAGCAGCCCCTCGGCACCGGCGACCGCGTCCGTCATGTCGGCCTGAGTGGCGGCGGCGACACCGGCGACGCCCAGGGCCACGGAGGAGAGGAAGCCGCCGAGCGCACCGCTCCAGGTGAGGGCCTTGAGCGAGGTGGTGCGGGGCAGGTAGCGGGTGTAGTCGGCGGGCATCGGGAGGTACGAGAAGGGGCCCGCGAGCATGACGACGAAGGCGAGGCTCCAGCCGGAGGCGCCGGGGCCGGCGGCCGGTGCGGACGTGTCGGCGCCGGGGAGCACGAACACCAGCAGGGCGGCGAAGCCGAGCGCGAGGGCGTAGGCCATCCAGCGTTCGGCGAACTGGACGGTCGCGTGGCCCCACAGGGCGACGGCGAAGGTCATCGTGAGGGTGACCAGCAGGGCGAGGGCGCGGGAGGTGTGGCCGCCCGCCCAGCCGAGGTCGGTGAAGAGGGCGTCGAGGGCGAGGGTGCCGACGACCGTGTTGACGATGGTGTACCCGATGCTGACGACCCAGTTGAGCAGGCCGGCGGGCCAGTTGCCACGGACGCCGAACGCGGCGCGGGAGATGACGAGGGTGGCGGTGCCGGTGCGGACGCCGCCGAGTCCTGCGGCGCCGATGGCGAAGAAGGAGAGGCCGCCGATGACGACGACGGCGGTGGCCTGCCAGAAGGAGAGGCCGAAGGCGACGGCGAGGGCTCCGTTGATCACGTAGGTGAAGGTGAGGTTGGAGCCGAACCAGAGCCAGAAGACGTCCCTGGCGCTGCCGTGGCGCTCGGCGTCCGGAATGGGGTCGATGCCGTGGCCCTCGACCTGGAAGACCTCGTCGCGGCCGACGTCCGCGACTCTCTCCTCGTGCAGCATGCGCGCTCCCCAGACTTTGAATGCCGTTCTAGAACTTAGAACGGCATTCAAGATGTGGGAGGCGGGTACACCGCGTCAAGACCTTGGCGACCTGCGGTTAAAGTCGTGACCATCGGGTCAGGGGCGGCGACGGAGGCGGAGCGGGTGGCAGGCGCAGCGCGACGGCGCGACGGGCACATCGCCCAGGAGCGGATGCTCGAGGAGGCCATGGCGGCCATCGCCGAGGGCGGCCTGGCGTCACTGACCATGTCGGCGCTGGCCGAACGCCTGGGCACGAGCGGCGGCCACATCCTGTACTACTTCGGCAGCAAGGATCTGCTGCTGCTCGCCGCACTGCGCTGGAGCGAGGCGGCGCTCGCCGAGGAGCGCCGGGCGCTGCTGGCGCGGCGGCTGACGGCGGAGCGCAAGCTGGACCTCTTTCTGCGGCTCTACCTCCCGCACGGCCCGCGCGATCCGCGCTGGACGCTCTGGATCGAGCTCTGGGCCCGCATTCCGGCGAACGACGCGTTGCGCGAGGCCCAGCGGGAGCTGGACCGCGGCTGGCAGGCGGACCTGGAGGCGCTGCTCGCCAAGGGGGTGGCGCAGTCCCGTTTCGCGCCGATGGACGAGGCGGACATCACCGCCCGTGCCTCCGAACTCCTCGCGCTGCTCGACGGTCTGAGCACCCGTGTGGTGCTGGGCCAGGAGTCCGGACGGGACGCCCGCCCGGCACTCGAAGCGGCACGGGCGGCCGCGGAGCGGCTGATCCCGAAGGCGGGCTGAATGCCGGGGCGGCCGGTCCGGGGGCGGCCGGTCCGGGGGAAGCCGGTCCGGGGGCGGCCGGGCACAAGGCCCTGGAGCGGAGCCCCGTTCAGTCGGGCGGCGGGGGTTCCCATGGCAGCGGCTCGACGGTGGCGAAGGGCCAGTCCAGGGCGTCGGGGTGACGGCGGGACTGCTCGGCGTTCCAGCGGATCTGCTCGGTGTGGAGCGCCGGGCGCGAGAGCCGGGCGATCGACGGGTACGAGGCCCCGATCGTCCGGGCGAGCTCCAGCGTGGCCCCGGCGTCGGACGCCGCGTCACCGGGGCGGTCGTGCGGGATCCCGTACCAGGCGGTGACGGCCCGCAGGGAGCGGCGGCCGGGGCGGTAGCGGTCGGCGTGGCGGTCCAGGACGAGCGGGTCGCAGACCGGGGCCACGCCGTGCGGGAGCCGGTCGGTCAGCGGCGCCACGCCATGACGCAGCAGTTCGGCGTGGAGTGTGGTCAGGACGTGCGGGGCGAACCAGACGACCAGCACCTCGTTCGACGCCAGGTGGTCGGCGAGCAGCGTCGCCACCTCCTCAAGGGCGCGCGCGGCGGGCACGCCCTCCGCCCGGGCGCGCTCGACGGTGATGCCCGGGGCCCTGCGGGGTATCGAGGAAGGGATATTGGATCCAGGATCCATGATCCAATCTCCGATCGTGCCGTCGCTGACCCGGATCGCGGCGGAAAGGATCCGGTCGACGGCCGGCCGATTGCCGGTGGTCGCGATGTCCAGGGCCATGAGACGGCGCCGGTGCCAGCCCGGCAGATCCTGTCGGGCCGGCGGCCCGGGTTCCGGCGCCTCGCCGGGGTGGAAGACCTGCCAGCCGCCGGTCGGCCCGTGCCGGAGCACCCCGGTCCCGGCCGGCACGACCGCTTCGCAAGCCGCGCAGGGTTCGTCGTAGTCGTTGGTCAGATCCGGGGCCCCGGCGTTCATGACGCCCCCGCACCGTCCCGGTACGCCTCGAGGAGCCGCAGCCATGCCTCGCTCAGCGTCGGATACGCGGGGACGGCGTGCCAGAGCCGTTCGATCGGCACCTCTCCCGCGACGGCGACGGTGGCCGAGTGGAGCAGTTCGCCGATGCCCGGGCCCACGAAGGTGACACCGAGGACGGTCTCGCGGTCCAGGTCGACGACCATCCGGGCGTGGCCGCGGTATCCGTCGGCGTACAGCCCGGCGCCCGCCACGCCCGACAGGTCCAGGTCGACGGCGCGGACCCGGTGTCCGGCGCGTTCGGCCTCGGCGAGGGAGAGGCCGACCGACGCGGCCTCGGGGTCGGTGAACACCACCTGGGGCACGGCCGCGTGGTCGGCGGTGGCGGAGTGCGCGCCCCAGCGGTCGGTCTCCTGGAGGGTGGTGCCGGCCGCGCGGGCGGCGATGGCGGCCCCGGCGATCCGCGCCTGGTACTTGCCCTGATGGGTCATCAGGGCACGCCGGTTGACGTCCCCGACGGCGTACAGCCAGTCGCTGCCGGTGACCCGGAGGGTGTCGTCCACGGACAGCCACGAGCCCGGCTCCAGGCCGACGGTCTCCAAGCCGATGTCGTCGGTGCGCGGGGCGCGGCCGGTGGCGAAGAGGACCTCGTCCCCCTCGACCCGGTCGCCGCCCTCCAGGACCACGGTGACCGGTCCGGCGCCCCCGTCACGTACGACCGCCGTCACGTCGGAGCCGGTACGGATCTCGGCGCCGCGCTCGGTGAGCGCGGCGGCGACGTGTTCACCGACGAACGGCTCCATCCGGGACAGCAGCCCCTTGCCCCGTACCAGCACCGTCACCCGGGAGCCGAGCGCCTGCCAGGCGGTCGCCATCTCCGCGGCGACCACTCCCCCACCGACCACGATCAACCGGCCGGGGACGTGGTGGGAGCTGGTGGCCTCCCGGCTGGTCCAGGGCCTGGCCCCGGTGAGGCCCGGCAGTTCGGGCAGCGCGGCACGGCTGCCGGTGCAGACGGCGACGGCGTGCCGTGCGGAGAGCAGGTGCCGGTCGCCCTCGAATCCCTCGACGGCGACCTTGCGGTCGCCGCTCAGCCGGCCGTGGCCGCGGTAGAGCCGGGCGCCGGTGGAGTCGAGCCAGCGGACGGCACCGTCGTCCTTCCAGTCGGAGACGTAGTAGTCGCGGTGGGCGAGGACCGCGGCCGCGTCCAATGGTCCCTGGACGAGCTGACGCAGCCCCGGCACCTTGCGGGCGTCGGAGCGGGCGATCGCCGGGCGCAGCAGCGACTTGCTGGGCATGCACGCCCAGTACGAGCACTCGCCGCCGACCAGTTCGCTCTCCACCACCGCCACGCTCAGCCCGGCCGCCCGGGCCCGGTCCACCACGTTCTCGCCGACCGGTCCCGCTCCCAGGACCACCACGTCGTACCCGTGCTCCGCCACTCGCGTCATGGGCCCAGTCTGGTGGCAGGTGTGCGCGATGGCCACAGGGGAAGGCGGGGCCGTGCGGCCCCGGAACGGCGTGGAATAGCGCGACTCGATCCGCCGTTGTGCGGGGCGAGTCCCCAGGGGACCGTGAGGACACCGCCAGGAGACCGGAGAGGTTAGAAAGCATGAGCACTGTTGAGCTCACCAAGGACAACTTCGACCAGATCGTGAGTGACAACGACTTCGTTCTGATCGACTTCTGGGCTTCCTGGTGCGGTCCGTGCCGCCAGTTCGCGCCGGTCTTCGAGGCGGCCTCCGAGCGCCACGAGGACCTGGTCTTCGCCAAGGTCAACACCGAGGCGCAGCAGGAGCTGGCCGCCGCGTTCGAGATCCGCTCGATCCCGACGCTGATGATCGTGCGCGAGAACGTGGCCGTGTTCGCGCAGCCCGGGGCGCTGCCCGAGGCCGCGCTGGAGGACGTGATCGGCCAGGCGCGCAAGCTGGACATGGACGAGGTGCGCAAGTCCATCGAGAGCGCCAAGCAGTAGCGGAAACCGAGCAACGGCGAAGGGGCGGTACGGGAAGACCCGTACCGCCCCTTCGCCCGTTCCCGGCCCTTTCCCGCTCAGCGCTCCAGGACGAGGGCCAGACCCTGCCCGACGCCGATGCACAGGGCCGCGAGGCCCGTACCCGAGCCCGCCGCGGCGAGCTGGTGGGCCACCGAACCGGCGAGCCGCGCGCCGGAGGCGCCCAGCGGGTGGCCGATGGCGATGGCGCCACCGCGGGGATTGACGATCTCGGGGTCGAGTTCCGGCCACTCGGCGAGGCATCCCAGCGACTGGGCGGCGAAGGCCTCGTTCAGCTCGAAGGTCGTCAGGTCGGCGAAGGAGCGCCCCGACTTCTCCAGTGCGCGCCGGACCGCCTCGACCGGTCCGAGCCCGAAGAGCTGCGGCTCGATCCCGCTGACGGCGGAGGCGCGGATCCGGGCGAGGGGCTCGCGGCCGGTCTCCCGCAGTCCGTCCTCGTCGACCAGGAGCAGCGCCGCGGCGCCGTCGTTGAGCGGCGAGGCGTTCCCGGCCGTGACGGTGCCGCCCTCGCGCCGGAAGGAGGGCTTCAGCTTGGCGAGGGCCTCGAGCGAGGTGGTGTCGCGGATGCACTCGTCGCGGGCGAGGTCCACACCGTCGTACGGCACGACCTCGCCGTCGTAGAGGCCCTTGCTCCAGGCCTCGGCGGCCTTCTGGTGGCTGGCCAGGGCGAACGCGTCCTGCTGTTCACGGGTGATGCCGTGCTTGTCGGCGACGAGCTCGGCGCCCTCGCCGAGCGCGACCGTCCACTCGGCGGGCATCCTCGGGTTCGTCATGCGCCAGCCCAGCGTCGTGGAGTGAAGCTGCTGGTGGCCGGCCGGGAAGGCGCGCTCCGGCTTCTGCAGAACCCAGGGAGCGCGGGACATCGACTCCACGCCACCCGCGATCGCCACCGAGGCGTCGCCGAGCGCGACGGCACGGGCGGCCTGGATCACCGCCTCCAGACCGGAGCCGCAGAGGCGGTTGACGGTGACACCCGGCACGGAGGTGGGGAGCCCGGCGAGCAGCACGGCCATGCGGGCCACGTCACGGTTGTCCTCTCCGGCGCCGTTGGCGTCGCCGAAGTAGACGTCGTCGATCCGGGCGGGGTCGAGGTCGGGCGTGCGGTCCACGAGCGCCTTGACGACATGGGCGGCGAGGTCGTCGGGACGCACGGAGGAGAGGGCGCCCCCGAACTTGCCGATCGGCGTGCGGACGGCGTCGACGATGTAGACGTCGCGGATGCTCATCGGTTCTCTCCCACGTGACCTTCGGCCGGTACGACGGCGATGGCGTTCGCCTGGTGAACGTTCCTTCGTTCCTGTGCGCGCCGAGTCTCCGCCGGGCGGCGGCTTCTGTCAACGGTCCCGCGAGGTCGATACGTGGCGGATGAACCGATACCGTCGGACGCCGCCTGTCACGACCGCGGCGGGTACCGGACCAGCGCCGTCAGACCGTAGTCGAGCTCGCGCCCGTCGATCAGCAGCGCCTCGACCGTGCGGGTCTCGGGGTCGATCTCCGCGACCAGGCCGTGGCCCTCGTAACGCGGGTACCCCGAGGAGCCCTGACGGCCGGTGGCTTCGACGACCGCCGAGCGGACCGCGCTGTCCTCCACGGACGCGTCGCCCCGGTCCTCCACGTGCTCGGGGACGATAAGGATCTCGAAACGCTTCGGAACTGTGCCCATGCCTCGACGCTAGTCCGCCGCGGCGCCGCGCGCCGCTCAGCTGGACTCGCGCGGGACGACCTGCGAGGCCATCAGTTCCTGAGCCTCCGGCGTGCCCTCCGGGTCGCGCACCGCGCTGTCGACGAGCTCCGCGAGGTGCCTGCCGATCACCATGTCGATCCGGACCGTGGTCAGCCGGGGCCGCAGCAGCCGTCCGAGCAGCAGATCGTCCGAGCCGACGACCGCCGTCTCGTCCGGGACCGAGACCCCCGCGTCCTGCAAGGCGCGCATCAGCAGCATCGCGTACTCGTCGTTGTACGCGAAGACCGCGTCGAGCCCGAGTTCGCGCCACCGCCTCGCGAGCTCGTTCGCCGACTCCTCCTCGTACCGCAGCGGCAGGGGTACGACCGTGGCGTCCGTCCCCGCCACCGCCTGCCGGACCCCGTCCAGCCGGGGGCCGGAGAACATGTCCAGGCCCGGCTCCTCGGGCACCACCACGCCGATCCGGCGCCGGCCCCGCTCGACGAGGTGCTCGCCGGCGACCCGGCCGACCCTCCCCTGGTCCATCACGAGGGCGTGCGCTCCGGCGACCCGCTGCGGGCCGACGGTGATCACGGCCTTCGCGCCCGAGCGCTTGAGGATCTCCACGCCGTCCGGAGTCAGCTCGACCTCGCCGAAGGAGACCACCGCGACCGGGCGGAGCTCCGCCCAGGCGCGGGCGGCCTCGTCCCCGTCCAGGCCGAGGCTGCCGTACTGCACGACGGTGTAGTCGAGGCGGCGCAGGGCCCACTGCAGTTCGTTGAAGAACTGGCTGTAGAGCGGTCCGATCGGCACCTGCGCGGTCGGCAGGAGGACCATCCGGCTGTGACCGGCACGCAGACTGCGGGCCGCCGCATGGGGTACGTAGCCCAACTCCTCGGCCGCCTCGCGCACGCGTCGCCGGGTCGGCTCGCTGATCCGTACGGCCGCGGTGTTGTTCAGCACGTACGAGACGGTGGCTCTGGACACACCCGCGAGGCGCGCGACGTCGGCGCTGGTCGGAACGGGACGTTCGGCGGACTGTTCGGTTGGCTTCCTCATCGCTCCGGCATCTTTCCAGACCGATCCTGCCCAGAGTCTGGCGGATGGCCTGATTCGAGTGCTAGACAATGCTGACGCGTGTCACTGACACGTGTAACCGCAGCGTTTGACCCCGCCCTTTCACTTCCGCTCCTCGCCCCGCACGGGCGATCTCCCCAGGAGGGCACAGTGGCCCTTTCCTCCTCCCAGACGGGTGCCGGCACGGGCACCCCCTCGGCTCCCCGGCCGACGACCCGTGGGCTGCTGCCTTTGCTGCTCACCGGCAACACGGCGATGTACGCGCTGTACGTCGGTGTTCCCGGCATGCTCCTCGCGCTCCAGATCGAGGACATCGATCCCGCGAACAAGGTGGCCAACTTCGGGCTGATCTCCGGCGTCTCCGCCATCTTCGCCACCGTCTTCAACCCGGTGGCCGGAGCGCTCTCGGACCGCACCGGGCGGCGCAACCCCTGGATCCTGGCGGGCGGCCTGCTCGCGATACCCGTGATGTTCCTGCTCGGCAGCGTGCACACGATCCTGCTGGTGATGATCGCGTGGTGCCTGGGCCAGGCCGTCATGAACATCTATCAGGCCGCGATCACCTCCGTCGTGCCCGACCGGGTGCCCATGGCCGCGCGCGGCAAGGCCTCGGCCGCCGTGGGGCTCGGCCTGCCCATCGGCTCCACCATCGGCGCGCTGCTCGGCGCGGCCTTCTCCGAGGACTACCGCACCGGCTACCTGGTCTTCGGCGTGATCGTCGCGGCCGCCGCCGTCCTGTTCACCACCTGCGCCCGTGAGCAGCGCATGCCCGCGAAGACACCGCTGCCGGTGAAGCAGCAGGTCGCCGCCTTCGGCAGCGCGCTCAAGGACCACGACTTCCGCTGGGCGTTCATCGGCCGCGCGCTCCTGGTCCTCGGCTACTTCGCGGTCTCCGGCTTCCAGCTGTACATCCTCAAGGACCACACCGACCTGCCGGCCGGGCTCGCGGCCGAGGAGGCCGTGGCGCTCCTGATGCCGCTCAACGCGGTCGCCATGGTCGTCTCCACCGTCCTGGGCGGCTGGCTCTCCGACCGCTACGACCGCCGCAAGCTCTTCGTCGGCGCCTCGGCCGCGCTCGCCGCCGTCGCCCTCGTCATCCCGGCGATCTCGACGAGCTGGACCGCGATGCTCGCCTTCTCCGTCGTCAACGGCCTCGGTTTCGGCTGCTACATGGCCGTGGACACGGCTCTGGTCACCATGGTGCTGCCGAAGGCCGAGGACGCGGCCCGCGACATGGGTGTGCTCAACGTCGCCAACGCGGGGCCGCAGATCGTCGCACCGTTCGTCGCCTCGCTCGTCGTGTCGCTGAGTGGCGGTTACACGGTCCTGTTCCTCGTCGCCGCCGTACTGTCGGTCCTCGGGGCGCTCGCCGTGCGCCCGATCCGTACCGTGCGCTGAGGACGACGACACTCCGAGAGGCATCGACGTGCGACTGAACACCACCACCTGGGGATCCGGTGACCGGATCGCGCTGCTGATCCACGGCATCATGGCCGACCACCGCACCTGGCGGCGGGTCGGGCCGGCCCTGGCCGAGCGCGGCTACCGGGTGATCGCCGTGGATCTGCGCGGCCACGGCGCGAGTGGACGCGCCGAGGGCCCCGAGGGCTACACCCCCTCGGACTACGCCGACGACCTGGTCGAAACCTTGCCTAAGGGAGCGGAGTTGGCCATAGGCCACTCGCTCGGCGGGCTGACCCTGGCGGCCGCCGTGGAGCGGCTCGCGCCGCGCCGCGCGGTCTACTCCGACCCCGCCTGGCATCTGCCGGCCGGGGTCTACCGCCCGGAGCTGTTCACCCAGGGCAAGGCCCTCACCCGCGAGCACATCCGGATCCTCAATCCCCGCTGGGCGGAGGAGGACCTGGACATCGAGTACGAGACGCTGCGGCTGTGGGACGAGCGGACGGCGCACGGGCTGCTGGGGGTCGTCGGCCGCGACATGTGGCCGGTGCGGCCGCTCGTCCCCTCGCTGATCACCCTGGCCGACCCGAGCGTCCTGGTCTCCTCCGAGAACGCCCGGATGCTCAAGGAGCGTGGTTTTGAACTCCGTACGGTCGTCGGCGCGGGTCATACGATCCACCGGGACGACTTCGACGGGTTCATGACCGCCCTGGAGGGCTGGATCTGACGTACCTTCTGTTCATGGACGACGTCTCGATGGTGGGCCTGATCGGCCGGGTCACCGGCACCGTCGGACCGGGCCTCGTCGGCGAGGTGATCGTCCGCATCCGGGGCGGCGCCGAGCACTTCCTCGCCCATCCGGCCCACCCCAAGGAGCGGTTCGCGCCCGGAACGGTGGTGACCGTCGTGGAACATCTCCCTCCACGTACCGTCTATGTCACAGCCGCGTACGACGGTTGACCGATCCATTGAGCGCCCGCCGCGAGGAGCGCACACTCCCTTCACCGGACCCGCACGGCTCCGGTGAAGGGGGAGCTGCCCATGGGCATCGGCATCCTGGCGGGCGGCGCGGTCGCCGCCGTCCTCGTTCTCATCGCACTGTTCAAACTGATGTGGCGCGTCGCGGAACCCAACGAAGCGCTCATCATCTCCGGCTCGAACCACAAGATGGAGGGGCTCGGCGAGGGGATGGGCTTCCGGATCGTCACCGGGCGCGGCACGCTCGTGCTGCCGGGCGTCCAGGCCGTACGGAAGCTGTCGCTCGACCTCAACGAGACCCAGCTGCAGGTGGAGTGCGTCACCCACCAGGGCATTCCGCTCAAGGTCCGCGGTGTGGTGATCTTCAAGGTGGGTGACGACTTCGTGTCGATCGCCAACGCCGCCCGCCGTTTCCTCGATCAGCAGAAGCTGATGTCGGAGCGCGTGCACATCGTCTTCGCCGGTCATCTGCGCGCCATAGTCGGCGGGTTGACGGTCGAGGACATGATCCGTGACCGGGAGAAGCTGACCGGGCAGGCCCGTTCGGCCTGTGGAACGGAGATGGAGAAGCTCGGCCTGATCGTCGACTCGCTGCAGATCCACGAGATCGAGGACCCGACCGGGTACATCAAGAACCTGGCCGCGCCGCACGCCGCGGCCGTCCAGCGCGACGCCCGGATCGCGCAGGCCGAGGCCAACCGGCGGGCGACCGAGGCCGAACAGCAGGCCGCTGCCCGGATGTCGGAGGCCACCCGGGACAGCGAGATCCTGCAGGCCGGCTACCAGGCCGAGCGGGACCAGGCGTCCGCGAAGGCGCGGCAGGCAGGCCCGCTGGCCGAGGCCGGGGCGCGTCAGGAGGTCGTCGTCCAGGAGACGCGGGTCGCCGAGCTGGAGGCGCACCGCAAGGAGCAGCAGCTCCAGGCGGAGGTCCGCAAGCCCGCGGACGCGATGGCGTACGAGACCCGGACGCGGGCCGAGGCCGAGCGCGACGCCCGGATCTCGGCGGCGCAGGCGGAGGCCAAGGAGACCGAGCTGGCCAGTGCCGCGAGGGCGACGGCGACCCGGCTGACCGGTGAGGCGGAGGCGGCTGCCCAGCAGGCCAAGGGCCTCGCGGTCGCCGCGTCGACCCGGGCCAAGGGGCTCGCCGAGGCCGAGTCGATCAAGGCCAGGGCGGCGGCGCTCGCCGAGAACCAGGAGGCCGTGGTCGCGCAGCAGCTGGCCGAGAAGTGGCCGGAGATCGTCGAGGCGGGCGCGTCCGCCTTCGGCAACGTGGACCAGATGGTCCTGCTGAACGGCGCCGACGGCATGGCGGAGATGTTCGCCAAGGCGCTGACCATGGGTGGAACGGGTCTCGGCCTGGCCCGTCAACTGCTCGCGAACATGAATCCGGGCGCCCAGCCGGCGGTGGTGCCCTCGATGAACGGCGCGGCGCCGCCCGCTCCCCGTGCGGAGGCGATCCCGGTCGGCGACGACCAGGAGTAGCTCTCCCGTGCGGTGCATCAGCTCGGGCCCGGCGCCATGCCGGCGTCGGGCCCCGGTCGTGACGAGGGTCGGAAGGTCAGTTGTGGCCGAACTTCCGCTCCTTCTTGTGCGAGACCTGCTCGATGATCGGCCGCTGGGTGTCACGTACGACCGGTGCCTGTTCCTTCGTCGCCGCCTCGGTCCTCTGCTCGTGCCCGCCCGTACGGGCACCGCGGTTCACCCGGGTCTGTTTCTTGGCCACGATCGTGCCTCCTGTACCGGAACGCGGACGCTGGGGCCATTTCAGCCTCGCACGCGTGCACGAACACCGCACGTCAGACCGGTCAGGCGTCCGCGAGGACCCGCTGGAACGCGCCGAGGGTCGTCCGGTCCCTGGTGCGGTCGAGGATCGCGAAGACGATCTCGTCGAAGTGGCCGGCGAACCGGCCGCCGTCCATCAGCAGCGTCCGGAAGGCGCCGGCGACCTCGGCCGGGTCGTTCTGGAAGACGCCGCAGCCCCAGGCTCCGAGGACGAGCCGGCGGTAGCCGCCGGCGACGGCCGTCTCCAGGACCCGCTCGGCGCGGCCGGCGAGCACGGCCGGAACGCGATGGACGAGTTCCGGGTTCTGCCGTCGGACGACGCCCGCGTTGGGGGCCGGAGAGGTGAGGAAGCCGACCGTGAACGGCTCGTCCAGGAGACCGCCGCGGTCGTCGCGGAAGACCGGGACGCCGGGAGAGAGGATCACCCGGTCCGTGTAGAAGGCGTTCCTCTCGGCCCGGTGGTGCTCGTAGTACGCGGGGGCGCGCAGCAGCGTGGTGTAGAGGGCCGAGGCCCGGCAGACGGCCTCTTCCTGGGCCTGGGCGCCGTTCAGGTAGCCGCCGCCGGGGTTGCGGGCGGAGGCGAAGTTCAGGACGGCCACCGGGGCCGCGTCGGCCCTGGTCAGCCGGCGGGCGGCGACGAGGCTGCTCTCGTCGGTCACCGTGATGACGGTGGTGCGGTCGGTGTCCGGGGCGACGGCGAGGGGTTCGGGGCCGTGGAGGCGGGTTCCGGCCACCGCCGCGCTCAGTTCCGCCGCGATCGAGACCGTCCGGCCGTCGGGGGCCCGGTAGTGGCCCTCCGCGACGATCTCCTCGGTCTGTTTCGCGATCCCCCGCAGTCGTGCGCTCATGCCCACGATCCTGATCGAATCGCTTCCGCCGGGGCAACGGGATATTCACCGTGTGGCCGGTGGGGCGCCCTTGCACGGCCGTCGGTGGTGGCTTTAGGTGGAATCAGCGCCTTCCGACAGGAGGAACGACATGTCGTCGAGCGGCATACCGCAGGGCGGTCCCGCCCTCACCGAGAACGAGGCCGAGGACCTGCTGCGAGGTATCTGCTTCAAGACGGGCCCGCCCCGCGTGCTCGGGGTGGAGGTGGAATGGCTCGTCCACGAGCTGCGTGACCCGCGGCTTCCCGTCCGGCCACAGCGGCTGGCCTCGGCCATCGACACCGTACGGACCCTGCCGCTGGCCTCGGCACTGACCTTCGAACCCGGCGGACAGCTGGAGCTCAGCTCGCCGCCCGCCGGCTCGCTCATGGAGTGCCTGGACACCCTCTCGGCCGATCTGCGGGCGGTGCGCGAGGCGCTCGCACCCCTCGGACTCGCCCTCAGCGGTTACGGGGTGGATCCCTGGAACGCGCCGCGGGAGCGGCTGCTGCGCGAGCCCCGGTACGACGCGATGGAGGCCGCCCTCGACCGTACGGGACCCGCCGGCCGGGCCATGATGTGCGACTCGGCGTCGGTGCAGATCTGTCTGGACGCCGGTCACGAGGAGCCGGGACCACTCGGCTACCACCGCCGCTGGCAGCTGGCCCATCTGCTGGGCGCGGTCCTGGTGGCCGCGTTCGCCAACTCCCCCGTCCACGGCGGGCGGCGCACCGGCTGGCGTTCCACCCGGCAGGCGCTGTGGACCGATCTCGACCCGGCGCGGGCGCTCGCCCCGGCGCCGGACGGTGAACCCCGGGCGGCCTGGGCGGCGCACGTGCTGGACTCCCCCGTGATGTGCGTCCGCGGGGAGGACGCGCCGTGGGTGGTGCCGGAGGGGCTGACGTTCCGGGAGTGGCTGCGGACCGGCCGTCCCCGCCCGGCCGGTGAGGATGATCTGCGGTACCACCTGACGACGCTGTTCCCGCCGGTGCGGCCGCGCGGGCATCTGGAACTGCGGATGATCGACGCCCAGCCGGGTCCGGACGGCTGGATCGTGCCGGTGGCCGTGACCGCGGCGCTGTTCGAGGACCCGGAGGCCGCCGAGACGGTCTACCGGGCGGTCAAACCGCTGGCCGAGCGGGCCGGTTCGCAGGCGCCGCCGCGCAATCCGCTCTGGCTGGCCGCGGCCCGCGACGGGCTCGCCGATCCCGATCTGCACGCCGCCGCCCTGGTGGCGTTCCCGGCCGCCCTGGAGGCGCTCCCCCGGATCGGGGCGAGTCCCGCCGTCCGGCAGGCGGTGGCCGCCTTCCACGAACGATACGTACGCTCCGGCGGCTGTCCCGCGGACGAACTCCAGGAGGTCTCGTCATGACCGTGACGACGGATCCCTCGGCCCTGCGGCAGCGGGCCCTCGACGCGCTGACGACCGCGCGGGAGCGCACCGCGCTGCTCACCTCCTGCGTGGAGGACGACGAACTCACCGCGCAGCACTCCCCGTTGATGTCCCCGCTCGTGTGGGACCTGGCGCACATCGGCAACCAGGAGGAGCAGTGGCTCTGGCGGGCCGTCGCGGGGCGTGACGCCCTGCGCCCGGAGATCGACTCGATCTACGACGCCTTCGAGCACCCCCGCGCCAGTCGCCCGTCCCTGCCCCTGCTGCCTCCGGCCGAGGCCCGGACGTACGCCTCCGAGGTACGCGGCCGGGTCCTGGACGTCCTGGCGGCCACATCGCTGGAGGGCCGGCCGCTGGTCGAGGCGGCGTTCGTCTTCGGCATGATCGCGCAGCACGAACAGCAGCACGACGAGACGATGCTGATCACCCATCAGCTCCGGAGGGGGCCGCAGGCGCTGACCGCTCCCCCGCCCCCTGCGACGGACACCGGCCCGCTTCCCGCCGACGTCCTGGTCCCGGGCGGCCCGTTCACCATGGGGACGTCCGACGAGGCGTGGGCGCTGGACAACGAGCGGCCGGCCCACACCCGGGTGGTTCCCGCGTTCTTCATGGACACCGTGCCGGTCACCAACGGCGCCTACATGGCGTTCATCGCGGACGGCGGCTACGCGGACGAGCGCTGGTGGCGGCCGGAGGGCTGGGCGCAGATCCGGCAGCACGACATCGGCGCGCCGCTGTTCTGGCGCCGCTCGGGCGGGCAGTGGCTGCGCCGCCGGTTCGGCGTGACGGAGCCGGTGCCGGAGGACGAGCCGGTGGTGCACGTCAGCTGGTACGAGGCCGATGCCTACGCCCGCTGGGCCGGGCGCAGGCTCCCCACCGAGGCCGAGTGGGAGAAGGCGGCCCGGCACGATCCGGCGAGCGGGCGTTCGCGCCGCTACCCCTGGGGCGACGCCGATCCCGCGCCCGGCCACGCCAATCTGGGCCAGCGGCATCTGCGGCCGGCCCCGGCCGGAAGCTATCCGGAGGGCGCGTCGCCGCTCGGCGTACGGCAGTTGATCGGGGACGTGTGGGAGTGGACCTCCAGCGACTTCCTGCCGTATCCGGGGTTCACGGCCTTCCCGTACAAGGAGTACTCGGAGGTCTTCTTCGGTCCGGCGCACAAGGTGCTGCGCGGCGGGTCCTTCGCGGTGGACGCGGTGGCCTGCCGGGGGACGTTCCGGAACTGGGACCTGCCGGTGCGCCGGCAGATCTTCTCCGGGTTCCGGACCGCGCGCGACGCGGAGCTGGGCTGATGTGCCGCCATCTGGCCTTCGTCGGTGATCCCGTGCCGATCGGGGAGCTCGTGCTGGGGCCGCCGCACTCCCTGGAGCGGCAGGCCTGGCAGCCGCGCACGCAGAGCAGCGGACTGGTGAACGCGGACGGGTTCGGTGTCGGCTGGTACGCCGAGGGCGATCCGGTGCCGGCCCGTTACCGCCGGGCCGCGCCCATCTGGGGAGACCTCTCACTGGCCGATCTCGGGCGGGTGGTGCGGACGGGGGCACTGCTCGCGGCGGTCCGGGGGGCCACCCGGCCGGGCTCGGACGGGGAGGCCGCGGCGGCCCCGTTCGCGGCCGGGCGGTGGTTGTTCAGCCACAACGGAGCGGTGGACGGGTGGCCCGGCTCGCTGACCGGCCTGGCCGCGTCCCTGACGGCCGGGGAGCTGCTCGCGCTGGAAGCCCGCACGGATTCGGCGCTGGTGTGGGGTCTCGTCCTGCACCGGCTGCGGGCCGGTGACGGGCCGGGGCAGGCGCTCGCCGACACCGTACGGGAGGTCGCCGGGGCGGCTCCGGAGTCCCGGCTCAACCTGCTGCTCACGGACGGGACGGAGATCACCGCGACGGCCTGGGGCAACTCCCTGTGGTACCTGAGGCGCCCCGACCGCACGGTCGTGGCCTCGGAGCCGTACGACGACGATCCGCTCTGGCGCGAGGTGCCGGACCGCACCCTGCTGACCGCCACCCGCACCGATGTCACCCTCACCTCGCTCAAGGAGCCCTCCGCGTGAGCCCGTTCCAGTTGACCCGCACCCTTCCCGAGGACGCCACCGGCGCCGAACTGCGCGCCGACGTCCTGCACGGCCTGACGCGCAGCCCTAAGGAGCTGCCGCCGAAGTGGTTCTACGACGCGCGCGGCAGTGAGCTGTTCGAGGAGATCACCCGGCTCCCCGAGTACTACCCGACCCGCGCCGAACGGGAGATCCTGATCGCCCGGGCCCCTGACATCGCCGCGGCGACGGGCGCGCGGACCCTGGTGGAGCTGGGGTCCGGCTCCTCCGAGAAGACCCGGTTCCTGATCGACGCGCTCCTGCCCGGGCTGGACAGTTACGTACCGGTGGACGTGAGCGAGTCGGCGCTGACGGGTGCGGCCGAGGCGCTGCTGGCGGAGCGGCCGGGACTCCACCTCCACGCCCTGGTCGCCGACTTCACCCGGGGGCTCGCTCTGCCCGGTACGCCGGGTCCGCGTCTGGTGGCCTTCCTGGGGGGCACGATCGGCAACCTGCTGCCCGCCGAGCGTGGGGTGTTCCTTCGCTCGGTGCGGACGATGCTGGCGCCGGGTGACGCGCTGCTGCTCGGCACGGACCTGGTGAAGGACGAGGCGACCCTGGTCGCCGCCTATGACGACACCGCCGGGGTGACGGCGGCGTTCAACAAGAACGTGCTGGCCGTGATCGCGCACGAACTGGACGCGGACGTGCGGCCGGACGACTTCGACCATGTGGCGCTGTGGGACCGCGAACGGGAGTGGATCGAGATGCGGCTGCGGGCGCGCCAGGCGCTCACGGTGAAGATCCCGGAGCTGGATCTGGCGGTGCCCTTCGAGGCGGGCGAGGAGATACGGACGGAGGTGTCGGCGAAGTTCCGTCAGGCGGGGGTGCGGGCGGAACTGGCGGCGGCCGGTCTGGAGCTGACCCACTGGTGGACGGACGAGGAGGGGCGGTTCGCGCTGTCGCTGGCGACGGCCCGCTGAGCGGCCAGGGCCAGGGCGCGGCGGTTCGGATACTGGACGTTGGATATCGGATCCAAAATCCTGATCTCCGCGGTGAGTCCGCCGGCCGCCGCGATCCGCCAGAGCGAGGCGGCGAGCGGATCGTCCCCCACGAAGGCGGCGGGCCCGGTCGGCCGGTACTCCAGTCGTACCGGCTGGACGGGTACGGAGGCGTCGACCGCGGCCTGGAAGGTGGCCGGCCGGAAGGTGCCCCCGCCCCGGCCGCACCAGGTCGACCCTTCCGGGAAGACGATCACGCGTCCCCCGCCCGCCAGCGCCCGCGCCATCGCGCGGACGGTGGCGGGCAGGGCCCGCAGCCGGTCGCGGTCGATGAAGAGGGTGCCGCCGCGCGCCGCGAGGGGCCCGAGCACCGGCCAGGCCCGGACCTCCCGCTTGGCGAGCATCCGGCCGGGCAGGACGGCGGCCACGAGGGGGATGTCCAGCCAGGAGATGTGGTTGGCGACGACCAGCAGGGGACCGTCGGCGGGGACGGGTCCTCCGGTGACCTTCACCCGGACCCCGAAGGCCCGGAGCACCAGCCGGCACCACCTGCGAACCAGCGCCCGCCGGCCGGCGGCCGGCAGCAGCGCCGCCAGGGGCGCGAGCAGCACGCCGGTGAGGACGGCGGCGACGCCGGCGGCCAGCCGGGCCGCGGCCCGTAGGGGTCCGGCGGCCCGACCCGTATGCCGTGCGCAGGGGTCGGGGGCGCACGGCGAGGTCGGCAGCCACGGCGAGGGGGAACCGGCGCCGGTCACTGTGCCGGTGCGAGGGAGAGGAAGTGGCGCAGGTAGCGGGGGTTGGTGTCGCGCAGCGACAGCAGGACGTAGAGGTCGGCCACACCGAAGTCGACGTCGTGGGCGGGTGCTCCGCAGACCCACGCGCCGAGCCGCAGATAGCCGCGCAGCAGCGGCGGGAGGTCGACCCGGCCCTGGGGGCGGGTGACGCCGTCGGGGGTCCAGAGCTTGTGCGGGGTGACCCAGTACTCCTCGGGGGCGAGGTGCTTGGCCTTGACCGTGTCCCAGGTGGCGGCGGCGAGCGCTCCCCCGTCGGCGAGCGGGATCGAGCAGCAGCCCGCCAGCCAGGTGTGGCCGGTGCGGGTCATGTAGCGGGCGAGTCCGGCCCAGATCAGCGCGATGACCGCGCCGTTGCGGTGGGCGGGGTGGACGCAGGAGCGGCCGACCTCGACGAGGTCGTCACGGACGGGCGCGAGCCGGCCGAGGTCGAACTCGCTCTCGGAGTAGAGGCGTCCGGCGATCCGGGCGCGGTCCGGCGGCAGGACGCGGTACGTGCCGACGACCTCGCCGGTGACCTCTTCGCGTACGAGCAGGTGGTCGCAGTACGCGTCGAAGGCGTCGATGTCGAGCCCGGGTTCGGGTCCGTCGAGGCGGGCGCCCATCTCGCCCGCGAAGACCTGGTGCCGCAGGCGCTGCGCCGCGCGGACGTCCTCCTGGGTGCGGGCGAGACCGACGACGTAGCGGGGCTCCTCGCCGACGGACCGGCCCGCGGACCGCGGCTGAGGCTGAGACTGCGGCTGCGGCTGCGGCTGCGACTGCGGCACCGGCTGGGCAGGGATCCCGGCGAACGGGGCACCCGTGACGGGCGCACCACCCGGGGCCGGGAGGCCGGCGGGGACGGGGACAGCGGGGGCCGCGGCGGCTGCGGGTGACGGTGCGGGCATGTCGGGCTCCTCCGGCGTACGGAAGGGGACGGTGAGGGCCGGACCGTGGGAACGGTGGTCCGGCTCCTTACTTCTTCCGTGACCGGCTGGATTCGACGTGACCGTGCGGGGGCCCGCGGGTGTGCGGTCGCTGAAATGCTATTCGGCGAGGGCCTGCGTGATCTGTGCCGAGGCCGCCTCGGCCGCCTGCTTCGGGTCGTCGCCCTGCAGGACGGCGGTCATGTACGGCTTGATCGGGTTCGCCGCCTCGACGTCGGCCCACTGCGGGGAGTTGGGCGTGGCCTTGCCGCGGGCCGCGCCGACGGCCATGACGGCGGTGGCCTCCTGGCCCTCGACGACGGAGGCGAGGGAGCTCTTGTTGGGGACGTAGTTCATGGCACGAGCGAGCTCGGACTGCCACTTCTCCCCGGCCAGGGCCTTGACGACGTCGATGGCCGCCGCCCGCTCGGGTGCGTTCTCCGGGATGATCAGGTCGGAGCCGCCGGTGAAGACGGCGCACGGCTGCCCGGCCTTCTTGCCGGGTATGGGGAAGAAGCCCAGCTTGTCCTTGAGTCCGGGGTTCGCCTTGGTGATGGCGGCGACGGCGCTGGGGGTGGCGATGATCTGGGCGACGTCGCCCCTGGCGAAGACCTCGGCCTGGGGCGGGGTCTGCTCGTCGGCGTTCTTCGGCCCGGAGCCGAGCGACTGCAGCTCCTTGTAGAAGTCCATGCCGCGCAGCGCGGCCGGGCTGTGCAGGGCGCCGGCCCAGTCGCCGCCCTTGTCCTCGGCGAGCTCACCGCCCTCGTCCCAGATGAAGCCCGCGAGGGTGTACCAGTCCTGTCCCGCGAGGTAGATGCCCTGGGAGCCGTCGCGGTTGAGCTTCTCGGTGTCGTCGAGCCACTGGGCCCGCGTCGTGGGCGGCTTGGTGACCCCCGCCCTCGCGAAGAGGTCCTTGTGGTAGATCACGACGCGGTTGGCGGCGTACCAGGGGATGCCGTACTGGGAGCCGCCGATCCGGCCGGGCTCGGCCAGACCGGGCAGCCAGTCCTCGCTGCCGAGGTCGCGCACGGACTCCAGGGTGAGGTCGTAGAGCTTGTCGGTGTCCGCGTACTGGGCGACCTGGGTGTTGCCGACCTCGATGACGTCGGGCCCGCCCTCGCCCCGGATCGCCTCGGTGACCTTCTTGCCGATGCCCGTCCACTCCTGGAACGTGAACTCCAGCTCGCCCTCGTGCTCGGCCTCGTACGCCTCGGTGAAGCGCTGGAGGAAGTCCTCGCTGACGCTGTCGCGCATCAGCCAGACCGTGACCGTGCGGTGCTGGTCGGCGGCGCCGGGAAGGAGCCCGCAGCCGGTGAGCACGAGGGCGGTCGCGGCGGCGAGCGGACAGACGAGATGGCGGTTCTTCACGGAGGTCACCTTCTGCGTTCCATGACATGGGGTGCGACATGGGGAGCTGACCCGTCGTGGGGGGACCGAACGGCGTGTTCGCGCGGGTATGTGGCCTGGATTCTGGTCTGGACCAACGAGGTGGTCAAGTCCTGGACGGCCCGGTTCCGGGCGGGCGTGCCGGGCACGCCCGCCCGTCACCCCGGTGGAGCGCGGGGCCCGTGCTACGGAACGGCCGGTACGGAGTCCTCGAAGGCCGTGCCCGCCGTGCGGTACGACGCGACCTTGGCGGCCACCTGGGCCGGGGTCAGCACCTGGTCCTTCACGTGCAGGACGTAGTCGACCTTCTGGTCGTAGGCGCGCGCGGTCGTCGAGCTCTGTCCTGCGAGGTCGATCAGCCACTGGTTGAAGTTGATGGACATCGGGCGTTCGGGGAGATAGCGGGCGTCGTGCCGGCCGAACTCCTGGCCGTCGACGTAGTAGACGATGGTGCTGTCGTCGATGGTCAGGACGAGGTCGTGCCAGCCCGCGTAGCTCGCCCGGACCTCGGAGTGCTGGTTGACGGCCTCCCAGGGATCGGGCCGGTAGGTCTCCCACGAGGTGGTGTAGAGGATGTTGGCGGGCTCGCCCCAACCGCCGTTGGGGAGGTACTCGAAGTCGTACTCGGCGTAGTCGTCCGCCATCGGCGCCTTGAGGTCGTTGATGGTGAAGAACGTCTGGACGAGGCGGTCGCCGTCCGGTCCGGAGAGCGGCGCGTCGGAGAAGCGGACCCGGGCCGCGTACGTGCCGTTCTTGAACTTCGTCGCGCGGGTGAGGACCTCGGTCTGCCGGGTGGACTCGGCGGTGCCGGCGGTCGAGGTCCTCAGGTTCATGATCGAGTTGGTGCCCTCCTTGGCGAAGGTGACGTTCTCGGGCGCCCAGGTGGCACCGGGGACGCCCGGTCCGCCGGAGTTGGAGCGCACGCTCCAGCCGTGGGCGGCGGTCGCCGGATCGGTGTGGCCGGTGTAGTCGAAGTCGTCGAAGAGCGCCGCCCCCGAAGGCGGCGGGGTCGTCGGATCGGTGGGGGTCGGGGTCGGGGTGGGCTCGTTGCCCGCCGGGGCCGTGCCCCAGACCTGGACGCCGCCGACGGTGGCGGTGACCTTGCTCCAGTTCGCGTACGCGGTCTGGGCCGGCCCGAAGGAGTAGTCGTCGTTCTGGTTCAGCGGCTGCCAGTTGGAGCGGTGGAAGCGCAGCTGCATGTCGCCCGTGTCGGCGCCGGGGGCCAGGCTGCCCGCGCCGGCGGTGAAACCGACCTCCAGATAGCGGTCGGCGGTGGCGGTCGGGTGGGCGAGGGTGCCGAAGGTGCCGGTGAGGTTCGCGCAGCCCTTCACGGCCCAGGAGCAGGCATAGCTGTACGAGGCTCCCGCGTCGGCCTTGAAGTAGTAGCGCACCTTCACCTGGCTCAACGGCACGCTCGACGAACCGGTGTTGACCACCTTGAACCAGGGCTCGACCTGGTCGCTCCCGGTGGCGCTCTGCCGGTACTGGACGGTGACGGCCTCGCCGGCCGCGGCGGCCGGGAGGGCGGTCAGCGCGGTGGCGCCGAGGCCGGTCACGGCGGCGACGGCGAGCGCGGCACGGATCCGCAGGCGGGCGCCGGTCGTGCCCGTGCCCGCCGGTCGGGTAGTGGTACTCATGGGGATTCCTCTCCTTGGACGGAGGTGGGGGAAAGGCGGCGCGGCACCCCGAGGGTGTCGAGCCGGGTCCGGTGGTGGCGCAGCCGGGCCTGGAAGCCCGGCCAGTCACGGCGCCCGCTCCAGGCGGTCTCGGCCAGGGCGCAGAGCCGCGGGAAGGCCAGGTACTCGGCGTGCGCCGCGGTGGGGACGTACTCGGTCCACAGCTGGGCCTGGGTGCCGAGGACCCGCGCGGCCTCCTCCGGGCTCCAGTGGGCGGGCGCGGGGTCGGTGCCGTGGACGGCTCGCAGGTCGACGACGGCGCCCGGCTGGCCGGGCGGCTCGTCGGGGCTCGCCGACTGGGGGTAGTCGAGGTAGGTGGAGCGATGGGGGGCCATGACGACGGGATGCCCGCGACGGGCGGCGGTGCGCCCGTGGGCGGTGTCCCGCCACGGCATGACGGTGAAGTACGGGGGGAGGTCGGCGCCGGTCTCGGTCCAGCCGAGGGGGCGGCGGCCGGCGTCGAGGAGATGGCGCCCGACCTGTTCCATGAACCAGCCGTGCAGGGCGTCCGGTCCGGCGAGTCCTTCCTCCGCGGCGCGTCGGCGGGCGGCGGGCGAGGCGTGCCATTCGACGGTCGGACACTCCTCTCCGCCGAGGTGGACATGGGGCGAGGGGAAGACGTCGAGGACCTCGTCGAGGACCTCGCGACAGAAGTCGAGGACGCCGTCGTGGACGCCGAGGACGGTGTCGCACACCCCCCACCGGTCCCAGACGCCCAGCGTGCGGTCCGGCCGGTTGCCGAGTTCGGGGTACGCGGCCAGGGCTGCCCGGGAGTGGCCGGGCATCTCGATCTCGGGTACGACGGTGATCCCCCGCTCGGCCGCGTGCCGTACCAGACCCGTGAGTTCGGAGCGGGTGTAGGCGCCGCCGTGCGGGAGACCGCCGACCTCGGTGAGCCGGGGGCGGGCGGCGACCGGCATGCGCCAGCCCTGGTCGTCGGTGAGGTGCAGGTGGAGGACGTTGAGTTTGTGGAGGGCGAGGAGGTCGACGTACCTCCGGAGGAAGGAGACGGGCCGGAAGTGCCGGGCGACGTCGAGCATGGCGCCGCGCCAGGAGAAGCGGGGGACGTCGGTGATCTGTACGCAGGGCACGGACCACGCGACGCCGGTGACCGGCTCGTCGCGGAGCGCCTGCACGGGCAGGAGCTGACGGAGCGTCTGCGCCCCGGCGAGCAGGCCACGGGGGTCGGCGGCCCGCAGCAGAACGCCCTCGGGGCCGACGGTGAGGCCGTACCCCTCGTCGCCGAGGCCGGTGAGCGCGGGATCGAGGGCGAGGACGACGGGGCCGTCCGGGCGCGCGGGCAGCCGGAGTCCGGTGGCCGGCCGGAGGAGGGTGCGCAACAGCTCCGCGGCTTCCCCGGCGCCGGGGGCGATCTTGAGTGCGGTGGTGTCGTCGAAGGTGAACCGGCCGGGCAGCACGGTGAGGTGGGCGGGGTGCGGGACGAGCTGGGGCACGGGCATGGCGGCGCGCTATCCCTTCACGGCTCCGCCGGTCATACCGGCGGCGACCCGGCCCTGCAGGACCAGGAAGAGGACGAGGACCGGCAGGGCGAAGAGCGTGGACGCGGCCATGGTGGCGCCCCAGTCGGTGCCGAAGACGTTGGAGAAGGAGGAGAGCCAGACGGGCAGGGTCCGGTCGTCCTGGTTCTTGATGATGAGCATGTTGGCGAAGGCGAACTCGTTCCAGGCGGTGATGAAGCCGAAGAGCGAGGTGGCCATGAGCCCCGGGGCGAGCAGCGGGAGGGTCACGCGGCGGAAGGCCTCGGCGCGGGTGCAGCCGTCGACCTGGGCGGCCTCCTCGAGCTCGGCGGGGACGGCGGCGAGGAAGGAGCGGAGGGTGACGATGGTGAACGGCAGGGTGATCATGAAGTAGACCAGGGTCAGGGTGACCAGCCGGTCGAGCAGGCCGGCGTCCCGGGCGATGATGTACAGGGGGATCAACAGCGCCTCCCACGGCGCCACTTGCGCGATGAACACCATGAGGACGAAGGCGCGCCGGCCCCGCCAGCGCATCCGGGCGACGGCGAAGGCGGCGCCGAGCGCCA
Organism: Streptomyces sp. NPDC003035; assembly: GCF_042888285.1. NCBI lineage: Bacteria > Bacillati > Actinomycetota > Actinomycetes > Kitasatosporales > Streptomycetaceae > Streptomyces > Streptomyces sp. NPDC003035. Next base: position 1,135,160 of record NZ_JBIAPJ010000001.1, on the reverse strand, counting down.
CGACGAGCGCGAGCAGGACGCATCCGGCGGTGACGATCAGGCTGTTGCGCCAGAAGAGCCAGAATCCGTCCGCCTCGACGGCGTGTGCGAAGTGCTCCAGGGTGAGGGAGGTCGGCAGCAGGACGGGGGTCTCGGCCTGGATGTCGGGGGTGGGTTTGAAGGCGGTGGAGACCATCCAGTACACGGGGAAGACGGCGACGGCGAAGACCGTCAGGGCGGCCGTGTGCAGGGGAAGTCGGCGCAGGGCGTGGGGTTTCACCGGTCGGCCTCCTGCCGGAGCAGCTGGCGGAAGTAGGCGATCAGCACGGCGACGAGGAGGAGCACCGTCAGGGTCGAGACGGCCGCGCCGAGGTCGTAGCGGTGGAGCGACTGGGCGACCCGGTACGCGTAGACCGGCAGGGTGGTCGTGGCCTCACCCGGGCCGCCCCGGGTGACGGCCCAGATCTGGGCGAAGCAGCGGAAGACCCAGATGACTTCGAGGCAGAGGACGAGGCCGAAGATCGGCCGCAGCAGCGGCAGGGTGATCGAGCGGAAGATCCGCCAGGCCCCGGCTCCGTCCAGGCGGGCGGACTCGTACAGCTCCTCGGGGACGGTCAGCAGGGCCGCGTGCAGGGTGATGGCGGCGAAGGGGACCGACTGCCACACCACGAGGAGGACGAGGACGGTGAAGGCGGCCGTGCCGTCGGCGAGCCAGGAGTATCCCTCGAAGGACGTGAACCCGAGGCGTACGAGCACCCAGTTGACGATGCCGAGGCGGGAGGCGAAGAGCCACTGGAAGACGGTGGTGGTGGCGATGACCGGGCTGGCCCAGGCGAGGACGAGCCCGGTCGTCACCAGGATCCGCATCCGCCGTCCGAGCCGCCGCATCATCAGCGCGACGAGCGTGCCGATCCCCATGATGAGGACGACGTTGACGAGGGTCCACCAGAAGGTGCGCCGGACGACCTCCCAGAACTCCGGGTCGGTCAGGACCGTCCGGTAGTTCGCGAAGCCGACGAACGGCGCGCCGCCCCGGATGAGTTCGGCCATTCCGTAGTGCTGGAGGGAGATCAGCAGGTTGCGGACGAGGGGGTAGCCGAGGAGCAGGGCGCCGCCGAGGACGGTCGGGGCGACGAGGAGGTAGGGCCGGAGGGCGGCCCCGCGGCGCGGCCCGCTCACGAGCCGAGGGTCTTGGTGATGCTCTCCGACGCGGTCCGGGCCGCCTGGGCGGGGTCGGTTCCGGTGAGCACGGCGGTCATGTACTGCTTGATCGGGTTGGTGGCCTCGACGGCCGTCCACTGGGGCGAGTTGGGCGTCGCGCGGCCCTGCGCGGCGCCGGCGGCCATGGCGGCGGTGCCCTCGTCGTCCTGGATGACATGGGCGAGCGAGGTGCGGTTCGGGACGTAACTCATCGCCCTCGCCATCTCCGTCTGCCACTTCTCGCCGGCGAGGGCCTTGACGACCTCGTAGGCGGCGTCGGGGTGGGCGGATGCCTCGGGGACGATGAGGTCGGAGCCGCCGGTGAAGACCGCACCGGGCTTGTCGGCCGTCTTCCCGGGGATCGGGAAGAAGCCCAGCTTGCCCTTGAGCGCCGGATTGGCCTGTTCGACGATCTTCGCGCCGCCGGGTACGGCGATGATCTGCGCGACGTCGCCCTTGGCGAAGACATCGGCCTGCGGGGGCTTGGCCTCGTCGGAGTCCTTGGGGCCCTTGCCGAGGGCTTGGAGCTGCCGGTAGAAGTCCATGCCGGCGAGGGCCTGCGGGGTGTCGAGCGCACCTTTCCACTCCTTGCCGTCCCGTACGGCGAGGTCACCGCCGTCCTCCCAGATGAAGCCGGAGAGGGTGTACCAGTTCTGTCCGGGCAGGTAGATGCCCTGTGTCGCCCCCTTGTTCAGCTTGGCGGTGGCGGCGAGCCACTCGGCACGGGTCTTGGGCGGGGCGCTGATGCCGGCCCGGGCGAAGAGCTCCTTGTGGTAGATGACGACACGGTTGGCGGCGTACCAGGGGATGCCGTACTGCTTGCCGTCGACCTTCCCGGGCTCGGCGAGTCCGGGGAGCCAGTTCGCGCCGTTCAGCTCGGCGACCTTGGCGCTGAGGTCGCGGACGCCGCCGCTCGCCGCGTACTGGGCGACCTGGGTGTTGCCGACCTCGATGACATCGGGGGCGTCCTTGCTGGCCAGGGCCGCGGTGATCTTCTCGCCGATGCCGTCCCACTCCTGGATCTGGATGTCGAGGGTGACGCCCTGGTGGGTCGCCTCGAAGTCGGTGCGGAAGCGGGTGAGGAAGTCGTCGGTGACGCTGTCCTTCATGATCCAGACGGTGACCTCGCCGACTCCGTCGGCGGTCGCGGGGTCGTCGGTCGTGCCGCAGGCGGTGGTGCCGAGGGCCAGGGCCGCCATCAGGGCGACGGGGCCGGCGAGGGAGCGGATGTTCACGGGCACCTCGAAGAATGGTTGACCAATTGGTCAAGTGGTCAGATGCGTGACCAGAAGGTGGCATGGACCAATGGAGCCGTCAACCCCCTGGAAAATATGCGCTGTTCACTCACTCGACGGTCATGATGGCTGGCTAGGATGGGGCTTACCAGTTGACCAGTTGGGAGAACGCATGAAGGACGACCCCTCAGGCGGGGTGCTGAAGAGGGAGCGCGTACGGGAGCATCTGCTGGGCCTGATCGAGGCGGGCCGGCCCGGCGAGCCGATCCCCTCCGAGCGCACCCTGTGCGCCACGCTCGGCGTCTCGCGCCCCACCCTGCGCGCCGCCGTCGACGAACTGGTCGCGACGGGCGCGCTGGTACGGGAACACGGACGCGGCATGTTCGTCGCCCCCGCCAAGATCACCCAGCAACTCGCCCCGCACGACGCGGCCTTCACCGTTCCCCGCGCCTCCGGCAGCTGGTCCGGCACGGTACTGGAGTCCGCCACGCTCCGGGCCGGCGCGCGCATCGGCCGCAAGCTGCGCGTCTCCCCCGCCGCCGAACTGCTCTACATCGCCCGCCTCCGCCTGGTCGACGGCTCCCCCATGGCGATCGAGCACCTGCACATCCCCGCGGACCTCGTCCCCGCCGCGCTCACCGCGCGGGAGCTGGAGTCCGGCGACCTCTACGACCACCTCAGGGACCACCACCGCGTCCACGTCCGGGAGGCGACGCAGTCGATCGAACCCACCGTCGTGAGCGAGGCGGAGGCCGCCCTTCTGGACGTCCCGGTCCTGTCCCCCGCCCTGCTGATCGAACGCCTCACCCTCGACACCTCGGGCCGGCCGGTGGAGTACGTCCACTCGGTGTACCGGGGCGACCGCTACCGCATCGTCTCCCGCCTCGACTTCACCCGCGACGGCGTCGTGACCTCCTCGACGGCCGGGGATGCATACTGACCGCCGGACGACAGGCCGGGGAGGGCACACGTGGAGCTCAAACGGGAGCGGGTACGGGAGCATCTGCTGGCCGTGATCGACGGGCGCCGTCCCGGGGACGCCATCCCCTCCGAGCGCACCCTGTGCGCCACGCTCGGCGTCTCGCGCCCCACCCTGCGCGCCGCCGTCGACGAACTCGTCGCGACCGGCGCGCTGGTACGGGAACACGGACGCGGCATGTTCGTCGCCCCCGCCAAGATCACCCAGGAACTCGTCGCCGAGGACCACGCGGCGGGCGCTCCCCGGAGCCGCGGCAGCTGGACGAGCACGGTGCTGGAGTTCCGTACCGTACGGGCGGGCGCGCGGATCGGGCGGAAGCTGAAGGTCTCCCCGGCGGCGGAGCTGGTGTACGTGGCGCGGCTGCGGCACGTCGAAGGGGCACCGATCGCGCTGGAGCACCTGCACGTCCCCGCCGCCCTGGTCCCCGGCCTGACCCCCGCCGCCATGGAGGCCGGCTTCTACGCCCATCTGCGGGAGAAGTGCCGCATCAGGACGGCGCACGCGGTCCAGTCGATCGAGCCGACCGTCCTGAGCGAGGAGGAGGCCGCGCTCCTCGACGTCCCGGTGCTCTCCCCCGCCCTGCTCTTCGACCGGATCACCTCGGACACCGGCGGCCGGCCGGTGGAGTACGTCCGCTCGCTCTACCGGGGCGACCGCTACCGGATCGTCTCGCGGCTCGCCCTCGGCGACGGCTCCGCCGACCACCCGGCGCCCGACGTGTCGCGGACCGGGGTGTGGTGGGGCACGGTGGAATGACCTTCGAGGAGAGGAGTTCGGCCCCCATGTCGAACCACACCTACCGCGTCACCGAGATCGTCGGCACGTCCACGGAGAGCGTGGACCAGGCCATCCGTAACGGCATCGAACGGGCCTCGCAGACGCTCCGCGGCCTTGACTGGTTCGAGGTGACGCAGATGCGCGGCCACCTCGTCGACGGGGCGATCGGGCACTACCAGGTCGGTCTGAAGGTCGGCTTCCGCCTGGAGGAGGGCGACTGACCCGGACGGGTCAGGTCCGGCCCTCCTTCTCCTGGGCGTCCTTGAGTGCCTCCGACGCCACGGCCCAGCGGGCCCGGACGACCGGGAAGCCGGCCTCCTCGGCCGCGTCGCAGACCAGCTCGTCGTCGTCGACCAGCATCCGGACCTCGCGGTCGCGGCCGAGCCGGCGCAGGATCTCCAGCTTGGTGTGGCGCGCGGGGCGGAAGTCGTTGTTGCGGCGCATGTGGATCGGGCCTTCGGGCAGGTCCTGCGCGGCGAGCCATGCGAGGGTGTCCCGGCGGCAGCGCTCGGGCCGCCCTGTGAGGTAGACGATCTCGCACTCCTCGGCGGCTTCCCGGCACAGGGCGACGCCCCGCGCGAGCGGCGGATCCTGGGGCGCCGCGGCGAAGAAGGCCGCCCAGTCGCGCGGGCGCCGTTCCAGGAAGTGCTGGCGGTGTGCGGTGCCGGCGAGGGTGTTGTCGAGATCGAAGACGGCCACGGGCCTGCTGTTTCGCGTCACGCGGACAGCGTAGGCAACGCGTAGGCAACGCCGCGCGGGAATCCTGCCCGCGCGCGGACGTTGAACCCTTCGTGACCTTCTCTGCTGACGGCATCCGTCTCTCCGTCCTCGACCGCTCCCGGACCCGGGAGGGCGAGGACGGGGCCGTCGCGCTGCGCGCCACCGTGGACCTCGCCCGTGAGGTGGAGGCGCTCGGGTACCACCGGTTCTGGGTCTCGGAGCACCACAGCGTGCCGGGTGTGGCGGGCTCCGCGCCCGCCGTGCTGGCCGCCGCCGTCGCCGCCGCCACGTCCTCCATCAGGGTCGGCACCGGCGGGGTGATGCTTCCCAACCACCAGCCGATGGTCGTGGCCGAGCAGTTCGGCGTCCTGGAGTCGCTCTTCCCCGGCCGGATCGACATGGGGCTCGGCCGCTCGGTCGGCTTCACGGACGGCATCCGCCGGGCGCTCGGCCGGGACAAGGGCGACGCCGAGCGGTTCGGGGAGCAGCTGACCGAGCTGCTCGGCTGGTTCACGGGGACGCAGACCGCCCACCCGCAGGTGCACGCACGCCCGGCCGAGGGCCTGCGCGTGCCGCCGTACGTCCTGGCGACGGGCGAGGGCGCCTCGATCGCCGCCGAGGCCGGTCTTCCGCTGGTCATCGGGGATCTGCGGGGCCGGCAGCGGATGCTGCGCGCGATCGACGTCTACCGGTCCGCCTTCCGCCCCTCCGCCTGGTCCGAGGAGCCGTACGTCGTGGTCGCGGGCACGGTCGCCGTGGCCGCCACCGAGGAGGAGGCCCGGCGCCTGCTGATCCCGGAGGCGTGGTCGCTCGCGTACTCGCGCACGCAAGGCGTCTTCCCGCCCTTGATGCCCGTCGAGCGGATCGAGGGGCTCATGACGACGGAGAAGCCGACGGAGAAGCAGCGGGAGTTCTTCGCGTCGGGACTGAAGGGGCACGTGTACGGCACGGAGGAGCAGGTCGGCGAGGCTCTGGAGCGGGTGGTGAAGGAGAGCGGCGCCCAGGAGGTCCTGGTGACGACCAGCACGTACGATCGCGACGCGCTGCGCGACTCCTACCGCCGGCTGGCCCGTGTCGCCGGCCTGACCGGTCGGGCCGACTTCGCGCACCTGGCGTAGGGAGGCGGGATCGGGACATTCCCCGCGCACTCCGGTCGGCGCCACACCTCTCCGGCCTGCGCACCGGTCGGGGTGAGGGAAAGGTTCCGGCCTTCGCGCTCTCCTGCGCGCCCCTCGTGCGCCCAGTGACGCGTTCTCGCTCCGGACGCAAGGGCAGAGGGGTGGGGTGGCTGCTCGCGCCGTGCCCCCTGGCACGGCGGAGGACCGAAGGGGTGGGAATGACAAGAGTGACGGTGGTCTACGAAGCACAGCTCCTCCGTGCCGCGCTTGTGGAACTGCTGCGATCGGGCGGGTGCCTGGTCGTTTCCTCGCTGCCGCACTGGCCCCAGGGGCCGGGGCCGGAGACGTCGCCTCCGGACGTGTACGTCGCCGATGCCGAATGTCTGCCCGCCTCCGAGGCACCGCCCGGCACCGCATCGACATCGGCATCGGCGTCCCCGGCAGCCGGTGGCTCGCGGCTGCTGGCGCTGATTCCCGCGCAGCGGCCCGGTGTGCTGCGCCGGGCCCACGCGGCAGGGGCGATGGGATTCGTCGACAAGAACGGTTCGAAGAGCCGATTACTCGAGGCGGTGCACCGTGTCGCCGCGGGCGAGCGTTTCATCGACGACACGCTCGCCGTCGGATTTCTCCAAGCCGCGGAGATGCCGCTCACCCGGCGTGAGCTCACTGTCCTCTCGCTGGCCGCCAAGGGGGCGCCGGTCGCCGAGATCGCCGCGACGCTGTACCTGTCCAGGGGCACGGTCCGCAACTACATGGCGAGCGTCATCCGCAAGGTCGGCGCGCGCAATCGGGTGGACGCCATCCGGATCGCCCAGGGTGCCGGGTGGACCTGACCGCCCTCGCGTGACGTCTCCGCGAGCCCCGCCCCCGTTCACTCCTGGACGTCGTTCCAGTGCCCCACCAGGTCGCGGTAGAGAGCGGACCGCACGAGCAGTTCGTCGTGCGTGCCGTACGCGGCCCGAGTGCCGTCGAGGACGAGGATCCGGTCGGCGCGCAGGGCGGACGACAGCCGGTGGGCCACGACGACCAGAGTCCCGGGCCGGGCGCGCAGCGCGCGCTCGGCCGTGGCCTCCGCGACGGGGTCCAGATGGCAGGTCGCCTCGTCGAGCAGGAGCAGGCGGGCCGAGGAGAGATGTGCGCGCCCAAGGGCGATCAGCTGGCGCTCGCCGAGGGAGAGCGCCTCCGGCGTCAGCGGAAGGTCGAGCCCGCCGAGACGGTCGACGAGCGGTTCCAGCGCCAGTGCCCGTACGGCCTCGTCGACGTCGGACCGGCGGGCGTCGGGCCGCAGATACCGGAGGTTCTCCCGCAGGGTGCCGGTGAAGACGTACGCCTCCTGCGGGATCAGTACACGCAGGGCCGCGAGTTCGGGCAGGCGATGGTGTGCGACGGGGCGGCCGGCGAGGCGTACGTCGCCCTGGTCGGGCGCCAGCAACCCCGCCGCGACGCGCAGCAGGGTCGACTTGCCGATGCCGCTCGGGCCGACGACGGCGATGTGCTCCCCCTCCTCGACGGTCAGTTCCAGATCGTCGAGGACGGCACGGGCGCCGGGCCCGTACGCGGCCCGGACCCCACTCAGCTCCAGTGCCGCCGTCGCGCGACCCACCCGCGGGTGCCCATGGTGGGCGGCGGTGGGGAGAGCGGGCTCGGGCATCGGACGGGTGAGTCGGTCGAGGATCACGAAGAGACGTGCTCCGGCGGCGCCCAGGACCGTCATCAGTGTCTGCAGTGCCGGGAGGAGCGCCTGGAGGACGTAGGTGAGCGCGCCCACCAGGGCGCCGGTCGTGACCCCGTGGCGATGGAGCCACGGGGTCGCGGCGAGCAGCAGGAACACCGGCAGCTGCCCCGCCGTCGCGACGGAGAGCGTGCGTGCCGCCGCCCACCGGGCCATGGCGCGCTGGGCGGCGGCGGCCTCGTCGATCGCACGGCGGTTGTGTGCGGCGGTCGGCTCCTGGGCGCCGCAGGCGACGATGTCGCGCAGGGCGGTGCACGTGATCTCGGCTCGCCGTCCGACGGCCTCGTCGGCGTCGAGGTAGCGGTGCTGGGCGCGTGCCATGGGCCGCAGGGAAGCGGTGAACAGGGCGAGGCCCAGCACCATCGGGGGGAGGACGACGAGGAGCAACCGCGGCGCCAGTGACAGCAGACCGACCAAGGCTCCGGCGGCGACGAAGACGAAGGAGCGGGCGGCGAGCACCAGCCCGGCGAAGCTGTCGCGGGCGATCTCGGTCTGGCTGGTCAGCCGGGACACCGCGGTCGTGTCCCCGGTCGCGCCCGCGGCGGTGGCAGCGCGCAGCGCGTGGCGCACCGACCGCCGTACGAGGTCGTCGCGCAGCGGTTCGGTCAGGTGGGCGAGTTGGGCGAAGACCCCGCGGACGACCGGAGCGCCGAGAAGGATGGCCACGACGGCTCCGGTCAGCCAGAGCAGCCCGGCCGCGGGGGCGCCCCGCAGGAAGCCGTCGTCCAGGGAACGTGCCACGCAGTAGCCGCCGAGGAACGTCTGCGCGGACTCGGCCACGGACCATGCCGCCAGTCTGACCAGCACTCCCTTGCGGCGGCCGAGGAAGACCGCCGCCGAAGCCCTGACGCGCCGGGACGCCACGGGCGTTCCGGCGGCCACCCCCGCGTCACGGGGGGCCGACCGCGTCGGCGGAGGGGCCGCCGCCGGGCCCGTCTCCGCCCCCGCGGTCATGCGCCCGCCCCGAGGCCGTCGTGGGCGGAGAACACCGCGCGGTAGTCCGGGTCCTCCCACAGCCGGCGGTGAGGTGCGTACCGCCGCACGCGGCCCGCCTCCAGCCAGACGACCCGGTCCGCGCGGGCCGCGGTGGACACCCGGTGGGCCACGATCAACGTGGTGCACGGCCGCAGCAGGGTGGAGAGGGCGAACTCCACCTGCCGTTCGGTGGCCGTGTCGAGGCTCGACATCGCGTCATCGAGAATCATCAGGCGGCCCGCGCCGATGAACGCCCGTGCCAGCCCGAGGCGTTGGCTCTCGCCACCGGAGAACGGCGCGTCGTCCAAGGGCGTGTCGTATCCGCGCGGCAGCAGACGGATGAAGGTGTCGGCACTCGCGGCACGCGCCGCCCGTCGGACCTCGGCGGCCGTGGCGGGGTCCCGGCCGGGGCCGATCCCGGCGGCGACCGCGGAACGGACCGTGGCGGCGGCGCCGCCGTCGAAGGCGGGTCGGGCGAACGCGTAGGCGGTGGCTCCCCGCAGTTCGTCGTGGGACAGCGCGGCCATGTCGACACCGTCGAGGAGGACGTGTCCCGCGTCGGGGTCGGTCAACCGGCCCGCGACGGCGGCCAGGGTCGACTTGCCCGCGCCCGAGCGGCCCACGACGGCGACCGTCGATCCGCCGTCGATCGCGAGCGTCACGTCCGTGAGCAGCGGCACGCCGTCGCGCACCACCCGCACTCCCCGTAGCTCCAGGCCACCGGGCCCGTCGGCCGGCAGGACGGCGGAGCCGTACGACAGGGGGGGAAGGCCGGCCAGTTCGGAGGTGCGGCGTCCTGCGCTGCGGGCCCGCACGAGCGTGCCGAGCGGTGCCGCGATGCCTCCGATGCCGGCGGCGAGGGCGGCGTACCGGGTGGCGGCCAGCAGGGCGCCGACGCTGAGCTCCCCCGAGGCCAGCCTGGTCCCCGCCACCGCCATGACGGCGGTGGTGAGCAACGGGAGCAGGACGCCGCTCCGGGCCACGGCGCGACCGTGGACGAGCCACATGCGGGTGCCGTGCCGGGTCATGTCCTCGAGTGGGGCGAGGATGCGCTCCTCCTCGCGGCGTGCCGTGTCCGCGGCGGCGATGGTGCGCGCGCCTTTCAGCGCCTCGGCCAGCCGGGCGGCGATGGCACCCTGCGCATGCTGATACCGGCCGACCGTGTCGGAGGACTGGTGCGCGAACGCGCGCAGCAGCAGGAGGAGCAGGGGGAGACCTGCGACGAAGACGGCGGCGAGCCAGGGGTCGATGACGGCCAGCGCGACGAGGGCACCGGCCGGGGCGAGTACGGAGGCCACCGAGGTCGCGAGCGCCGCCGGTGCGGTGCCGCTGTCCGTGGCGTTGACGCACAGCCGGGCGGCGACGTCGCCGCCGGAGTGGGACGCGGCGCGGTGAGGGGCGGTGCGGAGCAGCCCGGTCAGCGCACGTCGGCGGATCCAGGCGGTGGCGCGGGCGTTGGTGAGCTGGGTCAGCAGGACCGACGCGCCCTCCAGCAGGACTTCCGCGGCGAGCAGCACGGCGACGTACACCAACCAGGTGCCTGCGCCGGGGCGCTGGTGCAGCAGCAGATCCAGGGTCCTGCCGGCCATGGCGGGGACGGCGAGGGAGCAGGCCGCACCGGCGACCGAGCAGACGAGCAGCGCGACCGTGGTTCCCGCGGTATGCCGTGCGGCGCCGCGCAACAGCCGGTCGGAACCGGTCGGCGAGGCCATCCGATGCCCTTTCTCCTGGCGGGTGTGGTTCCCCCGGCCGGGCAGCCCCCGCGCTCGGCCCCCGACGGCCGGTGCCCCCGGAGACGCGCTCCAGGGGCACCGGGACTCCGCGCCGACGTGCTCGGTTGCCGTACGCGGAGCCGGACCGGGTCAGTTACAGGTCGTCACGCTGAGGCTGCTGTCGCCGCAGAGCAGAAGGCTCGCGCGGCTACCGGTCTCGACGTCACCGACGGCCTCGTCCTTGGGGGTCTCCAGCGACTGCAGGTCGAGCAGGTTCATGATCGTTTCCTTTCGTGTGGGGACGGTGGTGCATGGACGACCCCGGTACGGGGCCGGTTCTGGGGCCGCGGAAGCGGCGGGAGGAAGGGCAGGTGTGCCGGGCGTTCGCCCAGCGCTGCCGCGAGGGCCAGCAGGACGCCCGCGGTGCCGGTGGCGAGGTCCATGGAGAGCCGCATCATCTGTTCGCCGGGGAAGGCGAGATGGCCCTGGTAGGCCATCGCGTGCCAGGTCAGGCAGTCGACCTGGCGGCGTACGTCCGCCGGCTCCGTGCCAGGGCCGCCGGCGTTCGTGCGGGCGAGGTGGAGCACCATCCCGGCGGCGCCGCGGAAGAGTCCCGGCTGGGCGTAGAAGGTGGCCTGCGCCGCCCGCACGATCTCGCGGCGGGCCCGGTCGAGGGCGTCGTCGCGGCGGTGGAGGAGGTAGTCGTCGATCACCATGCCGATGCCCACACTGCCGGCGCCGAGGTACGGCATCGTCCGCCAGCCCTCGTCGACCTGGAGGGTGCCGGAGATTCCGCGCACACACCGGGAGAGGTCGTCGTGAAGCGCTTCGGCGGCGAGGTCGAGAAGGGCGGTGTCCCGGGTGCGTTCGTAGAGCCGGACGAACAGCAGTGCCCGGCCGGCCCCACCGTGCAGCAGCCCGGTCCGCACCCGGCCCGGTGACTCCCCCGCCGCCGGGGAGGAGGCGGCGGGCGGGCGGGCCGTCAGTTCCGCGCAGCGCAGGGCCGCGTCGTGCAGGCCCGTCTCACCGGTGGCGGTGGCCAGGGCGTCCAGGGCCAGGCCGATACCGGCCGTTCCGCCGTGTAAGTCGGGGGCGAGCGCGTCGTGGTCCTCTGCCAGGACGAGTTCGGCCAGTTCGAGGGCGGCCGCCGTGTGCCCGAGCCGCTGGAGGGTCCACGCGATGCCGGTCAGCCCGTCGTAGAAGCCGAGCGGCGTGCCGGACCCGGGCTGTTTCGCGTATCGCAGGAGTCCGGCCTCCGCCGCGGGGCATCGCTCGGCCCCGCTCTCCTGGAGGGCGTGGAGGACTCCCGCGGTGCCGTAGCCGAGGGACAGCCCGCCGCCGGCGGTGGCGAACTGCGCGATGTCGCCGGGGAAGAAACGATCCTCCCGGTCCGGGGTCGCCGATGCCAGGATCGCGCGCACCATCGAGTCGCGGCTGCGCGGCCAGTCTCCCGGCTCCTCGGGAAGGAAACGGGCCCTGCCCGCGGGACGGCCGGGCGCCGGCGCACCGTCGGGAGGCGGGTCACCGACCGGCTCGCGGATGATCTCCCGTACTGCCGCGTCCAGGAAGTCCCGGGGTACCGGGAACCGCGCCGCCGCGACCTCCGCCAGGTGCGCGGCCTTGGCCCGGTCCACGGCGAACAGGCTGGTGAGCGGGACGAACAGGGCGATGCGCAGGCAGGCGAGGGCGTAGCGGTCCACGTCGAGGCCGCGCCGGTCGGCGGGTGCGACGAACGCCGGGTTGGCGACGGTCTGGCGGCCGCCGGCCGCGACCGGCTGTGCCGCCTCGAAGTCCAGCAGCACCACGGAGGACTCGTCCTCGGACACCATGATGTTGAACAGGTGCAGGTCGTTGAAGACGATCCCGCGTGCGTGCACCGCTGCCACGGCCTGCTCGACGAGCCCGTGTACGCGCAGAGCCCACTCCGTGTACTCGGCGAGCCGCTCCGCCGACGGATCGGCCTCCATCAGCGGATGCCTGCGGGCGAAGAAGGTGTTGAGCGGCTTGCCCTCCACGAACTCGAGGGCGAGGAAGTGGTGGTCGCCGAGGGTGAAGCTGTCGAGGACCTCCGGTGTGCAGGCGAGCCCCGAGAGCCGCTCCAGCGCGGCGCGTTCGCGGTGCAGCCGCGTGACGGCGTCGGCGCCGTCGGCGGCCAGCCCGGCGTACGGCCGCGCCTCCTTCAGGACGACCCGCCTCCCGGTCGGCCGATGCCGGGCTTCGTACACGCCGCCGCCGTTGGAGAAGTGCAGGGCCTTCTCGATCTCGTACGGCATGTCCTGGACGGTCACCGCGGCCCTCGCGTCGAGGTGCGGACGCAGGAAGGGGGGCGCGGTCACCCACGCGGGCACGGAGAAGACGGGACCGCGCTGGTCGGGTACGAGGGTGCCCGAGCCGTCCTCGATGGCCGGCCGCAGCTCCCCGTGCTCGTCGTAGCAGTGGCGGCGGACGAAGCTGCCGTACCGCAGGTGCACGGGGCCCCGGCCCCACCGCAGGTCGCTGAGGATGTAGGGGCCCGGCTCGCCGTCGAGCAACCGCGCCAAGTCGGTGGCCACGTGCTCGCACCGCTCGTCGTCGGCCGGGTAGACCGTGATGAACTTGCCGCTCGCCGCGCGGTCCGCGTACTTGGCGTTGCGCTGGTGCAGCAGGTACCGGCTCGGGACGAATTTGAAGGCGACGTCATGGCGCAGGCAGTAGTCCCGGACGGTGGCGAGGACCTTCTCCGCGTTGTCGAGAGCGGCCGAGACATGGATCTTCCAGCCCTGCGCCGGGAGCGGGCGGCCCAGCGGGCGCAGGGCGAGCCAGTCGCCCGTCCGCCGGCGGGTCCAGCCCTCGGGGACGGGGAGCGTGGCCGCCGGGTAGAGGGAGTCGCCCCCTCCGTCGGCGAAGACGAGGCGGTGCGGGGCGTCGTAGAAGTGACGGTCGGCGTCGCAGAAAACCGCGTACCCCTTGTTCACAACGCACTCCCTCGGTCGGTGACGAGACGACGTTGTCACGGCCCCGAGGGGCCACGACAGTCGCCGCTGTCACCTTCCGCCCATGCGGTACGCACAGGTAACCGGCCGCCGCCCCTGCCTCGGCGGGACGTCGGCGGCCGGCTACGCGGCTCGGTCCGCGGTGGAGAGGCCCTGGCCCTGCGCCACGTACGGTCGCCGTGCGTGCTGTACGGGCCGCGTCCACCCGGGTCCCCCTTACCGGCGGCCGGACGTGCGCTGGGCGCGCAGCCACTCCTTGTTCATCGCCGCGATCGAGGGCAACGGAATCCCCTTCGGGCAGGCCGTCGCGCACTCGCCGGTCAGGGTGCAGCCGCCGAACCCCTCGGCGTCCATCTGGCCCACCATGTCCAGGACGCGCGTCTCGCGCTCCGGGGCGCCCTGGGGCAGGACGTTCAGGTGGTTGACCTTGGCGGAGGTGAAGAGCATCGCCGAGCCGTTGGGGCAGGCCGCCACGCACGCTCCGCAGCCGATGCACTCGGCGTGCTCGAAGGCGAAGTCGGCGTCCGCCTTGGGGACGGGCGTGGCGTGGGCCTCGGGGGCCGCGCCCGTCGGGACGCTGATGTAGCCGCCGGCCTGGATGATGCGGTCGAAGGCGGAACGGTCGACGACCAGGTCCTTGACCACCGGGAAGGCGGAGGCGCGCCACGGCTCGATGTCGATCGTGTCGCCGTCGCGGAAGGCCCGCATGTGGAGCTGGCAGGTGGTGGTGCGCTCCGGGCCGTGGGCGTCGCCGTTGATGACCAGGCTGCACGCGCCGCAGATGCCCTCGCGGCAGTCGTGGTCGAAGGCGACGGGGTCCTCGCCCTGGAGGATGAGCTCCTCGTTGAGCGTGTCGAGCATCTCCAGGAACGACATGTCGGAGGAGATTCCGTCCACCTCGTACGTGGACATGGCGCCGGGGGCGTCGGCGTTCTTCTGGCGCCAGACGCGCAGGGTGAGCTTCATGCGTAGCTCCGCTGGGTGGGGTGGACGTACTCGAAGACGAGGTCTTCCTTGTGCAGGACGGGGGCGTCGCCGGTGCCCCGGAACTCCCAGGCGGCGGCGTACGAGAACTCCTCGTCGCGCCGGGCGGCCTCACCGTCCGGGGTCTGGGACTCCTCACGGAAGTGGCCGCCGCAGGACTCGGCCCGGTTCAGCGCGTCGAGACACATCAGCTCGGCGAGCTCCAGGTAGTCGACGATCCGGTTGGCCTTCTCCAGCGACTGGTTGAACTCCTCGCCCGTGCCCGGCACCTTGATCCGGCGCCAGAACTCCTCGCGGATCTGGGGGATGCGGTCGAGTGCCTTGCGCAGTCCCTCGTCCGTGCGGGCCATGCCGCAGAACTCCCACATCAACTCGCCCAGTTCGCGGTGGAAGGAGTCGGGTGTACGGTCGCCGTCGACCGAGAGCAGCAGGTTGAGGCGGTCCTCGGTCTCGGCCAGCACCTCGCGTACCACCGGGTGGTCGTCATGGAGCGGTTCGCTCGACGGGTGGCGGGCCAGGTAGTCGTTGATCGTGGACGGCAGGACGAAGTAGCCGTCGGCGAGGCCCTGCATCAGCGCGGAGGCGCCGAGACGGTTGGCCCCGTGGTCGGAGAAGTTGGCCTCGCCGATCGCGAACAGGCCCGGCACGGTGGTCTGGAGGTCGTAGTCGACCCAGAGTCCGCCCATCGTGTAGTGCACGGCGGGGTAGATCCGCATCGGCACCTCGTACGGGTTCTCGGCGGTGATCCGCTCGTACATGTCGAAGAGATTGCCGTACTTCTCCTCGACCGCCTTGCGCCCCATTCGCCCGATGGCGTCCGCGAAGTCGAGGTAGACGCCCTGGCCGCCCGGTCCGACGCCCCGGCCCTCGTCGCAGACGTTCTTGGCGGCGCGGGAGGCGATGTCGCGCGGGACGAGGTTGCCGAAGGAGGGGTAGATGCGCTCCAGGTAGTAGTCGCGCTCGTCCTCGGGGATCTCGGCGGCGGGGCGGGTGTCGCCCTTCGCCTTGGGGACCCAGATACGGCCGTCGTTGCGCAGCGACTCGCTCATCAGCGTGAGCTTGGACTGGTGGTCGCCGGTGCGCGGGATGCAGGTGGGGTGGATCTGGGTGAAGCAGGGGTTGGCGAAGTACGCTCCGCGCCGGTGGGCCCGCCAGACGGCGGTGGCGTTGGAGTTCATCGCGTTCGTCGAGAGGTAGAAGACGTTGCCGTAGCCGCCGCTGGCGAGGACCACCGCGTCCGCGAAGTGGGTGGAGATCGCGCCGGTGATCAGGTCCCGGGCGACGATGCCGCGGGCCCGTCCGTCGACGACGATCAGGTCCAGCATCTCGGTACGGGCGTGCAGCTCGACGTTGCCCGCCGCGATCTGGCGGGACAGCGCCTGGTACGCGCCGAGGAGGAGCTGCTGGCCCGTCTGGCCGCGGGCGTAGAAGGTGCGGGAGACCTGGACGCCGCCGAAGGAGCGGGTGTCGAGCAGGCCGCCGTACTCCCGGGCGAAGGGGACGCCCTGGGCGACGCACTGGTCGATGATCTCGACCGAGATCTGCGCGAGGCGGTGGACGTTGGACTCGCGGGCGCGGAAGTCGCCGCCCTTGACGGTGTCGTAGAAGAGGCGGTGGACGGAGTCTCCGTCGTTACGGTAGTTCTTCGCGGCGTTGATGCCGCCCTGCGCGGCGATGGAGTGGGCCCGGCGCGGGGAGTCCTGGTAGCAGAACTGGACGACGTGGTAGCCCTGTTCGGCGAGGGTCGCGCCGGCGGAGCCGCCGGCGAGGCCGGTGCCGACGACGATGACGGTGTGCTTGCGGCGGTTGGCCGGGTTGACCAGCTTGGCCTGGAAGCGGCGGGTGTCCCAGCGCTCCGCGATGGGGCCGGCGGGGGCCTTGTGGTCGACGACCGGGTCACCGGTCTCGAAGTCGAGGAAGCTCATGTCAGCTCACCACTCCGGTCATGACGGCTACGGGGACGGAGACGAAGCCCGCGGTCAGCACAAGCGCGAGGCCGTTGGCGAGGGCCTTGAGCACGCGCTCGCGGCGGGCGTTGCCGACGCCGAGCGTCTGGGCGGCGCTCCAGAACCCGTGGCGGACGTGGAGGCCGACGGCGAGCATGGCGACGAGGTAGATCACGTTGCCGTACCAGGTGGAGAAGGTGTCGACGACGTTCTCGTACGGTCGGCCCTCCTGGAAGCCGCCGGGGTGGACGGTGCCGGTGGTCAGGTCCAGGACGTGCCAGACGATGAAGAGGGCGAGGATCACACCGCCCCAGCGCATGGTGCGGGTGGCGTAGGAGGACCTCTTGCGGCGGTGGACGTAGGCGGTGGGCCGGGCCTTGATGTCCCGCCTGCTGAGCTGGTACGCGGAGACGGCATGGGCGACGACGGCCGCGAGCAGCACGATCCGGACGAGCCACAGGCCCCAGGAGTAGTGCAGGACGGGCTCGCCCATGGTGCGCAGCCAGTGGCCGTACCTGTTGAACTCCTCGGGGCCGAAGAAGACCTTGAGGTTGCCCATGACGTGGGCCACGAGGTAGCCGAGCATGATCAGGCCGCTGACGGCCATGACCGTCTTCTTGCCGATCGTGGACGCCCAGAATCCGCGGGAGCGCGGGGGCGACGGTGGTCGTTCCGTCGGTGCCGTCTTCGTTGCCAGAGCCATGCGCACGACGCTAGGGCCGAAGGACCCCAGAGGTCCAAGACATGGTCCGGCTCATCTCGATAGGCTGAGCCTATGCAGTTCCAGCAGCTTCTGTACTTCGTGGCCGTGGCCGAGACCCGGCACTTCACCCGCGCCGCCGAGCGGGTGCATGTCTCCCAGCCCTCGCTCTCGCAGCAGATCAGGGCCCTGGAGCAGGAACTGGGGGCGGAGCTGTTCAGCCGGGCGCGGGGGAACATCGCGCTGACGGACGCGGGCGAGGCGCTGCTGCCGCTGGCCCGGCGGATCCTGGCGGACACGGACACGGCCCGGCACGAGGTGCAGGAGCTGGTGCAGCTGAAGCGCGGACGGGTGCGGCTCGGCGCGACACCGAGCCTGTGCACGGGTCTGCTGCCGGACGTGCTGCGCGCCTTCCATGATCTGCACCCGGGGATCCGGCTGCTCATCGAGGAGAGCGGCTCGCACGACCTCGTACGGGAGCTGGCGCGCGGCGCGCTGGACCTGGCGTTGGTGGTGCTGCCGCTGCCGACGCCGTCACCTGCGCTGACGACCGTGGAGCTGCTGCGCGAGGACCTGGTGGTGGTGTCGAGCGCGGCGGCGCCGGCGCCCGGGCGGCCGGTGCGGATCGCGGATCTGCGGGACCAGCCGCTCGTGATGTTCCGGCACGGTTACGACCTGCGGGAGCTGACCGTGGCGGCGTGCCGGGCGGAGGGCTTCGAGCCGTCGTTCACGGTGGAGGGCGGCGAGATGGACGCGGTGCTGGGGTTCGTACGGGCGGGGCTGGGGGTCGCGGTGGTCCCGGCGATGGTCGCGGCGCGGGCGGGTCGGGACCTCCGGGTCACCTCGCTGGCCCGCCCGGGGCTGCGCCGCACGATCGCCCTGGCACACCGCAGCGACGTGGCCCCACCCCGCGCGGCCCGCGAACTCCAACGCATCCTCCTCGCCTCCCGCCCTGCCCGATAGCCCCGGTGCCCTCGCCCGCAACGCGGGGCGGCGCCCACGCTCACCCCCGACCTGGTTGTGGGCAATCGTCCCGCTGGGCGGGACGGGTGGGCACAACCCGACAACGGCGCCGCACCGGTGGGCACCGCGGGCATGGGAGCCTGGGCCCGGCAAGGGCGCCGTCCCGTGTGCCCACCCGTCCCGCCCTGCGGGACGATTGCCCACACGGGCATGGCGTGGCGGCCGGGGCGGGCACCGGACCAGCGGGACTGGGCGGGAACGGCCCAGCAGGCGACGGCAGGCCCGCCCGTGGGCGAGTTACACCGCGTCCGCCAGGAGCAAGGAGTGGATGCGGTCCGGGGCGCCCGGGCGGGCGTAGTACCAGCCCTGCGCCGTGTCGCAGCCCAGTTCCCGCAGCTGCTGCGCCTGCGCCCGCGTCTCCACCCCCTCCACCGTCACCGCCAGTTCCAGGCTGTGCGCCAGCGCGACGATGCCCTCCACGATCTTGAGGTCCACCGGGTCCGCCGGGTGCTGCTGCATGCCGCGCGTGAAGGACCGGTCCAGTTTGAGGACGCTCACCGGCAGCCGGCGCAGGTTCGCCAGGTTCGAGTACCCCGTGCCGAAGTCGTCCAGGGCGATGTCCACGCCCATCTCCGCGAGCTGCCGCAGCGGCTTCAGCAGGTCGTCGTCCGCGCCGATCAGCGCCGACTCGGTGACCTCCAGGCACAGGGCACCGGGCTCCAGGCCCGAGCGCTCCAGGACGTCGACCGTGTCGGCGACCAGCCGCGGGTGGTGCAGCTGGGTCGGCGAGAGGTTGACGTTGATCCGCAACGGACCGCCGTCGGTGTGCCGGGCCTGCCAGAAGCGAGCCTGGCGGACCGCCTCCTGGAGCACCCAGCGGCCCAGCGGCACGATCAGGCCGGTGTTCTCGGCTAGCGGGATGAACCGGTCGGGTCCGAGCACACCGTGCTGCGGGTGACACCACCGTACGAGCGCCTCCGCGCCGTGCACACTGCCGTCGCCGAGGTGCACCAGCGGCTGGTACTCGATGAAGAACTCGCCGCGCTCCAGCGCCGCCGGCAGCGCGGTGGTCAGCCCGTGCCGGGTGATGGCGCGGGCGTCGGCCTCCGCGTCGGCGAACTCGAAGCGGTTGCCGCCCGCCGACTTGGCGCGGTACATGGTGATGTCGGCGCTGCGCAGCACCTCGGCCGGGGTGCGCTCCCCCGCCGGTCCCTCGACGACGCCGATGCTGCCCCGTACGGTCAGCTCACGCCCGTCGATCCGGACGGGTGAGGCGAGTGCGGCGAGGATACGGTTCGCCAGCTCGACGACGTCCCCCTCGGTGCCGGGCCCGGTGGTGAGGGCGACGAACTCGTCGCCGCCGAGCCGGGCCACCATCTCGCCCGGGGCCGTGGCGCAGGTCTGCAACCGGTCGGCGACCTCGACAAGGAGACGGTCCCCGGCCGAGTGGCCCAGGCTGTCGTTGATGGCCTTGAAACCGTCGAGGTCCAGGTAACAGAGCCCGAAGCGGGCGCCGTCGCCCGCGGTGAGCGCCTTCTCCAGGCGCTCGAAGAACAAGGTCCGGTTGGGCAGCCCCGTGAGCGCGTCGTGGGTCGCCTCGTACCGCAGCCGCAGGTTGAGCAGCCGTCGCTCGGTGGTGTCCTCCAGCAGCGCCAGCTGGTACTGGGGGAAGCCCTCGGCGTCGCGGAGCAGCGAGACGGTGAGGTTGGTCCACAGGACCGTGCCGTCGCCGCGGTCGTACGGCTTCTCGACCCGGTAGTTCTCCCGCTCGCCGCGGACCAGTTCGTCGTAGAGCCGCCAGACGTGCGGACCGTCCTCGGGGTGCACCCAGTCGCTGACGTTGCGGTTGCGGATGGTCTGCTCCAGACCGCCGAACATCCGGGTCAGCGTCTCGTTGATCTCCAGGATGTTTCCTTCGAGATCGGCGATGCCGATGCCGATCGCGGCCCCGTCGAAGACCGCCCGGAAGCGGCTCTCGGTGGTGTGCAGGGCCACTTCGGCGGCGCTGCGGGCGCTGAGCGCGGAGCGGGCGATCGCCTCCTGCTCCAGCAGGGTCCGCTCGCGCAGGGCCTGCGCGAACCCGGCGGCGAGGGCGTGCTGGAGCCGCGAGCTGCGGGAGCGAAGCTCCTCGGCGGGTATCTCCCCCTCCATGCCGCAGTACAGCACCAGGTAGGAGTCGATGACGCCGAGGGTGCGGCTGAGCGCGTCCGGGTCGGTGCAGTGCGCGGCCACCAGCGCGGCCCCCGTGCGGTGGGCGGGGGCCGTGTCGAAGGGCCGGGCGTGCAGCGCGTCGCACAACGTACGGGCGAGCGGCTGCAGATGGAGCTCGAAGTCGGCGCGGGTGAGCGAGGTCGCGGTGACGGGGAAGATGGCCCGGCTCCAGATGGTCGCGAACCGCCTGAGTCTGTCTTCCGGGCCGTCCGGGTCCGCGCCGGAACCGGACGGCTGAGACGGCACCTTCACGCCTTGCGCCCCACCCCTGCGAAGCCCGAGAAGGCGTATGGATCCTCCTCGTCCGTGGGGCCCTCGGGCCGCCAGAGAGGCATGGAGACGAGGCCCGGGTCGACCAGGTCGAGACCTTCGAAGAAGCGCAGGATCTCGGCGTGCGAGCGCATCACGAGCGGACTGCGGATGTTCCGGTAGACCCCGACGGTGCCGCCGGCCTGCTCCTGCGTCAGCGGGATGCCCTCGTAGGAGGCGTGGGTCACGACGACGATGCTGCCGGGGGCGAGGGCGTCGACGAGTTCGGCGACCGCCCGCCCCGGCTCGTCCTCGTCCTCCAGGAAGTGCAGGACGGCGACGAGCAGCAGGGCCACCGGCCGGTCGAGGTCGATGAGTTGTCCGACCTCGGGGCTGTGCAGGATCTCCTGCGGCTTGCGCAGGTCCGCGGAGAGGACCGCCGCGTCGTCGTTGCCCTCGAGGACGGCCCTGCTGTGCGCCACGGCGACCGGGTCGTGGTCGACGTACACCACCCGGGCGCCGGGGGCGGCGGCCTGGGCGACCTCGTGGACATTGCCGAACGTCGGTATGCCGGAGCCGATGTCGAGGAACTGGGTGATGCCGTTGTCGACCGCGAAACGGACCGCGCGGCGCATGAAGGCACGGTTCGCCTGCATGACCTTGGGGAGTCCAGGCATGAACTCCATGGCCTTCCGGGCCGCTTCCCGGTCCACCTCGAAATTGTGCGAGCCGCCCAGATAGAAGTCGTACATACGGGACACGCTCGGCACCGAAATATCGATACCCGGCGGAGCCCAGGCGGGACGCTCCATCAATGTCTCCAACAAGTCGCCACGGGGGATACGGCCATGTGTTCGCGGCCGGTGTTCGAGCCGAGGCTACTGATCGCCCGCCGAGAGGGCGAGTAGAAACGGAAATTCGCGGTCCGTTCTTGGTCACACGCCATTGGCACGTGCAGCCGGAACGCAGATTTCACGCCTTCAGGCCGTGCAAATTCACGTGCATATGGACGTGCGCCGGCCCGCCGTCACACAAGGGTGACGGCGGGCCGACCGGCCGGAAGCGCGGCGCGGGGGACCTACTTGGGCGCTCCGACCAGCTTTCCCTCCGGGGACACGGCGTACCAGGTACCGCCCACACCTTGGCCGTTGATGTCTCCGGGGGCCTCGTCGCCGGCGAACGTGTAGAGGGGCCAGCAGTCGATCGTCTGCTGCTTGACGCCGTCGGGGCGGTCGAAGGTCACGAAGCCCTTCTTGGTGATCCCCTCGATGTCGTTCTTGTCGACGGGGGCGACAACCGGCCACTTCTCCAGACAAGCGCCGGTGCAGGCCGACTTCATGGGCCAGGCGGAATCCTTCTTGAATCGGTAAACCGTCATTCCTCGCGAATCGACCACGATGTCACCGAGCTCGGGGTCCTTGCGCACCGAGAGGCCGGGTGCGGCCGAACCGGAATCCTCCGCATCGCCCGCGTCCGCTCCGCCACCGACGTCCGCCCCGGCACCCGCAGCGGGGGCGGCGGCCTTCTTGCCGTCGGGGGCCGCGGCGAACCACGTGCCGCCGACGCCCTGGCCGTTGATGTCTCCGGGCTTGGTGTCTTTCGCGTACCGGTACATCGGCCAGCCGTCGAGGGTGAGTTGCTTGCTGCCGTCGGCACGGGTGACTTCGCCGAGCAGCGCGGCGTCCACGCCGGCCGGGGGCTTGGCGCCCGCAGCGCTCACGACGGGCCACGCCTTGGCGCAGTCCCCCTCGCAGGTGGCACGGGGCGGGGAGGAGGAGTCCTTGTCGAAACGGTAGAGGGTGAAGCCCTCGCTGTCCGTGACCACCTTGCCCAGTTGCTTGGTGTCGTCCACCGCCAACTGCCCGGCCGGTTCGGCCGCGCCGGCCCCCGCCCCGCCGCCGGTGTCGGACCCGTACCCCCCGGAGGCGTACCCGCCGGATCCGTAGCCGCTGTCGGCCGGCGCGCCGGCCGGGCTCGCCGCTCCGGCGGGCTGCCCGTCCAGCGGCGACTCGCCCTTCTCCTGACCGCACGCCGTCGTCAACGCGAGGACGGCCGCCGCCGTCAGCGCGAGTGCCGCGTTCCCCCAGGACTTCATGTCGACTCCCCTTGCTCCATGGTGATGTCGGCGCGGCGCTGGACGCCGTTCCCGGTAGTGGATACGGAACTCGGGCGCCCGCCACTCAAAGGGAGGCGAAGAAGTTTTCGCGGAAACGTCAAACCAGCGCCCTTCGAGAACCCCTCCATCCGGGGAATCCGGGCCGTTCCCGCCCTGCCGCGCCGGGCTTGCGATCATGATCTTCGGCGTGTCTCTGTACGGATCGTCTCTCGCGCGGCCCTTGGCGGCCGCCGCGCTGCTGTGGCTGATCGCCACACCGGTGCCGGCCGCCGCCGATGCCTGCGCCTATGCCTCGACCGGGCCCGGGGGTTCGAACACCTCGGTCTCGGTCATCGGGCCCGGCGCGTGCTCGCCCACCCCGGCTCCACCACCCCCTCCCCCGCGACCTGCGCCCACGCCCACCCCGAAGCCCCCGCCGCCGGCCCCGGCGCCACCCCCTCCCGTACGGGCGGATCCCCCGCCCCCACCCCCGCCGGCGCCTGCGGATCCGGTCCCGCCGCGGCCCGCCCCGGCGCCCGAAACGCCCGAGGTGCCCGCCCCGCCGCCCCCGAGCCCCTCGCTGAGCACCCGCCCGCCGGCGCCGACTCCCGTCGCCCTGCCCGCCTACCGCCGCGCCCAGCGGCCCGAACCCAAGGGCGGAGGCTCGCTCGTGTCCATGACGCTGCTCGTCACCGTCCCGGCGGTGCTGGCTGCCGTGACCCTGCGCCCCCGCTCCCGCTGAGCCCCGACCGAGAGAACACCATGTCCGAATGGCTTGTCCTGACCATCGCGATGGCCGCCGCCTGCGCCGTCGTCCTCACCATCGTCGTCATCAACAACCGCAGGGTCCCCGACGACGACGACCCGAGCGAGACCCCCGACGTCATGGAGTACATGACCATGATGATCGGCGTGATCTACGCGATCGTGCTCGGCCTCGCCATCGCCGGAGTCTGGGAGGCGCGCGGCGCGGCCCAGGAGACCGTGCGCCAGGAGGCCCAGGCGCTGCACGAGATCTCGGCGCGGGTGGAGGTGTATCCGGCCGACGTCCGGACCCGGATCCGCGCCGATGTGGACGCGTACGTCTCCTTTGTGGTCGACGAGGAGTGGCGCCACATGTCCGAGCACGGCGAGCTCAGCGAGGAGGGCACCCGGCTCCTGGAGCAGGTACGCCGGAGCGTGACCGACTACCGGCCGGCCGACGACCACGAGGGCCAGGCGTACCAGCCGCTGGTGGACCAGGTGGCGGTGGTCGACGACGCGCGGGGCGCCCGGGGACAGAACGCGGGGGCGACCATGCCGGGAGTGGTGTGGTTCGGCCTGATCATCGGGGCGCTGGTGACGGTCGGCCTGATCTTCACCCTGCAGATCCGGCGTACCGGCCGGGAACTCCTCCTC
Source organism: Streptomyces sp. NPDC003035 (assembly GCF_042888285.1). NCBI lineage: Bacteria > Bacillati > Actinomycetota > Actinomycetes > Kitasatosporales > Streptomycetaceae > Streptomyces > Streptomyces sp. NPDC003035. The sequence continues at coordinate 1,111,215 of NZ_JBIAPJ010000001.1, read as the reverse complement.
GCGGGACTGTTCAGCGCGCTCATCGCCTTCCTGCTGTTCCTGATCTGGGACTTCGACGCGCCCTTCGGTCGCGGGATCTCGGCGACGGCCACACCGTTCACCGATCTCTTCCCGCAGCTCACGAGCTAGCGAGCGCCTTGTCGAACCCGCGGGGCACGGGGCCCCCTGCCGGCGGCCTGAACATCGGTCGAGCGGGCGCTGCCGCCGGCGGAGGCCGCCAAGGCCCACGGGTACGGGCCCGGGCGACACGCTCTGTAGGCCGCACGGGGGACACCCGTGCCCCATTCGCCCGCCTGGAATCGCGGCTGTGATAGAGGGCTTTTAGCGTTTCGGGCATCGAGGTGCATGTCTGGCCATTTGTGGAAACCGCTTCCGCAGCTGCTCCTCGGGGACCGGAGGATTCACCATGCGCGCGATACGCATCGCGTCCACCGCCGTGCTGGGGGCGGCCGTCCTCGCCCTGGCCGCTCCCGTCGCCTCGGCGGCGGACGGCGCACCCGCACCGAACCCACAGGCGCCACGGGCGAAGGCGCCGGGCGATTTCGTCGTCTCACCCTCGCTCGTCGCGCCGGGCGGCCGGGTGACGCTGAGCGCTCCCGGCTGCGCCAGCACGGCGATCGCCTCGTCGGGCATCTTCGACACGGTGACCATCGCACCCGGATCCTCGGCCACCGCCCTGGTGGACATGGACGCCAAGCGGGGTGCCGTCTACACGATCTCGTTCAACTGCACCGGCGGCATCACGGACACCGTCAACCTGACCATCAGCGGCACCACCGCGAGCCCGACGATCAGCTCCACCGTCCTCACCACCCCGCGCGGTGTGCGGGGCGGGGTCGGCGGTTCCGTCGACGGGATCGACACGGGGACGCTGGCGGCCGGCGCGGGTCTGGTCGTCGCCGCGGCCGCCGGCACCGTCTTCGTCGTACGCCGCCGGTCGAACCTCGACCGGGGCCGTCGCCACTGACGGGGGGTGGGGACGGTGTCGCCCCCAGCCCCCGCCCGCACCGGACACGCCCGTCGCCCCCGAGTCCTGCTCCACAGGATTCGGGGGCGACGGGCTTTTCTGGTTCGGGAGGTGCGGGGACGGCCGACCGGGAGGTTCGACCGGTCAGACCCTCGCGCCACCCATGCGGCGCCGGCGGGCGATGAAGAGACCACCACCCAGCGCGGCCGCCGCGACGAGCGAACCGCCGACGGCCATCTCCGTGGAGTCGGGGGCGAGCGAGCCGCCGATACCGCCCTGCGCGCCCGTACCGGCCAGCACACGGAACCGCTGGGTGAACGTCCGGTGGGGGCTGGTGCAGTGGACGGTCAGCGTGTGCTCGCCGAGCGTGGCGTTGTTGTGGATGCGGGCGACGGCGCTGGAGACCCCGCCGAAGGGCGCGGAAAGGCTGACCGTCGGGAAGGCGTTGGACGTGACGGTACCCCCGGTGCAGCCCTTGACGGTGATGGTGAGGGTCGACCCCTGGTGGACCGCGGAGGGGGTGACGGTGACGTTGTGGGAGCCGTCGCCTCCCCTCTGGACCTCGGAGGAGCCGACATTGACGCTGCTGGGCCCGATGGTGGCGGCAGCGAGGGGGGCCGCGAGCCCGACCGCCGCGATCGCGGTGGCGGTCACCGCCAGAGTGCGTGCAGCACGCATGGTTGAACCTCCAGTGGAAGACGCCCCGAAGCGGTGCCCCGGGAAATTCGACGAGTACGGCTTCCATGACGAACCATCACCAATACTGCCAATGACCGCATCTCGGCACTGGTCCACACCGGTGAGGCGACACGCCGGGCAAACGGCGGCGGAACTGACGGAACCGCAGGTCACGGACCGTCAGAATGCTTATCTGACGAATACTCGGATGGGTCATCGTCCCCGTCACCCGCCCGCCTGTCGGGTACGACAGAGCCCGGGCGTCCCGCGCCCGCCCACCGACCGTCCACCGGCCGTCCGCCACCCGTTCGCCCTGCCCTGATCGCCGGTTCGCCCGGCCGCCCTTACCGTTCTGACGACGCCACGAAGGGAGAACCATGAGCCCCAAGGACTTCAGCGTCCTTGAGCCGAGGAGACGCCATCCGTGGGGCGTGCTCGCTCTCGTCATGCTGTCCGGCCTGGCGATGATGCGCAACGGAGTCGACGTCGAACACGGACCGCCGCAGCCGGCGGCCGCGGCCCGTCCCGACACCCGCCCGATCGGGACTCCCCCCGCCGTCACGCCCGGCCTCCAACCGCTGCCGTACGCCCCCGCCTCCCGGGTGAAGATCCCTTCCATCAGGGTCGCGGCGCCCATCATGGACGTCGGCCTGGACGAGAACGGCTGGATCGCGGCGCCGCCGCCGGAGGACTCCAACCTGGCCGGCTGGTACCAGAACGGCATCGCGCCCGGGCAGCGCGGCACGGCCGTCATCGTCGGCCATGTCGACAACGCCTCGGGCCCGGCGGTGTTCTACGGCCTCGGGTCGCTGGACAAGGGCCAGCACGTCGAGGTGGAGCGGTACGACGGCCGGGTCGCCGTCTTCGAGATCTACGGCGTCGAGGTGTACGCCAAGAACAACTTCCCCGGCGTCCAGGTCTACGGCGACACCGGGGAGCCCGAGCTCCGGGTCATCACCTGCGGCGGGGGCTACTCACGGGCCACCGGCTACGACGGCAACGTCGTCGTCTACGCCCGCATGGTCGGCTCGCGCTGACCCCACAGCACACGGAGGAGGCCCCCGGAGCTCCGGGGGCCTCCTTCGCGCTCCTTCGCGCCTCCTCCGTGCGTGCGCGGCTCAGCGCCGCGGGACGGTGATGCTGTAGCCCGCGTCGAGGAGTTCCGGCAGATAGCTCCGGAGGGCCGCCACGCTCTGCGAGCGGTTGCCGCCCGCGTCGTGCGAGAGCACGACGACACCGGGCGCGGCTCCGTCCAGCACCCGGCGCACGATGGTGCCGGTGCCCGGCTCCTTCCAGTCGAGGGTGTCGACGGTCCAGGCGAGCGGCTCCATGCCCAGCTCGGCGCCGATCTCGAAGGAGTGCCGGTTCCAGGCCCCGAACGGTGCGCGGTACCAGAGCGGGGCCGAACCGAGGATCTTCTCGACGAGATCGCTGGTGGAGCCCAGTTCGTCCCGGATGCGGGAGGGACGCAGCTTCGGGATGAGCGGATGGGACCACGAATGGTTCCCGACCACGTGCCCGTCCGCGGCCATCTCCCGTACCAGGTCCTGGTTCTCGACGACCATCTCGCCGCAGACGAAGAACATCGCCCGGCAGCCGTAGCGGCGCAGGACGGCGAGGATCTCCGGGGTGTACCGGGGGTCGGGTCCGTCGTCGAACGTGAGCACCATCGAGCGGCCGACACCGGACATCCGCAGGAAGGGCCGCTGCCGGACCGGCGGGATCGCCTTGCGGAAGGCCGGGGGCGCGTAGGCCGTCATCGGCTGGAGCCGGTACGCGGAGGGCCTCAGCCGACTGCTCGCCGGAGGGCCCGCCGCGGGGGCACCGCGGGGGGCGGCGCCCCGGGCGGTGTCCGGCAGGGCGCTCGGCGGTGCTCCGGGCGCCGCGCCGAAACGCTCCACCGCGAGGGCTCCGACCGTGGCTGTGGCCCCGAGGGCGGCGGCGATGCGCAGCACCGCCCGGCGCCCCGTGGGCATCTGATCCTTTTTCATGACTAATGGCTCGCACGGACGAAGGCCGGTGCGCCTCATCCACACCGGCCGTCCGCCCGAAAACACCCGTTGAGCCGATGGGCGCGCTACTCCCCCATCACCAGACCGTCCATCGCCGCGCCCCGGCCGAGGACGACGTCGCGGATGGTGTCGCGTACGGCGGTGAGGGGTTCACCCTTCTCGATGGCGGCGTTGACGTCGACCACCCTCCCCCGGCCGGTGTCGAACCACTGCGGAAGGAATTCGGCCTTGGCGACCTCCCAGCGCCCGCCGGGTGCCGTGGGAGGCACGAAGGTGAAGCGCCCGAGGGTGCCCTGGTTGCCGCGCGGATCGTAGGCGCCCTCGTGGTTGATCATGTCGCCGGCGATCTGGTCGCCCATGCCGTAGACGACCCAGGTGCCGTTGACCTTCTCGTACGCCTGCGGGACATGGGCGTGGGTGCCGATGATCAGATCGATGTCGGGCCTGCCATCGGTCCGCGAGGCGGTGAGGGATCTGCCGAGGGTGAGCTGGCGCTCGTCGGGGGCCGTCTGCCACTCGGTGCCCCAGTGCATGCTGACCACGACGACGTCGGCACCGGCCGCGCGGGCGGCCCGCGCGTCCGCGATGATCTTCTGCTCGTCGATCAGGTTGACCGCCCAGGGCTGCCCCTCGGGCAGCGGGAAGCCGTTGGTGTCGTAGGTGTACGCGAGCTGGGCGACGGTCGCGTCTCCCGCCTTCAGCAGGGTGGGGCGGGCCGCCTCCTCGGCGGTGCGCGCCGAACCGGCGTGCTTGACGCCCGCCTTGTCGAGGGCGTCGAGGGTGCGGCCGAGGCCGGCGGCGCCGTCGTCCAGGGTGTGGTTGGAGGCGGTGGAGCAGGAGTCGTAGCCGGTCTCCTTGAGGGCGGGGGCGATCTCGGGCGGGGACTTGAAGGTGGGGTAGCCGGTGTAGGGCCCGCCCTCCTGCCCGTACACGGTCTCCATGTGGCAGATCGCCAGATCGGCCGCGGACACCACGTTCTTCACGCCGGACAGCATCGGGCGGAAGTCGTACCCCTGACCGTTCGCGTCCGCGGCGGCCTGGCGGATGATCGAGGCGTGCGGCAGGACGTCGCCGGAGGCGACGAGGGTGAAGCCGGTCCGGGCGGAGGCCGCGCCGCCGACCGCCGAGGGGGCGGCGGGGCTCGCGGGCTGGTGCCGCGCGGGCTCCGCTCCAGGGGTACGGGCGCCGCCGGCGCAACCGGTCGCCGCCGTCAGCAGGAGGGCGGCGAGGGCCACCGTCCCGTGTCTCTTTCGCTGGGTCATGACCGGCTCCGCCCGATTCATCCGATGAACATGTGTCCAGATGAATCCACAGGTCATATAAGCCACAGTCAAGAGTCAAAGCCGCATCAGCTGTCAAAACCTGCCGTAACGGACGAAGCGCCTCCGGTTGACCGCTCGCCGCACCATTCGCCGCTCGTTGCGACCGCTCGTCGCAGACAGCCGCGCGTTCCCTGTCGCTCGCCGCCCCCATGCGTTCGTATACGCCCCGGGACGAGGAGCCGACAGGAGAGGTGTGGAGCATGGCGACGGCGACGACGACGGCGACGACGGACGAGCGGGCCCTCGCGGAGCTGCAGCGCGACCACGGTCAGGCACTGTTCGGCTTCCTGCTCGGCCTGACCTACGGCGACCGCCAGCGCGCGGAGGACCTGGTACAGGAGACGCTGGTCCGCGCCTGGCTCCATCCGGAGGCGTTCGACGGGCCCTACGAGTCGATGCGGCCCTGGCTGTTCACGGTGGCCCGGCGCCTGGCCATCGACGCCCGGCGCTCCCGGCTCGCGCGGCCCACCGAGATCGGCGACGGGATGCTCGCCGCCACCCCCGACCCGGCCGACGCCACGGAGACCGCGGTCGCGGCGGTGGATGTGCGGGCGGCCGTACGGTGCCTGAGCCCGGAGCACCGGGAGGTCCTCGTCCGGCTCTACTTCCACGGCCTGACCGTCAGCGAGGCGGCCGCCGATCTCGGCATCCCGGCCGGGACGGTCAAGTCCCGCTCCCACTACGCGCTGCGGCAGCTCGGGCACCGCCTGCCCGGCTACCGGCCGGGGCGCCGTGCCGTTGCCCGCCGACGGGCCACGGCCGCACAATGACCGCGTGACGCTGACTCTCGCCGCCGCGGAAAAGGTACTCGCCGACAACTTCGCCCCCTGGGTGCTCGATCTGGGGCTTTCGGTGGTCTCGGTCGACGGGCAGGAGGCGGTCCTGCGCCTGCCCTGGTCCGAGCGGCTCGCCCGGGAGGGCGGCGGCCTCTCGGGTCAGGCGCTGATGGCCGCCGCCGACACGGCGACCGTGATCGCGGTCGCCGCCGCCCGCGGCGGCTTCGTGCCGATGACGACGGTGCAGCAGTCCATCAGCTTCCAGCGGGCGGTGCTCGCCGCGGACGTCCTCGTGCGGGCCCGGCTCACCAAGGCGGGCAAGCGGATGGCCTTCGCCGACATCACGATGACGGCCGAGGGCTCGGAGGAGACGGCCGCCCACGCGACGGCGGTGTACGCGCTGCTCGGCTGAGGCGCCCGATGCGCGGAGCCCCCGCCCGACATGCCGCCGCCACACCCGTCCCGTCGTCCCCGGACGTCTCCCGTGTCCTCGCCTTTCCCACCGGCACCTATCCGGCGGAGAAACGTATCCGAAACCACACGGGCGAGTTGAGCAAAGAGGGACCCACACGCGTCTTCCTCGGTGGAGGCTCGTGGTCGGGGGTCGTCGACCGACATGTCCGGGAGAAGGTGGGAACGTTGCTGCCCGAGAGTACGAACGGCACCAGCGGGGGCGGGCTCGCCGTCCCGATGGCCTGGCTGCGTGCCGAGTTCACCGCGGACGATCTGTTGCGTGCCGGATGCCTGGTCGCGCCCGGCACCCTGGAGTACCGGGCCGGCCGGCAGACACTGGCCCTCACCATCCACCTCTGCGCCGACGCGGACACCTCCTCCGGGGCGTGGACCGCGGGCAGCATCGACGAGTGGATGTCCCGGACCGCCTACGACCACCCCTGGCCGCAGTGGGTCCGCGAGCGGCTCGCCGCGCGGGGCCGCACGGACCGGGAGAGCCCCGACCTCGCCATGGCGCGCGAGACCTGGCGTCTGCTGGAGGCGACGCAGGTCCGCGCGGCCGATCTGTGCGGGCTGCCGTCGGCCGGGGCGACGCCGACCGTGGACGAGGCGGACCAAGTCTGGCTGCCCGCCTGGAAGTTGGGGCTGCCGCTCGGCCATCTGGCCCTGCATCTCTACGGTGCGGGTGGCTGAGGGGCCGTACGGTGCACCCCTGAGCGGTACTTGGGGATCCGTACCGTCACCTTCATCCCCGCGCCGACCCCGGTCTCGATGACAAGGCCGTGCTCCGCCCCGTACACCTGGCGCAGCCGCTCGTCGACGTTGGAGAGGCCGATCCCGGAGCCGGTGGGGCGCTCGCCGAGCAGGATCGCGCGCAGCACGGCCGGGTCCATGCCCACGCCGTCGTCCTCGATCACGACGACGGCCTCCGCGCCCGCGTCCCGGGCGGAGATCGTGACCCGGCAGACGTTCACGCTGTCCTCCAGGCCGTGCTTGACGGCGTTCTCCACGAGCGGCTGCAGGCAGAGGAACGGGAGGGTCACCGGCAGCACCTCGGGCGCGATCTGCAGCGTGACCTTCAGGCGGTCGCCGAAGCGGGCCCCGGCGAGCGCCAGGTACTGCTCGATGGAGCGCAGTTCGTCGGCGAGCTGGGCGAACTCCCCGTGCCGGCGGAAGGAGTAGCGGGTGAAGTCCGCGAACTCGAGCAGCAGCTCCCGGGCGCGCTCCGGGTCGGTCCGGACGAAGGAGGCGATGGCGGCGAGGGAGTTGAAGATGAAGTGCGGGGATATCTGGGCGCGCAGGGCCCGGATCTCCGCCTCCACGATCCTGGTCCGCGAGCGGTCCAGCTCGGCCAGTTCCAGCTGTACGGAGACCCAGCGGGCGACCTCGGTCGCGGCCCGCACGAGCACGGCCGACTCCCGCGAGCCGTAGGCGACGAGGGCGCCGAGCACCCCGTCCTCGCCGGTGAGCGGGGCGATCACCGCCCAGCGCAGCGGGCAGCCGACGTCGGCGCAGACGGTGTGCTCCGCCCTGCTGCGGCCGGAGTCGAGGATCCCGGCGACCTGGTCCATGACGTGCTCGCGGTGGTGCCCCTCGCCCGGCCCGTCCCAGGCCAGGACGGCGGACCGGTCGGTGAGGCAGAGCGCCTCCGTGCCGAGCAGCGAGCGCAGCCGCCGGACGGCCTTGCGGGCGGCGTCCTCGGTGAGCCCGCCGCGCAGGGGCGGTGCGGCGAGGGAGGCGGCGTGCAGGGTGTGGAAGGTGGCCCGTTCGACGGGGGTGCCGAGGTCGAGGTCGGCGGCGCCGCGGCGGGCGGTGAGCCGGCCGAGGACGTAGCCGGCGACCAGGAGGACGGCCCCCACCGCGGCGGCCGCCGCGAGGGCGATCCCGGTCATCGTTCCGCTCCTTCCCGCGGGGCCGAGGTCCGGCCGTCGAGCTCCTCCGGCAGGTGCAGCCGGGCGAGCAGCGCCGGTGTGCCGGCCGGGATGTGGCGCGGGGTGGCCAGCGACACCAGGATCATCGTGAGGAAGCCCAGCGGCACCGACCAGACCGCCGGCCAGGCCATCAGGGTGTGCGGCCAGCCCTCGTCCGGCAGTCCGGCCCGGGTCGCCATCACCGCCGCGAGCGCGGAGCCGCCGCCGAGCAGCAGTCCGGCCATGGCTCCGGGCGGGGTGAGCCGGCGCCACCAGATGCCGAGGACGAGCAGGGGGCAGAAGGAGGAGGCGGAGACGGCGAAGGCGAGTCCGACGGCGTCCGCGACCGGGACCTTCGAGGCGAGGATCCCCGCGGTCAGCGGGACGGCGGTGGCGAGCAGGGTCGCGAGCCGGAAGTGCCGGACGCCACGGGAGGGGAGGACGTCCTGGGTGAGGACACCGGCGACCGACATCGTGAGTCCCGAGGCGGTGGAGAGGAACGCGGCGAAGGCCCCGCCGGCCAGGAGCGCGCCGAGCAGGTCGCCGAGCACGCCGCCGAGCATCCGGTCCGGCAGGACGAGCACGGCGGCGTCGGCGGCTCCGGTGAGGGCCAGTTCGGGGGCGTAGATCCGGCCGAGGGCTCCGTACACCGGCGGCAGCAGATAGAACACGCCGACCAGGCCGAGGACGACCAGGGTGGTCCGTCGCGCGGCCCGGCCGTGCGGGCTGGTGTAGAAGCGGACGGCGACATGGGGCAGCCCCATCGTGCCGAGGAAGGTGGCGAGGATGAGCCCGTACGTGGCGTACAGCTGGTGGCCGTCGCGCCCGCCGGCCAGGGGTTGGGACCAGCCGAGGGGGTCGGCTCCGGTGGAGGCCCGGGCGGGGACGGACGCGCCTTCGGGGAAGGTGAGTTCGGTGCCGCCCTCGACACGGTGGGCGCCCTCGTCGAGGGTGACGGTCCGCCGCTCGTACGCGATGGCGTCGACGCGTCCGGTCACGGTGAGCGTGAGCGGGGCGTCGACCTCGATCCGTACGGTGTCGGCGACGCGGACGACGGTGTGCTCGCGGAAGACCGCCGGGGCGTCGAAGCGGACGCGGGGCGCGTCGTCGCCGAACCAGGCCGCGGCCAGGAAGAGGGCGGGCACGAGCAGGGCCGTGAGCTTGAGCCAGTACTGGAAGGCCTGGACGAAGGTGATGCTGCGCATGCCGCCCGCGGCGACGATCCCGGTGACGACCAGGGCGACGAGCAGGCCGCCGACCCAGTCGGGGGCCCCGGTGAGGATCTCCAGGGTGAGCCCCGCGCCCTGGAGCTGCGGCAGGAGGTAGAGCCAGCCGATGCCGACGACGAAGAGGCTGGCGAGCCGGCGGGCGGGCGGCGATTCGAGCCGGGCCTCGGCGAAGTCGGAGAGGGTGTACGCCCCCGATCGGCGCAGCGGGGCGGCGACCAGGACGAGCAGGACCAGATACCCGGCGGTGTAGCCGACGGGGTACCAGAGCATGTCGGGGCCCTGGACGAGGATGAGCCCCGCGATGCCGAGGAAGGAGGCGGCGGAGAGGTACTCGCCGCTGATGGCGGCGGCGTTGAGGCCCGGACGGACGGTGCGGGAGGCGACGTAGAAGTCGGAGGTCGTACGGGATATCCGCAGCCCGAGGGCGCCGATGAGCACGGTCGCCAGGACGACGGCGGTGACGGCGGCCACCGCGTAGGTGTGGTTCACGTCCAGGTCCCCGTGTTCAGCGGCCCTCGACGAGGCCGGTGAAGTCGCGCTCGTTGCGTTCGGCGCGGCGGACGTACCAGCGGGCGACGGCCCAGATGACCGGGTACACACCGACACCGAGGGTGGCCCAGACGACGGCCTCCGGGGCGGGCAGCGCGAGGAGCAGCGGCAGCGGGCCGACGAGGAGGGCGAGGGCGCCGAGTGCGGTGAGGGCGGCCTTCAGCTGGCTGCGCATCAGGGAGCGCACGTAGGTGTGGCCGAGGGTGGTCTGTTCGCTGATCTCGGAGCGGGCGGGAGGATGACCGGGCGGACCTGCGCCGAGGGAGCGTGGCGGCGGGCCGCCGGCGTCGCGGAGGGCGGAGGCGCGCGTGACGGTCTCGCGCCGCGGCCGGCGCGGCGGTGGCTGCTCGGACATCGGTGTCCGCTCCGTCATCTGTCGACCTCGCAGGGGCTGGGGAGGCCACGGAGTCTACGCAGCGGCGCTGACCTGGGGTAGGGGAGCCCGGGCCCCGGTCGTACGGGAGCGCTCAGCCGCCCGCGCGGCGCATGAGCAGGTCCCTCAGCTGGCGGGCGTGGCGGCGGCTGACCGCCAGCTCGGTGCTGCCGACCCGGACGGAGGTGGCGCCGCCGTCGAGCCGCAGTTCGTCGATGCGGCCGAGGGCGACGAGGTGGCTGCGGTGGATGCGGACGAAGCCGCGGTCGGCCCACCGCTCCTCCAGCGTGGACAGCGGGATGCGGACGAGGTGGCTGCCCTCGTCGGTGTGCAGGCGGGCGTAGTCGCCCTGGGCCTCGACGTAGGCGATGTCGTCGACGGCCACGAAGCGGGTCACCCCGCCGAGTTCGACCGGTATCTGCTCGGGCGCCGTGAGCGGGGCCGCGGGCGCGGCGGAGGCGTGGACCAGCTCGCGGACGCGGCGGACGGCCTCGGCGAGCCGCTCGCGGCGCACCGGCTTCAGGACGTAGTCCACCGCCTTGAGGTCGAAGGCCTGGACGGCGAAGCCCTCGTGCGCGGTGACGAAGACGATCAGCGGCGGGCGGGCGAAGCCGGCGAGCAGCCGGGCGAGGTCGAGGCCGGTGAGGCCGGCCATGTGGATGTCGAGGAAGACGACGTCGATGGCCTCGTCGCCGTCCGGCCCGGCGTCGAGGGCCCGGCCGATCCTGCGCAGCGCCTCGGTGGCGTCGGTGGCGCCCTCGGCGCTGCGGACCCGCGGATCGGCTCGCAGGAGGTACAGCAGTTCGCCGAGGGCCGGTTCTTCGTCGTCGACGGCCAGTACGCGCACCATGCGGCGGAGTCTACGAGAGGCGTGGAGGCGCTACTTCAGGAGCTTCGAGAGGCGGCGGTCGGCGAGCGGCTTGCCGCCGGTCTGGCAGGTGGGGCAGTACTGCAGGGAGGAGTCCCGGTACGACACCTCGCGGATGGTGTCCCCGCAGACCGGGCACGGCTCGCCGGTCCGGCCGTGGACGCGCAGGCCGCTCTTCTTCTCGGCCTTGAGCCTGCCGGCGGCCAGCCCGTGGGAGCGCTCGACGGCCTCGCGCAGGGTGCTGCGCATCGCCTCGTACAGGCCGGCGGTCTCCTCCTCGGTGAGGTTCTGGGTGGGCTTGAAGGGGGACATCCTCGCCACGTGCAGGATCTCGTCGCTGTACGCGTTGCCGATGCCCGCGATCAGACTCTGATCCCGCAGGGCGCCCTTGATCTGGCGCCGTTCCGCGCCGAGCAGGGCGGTGAAGGCGGCGAGGTCGAAATCGTCGGCGAGGGGGTCGGGGCCGAGGCGGGCCACCCCGGGCACGTCCCTCGGGTCGCGGACGAGGTGGACGGCGAGTCGTTTGGTGGTCCCGGCCTCGGTGAGGTCGAAGCCGTCGCCCTCGGTGAGCGCGGTCCGCAGGGCGAGCGGCCCCTTCCCGGGGCGCGGCGGCCCGGAGGGCAGGGGGTCCTTCCACTGGAGCCATCCGGCGCGGGCGAGGTGGATCAGGAGGTGGAGCAGCTCGCCCGTCGTGCCCGCGCTCTCGATGTCGAGGAACTTGCCGTGCCGGGCGACGCCGACGACCTCGGCGCCCTCGAGGGCGCTCAGGGGTGGGTCGTACGTCTTGAGCACGCTGATCGCGACGGGCAGCACGCGGGCGATCTCCTTGCCCACGAGATGCTCGTCGAGGAACTCTCGCAGCGCTTCGACCTCGGGCAGTTCGGGCATGGCTCCACCCTGCCGCACCGGCCGTCCGGCCGCGCGCTCAGCGGCCCTCGTGGAGGAGTCCCAGCAGGTCCAGTTCCTCGGCGAGCGCGGCGGCCAGCACGTCCAGGTCGGGGACGGCCTTGCCGTCGGCGACCAGGCCGACGTGGACCCGGCCGCCGTACGGGGACATGGCGACGGCGAGCGACTGGCCGCGGGCGAGCGGGGCCATCGGGAAGAGCGCGCGCAGCGGGGCACCGCCGAGGGAGAGGGCGGAGCGGGGCAGCGGAACGTTGGTGACCAGGACGTCGAAGAGGAGCCGCGCGGCTCCGGAGGCCAGCGGCGCGCCGAAGCGGTGGGCGAGCGAGGGCAGTTGGTCGGCGAGGACGGCGACGGCTCCGGCGCCCCGCAGCGGCCCGTCGGCCTTGTTGCGGTCCATGGCCCGCCGGACGACGGCCAGCCGGGTCGCGGGGTCGGGTTCGGTGACGGGCAGGGTGAGGAGGTAGGCGGAGAGACTGTTGCCGGTGCCGGCGGGTGCGCCCGGCCGTCGGCGGGAGACAGGCACGAGGGCGCGCGGATCGGCGCCGGGGAGCGGTTCGCCGCGTCCGTCGAGCCAGCGGCGCAGGGCTCCGGCGACGACAGCGAGGAGGACGTCGTTGGCGGTGCCGCCCGTGATGCGGCGCACCTGGTGGACGCGCTCGAGGTCCAGGACGGCGGTGCCGACGCGGCGCGTCCCGCTGGAGTGGGCGGCGAGCGCGGAGGGGGCGCCGCCGTCGAGCAGGCCGGCGCGGGCGACGGAGGCGCCGAGCACGGAGGCACCCACCTCGACGGCCCGGCCGAGGTCCTCGATGCGCTCCCGGGCGGCGCCCATGATCCGGCCGGGGCCGGGGAGCCAGGAGCGCGGGGGTACGGCGCGGGCTCGGCTCCCGCGCGGCCTGCGGGCGGCGGCGATCTCGTCGAAGATGCCGGCGCCGATGGCGACGGCGCGCATGCCGTCGGCGAGGGCGTGGTGGAGTTTGACGAGCACGGCGAAGGAGCCGTCGGGGGCGCCGGTGAGGAGGTACATCTCCCAGGGCGGCAGTCCCCGTTCGACCGGCCGTTCCATCAGTTCGCCCGCGAGCCGGGCGGCCTCGGCGGCGAAGTCGGCGCCGGGAAGCGCGACCTGCCGCACGTGCCGCCTTACGTCGAACCGCTTGTCCGTGGTCCAGGCGGCTCCCCCGACGGGCAGCAGGACGTCGCGGACCCGCATGCGAAGCCGGGGGATCGCGGCGGCACGGCGCGCGAGCAGATCGAGGACGCCGGCGGCGTCGCCGTCGCCGGGGAGCGGGCCGAAGTGGGCGAGGGCGCCGAGGTGCATGGGGTGGGCGGGGGATTCGAGGTGCCAGAAGGCCAGATCGAGAGGTGCCAGCAGCTCACTGCTCAAGAGATTCTCATGTCCTCGGAGGGTGGCGGGGATCGAAGTCAATCGCGCACGATCGGTTACGGTCAAGTACGATCTGTGTACACAGGGTTAACAATGAATTCGCACCAGACGCACTTGCCGCTGCCGCGCGATTCGACGCCCCACACGTCCGAGAGCCGGTCCACGAGCAGCAGGCCGCGGCCCGAGACGCCGGACTCCCCCGCCTCTCTGCGGCGCGGCAGCGCGCTGGAGCGGTCCTCGACCTCCACGCGCAGCCGCCGCTCGGGCCCCGAGAGCATCCGCAGGGTGACGATCGCCCCGCCGTCGGTGTGCATCAGCGCGTTGGTGATCAGCTCGTCGGCGACCAGCTCGATCTCGTCCGAGCGCTCTCCGGCGCCCCAGGCCCGAACCGCCGCCCGGATCAGGTGGCGGGCGGAGCTCAGCGCCTCCGGGTCGCTCTGCGCCACGTGCTGCTGGAGCCGGCCGCCGGACTGCGGGAAGTACGCCCCCTGACGGCGCAGCAGCAGGATCGCCACGTCGTCCTCGCCGCCCTGCTCGTCCACGGCCTCGCAGAGGAGGTCGGCCAGCTGCTGAAGGTCCCGCGGTCCGCGCCGGACCAGTGAGGAGAGCCATCGCAGCCCCTCGTCGAGGTCCGAGCCCGGCTTCTCCACCAGGCCGTCGGTGTACAGGAGCAGGGTCTGCCCCGGGGACAGCTCCAGGGTGGTCACGGGATGGTCCAGGCGGCCGAACTCGGCCGAGAGGCCCAGCGGCAGTCCGCCCTCCACCGGCAGCCGTCGGCAGCTGCCGTCGGTGTCCTGGAGCAACGGGTCGACATGCCCGGCCCGCACCACCCGGACGACGCCGGTGGCGAGGTCGGCCTCGACGTAGGTGCAGGTGGCGAAGCGGTCGGTGTCCAGTTCGTGGAGGAAGACGGAGGCCCGGGCCATCACGGTCGCCGGACTGTGCCCCTCGGCGGCGTAGGCGCGCAGCACGATCCGCAGCTGTCCCATCACGGCCGCCGCGTGGGTGTCGTGCCCCTGGACGTCCCCGATGACGGCGCCGACCCGGCCGCCGGGCAGCGGGATGATGTCGTACCAGTCGCCGCCGATGTCCCGGCCGAGGCGGGCCGAGCGGTAGCGGACCGCTATCTGGGCGCCGGACACATCGGGGATGCGGCGCGGCAGCATCGCCTGCTGGAGCCCTTCGGCCAGGTCGTGCTCCTGCTCGTAGAGCATCGCGCGCTGGAGGCTCTGCGCGATGCTGCTGCCGAGCGCCACCAGCAGATTGCGCTCGTCGGCGCTGAAGCCGGTCTTGTCGCTGTAGAGCAGTCCGAGCGCACCGATCGGCCGGGCCTGGGCGATGAGCGGCAGATAGGCGGCGGAGGTGATGCCGAGTCCGCTGATGTGCGGCCACAGGATCGGGTACGAGTCGGCGAAGTCCTGGGGCGAGTCGATGAACCGGGGCCTCAGGGTCCGGATCACCTCGCCCATAGGGTACGGCTCGTCCACCCGGGTGAACCGCGTGCCGGGCACGAAGGCGCCTTCGGGCCCCTCGGCGACGAGACGGATCCGGCCGGACTCCAGGAGTCCCACCACGAGGCTGGTGGCTCCGAAGTATTCGAGGCCGTGCGAGTCGTTGAGGAGTTCGATGACGTCCTGCACGGTCCGGGCGTGGGCCAGGGCGGCGGTGGTGCCCTCCACGACGCTGGTGCGCTTGCGCCGCCCCTCGTCGAGGCCGAGCCGGGCCGCGTGCTCGGTCACCTCCTCCGAGGCGTCCCGGACGATGCCGACGATACGGCGGGGGCGGCCGGTCCCGTCACGCTGGATGTGGCCCTCGGTGTGCGTCCAGCGCGCGGCCCCGCTCCGCAGCCGGACGCGGAAGTACGCCCCGTAGTGGTCGCTCCCGTCCTTGAGCGCGTGCGTGACCATGGTGTCGAGCCGCCGGCCCTCGTCGGGCAACACGCGGGAGGAGAGGGTGGTGGGATCGCCGTCGTACTCCTCGGTGCTCATGTCGAAGACCCGCAGGGCCCCCGCGTCCATGGTCATCGAGCCGGTGGTCAGGTCCCAGTCGAAGCTGCCCATCCGGAACGCGCCGCCGTAGTCCCGCAGGAAGCAGCAGGCCACGCCCCCTGTCCCTGGTACGCAACGGCAGAGATCCGCCGCCTCGCCACCCCCTCTGCCGGCGCTCATGGGGCCACGCTAGGCGCAGGCCGGGCCGCTCGCACGGCGGAGGTCACGCCTCAGCCCTCGAAGGTCTCCGGCTGCTGGGCGCCGGGGTCGCTGGGGAACAGGTCCTCGAACGGGGGCAGCTCCGCGTCGGGTTCCGGCTCGGTCTCGGGCGGCGGCTCCGGGGCGGGCGGTGAGGCCGGCTCGGACCAGGTGGGGGGCGGGGAGCTGTGCTCCGGTGGAGTGGGCTCGCCCGGGGTCGTCGAGCCGTCGGGGCTCGCGGATCCCCCGGTGGTGGGCGGGGGCGGCACCGGGGTGGGTGAGCCGGTGAGGTCGCAGTCGACGGGGTCGCAGGGCGGGATCACGGTCGGATGCGTGTCCTGCTCGCCGTCGGTGCCCGTCTTCCGCTCGATCCAGGTGTTGTTGACGACGTTCACGATGACAAGGCTGGTGACGACTGTCGCAGTCGGTCTGATGACGACGACACGGTCGGGGTGGTACCCGGCCCAGGGCCGTCCGTTGTGCCGGGCGCCCTGGACGGCGGCCGGCGTACGCAGCGGGTTCCCGCAGGCACAGCGGACGCGGGGGGTGCCGTACCCGTCGACGAGGACGGCCGTGCCGGCCTGGAGGACGGACTGGAACGCGGTGGCGTCTCCGTCCCGGTAGCCGTGGCTGGTGACGCGGGTGTCGGCACGCAGGACGACGGGGGTGAGGCCGCGCAGCCAGCCGGCCAGATTCGCCTCGGGGATCCCCGCGGCCTCGGCGAACGCCCGGGACTTGCCCCTGTCACCGGCGAGGAAGGCGACCTGCTGCTCGACGTCGCAGCTGGCGACGGAGCGGGTTCCGCCGTAGAGGCCGGGGGTGGAGCCGGTGATCTCGCGGACCGTCTGCGGGGTCGCGGATCCGGACGCGGTCCCGGTGGGCGACGGGGTGGGTGCGGCGGGCGCCTTCGCCGTGGAGGCGGTGAACGGGTCGGGCCCCTGGGCGGCGACCGGCTGGAGGAAGACCTCCTGCGCGGCGGCGGCCGTCCCGGCGCCGCCGCTGTCGCCGGCGGAGGAGCAGCTCGCCAGCAGCAGCGCCGAGGCCAGCGCGGCGAGTGCGGTGACGTGGGGCCGTCGCGGCCGGCGTATGGGTGAGCGCACGTGGATCTCCCGCCTCTTTCCACTCCGAGACATTCCTTCATGTCTGTCGCACCGCACCGCCGACCGCAAGCGGAGTACGGCCGAGCGGACGACGCACTTGAACACGTTCAAGAAAGGCTTTAGGCTCTGCGAGGCAGGTTTGAACACGTTCAACCAAGGGGGTGGACGGCATGTCACCCGGCGCCCTCGCCCTGTGGCTCCCGCGTTCCCCCACCGCCGCCGCGCTCGCCGCCACCCACGGCCTCGGCAACGCCCTCGGCTTCGCGCTCTGCTCGCTGCTGGCCTGGCGCCGCCTGCGGGCGGCCACCCCCTCGAAGGAGACCGCATCATGGCCCGTCTGATCCGCGCCCTCGCCACGCCCGCCGGCCCCGGGGCCCTGACCTACCGCGAGGTGGGCGCCACCAGGGAGGACCGGCTCCCGGCCGGCTACCACCACCTCCACCACACCGTCCGCATCGGGCGGGGCCGGGACTCCTTCGAGACCGCCGGGGCCGCCGTCACCACCTGGCGGATGCACCGCGCCTCGGGCGCCCAGATCCGCAGCCAGGCTGTCCGCGCCGAGCCCGGCGCCCTTGTCGAGGTCTCGATGGGCCTCGGTCCGGTCCGGTTCCGCGTGCCCTGCGAGGTGATCTGGACGGCGTACGAGAAGGACCGCACCGCGTTCGCCTACGGCACCCTCACCGGACACCCCGAGAGCGGAGAGGAGTCCTTCGTCGTCGACCTGCACGCCGACGGCTCTGTCTGGTTCACGGTCACCGCGTTCAGCCGCCCCGCCACCTGGTACACCCGCTTCGCCGGGCCGCTCGTCCCCGTCCTCCAGCATGCCTACGCCCGCCGGCTGGGCCGAGTGCTCCAGCGCATCGTGGCGGAGTGACGCCCGGCGTACGCTCCCTTTGTAGGCATACGCACCGACCCAGGAGCGACCCAGGAGGCGGCCGTGAGCCAGTACGACGAGTACACCACCCCCTCGCAGGCCGAGGGCGAGCGGCTCGACGAGGACATGGACCCGAAGGAGCGGATGCAGCGGCATCCCGACACGCTGCGCACCACGCCCTCGCAGGCGGAGGGCCAGCGGTCCGCCGACGAGGAGGAGAAGAAGGCCTGAGCCCCCGGGCCGATACTGGAAGAGATGGAGTGGTTCACGGCACCGGACTACTGGCTGAGCCGGATCGTCTTCCAGCGGGGGCTCGCCGGGCTCTACCTCGTGGCCTTCCTCTCGGCCGCTCTCCAGTTCCGGGCCCTGATCGGCGAGCGCGGCATGCTCCCCGTACCGGAGTATCTGCGCCGGGTGGAGCCGCGCCAGGCCCCCAGCCTCTTCCACTGGCGCTACTCGGACCGGCTGTTCGCGGCGGTCGCGTGGAGCGGTGCGGCCCTGGCGCTCGCCCTGGTGGCGGGCGCCGGTGACGCGGTGCCGCTGCCCGTCTCGATGCTGCTGTGGGCGGTGCTCTGGGCGCTGTACCTCTCCATCGTCAATGTCGGCCAGACCTGGTACAGCTTCGGCTGGGAGTCGCTGCTCCTGGAGACCGGCTTCCTGGCGATCTTCCTCGGCAACGACGACACCGCACCGCCCGTTCTCGTCCTGTGGCTGCTGCGCTGGCTGCTCTTCCGCGTGGAGTTCGGCGCGGGCCTCATCAAGATCCGCGGTGACCGCTGCTGGCGGGATCTGACCTGCCTGCATTACCACCACGAGACCCAGCCGATGCCCGGCCCGCTCAGCTGGTTCTTCCACCATCTGCCCCGCCCGCTGCACCGGGTCGAGGTGGCCGCCAACCATGTCGTCCAGCTGCTGGTCCCGGTGCTGCTCTTCACCCCGCAGCCGGTGGCGACGGTGGCGGCCGGCCTGATGGTGGCGACCCAGCTCTGGCTGGTGCTCTCGGGGAACTTCGCGTGGCTGAACTGGCTCACGATCGTCCTCGCGCTCTCCGCCATGGACGGCTCGCTGCTGGTGGGCGAGCACCCGCAGCCCGCCCCGCCGCTCTGGTACGTGGTCGTGGTGGTCGCCGTGACCGCGCTGGTGCTCTTCCGCAGCTACCGCCCGGTCCGCAACCTGCTCTCCCGGCGACAGGCGATGAACCGCTCGTACGACCCGTTCCACCTGGTCAACACGTACGGCGCCTTCGGCACGGTCGGCCGGATCCGGGAGGAGATCGTCATCGAGGGCACGGACGACCCGGTGCGGAGCGCGGACGCGGAGTGGAAGGAGTACGAATTCAAGGGGAAGCCCGGCGATCCGCGCCGGCTGCCGCGCCAGTTCGCTCCGTACCATCTGCGGCTCGACTGGCTGATGTGGTTCGCGGCGCTCTCCCCCGCGTACGCCCGCGACTGGTTCGGACCGTTCGTCGAGCGGCTCCTGGACGGGGACCGGGACACCCTGCGGCTGCTGCGCCACAACCCCTTCCCGGACGCACCACCGGTCCGCATCAGGGCCCGCCTCTACCGCTACCGCTACACGACGTGGCGGGAGCTGCGGGAGACCGGGGCGTGGTGGCACCGCACGCTCGTACGGGAGTACCTGCCGCCGGTCGAGCTGCGGAAGCCCGCACAGCGGTGACCCGGGGACAGGCCCCTGTGGACAGACGCTGTGGACAGAACCCGCACAGAACCCGCACAGCCCTGTGCCCCGGTCGCGGGGCGGCCGGGGCACAGGGCGAAGCGACAGGTACGACTCAGTCGATACCGGGCAGGATGTGCGGCTCCGCCAGGTCGTCCTCGTAGCCGGCCAGCCGGATGGGCGCCGAACGGGCCCACACTTCCAGGCTGCCCAGCTCGCCGGACCGCCGGGGCCGCTCCGGACTTTCGGCCGGTCGCTGTTCCTGCTTCGTCAGTTCTGGTGTCACCGCGCACTCCCTTGTGTCGCGTACCAATGAGGACATGGCCGTTCGGTCGCGGTGGCGCCGTTCTGCGGGCGGGACCGCGGCCTTGGTGGCAGGCCAGTCCCCAGGCAAGCCGTAAGGGTTTTGTGAAACCCCGGTGGCCGACCGTGGACATCAGAGTAACCAAATGAGCGCGTCAGCGCTCTATGGGGCTCGGAAGTGTGACGCGATCGAGTGACTTTAGGACATCTGGGCGGTTTACCAGTTGCCGGGCGCGTAGTCCTTGAGGAAGCAGCCGTACAGGTCCTCGCCCGCCTCGCCGCGCACGACGGGGTCGTAGACGCGGGCGGCGCCGTCGACGAGGTCGAGCGGGGCGTGGAAGCCCTCCTCGGCCAGACGCAGCTTGTCGAAGTGCGGGCGCTCGTCGGTGATCCAGCCGGTGTCGACCGAGGTCATGAGGATGCCGTCGGTCTGGAACATCTCCTGGGCGCTGGTCCGCGTGACCATGTTCATCGCGGCCTTCGCCGCGTTGGTGTTCGGGTGCCCCGCGCCCTTGTAGCCACGGCCGAAGACGCCCTCCATGGCCGAGACGTTGACGATGTAGGCGCGTCCGCTGGACGCCTTCTTGGCGGCCTCGGCCATCACCGGCCGCAGCATGCTGATGAGGATGAACGGCGCCGTGTAGTTGCACAGCTGGGTCTCGAGCAGCTCCACCGGGGAGATCTGCTCGATGGTCTGCACCCAGGTGTTGCTCTCGACGACGTCCGGCAGCAGCCCGCCCGCGTCGATGGCGCTGCCGTCGCGGTGTCGCTCGACGCTGGCGTTGCCCGCGACCAGGGCGAGATCGGCGACCTTCTGCGCGTCGAGGCCGCTCACGCCGACGGGCAGCGCGGCCAGGCCGTCCACGGCGCCGGAGTTGAAGGCGCCGATCACATGGTGGGCGGGGAGCTCACCGGCGGGCAGCGGAGCGCTCTCGCCCTCGACCAGGGCGGCGTAGGCGGAAGGCAGGCGGCGCACGGTCTGCGTCGCGTTGTTGATGAGGATGTCCAGCGGGCCGTCCGCGGCGACCTGCTCGGCCAGGGCGACCGCCTGCGCGGGGTCGCGGAGATCGATGCCGACGACCTCGAGGCGGTGCATCCACTCCGCCGAGTCCTCCATGGCCTTGAAGCGGCGGATGGCGTCCTTGGGGAAGCGGGTCGTGACGGTGGTGTGGGCGCCGTCGCGCAGCAGCCGCAGCGCGATGTACATGCCGATCTTGGCCCGGCCGCCGGTGAGCAGCGCGCGCTTGCCGGCGAGGTCGGCACGGGCGTCCCGCTTGCCGCGGTTCAGCGCGGCGCACTCCTGGCAGAGCTGGTGGTAGAAGTAGTCGACCTCGACGTACCGCGTCTTGCAGGTGTAGCAGGACCGGGGGCGCTGGAGTATCCCGGCGATCCGGCCGGCCTCGGTCACGGAGGAGGGCAGGATGCCCTCGGTCTCGTCGTCGATCCGCTGCGCGGAGCCGGTGGCGGTGGCCTCGGTGACCGCCTTGTCGTGCGCGGTCTTCGCGGCCCGGCGCTCCTGGCGGCGGCGCTGCTTCACCGTCCGGTAGATGCCGGCCGTGGCGCGCCGGACGGCGATCGCGTCCGGGTGGTCGACGTCCAGCTTGTCGAGCTCGTCGAGCACGCCCAGGCAGACGGCCAGGCGCTCGGGGTCGATACCCGGCCCGTACTCCTGGAATTCTTCGGTCACCGTCATGGCCTCTGCCGTTCCTCGATCACTCGTACGCTCGCGCGCGCCCACGTCTCAAAAGAGGAACTTTACGGAGCGGGGGGCCGTGTCTCCAAACCCGTGGCGGGAGCGTGGTCGAACACACAGTCGCCGCACAGTCCCCCTCCGGGGGAGCGGTAGTAGAGGCAGCAACTGGTGCGCCGCAGGGCGGGCCCCTGGACGGTGCGGGCGAGGTCCGGGTGGCCGAGGAGCCCGGTCACGAGCTCGGCGGCACGCCAGGCGACCTCGGGCCGGCCCTCGGCGCGGGCCCAGCGGATCAGCTCCCGCAGGGCTCCGGCGAGAGCGGAGCCGGCGTTCCCCCACAGCAGCCGGGGCGAGACCCGCCCGTCGCGGCGGAGGGCATCGTGGAGCGGGACGAGATGAGCGAGCTGGACGGCCTCGCGGAGGTCGGCCACGGTCGCGGGGCGGCTCTCCGTGCCGGCCCACCACAGGTCGTCGGGCGAGGTCAGGGCACCGTCCCAGTACAGGTCCGCCGGGTCGAGAGCCGGAAACCGGCCGTGGAGGGCGGCCGGGCCGAGAGCGGTCGACCACAGCCGGGCGGCGAGCCCGAGATGGGCGACCGACGCGGCGACGCGGCGCTCGGGAATACGGAGGCGGGCACCGACGTGGTCGATCCGGGCGGAGAGGGGGCCCGTCTCTCCCGCGTACACGCGCGCGAGCGGCACGTGCGCGCCGCCTGTCTCCGGCGGGACCGTCCGGAGCGCGAAGAAGCCCCCCAGTCCCCCACTCGCTTCGCTCGCCACGAAATCCACCGTCTCCTGTCTGCCGACCGTCCGCCGCTCGGACCGATGGGGCGCCGTGTGGTCGTCCGGGCGACGGCGGTGCCTGCCACCTGTCGGCCGGGCGATGGCGACGCCTGGCGGGCCGTCCGGGCAAAGCCCCGGTCCTGTTCGGGTCATGCATGGTCATCTTCGGGTCATGCTCGCGCCAAGTACGGCTCCATGACCGCCGATCACCGTAACGCTCCTGCGCATGACACCTCCGACGAACCCCCTCTCCCCCACGACTCCCGGCCGGCGCGCGGTGCTCGCGCTGACCGCCGCCGCGGCCGTGACCGCGAGCGTCCCCGCCGCCCGGGCCGCCACGCCTCCGCTCCCCCGCCCCCGTCCACGCCCCCTCCCGGACGGGCCGCTCACCGCCGCCCGGGCGCTCGCCGAACTCCGGGCCGGGAACGCCCGTTACGCGGCCCTCCGGCAGATCCATCCGCACGAGGACGCCGCCCGGCGCGCCGCCGTGGCCGTCTCCCAGCACCCCTTCGCGCTGGTCCTCGGCTGCGTCGACTCGCGGGTGCCGCCCGAGCTCCTCTTCGACCAGGGGCTCGGCGACCTGCTGGGCATACGGTCGGCCGGGCAGGCCCTGGACGAGGCGGTGCTCGGCTCCATCCAGTTCGGCGTCGAGGAGCTGGGCGTGCCGCTGGTCCTCGTGCTCGGGCACGAGCGGTGCGGCGCCGCGACCGCCGCCGTGGAGTACGTACGGACGGGCAGGCCCGTCGAGGGACACCTCGCCCGGGTGGTGGAGGACATCGCCCCCGCGGCACGCGCCGCCCGCGATCTGCCGGGCGACTGGGTGGAGAACACGGTGCGGGCCAATGTGGCACGCATACGGCGCCGACTGGCTCGGGATGAGGCGTTCGCCAAGGCCCAGATCGTCGGCGCCCGCTTCGACCTGGATACCGGAAAGGTCGCTTTCCACCCCTCCTGACGTGCGCGGGTGTACATCTCCAGGCGTACGTGACGGTCCCGTACTGCGACGGCAGTACGTCCGAATGCGTTCCCAGGTACGACGACGTGAACGCTCGGAAGAGAGATCGTTGTATGTATGAGCCCCCTCCTGCTGTCCGTGCTTCTGTCGCTGGTCTCCGCGGTCGCCTACGCGGCCGCGGCGATCGTGCAGGAGCGGGTCGCGGCCGCCGCCGGCGGCCCGACCTACGCGCCGCTGCGCAGCCCGGCCTGGTGGGGGTCCGTCCTGCTCAACGGCCTCGGCGCCGCGCTGCACGTCGCTGCGCTCGCCTACGGTCCGCTCAGTCTGGTCCAGCCGCTGGGCGCCCTCACGATCGTCTTCGCCCTGCCCATGGCGGCCCTGTTCGTGGGCCGCCGGGCCGGGCACACGGCCTGGCGCGGCGCGCTCATGGCCACGGTCGGCCTCGCCGGGCTGCTCAGCCTGACGGGCGGCGCCCAGTCCCAGGCCCTGGGCGGCACCGAACGCTGGCTGCTCGCCGCGGGGACCTTCGCGGTGGTGGGCCTGTTGTTCGTCACCGCGCATCTGGTGGGCCGCTCGGTGCTGCGCAGCATCGTCCTGGCGGCCGCGGCGGGTGTGTCGTTCGGCATCGCCTCGGTCTTCACCAAGACCGTGGCCGTGGAGTGGTCGCCGGACGCGCCGCTCGCCCAGTGGACGAGTCTGCTGATCCTCTCGGCGCTCGCGGTGACCGGGCTGCTGCTCTCCCAGGCCTCCTATCGGGGCGCGGGCCTCGCGGCCCCGCTGGCGACGGTCACGGTCGTCAATCCGGTGATCGCCGCCGCGGTGGGTCTCACGCTGTTCGGCGAGACCTTCCGGTACGGCACGGCCGGCACCGTCGCCGCGCTGATCTGCGGTGCGGTGGCGGCGGGCGGTCTGATCCAGCTCACGACGGACCGGCTGACGGCCGCCCAGGACTCGCTCTCGGTGTCAGAGGACCGGACCGTCTCAGAGCGAGACGCCCCGCGCCCTGAGGTAGGCCAGGGGGTCGATGTCGGAGCCGTACCCGGGGCCCGTGCGCACCTCGAAGTGGAGATGCGGCCCCGAGCTGTTGCCGGTCGATCCTGAGCGGGCGATGCGCTGCCCCGCGTTGACCCGCTGGCCCTCGCGGACGGTGAGCGCGGAGAGGTGCGCGTACTGGCTGTAGCGGCCGTCGTCGTGGCGGACGACGATCTCGTAGCCGTACGCGCCGCCCCAGCCCGCGGAGACCACCTTGCCGGTGGCGACGGCCTGCACGGACGTGCCGGTGGGAACGGGAAAGTCCACGCCGGTGTGGTACCCGCTGGACCAGGAGGAGCCGGAGACGCGGTAGCGGGTCCCGACGGAGGCGGAGACGGGAGCGCTGAAGCGGTCGGCCTGGGGCGCGGGCTTAGTGGCGGGTTTGGTGGCCGGCTTGGCTGCGGGCTGGGTGACAGGCTTGGTTGCGGGCTTGGCGGCCTGCTTCGCGGGGGCTTTCGCTGCCGGGGCCTTTGTCGCGGGAGCCTTCGCGGCGGGAGCCTTTGTCGCGGGAGCCTTCGTGGCGGGAGCCTTCGTCGCAGGGGCCTTCCCGACCGGCTTCGTCGTGGGCGCGGGCTTGGCGACCGGGGGTGCCGTCGTGGGCGGCTTGGCGGGGGCGGCGATCCGGAGGGTCAGCTTCTGGCCCGGGTGGATCAGGTCGGGATCGCTGCCGACCACGGCGCGATTCGCCTCGTACAACCGCTGCCAGCCGCCCGTGACCCGTTCCTCGCGGGCGATCCGGGACAGCGAGTCGCCGGGGGTGACCGTGTACATCTCCCGGACCGTCGGCACGGTGGTCGGGGTCGCGGCCGGAGGGTTGGCCGCCGGGGTCCGCCGGTCCGGGGCCGTGCGCTGCGCCGGTATGGAGGCAGGCACGATCCCGGCCTTCTGCCCACCGAGGCCCGCGCGGGACGAGCAGGTCGGCCAGGCTTCCGGGCCCTGCCCCTTGAGGACCTTCTCCGCGACGGCGATCTGCTGGTCCTTGGAGGCGAGGTCGGCGCGCGGGGCGTAGTGCGTGCCTCCGTACCGTTCCCAGGTCGCCTGGCTGAACTGCAGCCCGCCGAAATAGCCGTTGCCCGTGTTGATCCGCCAGTTCGAGGAGGACTCGCAGGCGGCGACCTTCTCCCAGACGTCGAGGGACGCGGCCTGCGCCGTCCCGGCGCCGATCAGCGGTAAGGCCATTCCCGCGCCGCCCGCCGTGACGGTGAGCGAGGCGCGGTTGATCCGGCTCGGCTGGTACCGGCGGTGTCGTCCCCGTACGGCCATGTGGGCCCCCCTTGAACGCGCGTCAGCAGAAGCGCATCGGCAGTCGCCCAAGGTAAGGGAAGGTCACAGGCCGTGACAAGGGCTCGGGGAAAAACCCCAAGTCCCTTGTGTCATCGGGCGATCAGGGCCCCGCGGGACCCGGCTGCGGCTGAGGCTCGGGTTCCGGTACGGGGGTCGGGGCGGGCGGCTCCGGAACCGGGTTCGGCGGCGGCACGGGGGCCGGTTCGGGCTGGGGCACCGGACCCGGCGTGGGCGGGACCGGCCCCGGGGGCGGGGTCGGCGACGGGGGCGCCGGGTAGGGCGACGGGTGGGTCATGGCGGATCTTTCGGTCGGCGGACACGTACGGCTCCAGGCTCTCCCGAAGCGTGTGCCCGCGCCCGCCGGGGCCATTCATTCGTGTCGCCGCACCACCGCGTCCGCCGCGGCGGCGAGGCCGAGGCGGGGGCTGGAGAGGACGGGCAGCGGCGTGGTGGTCCGCTCGGCGGCGTCCGCCATGGAGGCCTGGGCCAGGACGACCACACCGCCGCCGGTGGGGTCGATACGGTCCACGGCCGCCGCTACCGCGTCGAGATAACCGTTGCGGTCACCGGCCTCGAACCGCTCCCAGGCACCGTCCACGAGCAGTGTGGTGACGATCGAGGTGGTGTCCCCCGACTCCTCGCGGAGCAGGTCGACGGTGGGCTCCAGGGTGGACGCGACGGCCGCGACCACGACGATCCGTTCCGACCTGGCCGCCTCGGCCGCCATCGGCCGGTCGACCCGCAGGACGGGCACGCCCAGGTCGGCGGCGCTCCGCTCGGCGACTCCGCCGATGGTCGAGCAGGTGCAGAGCACGGCGCGGGCGCCGTCCGCGACGGCCTCGGCCAGGGCGTCACGCACGGCGCCGGCCACGGCTTCCGGCCCCTCGGCCCGGGCCCGGTCGAGCAGCTCCTCGGCGACGAGGTGCCGCAGGACCAGCCCCGGGTGGTGCCGATCGCGCAGGCCGTCGAAGACGGGCACGTGGACGGGCGAGGTGTGCAGCAGGGCGAGGGTCACCAGGGCTCCGGCGCGGCCTTCGAGCGGCTTCGGACGGGTTCAGGCGGTCGCGGGCACGGCGTGCGGGCTGCGCAGGGTGTCGCTGCCGGGCACCGGCGCGGACGCGTCGGCCCCGAGCTCGACGATCCGGTTGTCCGCGTCCACATGCACCACGCGCGGCACGAACGAGCGGGCCTCGGCGTCCTCGACCTGCGCGTAGCTGATGAGGATCACCAGATCACCGGGGTGCACCAGATGGGCGGCGGCCCCGTTGATCCCGATCACCCCGGAGCCCCGCTCGCCCTCGATGACGTAGGTCTCGAGCCGGGCGCCGTTGTCGATGTCGACGATGTGCACGAGCTCCCCGGGCAGCAGATCGGCCGCCTCCATGAGCTCGGCGTCGACGGTGACGGAGCCGACGTAGTGCAGATCGGCCTCGGTCACGGTGGCCCGGTGGATCTTGGACTTGAACAGCGTACGAAGCATCGAGGTACTCCTGGACATAGGCTCCCTGCCTGCGCGTGTGCAGATCAAGGGCGGTCTTCGGAGCGTACAACGATTCGCAGGTCAGGTCAGCTGTCGTTAAGTGTTTCAGGACTCACACTGACCGACTGCTGAGTTCCTCGACGGACGATCAGGTCGACACGAACTCCGTTGTGAGGGCCGCATGAGCTCAGACGATATTGGCGTGTGCCATCAGCGCTGACCGCGAGGGCGTCACGGGGGGTCGCGGGTGTCGGAGAACGTCACCAAGGCACCTCCGGGTATGAGCAGGAGGGAGCCAGCAGCGTCGGGCCGGTTCTCGCCGGCGCCGGGGGACAATGCGGAGCGGCGCTCGATGATCCCTAGGTTTTCGGTTGCTGCCGCTTGCTCCCCCGCCGAGCGAGGTCTTCCAGCAGAGCGCCAGCACGGTTCCGTGGTCAGCCAGGAGCTTGATGCGGCGGCAAAGGCCTGAGTATGCCGAGGCGCTGCAATTCGACGATGTGCTCTGCCGTGCGCTGCGGTGCTTCACCGCCGGTCACCAGTACACCCGCCTCGATGTTGCGTCGAGCGGCGGACTCGGTCAGGTTGGCGCTGCCGAGCAGGAGAGTGCGACGGTCGGCGACCGCCAGCTTGGCGTGCTGGCGCGAGCGGCCCCGTTCGGCCGGGCCTCGTGCCCAGACCCACAGCCGCAGACCGGGCACGGACGCGAACGCTTCGGCCGGTTCCCTCCCCGAGAGCAGGCCGCCCGCGCCGGCCAGGGTCTCGACCACGACGTGCGTCCGGACGCCCCTGTCCACGGCCTCTGTCAAGGCCCTCGTCAGGGCGGGATACGGACGAGCCGCGTACGTCATCGCCAGCAGTTCGTGCCGTGCCTCGTTGATGACCTCGACCAGCACCTGAGCCGTGGCCCGCACCGGCACGGCCGGTGTCGACGGGCCGCTCCACACGGTGCGGACCCGGACCGTGTCTCTGGCCTGCCGTCGGGCGGCGACATAGCCGCGCACATAGGCAGCCGCCTCGGAGGCGGACACCGACTCCGACTCCATGGCGTCGTGCAGCACTGCGACGGCCTCGCTGACTCCAGGTGTCGCCAGTTCGGTCAGTATCCGTTCTCTGGTGCGTCCCTGGGCAAGCAGGCCGGCCAGGTCCTTGCTCCGCGAGAGGCCGAGGGCCGCGATGGCGGCCTCGGCAGCTCCTTCGAACGCGGGTCGGCTCACGGCAGCAGACCGACGGGGGTCAGCACCGGATCCTTGTCGCCGGTCAGCGGAACGAGGAACCGACGGTCCAGGAACCGGTTTCCGCGCTCACACGTGGTCTCCGACACGAACAGACAGACATGGCACGCGGCTCCGTGGAGGAAGTCGGCCGGGTCCTGCGGCAGACGCTCGGCGCAGAGCGGGTCGGCCGAGCAGTGGCGGGCGCCGGTCAGGGCCCGGCGCACGATCCGGTCGAACTCCCGTTCCTCGGCCAGGGACACCAGACCGCCCAAGGTGCCCTCGGAGTCCGGGACGGCGGTGTAGATGAGGATGCCCGTCCTCGGATTCTGTTCGTCCCCCGCGTAGATCCGCTCGGCGAGCGAGGCGGAGTTGTAGCCGCACTCCAGGGCGATGGTGCGGATCAGCAGGTGGGAGAGGGTGTGCAGGGCGATGTACCGTGCTCCGGGCCAGCCGTGGTAGGGATCGAATTCACTGGTCTTGCGGTCCGACTTCCGGTTGGCGCGGAACCGCGCGTACGCCTGTCTGTGCGCCTCCATCTGCGGCGACTTCTCCATACGCGCGGTCCACTCGGCCATCAGACCGTCCCGCACGCGCAGGAAGACGCCCTCGCCTCGCACCTCGCTGGCGGGTACCCAGTTCCGGACCCCGCGGGACAGCTCGACGCGCGTGGCGATCTCCGGCGATTCGGGGTCGGGCGCGTCGAGCCTGGTGAACCCGATCAGTGCCCGTGCCTCACGCAGCCGCTCGACCTGCCTGATGTCGGCGAAGAACTCGTTCAGACGGGCCCGTACGGGCACCTGCCGGAGTGCGAAATCGTCGCTGGGGGTGGGAACGGGACCGGAGAGCGCGTCCCATTCGGGGCCGAAGAGGTCGGCCTGGATGTCGGGGGCGGAGGGGGCCGGTCCGGTGGTTCCCCGCTTGCGTGCTGTGATCGCCGCGACCACCGCGTCGGCGTCGAAGTCCTTGAGGAAGGTGAACTTGGGCATGCGCGCCATGAAGTCGAACTGACCTCGGTCCTCGATCAGTTCGAGGTCGGGCCAGTGGTCGTCCAGGAGCTTCCCGATGTCCCCGCCCTGCGCCTTGGGCAGTGCGAGGGCGCTGAGGGTGAGCGGGAACCACTGGTTGGACGCGCCCGCCACCATCAGGACCGGCTCCTGGACGCAGCCGTTCGTCTCGTAGACGCCGAGATGCGGATGCCGGCCACGGCACCGGGGCAGGTTGCGCCGGCCTCGTTCGCCCATGGCTTCCCGGATGTTGCGCTTCACTCCGCAGGCGACGCATTCGATGGTGACGTTGGCGGCCTGGTTGCCGCCGTGGTCCTTCATCCGGAGCTTCGGGCGCGGTGTACTGCCGCAGGCCTGCCCCCGGTGCACGTACGTGGTGTACGGGAACTCGTCGAGGTGTCCGGCGGTGCAGACGAGGGTGAAACGGGCCGCCACGGCCAGCGGCTTGCCCTTCTTGCAGTCGTGGACGAACTTCGCCTCGTGCGGTGTCCGCGGGTTGGCGTTGACGAAGGCGAACTCGCCCGAGTCGATCGCGGCCAGCACATTGCACGCGGTGCAGCGCAACCACTGCGGGAACGGCGTGACGGGCACTCCGACCCCTTGCGCCGCCCAGCCCTTCGGGTCCGTGTCGGCGCCCTCCAGCCAGGGCGCGGCACGCAACTGCTCGATCTGGCCGCGTCCGTAGCGCTGGAGCGACCGGTTGACGGCGGCGCGCAGCCGGGGTTCGTCGATGTCGTAGTCGGTGACACCGGAGTGACTCCAGGAGTCGGTCCCCCGGATCAGGACGGAGAAGTTGGGCAGGTCGACGAGGGCGCCGACCCCGGCGGTGAACATGAGGTGGCTGGGCCGTACGGCGCCGACCCTGCGGTTGCTGCCCTGGCTGCTCATCGCTGTGCCTTCCTGACCGTGCCGGCCGTGACGGGCCCGTACTCGTCGCTGTCCACAGTGCTCGCGGTGTCCGGATCGGTGTCGGAGTCGGCCCCGGAGGCGCCGAACGTCCAGTCGGGTCCGTCGCCCGAGGGTTCTTCCAGGAAAGAGCCGCCGCCGGGAAGGAGCAGGTTGATCTCGTTCTCCGTCTCACGCATCGACATGCCGACGGTCAACTCGGTCCACCGGGATCCGTCCGCCCGTCGCAGCAGGCCGTTCACGACGGTCGTCTTGTGCTTCTCCTTGCGGTAGGCGAGGGCCGAACTGCTCTCGTCGCGCTTGCGGCGCCATTCGTCCTTGAGCCGGTCCAGTCGTTCGCCGAGGTATTCGCGGGCCCTCTCGCCTCCCACGCGTTCCGCGCGGTCGAGGAGCCGCCGTTCGACGTCCTGGGCGAGCGGTCCGTCGAGGTCGACGTGGTGGGCGTCGAGGTTGCGGGAGGATTCGTAGGTCGCGTGGCGCAGCGCGGCGACGTAGGTGGCGGCGACACCGCGATCGAGCGCGCGGCGCGTGTACGGGGTGACGGACAGGGCTTCCACCTGGCGGTAGAACGTCGCGTGATAGTGCTCGAAGTCCTCGTAGTGGGCGAGGTCCCGGGGACGTGACCAGTTGTAGAGGGTCACCACCAGGCCCGGACGGGCGGCGTCGCGGCCGACCCGGGAGGACGCCTGGATGTACTCGGCGGTGTTCTTGGGCTGGCCCACGACGAGCATCAGGCCGAAGCGGGAGACGTCGACACCCACCTGCAGCATGGAGGTGGCGAGGACGACGTCGACGGCCTGTCGCGCGATCGGCGTCATGGACGCGCGGGGTTCACGCTTGTCCTTCATGGCGGCGGCGTACTCGCGCAGGAAGGCCCGCCTGCGCTCCGATGTGTCCCGCTCGGGGTCGAACTCGATCTCCAGCCGCTTCAGGGCCGCGCCGATGTCCGACGAGGAGATGCGGGAGGTCAGTTCCTGGATGCCGAGCATCCCCGCCCTGCTGACGATGCGGTCCGACAGGGTGTCCTGGCCTTTGCGGCTGCCGTTGGACCGCACCCGGGTGGTGATGTCGTCGTCCATGTACCGCCGCATGCCGGCGAGTTCACGGGTCGCGTTGAAGTAGCCGACGAGGGTCATGTACGGGTCCGCCGGCCTGCCGTGGTCGTCGAAGAGCTGCTGCGCCGCGAGCAGCAGGATCTCCGCGACACGGATCTCGGCGGCCTTGAGACGGGTGCCGTGCGCACAGACACCGAGGTAGCGGCGGCCGGGGTTCTCCCGGCTCAGTTCCACCTGCCGGGAGAAGAAGGTGTCGCCGACGTCCAGCACCTGGGGAGGGAAGACGGCGACCTTGCGGCCGAAGACACCGCGCACCTGGTCGGCGGCCCGCTTGGTGGTCGCGGTGGAGGCGACGATCTTGGGGCCGACTTCGTGCCGTCCTCCGTGCGCGTCGGTGAAGCTCCACGTGCACAGCTGGTCGACAGCGGCCTCGAAGAGGCCCACGGTGGTGCCGAGGGCTCCGGAGATCAGGTGGAGCTCGTCCTGGATGATCAGGTCCGGAGGTCGCAGGCGGGTGACGGGCTGGGAGGTGACGCCCGGCAGGTCGCCCCTGGCGTTGTGGCGGCCGCCGCAGCCGGTCCTGGCGTCCAGGTCGTCGTGGCGGTAGCCGTGGCGGGGGCACAGCTCGGTGACCCTGCCGAACAGCAGGCCGGAGTAGCCGTTCCAGGGGAGCTGGGCGAACTTGTCGACCGTCGCGATCAGCAGCGAGGGCGCCAGCCGGTAGATCTCCTCGTCGACGGTGAGCACGGGGATGCCCTCACCGAGCGCTTCACGACGGGAGAAGGGGCAGCGGTCCTCCCCCTCGCCGCGAGGACAGTACAGCAGGACTCTGCGGCGGCCTTCGTCGTACTCCATGTTCGAGCGGGCGGTCAACCCGCTGCCGCACCAGGGGCAGGTGAGGACCTGCAAGACCCGGGCGTGTTTGTCGCTGGCGTTCTCCTTGGCTTCGGCGATCTGTTCCTTGGCCTCGTCGAACCAGTTCGGTGAGACGGAGGTACCCACCCAGAGACCGATCCGGAAGGGGGTGGGTCCCCAGCGCCGGTCCCGCGCGAACTCCTCGCGGCGCAGGACTTCGCAGGCACTCACCAGGGCGGCGGCGCGCTGGAACTGCTGAGCGGTCAGCAGCCGCAGGGTGTAGCGCATGAGAACGCCCACGCCCGCCTCACCGCTTCGGGCTTCCGTACCCGAGCCCATGGTGCCCTGGAGACGCCTCAGCGCGAAGGTGTAGGCGGCGAGCCCGAGATACGCCTCGGTCTTGCCACCACCGGTCGGAAAGAACAGCAGATCGACGAGGGCTTCACGGCCGGTACCACGGTGCGGGTGTCCGGGCTGGGTGAGAGAGTCGATGTTCAGCAGGACGAAGGCGAGCTGGAAGGGGCGCCAGCCGGCGGCCGCCTTGCCCTTGCCGTACACCTCGTCGTAGGCCTCCTGGTAGGACCGGGAATCGTTCTCACGGCCGGCGCGGGTGGCCGCGATGGCCGTGTTGCGGCGCTGCAGGGCCATGGCCCGGTTGGCGAACCGGAAGGCCTGCAGGGCGGTCTCGTCGGCCACGAGCCGGTCGATGCCGAGGGTGATGCGGTCGCATACCTCGAGCGCCTGGTCGATCGCGGTCTCGGCCGCTTCTCGCAGGTCCTCGGGAAGTGAGGCGGCACTGCGGCGCTGCCGCTCCAGCCACGTGCCGTACCCGTCCGCCAACGGGGCGAGGGCGGTGCTGAGTTCGGCCCGGCGGTGGGGCACGGCGAGTGCCGCCAGCTCGTCCATGCCCAGCTCCAGCCCCTGGAGGAGGCCCTGGTCCTCGAGTGCCGGCGCGGTGGTCGCCCTGACGTCGTACTCGGGAAGCCAGACGGTGGTCAGGCGGTGCGCGTTGCGCTCTCCGTCACGGACGTGCGCGTGAACGGCGACGTTGCGGCCCGTGGCGTGGCTGAGGCTGTCCCGGTAGAGCAGGCGCAGTCGCCGCTCCTCGGCGTCCTCGGGCGCGTCGTCGTGGCCCGCCGGGTCGAGGGGGTCGTCGACCGGCAGGAAGACGGCCGCCTGGTCGTCGGGAAAGGCCGTGACGTCGATCTCGGTCTGGAAGAGCCAGTGCGCGTCACGCGCGTCCGCGCTGTCCGGCTGCCGGTTCACCAGGGCCAGCTCCACTATGCGCAGGTCCTCGGCGCCCGTACGGCCGGTGTGCCGACGTACCTGTACGTCGAGGACGACGGTGTCGCCGTCGAGCTGGACCGTGCGGTCGGCCCCGTCGGTCACGTCGATGTCCACCAGACGCTCGACCGGCTCGCGTGACCAGACCCTGCGCGTCGTCCCCCGCTCGGTGGTCTCGTCCGACTGGCTGTAGCGACCCCAGCGGACGGTGGCGCTGAGCGTGCCGACGGAGGCCGGAGCGGTGAAGGACAGTCCCATGGAGGATGCCCAGATGTGTCCGGCGGCCTGGGGGCTCAGCCGGTCCTGGAGGTCGCTGTCGTCCCCTTCCTGCTCGTCACCCGACTCCCCGTCCGCGCCCTGGGCGGCCGCTCGGGCGATCCGGTCCGCGGTGACTTCCTGGGGGCGCGGTCCGAGCATGCCGACCAGGTACCGGTCACGGGGACCGGAGGAGGCGCTCGGCAGCGTTTCCGTCTCACCGTCCCAGGGACCCAGCAGATCCCGGCGGACGTAGTGCACGAGGGCGTCGCGCACCGCGTAGGAGTCTCCCGCGCGGAAAGTCTGGGGGACTTCGTCGAGCGGATGCGGAACAGCGGCCTGGGCGGGCTGGGCCGGCATGCGGTGGGTCCTTTCGGACAGGGCCGTAGGAGCACGGATGTGCACCGGGGGTGTGACAGCACGAGAAATATAGACCCGTTGACTCAGTTCACACAACGAATACGGGGGTTCCATCGCTCGCCGTCCCGTCAGTCTCTAGGCTGGTGCCCGCTCACCGCCCGCCTCACCGCGCGCCCACCGCCCGTCCGCGACCCGAGGACTCCCATGCCCCGTCTCGCCCTCTCCGACGACTTCGTCGCGGATCTGATCTCCCTGCAGAGACCTGTCCAGAAGGAAGTCAACGACACGATCCAGATGTTCCGGAGCCTGACCGTGCCTCAGCTCCACGCCAGCAAGGGAATGCATCTGGAGAAGCTCGAGCGGGCGCGTGACCCCCGGATCCGTACGATCCGGGTCACCAAGTTCTACCGGGGCGTTCTCCTCGCCCCGGACGACGGCAGCGAGTTGTTCACCCTCCTCAGGGTGGCACCCCACGACGAGGCGATCAACTGGGCCTGCAAGCGCGCCTATTCGGTCAACGGCGCCACCGGAGGCCTGGAGGTCCGCAACGTCGAGGCACTCGAGCAGATGGAGACCTACTTCGAGACGAAGGCGGTCCGGACCCCGGACCGGCTCTTCGCTCGCCACTCCGACACCGTGCTGCGTGACCTCGGCATCGACGAGCAGGTCATGCGACTGGCGCGCGTGTGCGTCACCGCCGACGACCTGACGGTCATGGCACCCCCCATGATGCCTGTCGACCAGTACGAGGTACTGGAGTACCTGGCGGCCGACTGCTCGCCCCAAGACGTCTGGGAGCAGCTGATCGCCCCGCGCGGGCAGACGGTGCGCACGGCGGACGACCGGCCGGCCGTCACGCTCAGCGAGGCGATCCTCAACACACCCAACCGCATCGTGGAGGTCACCGGCCCCGGTGAGCTGGAGCGGATCCTCACCGAGGACTTCGTCCGCTGGCGCGTCTTCCTGCACCCCGCCCAGCGCCGGTACGCCTACCACCCTGGCTTCAACGGGCCGGCTCAGGTGACGGGCGGCCCCGGCACCGGCAAGACGGTGGTCGCCCTGCACCGGGTGCGGCACCTACTGCGCACCGGACGCGAGGGCGACCGGATCCTGCTCACCACCTTCACCAATGCCATGGCGAGCGCCCTGCGGGACAGCCTGGCCCTGCTGCTCGGCGATGCCGACGCGCGGCTGCTCGACCGGGTCGACGTCACGACGGTGGACTCGCTGGCCGCCCGGGTCATACGGGAGGCCAGGGGCAGCTCGCCGAAACCGCTGTCGGCGGCAGCGGAGAAGAGCGCATGGACCCGTGCCGCCGCGCGCGAGGACCTTCCCTGGTCGGAGCGCTTCCTGTCCCAGGAGTTCCGGAACGTCGTACTGGCTCAGGGGCTGCGGACGCCCGAGGAGTACCTGAGATGTGTGCGCAGGGGACGCGGCACCCAGGTGGGGCGGGTGCAACGGGCCCGGTTGTGGCGGGTCATGGAGCGGTTCACGGGGGATCTGGCCTCGCGCGACTCCGCCACGTACACCATGGTGTGCGACCAGGCCGCCCGGATTCTGGCCGAGCAGGGGCCGCGCTACCGTCACGTCGTGGTGGACGAGGCACAGGACCTGCACCCGGCCCAGTGGCGGGTGCTACGCGCCTGCGTGGCCGAGCGGGCCGACGACCTGTTCCTCGTCGGCGATCCCCATCAGCGCATCTACGACTCCCGGGGCTCGCTGCGGTCCCTGGGCGTCAACGTGCGCGGGCGAACGTCCCGGCTGCGCCTCAACTACCGCAGCACGGAGGAGATCCTGCGCTGGTCCGCCTCCCTCCTGGACGGTCAGCCGGTGGGCCGACTCGGGGAGGACGACGAGGACGACGGTGGTCAGGACTCGCTGCGGGGCTACCGTTCCGAGCTGCACGGCCGTATTCCGGTGGCTCGCGGCCATGACAACCAGGACGGCGAACTGCGCGCGCTGGTGGAGCAGATCCGAGCATGGGTCGACCAGGACGGCGTGAAGCCGTCCGAAGTGGCGGTGTGCGCCCGGTTCAACACACTGGTCGACGCGGTCATCGCCCGCCTGCGCCGGGAGGGCGTCCCCGCTGTCGCGGTCAAGGACGACCCGGGGCCGGCGGTGTCGGGTGTGCGCGTGGCGACGATGCACGCCATGAAGGGACTGGAGTTCCGCTGTGTGGCCGTCGTCGGCGTGACGTCCGGCGTGCTGCCGTTCGCACCGCAGGTGACGCCCGCCGACGAGGACGCCGTGCAGCACCGTTCGGATCTTCTGGCCGAGCACTGTCTGCTCTTCGTAGCCTGTACGCGGGCGCGCGACGCGCTGGCGATCTCCTGGAGCGGCGAGCGGAGCCGCATGCTGGACCCGGTCACCGGCTGAGCCGCACCAGGCCCTGCCTCGCGGACCGAAGGGTGGGTCCGCGAGGCAGGGCCGTCCTGTCAGGGCGCCGTTGGACGCGGTCAGACGCGGATCTCCCGCACGACGACCGTGCGCGCCTTGCCCTGGGAGGCGTCGTACGAGATCTCGCGTCCCGCCGGCTGCCAGGCCAGCGCGTGGCCGAGCGGAGAGGACGGAGAAACGATGTCCGCCTCCTCGGTGGGCAGTTCGGCGATCGTGTACAGAGTGTCCTCGTCCAGCCAGCCGTCGAACTCCAGACGGAGCAGCGCGCCCGGGATCACGGCCCCGGGAACGGCCTCCTCCCTCCCGACGCCGACGGCGTCGAGGAAGGTCCGCAGGAAGGCGAGGCGCTTGGCTCTCCGGTCGCGCTGTTCGGCCTAGGTCCTCCTGAGGAAGACCAGCTGGGCCGCGTCCGTTCCCGCGGGGGTCTCGAGGGGAGCGTCGACCGCCGCCTGCAGTTGCTGCACTTCGCGCACCAGCCGCTGGAAGGCCGCGGCGGGGATCTCCCGGACCGGCAGGGAACCCTGTCCGGTCGGGGCGGGCATCGCCGATCGGGCAGGGGCCGCCTGCCGTGCAGCGGGCGCCGCCTCGGACACCGTCGCCCCGGCCTCTCGTGCTTCTCGTGCGGAAGTGGGCCGCCTCGCCTCGGTCACGGCACGCGGCCGCGCCTGAGCGGGCGTCGCTCGTCGGACCTGACCACCGAGGGACTCGCGCGGGTCCGTGGCCCTGGGCGCGGGCACTGCCCCCAGGACGGCCGCAGCCGGCGCCGTGTCCCGGCTCCCGGTCCCACGGCTCGATGCGCCCTGCGGCTCGGACGGCACGCCGCCATTGGTCACGACAGCACCACCGACCTCTGCCCGGGCGACGTCACCGGCCCGGCCCGCATCCTCCGCCTCCGCCTCTGCCTCCTCGCCGCCGGCCGTCATGTCACCGCCGACCGTCTCCTCGCCGGTCACCTCCACCCCGCCGGTCGCCGCGTCGTCGGTAGCACCGGAGTCCTCCGGCTCCCGGCCGACCGGTTCGATGCCCAGCCGTTCCAGCTCGGCCCACAGCGGGGCCAGCGCCTGCTCGCGGTCGAGGTGGAAGCGGCTGCCCCGGATCCGGACGAACGTCCAGTCGACACGTTCCAGGTCGCGCTGTCTGGCGGCCGCGGTGGAGGCGTCCTCGCCCTCGGCGAAGGCGTCACCGTCGCAGGCGACCGCGAGGCGGCGCGTTCCGCCCTCGACGACCAGGTCGATCGTGTGGCGGCCCACCTTGTATCCCGGACGGACCCGGTGGCCCCGTGCCGTCAGTTCCAGGTACACCTGCTGCTGGAACAGGCTGTCGAACGCTTCGTGCCGGACGTCGGGAAGGACTTCTCCCTCGACCGCGACGACGTCCTCCTCCGCGGGACGGGTGAGGTGATCGAGCCACCGTCGGCGCAGGTCGTTCTCGTGGAACTGTTCGGCCCGCGCGCTGTGGAACACCCACACCTGGTCCTGTGCCCGCGAGGCCGCCACGTTGATGCGCTGCTCGTAGGTCCTGCCGTTGAAGCCGCCCGGGACCTCTCCGGCGGCCGTGGTCGCCGAATTGACGAACGAGACGAACATGATGTGCCGCTCGTCGCCCTGGAAGTCCTCGGCGTCACCGACCCGGATGCGCCGCTCCTCACGCTGCTCGTAGTCGAGGCGCTCGGCGAGCAGGTTCTCCAGCTCCGTCAGGTGTCCCTTGCTCGCTCGGAGGCTGATGACGCCCATGGTCTTCCCGTCGTAGGCGGGGTCCGCACAGCAGCGCACGATCGCGTCGACCAGGGCCTCGGCCTCGGCGACGTTGGTCAGCCGGGTGTTGGCACCGACGGCTTCGCCGGTCTCGACGTACACCGTGCGGACCGGGGGCAGCCGGTCGGCGCCGTACTGCCGCAGGGGCAGCAGATCACGGTTGTAGCAGAGGTCGTTGGAGAAGGAGATGATCTCCGGCATGCACCGGAAGTGCTCCTTGAGCATGAGCGTGCCGCGGCCCGCCGAGAGCGCTTCCGTGAGGTCGAAGAAGCTGGACTCGGGGCCGAACAGGCTGCGGACGTCCGGTTCCAGCGCGGTGAGCAGACGATCCCTGAGGTGGAAGTACTCGTCCTGCTTGAGGCCGACATTGGACGGACTGACCTGCTTGCTGTCGCCGACGACGACCATGCGGTCGGCGAGCCAGCTCAGCAGCATGGCCTCAAGGCCGGACTGGCTGGCCTCGTCGACGATGACGACGTCGAACAGCCCCGGCCTGTCCATGGGTACGGTTTCGGCGACCTGGTGCAGGGGCATGATCCAGGCCGGCACCGCCGTCTGTGCCTTGCGCAGGGCGGCCTGTGCGTCACGTCGATAGCGGTGCTGGTACTTGCCCTTGATACGGCGTGCGGCCTGCTGGTAGGCGCTGAGTGCCCGGGACTGGTCGCCGGTGAGCAGACCGAGGCAGCGGTGCCAGGCACGGGCGGCGGCGAGCCGCGCGAGCATGATGCGGGCCTCGTCGTCGGCTTCCGTCAGCCGTCGACGCAGGGCTCGCTCGGCCTCGGGATCGGTCAGCCGCTCCATGCGGTCGCGCCACGCGGACCAGGCCCAGGCCTCGGCGAGCGACGGCAGTCCGGTGTCCCACACGCTGTCCGCGTGCGTGCTCACGATGCGGTCCGCGAGTGCCGGGAACGCCTCGCGGACACGTGCGAGGGCCACGTCCTGCTCGGCTCGTAGCCGGACGGCCTCGCGCACTTCCGCCATCTCGTCGCTGAAAGCGCGGTAGCCGTCGGGGTCACGGTCACGGACGGTGCCGAGAGCGCGCACCACGGCGGGTGACACATCGGGGCGGTCGCCCCAGGCACGCAGCAGTTCCTCGGTGTCCGCGATGACCTTGCGCGACTGTTCGGCCGCGCGCAGGGTGGTCGACGCGCGCAGCAGGATGCGTACGGCGTTCTCGACCGACGGGTCGTGCCACGTGGCGACCGCGAGCGCCGGGGAAGTGGCCGCGGCGGTCAGCACGTCGGTGCGGGCGGCGGCGACGGTGAGCAGCGCGCCCAGCGCCTCCGCTTCCTGCCGCAGTCGCGCGAGGCGCGGCCCGTGTCCCTGCCACGCGGCGACGGGCGTGCCCCACTCGGACTCCACCTGGGCCAGGCGCAGTTCCAGCTGGACACGGGCGAGGACGACGGCCGACGTCGGGGCGTCCTCCGGCGCCCGGCCGTCGACGCGCACGCTCTCCGCGAACGCGCCGACCGCCTTCGCCAGCTTGGAGCGCATGCCGAGGGGCCCACGCAGCTTCTGCCCCTGGCCGAGACCGTCGTGCAGTGTGGTGACCTGGGCGAGTGCCGTGGCCGGGTCGTACTGCTCCAGACCGCTGACCATGGCTGTGCCCAGGACGGCGAGCGAGCTGTCGACGGCCGCCAGGGCTTCGGTGACGGCGGCCCGCCGGCTGCGTGCCTGCCAATCCTGCCCCTCGGTCACTTCCCTGAGGAGCGTCGTGGCCCAGTCACCGGCCGCGGCGGCGAGGGCCGCGGCGCGGGCGCGGGCGGTGGAGAAGGCGTCGAGTGCCGAGGACAGCCGCTGCTGTTCCCTCTCGCCGAGGCTCCTCACGGCCGTGTCGTACTCCGCGCACAGCGGGTCCTGACGCGCGGCCGCGTGTGCTTCCTCCGCCGACCCTACGATGCGTACGGCCTCCTCGAAGTCGCCGGGGCCCGGCAGGTCGGAGGGGCCCGGCACCTCGGCCGCCAGGGCCTGGTGGTGCGGGGTGTACGCACGGGTGGTGTGCAGTAGGCGCAGGGTTTCCTCGGCGCTCAGGGCGGGCTGTTCCTGCGGTACCGGACCCAGCCAGTCGTACCGTTCCGCCTCCGTGGTGAGGCGCTCGGCGATCTCCTGCAGGCTGCCGCTGTAGTCGCCGATCTCCGCCTCGAAGCGGTGGGTCTCCTGCTCGCGCAGTACGGCGAGGTCGCGCAGCATGGCCTGCTGGGCGGCACGGGCCTGGGCGAGGCGGGTCTGAAGAGTACGGATCCTCTTGCCGGAAGCCTTCTCGTCGTAGCCCGCGTACTCGCCGAGAATCCGCTGGACGGACGACTCCAGCTCCCGCTGGGCGGCCGCGCCGTCCTCGGTGCGGCTCACGCACAGGTCGCGGATGGACTCGGGCAGCTTGTCACGCAGCACGCGCAGGGCACGCGGGGTGTGGCTGGTGATGAGGACCCGCTTGCCCTGGGCGAGCAGGTCGGTGACCAGGTTGGCGATGGTGTGGGTCTTGCCGGTGCCGGGCGGTCCCTGGACGACGACGAGCCGGTTGGCGCGCAGGCGTTCGGCGATCGTGCGCTGCTCTTCGTTGGCGGGCAGTGCGAAGTACATCTCGTCATCGCCCTGCGCCGTCCCGTCGTCCTCCTCCGCCGCCGCGAGGTCCGCCGCGGTCAGCGCGCCGTCCCGGCCCGCGATGTGACCGAGCAGTGCGGTGGGCGGCGTGCCCGCGTCGATCTGCCGGGCGATGGCCTTGAGGGCGTCCATGGTGGAGCGGCGACTGCGCTCACGCAGGACGAGCGCGGGGGCGAGTCCCACCTGCGGGACATCGAGGCCGCGCGGCTTGGCGCGCTCGACGGTCGGTGCGTAACTTCCGGCGCTGTGGGCGGCGTTGACCCAGCTACGCAGGGCGGTGTGTACGGCGTCGAGGTGTTCGGGGTCGGTGACGTCCAGGGCGTCTTCCAGTACCTCGACGATCGTCTCGCGCACGGCGCCCGGCACGTGCTGGGCCCCTTCGAGCATGCCTTCTTCAAGCTCCAGGCCCGCGCCGGTGGGGTCGGGGGCGGCGGTGAGCGTACCGGTGGACGGGTCGAGCCGGATGGTGGCGCGATGGGTGATGAGATGCCGTTCCACCCGCTGCCCGGCGGTCGTCTGCCAGGTGAGCCGGCCCAGCCCGAGGACGAGTTCGTACGCCTCACCGAGGCCCGCGGCGTCCTCGTGCATCTTGTGCAGCCGGTCGTACAGCCTGACCGCGGGGTCGATCGCGCGGCGCCGTTCCGCCCAGGCGAGCCATTCCTGCTCCCAGGCGGCGTACAGCTTCTCGATCTTCTCCCGCCGGGGGTGTTCGTCCAGCTCGTGGTAGGTCTTGTCGAGCGGGATGCCCCGGGACCAGTCGGGGAACTCGGGTTCGATACGTCGGCGCAGGTGCGGGGCGCGAGGCTCCTTGAAGTCGCGGATACGGGTCCCGTCCACCCAGGGCGCGAGCAGGGCGTCGGGGTGCGGCGCGTCCTCGCGTTCGGGGCGGGCGACGGTGAGCCAGGCCGGGTCGTCCCCGGCGAGAGCGCCGTCGGTCATCACCTCGACGCCGTCGTCGTCCGGCAACTCGTCGAACCACACGGTGCCGGCCGCCCCGTCGAGCGTGCGCACGGGACGCGTCTTCGATTCCTCGGCCTCGGCGAGGAACCGGAAGATCTGCCGGACGCGAGCGGCGTCCAGTCCGTCGGCGGAGACCTCCGGGACCAGCGATCGGGCGGCCTGGCCCCCCGGACCGGTCGGCCGGGCCGGGACGGCGCCGACTGCGGCCGGAGGGGTCGCTCGCCGCCCGCCCGTGACCGGGACGGTGTGCCCGACCCCGGACTCCGTGGCGTCGTCCGGGTCCGCGAACAGCGACTGCTGCCGCTCGCCGAACAGCACGGACTGGTCGAACGCCATCGGCGCGGGGCGCCCGGCGACCACCGCCGCGGCGGCCTGCGCCGTGCCGAACGTGACGCTCTCCCGGTCGCGTCCCGGGAAGCGGACCTCGATGTCCAGGTCGCCGGCGGTGCCGGCCGGAATGCTGTAGGCCCACGTGACGGAGACCCTGCGCCCCGCGCGCAGGGTGCCCTTGAGTTCCTCGTCGAGCACGTCACCGTGCTGGTCCCGCACCTGACGGGCCGTCTTGCCGTACGGCCCTCCCCGCACCAGCAGGGTGACGCCGTCGACGTCGAGCGGCTCCCCGGTGCCGTTGCTCAGGTACAGGGTGCAGCGCACCAGGTCGTCACCCTCCCGGTACCCGTGCCCGCCGTCGGCGTCCGCCGGCACGTAGGGCACGACGTCGTCCACCCGTACGTACAGGCCGTCGTCGTACTGGTAGACAGAACCGACCGGTCGCAGGCCTTCGCCCAGCCCGCGCTCATCCTGACTCACACGCCCACCCCACCACTGCTTCCGAGGGCCATCCGGTGGCCCCTCCGGCCATCCCGCCCCGACCACCGCGAGTCCGGCGACATGACGCCCCTCGCCACGGAAACTCGACTGTGAACTGAGCACACAGCGCGAGCGTATCAGCAAAGCGGGACCACCACTCCGCCACGGCGACATCCGCACGACCCGCCTTCGACTAGCGAGCATCGACGGCCCCGACAGACCGCGTCGGCGACTTCGGGCAGGATGCCCGGCACTTCCCCACACAGAGATGTTGACTCAGTTCACGGAACACACCAAGCTGTCCCTTGACGTCATACGAAGAAGGGCAACAGCGCCGTGCACAGGCAAGTGAGCGACGTACCGGCCCAGTTGACGATTGAGTGGCTCACCCGCGCCATCAGCGGGGCCCGGCCCGGCATCGCCCGGGAAGCCGGAGTCGTCACCGGTGTGAGCCCGGAACCGGGCGGCCCGTGCCCGGCACCGCGCGACACCAGGATCGACCGCCCCGGAACCGGCCGGACCGGCTTCGGACTTGGCCGTATACCGACGCACTCGATGCGCTCGCGATCCGAGAGGACCAGAACCCCATGAGTAAGGCCGATGACGCCAAGAACCTGGTCCAACAGGTCTTCGAGAAGGCGTTGGTCGCCCAGCAGCCGACGGCGAGGAAGAACGTCGAGCGCCTGCGGCGAGTCCACCCCGACGACACTCCGCAGGAGTTGATCCGCCGGCTGGATCGCTACTACCTCGCCGCCATCACCGCGTCCGGAGGAGCGTCCGGCGCGGCAGGGATCGTGCCCGGCGCCGGGATCCCGACGGCTCTGGCCGATGTCATGCTCTACACCGAGGCGTCCGTGCTCTACACGCTGTCGCTGGCCGAGGTCCACGGCACGCACCCTGAGGACCTGGAGCGACGCAAGCTCCTGGTCCTGACCGTCCTCCTCGGCGACGGAGCGGTGAAGGCGCTGGACAAAGCCGTCGGGCGCACCGGCCCGTACTGGGCACGGCGCATCGTCAGCGCGATCCCCATGAGCGCGATCAACAAGGCCAACAAGGTGCTGGGGCCGCGGTTCATCACCAAGTACGGGACCCAGCAAGGGGTCCTGGTACTGAGCAAGCAGGTACCGCT
The DNA here is from genome assembly GCF_042888285.1 of Streptomyces sp. NPDC003035. NCBI lineage: Bacteria > Bacillati > Actinomycetota > Actinomycetes > Kitasatosporales > Streptomycetaceae > Streptomyces > Streptomyces sp. NPDC003035. The sequence goes on along the minus strand of NZ_JBIAPJ010000001.1, from coordinate 1,067,844 downwards.
CGGGATCGGTGCCGCACTCGGCGCGGGCGGCAACCACGTCCTCGGGCGCCTGACGATCAGGTCCGCGCGTACCATCTTCGGACAACCCCCGTCGAGCTGGAACGGCGATGGCCCTGAGGACGAAACGCCCTTCGCTCCCGACTCAGGGGATTCGACCCCGTAACGCCGTTCCTCGGACGGATGGATCAAGGCGTCTCCCGGCGCGCCGCGAGACGGCGGAACGTGAACGGACCCGGCTCACGCCCCTGTCAGGGGTGCCGCGTGGAAAGGATGCGCATGCGCGCCCAGGAGATCAGCTTCCTGAAGCTCGTCCAAGGGGACAAGCAGTTCCAGGTGCCGCTCTATCAGCGCACGTACAGCTGGGGCAGGGAGCAGCTGCAGCGGCTGTGGGAGGACATCGGGGAACTCGTCGACCAGCACCTGGCCGGCGAGCCGACCGCGCCGCACTTCCTCGGCTCCGTGGTGCTCGCACCCGGCCAGATCCAGGCGGGCGGGGTGCAGAGGTGGCTGGTGGTGGACGGACAGCAGCGGCTGACCACGCTGATGCTGGCGTTCACCGCGCTGCGCGACCACTTGAAGGAGACGGGTGACGCGCGCGGGGTGGACCGGGTGCACCGCCAGATACTGGTCAACGAGTTCCACGAGGGCGCGGACCACTACCGGCTGCTGCCCACCCAGGCGGACCGGGACGCGTACACCGCCTGTGTCCGGTCCCGGGCGGGCGCCGGCGGAGGCGACAACATCGGGGCCGCCTACCGGTTCTTCCGCGGTGCGCTCACCGAAGGCCATGAGGCGGGTGACGAGCAGTGGGCCGCCACGGTCGAGACGGCGCTCAAGGACCTCCTCTCCATCGTGGAGATCACCGCCGAGCCGGGTGACAACGTGTACCGGATCTTCGAGTCGATCAACAACACGGGCGTCGGGCTCAGCCAGAGCGACCTCCTGCGCAACTACGTCTTCATGCTGCTGCCCAAGCAGGGCGAACGGATCTACCAGGAGCTGTGGCTGCCCATGCAGCGGAGCCTCGGTCCGAAGCGCCTCGAACTCCTGGTCTGGCTCGACCTGGTGGTACGCGGCCACTACAAGACGAAGCAGAGTGAGATCTACCGCGAGCAGCAGAAGCGGCTCCAGCCGCTGGCCGGCGACGAGGGCGCGCTGCAGCACGAGATCGAGCAACTCTCCGAGCGGGCCGGGCGGTTCCTGCGGATCGTCGAACCCACGCGTGAGCGGTCCCCCGCCCTTCGGGCGGTCCTCGAGCGTCTGGCCGCCTGGGGTGGCCAGACGCACTACCCGCTCACGCTGCACCTGCTGGACCTTCTCGACGCCGGCCGGACCACGCCGGACGACGTGGCGCAGGCCCTGGGCTACGTCGAGTCCTATCTGGTACGACGCCTGATCTGTCAGACGCCGACGACCGGCCTCAACCGCATCTTCATGGAAGCGCCGAAGGAGCTCGAGACCGACCGGCCGGCCGCCGAGGCGGTGAGGCGGTTCCTGTCCGGCCGACGGCGGCGCTGGCCGAGCGACGAGGAACTGCGTGAGGCGGTCCGCACCAAGCCGTTCTACTGGGCCGGGCGCCCTCCCCAGCGCGGCTACGTCCTGCGCCGCCTGGAGGAGAGCTACGCCTCCTCCGAGCCCGTGGACTTCGCCAAGGCGTCCCTCAGCGTGGAGCACGTCCTGCCACAGCGTCCCGCTCCCGCGTGGTTCGACCTGCTCGCCGAGGAGACGGAGCCGAACCAGACCCCGCAGGAGCTGCACGACCTGCTGGTGCACACGCTCGGCAACCTGACGCTGACCGGTGACAACTCCAAGCTCTCCAATCATCCCTTCGAGCGCAAGCAGCAGATCCTCGACTCCAGCGCGCTGCGCATGAACCTCGAGATCTCCTCGGCACAGCGCTGGGGCAAGGCGCAGATCCTGGAGCGCGCCGACCGTCTCGCCGGCCGCGCCGTGGAACTGTGGCCCGGTCCGATCGGAGGCGTCAGGCAGACCGGTGAGGAACCGCCGGCCTGGGTCGAGTTGCGGGCCGCCCTGGTGGCGATGCCGAGCGGCACCTGGACGACGTACGGCGACGTCGCGGAGCTGATCGGCAGCCACCCGAAGCCCGTCGGGGCCTACCTGGGCGCCAACACGCACCTCCTCGGCGCCTACCGGGTGCTCACCGTGGAGGGGAGGGTCTCCCCGTCGTTCCGCTGGACGGACGGCAGTGACCGGCTGCCGCCGCAGGAGCTGCTGGCGAGCGAGGGAGTGCGCTTCGACTCCCTCGATCGGGCCCACCCTTCCCAGCGCCTGTCCGCCGCCGAGCTCGCCACTCTGCTGGGCAGGGACGTGGCGCAGCCCGCCGCCCACGACCCGCTCCCCGAGGGGGAGGACGCGGCGGCGGCCGAGCGGTTCCGCGCGCAGTTGCGGGAGAACCGGCCCGCCGCGTACGCCGGAGTCATGACGATCCTCGACTTCTGGCGCCGCCAGGGCGGCCATGTGACCTACGGCCGGCACGAGGAGACGAGCTGCTTCCCCATGCTGGACGTCGGGACCAGCCGTCAACCGCACCTGATGTGGCCGGTCGCCGTCTACCCCGTCAGCGGAACGGTCGAGGTGGTCTTCCAGTACCTGAAGAACCGCAGCCCCTTCGACGACACGGAGCAGCGCCGGGAACTCCTGCACCGCCTGAACAAGATCGACGGCATCGACCTGCCCGAGGCGAAGCTGGAGCTGCGCCCGTCCTTCCCGGTAGGGGTCTTCGCGGAGCACGCCGACGAGATCTGCGAGGTGCTGGACTGGTTCGTCGGGGTGGCGGCGCTGGATCTGGCGCGGAGGGACTGAATGCGCGTCGGGATCTCCCGGAGGAGACATCACTCATGCGGTTACTGAACGACCTCACGCTGACCCGGAGCACCGGGAGACCACTCGCGAAGACCGGAATGACCTGTGCCGGAGAAATGTCCCGGGCGAACGCCGTCGAGTGGGATCTACGCCTTCCCGGGCAGCCTTCCCTGACGGTGCACGACAACCACTGGGCGAACGGCGAACGCGATCTGGTGGTCCACAAGCCCACGGTCGTCCCTGAAATGCCGGCAGCCCTCTCCAACCTGCACAACCGACTGCGCACCGGGATAAGCCCCTCCGCAAGGTCTGGGGAACTGCGCGTCATGGTGTTCCCCACGCATGTCGACGCGCAGGGCAGGCCACGGATCAAGAAGTCCCTCACCACACTGGACCTCGCGAACGTCGTGGGGCTGTGCCGCCTCAGGGAGCTGACCGCCAGGGAGGGGGTCAGTTTGGCGGCAGCGTTCGACCGACCGGATCTGCCTTCCGTGGACCTGGACGACCCGCAGCACGAGAAGCCCCTCCAGCACGCCTTGTTCTTTCCCGCCGCGGATGGCGAGACACCGGTGGTCGCCTTCGTCCGCTTCCGGATCGTGCCCGTTCTGCGGCACATCGGCTGGCTGTCGCCGGACGACGACTGAAGGAGGCGGTAGCTGTGCCGGACCGACCGTGCCGAGGCACCGTTCACAGGCTCGACGGCCGGACGATCTGCTTTACGGGTCGTGTTCTCGTCGACGGCGAGTGGAGGGTCAGAACGTACTGCGCCGAGCGAGCCGGGCAGCAGGGCGCCGACCTCCAAGAGCGACTTCTCGCGGAAGGTCACCCTCGTCGTCTACGGCGATCTGGCCAGCAAGGTCCTGACAGACGGCCGTCGTGCCCACAGCAGCACACTCGTGGACGCCGAGGCGGAGCGCAGCCGGGGACGGCACGTCTGCGTCGTGGACGCAGCCGGCTTCTCGGAACTGCTGCGGGGGCGTCCCGCACCGTGCCTGGAGCTGAGAAGGGCGCGCACGGGACGCGTGCGTCCCGTCGCGGCCGCCACGACCGAAGCACGCGTTCTCGGTGGCCCCCTCCGTTTACGGAGGACCGGCCGACGCGCCTCCGGTGATCGCACTCTGGACCTCAGCCGTCTCGACGAGGCGGCCGCGGCGCACGAGGCGACGGTCGGAGCGCTCATCGCGCACCTGTCCCGCCAGGGTATCGAGGCGTGTACGTACGCTTCCGGCGCTCCGGAGTTCGACGCCGGGTGGTCACGCGGTGACGACGTCTTCGTCAGGGAACACCGTGCGCGTACTTTCCCCTCGGGCCGGTCGGGGCCGGGCGGCCGTGGGACACTCCCGGACCGTGGCCGGGGTTGACCCTCGACCTTGTCGAGGGATCAAGGTTCCGGGTGTGGAGAACGACATGCGCAGCATCGGGGAGATGGCCCGGGACGGCGGACTGAGCGTCAGCGCGCTCCGGTTCTACGACCGTGCCGGTGTGCTGGTCCCCGCCTGGGTGGACCCCGTCAGCGGCTACCGCTGGTACGAGCCCGAGCAGCTGGAGGAGGCCCGATTGCTGGCCCGGCTGCGCCGGGCGGGCATGCCGCTGGCCGACATCCGGCTCGTACTGGCCGGCTGGGCCGGCGCGGACGCGGACCTGGTACGGGGTCTCCTCCAGGCGCACCTGCGCCGTCTCGAACAGGGCCTGTCCGACGCCCGCGGTGAGTTCTCCACGCTCCGAGCGCTACTCGACCACAGGGAGAACCCCATGACCGCGCCCCGCACCACCCTCGCCCGGCTGTCCGTCCCCGCGCCGGAGCTGGCCGCCGCGCTGGACGCGGTCCGGTTCGCCGCCGGTACCGACGCCGAGCTGCCGATGCTCGGCGGGGTCCTGTTCGACATCGAGGGCGAGGAACTTCGTCTGGTGGCCACCGACCGCTACCGGATGGCCGTCGCGCGGGCGCGCACGACCGGGCACGCCGGGCCGGGGACGCAGGTGGTCGTGCCCCTTCCGCTCGCCGACGCGATGCGGGCGCTGCTGACCGGCGAAGGGTCCGCCCGGCTCGCGGTGGACGGTGACCGTGTCACGCTGGAGACCGACGACCGGCAGGCATCCGGCCAGAGCCTCGGCCCCGAGTTCCCCGACTACCGTCGTCTTGTCCAGCTCCCCGCCGGCCGCCGGGCCCACGTCGACACGGCAACCTTCCAGGAGGCCTTGAAGACCGGTCCGGTCCGCGCGAGCGAGACGCGCGGGCAGGACGGCGAGCCTTACGACCTCAGCGTTCTCCGGGTGACGGAGAAGGGGACCGTGATCGTGTGCGACGACGGTGACGACGACCGGAACAACGTGGCCGTCAACCGTGAGTTCCTGCTGCACGCGCTCATCGCCGGAGCGCGGGACGAGCTGATCCTGGAACTGGGCGCGCCCACGGCACCGCTCGCGATCCGCCGACCCGACGACGAGGGCGCCTTCTCGCTCCTGATGCCGGTTCGCCTGGAGGAATAGCCTCCTCCGTCCGGGAGGAACAGCCTCCTCCGTCCGGCATGGCAGGTTCCGTCCGGAACACGACGGCTGGGGGCGCACCTCGGCCGATCTCCCGCACGCCCCTGCCCAGGGGGATGTCGCTGTCCCATACTTCGCCTGAGGGGTTGGTCCCGGATCTCGTCCGGGACCGGGGCGATGGGGGGACGATCCATGGCTGACGCACGTCTTCAGTGGCTCCAGGAGGCCATTTCCGCCTTCGGCACGGAGTGCAGACGGAACCTGCTGGGCCCGGGTGACCGCGAGGCAGCCATCCGCGGTCCTCTGGAGCAGCTGTTCCGCACGACAGCCGCGCACCACGCCCGCCCCGAGATCGGCTGGTATCCGGAGACCCGCATCCCGCACCTAGGGGTACGACCCGACTACGCCGTACGCGTCGGCAAGGACGTGACCGGCTACATCGAGGTGAAACGGCCCGGAAAGAACATCGACCCGGACTCCTTCACCGGTCACGACAAGCGACAGTGGGAACGGCTCCGCGACCTCCCCAACCTGCTCTACACCAACGGCACTCATTGGCGCGTCTTCCGGTACGGCACGCAGATGGGTGACGAGATCGTCCTGTCGGGATCCTTGAAGAGCGCCGGTGAGAAGCTCACGGCCGTCGACCTCGCCGCCTTCGACGCACTGACACAGGCCGTGCTCTGCTGGAAGCCGCCGGAGATCCGTCGCGTCTCGGTACTCGTCCAGCACATAGCTCCGCTGTGCCGCCTGCTGCGCGAGGCCGTGCGGGAACAACTGCGCGCCGAAGCAGGGCTGAACGCCGCTGACTCGACGGCCGACCGCCCTTTCACCGGCCTCCGAAGCGACTGGCGCCGGCTCCTCTTCCCCACCGCGGACGACGCGACCTTCGCCGACGGCTACGCCCAGACCGTCACCTTCGCGCTGCTCCTCGCCCGCACCGAGCACATTCCGGTCACCGGCACGAGCTTCCACGAGATCGGTCGCCGCCTCAACGCGGGTCACGCCCTGATGGGCAAAGCCCTCCAACTGCTCACCGACAACGTCAACGAGCGGTTCGAAGTGACCCTGAACCTCCTCTCCCGTACCGTCGCGGCCGTCGACTGGGAGACCATCCGGCAGGGCAACCGTGACGCCTACCTCCACCTCTACGAGTCGTTCCTCTCCGTCTACGACGACAGCCTGCGCCAGCGCAGCGGCTCGTACTACACCCCGCACCAGGTCGTCGAGGAGATGGTCCGGCTCGCCGAAGAGGTGCTGCGCACCCGCCTGGGCAAGACACGCGGCTACGGCGACGAGAGCGTGCACATCGTCGACCCCGCGATGGGCACCGGCACGTATCTGCACACCGTCATCGAGCGGGTGGCGCGGCAAGCGGCCGAACGGCACGGCGACGCCATGGCGCCCGACGCGATCGGCCGGCTCGCCGGGCGACTGTACGGTTTCGAGCTCCAGATGGGCCCGTTCGCCGTCGCCGAACTCCGCGCGGCCGACCTGCTGAAGAAGCACGGTGCCCCACTCCCGCCGGGCGGCCTGAACCTCCACGTCACGGACACGCTCGACGACCCCTACGTCCAGGAGGAGCAGCTCGCCTCGACGTACGCGGCCCTCTCCGTGTCACGCGCCCGCGCCAACCACCTCAAGGCCAACGTCCCCGTCACCGTGGTCATCTCCAATCCGCCGTACGACGACAAGGCGGAGAACCGCGGCGGCTGGATCGAGAAACGGATGAAGGGGCAGGGCCGTCCGCCCCTGGACGACTTCCGGTATCCGGGCAACGGCCGTTATGAGCACGCGCTGAAGAACCTGTACGTCTACTTCTGGCGCTGGGCCACCTGGAAGGTCTTCGACGCCCATGCGGACGACCGGCACGGTGTCGTCTGTTTCATCACCCCGTCGGCGTTCGCCACCGGCCCTGCCGGGCGGGGCATGCGCGACTATCTGCGCAGGACGTGCGACGAGGGATGGATCATCAACCTGTCGCCGGAGGGACAGCGCTCGGACGTGGCCACCCGTGTGTTCCCTCATGTCGCCCAGCCGTTGTCGATCTGCGTGTTCGTACGGCGGGCGGATCACGACTCCGGCCGTCCGGCGCGCATTCACTACCGGGCGCTCCAGGGCAGGCGGGCCGAGAAGTTCGCTCAGCTCCGGGAGGTGCGCCTGGATGACGGGGGCTGGCGGGACGCGCACGCTCAGGGGGTACGGCCGTTCACTCCGGCGACCTTGTCGGGGTGGGACGACTACCCGGCGCTGGACGAGGTGTTCCCGTGGGGAAGCCTTGGCATCACGTCGAACAGGTCCTGGGTGAACTCGCCGTCCGAATCGGTCCTGCAGCGTCGCTGGGCCCGTCTGCAGACCGAGGAGGACCCGAAGGCCAAGGCCTTGCTGTTCAAGGAGACACGGGACCGCCAACTCGGTCGACGGGTCGCCTGCTTACCCGAATTTCCGCATCCCGACCGAAGCATCGACGAAGAATCCGGCACCCACCCACCACTTCTACGAATTGCCCGGCGCAGTTTCGACCGCCAGTGGCTCATCGCCGACAACCGGGCACTCGACTTCCCTCGGCCTGACCTGTGGGAGTCGTTGCAGCCGGGACAGGTGTTCCTCAACCAACAGAGCAGCCACGAGATCAGCAGCGGTCCCGCACTGGTGGCGACCGCGCTGTTACCGGACACCCATCACTTCAACGGCCGAGGCGGAAGGGTGCACCCCGTGCTCCATCCCGACGGCGGCGCCAATGTGCCCACGGGGCTGCTCCGGTACCTGGCCGGTGCTCTCGATACGGACGAGCCGACCGTGCACGACCTCGCCGCCTACGCCGTGGCCGTCGCCGGGCACAGCGGCTTCACGGAGCACTTCGCCGACGACCTGCTCACCCCTGGCGTCCGGTTGCCCCTCACTCGCGATCCGGCGTTGTGGAGCGAAGCGGTCCGCGTCGGCCGTGAGTTCCTGTGGGCGGCGACCTACGGCGACGCCGGCACCCCTCCGGGCGGGCAGGAGCCGGGCCGGGAGAGCGTCGCGTTTCCGGTGGGAGACCCACGACAGGTGCGGTACGAGACGGGGATCGGCTCCGCCGTGCCGGACACGCTCGGCCATGACGCGGAAACCGGCACTCTGCGCGTAGGTCCGGGGGTGTTCACCGGTGTCCCGCCGGAGGTCTGGAACTACGAAGTCGGCGGGATGAACGTCGTCAAGAAGTGGTTCGGTTACCGGAAGGCCTCCCCCACCAGCCGGAAGACGAGCCCGCTCGACGACCTCCACGTCACGTCGTGGCCGAAGGAGTGGACGGAGGAGCTGATCGACCTGTTGTCCGTTCTTCGGCGGTTGGTCGACCTCGCACCCGTACAGCAGGCGCTCACCGCGAAGATCGTGAGCTCACCGGTCGTCACCGTCGCCGACCTCACTTCGGCGGGCGTGCTCCCGCCGCAGCCCGGGGCCGCGCGCGCACGGCGCCGCGTCGTCCTGGACTTCGGCCCGCCGGACGAGTCATGAGCGGCCGGCGCCCGTCTCCCCCGTACGGACGTAGGACTTCGCCTGTTCGAGGGTCCATGTCCCTTCCGCGAGACGTCTCAGAGCGAGTCCGGCGGAGCGGGGTTCTGCGCCCATGGACACGGTGTCGGCGAAGGCCGCCACCGCGCTCAGGCGCGTCGTCAGCTCGTCGCACTCCGCCGCACGAAGGGTCGCGGCTCCCAGCGCAGTGAGCGCGAGGGTGCCCGGGTCGCCGTCCCGGCGTTCCACCAGCCCGGTCCACACCAGGGTGGGCAGGGCGTCCCGGATCTCGTCCGTGTCGAGGTCGCGAGCGAGATAGGCCTCCGGCGCGCCTTCGGGCGCCGGGAGGTCACACAGGTCCAGTTCCTGCAACAGGTGTTGTTGGAGCGGCGAAAGCTGGCCACTGGGAACGAGCATGTTCCCAGTATGACCCGTGCCGTGCACGACGACGGTGACGACGGCCAGGAGAACGCGATCGTCTGTCGCGGGTTCCGTCACACGCGCCGGAACGGTGCTCGTCCGCGGCCGTTCTTCTCAACCGCGCGACGGGGAAGAGGGCACCTCGTACCGTACGAGTGACCTCGCGAAGGGTTCGCCGCTGCGCCGGGCGTACGTCATCCGCTCGCGGACCTCGCTCAGGGTGCGGGGGCGGTATCCGGGGCCACCGCAGCAGCTCTTGTGGAAGCGGACGCCGGCGTGCAGCAGCACGGACAGCGTCCGCCAGGCCGCGGTGTCCCGGCGGCGCGGGGCGGCGAAGGCGGAGCCCACGTGGATCAGCGGCTGCGCACAACGGGGGCAGACCCGCTGTCTGTCCCTGTCGTAGGGCTGCTTGTACGAGGCCCGGCAGGGCAGACAGACGTAGGAGGTCTTCGCGTGGGCCATGACAGGAGGGTAGGCGCCACCCGGATGGAATTCGACGGGATTTTCGGCAGCGTGGGTCTCAGGGGATCGACCCGCCCGATGTCCCGGGTTCGTCGACGCCCGTGGAGAGCGAGATCTGCTCGACCTCGCCGGCGTGATCCCCCACGGCTCCGTCCCCGGTCGCCGCCCGCCTCGCCGGCACGGGTCACGTGCCCGTCTCGTCGGCCGGTGTGGTCGGTTGCAGCCCGGTCACGTCCTCCGGGACGGCGGAGGTGTGCGCGGTGGAAGGTCCGGTGTCACTCTCGCAGCCGCCGACGGCGAGCGCGGGGGCGACGCTCGTGATGGCGGCACTCGTGGCGGGAGCACCGCTCACTTCGGCTTCTTCTCCGGTCGGGCGTCGCCGACTCCGGGCAGGGGACGTGCACCCTGCAACGGGTTCTTCGCCTTCTTCCCCTGCTGTCCCTGCTGCGTCTTCTTGGTTCGCGCCGACTGCTTCGCGGCCGCGATCCTCTTGGCGCGCCGACTCTTCTTCGACTGCTGCGCCGGTGTGTCCGGCAGGCTGTCCAGCCAGCGGCGGGTGGTCGCCATCTCGGCGACCAGCTCGGTGCGCTGCGGTTCCGGCAATCTCGTCAGCGCCTTCTCCCCCAGCACCATGAGAGCCGCGGCGTACCTGGGTCCCCGTCTCAGTCGTGCACTGTGCAGAGCATCCCCGATCTCGGTATCGCCGGGAGCACTGGCGAGGCCCCTCGGCTTCGGCCGGACCGCGTACTGAAGAACCGGACCGCCCTCGACGTGGACGATGGTCCGGTGCTGAACGGGCGCCGTACTCTGCTGTGCGGCGAGCTGACCGTCCAGCGTGAGCGGCAGCCGTGGCGGAGCCGTGCGGGACGGTACGCCGTACACGGCGAACGCCCGGTCCGCCTCACGCTGGCACCATCGTCTGAGCACCGCCGCCGTCGCGGGAGTCCCAGAACCGACAGCAGCAGCCACGTCCCCCACGTAGGACGGCGGGTCACTCTCCCCGGTCCTGATCAGCGCCGACAGCAGCGGACTCCCCTCCCTGCCGCAGGCCTGGTCCACGGCGACCAGCAGACTGACACGGTCCGGGACGGACAGCCCGAGCAGGTCGCTTCCGGCACTTCGGGCCAGCGCCTCCCAGGTGGGCCGGGTCCGGAACCCCGCCGCGCTCACCAGCGCCTCCTTCAGCGCGAGCACCTGCTCCTCGCGGGACCGCCGCACCGGCGCCGCCGCACGCCTGGCACCCGTCTCGGCGGTCGGGCCGGGGCCCGAACGCCGGCGCGGCTCCGCTCCCGGGACCCGGAGCCCCGCAGGAGTCATCGCGCAGGCGTCGAGGGGCACCCAGTTGGTGCTGCGCCGCGGGTCCTCCGCCCTGAGACGGATACGCCGTACGGCACCGTGCGTCGCGAAACGGAAGCGGAGCAGGTACCCGTAGTCGTCATACAGCTCCTCCATGGTCTCCGGCTGGGCCGTCCCCGGGCCGAAGACCCAGTCGAGGGTGGCCGCATCGCTGGAGAGCCTCTGCCGGGCCTGCTGCCACTCGGCATGCGCGAGCTTGCTGAACTGGAAGCGCACATACTGCCTGGCCCCACCCACCCGGAAGTCGACGGCGTCTCCGGGCCCGGTTCCGAGGTCGCGTGAAGTGGCCCGGCCCTTCAACCTGTTGCGCCCGGCCCACGCGGCGAGGTCGTCCTTGATGAAGAGGTGGTCCGCGCTGGCCGCGCCGGTGGCCGTACGGTGGCAGGAGGTGTGGGGCCGGTGAGCGAAGTGGCACACCTTGTCGCGGTACAGACGGTCCGACAGCTCGTTGCCGCAGCCACCGAGCTGGGTGCCGCACCAGTAGGTGTAGGTGGGGTGGCGTCGGCGCCAACGGGTCAGTTCGTCGGCGTCCGTCGGCAGGATGATCGCGCGTCCGGAGTTCCGGCTCCCGATCACCGCGGTCTGTACGAGTCTGCCGTCCGAGCCGATCATGAATTCCCCCCGGACCGCGTGCCTGCCTGCCGAGAGGGCGGGCGATGGATGACCGCCATCAGTATGGGATTCATGTACTGAGTTCACAAGAGGTGGGCACCCAGTTCGGGCATTCGGGCCGCGATCGGGCGGGCGGTGGCGTACGTTCGGCGCTCATCGGATTCCGAGGCCGGGAGGGCACATGCAGAAGGGCACGCTGGAGTACGAGCAGGCGCTGGACGCCATGATCGAGATCCTGCGTTCGCGGGCACGCCAGGGCGCGGCGCCCATTCCGTACGGCGACCTGAGCAGCGAACTGGCACGGCTCGGCCACCATGTCCCCGCCCACGAGGGCCCCATGCCCTACCTCCTGGAGGACGCCTCCGTCCGGGAAAGCCCGGACGGATCCACGCCCCTGCTGTCGGCGCTCGTGGTGCTGAAGGAGAGCGGCTGGCCGTCCGGCGGCTTCTTCAAACTGGCGCGACGCGCACCGTACAAGCGGGCGGGCGACGACGTGCTGCTGTGGACCCGGGAGATCGAGAAGCTTGCGGAACACTACGCTGATCGCTGACGGTCCCCTCCGCCGGAGGCGAGGTGGGCGTCACGAGCCCGAAGCGCTGAGCGGTACCTCCGCCCAGACGGTCTTCGTGAACGCGTCGCGGATCGTGCATCCCCAGCGGCCGGCGTAGGCCTGGACGAGGAGCAGTCCCCGGCCCGAGACCTCGTCGGCAGGCTGTGTCACCTCGGGCGGCAGGAGCCGCTCGGGGCGGGTGTCCGTCACCTCGACGCGGAAGCGGTCGGACAGGAAGAGCAGCGTCAAGCGGAAGTCCCGGCCGGGGAGGCTGCCGTGGCGGACCGCGTTGGACGCCAGCTCGGCGGTGACGAGAGCGACGGCACGGGCGGGGTCGGAATCGTACGGGAGGCCTGTCCACTCGGTGACCTGCTGCACGGCGAACCGGCGGGCGAGGCGGGCGCCGCGCCTGGTTCCGCTGAAGCGCAGGGCCAGTTGGCGGACGGGTGTGAGAGGCGGCTTGGTCTCGCCGGTGAGCTGATGGTGAGTCACAGGATCAGCGTGGTGGGGTGGGTGGCCTACCGACCAGGTACGACGGCCGTACGGCGTTCTCGTCGTACGGAGTGGGCGAGCGGCTGCGGGCTTGGTTGTACGGGTCTTGTACGGGCGTTGTACGGGTCCGGCGCGTGTCCCGGTTCCCGCGCGTCGCGTTGGACATGAACCGGTGGCGAGTGCGGCCGTGGGCGGGGCGCGGAGCGGGACGGGAAGGGTGTGGGGCTGTGAAGGCGGTACGGGACGTACGGGACACGCGGACGGGGCGGGCCGCGAAGGCGAAGGAGGAAGGGCCCGATCTGCCGGGCGAGTGGTCGGCGTACGGGGTGCTGTTGCAGTACCTGCGGAAGCGGGCCGGGTTGAACCAGCAGCAGCTCGGGGACGCCATGGGCTACTCGCTGGAGCAGGTGGCCTCGGTGGAGCAGGGGCGACGGCCGGCGAAGGCTGCGTTCACGACGGCGGCGGAGCGGGCGCTGGAGGTGGGCGGGGTGCTGGAGGCGCTTCAGGGGGAGGTGGATCGGGCGAAGTTGCCGAGGTTCTTCAGGAACTTCGCGTTGATCGAGGCGGAGGTGGTGAGCCGGTTCTCGTACGATCCGCTGTTGGTGCCGGGGTTGTTGCAGACGGAGGGGTATGCGAGGGCGGTGTTCGCCGGACACTGTCCGCCGCTCAGCGAGGAGATCATCGACCAGCACACAGAGGCGCGGCTGAGTCGGCAGAAGCTGCTCACGCGAGTGCCGCTCGCCGAGTTGTCCTTCATCATCAGTGAGGAGGCGCTGCGCGATCCGGTGGGTAGCCCGGAGGTGATGCGCACGCAGTGGCAACGGCTGCTGGAAGCCGCCGCGTCGAGGAACGTCGAGGTCCAGGTCATGCCCGCCCAGCGGGGCTTCCACCCGGGCAAGAACGGCCCGTTCGTGGTGGTGGAGACACACGAGCACACGCAACTCGGGTACTTCGAGTCTCAAGGTGTCGGGTGCGTCGTCTCAGAGCCCGCTGAGGTCAGTGCCTTCGCCTTGCGGTATGGCAAGCTGCGATCGCAGGCCTTGAACGTCGAGGAGTCCGCGCGACTCATCGAACGGATGGTGGGAGAGACATGAGCGTGGAGCAGACGAGCGAGCACGTGGACGGGCTGCACTGGTTCAAGAGCAGCTACAGCGGATCAGACGGCGGCGACTGCGTGGAGGTGGCCACCGGCCTGGACGCCGTGTACGTACGGGACTCGAAGGCCGCGGGTGGCGGGCCGGTGCTGCGGGTCGGCCGGGGCGAGTGGGCGGCGTTCGTGGCGCTCGCGGTGGAGTAGGGCCGAGTACGGCTTCCGAGCGGAACAACGGGCTCACTCACGTCACTTGGGGTGACGTGAGCGAGCCCGTTGTCATGCCGACGGCTTAGAACAGAGCGCCCTCAGCGCCCTCCCCGAAATCCGACCCACCTCGCGCGGCCAGCTGCTCCTTACGCTTCCGGACGGCCTCGGGAGACGGCGGGGGGAGGTCTGGATGCTTCTCCCTCAATTTAGCTTCCGACTCCTTATGTAGCCCGAGATGCACTTCATCGGCGTACACCTGGTGGTTCGTTTCCATAAGTCTACTCAGCACTTCCTCCCGCACTTCAGGAGAGAACGTGAAGCGTGCACCATGCCTCCCTGCGTGACAGGCGTGACCCAAGTCATTAGCGATCAAATCACCCCACCCATACAGCCGCAGTACACACTCATCGATATCCTTCTGCAAACGCCTGATGCGCGAGATATCAGGGGCATCGAAAGTCGAATCACCAATGAGGTGGTAAAGACTCGTCAGGCCTACCTTCCTCGACAGGAGCGCCTGCTTCACTTCCCTATCCAACTCGACACCCAAAGACCTTAGGTCCGCTGACAATATCGGCCTAGGGAAGGTGTCAAAGACATCCGAGGAGTTATATCTGGGATCCCCCTTGATGGTAGATCCATGCTTAATCGCCCACCAGTAATGTACGGAACTACACAGGAGCGCAAACAACGCTTCATCATCCTGCGCAATGACGACTACGGCATCACTAAATACTTGCCGAGCCGAAACGCGCACAGGGGCCAAGGTTTCACTGTGCCGAACCACTGCCATTACAGTTTCAAAACGGGAAATCGCACGATAGAGGTCGAGCGTAGGCCGCTTGTACTGCCACCAAAGCGTTCGTAGCCTTTTATCTGAGTGATTGACGCGAGAAGGTTTTACGTTGTGAACCACGTGCGCGAAAGGAGCCACATAGCTCGCCGCCTCCTCGACAGTCCAGTCCTTGAAGTTGATCACCCAGCGATCCGCGTCAAGAGAAGGCCGCTGATTCAACTCGCCACCTAGATACGGGAATACTACTCTCGCATTACGGGGGTCGGAATCCACCATGGATTGCGCCAACTCATCACTCAGCGTAAATCCCATACTGTGGATATATGTACCGTAGTAGGAAAGCCTGCCACCTTGCATCAAAGGAAATGGATTACCCGCTACCCTCCCCTCGGCATCCAGTGATGGAGAAATTTTGGCGACCCTCTTCCCATCGGCCACCAGGGCAGCGCCCTCGCTCAGGCGGACGCGCGAAATCCATACCACACAGTTCTCAACTGCCGCCGATTTAGTCGTCCATTTCATGCTCTTGATGGACCGACGGATGATACTCCCTCGGTTGACAATCTGATCAAGGCTCACCAAGCGGGTACGCCCTTGACTAAGCGTATTGGTTGCAATTACCCCAAATTGCCCCTTGGGGTTCAACAAGTCATGACAGCGAAGCGTGAAGTAGCCGACAAGGTCACTGTTCCCAGTGACCCCGCCAGCAATATACTGAACGAGGCTCTCCCGATAAGCGCTTCCATTGGCGCCACTGATGTCGGACCCTGCGAGAAATGGCGGGTTGCCTACGATCGCGTCGAACCCACCCCGCTTGGTAAAGACCTCCGGAAACACCAACGGCCAATGCACCGGCCGCCGCTCCAGCGCCCCCTCCGGCAGCTCCGCCCCCAGCCACTCCTCCGCCGTTTCCCGCGCCTCCCGCACCACCTCGGAGTCGTCCTCGACCCCGTCCTCCATGATCCGCTGCACGATCCACGCAGCCCGAGGGAACAGGTCCCTGACGCGCTCCCCTCCCTCCGCCTCGTACCAAGGCACCCGCCCCGAAGCGCACGTAGCGATCGCCGCGCCCGCGATCAGGTCTCCCACCAGCCGCAACCTCCGCGAGTGGCGGTTGACCTCCTCCAGCCGTGCCCGCTTCTCCTGGAGCGTCGGTAGGTCCACGCCCTTGATGGCCGTGATCGCCAACCGTTCCCGCGTCAGCTGGTCAACCAACTGCCGGGCCTGCTCGGCCAGGATGTCCGTCTGTCCGCTCGGCTTCATGTGCACCGACTGGATCTGCTCCATGTTGTGCACGCCCAGCAGTGAGTCCCCCGCCACCAGCCGGTCGTCCAGGAACGTGAACGGTCGTCCCGGGTCCATCGACACCAGCCACAGCGACAGCTTGGCCATCTCCACGGCCATCGGGTTGATGTCGACCCCGTACAAGCAGTGCTCGATGATCTGGCGCCGCGCCTCGACCACCACCGAATCCTGCTCCGCGTCCGCCGCCGTCACCGCTTCCACGGCTCGGCCCGCCCGGTACGCCATCGCGTCCGCGCGGCCCTCGGTCTCCCACGCCTCGATCAGGCGGTCGGCCAGGTAACGGCAGGCCGCCACCAGGAACGCCGCCGAGCCCATCGCGATGTCCGCGACCTTCAGGTCCAGGATCTGGTCCGCCGACTTCAGGCGCCACTCCCCCGTGTCCGCCGTCTGGAGCGGGCCCGGCTCGTACACCAGGGGCTCAAGCGCGTGCAGTACGACCTCCTCCGCGAGGAAGCGGGGCGTGTAGTGCGTGCCCGTGTTCTTCCGCAGGGAGGACTCCGTGACGTACAGCGCGCCGTTCGGGATGACCGTCGGCAGGCCGCGCAGGTCGTCGCGGAGGATGCCGACGAAGGGCAGGAGCCGTTCCGTCAGCGCCGGGTCCTTCGTCACCGCGTTCAGCCGGCGCCGGGCCTCCGTCGCGTCCTCTGCCCCGAGCGGAGCCAGCTTCTTCTCCAGCTGGCCCGCCGTCGCCGGGGGCTTCGGGTCCTTCCACTTCTCGTGGACGGACTTGGCCAGTGCCTTCACGGAGCCGCCGGCCTTCGCCGCCAGCGTCTCAAGCTCCCGCAGCGTGACCTCGTGTTCCAGGCCTTCGGGGCCGATCAGGCCCACCATGTGCTCGGTGGCCCTGCGGCCGTCGAACGACAGCAGGCCCTCGTACACGTAACCGATCTGCTCGACGTCCAGCGCGCGGAAGCTGAGCGTGCGGACCTCGCGGTCCTTGCCCTTGCCGACGCGGACCTCCTGCACGGCCTGGAGCATGTGCAGGACCGTGCGGTCGTCGATCGGGAGGAGCGGGGTGGTGCGCTCCAGCCACGGGTACTTGTCCGGGTCGAAGATCGAGCCGTCGTACGCCGGGAGGTGGAAGCCGGAGCCCGGGTGGTCCACTCCTCCGTGCACGGCGTGGAAGAGGGCGATCAGGCGGTGCCACGCGGACGTCGTGTGCTCGAGGGACGTCTCGCCCTCCTCGTCCGCCCGTGCCTTCAGCTCGTCGCGCAGGAAGCGGGCGGAGTAGGAGCGGGCGTACACCTCGTTGTCGGCGGGGAGCAGGCCCCGCTCCTCCGCGAAGAGGAGGAAGACGACACGCATCATGACCGCGACCGCGCCGCGGTAGACCTCGCCCGCGCCGACGCCCGACGCGTGCAGGCCCGGTGCCCCGTGCTCGACCGCCCGCACGTCCGCGCGCCCTATGGCGTCGACGAGGAGTTCGACCGCCTGGCGGACCTGGACGCCCATCGCCTCGGTGACGTCCTCGCCCGCCGCGAGGCTCGCCTTCAGCAGGCCGACCAGCGTCTCGGCGTCGTCGTACTCGAAGAAGCGGCGGCGGCGCAGCAGGGACACGAACGCGCGGACGACGTTGCGCTCAGCGCGCTCGTTCCAGCCGATGGAGTCGAAGACGGCCGTGGTCGTGACGCCGCCGAGCGGGGCCCAGACCAGGCACCACCAGCGGCCGTCGGTGACCAGGCCGAGCGGTACGCCGTGGTGGCGCAGGAGGCGGGCCAGGCGGTCGGCGGGGGCCGCCGACCAGTCGCCGCCACCGCCGGCGCGGGCCGTGGGCGCCGTACCGGCCGGGACCGTCATGCCGAGCAGGCGTACGCGCTTGGCGGCGGACTCCACGTCCGGTTCGACCGCGAGGTCCGTGCCCGGTTCGACCAGCGCGAAGTCGGGGCGCACCTCGGTGTTGTGCTCGGCGACGCGCAGGGCGAGGCGGTCGAGGCCGTGGTGCTCGGCGTCGCCCTGGCGGAACGTCAGCGCGTCGTCCCAGCCCAGCAGAGTGCGGAGCACGTACGCCACCCACTCGTCGCGGCCGGCCGTCGTGTCCGTCTGCCAGTCGGCGTGGCGGGCGCGGAGGCGGGCGCGCTCGTCCTTCTCCAGGGCGTCGAGCTGGGGCCATGCGCGCAGCAGGACGGGCATGGTCAGGAAGGGGCCGGAGACCTCGGTGAGGTCGAGCCACTCCTGGTGCTGCCGACGGCCGTCGACGGCCTGGGCCTTGGCGGCGGCTACTCCGGGGCTCATGGCGCGGCGGGGGCTCATCGGCGGGCTTCCTTTGCGGGGATCACGAAGACGACGGCGGCGGGGAAGAGGTGGGAGCGGGGCTCGCGGTAGCGGGCGGCGATGGCGGCGAGTTCCCGTTCGCGTTCGGCGGGTAGGCCTTCGAGGCGTTCCTGCCAGCGGCGGCGGTCGTCCTCGAACTGGCGGCGCTCGTGGCCGGTCAGCTCGTGGGCGGAGAGCAGTGCGAGCTGTTCGCCCTCGCCGTCTCCCTCCTCCTTGAGCTTGGCGCGCAGGGTGTCCTCGAAGCGGGCGAGGGTCGCGGTGATACGGCGTTCCTCCTCCGCCCGGCGGTCGGCGAGCCTGCTCTCCAGTTGGCGGCCGAGTTCACCGACGCGGGCCTCCAGGGACCGGTAGAGGGGGTCGCGGAGCTTCGGCCAGGCCTCGGTGAGTTTCCCTCGCAGGTGCGGGGCTGCCTCGGTGCCGTCGGTGAGTGCCCTGGAGAGGACCCTGCCCTGTTCGTTGACCGACTCCCAGCGGCGGAAGCGGCCCGTCTCGCCGAACCAGCCGCCCGCGTACAGCACTTCCTCGTGGAGGCGGGTGCCGTCGGTGCCGACGAGGACGTACCGCGCGTAGGCGGAGACGAGGGTCGTGGTCACGGCCGGGTCGTCGGAGACGACGGCGGTGACGCGGTGGAGGTCGATCAGGTCCGCGTTCCAGACGGCGGCGGTCAGCAGACGCGTGGAGAGGGCCACGAGGGGGTGCTTGAGGTGGGCGAGGACCACGTCGTCCCTGCCCTGGGCGGCCACCGCCGGGGAGAAGGTGAGCGGGCGCTGCTCGCCCTCGCGGAGCTTGTGGGCGAGGCCGCGGGTGGCCCGCTCCCAGCTGCCGGACAGGGGCTGTACGTCGAAGAGGTCGCCCGGTTCGAAGTCCTCCGCCCGGAGCGTGGACGGCAGCAGCGGCGGCTGGTTGTCCAGTGCCAGCGCGGTGTCGACGACGCGCTTGACGTTGGCCGGGGTGAGGCCGAGCGCGGTCACCGTCTCGTCGTACTGGTCGGCGAGCCGCTTCGTCTGGGCGGTGACGTTCTGCTCGGGGGCGACCTCGCCGCCCGTGCGGCGGCCCTTGATCAACTTGGGCTTGGCGTTCTCGATGTCGACCGGTGCGGTGTCGCCGGTCATGCGGCGCTGGACGGCGTCGGCGAGGACCGCGTTGACGGAGCCGAGGTCGCGTTCCATGCGCGCGACCTTCTTGGCGACCCGGGAGAGGAACTCCAGGTCGGCCTCGTACGAGCCGGCCTGCGCCTGCTGCCAGCCGGAGCCGATGAAGTGGGTGATCTCCGGGTCGTGCTTCTGGCCCCAGCGGTCGATACGGCCGATGCGCTGTTCGAGCTTGTTGGGGTTGAAGGGGATGTCGTAGTTGATCAGGCGGTGGCAGTGGTTCTGGAGGTCGATGCCCTCGCCGGCGGCGTCGGTGGCCAGGAGGATGCGGACCCTGCCCTCCGCGCGGGACGGATCGGCCTGGAAACCGAGCCGGATGCGCTCGCGCTCCTCGGCGGACAGGCCGCCGTGCAGACGCTCGACACGGCCCCCGTCGGTGAGTTCCTCCTGCTGGAGGAGGTCGTGGAGCCACTTCTGGGTGTCGCGGTACTCGGTGAAGACCACGACCCGTTCGTTGGTCCACTTCTTGCCGTCGGGGCGGCAGACGGCCTTGAGTTCGGCGATCAGCGCCTCGGCCTTGGAGTCGGGCGCGGCCTCGTGGGTGAGGGCCCAGCGCTCCATCTCCTGGAGGAGGTCCAGTTCCCGGCCGTCCTCCGCCGGGGTGAGCGAGGTGGAGCGGGTCAGGGCGTCGTCCTCGGCGTCGACCAGCCCCGCGTCGTCGAGATCGGCGACGAGGTCGGCGAACTCCTCCAGCCACTCGGGGACTTCGGCCGCCGCCGTACGGTGGCGCGCGGGTCCGGTGTCCTCCAGGTGGGAGAGGTAGACCTGGACGGTGTGGAGGAAGGCCGCCGGGGAGGAGAACAGGCGCTTCTTCAGCAGCAGGGTGACGAGGTCGGCGGCGCGGCGGCCGCCCCGGGCCGTCGGGGTCAGCTTCTTGCGGCGCAGCTCGGCGAAGGAGCCGAGCAGCTGGTGGATCTCGCGTTCCTGCGGGGTGTAGTCGACGGAGAGGTCGTGCATCCGGCGGTTCCGGAAGCGGCGCGTCACGCCGTCCCGTTCCATGATGGTCGACTTCAGGCGTCGTACGACGGTGTCCTTGAGCGCTTCCTTGTCCGGGTCCACGCCGCGCGCGAAGCGCTGGTCGTCGATGAGTTCGAGGAGCGCCGTGTACGACTCGGGGTAGCCGTTGTGCGGGGTGGCGGAGAGGAAGAGCCGGTGCTCGAAGTGCGGGACGAGGCGCCGGATCAGCTTGGTCTGCTGGGAGTCGACCGCGTACACCTGCTTGGGCGCGGCGGGGGCGACGTGGTGGGCCTCGTCGAGGACGAGCAGGTCGAAGAAGCGCTTGTGCTCGCCGTCGGGGCTCTCCTCGGGGGCGCCGATGACCTCGTCGAGGAGGCGCTGGGCCTTCTGGCCGCGCAGCCAGGGCAGGGAGACGATGGTCAGCGGGTGGACCCGGAAGGGGTTGGCGGCGGTGCCGTGGGTACGGCGCAGGCGGGCGCAGTGCTCGGAGTCGACGATGGTGAACTCCAGGCCGAACTTCTCTGCCATCTCGTCGCGCCACTTGAGGGTGAGGCCGGCCGGGCAGACGACCATGGTGCGGCGGGCCCGGCCGCGCAGCATGAGTTCCTGCACGACGAGGCCGGCCTCGATGGTCTTGCCGAGACCGACGTCGTCGGCGAGGAGGAGGTTGACGCGGGGTGCGCCGACCGCCCGGGAGACCGGCTCCAGCTGGTACGGCTCGACGGCGACGCCGGAGCGGAACGGGGCCTGGAGGGTCCTGGCGTCGGCGGAGGCGACGGCGGACCAGCGGACGGCGTCGAGGAACGCGGCGAGGCGGTTCGGGGAGTCGTAGGAGCCGGCTGAGGCGTCGGGCAGAGACCCGGCGGGCAGGACGCGGCGGCCGGGCTCGACCTCCCAGATCACGGAGAGGGTGTCGCCGAAGCGGCCGTCGGCGACGGACTGGAGATGGACCAGGGTCGCGGGGCGCCGGTCGTCCTCGTCGGCGGGAGCGGCCGAGGTCGGCTCGACGCGGGCGACCACCCAGGACTGGCCGCGTACCTCGACCAGGTTTCCCTCTTCGGGGAGCGTCCGCGTCCCCGTCCGCTCGGTCTCGCGCTGAGCTGCTGGCGTCATGGGCGCTGTTCCCCTCGGTGTTCACCTGCCGTCGTCCGTAGACAGTGTCCCGTGTTCTGTCTCCCCTCCGGAACGGCGTGACGGCAGGCTAACATGAGCAGCGCACTGTGAACAGAGATTACAGACGACCGGTCGGGGGTTCGGATCGCCTGCGGCCCTCAGCTCATGCGGCGCAGCCGCTCCAGCAGTTCCCGGCTCCGTCCGTGCCCGGCGTCGGACTCGGGCAGGACCGTCTCCTCCTCGCCGGCGAGACGCCGCAGCAGCTCCTCGGCAGCGTGCCGCTCCCCGGTGCGGACCAGCAGGACGGCGATCTCGTAGCGGGTGTCCAGCACGGCGGGGTGGCCCGGCCCGAGCAGGCTGCGCTGTTCGGCGAGGACGGACCTCAGCTCCTCCAGGGCCTCACGGGTGCGGCCGAGCGTCCCCGCGCACAGGGCGGCTCCGGCCCGGGCGGCGAGCGTGTCCGCGCGGTCGAGACCGGGGTCGACCATCAGCTCGCGGTACTCCTCCAGGGCACGCGCGGGGCGTCCCGCGCGGCGCAGGGCGGCCAGTTCGGCCAGTCGCGGGTGAGCGGGCGCGGTTCCGGCCGCGCGAGCCGGCCGGGGGGCCCAGGCCGCGAGCAGGGCGGCCACCTCATCGGCCGAGCCGGGCCGGTCCTCGGGTTTCTTCTCCAGCAGCCACTCGACCAGCGCCCGCAGGCCGTCCGGTACGCCGGGGCGGCGGTCGGCGAGCGGCGGGACGGGGTCGTTGGCGTGCCGGTGGTAGAGCATGAACGGGCTGGCGTCCACGAAGGGAGGCGCGCCGGTGAGCAGTTCGTACAGGACGCACCCCAACGAGTACAGGTCGCTCGCGGGCACGGTCCGTCCGACGGCCTGCTCGGGCGCCATGTAGACGACCGTGCCGGGAGTGGCGTCGACAGCGGTGAAACGGGTCTCGCCCGGCTGGGGCTCCAGAGCCGCGGCGACCCCGAAGTCCAGGACCTTGACCTCCCCGTCGGGGGTCAGCATCAGGTTCGACGGCTTCAGGTCGCGATGCACGACCCCTTGGCCGTGGGCGTAGGACAGCACCTCGGACACGCGGCGCGCCACATCCGCCGCCTGCTCGACACGCAGAGGGCCGTCGTTCTTGAGGACGGCGTCCAGGGCCCGGCCCGGGACGAGGTCCATGACCAGGTACAGCTCGCCCTCGTGGTTGCCGTGGTCGTGGACGGCGGGGACGCCCGGGTGCCGCAGGCGGGCGGTCAGGCGGATCTCGCGCAGGAACCGGCGCTCCAGCATGCTCGGTTCGGCGCCGCGGCCACGGGTCGCGAGGAGCTTGACGGCCACCTTGCGATCATGGTCGCGGTCGTGCGCCGCCCAGACGACGCCCATCCCGCCCCGGCCCAGCTCGTGCGTCAGCTCGTACCGCCCCAGGCTCCGCCGCATCGCGCCCCGCCCCCAGTTCCGGCGCCTGCCGCGCCCGCCGCCTCCCGCGGCCGGGAGCCTCACGGCGCCGCGGCCGACCGGGCCATTCTGTCACCGGTCGCGCGGCTCCCGCGCCGCCCAGGACCGAAAAGTGCGGGCTACAACGATCGGGGCGCTCTCGGACCCGGCGACACCGTCACTCCAGGGGCGTCGGGCCCTGGGGGACCAGAAAGGGACGGCGCGGATCCTCGGGGGGAGTCCTCCTGACGGCCAGCCCGGGATCCGGCTCCGGCAGGTGGGGGGCCAGAGCGGCGTAGACCTCGGCCGCCGACGCGGGACGGTCGTCGGGCCGCTTGGCCAGCAGTGCCGTGATCAGGTCCTGGAGATCCCCGGGCACGCGCACCCCCGCGTCGGCGACGAGGGGCGGGGGCGAGGCGAGGTGGTGGGAGGCCAGCAGCGCCGGCTGATCCGCGGGAAAGGGCGTCTCCCCGGTGAGCATGTGGTGCAGCAGGCAGCCCACGGCGTACAGGTCGCTGCGGCCGTCGAGCCGGTCCCGGCCGGCCAGCAGTTCGGGAGAGGCACAGATGAGGTTGCCGACGCCCTCGCCGGTCGTCGTCAGCCTCGGGTCGGTGTCGCTGAGCAGCTTGACCAGACCGAAGTCGAGGATCTTCACGACACCGTCGCGGCGGATCATGACGTTCTGCGTCTTGAGGTCGCGGTGCACCAGGTCCGCCGCGTGGACCGCGGAGAGCCCCGCGCACAGCTGGGCGGCGACAGCGACGGCGGAGGGGACGTCGAACCGGCCGTCCTCCTGCTGGTCGAAGAGGTACTCGAGCGTGGTGCCGTCGATCAGTTCCATCACCAGGCAGCAGATGTCGTCCGTTCTCGACGCGTCGAAGACCGTGGCGACGTTCGGGTGATCGAGGCGTGCGGCCGCCCGTGTCTCCCTGCCGAACCGTGTCAGTGCGGCGTCCCGACCGCTCTCCACGGCCAGCAGTTCCATGGCGACGGTCTTCACCGCGACGGGCCGGTCGAGAGGCAGATCGCGCCCCCGCCACACATGACCCATCACACCTCGACCCAGTACGGACTCCAGTCGATAGCGGTCATGGATCACCATTCCCGGCGCGGGACTCCACATATCTGCCGACCTCCACATTCCCTGCACAACCGAATGGAACGTACACGCTGTGAACAAAGTCAATGATGGTAGTAGCCTTCCCCGCATGAACGGCTGCTGGGAACGCCGACAAGCCAGCCGCCAAGGACCTCGGAGACTGAACCATGAGCGCCCATGACGCCGTCCCCGTCAGCCTGGCCGAGATCGCTCGGATCGCAGGCGTCGGGCGGGCCGCCGTGAGCAACTGGCGCCGCCGCCACGACTCCTTTCCCACCCGGATCGGGGGCACCGACGTCAGTCCGCAGTTCTCGCTGGCAGAGGTCGAGCGGTGGCTACGGGACAACGGCAAGCTCAGGGACATCGGCGGCCGGGAACTCCTCTGGCCGCGCTTCGAGGCACTCGGCAGCCGGAACGAGTCGGGGCTGGCCATCGCCGAGGCGGCTCGCCTGATGCGTTCCCCCCAAACGCGGACAGCTCATCCCGGACTCTCCCCACAAGCCAGGGGCCTGGCGGCCCAGGCCGCGAAGGTGGGGCGGAAGGAGGGAGCGCGCGAGACCTTCGAGTTCCTGTTGCAACGATGGCTGGAAACCCACGTTCGACAGCTCAGCACCACGCCACCACAACTCGCCGCCCTGATGGCCCAGATCGCCCTCGCCGTCCGCCTCGGCCCGGCACAGGACGGACTGACCCTCCTCGATCCGGCGAGCGGTACCGGACACCTGGCCGCCGCGGCCGTGCGGGAGTACGACGGCCCCGGGCTCGAGGTACTCGCGTGCGAACGGGACCCGGCGCTGGCCGCGCTGACAGCAGGCCGACTCGCGTTCCTCGCGGAAGAGCACGACATCCGGCCTCGGATCGCCACCGCCGACACCCTGCGAGACGATCCCTTCGCCGGAGCGAAGGCCGACATCGCCTTGTGCAACCCCCCCTTCAACGAACGCGACTGGGGCTACGAGGAGCTCGCCACCGACCAGCGCTGGACGCACGGTCTCCCCCCTCGCACCGAGCCCGAACTGGCCTGGGTGCAACACCTGCTCGCCCACCTCGAGCCGGGCGGGGCCGCCGTGGTCGTTCTTCCCCCGGCCGTCGCGTCACGCAAGGCGGGCCGCCGTATCCGAGGCTCGCTGCTGCGCACCGGAGCACTCCGCGCGGTCGTCTCCCTGCCCCCCGGCAGCGCACAACCGCACAGCGTGTCACTGCAGTTGTGGATTCTCCGCGCGGCACCGGAGGGCCCCTCGACCACTCCCCCGAGCCAGCACGTCCTTCTGGTGGATGCCACACGTTTCGCCAGGCCGGGAACGCGCGAGCCGAGCCCCGACTGGGACGGCCTCGGTTCGTTCGTCCTGACGTCGATGGCGACCCTCGACCAGGTGGACCGGGATCCACCGAAGGGCGCCGTACGCGTCCCCCTGCTCGACCTCCTCGACGACGAGGTGGACGTCACCCCGGGGCGCTACACCGCGACGATGGACGAGCCGTCCCGTGAGGAACTGGCCGGGAAGTGGAGCGCGTTCGAGTCGCTGCTGACCGAACTGGCCGATCAGTCACGGCGTTTGTCCCAACTCGATTTCGAGACCGGGACCTCACAGACCACGACGACGGTGGGGGACCTCGTCAAAGCCGGAGCGCTGACGCTGCGCGCAGGCCAGCAGCCGCCGGAGTCCGCCGCGACGGCTCGCGGGGCCACCGTTCCACTCCTCACCATCGCCGATCTCCTGCACGACGGCACTCCCGGCGGTGTGGTCCCCGCCGCCTCGGCCCCGGCTGTCGCGGAGGAGGGCGACGTCGTGGTCGCCGGCGTGGCGCGAGCCTTCAAGGCGTGGGTCCACGAAGGACCGCCCATGGCCCTGGGCCCTCAGCTCCACCTCCTGCAGGTGGATACGGAGAAGCTGGAAGCCCATTTCCTCGCCGGTTGTCTGTACGCGCCGACGAACGGCCGCCAGGCAGGCACCCATGCCTCCAGTTCGTCCAGGATCGACATCCGGCGTCTCCAGGTGCTTCAGCTCCCCCTGGAGAAGCAGAGGACGTATGCAGAGACGTTCCGTCGTCTCAGGGCCTTCGAAGAACTGCTCACCACGGCTGCCGGTTCGGGCAGGGGGCTGGTGAGCGACATGAGTGATCGCCTCGCGGCAGGCGGGCTGACCACCTGACCTCTACCGGCAGCGGTTCCACCACGCCAGGCCGCCGTGCAGCCGGACCTCACTCGAGGTCCTCCAGCAGCGGATCGAGCGCCGCCTCCTCGTGCGGGGCGATTCGCCGGGGCGAAGGCGCAGCCGGACACGGCCTGGCCTGGTGCTGACCACTTACTGACTCGGAAGCGATGGCCAGGGGCCTGAGCTGCAAAAACAATTAACCGCTAGATGTTGGACTTGAACAGGGTGCGCAGCATTGAGTGCTCCTTGAGGTCGGCTCCCTGCCTGCTTACTGCAGGTCAAGGGCGTTCATCACTGTACAAGGGGGGCGCGTCGCCGGCAGTGGCCACCATTTTTCGTGGCACTGGAGGAGGACGGCTTCACCCCCACCCCTCGGCCCCGCCGCAACGACGGGACCAGCGTACGCAACACCGTCCGAAGGACGTCCGTGATCACCATCACTCCCGCACTCCCCGTGGCGGCCAAGGGCAACGGCAGGAGCCCCAGCGGACGGCGTCGACGCGGGCAGCTGACCGAGAAGATCGGCCCAGGGGGCGCGGGGCGGGCACGCCGGCCCTGTTGTATGTCCTCGCCGCCGATAGCGCGGGGCAGCGGGAGGCGTCTCCAGCTGCCCCGCGGGACCGGTTCGTGTGGTCGCTCCGTCAGACGCCCGGACGGGGTCCGCCGACACCGACGGGTACGCCCTGGCCGATGGTCACGGTCACCGAAGTCGTCTTCGGGCTGGTGCGGTTGGTCTCGTGCAGGAGGCCCAGCGGGTTCGTCGTCATCTCCAGCGTGTACTGCTGCGGCGGAAGCTGCATCAGTTCGCTGACGTCGAAGGACTGCCCGCCGAGCGCCTTGTCGTAGACGTCGGCCCAGCCCACGGAGATGCCCATCGTCAGGCTCGTGGCGTGGGCGTTGTGCGAGCAGGAGTTGTACACGGGGTTGACGGGGGCGCCGGGGAGTGTCGAGTCCGCGATCTCCAGGTCGACCAGGCAGAAGGCGACCTTCGGCGATTCGCGCACGATCTGCCCGGCGGAGTTGATCAGCCGGTAGCGGGAGATGCCGTCCATGTGGAAGTGCTTGTGCTCGTCGTGATAGGTCATCAGGCCGACCGGGACCTCGTAGGAGGTGCCGTCCGACCGGGAGATCCGCTGGTACGCGGGCAGCACATTGTTGCCCGGAGTGGCCGCGGCCGCCTCTTCCTTGGTGCGCCGTCCGACCACGTGCAGGGCGCCGGAGCCGAGGTTCGCGGGTGCTCCGGTGAAGCGGAGCCAGGTGATCGCCGTGTCCGGCTCACGGACAAGGTCGTTGTCGGCCAGTTCCCGCTGGAGCGGTTCCAGGGCCGGCAGCCGGTCCGTAGGGGTGTCGGTGGCCGACGCCGGGCCGAGCCCGGTGATCAGCAGGGCGGCAAGCGCCATCACCGCCGCACCGATCCAGGTTCGGGCCGGGCGTCCGGGTCGTACGGTGCGTACCGTGCGTGCGGTGCTTCTCATGAGCGTCCCTCCAGGTGGATGGTCGGGTGTGCGGGAGCGTCCTCGGCAGTGTGGGAGCCGGTCACGGCTCGGGCGAGAGGTGTTCGTGGACCACGAGCCAGCGACCGTCCGGGGCCCGCCGGAACACGACGGTCTCCCGTTCGCGCAGTTCCTCGCCGTCAGCGGCGTCCTTCGTGGCGAGGCGAGTGCGCACCCGGTGGGTCAGCACGGCCAGGCCCTCGCCGACGACACGGACCTCGGTGTCCCGCGTACGGCAGGCCAGTACGCGAAACCCGTCCGCCTCCCACGCGCGCCACAGCTCCTCGTACGCGGCCCGCGTGGCGAGAAACCGCGGCTCGGTGGGGAAGAGGAAGGTGGCGTCCTCGGCGAAGGCGGCGAAGTACCGGTGCGTGTCGTGGGCGCCGAAGGCGGCCACCAGGCCGGCGGCGGCCGCGCGCACCTCGGCTTCCGCGGAGGCGCTCACCTGTCCACCGCCGGCAGGCTGTCGGTGGCGGCTGCGAGTCCGCCGGGCTCCGCAGGAGGCGCGGCCGGGGTCGGCGAGCCGTCGGTGTGCGCCGGTTGCGGCGAGGCCAGTTCGCGTTCGCTGGCGGCGACCGCCGGCTCCTCCGTCGCCAGGTCCGACGCGCGGGTCAGGACGTAGTACAGGACGCCCGATACGGCGAGCCCGACGACGAAGGCCACGTCGATCCCGCCGAGCGCCTTCGCGACAGGTCCGGTGAAGGGACCCACCACCATGAACGGCACCATCAGGACCAGACCCACCGCGTAGGCCACCAGGCCGCGCCACGCCCAGGTGCCGTAGATCCCGTCCGGCCGGAACAGGTGGGTGATGGCGTAGCGGCCTCGGCGGACGAAGAAGTAGTCGACGAGGTTCACGGCGGTCCACGGGATCAGCAGGTACAGCATGAGGAGCAGGGCGTTGCCCAGTGCCGTGGAGAAGTCGGCCGAGACACTGAGGCCCACCGCACACCAGACGACGGCGAGGCCGCTGATCGTGACGATCCGGGCCCGCCGTCCCGGCCGGAACGGGCGGACCGAGTCGGCCCCGGTGAGGACCGTCAGCATGCCGCTGTAGGCGTTGAGTCCCATGGTGGCGACCAGCGCCAGCACCGACAGCAGCGTCAGGACGGCACCGAGCCCGGTCACCACCTGGTCCCCCGCGGCGCGGATCCCGGCCAGCGGATCGTTCACGCGGAGGGTGGAGGCCATCCACGCGCCGATGGGGATGAGCCACATCGGCGAACCGGCCGCGCCTGCGAACACCGAGGCGATGATGCGGGAGGTCGGGGTCTCGCGTGGCAGGTAGCGCGAGTAGTCCGAGACATAAGGGGCGTACGAGATGTTGTAGCCGGCCACGGCGGTGAACTGCACCATGAAGGCGACCATCGTGAAACCGCCGGCCCCCGCTGCTCCGGCGCCCGCTGCTCCGGTGTCCGGTGCGCCGGCCACCTGCCCGGTCAGGATCCCCGCGGAGAGCACCAACCAGCACGGCGCCGAGCACCAGAACAGCACCTGGAAGGCACGGTGCAGCCAGTCGTGCCCATACACGGCCAGGACGACCGCGATGACGGTGATGCCGATCCCGACCGCGGTGGCGTCCCAGCCGAAGACGGATTGAAGGCCGTTGCCGATGATGATCGTGTCGACGACGTTGAAGCCGACGAAGGTGAACAAGGTGGCCGCCAGGGGCACGATCACCCCGCGGTACCCGAACTGCCCGCGCGACTGGATCATCTGCGGAAGACCCAGCTGCGGGCCCTGGCTGGCGTGGAAGGCCATGAAGAAGGTGCCCACCAGCAGCCCCAGCGCGCCGGCCAGCACGGTCCAGCCGACGGACAGACCCAACCCTGGGCCGATGAAACCGAGCGACAGCGTGAAGGGCTGGAAATTCCCCTGGAACCAGAACGGGCCCTGCTTCCAGAGCTTTCCGTGCCGTTCGGCGAACGGCACGTGCTGGATGGACAGGCTCTCGATGACATCCACGCCGCTGTGGTCGGCGCGGTAGCCCCGGACAGGCTTGACCGCCATGGACCCTCCCGTTGTCGGTGGTTCCGAGGCACCCGGGCCCGGAACCGGAAGCCAGAGTGTGCGGTCGCCGCGCGGCGAGCGGCAATGGTGCGGCGCTCAAACGTGGGTCTCTCCTTTGTTCGTCGCCACAACGCGGCGCGGGCCCGCGACCGCGAAGGCGAGGCGTTGTGCGTCGGCCGGTCCAGCCCCTTCGTGGTTCGGCGGTCGGTGGCTCGCGGACAGCGGCGACGACGTGGGCTTTGGTGCGGCATTCGAATGCGGCACCTCTTCCGTCAGGGGCCGCCACCGTGCAGCATGTGCTCGATGACGGCGATGACGGCGATGACCGCGATGCCGGCAGCGCTGCGGGTCCACGACCTGGTGCGTTCGCCCGCTCTCCAACTGCGCGTCCTCGCCGGCGAAGCGGGGCTCGACCGGCCGGTGGCCTGGGCGCATGTGAGCGAGCTGGAGGACCCGACCCCGTGGCTCCTCGGCGCCGAGCTGATCATGACGACGGGCATCGCCATCCCCCGGAGCGCCGTCCGGCAGCGCGCGTACATCGAGCGGCTCCACGCCGCGGGCGTGGCCGCGCTCACGCTCTCCGCCCACCTGCACGTTCCTCCGCTGCACCGGGAGTTCCTCGACGCCGCGGAGGACCGAGCCATGCCCGTACTGGAACTGCCCCTCCAAGTTCCCTTCATCGCGGTGGCGCAGGAGGTCGCGGCCGCCGCGCAGGCGGACGCCCGCAACCGGCTGAGCGCTCAGGTGCAGGTGTACGGCGCACTGCGCTGGCTCGCCGCCGAGGACCTCACCGCCGCGGAACTCTTCCGTCGGCTGGAGCGGCTCTCCGGATACTCCCTCTACCTCTGTACGAGGCAGGGCCACCCCCTGCTGCCCGGCGTACCCGTACCCGGCGCCCGCCACGCGGCCTTGCTGCCCGCCTCGGCCGACCCGGCCCCGACCGTCCCCGGCGGCCACCTCCTGCCGGTGCCCGCACCGGGCGGACCCGCCGGATACCTCCTGGCCCTGGAGCGGCAGGACGACGGGCCGGGGCGGGGCGTGCCACCGGCGGGACTCGGCGTGGTCCAGCACATCGCGACCGTCGCGGCACTGCAGCTCTCCATGGTCCGCCACGAACGCGAAACGCTGCGCCGCCGAGGCGCGGAGCTCCTCGCCGAACTCGTGCGGGACGCCCTGGACCCGCAGACCGCGCGCCGGTATCTGATCCGGCTGGGGTTCACCGAGGAAGCACTCGTTCTCCTGGCGGTGCTCGAGGGCGAGGACGGCGCTGCGCTCGACGACGCCGCGGTGGTCCACGCCCTCGACGAAGCCGCCGTACCGTACCTGGTGCTGCGCCGGCACGAGGGCCTGTACGTGCTCCTCGCCGACTCGCCGCCGGCCCTCGACGCCCTCGCGGCCCTGGCCCGTACGAGAGCCGGTGTCTCACGCCCCTTCGCCCCTGGCAGCACCTTCGGCGTGCCACGGCGCGAGGCCTGTCTGGCGCTCACCCGAGCACGGGCGTCGGGCAGAGCGCTGGTCGCGTGCGGCGACGACACGACCGACCGGTGGTTGCACGAGGACCCTGCCGTGCTGGACGGGCTGGTGGACCAGGTGCTCGGTGCGCCACTGCGGTACGACGGCGAGCACGGCAGTGCGCTCGTCCTCTCCGCCCTCACCTGGCTGGAGCGCGACCGGTCCACGGAGGAAGCGGCGCGGGCCCTGCACATCCACCCCAACACCCTGCTCTACCGACTGCGCCGTTTTGCCACGCTGAGCGGCAGAAGCCTGTCCTCCACGGCGGACCTCACCGAGGTGTGGCTCGCCTTGCGGGCGGCCCGCATGGCCGGCCGGCTGCCCTGAAGATCGAGCACCCGGCCCGCATCCTCCGCTACGCCGGCCGCCGCTGGAGTCGCCCTGAGGAGGCGGATGTCGCCTCCGCCAGGGCGCGGGTGTATTCGAGATCCCAGACCAGGCTGAAGGCCGCCAGCGCCGGGCGATCGGCGTGCAGGGCGTGGAGCAGGCATCCTGCCGCGATCGCGCCGGTGACGGCGCACCGGTGAGCCACCGGTGGCCGGCAGACCCGGCGGGCGAGGCGCAGCAGCCGGTGCCGATGGCGCAGGTCGGCGCGCACCGACGACAGCCGTCCGGAATCGGGCACGAGCTGATCGATGAGAACGTCGAAATGTGCGCTGCGGGCGGGGATGCGGGTCCAGTTCCGCAGGGTGCGATCGCTGTCGTGCCAGACGACCGCGACTGGATCGAACGCGAAGCGGCAGCCCAGTCGGGAGAGCCGGAAGCCCAGTTCGATGTCCTCCTGTCGGGCCAGCCGCTCGTCGAACCCGTCGATGGCGAGGAAGTCCGCGCGGCGGACCGCGAGGTTGCCGGTATAGCAGTGGGTCCACGCCGGGGTGCTCTCACCGCGGCCCAGTCGGGCGTATTCCCGTCCCAGACGATCGGCGTCCCAGTGCGTCCAGGGCGGCAGGCGCCGCCCTGGCGGGGAAAGGATCGGGCCGAGGGAGACCACGGGTCCGGCGGCACGGTCCAGTGCGGCGTGGTGCCGGGCGACCAGCTCGGGATGGGAGATGCAGTCGTCGTCGATGAACAGCACGTACGGTGCGTCCGACAGGGCCACACCCTTGTTGCGGCTCGCGGCGGGGCCGGCCGATTCCGCATTGCGGATGACCCGGATCGGGCGGGTGGGGTGGGACGCCTCGACGCGACGCGCCACCGGGTCCCGGCTGCCGTCGTCGACCACGATCACACCGAAGTGCTCGAAACTCTGGCGCCAGAGCGCGCCGAGACAGTCCGCCAGCTTGTCGGCCGGTCGGTCACGGGTCGCGATGACGACGTCCAGCTCGGTGTCGCGTCCTGGTCCCCGCATGTCCGCCATCATGTCCGCCTTCCTATGCGCATGGTCAGCGGCCGTCCAGAGCCGCATGCTCGGGGGGTGTGTAGTGGGAGAACCAGACCGTGCGACGCACGTCGCCGATGGCGAGCAGGTCCGACACGGTGATGGTGCGCAGCCCGCGCCTCGCCAGTCCGCCGATGAGGAGTTCCGCCATCCTGGCGCGGTCGAAGGGAGGGTGGGGACTCGCGCCCTCGTCGATGGCCGCGCGGCCGTCGTGCGCGAGGACGATGGTCCCCGCGGTGGCCCGGGTGACGACACTGTCCGCGACGTCCCGCTCGTTTCCACCGCGCCAGTCGAGGCTGTCCAGGTCCCAGACGACACAGTCGAGGCCGACGTCCCGTATGCCGAGATAGCTCCGCAGTGTCTGTGCTCCGAAGGGGGGCCGGAACAGCGTGACGGGGGTTCCGGCGATCGCCGCGAGTTCCGACGCCGCCGATGCGAGGCGCACCCGTACCGCCCGGCGTGACAGGTGCACGAGGCTCCGGTGATCAGCTCCGTGCAGGGCGACCTCGTGCCCCTCGGCGACCATACGGCGGACCAGTTCGGGGTGCCGACGGGCGTTGCCCACCAGCATGAAGAACGTCGCGTGGCACGCCCGCTCGGTGAGGACGTCGAGCACCTGCGGGGTCCACGTCCGGTCGGGCCCGTCGTCGAAGGTCACGGCGACGTAGGGGAGGTTCGTCCGCACGCGCCGGATCGATCCGAGCCAGGGACCGGCGACCGCGTCGACGGCGTGCCGCGCCGCTCGGCGGCCCCGCGGCCCCAGGATCCTCCGCAGCGACTCGACCGCGCCCGTGGCGTTGCTCATCGCGTCCTGTCGCACGACGCACCTCCATGGCAGCGCACCGTCGGCGGACCCACGCCGGAGCGAGGCACGCGGGGGCCACCGGCCGCGCCGATCACGTCCACCATCGGCGCACCACCTTCTCGGCCTCCTTGCCGCGCGGCGTGTAGTCGAGGACGTCATCCTGGCTGCCGTGTGGCGTCACGTCCCAGACCCACCAGAAGACACCGGCCCACCAGGGCTCGCTCCGGAAGCTCGCGAGCAGCGCCTCGTAGCCGGCCGCCTGCTCCGCCTGGTCCGGCGTCCTGCTGATCGTCCAGGAGTACGGGGCGGTGGTGGACCCGCGCTGGCTGACATAGCCGGCTTCGGTGAACAGGATCCGGCGACCTCGTTCGGCCGCGAACGCCGCCAAGTCCTCCCGGATAGGTCTCCAGCTCCGTTCCAGCGCCTCGACATCGTGGGTGGGCCGCTCGCTCAGGGGCCAGTAGGCGTCGACACCGATCAGGTCCACGGCGTCCCAGAAGGCGACCCGGGGGTACTCGTCGTAGTTGGCCGCGTACACCAGCGGCCCCGGATAGCGGGCACGTACGGACCGGATGACGTCCAGCCACTTGTCCCGGTCCCCCGAGACCCCCTCGAGCTCGGTCCCGACGGCGAACTGCTCCACTCCGGTCCGTCCGGCCAGATCCGCGTAGTGGGTGATGAAGGCGGTGTAGGAGGCGAACCATGTCGCGGGGTCGCGTGGCCGGATGTGGCTCCGGCTTTCGCCGCCCGGCAGATCGATATGCGGTTTGAGCAGGACCTTCAGTCCGCGCTCGTGGGCCAGGGCGATCACCTTCCGCACTCCGGCGTCGTCGGGCGTCTGCCACACCGCACCGGCCGGCGCCCGGGTGACCTCGTCGGCCTCGGCACCGGCCTGGAACCATGTGGGGGCGATCTGCACCCATCCCCCGCCGACGTCGGCGATCTCACGGAGACGGCCCTCGAGTATCCGCGTATCGCCGTACCCGTCACGGGTGTACGTGGGGAGGGCGAACCCGTGCTGTCGCTGCTGCGCCGGGTCGGGTCCGGGGTCGCCGGACCATCCGGACGTCGCCGTGGCGAGGAGCACGACGCTCAGCACGGCGCCGGCCAGGCGCCGTGCGTGACGCGCCAACGCGCCATAGGGAGCAAGGCCCTTGTCACGGGAACCGCGAGTGGCCGGCACGAGCATCGTCTCCTCATATCCGCCGCGCACGCGGCCGGGCCTGCTCCGTCGTACCGCCGCGGGGCGGCGACAGCGGTCTCCCCGGCGGTGCGTCGCCGCCACCGCTGAAGCAGACGGCGACCAGCAGGCCCATCACCGCGGTGACACCCAGCGCGTCGAAAGCCGGAAAGGTCACACTGATCAGGAGAAGCGCGAGCAGGGCCGCTCGGCTGCCGATCCGGAGGGCGTGCCACCGCCACTCCTCCACGGGCGGACCCCGCCGCACGACCGCCGCCACGATCACCGACACGAGGAAGAGCGCCGCCGGTATGCCGATCTTCCATGCCAGCCAGAGGTACCCGTTGTGGGCGAAGGGGGTCGTCAGCGTGTTGAACGTATCGCCCTTGCCCCAGGTGATCGTGGCGCCGAAGCCCGATCCGGTCAGGGGGCTGTTTCTGATCTCGTCCCCGACGATCTGTGACTCGATCACCCGGTACTCGTAGGACTTGTCGACCTCGAGCCGAGTGACCGAGAGCATGCGTTCGACGGCCGTACGGAGCTCGCCGGGTGCGAGCGCGAAGACGCAGACGAGCAGCGACGCGGCACCGATGGGCACCCACCTCGCCGCGAGCCGGCGCGCCTGGGCTCCCGACATCATCAGCACGACGCCGCAGGCCACCGCCGCGGCCACCCAGAAGGTCCGCTCGTACGTCAGCCAGGCGCAGAGCGCGTTCAAGCACACGATCGCCGCCAGCAGCCACCGCACCGGGGTCGACCGCACGCGACCGGACACCAGGGCGGCCCAGGCGAGGGTCACGGCGACCGGATACGCGTACAGCCCGCCCTGCAGTGAGCCGTGGCCCGATGACGTGAGGTCCACGCCGCGGCGTACGCCGACATCGGCCGCGCTCGTGTAGCTGATGGAGAACCCCCACTGGATCAGCCCCCAGGCGCCCAGAGCCAGGCCGATGGCGATCAGTCCCTTCTCGAGACGTCGTCGGGCCGCCTCCTCGCGGACCAGGGGCCACGCCAGCACGAACGCGCCCACGCCGAGCATCACACGACGCGCTTCATGGCCCGCCTCGCTGACGGCGGCTCCGTGGGCGATTCCCCATGCCAGGGCCGCGGTGAGCACCAGGGCGACGGCCGCGGCGGCGAGGAGCGGCACGTCGATCCTCAGCCTGCGCGAAAGGATCAGCCATCCGATCCTGCACAGTCCCAGGACGAGGATGACGTCGGCGAGCAGCAGCCCGGGGCGGCCGGATCCGCCGATGACGGAGAACTGGTCCTGTACGGGGAAGGGCACCAGCACCGTGAGGGCGAGCAGCGCGGACAGCGCGGCGACCGGAGCCCCGAACGCCAGTGGGATCACCACGATCGCGGCGACGGCCGCGAGCGGGTCACTGGGGAGGAGGGCCCCGAACGCGAGCGCTGCCAGCACGGCGACACACGCCGTGCCGATGACGCGACGGCGCGACGGGGACGCGAGCGGCGCCAGGGAGGGCGCCCCTTTCCGTCCGGTCGCTGTCCAGGTCACTGTGACCGCCTCCGGAGGAAGGGCCGCAGCAGCAGGACCCCGCATACCGCCAGCCCGGCGGCGACCGCGGCGCAGACGGCGACGCTGTCGGACGTCCCGGAGGCCCTCAGGGGGAGGAGCAGGGCGAAGGTCACCGCCACCTGCCATGCCACCGCGGCCACGATCGGGCGCACGGCATGCCAGAGCTCCCGGGCTCCGGTTCCGGCGAGCCGTGCACCGACGGTGGCGTACAGCGCCACGTACGGCACGAAGACCACGAGGTGCGCGAGTGCGGCCCCGCGGATCCCGTCGATCGACACGAGCACCCACAGGGCGATCGCGGTGGCGACACAACGGGCGGCCATGACCTTCGCGCGGAAGGCGATGTGTCCGATCCCGGAGAGCGCCTCACCTATGCAGTTGTCGATGGCGTAACCGATGCCGGCCACCCACAGCACCTGGAAGGCGACCACCATCCCCGTCCATTCGGGCCCCAGGACCGCCGGAAGCGCCACCGGTGCGAGCAGAATGCCGGCGGGCAGCATCGGCAGCAGAAGCGCCGACATCAGGCGTACGGACTGCACCGTCCGCTCCCCGCTGGTCTCCGGGCTGGACGCGGAGGCGGCGAAGAGGACCTTTCCGACCTGCTCCGAGAATTGCGTCGAGGGCGCCATGGCGATCGTGAAGGCCAGAGCGTAGAGACCGACGAGGCTCGCGTCACTGGAGAGGCCCACGATCAGGTAGTCGATGTTGGCGGCCAGCATCATGGTGGCGCCGAACAGGAAGAACCACCGATCGCCGGTGCGCTCGTGTTCCTGCGCACCGGCGGGGTACGGCAACGCCGACCGATGGCGCAGACCGGGCAGGCACAGCGCGGTGGTGAGCACCGCCAGCAGAGCGAACAACACCACTTGGCGCGCCACCAGCGACCAGACGCCCGCGCCGGCCAGCACCGCGGCCACGGCCACCGCGGCGGACACGATGTTGGCGGCTGCCGACGCCCAGGCGAGCCGCCGGAACCGCATCGATTTGTGCAGCAGCGCCGTGGGGATGACCGAGATCGCGTGCAGAGGCAGGCAGACCGCGAGCAGTGCGACGGCGGGCGCGTCTCCGCCTCCCGCGAAGGTGCCCACCAGGGGCCCCGCGGACGCCGCCATCGCCGCGCCGAGCGCTGTGCCGATGAGAAAGCAGCGCCAGAAGGTGCGTACGAGGTAGGCGCGGGTGAGATGCGGATGCACCATGATGGCGCCGTAGGTGCCGCGTTCCACCAGCAGGGTCGCGATGTAGACGACGGCCGTTCCGACCGCCACGGTCCCGAAGCTGGCGGGCGGTAGGCGTCGCGCGAGGAAGATGAGCGACCCGTAGGCGAAGGCCTGGGCGACCAGATGACTTCCCGTCATCCATGAAGCGGAGGCGATCAGACCGCGTCCGGTCAGGTCGCGCGGCCTGGAGGTCACGTGGGTACGGACCTTCACGGCCGTGCCGGGCTGCCGGCCGACCTCGCCGACGACCCTTCGCGCTGCCACCGCTTGCGCAGGGCGTGGACGGCCAGGCGAGCGGCGGGGGGAGCCCCCTGGACGAGGTAGCGGCGCCAGAGCCAGGGCTGCCTCGTGAGCCGCCAGGCCCACTCCAGGCAGAGCCGCTGCACGATGTCCGGGGGACGTGTGCGATCGCCGTTGATGAAATCGAAACTCGAGCCCACGCCCACGAACCATGTGCCCGGCAGGGCGGGGCGCAGATCGGCCATGACCGATGTCTGGCTCGCGAAGGGCAGACCGAGGAACACGATGTCCGGCGACGAGGCGATCAGTGTGCGCGAGAGGGCCGCCAGTTCTCGGGCCATGGTGTCGGGCCGGACGTAGCACGGGTAGGTGTCGACGCGCAGCCCCGGGTTCACCTGCGTGAGACGGTCGGCGGCGCGCTGTGCCTCGCCGGGACGCCCCCCTGCGAGCAGGATCGAACGCCCGCGCGCGGCTGCTCCCTCGGCCAGTGCCCAGAGCATGTCCGTGCCCGTGATCTGCCGGGGCACCGGCGTTCTCTGGATCCGCAGCGCGACCACCAACGGCATTCCGTCGGTGACGACGAGCTCGGTGTGTTCGAACATCCGCCGCAGGTCCGGCGAGCGCCGGTACTGCCGCAAGATCTCCATGTTCGGCGTCAGCACTGTCCCGCCCCGGCTGTTCGCCAAGCTGTCGAACACCTGGTCCACGGCCTCGTCCAGCGTCACCGCATGGATCGGCATGCCCATGAGACGGGGGATCCGCCGGAGCGGCGGCGATCCAGGAGCAGGCAACGACATTGGGATTCACCTCCTCAGGATTTCCGGTGAGGACACCGAGAGCTCGCGTCCGTCGACCGCGACGTCGTCGCTGTGGGCGCGGCGCCTGAAGCGCTCGATCGCGACGGCCGCGAGAATGCCGGCGAACATCCCACCGACTCCCGCCATGCCGATCGTCACGGCCGCGGGCATCTCCTTGACGCGCGTCGGCGGACTGGTCGACTCGATTCCCAGGGTGGGGTCCGCGCCGGACTCACGGACGAACTTGAGCAGTTGGAGCTTCCGTGACTCTTCTCCGGTGTTCGGATCGGCAGCGGTGTTCCTGGCCGCGAAGGCGATGCGGCGGTCCAGTTCGGCGGAGACCGTCTGCCACCGGTCTTTCAGGGCCGTCTCCGCGAACGTCTCCGCGAGGCGGGCCGCCTGGTCCGGGTCGGCCGCTCGGGCGGTGACCCCGATCAGGTTCGTTTCACCGACCGGCGCGACGTCGACAGCGGTACGGACGGATTCGGGCGTCCAGCGCCCTCCGAGGGCCTGGGCGGTCGCGGCCGCGACGCGGTGGGAGTCCAGCAGTTGCGCCGCCATGGAGGAGGTACGAGTGGCATCGCCCGCATCACGGACGAGGCTGGTTCCGAGGAACGTCTCATCCGACTGCGCGAGCGGCGTCAGCGGCATCCTCGTGGTCGCACTGTAGGAAGGGGCCCGTGGACCCAGGGCCAGCAGACTCGCCACGACGGCGGCGATCGTGGTGAGGACCACCAGTGGCCACCAGCGCGCGATGCCGCGGTTCGCGACAGCGCCGGCATCGGCGTCACCGACCTGTGGCGCCGCGGGCCGTGTGCCGTCCGTTGCCGGGGAGGACCCGGGGGTGAGTCGAGACCCACGCCGTGTCATGCCGACTGCCCGTATGCGAGAAGGTGCACGGTGACCGCCAGGTTGTCGTCGAGGGACGGGACGGGTGCCACGGCGCGGGCCAGCTGCGCGTCGATGGCACGGTTGAGATCGTGCGGATCGCCCGCCTCGAACGTCTGTGAGGCGAGTTCCCGCAGGCCGCCCACGTTCGCCGCGGCGGTCGGGGTGCCCAGCTGACGGGCGACCGCCAGCACCCCGCTCTGGCTCGCCTTGTCGTAGGGCAGGACGACGAGATCCGCCGCCGAGATCGCCGCCGAGAACTCCTCGAGCTCGAGGAACTCCACGCGTGCGGAGACGTCGACGCCGTAGGCCTTCGCGAGTTCCGCGCAGTGGGCCCACGCACCACGGTCTTCGCCCACGACGGCCAGGCGCCGATTCGCGGGCCAGTGGCGCGCACTCTCGATGAGCACGTCCAGCCGCTTCTCGGGCCGGATGCATCCCGCGAAGAGGACGACGGACACGTCTGGACCGGCCCGCCACTCGTTGCGCCACCTGAGCCGCTCATCGTCCGTGGCCTCGGGCACGAGTTGGACGAGTGGAGAACAGTGCGCCTCGAGACCGCGGTGGCGAAGGACCTCGACGTCCGCATCGGAGTAGACGATGATCGCGTGCGGGACGCGCAGGGCGAGCCGCAGCAACGCGCCGTCCACACGGCCTCGACGCGAGAACGTGTCGTGCGGTGAGTAGACCACCAGGCGATCCCTGAACCGCCCCACGCTCAGTGCGAGAAGTGTCAGGGCCCCCGCCGCGGCGATGCCCTCCACGTGGAGGACCGCGCCGCGCGGCACCGCCGCGTGGAGGTGCGGCAGCGTATGGCTGACGAACCTGCGCGCGATGGCGGCGGAGCGGCGCGCGCCGCCCTCGCCATGACGCGGCCACCAGGAGCATGAGCACAGGTCGACGCCGTCGATGCGCACCTCCTCGTGCTCGTGCCCGGTGTGGAGCACCACGCGCCGGCCGGACCGGCCGAGGAGCTGACCGAGGCGGCAGGCGTGTTGGAAGACCCCGGCGTATCCCGACGGTTCGAACAGGTGGATCTCGGGGCGGGCGGACGGCGTCGAACCCCCACGGCCGGGGACTGGGTCGGTTCGGACGGGTTCGGGGCGCATGCAAGCAGTCTGCGGTGGTGCCGGAGCAGGTTCATCGGCAACCGGACCCAATTTTTCGCTCCACGGTACCCAGATACGCCGAGCGACGGTGCGACTGCACAGCGTCATCCGATCGGGCGTTCACGCCCGAAGATCCCTAGACTGAAGGGGTACGGAGACACGACGCATCCACGCTGGGGACGGCCGTGACCGATCTGCTCGAACGCGACGCCGTACTGCGGAATCTCGCAGACTGCCTGGAGCAGGCCGAACACGGCCACGGACAGGTGGTGCTGCTGCGCGGTGAGGCGGGTATCGGCAAGACCGCGGTCGTGCGACGCTTCGCGGAGGAGCGGGGCGGTACCGGGGGCGCCCGGGTTCTGTTCGGGGCCT
This sequence comes from Streptomyces sp. NPDC003035, assembly GCF_042888285.1. Taxonomy (NCBI): domain Bacteria; kingdom Bacillati; phylum Actinomycetota; class Actinomycetes; order Kitasatosporales; family Streptomycetaceae; genus Streptomyces; species Streptomyces sp. NPDC003035. The sequence goes on along the minus strand of NZ_JBIAPJ010000001.1, from coordinate 1,027,040 downwards.
GCGACCCGCTCTCGGCGCCGCGCCCCCTGGGCCCCTTGATGGACATCGCCGCGCTGCTCGACCCGCCGGTGGCCCAGGCCCTGGAGGCGGGCCTGCGTCGGCGTACCGACCCGGTCGGCACCTTCGGCGGAGTGCTCACCTCGCTCGGCGGCCAGGCGGGAGGGCAGCCGACGCTGCTGGTCATCGAGGATCTGAACTGGGCCGATCAGGCCACTCTGGACCTGGTGCGCTTCCTGGCCCGGCGGATCGACCGGATCCCGCTCCTGCTCCTGGCCACCTATCGCGACGACGAGGTCGGCCCCACCCACCCGCTGGCGGCGGTACTGGGCGACCTCGCCGCTTTCGCCGCGGTCCACCGCTGCACACTGGAGCCGCTGAGCTGCCGAGCGGTCACCGCTCTGACCGCCGCGGCCGGCCACCCGGTGGACGCCCACGAGCTGTTCAGCAACACGCGGGGAAACCCGTTCTACGTCACGGAGGTGCTGGCAGCCCGCACCCCCGGCATCCCCACCACGGTGCGTGAAGCGGTACTGGGCCGCATAGCCCGGCTCCCGGACCGGGCCAGGGAAGCGGCGGAGGCGGTGGCCGTCATCGGACCCCGCGCCACCGAACCGTTGATCGCCGCTGTGGCCCCGGACGCCGCCACGGGGCTGGAGGAGTGCCTGGCAGCGGGTGTGCTGCGCCCGGACGGTCCGGTGCTGTGCTTCCGCAACGAACTGGCGCGCCGGGCCGTCTGGGAGTCGCTCCCGGCCTACCGGCGTGCCAGGTTGCACGGCCGTGTCCTGGCCGCCCTGCGCTCCGGCCCGGTCGATCCGGTCGATCTCGCGCAGCTCGCCTTCCACGCCGAGCAGGCCGGGGACGAAGCGGCCGTGGCCGAGTACGCCCCGCGGGCAGCCGCCTACGCCGCGGCGCTCGGCTCGCACCGGGAGGCCGCCGAGCTGTACGGGCGCGCCGTGCGCAACCCGGCCGCCGCGCCGCCCGCACGACGCGTCGAACTGCTCGAAGCGCAGGCGTACGAGAGCTATGTGACCGGGAACCTTCCGGAGGCGATCGGCGCCTGGGACGAAGCGGTCCCGCTGCGCCACGAGCAGGGCGACCGGCGCCGTGAGGCGGAGGACCTGCGCCGGCTCTCCCACATGCACTGGCTGGCGGTCCATGCGACGGACGCCTGGCGAGCCGGTCTGGACGCCGTTCGCGTGGTGGAAGGCGAGGGCGCGACCCGGGAACTCGCCTGGGCCTATGCCAATCTCGCCCAACTGGCCTGCCTCGGCTACGACCCCGCGGCGACGGCCGACTACGCGGGCAAGGCCGCCGAACTGGGTCTTGGCCTGGGCGAACCCGCGCTGAAGACCCATTCGCGTGTCTACGAGGCCCTGGTGGACGTGGCCTGCCGAGGGCAGGGCTGGGAGAATCTCGAGGACGCCTGGCACGCGGCCATGGCCGAGGACGGCATGGCGGACGAGGCCTGCCAGATCGGAGCCGTGGCCTGCTGGACCGCGGCACTCCACCACGATCTCCCGCGCCTGGATCGACTGACCGTCCGCACCTGCGCGTACTGCCGCGAACACCAGGTTCCGACGTTCCTCGTGGTGGCCCTCGGAGCGGCCGGTCTCGGCATGCTGCACCGGGGCCAGTGGGCACGGGCGGCCCGGAAGGCGGGCGACGTGCTCGACCGGAACCACCAACCGCTGCACCGGCTGCTGCCCTTGGTGACGTCGGCACTGGTCAAGGCCCGCCGAGGCGAACCGGGGGTGTGGCCGCTGCTGGACGAGGCACTCTCGTACGGCGAAGAGGCGGATCTCTTCCTGGCGGGCCCGGTATGGGCGGCCCGTGCCGAGGCCGCCTGGCTCGAAGGGGACGACAGTCTCGCCGTGGCGGAGGCCGAACACGGCATGAAGGCGATCACCATGGACACCGACCCCTGGCTCGTCGGTGCGATGCTGCGCTGGTCCCGGCTGGCGGGCGGCGAACTCTCGCAGACGCGGGCGGCGGAGCCGTACGCCCTGGAAATGGCCGGGCAGTGGCGCGCGGCGGTGCGCGGGTGGGAGGAGCTCGGCTGCCCTTACGACGCGGCGCTGGCCGGCCTCGGCGGTGACGTGCCCGCCATGCGGCAGGCCCTGGAGGCCTTCCGCTCACTGGGGGCCCGACCCGCTGCGGACCGCGCCTGGGAACGCCTGCGGGCGGCCGGGGTGAAGCGCACCCCGTACGGCAAGCGCGCCTCGACGCGTGCCAACCCGTACAGCCTGACCAAGCGGGAGCGGGAGGTCCAGCGGCTGCTGTGCGAGGGACTCACCAACAGGGAGATCGCCGTCCGGCTCTACATCACCCCCAAGACCGCCGCCCATCATGTGGCCGCCGTGCTCGCGAAGCTCGGCGTGCACACACGTGAGGAGGCCGCGATCCCGCTGGACGACGACGTCTCACGGTGAGGCCGGGGCCTCCTGAACAGGTCCGACATCCCCCCGCGATATCTGGGCATCCCGCCGCGAAAGATTGGGGCCGGTTACCGATGAACCGGCCCTGGCACCCCCGCAGACTGGACGCACTGTGAGCCTGGCGGCGCGCAGCGCCCCTCAGGTGCGCGACATAAAGCGGGAGAAAAAGCGGGAGACAAAGCGGGAGAGGTGGCTCATGTCGAGACGCATCCGTGTGGTCACGTTCGTGGGCACACGGCCCGAGGTCATCAAGATGTATTCGCCCATTCGGGCACTACGCGACCTGGATTCGACCTTCGAGACGATCGTGTGCTCCAGCGGCCAGCACGCAGAGCTGTTGTCCGATGCTCTCACGACCTTCGGAATGAGCGCCGACTACGAGTTGGCGGTGATGCGAAAGAACCAGCGACCCGCCGAGGTGGCATGGAAAGTGGTGCGGTGGGCCGCCGATATCTGTGATCGGCTACGGCCGGACGTCGTCATGGTTCAGGGCGACACCACGACCACGATGGCCGCCGGTGTCGCGGCGTTTCATTCCTCCACGAGAGTCGCTCACGTCGAAGCCGGACTGCGGACCTATGACAACAGTGCCCCTTGGCCCGAAGAGGGCCACCGGCGGATCGTCGGCGCGATCGCGGATCTGCACTTCGCCCCCAGTGAGGCGGCCGCGGCCAACCTCGTACGCGAGGGGGTGGCACCGGACCGGATCCACCTCACCGGGAACACCGGCATCGACGCGCTCTACTGGGCCCGCTCGCAGCCACGTCGAACGGCCGCACCCCCCGAAGGTCAACGTCGCGTGGTGATCACCGCGCACCGGCGCGAGAGCATACCCGAGGGGATCAGAGCGATTTTCGGTGCGGTCCGGCAGCTGGCGAGCCTCTACCCCGCCGTGCGGTTCCAAGTGGTGCGTCACCCGTCTCCGCCGGTCATCCGGATGATCCAACAGACCCTGAACGGAAACTGTCCCGGCAACGTCGAGGTGCTGGCGCCGTGCAGCTATATCCCGTTCACGCATATGCTCGCCGACTCCTATCTGATACTGACGGATTCGGGCGGCATCCAGGAGGAAGCGCCGGCCTTGGGTAAACCGCTTCTCGTGGTCAACCGTCGTACGGAACGCGAGGAGCCCCTCAGGGCCGGCACATCCAACCTTGTCGGAACCGATCAGAACGACATCGTCGCCGCGGTGGCAGAACTGCTCGATGACCCCGTCCGCTATGCACGCATGGCCACTCGCCATGATCCGTATGGGGATGGCCTCGCCGGCGAGCGGATCGTGAAGATCCTCGGCGATGTGATCGCGCCGTCGACCGGAACGGAGTTCCGGCCATGACGGAGGCGTCGACAGAGAGGGAGAGGGAAACGACGGAGGCTGCCCGGCGCATCGAGCGATGGTTGCTGCAGAGCGGGGCTCAGATCGACGAGGGCGCACAGCGCGGAGCCGTCGCCGGATGGCTGGATCGGGAGGGGCGACCGGAGTTCGTCTACCTCGAGATCACCGGCTACTACCTGACCACGATGGCCTGGTTGGCGTCGGGCGCGGCGAGCTCCCCGGACCGTGCCGCGGATGCACACGAGCACGGTCGGCAGGCGTTGGGATGGATCACCCGCACCTTGTCGGAGCAGGGAGTTCCGCCGACGCGGCTGTATCTGTCGGCGGGTCGCTCCGATTGGCGGAACGCCGGCGTGTTCACGTTCGACCTGGCGATGGCGGCGCGGGGAGTCGCCTGCTTCGGGGAGGTCGACCGGCACGACGCATGGGAGAAGCCTGCCGCCGACCTCTGCGCCACCATCGAAGGCATGTGTTCGGGGGCTGCCGTTCTGCGGTCCCACGACACGGTCGTCGGCGCGCCACTTCCCGACCGCTGGTCGACGCAACCGGGTCCGCACCACCTGAAAGCGGCCGCGGCCTTGCTCCGGATGCCTGATGGCGTGCTCAGGACACCTCTCGCACAGGTCTGCCACCGGACCTGCGAGCGCTGGGAGGCGGCGTTGGAGGAAGCCTGGCCGTGCCGCGAGCTGCACCCGCTCCTCTACGGGATCGAGGGCCTGCTCGTCGGGGCGCTCCGGACGGAGGACGAGGCCCGTACGGAAGACGCGGCGCTGGAGGTCATCGCGAGGGTCTACGCCCGCCTCATGGAACTGCAGTCCGCCGACGGAACCCTTGCGGAGACCACGGAAGGGGGGATCGTGCGTTCCGACGTTCTCGCCCAGGCGCTGCGCATCGGCCTCCTGCTGCGCAGCCGTGGACACCTGCGGGGGGACCACTGGGCCGGACGTCTGGAGGGGCTGACTCGGGCGCTGCTCGGCTTCGTGCGACCGGACGGAGGAGTTCTCTTCTCAGGCGATCAGGACATCGCCAACGTGTGGTGTGCGATGTTCGCCCATCAGGCACTGCTCCTTCATTCCCGCGGCCACTCCCCCAGCGCCGATCAGGTCCCCCTGACCGCGGTCTTCTCGGAACTGTTGGTCTGAGAGCTCAGCAGGCTGAGAGCTCAGTACGCGCCTCGGTGCTTGAGCACGGCCGGTACCGTTCTGACCAGGAGCTTGATGTCCATCGCGAGGTCCCACTCGGCGATGTAGTCCAGGTCCATCCGCACTTGTTCGGCGAACGCGACGTCGGAACGGCCGCTGACCTGCCAGATGCATGTGATACCGGGCTTCACGAGCAATCGCTGCCGCTCCCGCGGACCATAGTGCTCGCACTCCTCCGGAAGAGGGGGTCGCGGGCCGACGAGACTCATCTCGCCGTGCATGACGTTCAGCATCTGCGGCAGCTCGTCGATGCTCCACCGGCGGAGCACACGTCCCACCGGGGTCACCCTCGGATCGTGACGCATCTTGAATACGGGGCCGGCGCGTTCGTTCTGGTCCAGATACGCCGCCCGCTGACGCTCCGCATCCCGGCACATCGAACGGAACTTGAGCATCCTGAAAGGCTTCCCACCGCGGCCGACGCGCTTTTGCAGGTAAAAGACCGGCCCTGGGGAAGACACCTTGATCGCGCATGCCGTCACCAGAAGAATCGGCGACAGCAGGATCATCGCCAGCAGGGTGAGAAAGATATCGAGAACACGCTTCTCGAACAATTGGCGGCCGCTTGCCGCAAGGAGACCGCAATCGGCAAGCAGCGGAATATCGGTGTCAGAGGAACGGCCGGTGGCAGCGGCGTCCTTATGAGTGCCCAAAAGGGGCTGCGTGTGAGAATCCGGCGCACGCGGATGTGACATTGAGCGGATCAATCCGTGCGCCGAGCTCTCGGGATTTCCGGTTCGCACAGCGCTTCGCCTCGGTTCGTGGCGCATACAGGCAGTCTGCGGTGGCGCCCTGGGCGGATTCATCGGCAACCAGAACCGATTTTTCGCGGCGTGGATGCCCAGATACGAGAAGCGACGAAGCCGCTACCGACAGTTCTGCATCGGGCGCACTGGGCGAGCTCCCCGCGATGGCGCCAGGCCCCGTGTCGGCCCTCGTGACCCTTCGGCACCCGCGCGCTCGGCGGAAGCGCCCTTGGGGCCACCCGTTCGTCAATGCTCCATCCGGGAGTCGCATTGGACACGGTGGAGGGTTCTACGCGCGTCAAAATCAGCGACGTCATATCGGAAAACACCATGCGCAACCGGCGCAGTTGGAGCAAGGGCCACAACCTTTGCGCGGGGGGCGCAATACGCCCCACGTCAGGAGAGAATTCCGGACGCACCGTCCAAAAAAGATCATGAGGAAAGATTCGTGCGACCAAGACTCTTCGGCGCGACCGCCTCCGTGGCCGCACTCGCACTACTGGGCTCCCTCGTCACCGCCTGCGGCTCGTCCGTGGGCGGCGGGGGGACGACACTGCGTCTGGTGGCCCCCGAGTACGGCAACAGCCCGGCGACCAGCTCCAAGGCGTACTGGGACAAACTGAGCGCCGCGTTCACCGCCACCCACCCCGACACCAAGGTCGAGGTGACGCTTCACCAGTGGGCGGACGTCGACCGCGAGGTCACCCGGATGGTCGAGGAGGGCAATGCACCGGATGTGGCATTGATGGGCGCGTATTCCGACTTCGCCGCGCAGGGCCGCCTCTATGCCGCCAGTGAGCTGCTGTCGATCAAGGCGGAGGCGAACTTCCTGCCGCCGCTCGCGGATGCGGGTTCGGTGGGCAACACCCTGTACGGCTTGCCCTTCGTGGCGAGCAGCCGGCTGCTGTTCTACAACGAGGACCTGTTCGACAAGGCCGGAGCGGAGCCGCCGAAGACCTGGTCGGACCTGAAGGACGCGGCCGAGGCACTGAAGAAGGAGGACGTGCTCTACCCGTACGCCCTGCCGCTCGGCCCCGAGGAGGCGCACGCCGAAGCCCTGATCTGGCAACTGAGCAACGGCGGGGGGTACGCCAACAACAGCGGCGGCTACAACATCGCGTCCGAGCAGAACACAGAGACGTTCCGCTGGATCAAGGACAACCTGGTCACGCCCGGCCTGACCGGCCCGGTCCCGCCGGCCGAGCTCAACCGGCAGGACGCCTTCGCCGCCTTTCTGCGCGGCGAGGTCGGCATGCTCAACGGCTACCCCTCGCTCCTCCACGAGGCGAGGGCGAAGGGCATGAAGGTCGGCACGCTGAGCATGCCGGTGTCGGACACCCTGAGAGACGGGCACGCCTTGCCGGCGGCGGGCGTCGCCGACTGGATGATGGCCTTCAAGCACGATGACAACCGTGAACTGGTGGGCTCCTTCCTGGAATTCGTCTACGAGGACAAGAACCTCAACGAGTTCGCCGGGCGCTACCATCTGCTGCCCTCGACGGTGTCCGCGACCCAGGCCTCCAAGGACGCGGCGGCGGACCCCAGCGGCGCGCAGTTCCTGAACGCACTGCGCGGTGCCGAGCTCTACCCGGTCAACGAACCGTCCTGGCTGCAGGTCAGCAACACCATCAAGCGGAACATCGGCAAGGCCGTCGCGCCGTCCGCCGACCCGAAGGCGGTGCTGGAGGACATCGCCCAGCAGGTCCGGGACATAGCGAAGCAGACGTAGGGGGCCCGGCAGGGGTCACCGAAGCGCCTTCCCGGCCTGTCATGTGGGGAATCGGGTGAGGGCGAGCGGCGGGGTCGTGGGCTGAGCGGAGCCGCCCGCCGGTTCGAGGGTGATGCCCATGCCGGTCGCCTCGGCGACGGGCCCGTCGAGAAGCGTCACCGAGCTCGTCCGGTCGGGGTCGATCACACCGGCCGGGCGCATGGTGCCCTGGTCGTCGAACCACAGCTGGTAGACCTTGCCGGTGGGCGGTTCGGCCAGTCCCGTGGCGGTGAACACCGCACGGTCGCGGCTCCTGGACACGACCACGGTGCCCGTCGCGTCGTGGGGAAGGCGGGTCGCGGCCAGCTGGGCGTCGGGGGCGGACAGGACGGCGGCCACGGCGTCCTCCGCCTGCTGCACGCGCCGGGTGTCCCGCTCCGCGTCGCGGGCCAGGTTCGTCTGCACGACCGCCGTCCCGCCGAGGACGACGACGGAGGCGATGCCGGCGGCGAGCGCCCACACCAGACCCCGGCGTGCGGTCGCCTTGCGCCTCGGGAGCGGCACAGCCGCTCCGGGCACCGTGGGCGGTACCTGACGGACGAGCGGGACCTGTCGCATGACACTGTCGTGCAGGGAGTCGGGCACGGGCGCCGACACCGCCAGCGCGAGACGCGCCGCCGTCTCGGACAGCTCCCGCACCTCCTGGGCACAGGAATCGCACTCGGTCAGGTGCTGCTCGAACGCCGCGCGTTCGGTGTCGCTGAGCGCGTCCAGTGCGTACGCGCCGGACAGCAGATGCATGTCGTCCGAGGTCATGCCGTCACCCCCAGGCAGTCGCGGAGCCTCACGAGTCCGTCGCGCAGGCGGGACTTGATCGTGCCCAGCGGTTGGCAGAGCCGCTCGGCGACTTCCCGGTACGTCAGACCCTGGTAGTAGGCGAGCGTCACCGACTGCCGCTGCGGTTCGCTGAGGCCCCGCAGGCAGGCCCGGACCGCGTCGCGCTCGAGCCGTGTCTCGACCTCCTCGACCACTTCGTCGAACTCGGTCTCATGGCCGAGGAGCGCGGCGCGGCGCTCGCGCGACGAGGCCGCCTGTTCCGACCGGACCCGGTCGACGGCCCGGCGGTGGGCCATGGTGAGCACCCACGCGATGACCGACCCGCGGTCAGGGTCGTACCGGGGCGCTGTGCGCCGGATGGCCGTACGCGGTGCGGGGCACGGTCGGGTCGATCCGGTCCGGGCGGTACGCCAGAACAGTCGCCCGTTCCGCGGCCACGAGGTCTGGTGCGCAACAGGTCGTTTCGACGCCGTCGGTCATCAGTGGCCTGATCGTGTCTGTCCGTCGCCCAAGAAGTGCCTCATCAAGCGGGCCGCGGTGATCGCCCCTCGCGTCCTGACGCCGTCCGCCCCCGCCTCGACCACCACGACCAGCGGCGTGTGTGTCGACACCATCAGCGCGGCGATCTCCACCGCACCGGTACTGGGCCCCACGACCGTCGGCATCACGGGCTGCCCCGGAATCCACTCCGCCACCGAAAGCCCCGACAGCACCTGGTCGAGGCCCTCCCCCTCATCGCCCCGCAGAGCCTGCGCCAGACGCGGCCTCTCCCGGACGAAATCCGGCACCAGGACCCCCAGCAGCTGCGAGCCCGGCACGACGGCATACGGCCGCCCGTCGCGGTCCACCACCAAAAGGGCCGGCAGCCGACGCTCCACGAACAACCGGGCCGCCACCACGGCGTCGTCATCCGTACACACCACGGGATACGGCTCCACAAGCTCGCTCGCCTGCATATCCGCCTCCTCGCCCTCACGGCCCTCAAAGCCAAGGGCAGACCACCCCTCCATCATGCGATCGCCGCCCCGCACCCTCAACCCGCTCCTCGGGCTACAGCGCGTCCACGGCGCTGACCTTCCACCCCTGCGGCGTGGGGACGAGGGTCATCCGTACACGGTTGAGGTCCAGGCGCGGGGTGGCGACCTGGGTGCTGGTGGTGAGCTGGTTCATGAAGAGGAGGACCACGACCTCGTCCGGGGAGGCCGACACCACCGACGCCGCCGGGGCCGCGTCGCCGCTCGGGGGCTTCGCGACCGTGGCCTTGACCACGCCGCGGTACTGCTGGGCGGTGGGGGCGACCACCGTCTTCGTGGTCTTGCCGTACTGGTCGAGGAACGGGCCGGTGAGGTGGGCGCGGGCTGCCGCGAAGTCGCGGTCCAGGTGGCGGTGGTCGTACGACAGGATGGCCGGGGCCGCCTTCTGTGCCGCGGCCAGGGCGGCCGTGCGCGCCTGGGCCGTGCGTTCGGCGTCTCGGTACGACCATCCGAGGACCGCGCCGGCGACGACGCCCAGGACGACCAGGACGGCGAGCACCGCGCCCAGCAGGCCGGGGCGGCGGCCGCTGCGGGGAGTCGGGGCGGAGGCGGCCGGAGTGGTCTCGGGCTCGTTCGGCTGCCGCGCCGCCCGCTCGGCGCGCTTGGCGGCGGCGCGGACGGTCGCCGCTCGAAGGGTCGGGTTCGGCACGGTGGTCTCCTGTTCAGCCGACGAATTCGACGTCGGACGTCAGCCACTGCCCGTCCTCGAGGACGAGGTCGAGCTGAAGGCGGTAGTTGCGGGACGTGCCCTGGGGGGCGGCGACGTTGGTGACCTTGCTGTCGGCCACCACCAGCACGCGGGCGGTCCGTTCGTCGGCCCGTGCGATGCCCGCGTCGAGGATCTGGCCTTCGGACACGGACTTGTTGTCGGCGACGATCTTCGTCAGCTGCGTGGTCTGGGCCGCGAACTGCTTCTTGAAGTCACCGGTCGCGCCGTTCAGGACGTTCTTGCTGTCGCGGTCGTAGTGCCGGTAGTCGAGCGAGGTGAAGTTGAGCGCCGACTGGCGGGCGGCGGCGAGGATGTCCTGGTGCCGCCGGTCCTCCTCGTGGCGCTCGTACAGCCGCGCCCCCAGCCATCCCGAGCCGGCGGTCAGGACGGCGGTCAGGACGGCGAGGACCGCCACGGTCCCGCGCCGGCTCAGCAGCCGGGCCACGTGGGTGAGGAGTACGCGGGTCATGCCATGGGTCCCACGAGCAGCCATTGCCAGGAGTCCTTTCCGAAGACGGTCTGTGCTCCGCCCGTCGAGCCGATGCGGACGGACCGTCCGGCGGCGGGCGCGTTCTGGGCGCCGCGTACGGAGGTCTTGCCGCCGCGCGGGGCCGCGCAGTGGGCGTCCGTGTCGGCCCGCCGGTCGGAGGTGTCGGCCGGGTCGCGGCGCTGGGCGGTGCCGTATCCCTGACGGCAGGGCGGCGGGTCGTCGGCGTTGACGACCATGCCGAAGTGGGTGGTGCCGTCGCCGGGGATCACGGTGTAGCTGCCCGCGACGACCACGGGGAAGGTGACCAGCGTCTGTTCCACGCCGGGCAGCCGGGCGAGGGTGATCTGGCCGCCGCTGATCAGGTTGCCGAGGAGGACCGGCAGGTGCGGCCGGTTGTCCTTCATCAGCGCGTCGACCTCCCGGGCGGCGGTGGCGCCGTTCGACATCAAGGCACGCAGATCCCCGTCGCTCGCCTTCAGCTGGGCGGTGAGCGCGGCGAGATCACGGGAGAAGGAGGTGATCGCCGAGCCCTTGTCCGTCTGTGTCTTCAGGACCTTCCGGGAGTCCTCGATCAGCGCGATCGTCTCGGGGAGCGAGCCGGACGCCGACTCGACCAGGGCGTTGCCCGAGTCGACGAGCCGGGTCAGATGCGGTCCGGTGCCGGAGAACGCCTTGCCGAGTTCGTCGACCGTGATCCGCAGGTCCTGCTTGTCGACCGATGCGACGAGCCGGTCCAGGCTCAGGATCATCTCGGTGGTGGGCACCGGCACCCGGGTGTTCCGGCGCGGGATGGTGCTGCCGTCCCGCAGCGCGGGGCCGCCCGCGGAGCGCGGCTGGAGATCCACGTACTGCTCGCCGACGGCCGAGCGGTTCGCCACCACGGCGAGGCTGTCCGCCGGGACGGTGGGTGCGTCCTCCAGGAGGAGGGCCACCGACACGCCGCCGGACTCGGCCAGCCGCAGGTCGCCCACGCGGCCCACGGGTACCCCTCGGTAGGTGACCTCGGCGCCGGAGTAGATGCCCCCGGAGTCGGCGAATTCGGCCCGCACGGTGTATCCGCGGTTCAGGAGGCGGTCGACGAGGCCGGTGTACTCGGCGCCGACGTAGGACACGCCGACGGCGGTGAGGAGCGCGAAGGCGAGCAGCTGGGCTTTGACCGTACGGGTGATCACGGCACCAGTCCCTTCATCAGCAGTTCCGCGAGCGCGAGGTCGACGCCGGGCGGGAAGGGGCTGTCTCCCTGGCTCCGGTACGAGACGGGGTCGGCCGGCGTGCAGAGCGGCAGGCACTCCAGGTCGGCGTCGCCGCCCGGAGCCGCCGGAGCGCCGGGCGTCGGCGGGGCCGAGGGGAGGGGGGCCTCGGGCAGCGTCGGGGCGGGCACGCCGGGGAGGGTGGGGGTGGGCAGGCCCGGCAGGCCGGGAGTCGTGGGCTTCCCTGGCTGCTGCCCCGGCGTGCCGGGCTTCGCGGGCTCGTCGGCCAGGTTGCCGTAGATACCGCGCAGGTCGAGATCCGCGGTGACCTTGAGGTTGACGTAGTCCCCCTTGATCGCGTCGACGACGTTCCGGGGGAAGGGGTACGTCGTCAGGAGCTCGAGGGCGTTGGGCAGGTCGGCGCCCGCCTTGTTCACCTGGCGGAGGATCGGCTGAAGGGCGCGGAGATTGGCGATCACGTCGGCGCGCGAGGCGTTGATCACCTTCGTCCCGACCGTGCCGAGCTGGGACAACGAGGTGAGCATGGCGGTCAGCTTGGTCCGCTGGTCGGCGAGCACGGTCAGCGCGGGCGGCACGGTGGTGAGGGCCTGGCCGATCGTCTTCTTCTCCTTGGCGAGGGTGGCGGACAGCTTGTCGATGCCCTCCAGCGCGCGGACGATCTCCTTCTTCTGGGCGTCGAGGCCGCCGATGAAGGTGTTCAGCTCGCCGAGCAGGGACTTGACCCGGTCCTCCCGGCCGTCCAGCGCCTTGTTCAGCTCCGTGGTGATGGTCTTGAGCTGGGCGACGCCACCTCCGTTGAGCAGGGCCGACAGGGCCGACAGGACCTCTTCGATCTCCGGGTTGCGGCCGGAGCGGGACAGCGGGATCCGCGCGCCGTCGGCGAGTCTGCCGACCGGCTTCTCGGCGGCCGGTGCCGACAGCGACACGTACTTCTCGCCGAGCATGCTGGTCTGCCGCAGCTCGGCGATCGCGTTGCCGGGCAGCGTGACGGAGTCGGCGACGCGCAGCCGGACGCGGGCGTGCCAGCCGACCAGTTCGATCTTCTCGACGGCGCCGACGGTGACGTTGTTCACCTTGACCGTGGACTGCGGTACGAGATCGAGGACGTCGCGGAATTCGACCGTGACCCGGTAGCTGTCGCCGTCGGCCGCCGCCCCGCCGGGCAGCGGAACATCGTAGAGGCCGTTGAACTCGCAGCCGGTGGTCAGCAGGAGTGATCCGGCGGCGACCCACAGCGCGGCCTTTCGGGGAGCTGTCATGTACGGGCCTCCAGGATTCCGCCGAGGGTCTTGTCCATCGAGGGCGCTCCAGCCACGGGCAGCGCCGCTCCGGTGAGCGGGTCGGCCTCGGGCAGCTCGGGCAGGGAGTCGAACAGCTTCTTCAGGTTCTGGCAGTCGGCGGCCTTCCCCTTGGCCTCCTCCCCGGTCGTCCTCAGCAGGGAGCACAGCAGCGCGGCCGGGTCCTGGAGCTGTTCGGGATTGCTGCGGGTGTCGAGCGTGCCGGAGGACGGGTTGTACGCGTTCTGCAGATTGGAGAGGCCGGCGGGGGCGACGTCGAGGAGCTCCTCGAGGGCGGCGCGCTGGGTGACCAGCACGCGGGTCACCGTGGCGAGACCCTTCACATCGGCGGTCAGCGTCTTGCCGTTCTTCTTCACGAAGTCGGACACGTCGGCGAGCGCCGCCGCCAGGTGCGTGATCGCCGCGGCGAGGTCCTTGCGCTCCCCGGCCAGCTGTCCGGCCACCGTGGACAGGCTGTCGTTGAAGGACCGGACGGAGGCGTCGTCGGCCGCCAGCGCGGCGGTGAACACCTGGAGGTTCCGTACGGTCCCGAACAGGTCCTGCCGGCCGTCGGACAACGTGGTGACGGCCTGCGAGAGGTCCTCGACCGTCTGGTGGAGCTGTGTGCCCTGTCCCTGGAGGTTGTCCGCGCTGACGGCGAGCAGCCGGGAGAGCGAACCGTCCTTGTTGGCGCCCCGGGGGCCGAGCGCGTCGGAGGTCGTGCGGAGGCTGTCGAAGACGCGGTCGAGCTCGACGGGCACGGCCGTGCGGTGCAGGGGGATGACGGCGCCGCTCCGCATCACCGGCCCGCCGCGGTGGACGGGCAGCAGCTGGAGGTAACGGTCGCTGACCACCGAGGAGTTGATGATCGCGGCCTTGGCGTCGGGCGGGACCTTGTACTCGGCCGCGTACTCCAGCTCGACGCGCACGCGGTCGCCCTCCGGGGTGATCTCCTTGACCTCGCCGATGCGGACGCCGAGGACGCGTACGTCGGAGCCGGGGTAGATGCCGACCGTACGGGGGAAGTACGCGGTCACGCGGACCATGGATTCCTGGTTCAGGTGCACGACGGCGAGGCTCGCGACCACGACGAGGAGGGTGCCGAGCGCGACACGGCGGACGATCCGCGCGTTCGGGAGCTTCATGAGCTTCATCGTGATCCTCCTGTCCGTGGGGTCACCGGTGTCGGGGCGACCAGGTTCTGGATGTAGCTGTCGAACCAGCGGCCGTTGCCGAGGGTGTTGGTGAAGAGCCGGGCGAAGGGGGCGAGGAGCTGCACGCTGCGGTCGAGGCTCGCCTGGTTGCGTTCCAGCATCCGCACCACGGTGTTGAGGCGGGTGAGCGCCGGTCCGATCGCCGCGCGGTTGTCGTCGACGAGGCCCGAGAGCTGGACGCCGAGGTCGACGGAGCTCTTGAGCAGCGCGTGGATGATCTTGCGCCGGGACTCGATCTCCTTGAACAGCTTGTCGCCGTCCTTGACCAGCTTGCTGAACTCCCCCTTGCGGGCGGCGAGTACACCGGTGACGCCGTTCGCGTGGTCGAGGAGTTCGCGCAGCGCCTGGTCGCGGGAGGCCACCGTCCGGGAGATCTTCGAAAGTCCCTGGATGGAGGCTCTGACCTCGGCCGGGGAGTCCTCGAAGGTGGTGGAGAGGGTGTCGAGAGCGGTGGCCAGCTGCTGCTTGTCGATCTGTTCGGTCGTGGTCGTGAGGTCGCTGAAAGCCTCCACGACGTCGTACGCCGGGACGGTCCGGCTCAGCGGGATCTCGCTGCCCGGTTCCAGCCGGCCGGTGCCCTTCGGCTCGAGGGCGAGGTACTTGGCGCCCAGGATGGTCTTGATGCGGATGGACGCGCCGGTCCGGCTCCCGAGCTCCGGGTCTCCGTCGACCCTGAAGGTCACCGTGACGTGGTCGCCGGTCAGCTCGACCTCGTCGACCTTGCCGGTCTTGACGCCGGCGATCCGTACCTCGTCCCCGGGCCGCAGCCCGCCGGCCTCGGAGAAGGCCGCGCTGTAGGTGTCCCCGCCGCCGATCAGCGGCAGGCTCTCGACGTTGAACGCGGCGGCGATCAGCAGGGCGAGGGTGGTGAGGCCGGCGGCGCCGATCACCACGGGGTTGCGTTCGCGGAAGGGGATCACCGGCCGCACCTCGCCCGGGCGACATGGAGTTCGGGGGTGATGACCTGCTCGGTCTTCGGCAGCACGATCCGGCCGTCGAAGTCGCAGAGATAGAAGTTGAACCAGGAGCCGTACGACGCGGTGCCGGTCAGCTTGTCGAGCTTGTTCGGCAGCCGCTGGAGGACTCCCTCCACGGTCTTCTCGTGGTCGTTGAGCGTTCCGGTGAGCTCGGCCAGCTCGGCGATGTCGGTCTTCAGCGGCGGCCGGGCGTCCTTGAGGAGACCGGACGTGGCTTCCGCGAGGCCGTTGATGCCCGCCAGCGACTCCCCGATGGGCTTACGGTCGGCGGAGAGGCCCGAGATCAGCCGTTGCAGCTCGGTGATCAGGGCGGAGAAGCGGGTACTGCGCTGGTTCACGGTCGTCAGCACGGTGTTGAGGTTGGTGATCACGGATCCGATCAGCTCGTCGCGTTCCGCGAGCGTCGTGGTGAGCGAGGCCGTGTGTGCGAGCAGGCTGCGGACCGTGCCGCCCTCGCCCTGGAGGGTCTTGACGATCTCGGTGGCGAGCTGGTTGACGTCCTCCGGGCTCAGCGCGGCGAACAGCGGCTTGAATCCGTTGAGCAGCGCATTGAGGTCGAGCGCCGGTTCGGTACGGGAGAGGGGGATCCGGCCTCCGGGGGCGAGCCGCTTCCCGTTCCCGGCGCCCTCGGTGAGGGCGACGTACCGCTGTCCGACCAGGCTGCGGTAGCGGATGACGGCGCGGGTGCTGGTGAGCAGGGGCCGGTCGCGGGAGACGCTGAAGGTGACCTCGGCGAGCGCCCGGTCCTTGATCCGGATGTCCTCCACCTCTCCGACCCGCACGCCCGCGACCCGGATGTCGTCGCCCTCCTCCAGGCTGGTGACATCGCTGAACACGGCGGTGTACGTCTCGTGGGGGGTGAAGGAGAGGTTGACGATGGTGGCCGCGAGGACGGCGGTCGCCGCGATGGTGACGACGGCGAAGATGCCGAGTTTGGTGAGCTGAGGGGCCATGGAGCGGGCGTTCGTCCGCGTTCCGGAGCTCATGCGTGGCTCACCGCCGTTCCTCGTGCCAGCGGGCCGAAGAGCAGGGTCGTGACGGCCGGGACCTCGTCGGCGGGCACGCCCATGACCGGGGCCACGAGCGAGGCGACGGCGTGCTGTTCGGCCGGTGTGCCGGATACGGGGCCGGCTGGACTGTGCGCCGCCGACGCCGACGTACCGTCGTCGAGCTTGATCGGGGGTGCCGGGACATGGGGGTGGGGCAGACCTCTGCAGTTCGGGCCTGAGCGGTCGGCATAGCGCGGTTCCTCGCCGGGTCGGTAGGGGGGTCGGGGGCGGACGAACTCGAGGGTGATGCGCATCTTCCCGCCCCTGAACGCCTCTTCGGACGCCGCTTCCTGGCGCACGAGACCGGCCAGCAGGCACGGGTACTCCGGCGAGTAGCGGGCGAACAGCGCGAGCGTGGGGCGGGAGACGCGGCCCAGGGTGATGAGCCGGGCGGAGTTCTCGTCGAGGACACCCTCCGTCGTCTTCGCGGCGGTGGCGGTCCAGGTGAGGAACGAGGAGAGCTGCTCCCGCTTCTCGACGATCGTCCGGCTGGTGGTGAGGGTGTTGTCCAGGATGCGCAGCAGGTCGGGGGCGGCCTCGCCGTACACCTCCGCCACGTCGGCGAACCGGGAGATGTCCTCCTGGAGGGAGGGCATGTGCGGGTTGAGCCGGCGCAGGTAGGCGTCGAGGCGGGTGAGGTTGTCGCCGATGTCCTCGCCGCGCCCTTCGAGCGCGGTGGAGAAGGCGGAGAGGGTGGCGTTCAGCTTGGCGGGCTGCACCGTGCGGAGCAGCGGCAGCAGGTCGTTCATCAGCCGCTGGAGCTCGATGCCGACCGTGGTGCGGTCCTGGGTGATGACGTCACCGGCGCGGATGTGCCGGGCAGGCTGCCTCCCGGAGCCGGCCGGGGCGACCAGGTCGACGTACTTCTCGCCGAACAGGGTCTTGGGCAGCAGCCGTGCGTGGACGTCGGCCGGGATGAGGGGGACGTGCTCCGGCTTGAGCGCGATGCCGAGCGTGGCCTTCTCGCCGTCGGCCCGCACCTCGCGCACCTCGCCGACGAGCAGCCCGCGCAGCTTGACGTCGGCGCGCGGTTCCAGCTGGTTGCCGAGGGTGTCGGCCTCCAGGGTGATCCGTACGACCGGGGTGAACGCCTGCTGGTAGACGGCGACGGACAGCGAGAGCAGCAGGGCCACGACGACGACGAAGACGATCCCGTACAGCCTCAGCCTGATGGTGCGACGCATCGGCCCCTACCCCGCTATCCGTACGGTCGTGTGAGAGCCCCAGATCGCCAGGCTGAGGAAGAAGTCGAGGACGTTGATGGCCACGATGGACGTCCGTACCCCGCGCCCGACCGCGACGCCGACGCCCGCCGGGCCGCCGCTCGCGTGGTAGCCGTAGTAGCAGTGGACCAGGATGATCACGAGGGCGAAGACGATCACCTTGCCGAACGACCACAGCACGTCGACCGGCGGCAGGTACTGCTGGAAGTAGTGGTCGTACGTCCCGCTGGACTGGCCGTAGTAGCCGGTGGTGATGGTCCGGGCGGCGAAGTAGGAGGACAGCAGCCCGATCACGTACAGCGGGATCACGGCCACGAAGCCGGCGATCATCCGGGTGGTCACCAGGAACGGCAGCGAGGGGACGCCCATCACCTCCAGCGCGTCCGTCTCCTCGCTGATCCGCATCGCGCCGAGCTGGGCGGTGAATCCGGCGCCGACCGTCGCGGAGAGGGCGAGCCCCGCGACGAGCGGGGCGATCTCGCGGGTGTTGAAGTACGCGGAGAGGAAGGCCACGAAGTTGGAGGTGCCGAGCTGGTTGAGCGCGGCGTAGCCCTGGAGGCCGACCTCGGTTCCGGTGAAGAAGGAGAGGAAGGCGATGACGCCGACGGTGCCGCCGACGACGGCCAGTGCGCCGCGGCCGAAGCTCACCTCGGCCAGCAGGCGGAGGACCTCCTTCTTGTAGCGGCGCAGGGTGCGGCCGGTCCAGGCGAGGGAGCGGCCGTAGAAGACCAGCTGCGTGCCCAGCTCCTCCAGGGAGTGGAGGGGGCGGTCGAGAAGTCGTCGCACAACTAACCCCTCTGCGGGACGATTTGGAAGTACACCGCGGTCAGCACGAAGTTCGTGACGAAGAGCAACATGAAGGTGATGACCACGGACTGGTTCACGGCGTCGCCGACGCCCTTCGGACCGCCCTTGGCGGTCAGGCCCTTGTACGAGGCGACGATCGCGGCGATGGCGCCGAAGACGAGCGCCTTCAGTTCGGCCGCCCACAGGTCCGACAGCTGGGCGAGGGTGGTGAAGGAGGCCAGATAGGCGCCGGGGGTGCCGTTCTGCAGGACGACGTTGAAGAAATAGCCGCCGGCCACGCCGACCACCGAGACCAGGCCGTTGAGCAGGACCGCCACCAGCATGGTGGCGAGGACCCGGGGGACGACGAGGCGGTGGATCGGGTCGATGCCGAGGACCTGCATCGCGTCGATCTCCTCCCGGATCTTGCGCGCCCCGAGGTCGGCGCAGATCGCGGTGCCGCCGGCCCCGGCGATGAGCAGCGCCGTGACGATGGGGGACGCCTCGCGCAGGACGGCGAGTACGGAGGCGGCGCCGGAGAACGACTGGGCGCCGAGCTGCCGGGTCAGGCCGCCGATCTGGAGCGCGATGACGGCGCCGAAGGGGATGGAGACCAGAGCGGTGGGGAGGATGGTGACGCTCGCGACGAACCACGCCTGCTGGATGAACTCCCGTACCTGGAAAGGGCGTCGGGGAAGGGTCCGCAGGACGTCGAGGGCCATGGCGAAGAGGCTGCCGGAGTGGCGGAGGGCACCTGTCGGGGAGAGGCTCATGCGTCCGCCGCCTGTCGTCCCCGCAGCTCCGTCTCGCGGTCGGCGATCGCCTGCCAGCGGGGCGGGCGGGTGATCCCGGGGCTCGGCAGCAGGCGCGGTGTCATGGCGGGAAGGGGCTCGTCCCCTCCACCGAGGTCGGCGAGCTCCTGTTCGACCTGGGCGGCGTCCTTCTCCTCCGCCATGCCGATCGGTCCCTGCATCCGGCCGTTGAGGAACTGCCGTACGACGGGCTCGTCGCTGGTGAGCAGCTGCTCGCGGGGACCGAACATCACCAGCTCGCGGCGGAAGAGCAGGCCGATGTTGTCCGGGACCTGGCGAGCCGAGGCGATGTCGTGGGTGACGATCAGGAAGGTCGCGTCGACCTGCGCGTTGAGGTCCACGATCAGCTGGTTGAGATAGGCCACTCGTACCGGATCGAGCCCCGAGTCCGGCTCGTCGAACAGGATGATCTCCGGATCGAGCACCAGCGCCCGCGCAAGCCCCGCCCGCTTGCGCATACCGCCGGATATCTCGCCGGGCAGCTTCTCCTCGGCGCCGATCAGACCGACCATGTCCATCTTCTCCAGGACGATCCGTCTGACCTCGCTCTCCGGCTTGCGGGTGTGCTCGCGCAGCGGAAAGGCGATGTTGTCGTAGAGGTTCATGGACCCGAAGAGGGCGCCGTCCTGGAACAGCACGCCGAAGAGCTTGCGCACCTCGTACAGGTCGTGTTCGCGGAGCTGGGTGATGTCCTGTCCGGCGATCCGGATCGATCCCCGTTCCGGCTTGAGCAGCCCCACGAGCGTCTTCAGGAACACCGACTTGCCCGTGCCCGAGGGACCGAGCATCACGGACACCTCACCGGCGGGCAGCGTCAGCGACACGTCCTGCCAGATGACCTGGTGGCCGAAGGACTTGGTCAGTCCTTCCACACAGATCTCGACACCCATCCGGTTCACCCTTCAGCGGGGAGCAGCTCGTACACCTGCTCTACGGGGAGGGGCGCCGGGTCCGTCGCGAAGAAGCGAAGATTTTTTACGCGGTGGACATCAGGGGTGTACGGGGGTGTGGGGCAGGGCCTCCGGGACGGTCTCCACGACAGCACCGGCGTCAGCGTCAGGGAGCGGGAGCGGAAGCGGCGGTGCCGATACGGCGGGGGCGGCCGGCAGGGACGGCAACGGGGCAGCCGCGGCGGGCACGAAGACCCCGGGGGCGGAGACGTCCGGCAGAGCCACCTCGGGCGCGGCGACGTCCGGCAGGGTCACCTCGGGCGCGGTCACGTCCGGCAGGGTCACCGTCGCCGTCGCGGGCGCCGGGGAGGGCTTCCGCGGGGGGACGGTCGGCGACGGCGAGGCCTCGGCGGACGGCGGCGTCGGCGGTACGGAGGGGGCGGCGGCCGGCACCTCGTACCCGGCCCTCTCCTCCCCCAGCTCCACCGCTCCGGAGGTGGCGGGGCGGGTGGGACGCGGCGTGTCCGTCTCGTACGCGAACGGGATGATCAGGCCCACGACGGCCAGGGTCGCCGCCGCCGATGTCGCGACCAGGGCCTGGGCGGGCACCCCCGCCTGACCCGCGTGGTCCCGGCCGCGCCCGATCAGCCACAGGGCGAGCGCCAGGGTGCCGGCCAGCGAGTTGCGCAGGGTGCGACGTGCCCGGGCCAAGAGGGACTCGACCGCGCGAGGGCTGAGCCCCATCTCGTGGGCGATCTGCTCCACGTCCCGGTCCTCCGACCTCAGCCTGAGCGCCTCGGCCTGTCGGGCGGGCAGTTCCCTGCTGCGGTACGCCACCCAGCGTGCCTCCGCCCGGTCGCAGACCACTTCCTCGACGGGCACCGGGCCGGGAGGGGTGAGCTTCGGGGCGCTGCCCACCTCGGCCTCCCGGTGGACCTGCCGGTGCCGGTCGACGCACAGGCGCATGGTCACCGTCGTGAGCCACGCGCCGAGCCGTGCCTCGTCCAGGTGCGCGTTCTGCGCGCCGCGCAGCATCGCCTCCTGGACGGCGTCCTCGGCGTCCTCCACGCTCATGGACCTGCGGCGGGCCACCTTGAGCAGCTGCTCGCGGTGGCTCCACATGCGCTGCCACCGCAGGTGGGCCGCCTGGTCCCCCGGTCCGGTCGAGTGGGCGTGATGCATGTCCGTCGTCATGACCGGGGACGTTACCGCCCGGTATCCGGTGGAGGGAGGGGGTGGTGCGCGAGTGAGTCCTAACCGTTGCCGGGAAGCTGCCCCGTCCCCGGCAGGACGCCGTCACCGGGCAGCCCGGCACCGGAGCCGGGGCCCGTGACCAGGGAGGGCAGGGGCTCCGGCACGTTCGTCGGCGCCGGTGCCGGCGAGGGCGTGGAGGTCGGCTTCGGTGCCGGCTTCCGCGTCGGCGGAGGAGCGGACGAGGGGGTGGGCGCCGAGGCGGAGGGCGACGCACCGGTCCGCGGGCCGGGGTCGGACGTCCCGGTCCGCGCGGTGCCCGGGAACGAGCCGGACGAGGTACCCGTACCGGAGTCCGTGACGCCGTGGGTGCCGCTCAGGTCGGGCACCACCCGGTGTCCGCTCCGGAAATAGCCGTACCAGGAAAGAACGACGCTCAGGTAGGCGCGCGACCGGTTGTAGGAGAGGATCGCGCGGTCGAGGTCCCGGGGCCGGGAGAGGTCGCGTCCGCCCGCGCACAGGTAGCGCCCGGCCGCGAGCGCCGCGTCGTGCACGTTGTGGGGGTCGGCCCTCCCGTCGCCGTTGCCGTCGGCTCCCCATCCAGCCCAGGTGGAGGGGATGAACTGCATCGGGCCCACGGCGTGGTCGTAGGACCGGTCGCCGTCGTACGCGCCGCCGTCGGTGTCGCGGATCAGCGCGAAACCGCGGCCGTTCAGCTGCGGGCCGATGATCGGCGCGTACGTCGTCCCGTCCGCGTCCACCCTGCCGCCGCGCGCCTGGCCGGACTCCACCTGCCCGATCGCCGCGAGCAACTGCCAGCGCAGGGCGCAGCCCGGGGCGCTCCGCGCGAGCGCCGATTCCGCCCGCCGGTACGCGGCGAAGACCGTGGCGGGCAGCGACCCGCGGTCGGCCACGAAGGCGGCGCGGTCCGGGGACGGCGCCGGGCCGGGGACCACGAGCGGGGGCAGCTCGGTCAGGTAGTACGCGTCACCCGACGTCTCCGTGTCGGGTGCCGTACCGGGCTGGGGGCCGACGGCCCGCGCCGCGAGACCCGGCGCCTGTGAACCGGTCAGCGCCGCCATGGCCGCCACCGCGACCGCCGTGCCCCTCATCCCTCTGCGCATCCGCCCCGACGCACGCCCTGTCATCGCTCGGTCCCCTCCCGCTCACACGACTCCTGTCCTCTTCTCTACGGGGCGAGCGGGCGGGTCCGTCGCGCGGATTGCGGGCAGGCTGACCTGGCAGGCCGTTCGGGCGGCGGATTCTCCGGACGCGAACCTAGGACACCAGCCCCTGCCCTTCCAGCTCGGTCAGCCGGACGGTACACAGCCCCCCGCGCTCGGCCTTCACCTCCGTCACCTTCAGCCGCGTGCCCGGCGCGAGGATGTACTCCTCCTCGCCCGTGAACGCGGAGTACCGCCGGATCCCCACCGCCCGCGCCGGCGTCACCTCGAACAGGGTCCGCCTGCCGCGGCTGCCGAGGAACGACCGCGCGACGCCCACCTCGGACGTGCAGGACGACACGCCCCACCAGGTCACCGTCCGCCCCACCGGGTACTGGGAGCGCAGGTCCAGCGCCACACCGCGCCACAACGGCCGTGTCTGCGCCGGGAGGGCCGACAACGCCGAGAACAGCAGGCGCAGGTACGGCAGATACGGCACCGCCCGCTCCCGGTCGGGAGAACGCAGGGCGGCGTTGATCTCGCGGTAGAACGCCGACTCGCACGTGTACAGGTGCAGCGCCGAGATCGCGTCGGCGGACAGCCCCTCCCCGGTGATCCCGCCCGCGGGCTCGGCTTCCGTGGCCTTGGTCTCCCCGAAGCGGTACGACCGCTCGATGTGCCGGTCCAGGCGCGCGAGCACCTGCGCCACCGGCTCGACGGCCTTGCGGAAATCCATCAACGGCGTGTCGAACACCCCGGTGAGGGGCGGCAGGGCGAGGCCCTCGTCCTTGACGCTGGTGAGCCGCTCCAGATACAGCTGGTGCAGCTCCATCGTCGTGGCGATGAACGCCCCCATCCGCTCCGCGACACCACCGCCCTCCGCGCCGCCGCCGCCCCCGGCCGTCCCCCGGTCCCAGCCCTTCCGCGGCAGCCAGTCGACCGGCTCGGCCCCCACCGCCGCCAGGGCGTCGTTGACCTGGGCGAAGTGGTCCCCCTCGCAGAAGACGTCCCCCTGCGCCGCCGGATTCGCGTGATCCACGTGCCGGACCTCGACCCCCGGGTACTTCTTCTCCAGCCGCTGGACGGCCCTCTTCAGGCTCCGGGCGTGCGCACCCCACCAGGCGAACACGACGCCCCGGTCCTCCTCCTCGGCGTCCTGCTTCGCGCGAAGGATCTCCTCGACGATCTGCTCGGCCACGGGCCGCCAGAACGACGTGTGCCGATCGGTCGGCAGGGCCCCGTCCGCACTCGCCGTGAGGGACGCGTTCAGCAGCAGCACACCCTGGGTGAGCATCGCCTGGAACCACTCCGGCGGCTGAACTGTGTCCTCCTTCTTCAACAGGGCTCGGATGTCGGCGATCGGCGTCTTCTTGGCGATGCCGTACTTCCACATGGCGGCCGCCTTGATGATGCAGCGGATGCTGACCACCCGGCCGAACTGACTGTCCTTCCAGTCATGGAAGGTGTTGTCGAACATCGCGATACCGGTCGCGCTCTCCGGCCGCGGATAGGGGTTCTGTCCGAAGACGACCACCTTCCACTTCCGCGGCGGGTGCGGCTTCAGCGCCTGGAACGTCAACTCGCGCACCGGAACCACCTCGGCGCCGCGCTTCGGACCGATGAAATCGGCGGCCGCCGGCTGCGCCTCGATCACCGGGGCCAGCAGCGGCAGCCACGGCTCACCGCCACCGGTGAACAGCTCGGCCAGCCCCAATGGGTCCCCGGCCGGGGCAGTCGCCGGGCTCGCCGGCACGTTGATCCGCACCCGGCGCTCGGCCCCCGCGCTCTCGATGTCGTCGAGCTGCCCCAGCACCGCGGCCCGCAACTCGTCGTAGTCCGCGAACCCGTGGTCGTGGAACAGCGTGTAGCCCGTCCACATCAGATTGGCGCACACCCGCGCGGGCACCCGTCCGGTCTGCGCGCCCAGCCCGACGAGCGCCACCGACCGGATGCTGCCGGGCTTCGCACGGTTCTGCAGATGCACCGCCTGGAACGCGGCCGCGCACGCCAGCGCCACGTTCATGGTGTCGCTGATGTTCTGCGAGGACTGCCGCATGGTCGGCGTGGAGATCAGATACCGGGGAACGGCCGCCCCGGAGGAGACACAGACCGCGCTGCCCACCGGCAGGCTCCCGCCGAACCGGTACCGGATCGCCCGCTGCACCCGCACTTGAATACCGGCGCCGAGGTACCTCTTGACGACGGCGTCCACCCCGCCGTCCATCCGGCCGCGCTCATTGGTCGGGGACACCCACGCGTCGACATCCACATCGAGAAGCGAACCCTGCCGGATCTCGACCTCGGGCACATCCGCGAACGCGGACCGCCAGGCCGCCACCACCTTGTCGTTGACATCGACCAGAACGACCCTCAACGCACGCCCGCCGCCCACGAATCCACCCCTCTCGCACAACCTCTCGAACGTGCCCGAAGCTACAACGCGCCACTGACACAGGAGGGTCGTGCGACGGAGGGGTGGTCGGAGGGGACGCCGTGGCGCACCGCCTCGTTCAGCGGAGGCTGGCTCCCTGTGCGCGGAGTTCCCGCTGGACCGCGGAGACCGGTACGTCCCGGGGGCGCATGCCCTGGGACGACGCGAGGGCCGCGCAGACGCCGGCGGCCTGACCGGTGGCCATCGAGATCGGCATGACGCGGTAGGAGGAGTGGGCCACGTGGTCGCCCGAGATGCAGCGGCCCGCGACCAGGATCCGGTCCAGGCCCTGGGGGAAGAGGCAGCGCAGCGGAATGTCGTAGGACTGGCCGCGCGGAAGGCGCCGCAGCGTGGTGCCACGGCCACTCGGATTGTGGATGTCCACCGGGTAGGCCCCGCGGGCCACGGCGTCGTCGAAGGTCCGGGCGGTCAGGACGTCCTCGCCGGTGAGCAGGTAGTCGCCCAGGATCCGCCGGGTCTCGCGGACGCCGACCTGGACGCCGCTCTGGACGACGTACGACTCGGCGAAGCCGGGCACACGGCCGCGCAGGAAGCGGGCGATCTGGGCCATCTGGCGGTGCGCGGCGAACTCGGCGCGGGTGAGGTCCCAGACGCTCGTGCCGAGCACTTCCGTGACACGGGTGGAGTTGACCGCGACCTCGCCCGCGTTCGGCGTGGCGAAGAAGAGCATGTCCTCGCGGTGCAGGTCCAGTTCGCCGGCGTCGGTGGCGGCGCGGACCAGGTCCCACAGGCCGTGCACGCCCTTCCACTGGTCCGGGTGGGCCCGGGCGTACGCGGAGAACTCCTCGTGGTCGAAGCCGACCATGCGGAACATCAGGGTCATGGGCTGCGTCCAGCCGTCCTCGGGGCGTCCGATCTCGTACGACGCTCCGGCCGCGGCGGCGATGTCACCGTCACCGGTGCAGTCGACGATCACGTCCGCGTCCA
Source organism: Streptomyces sp. NPDC003035 (assembly GCF_042888285.1). Classification (NCBI taxonomy): domain Bacteria; kingdom Bacillati; phylum Actinomycetota; class Actinomycetes; order Kitasatosporales; family Streptomycetaceae; genus Streptomyces; species Streptomyces sp. NPDC003035. The sequence continues at coordinate 1,001,371 of NZ_JBIAPJ010000001.1, read as the reverse complement.
TGACCAGCGGTCCCGACTTCGTCTCGAACACGGCCCGGGCACGGTCGGGCAGCGGCAGGACGCCGGAGGCGAAGGCGTGCAGCAGGGTGCGCACCTCGTGCGTCTCCAGCAGGTCGTAGACGACCAGTTTGAACAGCTCCGCGTCGAAGGGAACCGTGTAGCCGGTCTCGACCGAGGGGCGGATCGCCGCCCCGGCGCGCACCAGCTGGTCGAGCAGGACCCACAGCACGCCCCCGACGACGGGTTCGCCCTCGCCGTGGTCGGGCGGCAGCAGCCGCGCCACGTCCCCGGCGACGGCCTGCTTGACCTCGTTGTGGAAACTCATCAGCGGCATCACGAGAGCCGCGGTGGCGTTGCCGCCGAGGAACCCGTACCGCTCCACGAGCGTGACCTCGGCGCCCGCGTTCGCGGCGCCGATGGCCGCGCCGATGCCGGCGGGACCGCCGCCGACGACCAGTACCTGGGTGGAGCCGGCATGGAGGGCCTGGCGCGGCGGGAGCTCCACGCTCCGGGGGACACGGGGCGGTTGCAGGTAGGTCACGTCTTCTCCTGGGAGCCGGGGCGGGGGCCGGCGGCTCGGCTCAGCCGACCGGGGAGACCGGCGCCGGCGTGGTGGGCAGCAGCACGGGCGGCGGAGCGATCTGCTCCAGGTAGGCGAGGAAGCGTTCCGCGGTCAGGTCGGCCTGTTGCCGCATCGACGCCGTCCGAGCGGCCATCTCGGCGAGGCGGGCGGGCCGCTCGTCCCACAGGCGGTCGACTTCGGACAGGAGCAGTCCGACGTTCTCCCTGACCACTCCGCGCAGGGCGGGCGCGCCGACCCGCTGGGCGAAGTCGAACACCTTTCCGGCGTAGGGCAGGGGCAGCAGGGGCACCCCGGCGAGCGCCGCGAAGATCAGGAAGTGCAGCCGCATGCCGATGGCCAGGTCCAGCCGCTTGACGATGTCGAGGACCTGCTGCGGGGTGGAGGCGCCGCGCAGCACCGTGCAGGCTCCGGGGTCGGCCAGGTGGGACGCCACGGCGTGGGCGTGCCGGATGTCGTCGCGTTCCATCGGTATGAAGACGACATGGGCGTCCAGCCGGTTGACGAGGAAGTCGCCGACGTGCGCGAGGAGCTGGTGGTAGCCGCCCTCGTCGAGGTGCTCGGCCGCGCGTCCCGGCTCGCGGACGCTGATGCCCACCAGCCGCACGCCGCGCGGTACGGCCTCGGCGCGCAGGAGTTCCTCCCCGCCGTCGCCGGGGCGCAGGAGCAGCGCCGGGTCGGCGGTCACCGTGATGGGACGCTCCAGGCCGGCCTCTTCCAGGACCAGCTTCGACTCCTCGTCGCGGACCGTCACCTCGGCCGCGCCGGCGAGGGTCGTGCGGACCCAGTCGCAGTCGACCTCGTCGGTGAGGGGGCCGGCGCCCACGGCGTAGGTGAAGACGGGAACGCCGAAGTTCTGGGCGGCGCGCGCCAGCCGCAGATAGCGGCGCGCCTCGGTGTTGTAGAGGATGCCGCCGCCGCCGAGTACGAGGACGTCGAGCCGGCGCAGATGCTCGGCGATCCGCTCCCTGCTCACGCCTTCCCACCCGACCACCCCGACGTCCGGGTGCGCGGCCCGAGTGTGGTCGGGGTTGCGGGAGAACACGGTGACGCCGACGTCCGGCCGCGCGGCCCGCACGCGGTCCAGCATGGCGGTGAGGATCGCCTCGTCGCCGACGTTCCGTCCGCCGTAGGAACCCAGCACTCCTACGGTGACCTCGCTTCCGTCGCCCATGAATCACCTCTCGTGGGATGCGTACTCCTCCTCCAGTTCACCCCATGGGGAGATTTACGCATCTCGAGAGGCGGCGGGGCGCCGGGCAGGGGCGCGCGGGGCGGGGTCGGGCCGCGTGGCGAACGGAGTAAGCCACGGTGACCCGGCGGTCCGGCCGGTCGTTCTCCGTCCCCGAGCGGATCTGTCCCCGAGCGGATCCGGAATCGACGAGAGGACATCCTGTGGGCGGCGTGGAGCGTGGGAACGGGGCGGACCGGAGCACCGGCCGGTGGGCGTACATCGGCTCGTTCACCACGGGGGGCGGCGGCGGCATCACCGTCGCCGCCGTGGACGCCGACGGGGCTCTGGTCCCGCGCACGACGGTGGGCACCGTCCCCAATCCCTCCTCTCTCGCGCTCGCCCCGGACACCGGGATCCTCTACGCGGCGAGCGATACGGAGCGGGGCGCGGTGGTGGCTCTGCGGCCGGAAGGCGACGGGTTGACCCCGCTGGGGCCGGCGGTCGAGGTGGGCGGTTCCGGCCCGGCGTACCTCTGCCTGGCCGGGTACCGGCTTCTGACCGCCCACTACGGCTCGGGGGGCGTCGGCAGCCTGCCGGTGCGTCCCGACGGCAGCCCGGCGGGGCCCCCGGTGGTGCTTGCGCACCAGGGTTCGGGGCCGGACCGGGAGCGCCAGAGCGGCCCCCACGCGCACCAGGTGCTCCCCTCTCCCGGAGGACGGTGGGTGCTGAGCGTGGACCTGGGGACCGATTCGGTACGGGTCTGCGCGCTCGACCGGGCCACCGGTGCGCTGCGGGTGCACGCCGAGACCCCGCTGCGCGCCGGGTCCGGGCCGCGGCACCTGGCCTTCCATCCGGACGGCGAGGTGGTGTACGTCCTCCACGAGCTGGAGCCGCAGATGACGGTCTGCCGCTGGGAGGAGGCGTCCGGCCGGCTGGAGGCGCTCTCCGAGACCGCCATCGACACGACCGGGCTTCCCGAGGGGGAACGGGCCTATCCCTCGGTCGTGTCGGTCGCGCCCGACGGACGCTTCCTCAGGGCCGCTGTGCGGGGGAGCGATCGCGTCCTCACGTTCGACCTCGCCGACGACGTGGAGAAGCCGCAGCTCGTGGACGTCGTGGACTGCGGTGGCAGCTGGCCGCGCGATCTGGTGACGGACGCGTCGGGGCTCCGGGTGTACGTCGCCAACGAGTGGTCCGGCACCCTCACGTGGTTCGACGCGGACCCGGGAACCGGACGTCTGTCCCGCGCCGGCGCCGTGGACGTACCGGCCGCCGCCTGCGTCGTCTTCTCCTGATCGGGTCCGACTCCGTCCATGAGCGCCGACGCCCGCACCACCGTCGTCCTGATCACGCACAACCGGCGCGAACAGCTGTTGCACTCGCTCGACCGACTGGCCGCGCTCCCCGAGGCCCCACCGCTGATCGTCGTCGACAACGCGTCGACCGACGGCACCCCGGAAGCCGTCGCCGCGCACCACCCGAGGGTCACCGTGCTCACTCCGGGCAGCAACCTCGGAGCGCCCGGCCGCACTCTGGGCGTACGCCGCGCCCGCACTCCGTACGTGGCCTTCAGCGACGACGACTCCTGGTGGGAGCCGGGCTCGCTGAGCCGCGCGGCGGACCTCCTGGACCGGCACGAGCGGCTCGGGCTGATCGCCGCGCGCGTCCACGTCGGCCCGGAGGGCGAACCCGATCCGCTGAACGAGATGCTGGCGGCCTCCCCTCTCGGCCTCGCTCCCGATCTCCCGGGGCCGCAGGTCCTCGGGTTCCTGGCCTGCGCCGCCGTGGCGCGGCGGGAGGCGTACCTGGCGGCGGGCGGGTACCACCCGATCCTGTTCCTGGGCGGCGAGGAGACGCTGCTCGCCTACGATGTGGCGGCCCACGGCTGGGGGGTGTGCCACTGCCCCGACGTGGCCGCCGTCCACTCCCCCAGCGGCGGGGTGAGGCCGGGCCGGCCGGCCGTCCAGCTCCGCAACGCCGCGCTGACGTCGTGGATGCGCCGCCCCCTGCCGGTGGCCCTGCGGCACACCGGGGAGCTCGCGGGGAAGGCCCGGCGGGACCCGGAGGCCCGTACCGCGTTGCGCGAGATGGTCAGGCGGCTCCCGGCGGCCCTGCGCGAGCGCCGACCGCTGCCCGCGGCCGTGGAGGCGGCGGCCCGCCGTCTGGACGCGCGGGCCATGCCGGGCACGCCGGCGTGAGCGGTGACCGGCGCGCGTACGGTGTCCCACAGCAGTACGCCGTCCACGGCGGTACGGCCCCAGGGCACCATGCCGCGGGGCCGGGGGTGGAGCGGCAACCAGAGGTTCTGCTCGCGGCTGCGCAGGGACGCCTCCATGTCGGCGATGCGCGGGACGGTGTCCCGCGTGAGGTCCTCCAGGGAGCGCACGGGGACGACATCGGGCCGTTCGAGCAGCGCGGGCCCGTCGTCAACCGGCGGGACGTTCACCGCATTTCGTCCAGCCGTGAGGCGCGCGTCGTCGACGCGGGCTAGATGTCGGACTCGGACGGCTCGGGTGCGTCGCTCCGGGCCTGGGCACGACGGCCGACCACGGCGGCCGCGGCCAGCGCGCTGGCGATGAAGGCCGTGGCGACGACCAAGGGGCGGTCGAGGACGTGTCCGGTGGCGTGGTCGAGGGAGTAGCGGCCGGCGCCCGCGACACCGACGGCGGCCGCGGTGAAGCCGAGGAAGGCCGGGTACTCGTAGCCGCCCGCCTGGGCGAAGAAGCCCGCGGGCAGGTGGACGGCGACCGCGCCGGCCATGGCTCCGGCCGCGGCGGCGCCGGCGGCCGGGGTGGCCAGGCCCAGGGCGAGGAGGGCGCCGCCACCGGCCTCGCCGAGCCCGGCGGCGACGGCGCTCTCGCGCGGCGGTGAGAAGCCCATGGCCTCCATCGCGTGGGCGGTGCCCTCCACCCCACCGCCCCCGAACCAGCCGAAGAGCTTCTGCGTGCCGTGCGCGGCGAGGACGGCGCCGGTTCCGACCCGGAGCACGAGAAGCCCGAGGTCGCGTCGGTTCAGGGTGGTCATCTGAGGTCTCCCGGGGCAGGGCCGAAGGTCGGACACCTCCCACTCTCACCGCCGGGCGGTCCCCCGCCTCGGTGTTGCTGCTCCGATCGGGTCATGCTTCGCGGCGTTTCGTCGATCGGCATCGGCCGGCTGTTCCGCGGGATCACCCAGACCGTCGCGGCGGCCTCCGGCCCGGCGATGCCGGCCCGTGGGCGGCAGGTCTTCCTCGGAGTCGTCAACGCCGCCCGGCCGGGGTCCTCGAGGTATGCGCTACATTTTGCCGGTCCTTGACCGCGATCATTCACGATCCCTCTTCTCGGAGCCGGCAACCCATGAGCGACATCGTCAACGGCCTCGGCCGGGCCACCGCCTACGGCGCACTCGGCGTGGTGCTGCTGATCCTCGGCATCGTCCTGGTGGACCTGCTGACGCCGGGGAAGCTCGGCCGGCAGATCTGGGAGGAGCGCAACCGCAACGCCGCGACCCTGCTCAGCTCCGCCCTGCTCGGTATCGGGGGCATCGTCTTCACCTCGATCTGGACGACGTACGACGACTTCGGCAAGGGCCTCGCCTCCACGGCCGCGTTCGGTCTGCTGGGCCTCGTGATGATGGCCGTGGCCTTCCTGGTCGTGGACCTGGTCACGCCCGGCAAGCTGGGCGCCACCCTCGTCGACCCCCAGCCGCACCCGGCGGTCTGGGTGACGGCCTCCTGCAACATCGCGCTCTCCGCCATCGTCTCCGCCTCCATCGCCTGAGGCTCCCGTCGCCTGAGCCCTTCAGCGCCCCATCGGCTCGACCTCCAGGAACCGTCTGCGGCGCGGCCCCCGGTACAGCAGCGCCTCCCAGCCGAACCGCTCAAGGAGGGGAACACAGGCCGCGAGCGCGGACTCCTCCTCCTGCGCGGCTCCGCCGCCGGGCGGCCCCACCCACTCCACGACGGCGGTACCGGGCCGTTCGCCGGCCGTGACCCGGTAGCCGGTCGCTACCCGGGCGCCCGTGGCGTCCGTGGCCGAGGGCTTCGTCCTCGCCGCCTCCAGGGCGAGGGCCACCGCCCGGACCGGCTGTCTCCGCTCCCACTCCGCGGGCACCCCCTGGGGCTCACCGCCCTGCCGGTTGGTCAGCCGCCTGATCTGGAGCAGCCCTTCCCAGGCCGCCCGTACCTCCCGGGACCGCTGCTCCGCCTCGCCCTCCGGCAGGGGCGGCCCGTCCCCCGTGGCCGCCTCGAAGGTCCCCCGGTTCGTCGTCATGCCCGAACCGTAGGCCCCGCCACCGACAACGACGGCCCGCCCGCGAGCCCCCGGCCTCAGCGCTGGCTGCGGCCGCTCGTCACCGCGTAGTACTGCAGGTCCTGCCGGTCGACCGGCCGGCGCACCGGATAGCGGCTCGTGACCGTCGTCGTGGTCTTCCCGTCCCGTACGGCGGTGGCGGAGCTGTGCCCGGTGCGCAGGGGCAGGAGGTGGGCGTGCACCCCGGCCGGTGCCCGGTGGCCGCCGTCGGCGGACCCGGTCGTGGTGCGCACCTGGGCGGGGGCGGTGAGGAAGGAGAGCACCTCCACGGTGTCCCGGGGCGTGGCCGTGCCGTCGCGGGGCTCTATCACCTTCGGCTGGTGCGAGGCGGGTGGGGTGTCGTCGACGAACTGGACGCGTGAGGTCAGATAGAGCGTGTCGCGGACGATCCTCGGCCAGGCGCCGGTCTTGAAGCGGGTCAGGTAGTACGAGGAGAGGTCGAGGTAGGCGTAGCCGTTGTGCAGCGAGGGCGCGAAGTGGGTGCCTTCGGAGTAGTCGTTCCAGGTGGTGAGCTGCACCCAGTCGGCGCCGGAGGTGAGGGCGGCGCCCCAGCTCGCGCGCAGCGTCTCGGTGTTGCCGGCCTCGTCGTAGACGCCCTGGTTGGGGCGGGCGTCCTGGACGGAGACCGGTTGCATCCAGATCTTGCCGAGCCGGTGGGCCCGCTCGGCGTCGGCGACGGCCCCGTTCTGCCGGTTGGCGCTGCGGGCGCCCCACTCGGAGAAGCCGTGGCTGATGGCGGCGTACCGCTCGTGGTCCGCGGTGAAGTCGAGGAAGAGGGGGACGAGCGCGGTGCGGATGCCGTGCCGGGACTCCAGCTCGCGCATCATCGTCCGCCACCAGTCGGGGTCCTTCTCCTCCGCCTTGAAGGGGGAGACGACGAGACGGCCGTCGGGGAGGCGGTGGGCCGCGGGGTGGCGGGCCAGCTCCGCGAGCGTGTCGGCGAGGGAGGCGGGGGTCGTGCGGAGCGAGGTCATGTCGGGCATGAGCTGGATCCGGAACCCGGGGTCCTCCTCCCGTGCGGCCCGCAGGAGGAGTTCGGCGCGGTCCCGGTTGCGTCCGCTCTCGGAGAGGAGGTCGAGCGTGAAGCCGTCGAGCCCGGCGTCCCGCGCGGTACGGATCTCCTGGCGCAGGTGGGCCAGTTCCCAGTTCCCGCTCTCGGGCGCGGCGGGCAGCGGCCGGTCGCGCAGCAGCCCTCCGTAGGCGCGGTGCTTGCCCTTCTCGCCCTCCGGGTTCAGGTAGTTGCGGCTGTAGTAGTCGCGGTCCGCGGGCTCGTTGTCCAGGGAGAGCGGGTACGGGGTGAAGTAGTGGGCGAAGACGAGCTTGCCCGAGCGGCGCAGTTCGCCGGTCGACGGCAGGTCGAAGGGAAGGGCGGTGCTGTACGCCGCCGGGGGCGCCGTGGCCGGCTCCGCGGGGGCGTCGGCGCGCAGCGCGTCGGCCGTGCCGATGCCGGCCCAGGCGCCGAGGAGCAGCACGCCCAGCGCGAGTCCGGGGAGCAGTCGGCGGTGGCCCGGGGCCCGATGGGTCCGGGCTGAAGGCGTGTCCGCCATGGCTGTCCTCAGGGTCGGTCGGAGCTTCCGCGGTCGCGCGGGCTGGCTGTAGTACAGCCGATCGCGGGCAGCGGAACAACCACCTCGGGCGCGTGGCGGAGGGGGTGCGAAGCGCCCGTCGCGTACCACTTCCGCCGCGGTCGGTACGGTGACCGGCGCGGTCGTCGGCCGGGGTCCCGTTCCGCATCACGGCCCGGGGCCCGTGGGATTGCGCGCGCCGTCCGGCAACAGCACGCGACGCGCGCCGACTTGTCGCATGGGACCGTGTGCTTTCGGCCACAACCGGGCCTGCTTCCCCACGGCTGCCGGGTCCCTCTCGGTCGCGCGCCCGCCGACTCCCTCCACGGCCTCACGTGCGCCGACTCCCTCGACGCGGCCCTACCACACGCTCGGCCATGCCCCCGCCGACCCCGATGTCACGAGTTGAACAGGCCGTCACGTTCTGAGGTCGTTCGCGTGAACAGCAGCGGGGGTGCGGGTGTTTGTCGTACTGTTCCGGCGTTGCGACGCTTGTTCATCGATCAGGGGGTCGATGAGGGGGGTGGCGCACGTCGACACGTGCCGGGGGGGTACATGTGGCATGCCCGCACAACTGAGACCAACTCTGCCGGAAATCAAACCGGTTCGCCGGCGACTCCACCACATCCACGCGCCAAGGCGCGCTGGTACCGGGCCGTCGCGCTGACGGTCGACATCTTCGGCGTGGGGCTTCCCGCCACGCTGATCCTGGGCGTCGAGCGTCAGCCGTACGCCTACCTCAGCGCCCTGGTCGCCGCGCTGTCCTGGGCCGGCGTCCGCGCGCTCCGAAGACGGTACGCCCGGCGGGAACTCGGCGAGTCGCGAGGCAGCCTGCCCGTCCTGCACGACTGGCTGGTCCTCCTGGGAGTGCTCGCCGTGTTCCGCGCCGCCGCCGATCTGCACCACCCGGCGCTGCTCTGTCTCGCGGCGCTGATTCCGGCCCCCATCCTCACCCTGACCTGCTCGAAACTGACGTGGCGCCACCTCGTGGCGGCCCGCCGCGAGGCCCAGGTGGTCACCCGGGTGCTCGTCCTCGGCGAACCCGTGGCGGCCGGCGAGGTCGCCGAGCATCTCGCGGGACGCACCGAGCACCCGTACGTGGTGGTCGGCGTCGTCGCGATAGGCGAGGGGCCGGTCCGCACCGGCGCTCCGGTCGCGACCCGGCTCGGGGTCCTGATGCCGGAGGCCGCCGACGGGGACACCGCGCCCGTCCTGGCCGCCGCCCGTGAACTGCAGGCCGATGTCGTCCTCGTCGCGGCCTGCGCCCGGATGGCGGGCGAACGGCTCCGGCGGCTCTCCTGGGGCCTGCACGACGCCGGCACCGAACTGGCCCTGGCTCCAGGGCTGGTGGAGTTCGCGGTGAAGCGCCTGGAGACCACGTCGGCGGCCGGCATGGCGCTGCTCCGGATCGCGCCGCCGCTGCGCGGCGGTGTGCAGCAGGTCCTGAAGTCCGTCATGGACCGCGCCGGAGCGGCCCTCGGTCTGCTCGCCCTGTCCCCGCTCTTCCTGGTGATCGGCGCCGCGGTACGGCTCACCTCGCCCGGGCCGGTGTTCTACAAGCAGGTGCGGATCGGGCAGGGGCGGGTCCCGTTCGTGATGTGGAAGTTCCGCACGATGTTCCTCGACGCCGATGCCCGCAAGGCGGAGCTGGCGCAGGCCAACGAGCACGACGGGCTGATGTTCAAGATGCGCCGCGATCCCCGGGTGACCCGGGTGGGGAGGCTGTTACGCCGCACCTCGCTGGACGAACTGCCGCAGCTGATCAATGTGTTGCTCGGTTCGATGTCCCTGGTCGGGCCCCGTCCGCCGCTGCCGGAGGAGGTGGCCCTGTACGGGGACGTGGAGCTGCGCCGGCTCGCCGTACGCCCCGGGATGACCGGACTGTGGCAGATCAGCGGCCGTTCCGATCTCTCGTGGGACGAGACGATGGAGCTCGATCTGCACTATGTCGACAACTGGTCCTTCACCAGCGATGTCGATGTCATGGCCCGTACGTTCCGCGCCGTCGTCGACGGTCGCGGAGCGTACTGACGGGCCGGCCTCATGACCTCAGTTCTGGTCCCGCCACCAGGCGTAGGTGGCGGCGATGCCGTCGGACAGCGCGACGGCCGGCTTCCAGCCGAGTCCGGTCAGCCGGGACACGTCGAGGAGCTTGCGCGGGGTGCCGTCGGGCTTGCTCGTGTCCCAGGCGATCCTGCCCTGGTACCCCGTCACCTCGGCGACAGTCTCGGCGAGTTCGCGGATGGTCAGATCCTCGCCGCAGCCGATGTTGACGGGCTCGTCGCCGTCGTAGCGGCGCAGCACGACGGCGCAGGCGGCGGCCAGGTCGTCGACGTGCAGGAACTCCCGGCGCGGGGTTCCGGAGCCCCAGAGCACGATCTCCTCGCGGCCCTCCTCACGGGCTTCGTGGAAGCGGCGGATCAGCGCCGGCAGGACGTGCGAGGTCTCCAGGTCGAAGTTGTCGCCGGGGCCGTAGAGGTTGGTGGGCATCGCGGAGACGTACGCGGCGCCGTACTGCTTCCGGTACGACTGGACCTGCACGATCCCGGCGATCTTGGCCAGGGCGTAGGCCTCGTTGGTGGGCTCCAGCGGGCCGGTGAGGAGCGCGTCCTCGCGGATCGGCTGGGGGGCGAGCCTCGGGTAGATGCAGGAGGAGCCGAGGAAGAGCAGGCGCTCGACACCCGCGGCGTGCGCACCGGCGACGACCGCGAGCTGGATCTGGAGGTTCTCCTCCAGGAACTGCACGGGGTAGGTGCTGTTCGCCATGATGCCGCCCACCTTCGCGGCGGCGAGCACGACGGCGTCGGGGCAGGTCTCGGCGAGGAAGGCCGCGGTCCTCGCCGCGTCGCGCAGATCGAGCTCGGCGCGGGTCCGGGTGATCACTTCGTGCCCGTCCGCGGTCAGCCTGCGGGCGATCGCGGAGCCGACGAGGCCGCGGTGGCCCGCGACGAATATCCGGGCCCGCTCGGGCAGGTACGACGGGGCTTCCGACGGGGCATCCGTCGGAACGGTCATCGGCACGGTCGTCGATTGAGTCATGGCCCGGATCATGCCAGGCCGAGAGGGACCGCAGTACAGCAGATACGGATTTACTGACTGAATCACTTCATATCCGTCATTTACGGACCGGCTGGGGGCCGGACCGTTCGGAAGGGGGACCACGCATGAGCAAGACCGCACTCATCACCGGAGTCACGGGACAGGACGGCTCGTACCTGGCCGAACTGCTGCTGTCCAAGGGCTACACGGTGCACGGCCTCGTCCGTCGCTCGTCCAGCTTCAACACGGAGCGGATCGATCACGTCTACCAGGATCCGCAGCAGGCGAACCGCTCGTTCGTGCTGCACCACGCCGACCTCTCGGACGGGGTGGCGCTGGTGAACCTGCTCCGTGACATCCGCCCCGACGAGGTCTACAACCTCGGCGCCCAGTCCCATGTGCGGGTCTCCTTCGACGCACCGCTGTACACGGGTGATGTGACGGGCCTCGGGGCCCTGCGGCTCCTGGAGGCGATCCGGGCGAGCGGGGTCGACACGCGGATCTACCAGGCCTCCTCCTCCGAGATGTTCGGCGCCACGCCGCCGCCGCAGAACGAGCAGACGCCCTTCCACCCGCGCAGCCCGTACGGTGCCGCCAAGGTCTTCGCCTACTGGACGACGGTCAACTACCGCGAGGCGTACGACATGTTCGCCGTGAACGGGATCCTGTTCAACCACGAGTCGCCGCGCCGGGGCGAGACCTTCGTGACCCGCAAGGTGACCCGGGCCGTCGCCCGGATCAAGGCGGGACTGCAGGACCGGCTCTACATGGGCAACCTCGACGCCGTACGCGACTGGGGGTACGCCCCCGAGTACGTCGACGCGATGTGGCGGATGCTCCAGCGCGACGAGCCGACCGACTACGTGGTGGCGACCGGAGTCCCGGCGACCGTACGGCAGTTCCTGGAGACGGCCTTCTCGCACGCCGGGCTCGACTGGGCGGAGTACGTCCGCTACGACCCCAAGTACGAGCGCCCCAGCGAGGTGGACGCCCTCATCGGCGACGCGAGCAAGGCGCGCGATCTTCTTGGCTGGAAGCCCACGGTCGAGGTGGAGGAGCTGGCCCGGATCATGGTCGACGCCGATGTCCGTATGGTCGAGGACCAGTTGGCCGGCGCCACGGTGCGTATCGACCGCTGATCTGCGCCTTTCATCCGTGCGGCCGCCCCGGGAACGACGGACGGGGCGGCCGTCCGTGCACGGCGCGGCGGCGCGGAAGGTACCGGTTTGAACAAATCGGCTTTTCGGCTTGTCCCTTCGTCGTACAGTTCGCATTCATCACATGGCAGTTGCACGACTTCTCGCCACATTTACTGGGCTATCACGCCTGGGGGGAACATGCGTAGATCCTGGGGGCTCACCGCTGCCCTCGTCCTGACCGTCGCGGCCGGAGCCGGGGGCGCTCTGGCCCCGACGGCCGCGGCCCTGACGCCGCCGGTGGCCTTCACCGCGGACGATCTGCCGACCTGGCAGACCAACGGCATCGTCTGGGCGCTGGCCGAGGCGAACGACACCGTCTTCGTGGGCGGCACCTTCTCCGAGGTGCGCCCGCCCGAAGGCGGCACCGGCACACCGAGGGGGGCCGTCAACTTCGCGGCACTGAACGCGGCGACGGGCGCGCCGACCACCTGCAATCTCTCCTTCACCGTCGGCACCGGCACGGCGACCGTCCGGGCCCTGGTGGTCTCGCCGGACAAGAAGACGCTGTACGCGGGCGGTTACTTCGGTGCCGTCAACGGCACCCCGGTCTCCAGCCTCGCGGCGATCGACATCGCCACCTGCACGCCCAAGGCGGCCTTCACGCCGAGCTTCCCCGCCACCGTGCGGGCGCTCGCCGTCACGGACACCACCGTGTACGCGGCCGGTGACTTCGGCACGGTGGAGGGGCAGAACCGTCAGCGGTTCGCCGCCGTCACCACCGCGGGAGACCTGCTGCCGTTCACCGCCCACGCGGACGAGCCGGGCCGGGCCATCGAGGTGACCCCGGACGGACAGAACGTGCTGCTCGGCGGCGACTTCTTCACCGTGAACGGCGCCGACTCGCACGCGCTGGCCGTGGTGAACGCCACGACCGGCGCCCTGACCAAGGCGTACCCGAACGGCTGGATCCCGCAGAACTCCGTCGTCAAGGACATCGAGACGGACGCGACGGGCTTCTACACCGGCAACGAGGGCACGGGCGGCGGCGTCTTCGACGGCCGCATCGCCCTGAACCTGTCCGACTTCGGACAGCGCTGGCGCGACACCTGCCTCGGTGCCACCCAGGCGGTCCGCTCCTACGAGGGCGTGTTGTACAGCGCCTCGCACGCCCACGACTGCGCCAGCGTCGGCGAGTTCCCGGACGGCCGCCGCTACCACCTGCTCGCCCAGCCGACGACGTCCGTCGGCAAGCTCGGCTGGTTCCCGGACACCAACGACGGCATCGGCGAGGGCATCGGGCCGCGTGCCTTCACCATCTCGGGCACCGGGACGACCAAGTACCTCTGGGTGGGCGGCGAGTTCACGACCACCAACGGCGCCCCGGCACAGGGTCTGACCCGCTTCGCCTCCGGCCCCGACACCGGCGCGCCGACCGTCCCGGTCGCGAGCGCCGCCGCCGTCGGCCCGAACGCGGTGCAGGTCCGCTGGCGTTCCAGCCTGGACCTGGACGACTCGAAGCTGACGTACAAGGTCTACCGCAACGGCGCCGCGACGCCGATCGCGACCGTCCAGGGCGACTCGCTGCACTGGTCGCGTCCCCAGGTCTCGGTCAAGGACACCGACGTGACCCCGGGCCAGACCTACACCTACCGGGTGACCGCCTCGGACGCGGCCGGCAACACCAGCGCCCTCTCGGCCACGTCCACGGTGACCGTGCCGAGCTCTCCGGAGCCGTACGCCTCCCAGGTGATCGCCGACGGCGCCGGGCTGTACTGGCGCTTCGACGAGTCGACCACGCCGTACGCGGCCGACTCCTCCAACGGCGACAACAGCGGTCTGTACATCAACGCCCCCGCGCTGCGGCAGACCCCGGCCGCCGTCTCCGGCGCCTCCACGGCCGTCACTCTCAACGGGACGGACGAGCAGATCCACAGCGACCGGCGGCAGAACGTTCCCGGCGCCTTCACCGTCGAGACGTGGTTCAAGACCACCACGACCCGCGGTGGCAAGCTGATCGGCTTCGGCAACAACACGACGCGGAACAGCGGTAGCTACGACAAGCACCTCTACATGACGAACACGGGCAACGTGGTGTTCGGCGTCTACACCGGCTCGGCCAGGACCCTCACCTCGCTGGGCTCGTACAACAACGGCGCCTGGCACCACGTGGTGGGCACCCAGGGTCCGGACGGCATGAAGCTGTACGTCGACGGCAAGCTGCTGGCGTCCAACTCGGTCACCACCAACCAGCAGTACGCGGGCTACTGGCACGTCGGCGCGGACAACCTGTCCGGCTGGCCGCTGCGTCCGACGAGCTCCTTCTTCGCCGGACAGCTCGACGAGGCCGCCGTCTACCCGACGGCGCTCACCGCCGCGCAGGTCGCCAAGCACCACAGCCTGGCCTCCGCGCCGGCCGACTCGGTCACCACGGTGACCGCGTCGGAGGACACGTACGCCAACGCCGGTGCCCCCGGCACCAACTACGGCGCGTCCAGCTCGCTGGCCGTGCGCGGGACGTCTGCGTACGAGTCGTACCTGCGGTTCACGCTGCCGGCCGCCCCGGCCGGAACCGTCCTCAAGAGCGCCCGGCTCGCGGTGAAGACGAGCACGACGACCGGCGCGGGTTCGGTGGACAGCCAGTCCGTCGTGCCGGTCACCGGCGCGTGGACCGAGGACGGTCTGACGTACAACAACCGTCCGACCCTCGGTACCGGCCCGATCGGGACGCTCAGCGGCGCCACGGACGGCTCGGCGATCTACTCGGCCTCGCTGAACACCTCGGCGGTCTCGGCGGCGCTCGGCAGCTCGTACAGCCTCGCGCTGACCAGCACCGGAACCGACCCGCTGTGGCTCTGGTCGTCCGAGGCATCGGCCGCGGAGGGCACTCCGCAGCTGGTGCTGACCTTCGGCGCCCCGTAGCCGGTGCGCTGAACCGTCCACCCCAGGGTGCGGGGCCCGGCGTGCCGGGCCCCGCACCCGACGTACCACGGGAGTTCCCTCATGCGTCGTCCTCTTCACCGGCGCCCGGCAGCGGTGGCGGCCGTGCTCGCCGCTCTGCTCACCCTCTCCGCCTGTTCCTCGGGGAGCGACACCTCCGACGGCGCGCCCGAGGCCGCCGCGCCCACGCGTTCGGCGGCCGTGCCCGACCGGCAGGTCGAGGTGGAGCCGACCGGCCCCACGCCCTCGGCGAGCAAGGGCCCCGTCGTGCCCGATGCCGAACTCAAGCCCGT
This sequence comes from Streptomyces sp. NPDC003035, assembly GCF_042888285.1. Classification (NCBI taxonomy): domain Bacteria; kingdom Bacillati; phylum Actinomycetota; class Actinomycetes; order Kitasatosporales; family Streptomycetaceae; genus Streptomyces; species Streptomyces sp. NPDC003035. The sequence goes on along the minus strand of NZ_JBIAPJ010000001.1, from coordinate 986,355 downwards.
CACCGGCTCGTTCACCGCACAGCAGAAGAAGTACCTGAGCGGGCGGGTGCCCGAGAAGACGGACCCCGCCGCCGTCCTCCAGACGGGCGAGGAGTCCTGCCAGCGTCTGGAGCGCACCGCCAAGCGCGACAAGGACGCGGCGGTGGGCGCCCTCATCGCCGGGGACATCCCGGACGCCGAGGCCGCCGTGAACCATCTGTGTCCCGCGCGGAAGCCGCTGCTCGCGACGGCGAGGACCGGCTTCCCCGACGGCACGGCCAAGCGGCCGAAGCCGGGCACGTACCGCGCGCTGACCACCGATCCGTCGTGCACCTGGCGGGCGCTGGGCGGCGACGGGAAGGTGCTCGCCTCGGGTCCGGCGCTGGGCGCCGAGGGGCCGGTGCGGGCCGCTGTCCCCGCGGGGACGGCGGAGTTCGTCTCCTCGTCCTGTTACGCCTGGCTGCCGGCCTGACCTACGCGGGCGGACTCGTACACCCCGAGCAGGGTGTCGAGGACGGCCTCCATCGAGAACGCCTCCGTGGCCAGCTTGCGGGCCGCCACGGAGGCGCTGTCGTTCGCGGGGCGGTCGAGCAGCGCGACGACGGCCGGGGCGAGGCCCGCGGCGTCCGCGACCACCCGCCCGGCGCCGGCCTCCTCGATGTCGCGGGCGAGGCCGTTGGAGGCGGTGACGACGGCGGGCGTGCCCACCGACAGCGACTCCAGGACGGACATGGGGAACGGCTCGTCGACCGACGGCAGGACGTACACCGCGGCCCGGCGAAGTTCCTCCAGCATCCGCGCGGCCGACAGCGGTCCCGGCCGCTCCACCCGGTCCCCGACGCCCAGCTCGGCGACGAGCGCGTCGACGGCGGCCCGTTCGCCCTCGTCCGGACCGGCCAGGACGAACGTGGCGTCGGGGTGGTGGCGCAGGATCTCGGGGACGGCCGCGACGAAGTCGGTCGGCCGTTTACGGGACTGCAGGCGGGCGGCGTAGAGGATGCGGGGCGGGCCGGCCGGGGCCGGGCGCGGTTCCTGCGCGGGTACGCCGTTGACGAGCCGTACCGCGTGGGGCAGTTCCCTGCCCAGGACCGCGTCCAGGTCCCTGCGCTCGCGCCCGGTCAGATGGAGGACGGCGGAGGCGCCCCGCAGGACGCGGCGCACGGCGACGGCGTCCAGGAGCCGGGCGAGCGCCTTGCCGCTCGGATCGACCATGCCGTGCGTCTGAAGGACGAGCGGGCGGCCGGCCCGCAGCGCGGCCAGCGCCACGGGCAGGGTCACCAGGTCCCGGGCGAGGTGGACGTGGACCACGTCGGCGTCCCGGACCAGCGCGCCGGTGCCCGCGAGCAGCGCGGGCGAGGTGATGCCGCTGAAGCCGAGCGGGAGGATCGAGCGGGCCTGGTAGAGGCGGGCGGGCACGCCCTCGACCTCCGTGGGCAGGGGGCCGTCGAAACCGTCCCCGAGGGCCACCAGACGGGGCCGGTGGCCCCGTTCGGCCAGTCCGCGGCAGAGGTTGACCGCGACTCTGACCGGTCCGCCGAAGGCGTGGGTGGGGCTGTGCAGGGTCACCGCGTGCAGAACGCGCAGGCCGCTCATGCGGGCACCGGGACCGGGCGGCGGCCGTCGGCCGTGTGGAGCGTGAGCTCGGGCAGGTCCTTGTGCAGCGTCGTGCCGGCGGCGACGACCGCGTGGCGGCCGACGGTGACGCCGGCGAGGACGGTGGCGCGGGCCGCGACCCAGGCGCCGTCCTCGACGGTGATCGGGGCGTTGCGGTAGCGGAAGTCGGCGGCCCGGTGGTCGTGGCTGCCTGTGCACAGCAGCGCCTCCTGGGAGATGCAGACGTGCGCGCCGAGGGTGACGGGCTCCAGGTTGAGCAGCCAGGCTCCCTCGCCGATCCAGGTGTGGTCACCGACGGTCAGCTTCCACGGCCACAGGATCCTGACCCGGTGCCGTATGAGCACGCCGTCGCCTATGGTCGCGCCGAAGGCCCGCAGCAGCGCGACCCGCAGCCGGGCCGGGCAGAACCAGGCCATGAAGACCGTGTTCATCACCGCGAACCAGAGGGCCTGGACGAGCTTGCCCCGGCCCTTGTCGTAACCGGCCAGCGTGAAGGCCGGGAGATTCCGCATGAGTTCCACCCCCAACGGCGCCTCCCCAGGCGCCGAGCGTTCAGACTAACGGTTGCCCCGGGGTGACAGGGGGGCGTCGGTAGACTGCCGCGAAGTGACGTTCCGGGGTGGCGCCGTGGGGGCCGGGGGCCCGGACGCCGGGGGATTCCAGGGGGCCGGATGACGACCGATGTACGCGCTGCGGCGGCGGAGCCGCGCCCCGGGCCCACGGCGCCCGCGCCGCTGCTCCTCGCCCCGCCGGTGTCCCCGCGCACGCTGCTCTCGCGGGCCCTGTCGATCCCGCTGGTGCTCGGCTTCACGGTGTTCCTGCCGCTGCTGGTCGCGATCCAGCCGGGCGCGGGGGTGCACGACGCCGCGTACTACCTCCAGATCGCGCTGACCATGTACGCCGGGGCCCGGCTCTCGGCCATGATCCTCACCCGTCGGCGCAAGCTGCTCCAGGGCTCGTTCTGGCTCTTCGTCTACATGGCGATGGGCGTGGCGCCGCTCGCGCAGGCCGTCCTCGGCCGGGTGCCGACGCCGGTGGTCGGCCCGCGCTCCGATCTGACGACGGCGGTGGCCCTGGTCCTGGTGGGCTGCGCCGCGTTCGACCTGGGGTCGCTGCTGGCCCGCGGCCGTCCGGGAGGCTCCGGGCGGGGTGAGGAGCGGCCGGCGCTGGTGCACCGGCGAAGGCTGTATCTGCTGGTGCTGCTCGCCTTCGCGTGCAGCGGCCTGTTCGTGGTCAAGCTCGGCGGGCCCGCGGTGTTCTTCTCCAGCCGTCAGGAGATCATCGCCGGGATCGAGGAGGCGGGCGTCTCGCAGGCCGACTCGCAGGCCGGGCAGGCGTTCCTGCGCGGTTTCGGCACGGTCCCCGCGCTCTTCGCGCTCCTGGTGTACTGCCGGTGGCTGGTGACCTCGCGACGGGCCCGGCGCCGCCCGATGGTGATCGCCGTGTTCCTGGGGCTCGTGCTGCTCAACTGCGTGGTGAACAACCCGATCTCGAACCCCCGCTACTGGTTCCTCACGGTGATGTTCGCGCTGCTGTTCACGGTCTTCCCGGTGAGCGCGGCGATGTACCGGTCGGCGCTGAGTCTGGGGGTGGTGATGGCGCTGATCGTCTTTCCGTTCTCCGACCGCTTCCGGTACGACGAGAAGAACTACCGCCCGGTCGAGACGACATCGGTCCTGGAACCGCTGGCGCTCAAGGACTACGACCAGGTCGGCATGTTCGCCAACACCATCACGCTGGTGAACTCGGGCAGCCGGCACCGCTACGGCCGTCAGCTGGCGGGGTCCGTACTCTTCGCGGTGCCCCGTTCGGTGTGGCCGGGCAAGCCGCGCGACACGGGCGTGATGGTCGGCCAGTGGATGGGGACGGTGAACACCAATCTCTCCTCCCCCGTCTGGGCCGAGCTGTGGATCGACTTCGGGGCCGTGGGCATGGGCGCCGGGATGATGGGGATGGGCTATGCCGCCGCGCGCGTGGACGGGCGGTTCGCCCGGCGGGGCACCCGCAGGGCGCCACCGGGCAGTCTGATCTCCCTGGTGGTCCCGCTGGTGGCGGGCTACTCCTTCATCCTGCTGCGCGGCCCGCTGCTCCAGGCATCGGGCCGGGTGGCCATCGCGCTGATCTGCGTCGCCCTGGTCACCACCTGGCGTCAGGACAAGGGCGCCGCACTGCGCTGACCGCCCTGCTCCTCCGTGGCGGGCCGGACGCGCGTGCGCGCGACGCGGGTCCATGCCCCCAGGGCCTTCAGCGCGGAGCCGGCGGCCAGGCCCCAGGCGGCGCCGGGGGCGCCGGCGAGGGCGTACCCGGCGAGCATCAGGGCGACCGAGAGCAGGGAGAAGACCACCTGGACGGAGAGGGTGGCGCGCGGGCTGAGGACCCGCAGGGTGACCAGGGCGCAGGTGCCCGCCGCCATCACCGCGTACTGGGTGCCGGTGGCGGGCAGCAGGCCGGCGGCGGACTCCCAGGTGGCGCCCAGGAGTTCACGGCCCAGGCGCTCGGGGAGCGCGTACAGGGCAGCCGCCCAACCGAGCGCCACGAAGGAGAGGACGGCGGCGAGGGCGGCGGCGGCCCGTACGGTGGCGCGTCGGGAGCCGGCCCTGGCGAGCACGGGTGGGCCGAAGGCATTGACCGAGGTGAAGAGCGTGTTGAGCGGTCCGAAGAGGGTCGTGGCACCGCGCAGCGCGCCGACGGCCAGGGGGCTGGCGAGGAGTCCGAGGCCGAGGACGGCGAGCTGGCTGGAGCCGTTGCCGACGGCGAACTCGACGACGAAGCGCCGCCCGAGGTGGTCCTTGCGCAGGTAGCGGCGCGGATCGCCGGGCCGGTTCCGTACGAAGGGCCGGAGCAGGGCGAGCCCGAGGAGGGCGGCGGGCAGGGCCGAGAGGCCCCAGACGAGGACGAGGCGGGCCGGGGAGGAGCCGTGCGGCTGGAGCAGGAGCGCGGGTACGGCGCAGAGGAGCCGGAGGGTGTCGGCGGCCAGCGCCCGGTGCGGCTGCCGCAGTGCGGAGAAGGCGTAGCGCAGTCCGTCCTGGACGAGGACGATCGGCAGGACGGCGCCGAGGGCGAGCAGGGCGGCGCCGGTGGGGCCGCCGATGAGGGCGCCGACGGCGAGCAGCGGGACCGCGGCGGCCGTCGAGGCGGCGGCGGTGAAGGTCACGGCGGACCGAGCCGCCGCGCCGACCTCGTGCTCCTCGCCCTTCTCCAGGACGACGCTCTGTCCGACGTACGCCGCGTTGAGGCCGAGCAGCACGGTGAAGGCGATGTAGACCATCGAGAAGGCGGCGAAGCCGTCGGCGCTGGACGCCCGCGCCGCGATCACGAGGACCGCGATGTTGGTGAGGCTCGACGCCGCCTGGTCGAGGACCGAGGCGGCGACGGTCACGGCACGTCTCAACGGTCGCCCGTGCGGAGGTCACCGGTCCGCAGGTCCTCGGCGCGCAGCGAGCGCAGGGTGACGGTGTCGGAACCGTCGCCCAGGATCACCTGCTCGGGCTCGGCGGTGAACTCCTCGCTCCCGGAGGGCTCGGGAATCGGCTGTCTGCCGCGGCCGCCCCGCCGGCCGCCGGCCGGCTGCTTGGCGCCGCGGCGCTGCCTGCCCGGCGTGTGCACGACGGCGCCGAGGACCGTACCGCCGGCGCCCGCGATGAGTTCACGGATGCGCTGGAGGTCCGTACGGTGGACGCCGCGCGGGTCGCAGACGATGAGGACGCCGTCGACGCGGTCCACGAGGGCGAGCGCGTCCGCGTAGTTGAGGACGGGCGGGGCGAGGACGACCACGGTCGCGTTGGGCGAGTCGGCCTCGGCGATCAGCCGGGAGACCGTGGGCGCGGTCAGGGCCCTGGCCACGTTCCGTACGCGCTCGCCCGGCACCAGACCGAAGGAGCCGGACTCGCCGGCGTCGACGGAGAGCTGACGCCTGCCGGGCCAGCCGTTCTCCTCGCCCTCCACCGGACTGCTCCAGCGGGGGGCGGCCGCCGCGTGGGCGCGCAGGCGTCCGGCGAGCGTGGGGGTGCGCAGGTCGGCCTCGATGAGCAGGACGTCCTTGCCGGTCTCGGCGAAGGAGGCGGCGAGGTGGGAGGCGACCGCCACGGCGGCGTCGTTGGAGCCGCGCGGGGCGACGACGAGGAGCCTTCTGCGGTCGGCGAAGCGCTGGTCGTACGCGAGCCGGAAGGCGACGGAGCGGTACTCCTCGGCGACCCGGGCGTCCGTCTGGTCGTCGGCCAGCAGGACGTCGGTGGCCCCGCGCGGGAGGGTGCCGAGGACGGGGGCGCGGACGGCGCGGGCGACGTCGCCGGCGGAGCGCGGCGCGGGGTCGAAGACGAGCCGGACCCAGGCGGCGAGCAGGCCGAGCGCCACACCGACGAGGGCGCCGAGGCCGAGGCTCATGGGGAGCCCGGGGCCGTCGGAGAACCCCGGCGCGGTGGCGGTACGGATGACGGTGCCCGGGGACATGTCGAGCGACTTGAGCTGGCTGATCCGGGCGTCGAGTTCGTTGATCCGGTTGAGCAGGTTGGTCTTGACGCCGTACTCGGCGTCGCGGGCCGCCCCGTCGGGCATCCGGTCGAGTTCCCTGGCCTTCTGGTCGTGCTTCTTGGCGACCTCGTCGAGCTGCCGCTGCTGCCCTTCGAGCATCGTGGACCGCAGATCGGTCCACTGCTTCTTGCGCAGGTCGAGGTAGGCCTGGGTGACCGCGTTCGCCCGGTCGGCCGCCGCCTTGGGCGAGTCGGCGGTGTAGGTGAACTGGAGCACCTGGCTCTGGGGCGGGTTGGTGACCTGGAGGTCCTTCTGCAGCTTTCCGATCGTGCCGGTCCAGCCGAGCTTCTTGGCGGCCTGCTCGACGACGCTGCTGCTGAGCGCGGTCTGCCGTTCGGACCCCATGTTGAGGGTCTTGTCCTGCGAGATGCTGGGGTTGAAGGGGTCGTTGACGGGGGCGCGGAGGACGACCTGGCTGGTGGCGACGTAGGTGTCGGCGTTGGACAGGCCGAACCACACACCGCCGAGGAGGCCGATCCCGATGCCGGCGCCGATGATCGCGCGGTAGCGCAGGAGCTGGCGGAACTGGTCGCGCAGCAGCTCCGGTTCGTCGTCCTCCACCGCGGTGACGTTGGTGTGTGTCACGTCCTCGCCCCCCCCAGAGCCTCGTCCATCAGTGCGTCGATCCGGGCCAGTCCGGCCGCCCGGGTCAGATGGGCCTCGACGTGGCGCGGCCCCTGGGCCCCGAGCTCTTCGGCGGTCGCCGGATCGCCGACGAGTCTATGGATCTCCGCGAGGAGTGCGTCGGGGTCCTCCGGCGGTACGAGCGACCCGGCACGGGAGCGCAGCACTTCGAGGGCGGTGCCGCCCTCGGCGGCCACGGAGGCGAGGACGGGGCGCCCGGCCGCGAAGTACGAGGTCAGCTTGGACGGCACGCTCATGTCGAGGACGGAGGCCCGCTGGGTGACGGCGAGGACGTCCGCCGCGGCCAGGGTGTCGGGGAACTCGTCGTCGCCGACGGGCGCCATGAAGTCCAGGTTGGGGATTCCGGCGCCCAGCTCTCGCAGGTGGGCGCGCTGGTTGCCGTCACCGAGGAGCACGATCCGGATCTTCGGGTCGCGCCGGGCCGCCTCGACGAGCACCTCGAGGCCCTGCTTGAGGCCCATGTTCCCGGAGTGCAGGACGACGGTCTCACCCTCGCCCCAGCCGAGCCGCCGCCGGGTCTCGGCGCGGTCCGCCGAAGGCTTCGCCACATGGGACCAGTTGGGGACGAGCCGGATGCGGCCCCGGTCGACGCCCATGGCCGCGACCTTGTCGACGAAGGTCTCGTGGATGACGCCGACGAGCGCGGCCCGGCGCAGGGCGTACGTCTCGGCCCGGGCGGCGAGCGCGGCGGCCCGGTCGCCGCCGCGGATCCCGCTCTGCGCGGCGGCGGCGCCCATCAGGTCCTGGACGACGGGGACGTAGGGAACCCGCCAACGGGCGGCGAGGCGGGCGCCGATGACGCCTCCCGCAAGGCTGGGCATCTGGGCGAGGACGGCGTCGGGCCGGGCCATGGAAGGGGGCGCGAGCAGCCCGTGGGCGAGAACGGTCGCCTCGAACGCCGCCCGCTTCAGGGCGGTCTGGCGCGGCGGGACGGTGTGGCGCCTTCGGTGCACGACGACCCCGGCGCGCTCCTCGGTGCGCCGCCAGGCACCGGCGTAGGCCGGGTCGAGGGTCCAGGAAGGGTAGTGCGGCATGCCGGCGAGGACGTGGGTCTCGTGGCCGCTCGCCGCCCAGTGTTCGGCGATCTGGGTGGCGTACGGGCCTATGCCGGCGTGCTCCGGCGCGTAGTTGGTGGACACCATCAGCAGCCGCCGCCGTATGCCCGGCGTACCCCCACGGCTGTTTGTTGTTGTCGATTCCCCCACGCGACCGTCCCTCTCCCCCGAACGTGAAACCCGCCCTCACCCTAGTCGTTCACCCTCTCTCGACGGAACGTCCACGCTATCGTCGGAACTTCTTCGCGCTGGGGAGCGCGAACGCACCTGGGGGGACCACACATGACCACAGGAACGCCGTATCGGGTCGGCTACGCGCCGGGCGCCTACGACCTCTTTCACATCGGCCATCTCAACATCCTTCGTCACGCGCGCAGCCAGTGCGACTACCTGGTGGCCGGCGTTGTCTCGGACGAGATGGCGGAGCTCGCCAAGGGGCGGCGCCCGGTGATTCCACTGGTCGAACGCCTGGAGATCGTGCGCAACGTGAAATTCGTCGACGCGGCCTTCGTGGAGACCGTGCCCGACAAGCTGGAGACGTGGAAGCAGGTCCGTTTCGACGTGCTGTTCAAGGGGGACGACTGGCGGGGGACGCCGAAGGGTGACCGTCTGGAGCGGGACTTCGCCGGGGTGGGGGTGGAGATCGTCTACTTCCCGTACACGATGCACACCTCCAGCACCCAGCTCCGCCGGGCGCTCGACCTCCTGACGCAGGAGGTCGAGCCGGCCACCGGAGTCGCCGGGATCAGCGAGGGGCTGCGCTGAGTTCGCGGAACCACTTGGCGAGGAAGGCGAGCAGGAACACCGCGCTCGCGACGCCGAGCGCGGTGTAGGTCCAGCGGAAGGCGGTACCGCCGCCCACCAGCAGGAAGACCAGGCAGAAGACGCCGTGGTCGACGGGGAGCAGTGCCACCGCGCGCAGGGTGGAGGGCTGGGGGGCGGGGGTGCCGGGGGCGGGGCGCGGCTTGAGCTTCTCGGTCAGGAGTCCGCCGAAGAAGGTGACGACGGCGGCGAGCTGGAAGCCGAGGGGGACGAGGAGCCAGCCGTCCGCTGTCGTACCGAAGTGCTCGGGGTGGCGGTAGAAGGCGATCAGCACGGCGAGGTGGAGGGCGGTGATCTTGGCACAGTCCACGACGTGGTCGAGCCACTCCCCCGCCGGGCTGCCGCCGCCGCGCAGTCGGGCGAGCTGCCCGTCGGCGGAGTCGAAGGCGAAGCCGACGGCGAGGCCGAGCCAGATCAGCAGGCCGAGCGTCCAGGACGGCCCGCCGAGGGCCGCCCCCGCGACGGCGGCGAAGCTGAAGGCCGCGCTGACGAGCGTGACCTGGTTGGGCGTCAGTCCCGCGGCGTAGGAGCCGGCCGCGAGGTAGCGCCCCACGGGGCGGTTGACGAACCGCGAGTAGAGCGAGACGCCCTTCGCGGACTTCTGTGCGGATCTCAGCTCGGTCAGCGCGGTCCCGATCGTTCCCACGAACCCCCCCGGGTCATGATGCGTACGGTCGATCGCCGTACAGCAGTGCGTGATGGTGTCGCCCATCATGGCAGGACCCGGGGCGGGGGTCAGCCGCCCCAGCAGGACGTCCGGGACTCCGTCGGTCTCGGGGGGTGTGGAGCTGCCGGCCGTCGGCGGCAGACGCCTCGCGGTAGTGGGCGACGGCTTCCTCCGGGGTGCCGGGGTGGGTGTACAGCCGCCCGGCGGACAGCCGCCCGGCGGACAGCCGCCCCGCGGACAGCCGGGCGTCACCGCTGTCGTCCGCGCACTCGGCAGAGGTGGCCGCCTCGCCGACGGGTGCCTTCACGCCGGGCGGCGGCGAGGCCGGCAGCGACAGGGATCGCCCGGGAGCCTTCCGAGCCCTGCCCGACCGCCTCGGCCGACTGCCTTGACCTGCCGCCTCGGCCCGCCGCCTTCGCCTAGGCTTCCAGGGCTTCGGCGTGGCGGTTCTCCTTGATCGTGATCCGGCCCTTGCGGATGGTCGCCAGGCGTGGGGCGCGGCGGGCGATGGCGCTGTCGTGGGTGACCATGACGAAGGTCAGCCCGTGCTCCTTCCAGAGCCCTTCGAGCAGTTCCACGATCTCGTCGCGCATCGACTCGTCGAGGTTGCCGGTCGGCTCGTCGGCGAGGAGCACCTTGGGCCGCTTCACCAGCGCCCGGGCGATCGCGACCCTCTGCTGCTGGCCTCCGGAGAGCTCGGACGGGAGGTGTGCCCGGCGCCCGCCGAGACCGACGGACTCCAGCGCCTCGGCCGCGAGGCCGCGCCGCTCGCCCGCCTTGAGACCCATCGGGACGAGGGCGGTCTCCACGTTCTCCTGGGCGGTCAGCGTGGGGATGAGGTTGAAGGACTGGAAGACGAAGCCGATGTTCTGGCTGCGTACGGCCGTCAGCCGGCTCTCCGGCAGCTTCGCCAGGTCCATGCCGTCGAGCATCACGCTGCCCGCCGTGGGCCGGTCGAGGCCGCCGAGCATCTGCAGCAGCGTGGACTTGCCGCCGCCGGTGGGGCCCTGGATGACCAGTCGGTCGCCCTCCCTGATGGTGAGGTCGATCCCGGCGAGCGCGTCGACTCTCTCCTGGCCCCGGCGGTACTGCTTGGTGACGCCTGTGAGTTCGTACATGGTGCGACTCCTGCGATACGTGGTGGGGTTCTGGCTGCCGGCTGTGGGCTACTCGACGCGGCGCAGCGCGTCCGCGGGGCGCAGCCGCGAGGCGCGCCAGGCGCCGAAGCCGCCGGCGACGAGCCCGCCGCCGAGGGCGAGGACCACGGCGAGACCGACGGTGGTGACGCTCACGGGGGCGGTGAGGGCGATGTCGAGGGTGCTGCCGCCGCCGTCGCGGGCCGTGCTCATCCCCGGGCCGCCGAGCATCCGGGCGCCGCCGGGGCCGCCGCTGGTGAGCGCGCCGGCGCCGAGTTCGGCGGTGAGGGTGGGGCTGATGGCGGTCACGAGGTAGGCGCCGCCGAGGCCCACGGCGATGCCGAGGGCGCCGCCGAGCAGGCCGTTGACGAGCGACTCGCCCATCACCTGCCGGGTGACCCGGCCGCTCTTCCAGCCGAGCGCCTTGAGCGTGCCGAACTCGCGGACGCGGCGGCTGACGGCGGAGGAGGTGAGCAGACCGGCGACCAGGACGGCGGTGACGAGGACGGCGTACGAGAGCCACTTGCCCACGTTGGCGGCGAGGTCGGCGGCCGTGTCGAGGGAGCCGGAGACGGTCTCGGCGAGATCGGCGGAGGTGGTGACCGTGGTGCCGGAGACGTTCGTCCGGATGGCGGACTTGACGGCCTCGATCTTCGTCGAGTCGGTCGCCTTCACATAGACGGTGGTGATCTTGTCCTTGGAGTCCGACAGGGTCTGCGCCTGCTTCAGGGGCAGATAGACCTGGGCGGCGGCCTGGCCGCTGTCGGCGGTGGCGATGCCGATGATCTCGAACGTCACGCCCTTGACGGTGAGGGTCTTGCCGACGGCGAGTCCCTCCTGCTTGGCGTAGGCGCTGTCGACGACGACGACCTTGGCATCGGTCTCGGAGGTCTTGAAGGTGCGGCCCGCGGTGAGGGTGGAGGTGGTGAGGGGGCCGACGTCGGGGACGGTGACATCGGTGCCGTAGAGGGTGAAGGAGTTGACGTCGAAGGCGGCGCCACCGCCTTCGACGGTTCCGCCCTTGCCACCGCTGCCGCCACCCGGGCCGCCGGGCTGGGCGGGCCGGGTCTCTTTGAACTCGCCTCGCTCGAACTCGCCGTTGATCTTGAGGTTGGTGAGGCTGAGCCCGCCGACGGCCCGGGCGACGCCGTCCTGCCGTGCGACGGTGTCGACGGTGGAGGCGGGCAGGGTCTGGAACCCCTGGACCATCAGCCGGTCGCTGCTCTGCTCCTCGCCGTCCCCTTTGGCGTCGAACGTGAAGCGTGGCCGCTGCGCCTGCTCGCCCGCCTTGGGCTCCTCACGGGCCTTGGTGACGGTGAGGTCGGTGCCGAGTCCGTAGAGGGATTCGAGGACCTGCGTCTGCGCCTGCTTCATCCCGACGGACACGGAGTTGACGACGATGACCAGCGCGATCCCGAGAGCGAGCCCGGAGGCGACGACGAGCGCCGCCTTTCTGCGACGGCGCAGCTCGCGCCGGAGGTAGGTGAAGAACATGGGCGCGAAGCTAGGCGCGCGTGGTGATGGCTGGATAAGCCCCGCGTGAGAGGGGGATGAGAGTCGGCGGGGGTGGGTGGCGGTGGAGGCGGGCGCCCGAGGGGCGGGGGCGCGCGACGCCGGCGCGAGGGGCGAGGCGCGGGTGGCGCGCGAGGCCGGCGCGAGGCACGAGGCGGGGGTGGCCGGCGCGAGGGGCGGGGGGCGGGTGGCGCACGGGCGGGGGCGCGCGACGCCGGCGCGAGGCACGAGGCGCGGGTGGCCGGCGCGAGAGGCGAGGCGCGGGCGGCCGGCGCGAGGCGCGGGTGGCGCGCGGGCGAGGGTAGGGCGTCCCGCGCGCCGCGCCCGCAGGGCGCTTGGCGCGTCCGCACGCGGAGGGAGACGGCGTCTGGCGGGGCGTTGGCCACCCGCGGGACGGGACCCTGTGGCGTCAGCGGCCGTACGACAAGGGGTCCGCCAGGACCTCGCGGATGACGACCGCCGCCGCTCCGCGTGCCGCGTCCGTCGAGGTGGAGGCCGCCCTCAGGCGGCCGGCGGACGGGGTCCAGAGGCCGGAGACGACCCGGCGGGCGAGTTCCGCGTCGACGGCGGGGCCCAGACGGGGCATCAGGCGCGGGTAGATCCCGCCGAGGACGACCACCTCGGGATCGAGCAGGTTCACCGCGCCGGAGAGCGCGAGCCCGAGTTTCCGGCCGGCCTCCTCGACCGCGGCCACCGCCCGCGGCTCCCCCGCCTCCGCGCGGCGCGCCAGCTCCTCGACGCCCGCGCCGGCCGGCCCCTCCTCCGCGAGCCCCGCCGCCCGCAGGAGCGCCGACTGGCCCGCGTACTGCTCCAGACAGCCGCGCGAGCCACAGCGGCAGAGCTGCCCGTCCGCGTCGACGGCCATGTGCCCGATCTCGCCGGCGAACCCGTGCGCGCCGCGCAACAGCTCGCCGTTGACGACGATCGCGCCGCCGACGCCGATCTCGCCGGTGAGGTGGAGGAAGCTCCGTACGTCGCCCAGCGCGCCGAACCACAGCTCCGCCAGCGCCGCGACGTTCGCCTCGTTGTCCGAGGCGACCGGCAGCTCGGGGCCTGGGCGCAGGGCGGAGAGCGCCGCGCCGAAGATGCGGTCCGCCTCGACGCGGTTCCAGCCGAGGTTCGGGGCCTGGTGAACGGTGCCCGCCGAGACGAGGCCGGGCAGGGCGAGCCGTACGCCCGTCGGGTGCAGGTCCCGTTCCGCCGCACGCGCGAGGACGCGCGCCGCGATCCGGGCGGCACGCCCCAGGACCTCACCGGCCCCTGCCTCCCGGTCGCCGCGATGGCCGCGGTTGTCGGCGGGCTGGGTGATCCGGAGCCGGTCGGTTCCCGCCAGGTCGACGACGCACACGGAGACGTAGTCGACGTTGATCTCGACGCCGAGCCCGGCCGGTCCGGTGTCGGCCGCCTTCAGTACCGTCCCCGGCCGCCCCGCCTGCCCGCTGAAGGTCTTGCCCGACTCCACCAGGAAGCCCTGGTCGAGGAGGTGTTCGACCAGCGAGGAGACAGCGGCGCGGGTCAGTCCCACGCGCGCGGCGACCGCCGCACGGGTCGTCTCGCCCGCCTCGTGCACGGTCCGCAGGACGAGGCTGAGGTTGTGCCGTCGCACGCTCGCCTTGTCGGCCTTGTCGGCCTTGGGTGCCGCCGGGTGCGCGTCCCCGGTCCCCGGAGTCTTCTTCATCGTGCGCCGAGCCTAACCCCGGGAAAAAGAGTTCAACCACCGAACTCTTTACGCTACCGTCTGCGCCATGCCCCTTCCGCGCGACTACAGCGGTCAGACCTGTGCCCTCGCCCGTTCCATGGAGATCGTCGGCGAGCGCTGGACCCTGCTGATCGTTCGGGACGCCTTCTACGGAGTCCGGCGCTTCGGGGAGTTCGCCGCCCATCTGCGCCTCCCCCGGGCCGTCCTCACCGACCGGCTCACCACCCTCACCGAGGCCGGTGTCCTCCAGCGCCTCCCGGACACCGGGCGCCGCGAGGTCTACGGCCTGACTCCCAAGGGCGTGGCGCTCTGGCCCTCCGTCCGCGCGCTCACCATCTGGGGCGACGAGTTCTACGCGGCGGAGGGCGGCCCCCGTCGTGTCTTCCGCCACGCCGACGACGACGCCCCTCTCGCGGCGGACGGCCGCTGCAACGGCTGCGGAGCGCCGGTCGAGGCCCGCGACACCCTCGTGACCCCCGGCCCCGGGCTCGCCCCCGCGGCCGAGGACGACGACCCGGTGACGGCGGCCCTCGCGCGCCCGCACCGCCTGCTCCGACCGCTGCTCTATCCGCCCTCATCGCAACGCTCCAAGAGAGGTTCCCCCTCATGAAGATCCTGGTCGTCGGCGCCGGAGCCACCGGAGGCTTCTTCGGAGCCATGCTGGCCCGCTCCGGACAGGACGTCACCTTCCTGGTCCGCCCGCACCGCGCCGCCGTGCTCCGCGAGCGCGGACTGCGCGTCACCGGCCGGGACGAGGAGTGGTCCCTGGAACCCCGGCTGCTCACGGCCGGCGAACTGACCATCCCGTACGACCTCGTCCTCCTCTCGGTGAAGGCCACCGCCCTGGAGCAGGCGATCGAGGACATCGCCCCGGCCGTCGGCCCCGACACGGCGATCGTGCCGCTGCTCAACGGGCTCGCCCACATGGACGCTCTCAACGCCCGCTTCGGCACCGCACCGGTCCTCGGTGGAGTCGCCAAGGTGGTCACCACCCTCAGCGACGAAGGGGACATCGTCCGCCTCGCACCGATCGCCCATCTGACGATCGGTGAGCAGGACGGGTCCGCCTCCGCGCGCGTGGAGAAGATCCGGGCGGTGCTGAGCGAGGCGGGCATCGACGCCCTGGTGCCCGAGGACGTGACGGCCTCGATGTGGCACAAGTGGGTCTTCATCACCACCTTCGGGGCGGTGACCGGTCTGATGCGCGGGACTGTCGGCGAGGTCAACGCCGTCCCGGGCGGTGTTCAGCTGGGCCCGGCGGTCCTGGCGGAGGCGGCGGCGGTGGCGGCCGCGGCGGGACATCCCGTACCGGAGTCCGAACGGGCCGCGACGCTGGGCATCGTGATGGCGACCGGTTCCTCGATGGTGCCCTCCCTCTACCGTGATCTGGTCGCCGGGCGCCCGACCGAGGTCGAGCACCTCTTCGGCGATCTGGTGGCCCGTGCCCGGGCCCTGTCGGTGCCCACTCCTCTCCTCGATCTGGCGACGCTGCACCTGCGCGTCCACCAGGCACGGGTCATGAGCTGAGGCCCCGACCCCGTTGTCAGAGGTGCCCGTTACTGTGCGGACAACTGATCGACCGGGGAGATGGGGAGGGCCCGTGCGCCGCTGGGAGTACGTGGGGGACGGCTCGGACAAGTTCTGGGAAGCCGAGTCCGTGGGCACGTCGGTGACGGTCCGTTTCGGACGTTGCGGGACCGACGGGCAGACCCGCGTCAAGGAGTTCGACACCCCGGAGGCGGCACGGGCCTTCCTGGTCAAGGCCATCGCGGAGAAGGAGCGGAAGGGCTACAAGGAGACGCCCGAAACCTCCGAAGCCCCCAAGGTCCCCGAAGCCTCCGAACCCCCTTCCCCAGCCCGGCCCGACGAGGACACCTTCCTCCTGCCCGCCGCCTGGAAGCGGAATCTGCACCCGCGGCGCGGGGGCGTCCGGCGTACCGTGCCCGCGATCGACACGGACGCGGGCGGGAAGCTCCGGCAGTGGCTCGCGCGGGACGCCGACGTGATCGAGCGCCTGCTCGGCTCCGCGAGCAGCGATCCCTCGCTCGTCGAGGCGGCCCGCGGCCACCGGGACGGCACGCCGAACGCCGTCGGCGCGGCGGTGCTGGCCCGGATGGTCAACGCGCAGGACGACGGCTACGCGACGGTCGCGGACGCCTGGGCGGCGGAGTTCGGGCTTCCGTTCGCCGCCTGCGCCGCCGTCGAGCTTCAGGAGACGCAGAACGAGTGGCAGCAGAAGAACAACCGTAATTTTCTCGTCGGAATCCGGTGGGAGCCGGAGGGCTCCGGCACCTGGGGGCGCAAGACCTCGCGGGTGGCGCTCGACCGGGTCCGGGCCCTGCTGGCGGTGGCGGACGAGGCCACCTACCGGGTCGCGGTCGACGCCCTCGCCTCGCACCGGCACAGCGTCCGCAGGGCCGTCAGCGTGTCGTTCCTGGTCCCCACGGAGCGGGCCTGGGTCGACGAGTGCTGCGCGCGGCGGACGGAGCGGGCCCACGCCGAGGTCGAGGTACGGAAGATGCTGCTCTGCTCGCTCGGCACGGCCGAGCAGGTCGCCCTCTTCGGCGAGCGGTGCGACCTCGGCTGGCGCGGCTGGAACCCGGCCGTCGTCGCGACCCTCGCCGAGGGCGTGGGGGCGGCGATGGCGCCCCTGCTCGCCGGTGAGCTGGACCGCGAGTACATCGACACGGACGAGACCAAGGCCATGGCCGCCGCGCTGAGCGAGCTCCCGTCCGACGCCGCCTTCCGCCATCTGATCGACCGCAGCGAGAACAAGCACGTACGGACGGCCGCGGTGGCGGCGGCACGACGCTTCCCGGCGCGGGCCGTCCGTCTCCTGGCGGAGGCCGCGCGCGGTACGGACGAGAAGGCCACGACGGCCCGACGGATGCTGCACGCACAGGTGGCCGCCCACCGCGAGACCGCGCTCTCCGTCCTGCCCGAGCTCCCCGCCGAACTCGCCGAGATCGTCGCGCCGCTCGCCCATCAGGAGGGACGCGTCGACGACGTCGCCCCGGAGTCGCTGCCGGAGCTGCTGACCGCCCCACCGTGGACCCGCCCCCGCAAGACCGTCGAGCCCCGGGTGGTGAGCGGACTCGTCGCCCCGCCGGACGCCCGCATCGTGTGGCAGCCGGGCGAGCAGCGGCTCTGGGCGACCGCCGAGTCCTGGGTCACCGGCTGGGAGCCGTACCGGCCGATGGAGGAGCTGATCGAGCAACTGCGCTCGGGCCGGCTGAGCTCCTGGCACGACGTGGCGGTGTTCACGTACGGTCCCGTCGAGGACGTCCGGCCGCTGCTCGCCGAGTGGAACGGTGGCGAATCCGTCTACGACGGCCCGGACACGTTCAAGCCGCTCGTCGCCCGGCACGAGCTCGCCGCGCTTCCGCCGGCGCTGCGGATCGCCGCCGCCAACCCGACGTCCCTGGCGCCGCTCCTGATGCCGTTCGTCGATGCGGCCGTGGCCCGGCTGATGGCGGACTGGCTGGAGCGGCTCAAGGTGGCCGGGAAGACCGCCACCGCCTGGTTCCTCCGGCACGGCGCCGATGCGGCGCGGCTCCTCGTGCCCGACGCCCTGGGTGAGCCGGGTGCGGCGCGGACCGCCGCCGAGCGGGCGCTGACGCTGATCATGTCGGCGGACGGCGCCGACACCGTCCGCCGGGCGGCGGTGGAGTACGGCGAGGAGGCGGCCGAGGCGATCGAGGTCCTGCTCGACTCGGATCCGCTGGAGGCCGCGCTGCCCGCGCGGATGCCGCAGCCGGGCACCTGGGCCGATCCGGCCGCCCTTCCGCAGCTCGTGACGACCGCCGGCGGGGCCCTCCCTTCCTCGACGGTCCGTCATGTCCTCACCATGTTGGCGGTGTCCAAGCCGGGGGCGCTGTACCCGGGCGTGACGGTCGTCAGGGAGCTCTGTACGAGGGATTCCCTGACGGCGTTCGCCTGGGCGCTGTTCGAGGAGTGGCGGCTCGCCGGGATGCCCGCCAAGGACGCGTGGGCGCTGCACGCCCTCGGCTGGTTCGGGGACGACGAGACGGTCCGCGCGCTCACCCCGATCATCCGTGCCTGGCCGGGCGAGGGTGCGCACCACCGGGCTATCGACGGCCTGGAGGTGCTGGCCGCGATCGGCACCGATGTGGCGCTGCTGCATCTGCACGGCATCGCCCAGCGGGTGAAGTTCAAGGCGCTGAAGCTCCGCGCCCAGGAGAAGATCGCCGCCGTCGCCGCCGAGCTGGGCCTGACCGGTGAGCAGCTGGCGGACCGTCTGGTGCCGGACCTCGGTCTGGACGCCGACGGCAGCACGGTGGTCGACTACGGCACCCGGCGCTTCACGGTCGGCTTCGACGAGCAGCTCCGGCCGTTCGTACGGGACGAGGGCGGCCGGCGCCTCAAGGATCTCCCCAAGCCGGGCGTACGGGACGACGCGGAGCTGGCCCCGGCCGAGCGCAAGCGGTTCTCCGCCCTGAAGAAGGACGCCCGGACGATCGCCTCGGACCAGGTGCGGCGCCTGGAGGAGGCGATGGTGACCCGGCGCTCCTGGACGGGGGCGGAGTTCCGGCAGCTGTTCGTGGAGCATCCGCTGGTCTGGCACCTGGTGCGACGCCTGGTCTGGCTCGGCGAGGCCGAGGGGACGGTGACCGCGTTCCGGGTCGCCGAGGACCGTACGTACGCCGATGGCGAGGACGAGACGGTGTCCGTCGCCGACGACGCGACCGTCACCCTGGCCCACCCCCTGCTCATGGGCGAGGCCGAGCTCGAGACGTGGTCGGAGCTGTTCGCCGACTACGAGATCGTGCAGCCGTTCCCCCAGCTCGGGCGGCCGGTCTTCGCGGTCACGGAGGAGGAGGCGGCCGGCGCGCGCCTCCAGCGCTTCGAGGGCGTGACCGTGCCGGTCGGCAAGCTGCTCGGGCTGCAGAAGCGCGGCTGGGAGCGGGGGGAGCCGCAGGACGCGGGCGTGGAGCGGTGGTTCTCGCGCCGCATCGGGCCCGAGTGCTACCTGGTGATCGCACTGGACGAGGGCATCGCGGTCGGCATGATCGACCAGTTCCCGAACCAGACCCTGGAGACCATCTGGCTGGACAAGCAGCCGGGTGACCATTGGGGGAGGCGGGAGTACACGCTGACGTTCGGGGACCTGGATCCGGTGACGGTGTCCGAGCTGCTGGCCGACCTCACGGAGGTGACCTCGTGAGCACCGCGGAGCAGCATCTGCAGCGGCCGCCGGCGGAGGTCCGGTACGCCGAGGAGCTCGCGGCTCTGCGGGCCGGAGACACCGATCACCGGCCGCCGGGCTGGTGCTTGAGTCTGCGCGCCGCGCGCCGGTTCGTCGTCGGTGACGAGGAGGCGGGCGTCAGCCGGAAGATCGTCGGCGACACCGCTCTGGTCGAGCGGGCGCTGGTGACGCTGGCCACCAACCGCGGGCTGATGCTGGTGGGCGAGCCGGGCACGGCCAAGTCCCTGCTCTCCGAGCTGATCGCGGCGGCGGTCAGCGGCGACTCCACCCTGGTCGTGCAGGGCGGGGCGGCGACCACCGAGGACCAGATCAAGTACTCCTGGAACTACGCCCTGCTGGTCTCCGAGGGGCCGTCGACCCGCTCGCTGGTGCCGGCGCCGATGCTGCGGGGGATGCGGGAGGGCCGCCTCGTACGGTTCGAGGAGATCACCCGCTGCCCGCTGGAGGTACAGGACTCACTGTTGTCACTGCTGTCGGAACGGGTGGTCGCCATACCGGAGTTGGAGGGTCCGGACGGTATGGCCTTCGCCCGGCAGGGCTTCAACGTGATCGCGACGGCGAACACCCGGGACCGGGGCGTCAACGAGATGAGCGCCGCGCTCAAGCGGCGCTTCACCTTCGAGACCGTCTTCCCGATCCCCGACCTCGACACCGAGATGGCGCTCGTCGAGGCGGAGGCGACGGCCCTGCTGCTCCGCTCGGGCGTGCCCACGGCTCCGGACCGGGACGTCATGGAGGTCCTGGTGACCACCTTCCGGGAGCTGCGTTCGGGAGTCGGCCACGACGGCTCCGGGAAGGACCGGCTCTCCTCGGTGATGAGCACGGCGGAGGCCGTGTCGGTCGCCCACGCGATGGGCGTACGGGGGTGGTTCCTGCGCGGAGAGCCGGGAGACGCGGCCGACCTGGTGACCTGTCTCGCGGGCACGGCGGCCAAGGACAGCCCGGAGGACCTGGCCCGGCTGCGCCGCTATCTGGAGCAGCGGGTCGCCGGTCGGCGCGGTGCGCAGTGGAAGGCTCTGCACGCCGCCCGTCATCTGCTGGCGGGCGGATGACGGTCACGTTCCTGGGCGTACGACACCACTCCCCCGCCTGCGCGCGGCTGGTGGTCCGCACCATCGAGGAGCTGCGGCCCGCGCACGTCCTGGTGGAGGGGCCGGCGGACCTCAACGGGCGGATCGACGAGCTGCTGCTCGGCCATGAGCTGCCCGTCGCGGTGTTCAGTCACTACCGGGACGAGGAGCGCGCGGCCACGTCCTGGGCGCCGTTCTGCGACTACTCGCCGGAGTGGGTCGCGCTCACCGCGGGCCGGGCGGCGGGCGCGGAGGTGCGGTTCATCGATCTGCCGGCGTGGCACCCGGCGTTCACCGGGCGGACCAACCGGTACGCGGACGCCGAGGCGCGCTATGCCGAGGCGACGAGCCGGCTGTGCCGCCGCTTCGGCGTCGACTCGGTGGACGCCTTGTGGGACCGGATGTTCGAGTCGGCCCCGGAGACCGGTCAGGGGCTCGCCGCGCGCGGGGGGGCTCGCCGCGCGCCTCGCCGCCTATTTCGACGTGGTCCGCGGCGAGGCCGTCGCGGACGAGGGCGACCAGGCGCGTGAGCGATACATGGCGTCCTGGGTGCGGGCGGCCGTGGCCGGCGCCGGGGAGCGGCCCGTTCTCGTGGTGACGGGCGGGTTCCACCGTCCGGCCCTGCGCACGCTGGTGGAGGCGGGCGGTCCGAAGGCGGAGGGCGGCTGGCCGGACGTACCGGCGCCGCCGGACGGGGCGATCGGTGGCAGCTTCCTCGTTCCGTACTCCTTCCGGCAGCTCGACGCGTTCGCCGGCTATCAGTCCGGGATGCCCTCCCCCGCGTACTACCAGCGCCTCTGGGAGGCGGGTCCGCGCGCCGCCGGGCAGGACCTGGTGCGCGCCGTCGTGGAGCGGCTGCGCGCCCGGAACCATCCGGTGTCGACCGCCGCTCTGATCGCCGCGCACAGCACCGCGTCCGGCCTGGCGGCGCTGCGAGGCCACCCGCTGCCGACCCGCCTCGACCTCCTCGACGGGCTGGCCGGCACGCTCGTCACCGACGCCCTCGACGAGCCGCTGCCGTGGACCCGGCGCGGACCGCTGAGCGAGGGCGCCCACCCGGTCGTCGTGGAGATGGTGGCCGCCTGCTCCGGCGACCGCGTCGGCCGGCTGCACCCCGACACGCCCGTGCCGCCGCTGGTGCACGACGTCGCCGCCCGCCTCACGGCCCTCGGCCTGGACGGCGCGCGGACCGTGACCCTGCGGCTCACCGACCCCGCCGACCTGACCCGCAGCCAGGTGCTGCACCGCCTGCGGGTGCTGCGCATCCCCGGCTTCGCGCGCGTGTCGGGGCCGGCCGACGGCACCGACCCGGTCTTCACCGAGCGCTGGGAGCCCGCCGCCGGTACGGGCCGCGAGGCGGCGTCCGGGCGGGTTGGACACGCTCGCCGCCGCCCTGCGGGGCAGCCGGGGCGAGGTCCGCCACCTGAGCGCGTTCGTCCGGGGTACGGGCGGCGGGCTGGTCCTCGACCCGATGGCGGTCCTGACCGCCGAGGGGGTGATCGTGCCCGACCTGGCTCCGCCGCCGGTCACGCGGCACCGCCTCGCCCCGACCGTGGCCGGGCGCCCGGAGGACCCGCTCACGGGCGCCATCGAGGCCGCCTTGTCCTGCCTGGCGGCCGCGGCCGCCCGGGGTCTGCGGCACCTGCCTGAGGGGGCGCTGACGGGTGTCGAGGAAGCGGCGAGCCGACTGTCCCGGGTCGGCCTCGCCACGGCGGCGGCGCTGGTACGGGCCTTCCCGGCCGCGCTGCGCGGCTCGGGTCCTGCGGCGGCCGTCGGCCCCTGGGTGGAGGCGCAGATCCACCTCGTGACCGCGACGGAACTGCGCTCCCGCGCGCTCTGACGGCGTCAGGCGCGGCTCTCCCACGCGCTCCGGCAGCGGTCAGGTGTGGTCCTCCCGCGCGCTCTGACAGCGTCAGGCGCGGCCCGCGGCCTTCTGGCTCCTGCGGGACAGGGAGTCGACGACCACGGCGGCGAGCAGGACCGACCCGGTGATCATGAACTGGACGGCGTTGCTGACACCCATGATGTTCATGCCCGACTGGATGGAGCCGATCACCAGCGCGCCGAGGAGGGCCGACCAGACCGAGCCGCGTCCGCCGAACAGACTCGTACCGCCGATGACGGCCGCCGCGATGACGTTCATCAGAAGGTTGCCGCCGCCGGAGGTCTGGCTCGCGGACTGGATCTGCCCGGCCAGGAAGAGGCCGCCGACCGCCGCCATCGTGCCCGCGATGGTGAAGACGCTCATCCGGACGAACGCCACGCTGATACCGGCCCGGCGCGCGCCCTCGATGTTGCCGCCGACGGCGAAGATCTGCCGCCCGTACGACGTACGGCGCAGTACGAAGTCCAGGACGACCAGCAGGATCAGGAAGATCAGCAGGGCCAGTGGCAGGCCCTGGTAGCGGTTGAGGATGTAGGCCGCGACGAAGGCGATCGCGGCGATGACGACCGTACGCAGCACGATCTCCGCGACCGGCCGGAACGGCACCCGGGCGGCCCGGCGGCGCCGGGCGTCCAGGAGCGAGGCCGCGAGGAAGAGCCCGACACCCACGGCGGCGGTCACATAGGCGGTGGCGGGGCTGTGGAAGATGGTCGAGTAGAGCCGGGAGACGATGGTCTCGCTGGGGATGTTGACCGTGCCGCTGGTGCCGAGCACCTGGAGCATCAGGCCGTTCCAGGCGAGGTTGCCCGCGAGGGTGACGACGAACGCCGGCACACCCACCTTGGCGAAGAAGAAGCCGTGGATGAGCCCGACGGCGGCTCCGCCCGCGATGGCGACGAGGAGCGCCAGCCACTCGTTCATGCCGTTCAGGACGTTGAGCACGGCGAAGATGGCGGCGCACAGGCCGCTGACGGAGCCGACGGAGAGGTCGATCTCGCCGAGCAGCAGGACGAAGACGATACCGACGGCGATCATGCCGGTGCCGACGATCTGCTGGCTGAGGTCGGAGAGGTTCTGGGCCGAGAGGAACGCGCTGTCGAGGGTGCCGAACACGGTCCAGATGATGATCACGGCGACGACGACGGGGAGGGAACCCAGCTCGCCGCTGCGCAGCTTGCGCCGGAACTCCCCGAGGTACCCCCGGATGCCCTCCTCACGGACGAGCAGTCGGGTGTCGACCGCGGGCATCGCCTCGGATGCCGGTTCCTGGGCGGAAGCGTCGTCGGGACGCGCGGAGCGGTCGCGGTCGGGGCTCGCGGAGCCGTCGCCGTCGTCGGGGCCTCGGCCTCTGTCCCCTCTGTCCCGTCTCATCGCTCCTCCTCCCGCTTGCGGGCCTGGCGGCGGGTGACGGCGCTGTCGGTGGCCCCGGTGATGGCGGAGATGATCTCCTCGGTGGTCGTGGAGCGTTTGTCGAAGAACCCGTTGTTCCGGCCGAGGCGCAGCACCGCGATGCGGTCGGCGACCGCCATCACGTCCACCATGTTGTGGCTGATCAGGATCGTTCCTAGACCGTGCTCGCGCAGCCGCTCGACCAGGTCGAGCACTTCGGCGGTCTGCTCCACACCCAGGGCGGCCGTGGGCTCGTCCAGGATGACGACCTTCGGTTCGCCGATCAGGGACCGGGCGATCGCGACGGTCTGGCGCTGGCCGCCGGAGAGCGAGGCGACGGGGATCCGGACGCTGGGGATGCGGATGGAAAGGGTGTCGAGCAGTTCGCGCGAGCGCCGCTCCATCCGGACCTCGTCGAGCACGCCGAAGCGGCGCAGTTCGCGGCCGAGGAAGAGGTTCCCGACCACGTCGAGGTTGTCGCACAGCGCGAGGTCCTGGTAGACGGTGGCGATGCCGAGGTTCTGGGCGTCGTGGGGCCGGTTGATGCTGACCGGCCGGCCCTGCCACGCGATGACGCCCTCGTCGGGCGGGTTCACTCCGGCGATCGCCTTGACGGCGGTGGACTTCCCGGCGCCGTTGTCACCGACGAGCGCGACGACCTCGCCGGGGTGGACCTCCAGGTCGAACTCCGACAGCGCCTGGACGGCGCCGAACCGCTTGGAGATCCCCCGCAGGGTGAGCACAGGTCCTTCCGGCATGGTCAACCGCCTCCTCCCAGGCCACGGCTACTGGAGTCCGGCCTCCTTGCATGCTGCGGCGTAGGTGGGAGTGCAGATCTCCTCGACCGTGTACAGACCGTCCTTGACGACCGTGTCCTTGATGTTGTCCTTGTCGACCACGACGGGGGTCAGCAGCGTGGCGGGCACCTTCTGGCCGCTGCCGCTGGTGACGGTGGTGGGCGTCAGGGAGTCGGGCAGTTCCTTGCCCTCGGCGAGGTTCACGGCCATCGTGGCGGCCGCGTCGGCCTCGGGCTTGTACGGCTTCTCGACGGTGATCGTCTGGGTCCCGAGAAGGATCCGCTGGATCGCGTCGAGCTGGGCGTCCTGACCGGTCAGCGGGACGTTGATGCCGGCCGCCTTGAGGGCGGTGGCGATGCCCGCCGCCAGGCCGTCGTTGGCGGAGTAGACGCCGACGATGTTCTCCTTGCCCAGGGCGCTGATGGCACCCGACATCTGCTGGTTGGCGTTGTTCGGGTCCCAGTTGGGGGTGTCGTACTCCTTGCCGATCTTCACCTTGCCGTCGAGGACGGAGTGGGCGCCGGCCTTGAACTCGGCCGCGTTCGGGTCGGTCGGCGAGCCGTTGTGCATCACGATCTGGCCGGTGTCGGCCTTGTCGCCGAGCGCGTCGAGCAGTGCCTGGCCCTGCAGCTCGCCGACCTTGCGGTTGTCGTACGAGACGTAGGCGTCGACGGGGCCCTGCGCGAGGCGGTCGTACGCGACGACCTTCACGCCCGCGTCATGGGCCTTCTGCACGGAGGACTGGATGGATTTGGCGTCCACCGCGTCCAGGATCAGCACCTTGTTGCCCTTGGCGAGGGCCGTGTTGACCTGCTGTTGCTGGGTGGTGGCGCTCTCGGCGGCGTTGTAGTAGTCGATCTGGGCCTCGGGCGCCAGTTCCTTGATCTTCTGCTCGATGTACGGCCGGTCGAACTTCTCGTACCGGGTGGTCTTGCTCTCGGGCAGCAGCAGTCCGATCTTGACTTCGCCCTGCGCCGCGCTGCCCGCGCCCGGCTGGGCCGCGCCGCTGGTCGCCACGGCACCGAGCGAAAGGGCGGCGGCTCCGACCAGGGCTATCGCACCGCGCACTGTGCGGGTCATGGGGGGCTCCTTCCGTACGCCCCTTTCCCTTCACCCGAAGAGCGCGGGGAACGAGGGTGCACATATCGCCTTAATACGACATTAGCCGCAACCCAGGGACCGGCAAGCGGGTGACATCGCCGTACGCACCGCCGCACAGCCGTCACAGACGGTGGCCGCCTTACGGAGTGGAGGCCTCGTCCGCTCCCAGTTGCGCCCACACCGTCTTGCCCTCGTCGGTGTGCCGCACGCCCCAGTTCTGGGCGAGGGTGGCGCAGATCAGCAGACCGCGGCCGCCCTCGTCGACGGCTTTGGCGTGGCGGAGGTGCGGGGCGGCCGGGCCGGCGTCGCTGACCTCGCAGATCAGGCCGTCGTGGTCGGTGATGAGGCGCAGCGTGATCGGGGCGGCGCCGTAGCGTACGGCGTTGGTCACGAGTTCGCTGACGACGAGCGACGCCGTGAAGGGATCGACGGGGTGTCTCCACTGCCGGAGGCGTTCCTCGACGTGCGTCCGCGCGGTGCCGACGGCCGAGAAGTCGAAGGGGATGTTCCATTCGGCCAGTTCGCCCGGCGGCAGGTGCCGTGTGCGAGCCAGCAACAGGACGCGGTCGGGCGACAGAAGCCGCTCCACGTCGTCCGCCATCTCCTCCGGATCGCGTTCCGGACGGGCGAGGGCGCGCATGAGGTCCTCCGGCCGCGGCCCGTCGTCGCCGGATGCCGGAGGGGAGGCCATGCAGAGGGTGCTGCCCTCGGGCAGGTGCTGCGTGGAGCAGGCGAAGGGCGGCCCTTCCGCGCCGAGCAGGGGCCCGTCGTCGACCGGCTTCGTGTCGGCCGATCCGTCGGGGCGGACGATGGCGAACAGCGAGGTGCCGGCGCGCGCGATGTCGAGTCGTCCGCTGACGGGGTCGTGGACGGCGATCGTGCAGCTCGCTGTCGGGTTGTCGCCTGCGGGCGCATTCTCGTGTTCGGCGGCGAGCCGGAGGGTGGTGGCGTGCAGGCGGGCGAGCAGTTCGTGCGGGTCGAGATCCAGCGTGGTCAGGCTGTGTACGGCGGTGCGCAGACGGCTCATGGTGGCGACGGCGCTCAGGCCCGGGTACGCGACCTGGCCGACGACGAGGGCCACGCGCGCGCCCGGCAGCGGGATGATGTCGTACCAGGAGCCGGCGCCGCTGCCGCCGGGCCGGTGGCGCTGGGCGACGTCGACGGCTCGCTGGGTGGCCTGCTCCTGGTGCAGCGGCCAGCTCTGCAGCGCGGTCATGACGATGTGCTCGCGGGTGAAGCGCAGAGCGTTCTCCAGGCAGGTCGCCGTACGGGCCGCGATGGCGTCGGCGAGATCGAGGTCGTCCGGGCCGTACGGTTCGGAGTCCTCCGCGCGCTGGAAGGCGACGGCCCCGAGGATCTGTCCTCGTACGGCCAACGGCGCCACGAGCCGCGTGCCGATGGACGCGCCCCGGCCGTCCAGCGGGAGCAGGGAGGCCGCCGTCGGCAGTTCGCTTCCGAAGATCCCCGGGAGCAGGAGGGATCCCGCCTCCGGGACCTGGGGGCCGGCCTCCGTCCTGCCGGTCGCGGCACAGCGCAGCAGCGGAGTCGCGTCCCGGGGCTGGAGGCCGGGGTCCTGCCCCTTCAGTACGACGTCGGTGAGGGCGACGACGACGGATCCGGCGAATCTCGGCACCGTCACGTCCACCAGCTCCTGCGCGGTGCGCTCGACGTCGAGGCTGGAGCCGATCCGCTCGTGGGCGTCGTGCAGGAGGTGGAGCCGGGCCTGCGCGCGTTCGCGTTCGGTGACGTCGGTGCTCGTGACGACCACGCCGAGCACGTGGCCGGCGCGGTCCAGGAGGCGGTGGGCGGACGTGGAGAAGACGTGCTCGCTGCGGGGGTCGACCGGCGGACGTCCGGTGACCAGGTGATCGAGCGCCGGGCGGCCGGTGGCGAGGACGTCCCGTAGGAGGTGCTCGTCGACGACCACCCCGGCGGGGGCGTACGCCTCCGCCGCCGGCCGGCCGACGATCTGCTCCTCCGGGATGCCCCGGACGCCGACGGCGACCGTGTTCACGCGGACGACGCGCAGGTCCGTGTCCAGGACGTGGAGTCCTACGTCGGACTGGGTGAACACGGCGTCCAGCACCGCCTCGTCCCAGGGACCGGTTCCGTCGGGCTCCGACCTGCGGACGTCCTGCTCCGGCCGGCCGCGGCGGTCGGCATCCGCCGGGGCCTCGTGGGCGGTGCGCCCGTGGCGCTCGTGGCGCTCGTGGTCCGCGTTCACTCATTCACTCCCGTACGTCCCCGACCGTCCGTCAGGCGTGCCGGCCCACCTGCCCGACCCCACGAGCTTCACCCAGATCGACGGCGCGCGCGAACGGACCACCAGGCCGCGCCCGCCCCTGACGGCCCCCGGGGCCAGGAACTACTGTCGCGAGCATGGTCGAACACGATGCTCTCAGTGCCACCCTCGAGGCCTACGACGCTGCTGCCCCCACCTATGCGCGACTGTTCCGGGACACGCTCCGTGACAGTCCCCTGGACCGCGCGATGCTGGGTGCCTTCGCCGAGGCCGTCCGTGCGAGCGGGGACGGTCAGGTCGCGGACCTGGGCTGTGGGCCTGGCCATGTCACCGCTCATCTGGACGAGCTGGGGCTGACGGCGTTCGGTGTCGACGCCTCTCCCGCGATGATCGAGTTGGCCCGACAGGCCTATCCGGACCTGCGGTTCGACCTGGGCTCCATGGCGGCGTTGGACATCGCCGACGGCGCGGTGGGCGGCGTACTCTCACGGTGGTCCATCATCCACACTCCACCGGATGAACTCCCCGTCGTCCTGAAGGAGTTCCACCGCGTGCTGGCGCCTGGCGGCCACCTTCTGGTCGGCTTCTGGGCGGGCGATGATCCGTCGCACCCGACGCAGGTCTTCGATCACGCCGTCGCCCCGGCCTACCGGTGGTCGCCCGATCACCTCGCCGCGATGCTGCGCACGTCCGGGCTGGCCGAGGTGGCCCGGATGGTGCGCGAGCCTCAGCCCACCGACCGACGGCAGTTCCAGGAGATCCACCTGCTCGCCCGTAAAGCCTGAGCAGGCGTCGATCCACGATCGCGGTCATGAGTCCCACTGGTCGCAGTACTCGATGTGGATCTCGCGAGCGTCGCCGAGAATGCCGGCGTTGGAGTGGAGCTCGGTGCAGTAGTGCGGGTAGTTCGGATGGACGGGGACGTGTCCGGGACCGTTTCGGGCGACATCGAGGAAGTGCCGGGCGGTGTCCCCGAACACCTTCGCGCTGCCGGTCATGAACAGGGTCTCGGCGTGGAGAGGCTGGTGAAACAGATCCCGGTTCTCCCGGTAGTGCCGTGCCTCATGGTCGATCACGGCTTTGCCCGGGTGTCCCGGGCCGGGCAACGTCACCGTCTGCGGACGCCCCGGGCCGAGCCGCCGGCGCACTTCCTTCCAGCGCGAGGGCGCGAACTGGAGCGAGTGGTGCAGCAGTACGAGGTCAAGCTGCCGCCCGCTCCCTTCCGGCGGCTCGTGGGAGGGGGACCGGTTGGCTCGCATCGGCAGGTGGACCAGTGAGCGCGGCGAAGAGGCGGCGAGCGTCCACAGCCCACCGATTCGCTGCGCGGCATCCTGATCGAGGTAGGCGTCCAGATGCCGGTCGTGGTCGATGAGTACGGCGTGGACCAGCGGCCGGGCTGGTCGGATGACTCGGAACTCCGTGGACCCGAGCCGTGCTTGATGGATGGTGATCGGTAGTTTCATCGGTTCTCCGTGAACACGGCGGCTGACATCGGCGTGCCGAGGGGGCCGACACGGAGGAGGGGCGTCAGGTCACCCGTACGTGGTGCAGAGCGGCGTCAGCCGCCACTCGGGCATCGTCGGGCATAAGGTCCATTCAGGCAACGTGAATTCGAGGAAGTCGGGAGTGGACGTGGGCGACGTGGTGATCGATGCGCGAACCGATCGGGAGGGCCCGGAGGACGGTCCTTCCGATGAGGCCGCCTCTGCCTCCGGTCCCGGCCCGAAGCGGTCTCGCCCCTTCTGGGTCGAGCTGCCGCTGCTCGCCGGCGTCGCGCTGGTGCTGGCCTTTCTGATCAAGACGTTCCTGCTCCAGGCGTTCCTCATTCCCTCGGGCTCCATGCAGAACGCCCTCCAGGAGGACGATCGCGTCCTGGTCGACAAGCTCACGCCGTGGTTCGGCTCGGAGCCCACCCGTGGCGAGGTCATGGTCTTCCGCGATCCCGGCGACTGGCTGCTGCGCCATCCGGTGCAGGAGCCCAACCCGGCACAGAAGTTCCTGAGCTTCGTCGGGCTGATGCCCTCGGTCGGAGAGCAGCACCTGATCAAACGGGTCATCGGTGTCGCCGGCGACACGGTCGAATGCGCGGGCACGGGACCGCTCAAGGTGAACGGCAAGCCGCTCGCCGAGCCGTACGTCTTCCCCGGGAACACCGCCTGCAGCACGGACGCCGACGGCCAGTTCAAGGTCACGGTGCCCAGCGGCCATCTCTGGGTGATGGGCGACCACCGCCAGAGCTCGCAGGACTCCCGCTACCACCAGAACGACCCCCGCGCCGGCATGGTGCCCGTGACGGACGTGGTCGGCCGCGCCGTCGTCGTCGCCTGGCCGGTCGGCCACTGGTCGACCCTGCCCGTGCCGAGCACCTTCGAACAGCCGGGTCTCGCGCCCGCACCGTGACGCTTCTCCCCCGGGGACAGACCGAGTCGGGTCGCGGGCGTCGGGCTCCGCCCAAGGCATCCCCGCAAGGAGAGCGACACCGACCTCATTCGGCGTCCGGCCAGGGCGGTCGGCACCAAGGCCGCAGACTGAGCGCACCGTTCCCGCCGACAGCTCGGAGTGCTGCACGGAGGGGAACACCGCGGCACGAAGAGGCGGGCGGGTGGCCGTGGTCAGTGGGTGAGCTTCCTGTACGCGGCGCAGGCGCGGGCCAGTCGAGCGACAGCCGTCCCGATGACGGCCGCGGCGAGCAGGCAGGCGAGGCGGCCGGCGTCGTGCGGGGCCGCCCAGGTGAGCCTGCCCGTGGGCGGGATGGCGAAGCCGTTGAGAATCACCCAGCAGAGCACGGCGGTACCGGGTGCGGCGGCGAGGCGGGCTCCCGTACTCACGAGTGCGGCGATCACGGACAGCGCGATGAGGTCGAGCGTGGGGCCGCCCCGGTCGCCGGGGTCATCCTCGGCCCGCTCAGCGCCCGCTACACCGAGCCGATCGCCACCTACCTCACCGGACGCCGACGGAGGACGGTCGCCGAGGCGACGTCGTCGTCCGCCCGGACTCCGGCCCCCGCCGACATGACGGAACAGATGGACGACCCCAACGTCGTCGGCCGCGCGTGAACGAGGGGGCACCCGGTGCCCGGTCGACGGGACGGGCGGGGTGTGCGACACGGAACGCCCGTGCCGCTCCCCGGCCCGGTCAGCCGTACATCGCCACGCGGTACAGAGTCGCGAGCGCGTCGTCGATGGGATGGGGCTGCGGCGTGCCGGAGGAGTCGAGCCTGTTCCACCTCTGCAGGTTCACCGCGACCGCCAGTTGCCGCTCGCCGTCGGCACGAATCATGGCCAGTGCTCCACCACCCCAGACCGTGCCGCCATGGCCCCAGAAGGTGCCCTGACCGGGACCCTCCATCGGATGCAGGCCGAGGCCGTAGTCGATCGTCTTTCCCTCCTGGGAGACGACCGGGACAGTGCGTTGCATCTGCGCCAGCGACGACGGGCTGATGATCTCCCCGGCCAGCAGCATGCCGTAAAAGCGGTTGAGGTCCGCGACGGTTGATATCAGCGAGGCCGACGGCCCCACCCACGACATGTCGTAGACGCTGTAGTCGCGCGGCGGGTCGATCATGCCGAACCACGCCTCGTAGAGCTGCGAGTGCGGCCCCTTGACGTACGGCCCGGCGGGAAATGCGGTGTCCCGGAGCCCGGCGCGCTCGATGACGTGCCGGGTGATGTACCGCTCGGCCGTGGTGCCTGTCACCTGTTCCAGGAGTTGGACGAGGAGCAGGTAGTTGGTGTTGGAGTACACCCCCGGAACACCGCCCGGGGCGCTGACGGCAGGTGCGGTGACCCCCATCTCGATCAGTTCGGCGGGGTCGAACCGTGTGAACCGGTGGTCGTCCAGGCTCTGGGGCCCGGTTTCCGCGATGACGGGCATCCCCTTGAGGGAGGGGTAGGCGTACGGGAGGTACTCGGCGAGGCCGCTGGTGTGGTTGATCAGCATCCGGACCGTGATCGCGTCACCGCGTTCTCCGGGCACCAGCTTCGGAAGGTACCGGCCGATCGGCGCGTCGAGATCGATCTGACCGCTCTCGACCTGCTGCAGCACCGCTGCGGCGGTGAAGGTCTTGGTGATGCTGCCGACGCGGTGCCGCATGTCGGCGGTGACGGGGCGGCCGGTGGCGACATCGGCGACCCCGGCGGCGCCGCGCCAGACGTGGTCGCCGGCACGCACCTCGGCGAACAGGCCCGGTATCCCGGCGCGGTGGACGTTCTCCAGGGCAGCACTCAGCTCAGCGGGATCCAGTGGGTTCCTCACGACATGCGTCCTTTCGTCATCCCCGGGGTGAGCCCCACGACGGTCGCTCGGCCCGGGCAACGGGGCACCAGTGGCATGCCGGTCCGCCCGGCATACCGATGCCCTCATTATGCACGCGGTGCGTGCATCACCAAGTGCACAGGTAGGGTGAGATTCGGCGAGAGGAGCGAGATGACAGGCCGAAGGCGTTGGTCGACCGAAGAGATCCTGGATGCGGCGGCGGAGCTGCTGCGCACGGGCGACGCGGATTCGTTCAGCGTGCGCAAGCTCGCCGCGGTCCTCGGGACCGATTCCTCCAGCCTCTACCGGCACTTCCGCAGCAAGACCGAACTGCTGCGCGCGGTCGCCGACCGGGTTCTGCTGGCCGCCATGGACGGCTACCGCCCCGAGGGTGACTGGAAGCAGCGCATCACGTCCCTGGCCCTGCATGTGCGAGAGGCCTTCGTGCGGCAGCCCCAGCTCGCCGCGGTCTGGGGGCGCTACGCATCGAGCGGCGCCGGTTCCCGGCTCATCATGGAAGAGGCGCTGCACGCCCTGCGCACGTCGGGGCTGCCCGACGAGGAGATCCCGGCGTGCTACCACCGGCTCGCGGTCCTCATCGCCGCACTGGTTGCCTCCGAGGCCGGTTTCAGCACCCTCACCCCGGGAGAGTACGAACAGGGCATGGAGCTGTTTCGCGTCGCGGTACTCGGCGCCGACCCCGAACGCTTCCCGACCCTGGCCCACTTCGCCCGCGACGTCCGCCCCCTCGGGGTGGATCGCCGCGCCGCGTTCGAGGAGATCCTCGCCGTCCAACTCGCCCACATCGAGGCAGCGATCCGCCCGAGCTGACCGACCGGCGGGCGTCGACCACGGTTCGATCGATCCCCGAGGTCAGGTGCGCAGCCAGACGGCGATGTCCGGGGGGAGCGTGCCGCCGGTCGGCAGCTCGTCGCTGGCCAGCAGGACGTCGGTGTGCGGTGGGAGGGGTACGGGGTCGGCGGAGAGGTTCACCACGCAGAGGAGGCCCTCCGCGCGGGCGATGGTCAGCACCCCGTCGGGGGACGGCAGCCACTCCATGGGGCCGTCTCCGAATCCGGCCTCGGTGCGGCGCAGTTCCAGGGCGGTGCGGTAGAGGGTGAGCATGGAGCCGGGGTCAGTGGCCTGGCGGTCGACGGCGTAGCGGGCCCAGTCGGCGGGCTGCGGCAGCCACGGCTCCGTACCGGCGCCGAAGCCGTACGAGGGGGCGTCGGCCTCCCAGGGGAGGGGGACGCGGCAGCCGTCGCGGCCGGGGTCGGTGCCGCCGGAGCGGAAGTGCATCGGGTCCTGGATGCGGTCGCGGGGGATGTCGGCCTCCGGCAGGCCCAGTTCCTCGCCCTGGTAGAGGTAGACGGAGCCGGGCAGGGCGAGGGTGAGGAGAGCGGCGGCGCGGGCGCGGCGGGTGCCGAGGGCCAGGTCGGTCGGGGTGCCGAAGCGCTTCTTGGCGAAGTCGAAGCCGGTGTCGTCGCGGCCGTACCGGGTCACCGTGCGGGTCACGTCGTGGTTGCAGAGAACCCAGGTGGCGGGGGCGCCCACGGGGGCGTGTTCGGCGAGGGTGTCGTCGATGGTGCGGCGCAGCCGGTCCGGCTCCCAGGGGCAGGAGAGGAAGGCGAAGTTGAAGGCGGTGTGCAGTTCGTCGGGGCGGAGGTAGCGGGCGAAGCGTTCGGCGTCGGGGAGCCAGACCTCTCCGACGAAGACACCGCCGTACTCGTCGGCGATCGCCCGCCAGGAGCGGTAGATGTCGTGGATCTCGTCCTGGTCGATGTACGGGTGCGGGTCGACGCCCTCGACGAAGTCGGGGAGGTCGGGGTCCTTGGTGAGCAGGGCCGCGGAGTCGATCCGTACGCCGGCGACGCCTCGTTCGAACCAGAAGCGCAGGATGTCCTCGTGTTCCCGGCGGACGTCGGGGTGGGACCAGTTGAGGTCGGGCTGTTCGGGGGTGAAGAGGTGGAGGTACCACTCGCCGTCCGGGACGCGGGTCCAGGTGTTCCCGGCGAACTGGGACGGCCAGTCGTTGGGCGGGAGTTCGCCGTGTTCGCCGCGGCCGGGCCGGAAGTGGAAGCGGGCCCGCTCCGGGCTGCCGGGGCCGGCCTCCAGCGCCTCGCGGAACCAGACGTGCTGGTCGGAGACGTGATTGGGGACGATGTCGACGATGACCCGGATGCCCGTCTCGCGGGCCTCGACGATGAGCTTCTCGGCCTCGGCGAGGGTGCCGAAGGCGGGGTCGATGGTGCGGTAGTCGGCGACGTCGTAGCCGCCGTCGACCAGCGGGGAGGCGTACCAGGGGGTGAACCAGAGGGCGTCGATGCCGAGTTCGGCGAGGTAGGGCAGTCTCGCCCGGACACCCGCGAGGTCCCCGGTGCCGTCGCCGTCCCCGTCGGCGAAGCTGCGTGGGTACACCTGGTAGATGGCGGCGCTGCGCCACCAGTCGTCGGTGCGCGGGGTGTCAGGGGCTGCCACGGGACGGTCCTTTCGGGCAGGTCGGGGTTCTTCGTCGCCGGCCCGGCGCGGCGGGGCACGGGAAGGCGGGCCGGCGACGAAGTTCTGGGGTTGGAAGGGAGGAGGAGGGGGACGGACCCGGTCAGCCCTTGAGTCCGCCGGCGGTGAGGCCGCTCATGATGTTGCGCTGGAAGATCACGAAGATCAGCAGCGTGGGTACGGAGGCGATCGTGAGCGCGGCGATGAGGACGTTCACCGGGACGCCGTTGGAGAGGGAGTAGATCCCCACGTTGAGGGTCTGCTTCGTCGGGTCGGGGAGGGTGAGCATCGGCCAGAGGAAGTCCTTCCAGACACCGACGACCGCGAAGATCGACACGACGCCGAGGATGGGCCGGGAGATCGGGAGCACGATCGACCACAGGATCCGCAGGGGCGATGCTCCGTCCATGGAGGCGGCGTCGAGGAGCTCCTTGGGAAGGGAGTCGAAGAACCGCTTCAGCAGGAAGATGTTGAAGGCGTTGGTGACGGACGGCAGCCAGATCGCCCACGGGCTGTTGAGCAGGTTGCGTTCGATGACGGGGACATCGAGCACGGTGAGGTACTGGGGCACCACGAGGACGGTCGCCGGGATCATCAGGGTGGCCAGCATCATGCCGAGGATCGCCTTGCCGAGCACCGGGCGGAGCTTGGACAGGGAGTAGGCGGCGGCGACGTCCAGGACGAGCTGGAAGGCGAGCGCGCCGAAGGCGTAGTAGAGGGTGTTGAAGAGGAGGGTGGCGAGGTCCATGACCTCCCAGGCGCGGCTGTAGTTGGCCGGTTCGAAGGAGCCGGGGACCAGGGTGGGCGGGGTCTGGATGACCTCTTGGGCGTCCTTGAAGCCGCTGGACACCAGCCAGTAGAGGGGGCCGAGGAAGGCCAGGGTGAACAGGAGGACGACGGCGGCGAAGACGGTCCAGTAGAGGGCCCTGCCGCGCGGCCTGGCGAGGACGGCCGGCGAGATGAGTGTGCGTGTGGACATGGCTGGTCTCCGGTCCTACTCGTCCTCGGCGCGGCTGAGCTTGACGTACGCCGCCGAGAAGCCGGCGAGGAGTACGAGCAGGAGCAGGCCGAGCGCCGCCGCGGCACCGTAGTTGTTGAAGTTGAAGGCGTACTGGTAGATGAGGTAGACGACGGTCGTGGTCGATCCCTCGGGGCCGGCGCCGCCGGTGAGCAGGAAGGGCTCCACGAAGACCTGCATCGTGGCGATGATCTGCATGAGCGCCATCAGCGAGAGGATGAGGCGCGTCTGCGGGACGGTGACGTGCCAGATCTTGCGCAGGAGTCCCGCGCCGTCCAGCTCGGCGGCCTCGTACAGCTCGCCGGGGATGGACTGGAGGGCCGCCAGGTAGATCAGGGTCGCGCCGCCCATGTTCATCCAGGTGGAGGCGATGACGACGGCGACCATCGAGATGTCCGGGTCCTGGAGCCACTGCTGCTCGGGCAGGCCGATCGAGGTGAACAGCTCGTTGAGCAGGCCGTAGCCGGGGTCGTACAAGTACTTGAAGAGGAGGACCGCGGCGACCGGCGGCAGCATCACCGGCAGGTAGACGAGAAGGCGCAGGTAGCCCTGGCCGTGGTGGAACTCGTTGATGACGATCGCGACCAGGAAGGGCAGCGCGAAGCCGAAGACGAGGGCGAGGACGGTGAACAGGCCGGTGTTGCCCCACGCCTGCCAGAAGGCCGGGTCGTTGACAACCGTCGCCAGGTTGTCGAGCCCGACCCAGGTCGTGCGGCCGTTCTCGGTCTTCTGGAAGGCGAGGAAGAACTCCCGGACCATCGGGTACCAGGAGAAGACACCGAAGCACAGGACCGCGCCGATGAGGAAGCCGTGGGCGGTCAGGTTACGCCGCAGACTCCTGGCGAACCGGCCGCCGGCCGGCGCGGGGCCCGCTTCGCGCGGCGGGGAGGGGCGGGGGGCGTCCGCCTTGCTCGGGGTCAGGCTGGGGGCCGACATCGTCGCTCCTTGGTACTGGCTGCCGGTTCGGGAGCCCGATCGGACGGGCGGTGGGGTACGGGTGGCTGGGGGCGGGCGGTTGGGGGCGGGCGGTTGGGGGACGCGTAGGCCCGGGACGGTCCGGCCCGCGGGCGGGGGCGGCGGCAGGAGCGGGGGCGGGCGCGGGCCCTCCCCCGCCCGAGCGGGTCACTGGTTGGCGAGGACCTGATTGACCTGCGCCTCGGCGGTGGCGAGAAGCTTGTCGACGTCGGCGTCCTTGTTGGTCAGGACACCCGACATCACGTTGTCCAGGATCTTGTAGACCTCCTGCGCCTTCGGCGGCTCGGCCTTGCCCGCGACGGGGTTGTCCATGAATGCCTTGAAGTTCGCGACCGGCATGGTGGCGTTGGCGACGCGGGCGGCGTCGTCCTTCGTCTTGGACTCGTTCAGCCAGAAGTTGGGCTGGGGGATGCCCACCGGGAGCTTGTCGGCCTTGGTACGGGCCCAGTCGAACTGGCCCTTGCCGACGGTGAGGTTCTTGAAGTTGAGCCAGGCGACGGCTGCCTTGATCTTGTCGGACGAGATGCCCTTCTTGATCATGTAGTTGTTGCCGCCGGCGAGCGTGTTCTTGCCGCCGGGTATCGGGCCCATGCCGAAGTTCTCGTACCTCGCGCCCAACTGCTGGACCATGTACGCGATGTCGTCGGGGGCGGCGAGGAACATGCCGAGCTTGTCGGTGGCGATCTGCTTCTGCAGGTCGCCCCACTTGAGCAACTGGGTCTTGCCCATGGAGTCGTCCTCCCAGCGCATGGCGCGGAGATTCTCGACGACCTGCTTGCCGAGCTCGTTGTTGAACGCGGCCTTCTTGCCGCTCGCGTCGACGACGTCCCCGCCGAGGCTGTACATCTGGGCGGTGAAGTGCCAGCCGCCGGTGTTGCCGGCGCTGTACTCGCCGAAGCCCGCGACGCCGTCGCCGAGACCGGCGATCTTCTTCGCGGCGGCCCGGACCTCCTCCCAGGTGCGGGGCGGCGCGTCGGGGTTCAGGCCGGCGTCCTCGAAGAGCTTGCGGTTGATCAGCAGGCCCATGGTGTAGTTGCTGGTCGGCAGGCCGTAGAGCTTGCCGTCCTGCTTGAGGGAGCCGAGGACGTTCGGGTCGATGTCCTTCAGGAGCGGCACGCTCTTGTCGTTGACGTACGCGGTGATGTCCGCGGCGCCGTCCTCGGAGAGGACCTGCGGCAGGTCGGTGAAGTAGGTGTAGAACACGTCCGGCTGGGACTTGGCCTTGAGCATCGCGGTGAAGCGCGGCGGCTCCAGGCACTGGCCGGGGGTGGAGCGGCCCTCGATGGTGACGTTCGGGTACGTCTTGTTGAACTCGGCGACGTCCTCCTTCCACTCCTTGAGCTCCGCCGCCTTCGCCGTGGGCGGCATGCAGTCGATCGTGAGCGTGACCTTGGCCTTCGGGTCGAGCGGGGCCGACGGGTCGGAGGAGCCGCTCTGCTGGGCTCCGTCGCTGCCGTTGTCGCCGCTGCTGCTCGTGCCGCAGGCGGCGAGCCCGGTCAGCGAGAGGGCGGAGACGAGGGTGACTGCGGCGACACGGCGGCTGCGGCGGAGCCGGGCACTTCTCATGGGTGGTCCCCTTCGGGAAGAACGTGGAGGTCGCCCCATCGCCGGTGCGTTGTGGGGCGCGGCACACTCAATCACCACCGACAAGTGAACGCAAGATCTCGCGCTGATTTCGTAATTGCCTGACAGTGACGCGTAACCGCGCCAGAATCAGCCCGCACCGCATCGACACGTGGAGCAGCATGGGGCAGCGCGGGGCGGTTGATCGACGGCATACGGTTCAGGGTCCGGACCGGAGTTCCGTGGCGGGATGTGCCCATCGAGTACGGGCCGTGGGGCCGGGTCTACGACCTGTTCCGCCGCTGGCAGCGGAACGGGGCCTGGCACCGGATCCTCACCCGGCTCCAGTCCCTGGCAGTCGAGCAGGGTCGGAAGCCCATGTCGATCGTGGTGACGGCGGGACAGCGCGGGGACCTCGCCGCAGTTCGAGCCCGTGCTGGAAAAAGTCCGCGTGCCGCGCCTCGGGCCGGGCCGGCCACGCGTCCGCCCTGATCGTGTCCGCGCGGGCAACGCGTACGACTCCCACAGCACCGGTCCTACCTGCGCAGACGCGGGATCAAGGCCACGATTCCGGTGCCTGCGGACCGGGTCCGCAACCGCCTCAAACGTGGATCGCGGGGCGGCCGGCCGCCGAAGTTCGACAGAGACGACTACAAGCAGCGGCACGCGGTCGAGTGCGGGATCAACCGGCTCAAGCGCCATCGTGCCGTCGCTACCAGGTGCGACAAACTCGCCGTCCGCTACGAAGCGACAGTGCTGGTCGCAGCCTCGAGTGGCTCTGACCAGTTCTCCGCGCTGGACGCTAGCGACGGCTCTTTCGAACGTCGCGCCGGAACTGCTCGAAGCCAGCGCGTAGGTTGAGGTAGTCGAGGGCGAGTGCCGCACCGCGAGCAGCCCACATCACTGCCTTCACCAGGACCTCGTCCACCGGCATCCTTCTTTCGACGACCGTATTTCCCCTTCAGACTCCGCTACGGCCCCTAAGGTTGCGCGGTTGCCGCAGGGCGAGGTGGCTTCCCAGGTGCGCGTTCCCGAGTGCATCGGTGGACGGTGAGGATCACCGGCAGTGCGGGGCCGGGGTCTCCGGGCCGCCTGCGGGGAGCGGTGGTTCAGGAGGCGGCAGGTGCCGATGCGTGCGCCGCGGCTGCCTTGAGCTCGATTTCCACGAAGGCCAGCGGCGCGTCGCCGGCGTTGACGACCTCGTGCTCCGCGCCTGCTGGGCGTGCGTAGGACTCGCCCGCGCTCAGCTCCGATGTGCCTTCGGCGCCACCGGGCGCGAGGATCCTGATCGTGCCGTCGGTGAGCGGCACCACGACGTAGTCGTACTGGTGGACATGCGGGCCCGTGCTGGTTCCGGGCTCGAAGTCCCAGCGTGTGACGCGTACGCGCTCATCGTCATGCTGCACCGTCGCCCGAGCCGTGGTCGTCATCACGAGTCCTTCCTGTCGCTGTGGCCCGCCTGTTCCCCAGGCTAGTCCTGTTGATCACGACAGTCGGCGAGGGCGCCTCCGTCCGGGCAGACGGGCGCAGGCCGGCGCAGGCCTCGAAGGAGAGGCCTGCGCCGACGGGGGTGCCTCCAGGAGACGGCCGGAGGTGTCGTGGCTAGGGATTGATGGTGATCTTGAAGGTGGAGGTGGTGTTACGGATGTCGACGGCGTTGCCGTTCATCCGCAGCCCGTTGAAGGTGACCTCCCCGACGGCGGGGCCCTGGCCCGACTCCGGCATCTCGTTGGCCCAGAGGCCGAAGCCGGACTTGGCGTCCCAGGCGTCGCCGCTCTTACGGGCTCCGGTGATGGAGATGTCGGTGATGACGGTGTCCTTGATCGGGAACTGCGGCTGTCCACCGACGTAGTTCGTCTGGAACATGATGCCGCTGTAGGTGGGGTCGACGATGTCGACGTTGTTCACCCTGATGCCCTGGAACACCTTGGAGGCGGAGAAGAGCCACATGCCGGGGAAGGTCTGGTTGCCCCAGAAGTGGCCCCCGGCCCGGACGATCGAGATGTTCTCGAGCGTCGTCGGCTCGGTTCCGAAGCCGTTCATGGCGTAGCCGAAGTCCAGCGAGGAGATGGTGACGCCGGAGTAGACGAGCGTGTCGGCGATGTGGATGTTACGGAAGGTGTTGCGGTAGCCGCCGTACACCGCCACGCCCGCGGCGCGCCACGTCAGGGTCGACGTGAGGTTCTCGTAGACGTTGTTCTTCATGTCGGCGCCGCCGGCGTCGATCGCCGAGAACAGCGCGAAGCTGTCGTCACCGGTCGCCCGGGCGTCGTTGTTGACGACGTGGTTGTCCGTGGAGCCGTTCGTCATGTTGATGCCGTCGGCGAACATGTTCCGGATCCGCGAGTTCTTGATCGTGATCCGGTCGGTGTTGGCGCCCCAGTAGAGGCACACCATGTGCTCGGTCCAGACGTTGTCGATCTCCATGTCGGTCACGTTGGCGAAGTCGAAGACCTTGCCGGGACCGTCGATGCGCGAGGTGTAGTTGCCGAAGTAGGCGAAGTTGCGGAAGGACGAGCCCTTCGCCGCGGCCTCGGCCCGGAAGCCGACGTCGGTGTTGTCCTGCGAGGCGGGCGCGTGGAACTTCGTGTACCAGGGGCCGGCGCCGACGACCTGCACCGGCTTGCCGTAGACCTGGAACTTGCTCGACGTCTGGTAGTCGCCGGGCGGCAGATAGACGCCGACGAGCTTGCCCGTGGAGTCCATGCGGACCCTGTCGAGCGCGTTCTGGACGTCCTGCTGCCCGAAGCCCGCCGGGACGGCGTACGCGGCCGGGTCGGGGTTGGCGACCGGGGTGACCTGCTCCAGGTTGACGAAGTCGATCGCGTAGTTCGCGGCGCTGTTGGCCGCGTCCTTCTGCAGCCGGATCCTGCTGCCCGCCGGGACCGTCCTCCCCAGCATGACGTGGGCTTCGTCGTAGATGTGGCGGGGTCCGCCGGCGGACGGCGCGTTCTCCGGCCTGGTCTCGTTGCCGTAGAGCCACGCGTACGTCGAGGTCAGCGGCAGGGCCTTGGTGAAGACCCCGTCGATGTAGACGTTGATGGTCGAGTCGATGCCGCCGCCACCCGGGGCGTCCGGGATCGAGAAGCGGGTGACCAGGGTGTTGGTGGCGGCCCGGGTGGTGAACTCGACGTACTCGCCGGTCGCGTCCAGGTTCACCGCCTTGCGGCCGGAGGCCTCGCCCGCGATGTCGCCGACGGTCCGATTCGGACCGACGACGGTCGCGCCGCCGCCGGCCGTGCCGTCCTCCGCCTCGTACATGTCGTACGGCATGCTGGCACCGCGGCCCACGAAGAGCGGCTGGGTGGAGGTGTTGTTCTCCCGCTTGACCGGCAGCTCGTTGGCGTCGTCGGCGAGGACAGTCCTCACGGTGTACGAGCCGTTGGCCGCGGTCCAGGGGCCGAGGTTCACCTCGGCCGTGGCTCCGGCGGCGATGGCCCCGGTGTGCGCCCCCGTGAGGGTCTTGACCGTCGCGCCCGTGGAGTCGACCAGGCTGAGGGTGACGCCGTGGGCGCCCGCGGCGGACGCCTGGGTGCCCTGGTTCTTCACGGCCACCTTGAAGGTGACCGTGTCGCCGGCGGCCGGGCTCGACGGCGACGTGGTCACCGAGGCGGCGACCAGGTCGGAGCTCCACACCGGCTTGACGACGAGCGCACTCGGGCTGGTGAAGGTGTTGTTGGTCTCGTTCTGCTCGACGACCGCGTTCGCCTCGTCCGCGACCGCGCTGAGCTGGTACGACCCGGCGTCCCGCGCCCCCAGGGAGGCGGTGACCGTGGTCTGCGCTCCGGCGGCGAGGGCGCCGACCTGGGCGGTGGCGACCTTGGTGCCGCTCAGGCGCAGCGCGACGGCGCTGGCCGGCGCGGCGGCCGGGCCGGTGTTGCGTACGGTGGCCGACACGGTGATCGCGTCCGACTCGACCGGGGCGGCCGGCGTCGTGGTCAGGCCGGTCACCTCCAGGTCCGGGTTGGGCGCGGGCACGCCGACGACCTGGAACTCGGCGAGCTGGCCGGCCGCGGATCCGGAGTTGGCCGTGAACTTCAGCTGGACGTCGGCGACGCGCGCGGTGACCGGGACGGTCACGGTGTTGCCGCCGGCCGGGTCGAAGGTGTAGCTCTTCGCGGCGACCAGGCTCGTGAAGCCCGACGCGTTCTGCTCGCGGCCGAGGACCTCGATGGTCTGGTTGCGCGCGGCCCAGGCGGTGTCGGGGTTGAGCTTCAGGACCAGCCGGTCGAGGTCGGCGTTGGCGCCGAGCTTGACGGTGAGGGTGTTCGGGTAGCTGCCGCCCGCGCCCTCCCAGTACGTGCTCGTGTTGTTGTCGTTGGCGTTCTCCGCCGCGTAGCTGTGGACCGTGGAGGACGCGCTGATGGGCTTGGAGACGGCCAGGTCGGAACCGGTGGAGCCGCTGCCGTCGCGGGTGACGGTGTTGCTGTTGCCCGACTGGTTGCCGGCCGCGTCCTTGGCCCGCACGTGATACGTGACGGTCTGGTTCGTCGGACGGTTGTCCGTGTACGTCGTGACGTTGCCCGCCACGCTCGTCAGCAGCGTGCCGTTCGCGTAGACGTCGTAACCGGTGACACCCGTGTTGTCGGTGGAGGCGTTCCACGTCAGCTTCACCTGACCGCTCGCCGGCTCGGTGAACGCCAGGTTCGCCGGAGCCGTCGGCGCCTGCGTGTCACCGGAGTCGGCCCGCCGGGTGACGGTGTTGCTGTCGGCGGACTGGTTTCCGGCCGCGTCCTTGGCCCTGACGTGATAGGTCACCGTCTGGTTCGCCGGACGGTTGTCCGTGTACGTGGTGACGTTGCCCGCCACGCTCGTCAGCAGCGCGCCGTTCGCGTAGACGTCGTAACCGGTCACACCCGTGTTGTCGGTGGAGGCGTTCCACGTCAGCTTCACCTGACCGCTCGCCGGCTCGGTGAACGTCAGGTTCGCCGGAGCCGTCGGCGCCTGCGTGTCACCGGTGCCGGGGCCGTAGACCTCCAGCTCGGAGAGCTGGGCGGCCGGCTGCACGGTGTTCGCCGTGACGAGGGCCCGGATGTACCTGGCGGTGGTCGCGCCGAACGGGATCGTCACGGTGTTCTGGGCGGACGGCGTGAACTCGTACGCCTTCGAGGCGGTGAGGTCCGTGAAGTCCGTGCCGTTGTCGCTGCTCTGGATCTTCAGGGTCTGACTGCGCGCGCCCCAGCCGTCGGGCAGGCGCAGCACGACGCGGTCGACGCGGACGGAGGAGCCGAGGTCGGCCCGCAGCCACTGGGGCAGCTCGTTGTTGCGGCTCTCCCAGTAGGTGGCCTTGTTGCCGTCGTTGGCGTTGCCCGGCGCGTACACCTCGGTGTGGCTGCTCGCGGTGAGCGTCTTGCCGGCGGCCAGGTTCGCCGAGGAGCCGTCGGCGCCGTGCACCTCGAGCTCGGAGAGCTGGGCGGCCGGCCAGCCGGTGTTGGCGGTGATGTCGACGCGT
Organism: Streptomyces sp. NPDC003035; assembly: GCF_042888285.1. Lineage (NCBI taxonomy): Bacteria > Bacillati > Actinomycetota > Actinomycetes > Kitasatosporales > Streptomycetaceae > Streptomyces > Streptomyces sp. NPDC003035. The sequence goes on along the minus strand of NZ_JBIAPJ010000001.1, from coordinate 943,227 downwards.
ACGAAGCGCGCCTGGGCGGCCGGGAAGCTCACCGTGACGGCGTTGCCGGCGCCGGGGCTGAAGGCGTACGTCGCCGAGCTCTTGAGGGTGCTGAAGCTGGTGCCGTCGGCGCTGCCCTGGACGGCGAGCGTCTGGTGGCGGCTCTCCCAGCCCGCCGGAAGCTTCAGGACGACCTCGTCGATGCGGGTGCTCGTACCGAGGTCGGTCTGGACCCACTGCGGGAGGTTCGAGCCGGAGCTCTGCCAGTACGTTCCCTGATTGCCGTCGGTGATGTGGGCGGCGCCGTACTCGGGCAGGGCGCTGCTGGCCGCCGCGGGATCTCCCACGGCGATGTTGGGTCCCCCGGCGGCCTGGGCGGTCATCAGCGGACCGCCCAGCGCGAGCAGGCTCGTCGCGATCAGGGCGCTCATGCTCCGCGAACGCCAGTTCTGTCTTCTCATGTGTCCTCGATCTCGGCCTCGCGCGCCCGTAGGCTGCGTGGCACGGCTCGTCGGATTCCCCTGGGGCTCGCGTCTGTCGCTCGTCTGCCGCGAGCGGTGGGAGAGTTGCGGCCTGGGCGGGGGCCGGCCACCGCCGTGGCCGGCCCCCGCGGTCACGGCGCCTCGGGCGCCGGTGACGGTGTCACGGGCGGGTGATGACGAACTGCGAGCCGGGCTCGACCAGGATGTCGCCCTCGGCCGAGTTGGTGATCGTCACGTTCGACAGCGTGGCGCTGCCGCGGGCGCCGCTCATCGCGAGGATGCCGGAGCCGTTGTTCGACGTGTCGATCCGGACATTCGTGATCTTGACGTTCGGCATCTCACCGCCACCGGTCTTGAACTGGATGCCGTCGTACGTCGAGTCGACGATGTCCGTGTCCTTGATGGTGACGCCCGGGATGGGCTGGCCCTGCGCGAACAGGGTGATGGCCCCGAACTCCTGGTCCTCGTTCCAGAACGCGCCGCCCGTGCGGTACAGGGCGTTGTTGGAGATGAGGGTCTGGCCGGAGAAGGGCAGCGGGTCGTGGTCGGTCGCCAACATGATGCCCGGGTAGTTCATGGTGTCGGCGATGATGTTGTTCTCGATGGTGTTGCCGAAGCCGCCGTAGATCGCGATGCCGTTGGCCCGCCACGGCAGCTGGATCGTGTTGTTGCGGAAGTGGTTGTTGGAGCCGATGTCCACCGAGGTGTCCTTGACGTACTTGCTGGCCCAGACGGCCAGCGCGTCGTCGCCGTTGTTGCGGAAGGACGAGTTGAAGACGGTGGAGTTGCGGGTGCCGTTGGCGAAGTTGATGCCGTCGGCGTAGGTGTTACGGATCCGCATGCCGCTGAACTCGACGCCGTCGCCCGGTCCCCACAGCTCGGGGATGTTGGTGTAGTCGCGGCCGGCCCAGACGCCGACGTTGGCGTGCTCGATCCAGACGTTGCTGATCTTGGTGCCCTTGCCGAAGCGGCCGTTGAGACCGACGCCGCCCTCTTCGTCGGCGTTGTTGCCGCGGATCGTGCCCGAGCCGAAGATGGCGATGTCGGAGATCTGGGTGTTGTGGTCGATGTCGAAGCCGAAGTTGCCCTCGTGCGGGTGGTTGATGCCGCCCGCCTGGTGCGGCGGGGTCAGGGTGTACAGCTGCGAGTGCCACATACCGGCGCCGCGGATGGTCACGTCACGGATGCCGACCGTGTTGTAGATCCCCCGGTCCAACGGGTCGTCGGTCAGGATCTTCTGCTCCTGGCGCCACTGGCCCGCCGGGATCCACACGCAGGGGATCTCGCCCTTCTGGTCGGCCGTCACGGCGCGTTGGATCGCGTCGGTGTCGTCGAGACCGTCGTTGGGCACCGCACCGTAGGTGGTGATCGAGACGCAGCCGGCCGGCTGGGCCGCCGGGGGCGCGACCTGCTCCAGGTCGATCAGGTCGATGACGTAGAAGGATGCCGTGTCACCGGCGTCCCGCTGGAGGCGGAACTTTGTGCCGGCCGGGTAGGACTGGGCGAGCAGAGCGTGGGACTCGTCGAACAGGCGGCGGGCGTCGGTTCCCGGGGTGTTGGTGAGGCCTTCCGGGTCGTCGGTGGTGCCGTAGAGCCAGCTGTGCTTGGAGGAGAGCGTCAGCTTCCGTACGAACTGGCCGTCGGCGTACAGGCTCAGCGTGGCTTCCCGCCCGCCGCCGCCTGCGGCATCGGGGATCGAATTGCGCACGACGATGGAGTTGGCGGCGTTGGTGGAGGTGAACTCGACGAACTCACCGGTGGAGGTGAGCCGGACCGACTTGCGGCCGGAGGACTCGGTGGCGAAATTGGTGTGGCCGAAGGTCCGCTTGGCGTCGGCGGTGAGCAGGGTGCCCTGGTAGCGGGCGTCCTCCGCCTCGTACTCCGTGTACGGCACCGCGGCGCCGCGGCCCACGACGAGCGAACGGCTGAAGACGTTGTTGTTCTCGTTCGTCTCGGCCACGGTCGCGGTGGCGTCGGCCGTCGCGGTGAGGTTGACCCCTCCGCTCGCGGCGGTCCAGGTGCCGGAGATCGGCACGGTGACCGACTGACCGGCGGCGACGGCGGGGGTGGTCCCGTTCAGGGTGGTGGTTCCCGCGGTCAGCCGCGTGACGGTCCCGGCGGCGACACCGGTGGTGCCCCGGTTCTGGACCGTGGCCGTGAAGGAGACCTGCGTGCCGACGGCCGGAGCGGCCGGGTTCGGCGTGATCGCGGTGACCGTGAGGTCGGGGCCGGGCGCCTGGCCGACGACCAGCTTGGAGGAGCCGTTCCGGCTGTTGTTGGTGTCGTCCTGCTCCACGACGGTTCCCGCCGGGTCGACGACGGCGGAGACGGTGTAGCTGCCCATGGCCCGCTTGCCGACAGGGATCTTGACGGTCGTGGAGGCGCCGGCGGCGAGCGCGCCGACCTGCGCGGTGCCCGCCACGGTGCCTTCGAGGCTCACGCTGACCGAGGTGGCCGGCGAGGCGGAGGTGCCCGCGTTGCGGACGGTCGCGCTGACCTCGACGGCGTCCGTCTCGGACGGCGAGGAGGGGGTCCAGGTCAGATCGGTGACCGTGAGGTCCGGGTTCGGAGCGGCGGCACCCACCACCTCGAACTCGGCGACCTGGGCGCCGGGAGCGCCGTTGTTGGAGAAGAACTTCAGCTGGAGGTCCGCGTACCGGCCGGTGACCGGGATGGTGACGGAGTTGCTCCCGGAGGACGGGCTGAACGCGTAGTCGGCACGGGCCTTGAGGGAGGTGAAGCCGGACGCGGACTGCTCGCGTCCGAGCACTTCGATGGCCTGGGTCCGCGGGCCCCACACCTGATCGGGGTTGAGCCGGACCCTGACCGCCTCGACATCGGCGTTGGAGCCGAGCTTCACGGTCAGGGTGGCCGGAAAGCCGGCCGACTCCCAGTAGGTGCCGGCATTGTCGTCGTTGGCGTTGGCGGCCATATACGACTGGGTGGTCGAGGAGGCCTCGATCGGCCTGTCGCGCGCCAGGTTGGTGCCGTTCGGCGGCGGGTCGACCGGCCCGCCGTCACCCTCCTCACCGTAGATCTCCAGCTCGGACAGCTGGGCCGCGTTCCATCCGGTGTTCGCCGCCACCTGTACGCGGACGAAGCGGGCCGTGGTCGCGGTGACGGGGATGCTGACGGTGTTGGCGTTCGCCGGATCGAAGGTACGCGCACCCGAGCCGGAGAGCGCGGTGAACGAGGATCCGTCCGTGCTGCCCAGCACGGACAGCGTCTGGACACGGGAGCCCCAGGAAGCGGGCAGCTTCAGCGCGACCCGGTCGACTTCGGTACGTGCCCCCAGGTCGACCTGCACCCACTGCGGGAACGCCCCGTTGGGGCCCTCCCAGTAGGAGGCCTGGCTTCCGTCCGTCACGTTGCCGGCGACGTAGCCGCCGTTCGTCCCGCCCGCACGGGCGGGCTTGCCCAGGGCCAGGTTCGGGCCCTCCGCGGCATGGGCGGGAGCGGGGAGCATCCCCACCCCTATCAGACCCGCCATCACCGAGCCGACGATCACTCGTCGCCCCTGGTTTCTGAATCGCATGAAGTCCTCTTGATTCCTCACCCGGGCAGCCGACCGTGACTCCCCCTGAAGCAGGACGGGGCGCGGGAGGCGGATGCACCGTGTGAACGTCGACAGAGTCCTCGCACGACACCTTCCATGGCCTCGGAGGGAACATGTGAGTGTCAGCAAGTGTTTTTGAGCTATTCAGTCAATCTTTTGCGATGCCGGGTGACAGGTTTCCGCCAGGTCACCACTTTGTCAACGGGGCGGACGCGACACCGTGTCCGGGCACAGGAAAAAGGGGCCAGACCGTGAGGTCTGGCCCCTGGGACCCTCAGAGGGCTCAGGCGTCGGGCGGTGGCGCGGTGGAGCCCCGGACCACGAGCTCCGGCTCGAAGAGCAGCTCACCGGGGTGGGTCTGCGTCCCCTGGATCTGGGCACACAGAAGGTCGACGGCGGCCCGTCCCATCGCCTCGATCGGCTGCCGCACCGTCGACAACGGCGGCTCGGTGCAGTTCATGAAGGCCGAGTCGTCGAAACCGAGCACGGACACATCGGTGGGAACGACCAGCCCACGCCGGCGAGCAGCCCTGATGGCGCCCAGGGCCAGCGGGTCACTCGCACAGATGACCGCGGTCACCCCGCGGTCCCACAGTCGCCCCGCGGCCGCCTGCCCTCCCTCGAGCGAGAACATCGAGCGCTGCACGACGTCTTCGGACAGTGTCGTCCCCGCCGCGGTCGCGGCCGCCCGCGCCGCGGTCAGCTTCCGGCGCGAGGGGATGTGGTCCTCGGGGCCGAGGACCAGCCCGATGCGTTCGTGCCCCAGAGAAGAGAGGTGACGCCACGCCTGCTCGACCGCCGCCATGTCGTCACAGGAGACGCACGGGAAATCAAGCTCTTCGATGGGAGCGTTGATGAGGACGACGGGGATGTTGCGCTCCGCCAGCTGCCGGTAGTGGTCGTGCGGCGCGTCGGCCTGCGCGAAGAGACCGCCGGCGAAGATCACGCCGGACACGTGCTGCTGCAGGAGCAGCTCCACGTAGTCGGCCTCCGAGACGCCGCCCCTGGTCTGCGTGCAGAGCACCGGCGTGAGACCCTGCTGCGCCAGAGAGCCACCGATGGCCTCGGCGAAGGCCGGGAAGATGGGATTCTGCAACTCCGGCAGAACCAGCCCCACCAGTCTGGCCCGCTCCCCACGCAGCTGCGTGGGGCGCTCGTAGCCCAGGACGTCCAGTGCGGTGAGCACCGACTGACGAGTGGCCTCCGAGACCCCCGGCTTACCGTTGAGAACCCGGCTGACCGTGGCCTCGCTGACCCCGACCTTCTTCGCCACCAAAGCAAGTCTTCGCGTCACGGACGCAACCCTAGCGCAAATAGAGTCGGGAAGTTACAGACTTCTTGCTGTGATTGCAGCAAGCGGCATGCCCCGGGCCGCATCTCAGTGCTGGTGTCCGTCGTCATGTCCGGGCTCCTTGCTGGGACGGGTGGCGTGCGGAGAGGCGGTGGGCTGGGACGTCGGATCGGTGGTGTCGCTGGGGTGGTCGCCCTCGGGGCCTTCGTCGCTTCCCTTCTCGGGCACGACATCGCTGTGGCTGTGCCCGCCACCGGACTGGGCCATGGTGGGGGCGAGATGCCGCAGGCCGAGGAAGGTGAGGGCCGTCACGACGAGAATGGCCAGACCCATGAGCCCGAAGATGCGCCGCCAGGGCCTCTTGGCCTCCTTCAGGAAGAAGGCGACGAAGGAGAGGACGATGCCGAGCGGTATCAGCACGGCACAGCGTTCCGGGAGATCCGCGAAGTGCTGCATACCGCCGCTGAGCATGCCCAGACCGAACGAGAGCATCGTCGAGGTACCGAGCACGCGCACGATGCGTGACAGCGGCTGCCTCTCGAACGCGAGGACGATGTCGTTGAGAACGGTCGCGAGCAGGAAGACCAGGACGCCGGACGCGGCGATCATCGAGTAGCGGGCAGGTGCCATGGGGTGGTGGACCACCGCACCGCTGATGAGGCCGGCGCCTACGTAGTAGCCGACATAGCCGAGATAGCGCCACGGCAGGAAGGCGCCTTCCCGTCTGCTGTCGGAGCGGCGTCGGCTGCGGGTCGGTTGCGACGGGGTCGGGGGCGGGGTCGTCGCGGCAAGACCGGGCGAGGAGGACAAAGCGGACCCTTCACGGGAAGTTCGGTGGGGCCTGGGGCTCTCGACGAGACAGGCGGGCAGGGCGGGGCCGAAGATCGGACTCGCTGGGCACAGCGCGACGTGAGTCGCGCCATGACTCCGGCCGCGCGCCACCGCACGGCATGGCCTGGCGCGGCCATGGGTGCACGGGAGGAGATGGCTCTGGGGAGTGCCCAACAGGTGGTCGACCGGTTGGGCGGCGTGAAGGCCTAGATCCGTAGGACCGCTGAGTCCGGCGCGGAGGCAGAGACCATGAGGGCCGGGGCAGGTCGAGCGGCGCCGGATGCGTACGCGTACGGAGGCCGATGAAGGGCCGGGGCCTCGCTCGGGACGGGCAGCGCAGCGCCCTGTTGTGGCTGGCCGGACGCACACTCGTGAGCCGCGTGATCGGGTTCCGGAGCATCCTGATGGTCGGATGGCCTGTGGCCGGCGTGCGGGTCGGGAGCCTCGTGGCTGTGCCCGGCGGAGCTCGGGTCCGGAACGTTCAGGGCTACCGCGTGGGTCGGCGCCCCGAGGTGGGCGTGACCGGCGGCGCTCTCCGCGCTGACACCGTGGGTGTACATCAGCGCGAGGAGAAGCGAGGCCAGCACCCACGTTCGCCACGGGCCCGCCGCACGAGAGCGGGACCGCGGCACGCTACGAGTCGCCCGGACCACAACCATGCCGGGGAGCATAGCGTCACGTCGGCCGCGGACCTCCTGTGGGCGTGAACCGCTCGGCCCGGCCGGTGCGACCGCGTCACCGCGCAAGGCGGCGGCACCGCTGCCCCCGACTCATCGAGAGCCGTGACGAGGGACGTGCCCGTCGCCGTGCCCAGCGCCGTCCCAGGCCGTCGACGTACCGTCCCCGACGGGACGGTCCGAGGGCCGCAGCCCGGCCAGCGTGACCCCGACGAGTCGTCGTACCGCCGCCTTCGACGGGAGCCCCGCCGCCGCGCCGAGGGCGTGGAGGCAGTACGCGGCGAGCTCATCGGCGACGACGTCGTCGCGCAGCGCGCCGCTCGCGGCGCCCTCGGCGACGAGGTCCCTGACGAGCGCCATGAGCCGCTGGTGAGCCTGCGTGATGGCCGGGCCCTGGTGGAGCAGGGCGGACACGTCGGTGCCGTGGTGGCCGTGACGCTCGTACGAGATGAGCGCGTACGTCTCCAGGACGGCGTGGAGCCGCCGACCGGGATCCGTGGCGCGGTCCCGTACGGCTTCGAGCTGTTCGAGGTGGTGGGCGACCTGCCGCTCATGCCAGGCGGCGAGGAGCGACTCGACGTCCGGGAAGTACTTGTAGAGCGTCGCCCGCCCGATGCCGGCCTCCTGCGCGATCCGCGACATGGTCACGGACATCAGGCCGTGCTCGGCCACCAGCGCGGCGGTCGCGTCGAGCGTCGCGTCCCGCACGGCGCTGCGGTGTTCCTCGATCGTCTCGTTCCACAGCTTGGGCATCCCCACAAGGAATACCCCCTGGGGGTATATGGTTATGATCAACGCCCTGAGCGAACAACGCCAGAAGGCGCACCACACCCCTGGGAGATGTCATGAGGAATCACTCCGGCCACGACCAGACCACCTACGGTGTCCACGGCGGCCACCACGGTGGAGTCCAGCCCGGTGGGCTGTCGGTCTCCGAGAACGGGTACACCCTCGAGCTCGACTCGACCATCCTCGCCGCCGGCGTGCAGCCGGTCAGCTTCCGGGTGATCGGCCCCGACGGACAGGCAGTGACCGAGTTCGTGCCCGAGCACGACAAAGAACTGCACTTCATCGCTGTCCGGCGCGACACGGCCGGGTTCCAGCACGTGCACCCGGTGAGGGACGAGAAGGGCACCTGGAGCATCGAACTGGCCCTGGAACCGGGTGACTGGAGGTTCTTCGCGGACTTCCACCCAGTCGGCCACCACGGGACCATGACGCTGGGGATCGACGTCGCGGTCGCCGGGCCGTACGACCCGCGGCCGCTGCCCGAGGCCACCGGGGTCGCGCGGATCGGCGAGTACACCGTCACGCTCGACGGCGAACTCCTGCCCGGGGAGGCGAGCGAACTGACCCTCACCGTCAGCCGGAACGGCCGCCCCGTCACCGACCTGCAGCCCTACCTGGCCGCGTACGGGCACCTGGTGGCACTGCGGGTCGGCGACCTGGGCTACCTCCACGTCCACCCGGAGGGCGAACCCGGTGACGGCACCACCGCACCGGGACCCGGGATCGCCTTCATGGCGGCCGCGCCGTCGGCCGGCACCTACCGCCTGTACCTGGACTTCCAGCACGACGACGTCGTCCGAACAGCCGAGTTCACGGTACGGACCACAGCACCCGAGCACGGGAGCCACCACCACGCACACCACTGACCGGATGAAAGCAGCCCCATCGGAAGGAACGTCATGCCCCGCCTGACCCGCCTCACGCCCGACACGGCGGTCGGCGCCTCGCGCGACCTCCTCGCCGACCTGGTCTCCCGCCATGGTCAGGTCGGCGACATGGTCTCCACGATGGCGCACTCCCCGGCTGTCCTGGGCGGATACCTCCAGCTCAGCAGGGCCATGGGACGAGCCAAACTCGACCGCAGAATCAGCGAACGGATCTCGATCGCCGTCCAGGCACTCCAGGGCTGCGGGCTCTGCCTCGACGCGCATGTGAGTGCCGCCCGCGCCATGGGAGTGGACGAGGAGGAGATCGAGCGAGCCCACGCGGGAACCTCGGCCGATCCCGCGATCGCGGCGATCATCACCCTCGCCCTCCAGGCCTATCGCGAGCCGACGTCGATCACCGACGAACAGATCAGCGCGCTGCGGGAGCACGGCTACAGCGACCGCGTGCTGGCCGATGTCGTCGGCGTCGTCGCACTCAACATCCTCACCGGCGCCTTCAACCTGCTCGCCGGCCTCACACCGGGGAGCGACACCGGTGCGTAGAGACACGAGGGACACCCCCGCCTGTACTCGCGGGACACGGCCTCCGCCCCGGGACCGTGCCCCGCCGCATGGACACGGAAGGAACCCGCCATGCGTCTGTTCGCCATCCGCGACTACCGTCACCTGTTCGGCGCCCAGGTCATCGCCCTGTTCGGTACCGGGCTGACCACAGTGGCCCTCGGGCTGCTCGCCTACGACCTCGCAGGACCGCGCGCCGGCCTGGTCCTCGGCACCGCCCTGACCATCAAGATGGTCATGTACGTGGTCATAGCCCCACTCGCTGCCGCGTACGTCGACCGGCTCCCCAGGAGAACCCTCCTCGTCCTCCTCGACGTGATCCGCGGTGCGGTGGTCCTCGCACTGCCGCTGGTCACCGAGGTCTGGCACATCTACGTCCTGATCGGCCTGCTCCAGGCCGGCTCCGCGGCGTTCACCCCGACGTTCCAGGCCGTCATCCCCGACATCGTCACCGACGAGTCCGACTACACGCGTGCCCTGTCCGCCTCCCAGGTCGCCTCCACCATGGAGACTCTGCTCAGCCCCGTCCTTGCAGCCGTCGCCCTGACGTTCATGAGCTTCAACTGGCTGTTCCTGGGCACCTCCGCCGGATTCCTCCTCTCCGCCCTGCTCGTCCTGTCGACGCGCGTCCCCGACGCCCGCCCCAGTACCCACACCCAGGCATGGGACAAGGCGGCAGCGGGGATCAGGACCTTCCTCAGGACGCCGCGGCTGCGCGGCGTCATGGCGCTCAACCTCGTGGTCGCGGCGGCTGGTTCGATCGTCGTCGTCAACACCGTCAACCACGTCCGTGACGAGCTCGGCGGCTCGCGGTCGGACGTCGCCTGGATGCTCGCCGCCTCCGGCGCCGGAACCCTCCTCGCCGCCCTCGTGCTGCCCCGCGTTCTCGACCGGATCGCCGCCCGCACCGTCATGATGACCGGCGCCGGAGTCCTCGTCGGCGGCACGACCGCCGCGGTGACGCTCATCGCGGCCGGCCTGACCACCTGGACCGGTACGGCGATCATCTGGACCCTGATCGGCATCGGCATGGCACTGATCATCACGCCGACCGGCAAGGTCCTCCGCGCCTCCGTCGGACGGAACGCGATCCCCGAGGCGTTCGCGGCCCAGTTCTCCCTGTCGCACCTGGCCTGGCTCATCACCTATCCCGTCGCGGGATGGCTCGGCACGAACGTCGGCTTCACCCTTGCCTGGTCCGTCCTCGCGGCCCTCGCCGGAGCGGGAGCGATCGGTGCCCTCCTCCTGTGGCCGCGCCACGACGGACGAGGACCCCTGACCAGCCCCGTGACAACCACCCGGCACGCGTCCCGCACGGACCGGTCCACCCTCACCAAGGCGGCGTGAAGCGCCGCGACCACTGACGCGGCCAAGGCGACAGGCTTTGTCGGGTCCGCCTCTTTCGTACGGCTACCGCGTACAAGGAGATGTCCGTGCGCGTGACCGGTCCGGCCTGGAGCTTGCCCGGGTCAGGTCCACCGGCTTACGACGGTCTGCTGATCACCGCCCGGCACAACGAGACGGAGAGCCTCACCACCTTCACGGCATACGAACGCACGTGGCATCGAAACTCGTCGGTCGTCTACGCTGACCGGCGTCGGAGCCGGGGAGTGCTCCGCAGGGGCCTGGGAGACCAGGGACGGGATGGGGACGACGGACGTGCAGGTAAGCAATGTGACAAGACCGGTCGCCCAACCCGGCCGGGGCCGACGGATCGGCTGCCTGGCGGCCGCTGTCGTGGCCGCGGTCGCGCTGGTCGGCGGCCTCGTCTCCGGCGTCCTCATGATCAGCGGGAACATGCCCGGCGACTCCATGGACACCGTCTGGGAGACGCCGGCCGACCCGGCGGCCGCCGAGCACGGCAACGGCAACTGGCTGGTCGGCGACACCCTGGTGCGCAGCCGCTTCGACGCGGTCACCGGCTACGGCGTGCGGACCGGGAAGCAGCACTGGGAGTACGCGCCACCGGGCCGGTCCGAGATCTGCTCCACGTCCACCCCCGACGACTCGGTGCTGCTCCTGGTGCACGGGGAGAACGTCACTGCCGTCGAGAGCGAGGGCTGCGCCCGCGTCACCGCGCTCGACCTGAAGACCGGAAAGGAGCTGTGGAGCGGCTCCCGCAAGGCCTCCGCCATGGCCACCGCCGGCCGTCCCGCAAGCGGCACCGTGGCCGCGGGCGGCGGACTCGCCGTCGTCCTCGACACGTGGACGGACGGGATCGGGAAGGCGGTCGCCGATGGCCGGAAAGCGATCCGCGCCGTCGATCTGCGGACCGGCGAACGTCGCTGGACGGCCACCGTCCCGAAGGACTGCCGGCCGTTCGACGTCGGGGCCGCGAAGCGCAGGGTCGTCGCTGTCCTCAGCTGTGGTAAGGAGAACCGGGCGGAACTGACGGCCGCCGTCCTCGACCCGGCGACCGGCGCCTTGATCCACACCGAGCCGCTGGACGCGCGCCGCCCGGTCGCCCCGTTCTCGTCGTCGTCCCCGGTCCGGACGGCACTCCTGTCCGTCGACCCGCTGGTGGTGTCCGTCCGTCCCGCGTATGACACCGAGCCCGGCACCAACGCCTTCTTCTCCTTCGGCGCGGACGGTCGGCGGCAGACCCGGATCGAGGTCTCCGGCGAGCACGGGAAGATCGTCGCCGACGAGCCCTCCAAGGTCGCCGTCGACGGCAAGCACCTCTACGCGGTCGCCGACTTCGGCAAGTCGTCCACCAGCACCCGGGTCGTCGCCATCGACCTCACGACAGGCCGCCTCGCCTGGCAGGCGGACTCCGGCCGGGGTGACACGGTGGCGCTCGCCGTCCACAACGGCAAGGTCTCCGTCCTGCACGAGGACCGGGGCAGCTTCGTCGAAACCCTGTACGTCCTGGACGGTGCCACCGGAGAGGAACTGGATGACCGCACCTTCTCCATCGACATCGACCGCGGCGACGGGTGGCTGGCCGGCCTCATCGACCGCGACGGCCTGCTGATCGTCTCCCGCTACGACACCGACGGACCGGGCCGGCCGTTCACCGCCTACGAACGCTGGTGACCGAGGCGGCGGAACGCGGGGTCAGGCAACGGTAGGCTTGGGCGCGCTTGATCTTCCAGCGGTCCCGGACGTACTGCTCGAACGAACACCGACGACGCCGCAAGACCGCCGCCGAACACCAGCCGTATGCCTCCGCAGGCGTGGGCGCTCACGTACGGCCGGGCGTACGGCTGGCCGCGAGCCTCGTGGAACGCGTTTCACCCCGGGATGGAAGTGGGCGGCTACGCATCCTGGCACCTCACCGCTCCCGCACCGGTCGACCGCGCGGTCTGCGGCACACCGATGCGAGAGCCCGCTCTGTCGGAGCTGAAGAGATGGGCCCACGGCCCCCACTTCTACGAGGCGATCCGGGCAGGCGCCACATCGCCGTGATCAACGCACCTTGACTGAGTCAAGGTGCACTTCGCCCGGTCAAGTGCGCTGGCCCCCAACTGGTCCCCAAAAAGAATCAAGGGCCGTTTCAGATTTCTCTGAAACGGCCCCTGGCCTGCGACTCCTTCGAGTCGGGACGACAGGATTTGAACCTGCGACCCCTTGACCCCCAGTCAAGTGCGCTACCAAGCTGCGCCACGTCCCGATGCCCGTTCCCCCCGGGTTTTTCCCCGGCGGCTGCGTGCAGGAGAACATTACCGCACTTCGCGGGGCGGGTGGACGCAGGCCCGCGCCGGTGGCGTGTGGCATATCCGCAGGCCGGGCCGCCGAAGGGGAGAATGGGCACGTGAACAGGACGCCGAGGGACCGGGACGAGGAGGGGCGGGCGCGCAGTGCGCGGCCGCGGGACGGGCTCGGGCGGCCGTTGCCGTACGGGGTCGAGGGGGTGCCGCGGCAGCCCGAAGGGGTGGTGCGGACGCCCGCGCAGACGCTCCGTGAGGCACAGCGGCTGCTCGACGCGGGGATGCCCTTCCACGCGCACGAGGTCTTCGAGGACGCCTGGAAGAGCGGTCCCGCCGGGGAGCGGGAGCTGTGGCAGGGGCTCGCCCAGCTGGCGGTGGGGCTGACCCACGCCGCGCGGGGCAACGCGGCGGGCGGGGCGCGGCTGTTGCTGCGCGGTGCCGTACGGATCGCCGGGCAGCCCGATCCGTACGGCATCGACATCGGCGGACTCGTCCGGTGGGCCCGCGCCTTGGCGGCGCGTGCGGACACCGTGACGGACGCGTCCGACGAGGCGCCGCGTCTGCTGGCCTCGTAGCGGCGGTCACCAGGTCAGGTGCAGCTCCTCGGGTGAGCGGTGGATCAGGGTCGGCCGCATCACCACTCGGTCGTCCGACAGCCGCAGTCCGGGGAAGCGGCGGACGAACAGCTCCAGGGTGAGGCGCAGTTGGACGCGGGCGAGCTGGGAGCCGGGGCAGCCGTGGGCGCCGTGGCCGAAGCCGACGTGGCGGGTGGGGGTCGGGGGGCGGGTGATGTCGAAGACGTCGGCGTCCTCGTGGCGCGCCTCGTCGCGGTTGGCGGAGCCGTACGCCACGAAGAGCGTGGCGCCCGCGGGCAGTTCCGTGCCGGCGAGGACGACCGGGCGGGTCGTGGTGCGGCGGAATCCCTGGACGGCGGTGTCGAAGCGGACGGCTTCCTCCACCGCCCCGGGTATGAGGTCCGGCCGGGCGCGGAGCAGCTCCCACTGGTCGCGCCGGCGCAGCAGGTGGTACAGCGCGGTGCCGATCAGCGCCGTGGTGGTGAGGTGTCCGGCGATGAGGAAGTTCTGCAGGTTGGCGACGAGTTCGCTGCGCTGGTCGGGAGTGGGCTCGCGGGTGCCGGGCCCCAGTCCGGTGTCCGGGGCGAGGGCGGCGGCCATCGTCGAGCAGAGGTCGTCGCGGGGGTGGGCGCGCCGGTCACGGGCGTAGCGGTCGAGGAGGTGCTGGAGGGCGACGACGTCCTCGGCGGCCGCGCGCTGTTCGTCCTCGGACATCGGCCGGAAGAGGAGCTGCTCGGCGCGGTGTCCTCCGTGCACCGCGGCGGGCACGTCCGCCGGATCGAGGCCGATCAGCCGGCCGATGACGGCGCCGGGCAGCTTGCGGGCGTAGGAGGACATCAGCTCCGTGCGGCCGTCGTCGGCGAAGCCGTCGACGAGGGCGGTGGCGACCTCGGTGGCGTAGGGGGCGAGGGCCGCGACGCGCGCCGCGGAGAGGCCGCTGTTGATCGGGGCGCGGTGGCGGCGGTGGGCGGCGCCGTCGGTGGAGACGACGGTGGGCCGTGGGCCGAATCCGCCGGCGAGGACGCCGAGGGCGGCCGCCGAGGGGATCACATCGGGCCTCAGGGCCTGGGCGGAGGAGAAGTCCTCGGGCCGCAACAGGACTTCGCGGACGTCGGCGTCGCGGGCGACCAGCCAGGCGTCGAGTTCGGGGACGAAGGTCAGACCGTCGGTCTGTCGCGCATGTGCGTAGAGGGGGTACGGGTCGCGCTGCAACGCGTCGAGCAGTTCGTGACGTGCGTACGTCGTCGGGTCCACGCGGCGCCTCCGGAAGGGGAAGGTGCGGAACTCGGTGCGGTCCGGCCATGGTGACCGGCGCCGCGTGCTCCTGGCTACGCCCGGGTTTCGGACAGCGCGCGGACGAGTACGGAGGTGTGGCTGACGGAGGGGTCCTTGGCGGCGGTGAGGAGGGTGACGGTGCCCTGGGCGGCGAGGCCGCGCAGCCGGTCGAGGGCCTCGGCGGCCGCGGGTGCACTGAGCTCGTCCTCGTACCGCCGGCAGAACTCCTCGTACACGCCGTCCGGGCCGTGGTACCAGCGCCGCAGTTCGGTGGAGGGGGTGAGTGCCTTGGGCCACTCGTCGATGCGGGCGTCGGTCCTGGCGAGGCCGCGCGGCCAGAGGCGGTCGACGAGGACCCGTACGCCGTCGTCGGGCGAGGGAGCCTCGTAGATCCGGCGGACACGGACATCGGGAGCAGCGGCTGGCATACGTCCAGGGTGCGGGAGGCGCCGGACGGTCACATCTCCACGCGCCCCGTCGGAGCAGGCCCCGGACGGTCACACCTGGATGCGGCCGTCCGAGCAGGCCCCGGACGGTCACATCTCCACGTGGCCCGTCGGCAGCAGCGCCGGCAGCAGGACGGAGTCGACGAAGACGCGCATCGTCGACGCGTCGGCGAAGCGCTCCTCGAAGAGCCGCTCGATGCGGAGCATCCCGAGGAAGCAGGGGGCGACGAAGCCGATCGCCGGGTTGTCCGGGTCGATCTCGCCGCGCTCGGCCGCCCGCCGCAGGATCCCGTCGAGGGCCGCGACCTCCGGGCTGATGACGGTCTCGCGGAGCGCCTCGCGCAGGTCGGGGTGCTGGATGTACGCCTGGCTGACGGCCTCCATGAGTTCGGCGTCCTGGTCGCGGCGCGTGGCGGCCAGGTGGGCGGCCTCGCGCAGGTCGCCGGCGAGAGATCCGGTGTCGATGCCGGCGAAGAACGTGCAGCGCTGCTTGGCGAGGGCGGCCGTGACGAGCTGCGGCTTGGAGCCCCACTGGCGGTAGAGGGTCGCCTTGCCGCACTTGGTGCGCGCCGCGACGCCCTCCATGGTCACCGCGTCGTAGCCGCCCTCCCGGAGCAGGCGGAGGACGGCCTCGTAGAGCTCGCTCTCCCGCTCCGGCGTGATCTTGCTGCGACGGGCGGCGGCGGTCGCGGCCTGTGTGGACATCCCATTCCTCCCCGACAGCTCTCTGCACATACGAGAGTAGGGGGTGCACAATCGAGACGCAAGCGTATCGAGACGCTTGCGTCTCGATGAAAACAGATCTAGGCTTCCTCCGTTTGCTGACGATGTGACGGAAAAAGGGGCCGCGCCATGGCTGCCGGGATACGCGGGACACGAGGGACACGTCCCGCAGGACCGGGGCCGACCGCTACCCCGAGACCGCCGCTGCTGCGCGAACTGCTGCTCGTCACGGCACTGTTCCTCGTCTACAAGTTCGGGCGACTGTTCGCGAACGGCCACGAGCTGCGCGCATTCCACAACGCCGACCGGATATGGAGCGCGGAGCGGGCCGTCCATCTGCCCGGCGAGGGGTCCGTACAGGCCCTTCTGCTGCACGGCGAGCCGCTCGTCCGAGCCGCGAACACCTACTACGCGGCCGTGCACTTCCCGGCCACGATCGCCTTCCTCGCCTGGCTCTACCGGCGCCGCCCGGACCACTACCTCTGGTCCCGTCGCGTCCTGGCGCTGCTGACCGCCGCCGCGCTCGCCCTGCACCTGCTGATGCCGCTGGCTCCGCCGCGGATGCTGGCGGCGACCGGACTCGTCGACACCGCGCAGGTCTACGGCCCGTCGGTGTACGGCGCGAGCCCCGAGACGGACTCGATGGCCAACCAGTTCGCCGCGATGCCGTCGCTGCACTTCGGCTGGGCGGTGATGGTCGCGATCGGTCTGATCGTCGCCACCCGCGGCCGGTGGCGGTGGCTGTGGCTGCTCCACCCCCTGCTGACGCTCCTGGTGATCGTCGGCACGGCCAATCACTACTGGTTCGACGCGCTCGCGGCGGGGGCGCTGCTCGCCCTCGCGCTCGCGGCGGTACGGGCGCCGGGCACCGGACCGGCGGGACCGGGCCCGCTGCGGCGCGCCGCCGCGCCCCGCCCGGCGGGAGCGCTGCGATGACGACCCCCGACGGCCTCCTCCTCGCCGTGCTCCTGTCCCTGGTCTCCGCCGCCGGGTACGCCCTCGCCGCCGTCGCCCAGTCCCGGCTCGCCTCGGCCTCCGACGGGGGGCGCGGCGCGCTCCGCGCCCTACTCGCCCACGGTCGGTGGTGGTGGGCGGTCGGCCTCAACGCCGCCGGCGCGCTCACCCATGTGGCCGCCCTGCACTACGGGCCCCTGACGCTCGTCCAGCCGCTGGGCGCCCTCACGCTGGTGGCCGCGCTGCCGCTCGGGGCGTACTGCGCCCGGCGCCGGGTGACCCGGACGGAGTGGCGCGGGGCGCTCTGGACGCTGGCGGGCCTCGTCGGGCTGATCTCGGTCACGGGCCCCGCGACGCCGGGCGACGCGCTGAGTCCGCGCGAGTCCGTGATCGTCTCGGCGGCGACGGCGCTGCTGATCGTGGTGCTCGCCTCGGGACGGCGGAGCGGCGCGGGCTCCCGTGACGGAACGTCTCGCCGGGGCCGGGGCGTGCGCCAGGGCCGGGGCCGTGGCCGGGGATTCGGGCGGGGGCTCGGGCATGCGACGGCGTCCGGGATCGCCTCCGGGGTGGCCTCCGCGCTGACGCAGACGCTGACCGCCGCCGTGACGCGGGAGCTGCCGGGCGGGGCGACCGCCTGGTGGCAGACGGCCCTGATCGCGGTACTGATATCCGCCTTCGCCGTCGGCGGCCTGTTGCTCTCACAGACGGCTTACCGCGGCGGGCTCGCCGCGCCGCTGGCCGTCGTGAACCTCTCCAATCCGGCCGCCGCCGCCGTCATCGGCGTGGCGCTGCTCGGCGAGACGTTCCGTGCGGGCGTGTGGGGCTGGCTGATCGCGGCCGCCGCGTCGGTGGTCGCGGCCCGTGGGGTGGTGCTGTTGACGGCGGGCGCGGGGACGGCCCCCGTGGCCCCGCCCCCGCCCTCCGCCGCTCCCCCGGTCACGCACCCGCCCGCTTCCCCCTTCCCGTCGGCCTCCCCTCTCTTGGCCTCCGGGCAGCCGCTTCCCCCGCCGCGTACCGACGAGGCGGTCCCCGCAGCCGTACCGCTCCCCTGCTGACTCACTCCCCCGACGGCGGGCGGTCCTCCGTCACCTGGGCCGCGAAGATCGGGTCGGTGGACGGCTCGTATCCGCCCTTCGCCCCCGGCACAGCCGGTACGAGCCCGAAGAGCGCGCCGATCCCCGTCGGCGGCATGTCCCCGTACAGCGCGCTGTACGCGCCGGGCCGGACCGAGTACATCTCGTGCCAGATGCCGACCGCCCCGTTGCTCGTGAAGTACCGCCGCCAGAAGGCGCTCTGGGCGGGGCGGTGCCGCCGCGCGGAATCGGTGGCGTACGCGCGGATGTCGCCCGCCCTCCGCCAGTACTGGACGATCGTGATCTCACCGAACGCGGGCCCGAGGAGCATCCGGTAGCCGAGGAACCCGCTCTCCGGGTCCGCGCCGAGCTCCTTGATCATGCCGGGCATCGCCAGCATCACCGGCAGCCAGCCGCGGACCGAGCGCCAGCGGTTGACGCGGGCGCCGATCAGGAAGACGGCCACCGGTTCGGCGTTCGCGGCCATGAAGCGGCCCCGGCGCACCCGGCGCCGTTCGGCGCGGCTCCGCGCGCCGCCGCGGTTCCACTCGGGCACGGCGACGAGCCGCAGCCCCTGCTTGAGATCGGACCCGATGGCCATTGGTCCCCCACCTCCTGCTGTTGGATAGCTGAACTATCCTTGGAGGCCAGAGTAGAACTCCCGGGTGACCGTGTCGAGACGATGGGAACGGTGAAACCCTTTGCGCCTGTCCGAGCTGAGCGACCGGGGTGGCGTGTCCGTGGCCACGGTCAAGTACTACCTCCGGGAAGGGCTCCTGGCGCCGGGCACTCCCGTCACCGCCCGGCAGTCCGACTACGGCGAGGAGCATCTGCGCAGGCTGCGGCTGGTCCGCGCGCTGCTGACGGTCGGCGGAATGACGATCCAGCAGGCGCGGGACGTCCTCGCGGTCGCGGACGACCCCGCCTTCGGCCGCCACGAACGACTGGGCGTCGCCCAGTACATGCTGGGTCCGCGGATCACGCCGCCCGAGGAGTCCGACCCGGCACGGCGCCTGTGGGACGAGGTCTTCGCCGAGCTGCGCGGGCTCCTGTCCGAGCTCGGCTGGCAGGTGTACGACGAGGCGCCCGCGCTCGCCGCGCTGACCAGGGCCGTGGTGACGCTGCGGGAGCTGGGCTACCGGAGCGGCGTGGACCACATCCGGCGGTACGCGCTGGCGATGCACCCGATCGCGGCGGAGGAGTACGCCGTCATGGAGGAGTACCCGGTCCTGGAGGAGGCGATCGAGGCGACCGTCGCGTACACGATGCTCTACGAGCCGATCCTGCTCGCGCTGCGACGGCTGGCCCATGAGGACGTCTCGGCGCGGCTGCACGCGGCGGGGCCGCCGCGGGAGCGGGAGCCGGAGCCCAAGCCGAAACCGGAGCCGAAACTGGAGCCGCCCATTTCGTCATCTTGACGAGAACGAACAGCCCTCTATATCGTCATCATGACGACAAGGGGAGTTTCCATGGCCGACATCACGCGCCGCGCCGGCTGGCGCCATCTGCGTTCCGCGCC
This sequence comes from Streptomyces sp. NPDC003035, assembly GCF_042888285.1. Taxonomy (NCBI): domain Bacteria; kingdom Bacillati; phylum Actinomycetota; class Actinomycetes; order Kitasatosporales; family Streptomycetaceae; genus Streptomyces; species Streptomyces sp. NPDC003035. Next base: position 923,959 of record NZ_JBIAPJ010000001.1, on the reverse strand, counting down.
CACCTCGCACATCCGCCACCACCGTCGTGGACGCCTCGTCCACGACGGGACGGGGCTCAGCTTCTGGTTCCGCTCGCTGTCCGCCGCGCTCTCCGAGGTGCCGGTGAACGACCGTGAGCTGGCGATGGCGTTCCACGCCAGGACCGCCGACTTCCAGGACGTGAGCGTGCAGTCCACCGTCACCTACCGGATCGGCGAACCGGAGGCCGCGGCCACCCGGCTCGACTTCTCGATCGATCCGGACACCGGCGCGTGGCGCGGTGCGCCGCTGGAGCAGATCGCCACCCTCCTCACCGAGAGCGCGCAGCAGCACGCCCTCGACGTCCTTGCGCGGACCCCGCTCGCCGCCGCCCTCGTCGACGGTGTGGCCGCCGTACGGGACCGCATCGCGGACGGGCTCGCGGCCGAGCCACGGCTGCCGGCCACCGGTATCGAGGTGGTGGCGGTCCGGGTGGTGGCGATCCGTCCGGAGCCCGAGGTCGAGCGGGCGCTGCGCACGCCGGCGCGCGAGCAGATCCAGCAGGAGGCGGACCGGGCCACCTACGAGCGGCGGGCCGTGGCCGTGGAGCGCGAACGGACCATCGCCGAGAACGAGCTCGCCAGCAAGATCGAGCTGGCCCGCCAGGAGGAGCGGCTCGTCGACCAGCGCGGCACCAACGCACGCCGCGAGGCCGAGGAGAGCGCCGCCGCCGACTCCGTACGGGCGGAGGCGGAGGCGGTACGGAAGGTCCGGCTCGCGCGGGCCGAGGCGGAGGCGGCGCGGGAGGTCGGCGAGGCGCGGGCGGCGGCGCAGGCGGCGTGGCTGCGGGTGCACGGGGACGTCGAGACGGCGACACTGCACGCGCTGGCGGCGACCCGGGCGGCCGAGAACCTCCCCCGGATCGAGCACCTGACGCTCTCGCCCGACGTACTGACCGGGCTTCTGGCGAAGCTCGGCGGCGGGACCACGGCGTCGTGAGCCTGGCCCCTCGCGCGGTGCTCGTGCACCGCACCACGGAGTACGAGGAGCTGCTCGCCCGGCACGGTACGCACGGACAGGCCGCGTTCTTCCTGTCCAGCCGGGACCGGGGCATCGAGGACGTACGGGAGCGGTACGAGCGGAACCGGCGGGCGCTCGCGGAGGTGGCGGCGGCGGTGCCGCTCGCGTGGCGGCAGGCGCGGGTGGAGCGGGCGGACCTGGACCGTTTCCTGTTCGGGCCGGAGGACGTGGTCGTCGTGGTCGGGCAGGACGGCCTGGTGGCCAACGTGGCGAAGTACCTGGCCGGGCAGCCCGTGATCGGGATCGACGCCGATCCCGGGCGGAACGCGGGAGTCCTGGTACGGCACCGGCCGAAGGACGCGCGGGCGTTGCTGGCGGCGGTGGAGCGGACCGGGTCCTCGGGGACGGGGGCGCCGGGGACCGGGGCGGACGAGCTGACGATGGTGGAGGCGGTCACCGACGACGCACAGCGGCTCCTCGCCCTCAACGAGATCTACCTCGGCCCGCCCGGACACCAGACGGCTCGCTACACGCTCGCCGTGGAGGACCGGGAAGCGGCGCCGGAACCGCAGGCGTCCTCGGGTGTCCTGATCGGCACGGGCACGGGCGCGACGGGCTGGCTCCGTTCGCTCTGGCAGCAGCGCTCGAGCCCGCTGCGCCTCCCCGCGCCGACGGACCCGCGCCTCGCCTGGTTCGTCCGCGAGGCCTGGCCGTCCCCGACCACGGGCACGACGCGGGTGGAGGGCGTGCTGAGCTCGGGCCAGTCCCTCCGCCTCACGGTGGAGTCGGACCGCCTGGTCGCCTTCGGCGACGGGATGGAGGCGGACGCGCTGCACCTGACCTGGGGCCAGACGGTGCGCGTGGGCGTGGCGAGCACGGCGCTCCGGCTGGTGGGGTGAGGTCCGGGCTCGGAAGCGGGCCCGGACCGCGCCACCCCACGCCCGTCCCTCACCCCCACCCCTCGCCCTCCCCCACCCCCCTCGGGGGGTGACAAGGGTTTTCCCCGTATCGGGTTCATCTCGTCGTTCCCTACTGTCTGCCGCACCGGCAGATCCCATCCCCCGAACCGCGTGTCAGGTGCATGTGGAGAGGTGGGTGGTGTCCGCCGGTGACGGCCTTGACCCGGGCCGTCGCGCCGGTGGCGGCGCAAGGGCCCCCCAAGCCCAGGGACCGGCGGACCGCAACCCCACGTCGCACCCCGCTCCCGCGCCGCCGCCACTGCTCCGCACCTACGTCGTGCTTGAAAGGGAACACCTTGAACAGTTCCAGGCGGAGAGTCATATCCGTCGTGGTCGCGAGCGCCGCGATCCTCGGCGCCGCTGCCACCTCCGGGGCGTTCGCCGCCGCCCCGGTCGCCGCGACCCCGAAGCCGGCTCCGGCTTCCCAGACGATGACCACGCTGCCCAGCGCCCCGGTCGAGAAGGTCATCGTCACCTACAAGTCCCAGGCCGCCGAGGCCGGTTCGAACGCCGCCGCCAAGAGCGACGCGGCCGCCAAGGGTGCCGAGACGGGCGAGAGCCTCGCCTTCGAGCGCCGCCTCGCCAGTGGCGCCGCGCTGGTCGACCTGGGCGACAGCGCCACGAAGCAGGACGTCACCGAGGTCATGGACGCCTTCCGCGCCGACCCCTCGGTCGCCTCCGTGGAGCCCGACATCCGCGCGTACGCGATGGCGGTCACCCCGAACGACACGGACTACGCCAAGCAGTGGGACCTCTTCGAGGCCACCGGCGGCATGAACGTTCCGCCCGCCTGGGACAAGACGACCGGCTCCGGCGTCACCGTCGCCGTGATCGACACCGGCTACGCGGCCCACTCGGACCTGGCGGCCAACGTCGTGTCCGGCTACGACTTCATCTCCTCCTCCGCCGACGCCCGCGACGGCAACGGCCGTGACGCGGACGCCAAGGACGAGGGCGACTGGAACGCCACCGACGGCGAGTGCGGCACCGGCTCCCGGGCCTCCAACTCCTCCTGGCACGGCACCCACGTGGCCGGCACCATCGGTGCGGTCACCAACAACACCAAGGGCATGGCGGGCATCGCGTACAACGCGAAGATCCAGCCCGTGCGTGTCCTCGGCAAGTGCGGCGGCTCCTCGGCGGACATCGCCGACGCCATCACCTGGGCGTCCGGCGGCTCCGTGCCGGGCGTCGCGGCCAACCCGACCCCGGCGAAGGTCATCAACCTGAGCCTGGGCGGCGCCAGCTCCACCTGCCCGAGCGTCTACCAGACCGCGATCAACGGCGCCGTCCAGCGCGGTACCACCGTCGTCGTCGCCGCGGGCAACAGCAACGCCAACGCGTCCGGGTTCACCCCCGCGAACTGCTCGGGTGTCATCAACGTCGCCTCGACCAGCCGTGAGGGCAACCGGTCGTACTACTCGAACTACGGCACCAGCATCGACGTCTCGGCTCCGGGCGGCGAGACCCGCCGCGCCACCGACACGCCCGGCACGGTGACCACCCCCGAGAACGGCATCTACTCCACGCTGAACTCGGGCACGACCACCCAGTCGCTGGAGAACTACAAGCCCTACCAGGGCACCTCGATGGCCGCGCCGCACATCGCCGGCCTCGCCGCACTGCTCAAGTCGGCCAAGACCACCCTCACGCCGGCCGAGATCGAGTCCGCGATCAAGGCCAACGCCCGCCCGCTGCCGGGCACCTGCACCGGCGGCTGCGGCGCCGGCATCGCCGACACGGCGAAGACCGTGGACGCCGTCACCGGCACCACCACCCCGCCGACCGGCTCCGTGTTCACCAACGCGACGAACGTGACGATCTCCGACAACACCACCGTGTCGTCCTCGATCGCCGTCACCGGCCGCACGGGCAACGCCCCCGCCGCCCTCAAGGTCGGCGTGGACATCAAGCACACCTGGCGCGGGGACCTGGTCATCGACCTGATCGCCCCCGACGGCACGGTGCGCAACCTGAAGGCGTCCTCTTCCTCGGACAGCGCCGACAACGTCCTGACCACGTACACGGTCGACGCGTCGAGCGAGGTCGCCAACGGCACCTGGAAGCTTCAGGTCCGCGATGTGGCCTCGGGTGACACCGGCTACATCGACTCGTGGAGCCTGACCTTCTGATCCACCCTGAACCACCCCCCACATCAGCATCATTGCTGGTCAGCGACGCGCTCGTGGTCTACACCACGGGCGCGTCCTGGCGTGGTGACCGGCACACGCTGTCCGTATGCCGGACAGGAGGCCTGGACTGCGCCGGTACGCTCCGTATCCTCTGCCCCACGGGGCTCACGGGCAGGGCCCGAGCGCCGGAGGGTGGTGGACACGTGACGACAACGTCGCACCTTCCCGTACGCCAGGGGGGCGTCGGGGGACCCCTGGCGCCAGTGGGCCGGGAGGAACTGCTCTCCCGTCTCGAACGCGTGCTGCACACCCGTGGGCGCGCCCTGCTCACCGGTCCCGCGGGCGTCGGGAAGACCGAGGTGGCCCTGGCCGAGGCGGCCCGCGCGGAGTCCCGCGGGGAGACCGTCCTGTGGCTGCCGACACTGCCCGCCGACCGTGACATTCCGGGCGCGGTGGCCGCCGCGCTCGTGGCCTCGGTCGCCTCGACGGTGACATGGCCGGGCGTGGCGACACCGACGATCCCGCTCCAGGCCGGCCCGGACGCCCCCGGCCGGGTCCGTGGCTCCGAACCGGAACCCGCCGGCACGGCGGCCCGGGCGCCGGGCCATGCGGGCGCCCCGGCCGGCCGATCGGCCGGCGCCACCGCCTCCGGAGTCTTCGACGGGCTGCCGGGTCCCCAGCGGACCGCCGTCGCCATGCTCTGCCGCGAGGCGCCGCTGCTCGACGGCGGATGGGACCCGATCGCCCTGCGACTCGGCATCGCCCAGATCCTGCGCGCGCTCACCGCTCGTGGTCCCGCGCTGCTCGTCGTCGACGGCGCGCAGCACATCGACGCGGACAGCGCCGACCTGTTGCGCTTCGCCCTGCATCTCGCCCCGCCCGAGCTGCGGGTCGTCGCCGTCGAGACCCCGGAGGCGTACGGCTCCGAGGACATCCACGGCACCCGCCTGTGGGTGCCGTCGGAGGCCGACATCCTGCTCGTGCCGCCCCTGCAGGCCGACGAGATCGCCGCTCTGCTCTTCCACCACCGGCTGCCGTCCCGGATGGCCGGCCGCATCCACAAGGCGAGCGGCGGCAACCCCCGCCTCGCCCTCGCGGTGGGCCGCTCACTGGCCGACGCGCGCACCCCCGTGCACCACGCCGAGGCGCTCACCCTGTCCGGGCGGGCGCGGGATCTGGCCCGGCAACTCCTCGGCACGGCGCCGCCGGACGTCCGCGAGACGCTGCTGTTCGCCGCGCTCGCGCTGCGTCCGACCGCCGCCCTGGTACGCCGGGCCGGGCGGCCGAACGCGGAGGCGGACCTCGCCGCCGCCGAACGCGCCGACCTGGTCTCGCTCGCCGAGGACGGCACCGTGGCCTTCACCGCCGGGCTGCTGCCCTCCACCCTGGTCCACGACGCCTGCTGGGCCGAGCGCAGCGCGGGTCACGCCGCGCTCGCGGAGGTCGTCGACGACCCCGTCGAGGCGGTACGGCACCGGGCGCTCGCCACGGACATTCCCGACGAAGCCCTCGCCGCCGAGGTGGCCGCGGCCGCCGAGGTCGCGCGGCGCCGGGGCAACAGCGCGCTCGCCGCCGAGCTGGCCCTGCTCGCCGCCGAGTCGACCCCCGTCCAGCACGGCGCGGAGCGGATCGCGCGGCTCGTCGACGCCGCCGAGGAGGCCGCCCGGGCCGCCCGCGCCGACCTCGCGATGCGGGCGGCGACCGATCTGCTGGCCCGGGACGCGGCCCCGTCCGACCGGGTACGGGCCCGGCTCGCCGTCCTCGACACCGCGGGCCAGGGCCTGACCGGGCTCGACGAGATGTACGTGCACGCCATGGAGGACTCCGAGGGCGACACCGCGCTCCGGTCGGGCGTGCTGCTCCGACTGGCCGTCAAGTACGTGCTGGCGGACGGGGATCCGGTGCGCTCGCGGGCCGCCGCCGTGGAATCCGCCGCGCTGGCCGCCTCGATGGGCGATCCCCGGACGGCCGCTCAGGCCCTGACCGTACAGGCGCGGATGGACCGGGCGCTCGGCGCGTCGGACGCGGAGTCCGTGCTCGCCCAGGCGCGCGGCCTGGAGATGGCCGAGCGCCCCCTCGGGATCCGCAACGCGGCCCAGATCCTGACGATCCGTCACGCGCTCTTCGACGACCGGCTGGCCGACGCCCGCGACCAGCTGAACGCCCTCCTGCCGTTGGTGCAGCGGCGTGGCTCGGTCGAGGACACCATCGAGCTGTTCTCGACGCTCGCCGCGATCGAGTCCCGGATGGGGGCCTGCCCCGCGGCCCTGGTCCACGCGGGTCAGTCCCTCGCGCTGACCCTGGAGGCGGGCCTCTCCCCCGGTCCCGCCTGGTACACCCTGGCGCTCGCGGAGACGGCCGGCGGCAGCTTCGGACGGGCCGCGAGCTACGCCAGGCGCAGCGTCCAGGCGTCCGAGGAGGAGGGCGACCGGGTCTTCCTCTCCCGCAGCCTCTACGCACTGGGCCGCGTCCAGCTGGTCAACGGGGACGTCTCCTCGGCCCTGGAGACCCTGCGGCGGGTGCAGGCCAACGAGCGGGCCCAGTCGACCGTCGACCCGTCGATGCTGCGCTGGCACGAGGAGCTGGCCGAGGCGCTGCTCGCCAACGACGCGGCGCGGGAGGCGGCGGACCTGCTGGCCGAGGTGCGTCCGGTCGCGGAGCGGCTGGGGCGCACAACCGTACTCCTCGGCTGCGACCGGGCGTACGCCGTGTATCTGGCCGCTTGCGGGAAGACCGACGAGGCGGCGGATCTGCTCGCCCGGACCGCCGAGCGGTTCGCCGGGGCGGGGCTGCCGCTGGAGCACGGCCGGGCGCTGATCGCGCTGGCCCGGGTGGAGCGGCGCCGCCGTCGCCGGTCGGCGGCGCAGAGCGCGCTCCACTCGGCGGCGGTCGTGTTCGAGCGCGCCGGGGCGGCGCCCTGGCTCGCCCTGACGAGCGAGACGCCCGCGGGCGAGGACGCCCTGCCGGCGCTGTCCTCGCTGACGGACGCGGAGCTGCGGCTGGCCCATCTGGTCGGGCAGGGGGCCAGCAACCAGGAGGCGGCGGCCAAGCTCTATCTGAGTGTGAAGACGGTCGAGGCGCGCCTCACCCGGATCTACCAGAAGCTGGACGTCCGCTCCCGGGCGCAGCTGGCGACCGCGCTGCGGGGCTAGGGCCTGTCTCTTGGATCAGGCCCTAGGGCCTGGCGGTCAGACCGTGAACGGCCGTTGCCGCAGGAAGGCGGGCGAGGGGCTGCCGGTCAGATAGAGGTTCGGGCTCTGGGTGGCGGGCAACCGGCGCTGGATCGCGCGGTGGAAGGGCCGGTAGCCGCCGCGGAAGGCTCCTTCGTCCCAGACCTCCAGCAGTGCCTCGGTGAAGGCGCCGTTGACCGGGCCGTCGGAGGCGAACTGGTTGTCCTGACAGGCCGCCACGAGGATCGCGTCCGGGCCCGCCGCCTCGCCGCCGGGAGAGGCCTTCACCAGGGAGCGCTGCAGCTGCTCGAAGAACCCCTGGTCCCGCTCGTAGATCTGCTGCTGCTTCGGTACGGGCATCAGCCGGATGCCGGTCTCGGGGACGGGTGCGCCGGGCAGCTCGATGCCGCTGCCGCTGTGGCAGCAGTCGAGCAGGGCGACGATGCGGACGCCGTCGGCGAAGCCCCGGAACTCCTGGTGCAGCTCGTCGTCCAGGAACTGCCTGTCGAAGAGCACGAGGGTCTCGTCGAGCGCGTCCGGTTCGTCGTCCGCCCCGGTGACGTCGGGGACCTGTCCGCCGTGACCCGAGTAGGTGAACAGCAGGATGTCGTCGGGGGCGAGCTTGCCCGCCGCCTGACGCAACGCGGCGGTCACGTTGTCGACGGTGCACTCGGCGGTCAGCAGCACGGTGTCGGAGAAGCCCGCGGCACGGGCCAGCCGGGCCATGTCATGGGCGTCGTTCTCGCAGGCCACGAGGGCGCCGTCCCAGCCTTCGTAACGATCGGGGTCGACCGTGTTGAGTCCTACGTGGATGGACAGTCCGGCGGGCATGGGATGCCTCCTTGGGGGTGAGGGAGGGAGGCTCCGGGGGCGGCTGATCGAGTGGCCTGCGGCCCGGTGCCGAGCGCGACCCTTCCTGCGCGGTACCTACATCGTATGAAACCGACCGATCCCCCGCCTTCTCCGCCGCCCCCGAGGGCGGGCGGGCCGCGCCGCGACTCGCTCGCCGACCGGACCGGTTACGACGAGGCCTTCCTCGGTCCCGTCGTGCCGCTGCCGCTGCCCGCCCGCGCCTCGGTGGAGACGGTGATCCTGCCGTACACGCACTTCACCGTGGTCTTCCGGCCGGACCGGCGGCTCGCCGCCTCGACCGCCGTGTGCATCGAGGGCGGGCAACTGGCCGAGGACGTACCCCGGGACGACGTCTGGGAGTTCGATCCGCGCCTTCCGGCGGAGCAGCAGGCCGGCAACGACATCTACCGGAACAACAGCCTGGACCGGGGGCACCTGGTGCGCCGGCTGGATCCGGTGTGGGGCCCCGCCGCGGTGGCGAGCCGGGCCAACACCGACACGTTCCACTACACGAACGCCGCTCCTCAGTCGGACGTGTTCAACCAGGGGAAACAGATCTGGCAGGGCCTGGAGAACTACCTCCTGGACCACGCGGCCGAGTTCGACCGGAAGCTGACGGTGCTCACCGGGCCGGTGCTGCACGACTCGGACCCGCCCTACCGGGGCGTGCAGGTGCCGCTGCGGTTCTGGAAGGTGGCCGCGTTCATGCAGGACGGGGCGCTGGCCGCGACCGCGTACGTCCTCGACCAGAGCCCCGACCTGAGCCGGGACGCCGAGCGGGCGCTCGCCGGGGCGACGGCGGGCGCGCCACCGCCGCTCGGCCCGTTCCGGACGTACCAGGTCCCGGTCTCGGATGTCGCGGAGATCACCGAGCTGGAGTTCGGGCCGCTGCCCGATGTGGATCTGATGCCGGTGTCACGGGCGCCGGAGGACCGCTGGCGACGCCTGGAGTCGTACACGGACATCGTGATGCAGGGCTGAGCATGCCGTCGAACGGGACCGTCGGATCGCCCGTTTGCCACGGTCCCTGCCCGGTGAAACGATTGACCTGGCAGGTTTCAGTCAGTCACTCAGTCAGTCCGTCCCACGCTCCCCCGGCGGGACGGCCGGGCAGGTGCGTATGCCGCTCACCGAAACGGAATGGGGACTCGTCACCAGCTGGGTGCGGGAGTACCTTCTCGACACCCCCGATCCGCTCACCCGGCTGCGACACAGTGGACTCTCGCAGGACTTCGTGGCGGATCTCGTGCTCACCCCGGACCGCGACGAGAACGCGCGGCTGGTCGTCCGCGCGGCGCGCCGGGACATCGCCCACCAGCGCGCGCTCCTCGACATACTGGCCGGGCTCGACGCGCTCACCGGTGCGGGGTACGCGGAGGCGAGGATCCTGCTCACGCGGCTGCGGGAGGACGAGGCGGTCCTGCACTCGCCCCAGGACCCCTTCCGCACCCTCGTCCTCGCCAACGGGACCGAGGTGTTCATCGACCGGGACGGACTGCGGGAGAAGCTCCGCGCCTTCGTCGCCGATCCGGAGCAGACGGTTCTGGTCGTGGACGGTGAGCCGGACAGCGGGCGCTCGTACTCGTACCGCCTGATCCGCCATCTGGGGCAGCACTGCGGCTTCCGTCCGGTGCGGGTGACTCTCTCGCGCACCTCGACGGCCGCGCGGCTGGTGGAGCGCCTCGACGACTTCGTGGCCGGTCCGGGTGGGGACCGGACACCGTTGAATCCCACACAGTTGAACGATCCACTGCCCGCGATCGACGACGCCGTGCACCGGATCGTCAGCCGGGCGACCGCGGCCGAGGACCGCTTCTGGCTGGTGCTCGACGAGTGCGACAAGCTCGATCCCAACGCGGACGTCTGGGACTGCATCGGAAAGCTGGCGCTCGCCGTCTACGAGCACACGCCGGTACGGAGGGAGGCCGTGCCCCGGCTCGTCCTGCTCGGCTACTCGCCCACGATGCGCCAACTCCCGTACGACATCCGCAAGAACGAGTGCCGGGACACCTCCCGTGTCGTCGGGGAGGACGATCTGCGGGACTTCTTCCGGGAGTTCTTCGCCCAGGAGCACCCCGCGTCGGACGGCGCGGCGGTGCCCGCGCTGGTGGACGTGGCGGTGGCCGAGGTGCTGCGGGCGGTCGACGCGCCTGGTTCCACGGACAGTTACATGCGCCGGGTGTGCACGGCGGTGGAGGAGACGGTACGGCTCTCCCGCTCCCTCGTCCCCGGCGGCGACCTGACCGGAGTGCTCCACCGGGCCATGCGGGACACCACCGGGTCGGCCCGGCCCGTACTCCCCGACCTGCGCAGGGCCTATCGGGAAGCGGCCTGCCTGCTCGAAGGGTTCGACCCCGCCCGGCTGCGGCTGCCGGACGAGAGCCGGCCCACGGGGCGGGCCGCTCTCGCGCTCGTCGACGACTGCACGGCCCTGCCCCCGCATCCCTCGCAGGCGTGGACCCTCAAGCCGGAGGTCCGTGAGCGGACGCTGAGCGGACTCGCCGGCCCGGAGGCGGCCCGGCGCGCCCTGGAAGCCAACATCGGGCTCGTGCCGGACGGGCCGTGCCCCGAACGCACCGCGCTCTCCCTGCTGACGGTCTCTCCGCCCGGCGCGCACGAACCGCAGGACGTCGAAGCGCTCGCGGACACCCTTCAGGCCGTGCTGTGGCTGCGTCGGGTCCCCGGCACGACCGGGCTGCCCGATGTGGACGACGTACAGCACCGCCTGGAACGGGCACGGCTGCTCCAGCCGCTGCGGCGGCTGGTCCAGGGCACCTTCCACGGGCGGCAGCGCGAACTCGATGCCCTGCGCGCCTACATCGCCCTGCCGGCCGAGCCGGCCGAGCCGCCCGTGATCCTCCACGGCGTGGGCGGCGTCGGCAAGAGCACCCTGCTCGCCACGTTCCTGCTCGACAGCCTGAACGAGTCGCCCACCGGATTCCCGTTCGCCTACGCCGACTTCGAGCGGCCGACGCTCTCCATCCACGAACCGTCGACCCTGGTCGCCGAGGTGGCCCGCCAGCTCGGCATCCAGTATCCGCGCCACCGCGCCGCGTTCGACGCCCTCGCCGACGAGTGCGAGGAGACCGCCGCCTCGCAGCGCGGCGAACGGAACCAGCTGGACGAGCTGTTCCAGCTCTCCGCCACCCGTGCGACCCTCGGCCGCGACTACTCCGCCGGATTCCACTCCCGGGCCAGCGCCCGTGAGCAGGAGCTCGCCGGGCAGGTCGCCGAGCTCGCCGCGGAGGCGGTGCGCGGCCCGCCGGGCGGGACGGCCCCGCCGCTGGTGATCGTCGTCGACTCCTTCGAGGAGGCGCAGTACCGCGGTTCGCCGGCGATCGGCCGGATGTGGGCGATCTGGACCGCGCTGCGCGCCGCCTATCCCCGCCTGCGGTTCATCGTCTCCGGACGGGCCCCCGTCGACCACCCCGCCAGGGTGCTCGCGCTGCGCACCATCGAACTCGGCGAACTGGACCGGGAGGCCGCCGTGGACCTGCTGATGTCCTGCGGGGTGCAGGACGAGGCGGTCGCCCAGGACCTCGCCGACCGGGTCGGCGGCCATCCGCTCAGCCTGAAGCTGGCGGCCCGGACCGCCGTGATCCTGGGCGCGCGGTCCGAGTCCCTCGGCGACCTCCTGTCGAGCCTGCCGTCCCGCAGGCGCTGGTTCCACCACCAGGTCGACCAGATGCTCATCCAGGGCACGCTGTACGACCGTATCCTCAAGCACATCGCGGACGACGACGTCCGCGCCCTGGTGCAGGCGGGTCTGGCCCTGCGGGTCATCACCCCGGAGCTGATCGAGGACGTCCTCGCCGAGCCGGCCGGACTGCACCTCTCCTCGCCGCAGGAGGCCCGTTCGCTGTTCGGGCGTCTGGTGTCACGGCTCGACCTGATGGAGTCGGCGGGGCCCCAGGCCGTCCGCCACCGCGCGGACCTGCGCTCGATCATGCTGCGGCTCTCCGACGCCGCGCGCACGGATCTCATGCGCGCCGTCGACCACCGCGCGGTGGAGCACTACACCGCGCGCGAAGGCGCTGCCGCGCGCGCCGAGGAGATCTACCACCGGCTCCGTCTCGGGCAGAACCCACGGGCGGTGGAACGGCGTTGGCTGCCGGGCGTCGCCGGACACCTGGTCGGCGCCGACCGTGACATGCCGGCCCGTTCGGCCGCCTTCCTGCTGGGGAAGATCGGCGGGCACGTGCCGGACCGGATCATGGCGGAGGCCGACCAGGAGGACTGGGAACGGATCGCCGCCCGCGAGATCGAGGACCTGCTCACCCAGGGATACGTCGAGACGGCGGCGGAGCGGCTGGCCGAGCGCCGGCCGTGGACGCCGTGCAGCAGACTGCACGCGCTCCTGGTCGAGACGCTGGCCAGGTCCGGACGGGCCGCCGAGGCCCGGGAGGCGGCCGAGGCGGCGGTGGACCGGGCGGGTGAGGCGGGATGCTCGGAGACCCAGCTGGAGCTGCTCCAGCTGTCGGCCCGACTCGCCCAGGACGTGGGCGACTTCGCGGACGCGGACCGCGATCTTCAGGAGGCGGAGGGCCTCGCGACCGCCCTCGGGCTCGCTCACGAGTCGATGGGGGTCCTGGTGGCCCGGTCGCAGCTGGCGGCGCTCTCCGACGAGGACTCCGCCGAGACGGACGCCCGCCTGGCCGGGGCCCTGCGCGGCATGCCCGACGAGGAACTGGCCCGGCAGCCCGCGCTGGCACGGGCCGCGGCGGCCACGGCTTCCCGGGTCGATCCGCAGCTCCTGGAACACACGCTGCGGCTGGTGGGGCTCCCGACGGACGACGAGGCGGTGGTCGACGCCCTCGCCCGCTGGATCGAGACCGCCATGGCCGACGAGCCGCAGCTGCGCGAACCCCTGACACGGATCCTGGAGTCGGCGGCGGGAGAACCGTCCCGGGACACCCCGCCCGGGGCCACCGGGGCCCCGGGGGCGGGCGCCGGCATGCCGCACGCGGCGGTGGAGCGGGCCCTGTGGGAGGCGCGCAGGCGCGGCACGCTCGACAGCCTCGCATGGCGGACCCTCATGCTCCGCGACCGGAGCGGCGATCTGGTCGAGGGCGTGGCGGCCGCGATGGACGTGGGGTCCGCCGTACGCGGTCCCGGCCCGGAACCCGGCACGGAACCGGGCGTGGGCACGGCGGCCGCGGCCGGTACGGGGCTGTGGTCGCAGCCGCCCCCGGACGCGGCCGAGGGAGCGGTGCGGGGTGTTCCGTACCTCTCCCCCGAGGACGTCGTACGGGTCCGCAACGCCGCGCTGGACGCGGGGCTCGCCGAGAACACCGTCCGTCCGCTGCTCTTCGCGGGCACCACCGCGCACTTCCGGGCGAGCCTGCCGACGATGGACACTCCGCTGCGGCAGCTCCACTCCGACCTGCACACGATGAACCAGGTGGACCGGCTGATCGACGGGACGGTGCCGCTGGAGGTCTGGCTGCGCAACGCCATCGCCCAGACCGTCGAGGCGGGCCCGCTCACCGTCCTGCAGCGCGCCCTGGACGACGTGGCGCGTGACGCCGCCGGGGAGCCGGACCTGCCGGCCGAGATGATGCCCGCCGAGACCAAGGAGGAGATCATCTTCCGGGACGACACCGTTCCGTTCGAGTTCCTGCACGGCGGCGTCCTGGCCGGCGCCTCGGTCGCCCGGCTGAAGGTGCCGCCGTACGAGTTCGGCCGGCCGCAGCAGCCCGCCTACCCGCACGCCGGGACCGGCTGGCTCATCGCCCCGGGCCTGCTGATCACCAACCACCATGTGGTGAACGCCCGGACGCGTTCGCCCGGATCGCGGCCGCGGGTGGCGGAGGAGGATCTCCGGCTCCAGGTGGCCAACTCCCGTTCGCGGTTCGACTACGGCGCCGACGAGACGGAGACCGAAGAGCTGACGGCGGGCGATCTGGTCGCCTGGGACGAGGCGCTCGACTACGCGGTGATGCGACTCTCGGCCGGGCAGGCGCCGCGCCCCCTGCTGCGGATCGCGACCGCGCCGCTGCTGCTGAGCGGTTCCGAACCGGTCGCGGTGAACATCATCCAGCACCCCGGAGGGCAGCCCAAGCGCGTGGCGCTGCGCAACAACCTCGTCTTCGAGGCGGACGAGCGCGACGTCCGCTACTTCACCGACACCCGCAGCGGATCGTCCGGTTCGCCGGTCTTCACCGACGACTGGACCGTGGTGGCGCTCCACCGCGGCACCCGCCGGATGGAGGAGGTCCACTACCAGGGGAGGAAGACGGCGTTCGTGAATGTGGGCACGCAGATGAGCCGGATCCTGGCCCATCTGCGGGAGAACAGCCCGGCGGTGTACGAGGAGATCACCCGGGCGCAGTCGGCGCCTGCCCCGCGGGACCATGCCTGGGCCGCGTGAGCGTGGGCCGCATGAGAACCGCGGCACGAGGAACTGAGGAGGAGGTGGCGGGAGATGCGGTACGGATCACCGGTCGCGACCGGTCCCGAGCAGGTCTTCGACGACCTGCGGGGCGTCGCCGCCCGCGTGCGCGCGCACCTGGAGGCGGAGATCTCCGAGTCGGTGGAGGAGCTGCCGGCGGACGAGGCTCCGGCGGGCCAGATCTCCCGCTTCGCGCAGGAGGAACGGGCCCGGGTGCTCGAAGCCGGTGTCGCCGGCCTGGAGAAGCTGGCCGGTGGCCGCGCGGACGAGATCGACGAGGACGAGTACTTCGGGGTGGAGGCGATCGTCCTCCTGGAGGGCAGGCCCGCGATCCTGGTGCAGGGGCAGGACTTCGCCGCTCAGGACGGCGACTGGTCCGTGCTCGACGCCGGCCGGGCGGCGATCCGCGAGTCGATCGCGCGCGTCGGGCGGGTCGAGGTGACCGGCCACCCGAGCCTGGACTGGGTCGGCACCGCCTTCCTGGTGGGCCCGGAGACGGTGATGACCAACCGGCACGTGGCCGTGGAGTTCAGCCGCGCCGAGGACGCCGGCTGGTCCTTCCAGCAGGGCATGTCCGCCCGCGTCGACCCCGGCGAGGAGCTGTCCGCGACCGCCACGCCGGCCGTCGGCCCGCCGCCGTACGAGATCACCGGGGTGATCGGCATCCACCCGGACGTCGACATGGCGCTGCTGCGGGTCGCCCCGCCCGACGGGAGCGTCCTGCCGTCCCCGCTCGCGGTGGCCGCCGACGCGCCCGCGAGCCTGCCGGGCCGGCCGGTGTACGTCGTCGGCTATCCGGCCTGGGACGGCCGCCGCAACGAGCCCGAGTCGATGCGGCGGATCTTCATGGACGTGTACAACGTGAAGCGCCTGCAGCCGGGCACCGCGACGGAGTTCACCCCCGGCGGCCTGGTGATGAAGCACGACTGCTCGACCCTGGGCGGCAACAGCGGCTCCCCGGTGTTCGACCTGACGGACCACCGCGTGCTCGGCCTGCATTTCGGCGGCCGCTACCGGCTCGGCAACTTCGCCGTGCCGCTGTGGGAGCTGGTCGAGGACCCGCTGCTGGCCCGGAGCGAGGTGAACTGGGTCTAGGCGGTGTCCGCGGTGGGGCGGAGCCGCGCCCGCTGAGCGCGACAGCCGCCCCTCCCCGGGGGACACTGATCCGGAAAGACGCGCTGATGGCGCTGCGCCGCACATCGCCTGCCCCTGTGCCGTGACGCCGCCGAGCGTCCCTCGGACACCGACGCCGGCTCTTGAGGCCGGTGGGAGGTCGTCATGCTCATCAGGCACACCATGGAGAGCGGCATCATGTCGCTGAAGCTCTGCTGTCAGCTGGACGTCACGAATCGCGCCGCCGCCGTTCTCGACATCCAGGGTCTGCTCTACGCCCACCGCCCGTCACGCGTCGTGATCGAGCTGCCGCCGAACACCCCGTCCTCCGCCACGCTCAGCGCCATGCTGCGTACGGAACGCCTCTGCGGCACGCTCGGCATTCCCTTCGGCCTGGCTCCTTCCTCCCGGCAGGCCGCGCGGCTGCTCCAGGCATCCGACCAGGTGGGCCCCTGACCGCCTCTCCGCGGCGGGCGGGGTGCCGCGGGCCCGCCGACGCCTCCGGTCACCCGGCCCGTCTCGGGACGTCGAAGCTCGTGAACGCGCTCCGCTTGGGAAGGCGGTAGGTCTCCCGGCCGGTGATCGCGTTGAGGATCGTCGCGTTGCGGATCGCGCCGATGTCCAGGTTCGGCGCCGAGACGCCGTGGGAGTGGACCTCCGCGTTGGCCACGAAGACACGTCCGCCGACGCCCTCCGCGAGCTCGACGGAGTGGTCCAGGCGCACCCGGTGACGGCCCCGGCCGTCGCGGAGGAACAGCTCGTCGATCGGGTCCAGGAAGGCGGGGGCGCGGTTGCGGTAGCCGGTGGCGGCCACGACCAGGTCGGTGGTGTGCTCGAAGCGCTCCCCGGAGTCGCGGTGCCGGCACGTCAGCACCACCCGCCCCGACGCGTCCGCCTCGGCCGCCTCCACGGTGATCCCGAAGCGCAGTTCCACATCGGCGAGGCCGTGGTCCAGCTGGCGCCGGTAGAGCAGCTCGTGGACCTCCTCCAGCGTGTCGGTGGAGATGCCCTTGTAGAACTGCCACTGCTCGCCGACCAGCCGGTCCCTCACGTCCTCCGGCAGGGAGTGGAAGTACTGCATGTACGCCGGGGTGGTCATCTCCAGGACCATCTTGGTGTAGTCGAGCGGTGCGAAGGAGGTGGTGCGCGTCAGCCAGCTGACCGCCGGCCCGCCGTCCAGGTTGCGGGTGAGGAGATCGACGACGACCTCCGCGCCCGACTGGCCCGAACCGACCACGGTGACCTTGCCGGCGGCCGCCACGTCGTCCGCCCGGTACAGATAGTCGGAGGTGTGCAGCAGCGCGGAGGACGGCAGGTTCGCGAGGGCGTCGGGGACGTACGGAGCGGTGCCGATGCCGAGGACCAGGTTGCGGGCGAGCATCCGCAGCCGGGCGCCGTCGCCGCGTACGACGTGCAGGACGAACCGTTCGGCTCCGGCGTCCCAGTGGACCTCCTCCACGCGGTGCGAGAAGCGGACCGAGGGGAGTCGGGCCGCCGCCCAGCGCAGGTAGTCCTCGTACTCGCGGCGGGAGGGGAAGAAGTTCTCCCGCACCGTGAAGGTGTAGAGCCGGTCCATGTCGTGGAGGTACTCCAGGAACGACAGGGGGTGGCGGGGCGAGACGAGCGTGACGAGGTCGGCGAGGAAGTTCACCTGCATCGAGGCGTCGCCGAACATCATGCCGCGGTGCCAGGTCAGTTCGGGGCGTTCCTCCAGGACGACCAGGTCGAGGTCGTCCACGGTCGAGGCCAGCGCGGCGAGGCCCAGGTTGAAGGGGCCGCAGCCGATGGCCACCACGTCGTGTTCGGTGGTGGTGAGGCCGGTGAGGTCGCTCATCGGGGCATGTCCTCCTCTCGGCGCGGGTGGATCATCAGCGCGGCCGTCTTGTCGGGGAAGGTGACCTTGCCCGCGGGCCGGAATCCCGCGGCCTCGAACGCGCGGAGCGAGGGCCCGTTGGCCACGTCCGGCTCGGCGACGACCCGGGTGCACTCCGGGTCCGCGGCGAGCAGGCCCTCGGCGAGGGCCCGCAGCAGGGTCCGGCCCAGGCCCTTCCCGGTGCGCTCGGCCTCACCGATGGCGATGTGGACGCCCAGGTCGTGGGGGAGCTCGGGGTAGTGCCCGGCGAGCCGGTCGCGGATCACCCGGTACACCTCGATGTACGCCAGCGGCCGGCCGTCCAGGTCGACGAGGACCGGCAGGATCGCGTCGCCGGCGAGGTGGCCGGTGATCTCCTCGTACCAGCGCTCGCGCGGCCATGCCTGGTGCCAGAAGGCGTCGATGTGCGGGGACTGCATCCACCCGTGCACGAGGTCCAGGTCGGCGCCTTCGGCGCGGGCGACGCGGGCCGTCCACCGGCCGCTCAGCAGGGGGAGCGGCGGGCCGGGGATCGTCTCGCCGGGCTGCTGGTCCACCGAGGTCATGAGGCGGCCTCCTGAAGGGGGTTGGGGGCGTCGAGGTAGACGGACTGTGCGTCGAGGGGGGCGAGGACCTCGTCGATGCCGTGCAGACGGGTGAGCAGGTTCCCCTTGCAGGGCAGGGTGTCGGCCTCCAGCCAGCGGCGGGCGAGCCGGTCGCCGTCGGGGCCGGCCTGGGCGAGGGCGGGGAGGGCCGCGCGCAGCCGGTCGGCGAGGACGGCGAGCAGGTCGCGTTCGTCGGCCAGGCCGTCGACGGCGAGGCAACCGACGACGGAGAGGGCCTGGTTGCGCAGGAGGTAGTAGGAGAGCCGGTCGTCGACGAGGGCGTCGTCGACGACGGCGAGCGTGGAGGAGTCGGCGCCGAGCCGCTTCAGGAGGTCCGGCAGGTAGGAGGAGGCCAGGTAGTAGCCCTGGTTGTCGCGGAAGGTGCCGCCGGTCACCCGGCCGCTCCCGTCGAGCCGGACGAGGGTGTTCTGCTGGTGCGCCTCCAGACCGATGCCGGTGGCCGCGTACAGGTGCAGCATGGGAACCAGGACGCGGTCGGTGTAGTCGGCCGTCCACTGCTCGGCGGCTCCCGGGCCGAGTCGGGCGACCAGTTCGCCCAGCGCGCTGCGGCCCAGGCCGGGGCGCGGTGCGACGAGGCCCACGAGGCAGCGCAGGTCGGCGATTCCCTCGGGCACTTCGCGTACGGCGACGTCCAGGCCGGTCACGTCCGGGCCCTCGGGGCGGCCCGGCTCGTCGACGGCGATCCAGGCGGGGTCGCGGGTGATGGCGAAGCCGGGGTGGGCCTGGAAGGTGCTCGTCGCGTACCCGGCGTCGAGCAGCCGGTTGATCTCCAGGCCGCGGCGCAGTTCCGTACGGGTCGACTCGCGGCGGGAGTTGGTGAGCCGCAGGCCGAGGGAGAGCTTCAGCATCACGTCGGCGTCCGGCCGGTACACGGTGCGGACGCTGGAGGTGGGCCACCACTCCGGTCCCCGTTCGCCGAGCGGTACGAGGGCGCCGGAGGCGATCAGGGCTTTGACACGGGGGCGGTGCAGCAGGTCACGGGCCTGCCAGGGGTGGGCGGGGACGAGGATCCGGCCGTCGTCCGGGCGCCGCTCGGCCAGGTCGGCGAGGAGGGCGACGGTGTCCCGTCCCGCCAGCGAGGGGGCTCCTGCGACGGCGTCGTGGGAGACGACGGAGGCGTCTGCGGCGAACCAGTGCAGACGGAAGGAGCCGCGCAGTTCGGGCGAGAAGGCGGCCGCGTCGTGGTCGGAGATGCCGTCGCGGCTCTTCGGCGCGGGGTGGTTCAAGTGACCGAGCAGCAGAGCCTGTTCGGCGTCGAGGAAGCCGTCGACCCCGGCCGGCGGATGCGGGTGGGCGCGGCGGTCGGAGACGAACGCGGCGACGCGGCGTACGGACTCGGCGGTGCGCTCCACGAGGTCGGCGACCTCGCCGGCGGGGACTCCGCCGGGGCGGCTGCCGCCGCGTACCGCCGCCTCGGTGGAGAGCAGCGCGACGGCCGTGACCGGGTCGGCCGTCGGACCGAGCGGGCCTCCGGGGCCCTCCAGGCGGGCGGGGGCGAAGCGGTGCCAGCCGGTGGGCGAGCAGTGCGTGACCTCGGTGACGAGGGCGAGGCCGGCGGTGGGCAGCTCGACGCGGAGCGGGCCGGGGGCGACGGGTGTGCCGGTCTCGCGCAGCCAGCACCGCAACAGCGCCTCGATATGGGCGTGTTCGGCCGCGCCCCGGGCGTCGAGGTCGTGCAGCGGGTCGGTCCGGGTGGTTGCCGCCGTGGTGGTCGTGCTCATGCGGCGTCCTCCTCGATGAGTCGTTCGCAGGTGCGGCCGGCGTCGAGGACGGCGTCCACGAGGCCGTCGATGTCGTCGGCGGTGGTGGTGGGGTTGAGCAGGGTGAACTTCAGGCACACCCGCTTCGGTGAGCCGGGGCCCTCCGTCGCGGCCTCCGTGCGCCCGATGAGCGCGTCGCCGGACTCGAGGAGACGTCTGCGCAGGGCGCCGTTGAGGGCGTCGGAGCGGGCGGGGTCCACGCCGCGGAAGCGGAAGACGACGGTGGTCAGCTCGGCCGGGGAGACCAGTTCGAGCTCGGGTTCGGCGAGGATGCGGCGCTCGGCGTGCCGGGCGAGGTCGTGGCAGGCGTCGACCATCCGTCCCATGCCGGTGCGGCCGTACGTCAGGAAGGTGGCGGCGGCCTTCACCGCGTCCGGCCGGCGCGTGGTCTGGAGGCTGCGGCCGAGCAGTCCGTCGTATCCGGCCTCGGAGTCGTCGGTCGGGTTGAGGTAGGCGACCTCGCGGTCGAGGGCGGTGAAGGCGGTCGTGTCGGAGACCAGCAGCACGCTCGCCGCGGCCGGCTGCCAGCCGATCTTGTGCAGGTCGAGGGTGATCGAGTCGGCCAGCTCCAGACCCGCCAGCCGGCCCGCCAGTCGCTCCGAGAAGAGCGCCCCGAAGCCATAGGCGGCGTCGACGTGCATCCACATGCCGTGCCCTGCGGCGATCTCGGCGATCTGCGGGAGCGGGTCGATGGAGCCGAAGTCCGTGGTCCCCGCGGTGGCGACCACGGCGACCGGTGTCCGGTCGGGCCCGAGGGAGTCCAGAGCGGCGGCCAAGGCTTCCGGCCGCATCCGCCGGCGTCCGTCGGCCGGTACGACGTGGACGGCGGCCTCGCCGAGCCCGAGCGCGGCGCAGGCCCGATGGGTGGAGAAGTGGGCGAGTTCGGAGCAGAACACCACGGGGCCCGGGAGTGCCGCGACGCCGTGTTCGCGGGCGTCGATGCCGCGCCGGTGGGCGGCCGCGTCCCGGGCGAGCAGCAGGCCCATGAGGTTGGACAGGGAGCCGCCGGGCGTGAGGACGCCGTCGGCGCGCTCCCCCAGTCCGGCGAGGGAGATCAGCGCGCCGATGAGCCAGCGCTCGACGGCGATGGCCGAGGGGCCGGAGTCGTACGTGTCGAGCGAGGCGTTGCCCGCGCTCGCCAGGGTGTCGGCGGCGACGGCGACCGCCAGTGCCGGTGGTTGGAGATGGGCGGCGGCCCGGGGATGTGAGAGGTCGATGCCGTGCTCGACGAGCACCGTGGCGAGGAGTTCGAGCGCGGCCTTGGCGCCGAGGCCCTCGGCGGGCAGCTCGGCAGGCCCCAGCGCGCGGGCCGCGGCGGCAAGGACCTCGGCGGGCGTGCCCGCGGGGAGGGGGCCGTCCGGGCGGCGGGCGGTCGACGCGGCGTCGACCGCGTCGGCCAGGGTGGCGAGCGCTTCGGCGAGCCCGTCCTGGGAGCCGGCGAGCAGGGAGCGCGGGAACTCGGAGCGCGGAGGTCGTGTACGGGTCAGCGGTGTCACGGCCTGTACTCCTCAGCCTTCGGCGAGCGGGTTGGGGTGCGTGCCGTTCGGGTACAGCGCGTGGCGCAGGGCGCGGTCGCCGTACCGGGTGACGACGATCCGGTCGCGGTTGAGGCCGTACCGGGGGATCTCGGGGGTGAGCAGGTCGTACTCGGCGAACCGCTCGGCGAGCTCGGGGAAGCGCTTCTGGAAGTCGAGGATCGTCTGACGGACCAGCCGCCAGAACGTGGTCTCCGGCACGCCCAGCTGGTCGGCGCAGAGCGGCGCGAGGTAACGGAAGTGGCCGACGAAGATCTGGTCGACGACGTGCTGCTTGATGATCGACGGGTGCTTGCGGGGCAGGACGTGGTCGTGCCCGTCCGGCTCCGGGCCGCGCTCGGGCACGTCGGTGAAGGAGACGCACACGTCGTCGACGAAGTCCTTCAGGTACAGGCGGGCCGGTACGTCGTGCTCGTCGTAGCCGATGAGGGTGTTCTGGCCGTGGGGGTTGAAGGTGACGCCGTACCGGTACAGCACGTGCAGGACCGGGACGAGGAGGGTGTCGAAGAGGCGGCGCAGCCAGTCCTGCGGGTCCAGGCCGGAGGCGCGGACGAGCTCGGCGACGAAGGCGTCCCCGGTGTGGTCGACGTGCAGGAGGGAGGCGAAGGTGCGGACCCGCTCGTCGGGGTCCTTGCGGGCGGTCACCGATTCGCGCCAGATGCAGCCGAGGGTCTCCAGGTGCTGGTAGGGCGCTTCCTCGAGGGTGGAGAGGTAGGGGTGGCGCACGGTCACCGAGGCGACCTCGCCGAGGAAGACGGTCCGGCACTCGTCGGTCAGGAACGGGTCGCGTTCCACCAGGCCGCGGAGCCACTGGGTGACGACGGGGGCGCCCATGGTGCAGTGCGGCGGTATGCCGCGCCAGACAAGGGTGTTGAGGATCTTCAGCGGGAGTTTGACGTCGTACCGGTCGGGCGTGGTGACGTTGGCCATCGTACGGATGGACTGGCCGGGCAGGTACGCGTCGGGGCTCTCGCCCAGCGGGATGATGCGGCGCTGCGCCACGTCGGCGGCGTGCAGGGTCTGGACGGCGTGGTCCCACTGCCAGGGGTGGACGGGCATCCACACGTAGCCGCTCGGATCGACTCCGGCGTCGACGAGGACCTGGGTGAAGCGAGCGCGGGTCTCCTCGTCCAACTCCTCGGCGAGGACGCTCTCCTCGGACAGCTCCGACGTGCCCCGGAACTCGGCGAGGCCGCGGTGGACGGCGACCCACAGGAGGTTCAGCCGCTGAGCGGACTCGGGGGCGAACCGTCGCACGTCGGTGGCGGAGAAGCCGATCCGGCCCTTGTTGGCGACGAGGAGGTTGTGCCCGGTCATGCGGCACTCGAGGTCGGTGTGGCCCAGCGCCCGCAGCTCGGCGACGGTCTCGCCGCCGTGGGTGAGGCGGGCCGCGTCGACGGCCAGGGTGGCGGAGAGTTCCGTGAAGTACGTGGCGACGGTCGACGCGTCGCTGTCGATCGTGGAGGCCGCCTCCATGAGGAACTGCTGGGCGTCCCAGGCGGGTTGGGCGATCGCGTTGCCGAGCATGCTGGTGGCGGTGCGGGTGATCGACTGAGGGTCGACGCGCAGCCAGCCGAACGCGCCGGGTGTGGCGCTGAAGGCGTAGGTCGTACCGCTGTCGAGGTCGACGCGATAGCCGCCGTCACCCGTCCCGACCGCTTTGAGCATGTCTTCAAAACACCACTCGCCGATCGCTTTGGCGAGAAGTCGTCGGTTGGCTTCACGCCAGGCCGCAGGGGCCACGTCGGGCAGTGCGGGCACGGGGTGGTCGGCGTGATGGGGCATCAGGCGGCTCCGATATCTGTCTGGAACAGGGCGCTCGAACGCCTGGACGTCCAAGCGGGGCTACATTAGGTTAGCCTTACCTAATGAGCAAGGCCAACTTTCGGACAGGAGTGGCCAGTTTGATGACCATGGGTTGTTCGCCTCGATGGACGTTCGCCCTCGTCAGTGCCGGCGGCGTGATGATGACGCTGGACGTGACCGTCGTGAACGTCGCTCTCTCCGACATCGCGCGCGACCTGGACGCCGGGCTGGGCAGGGTGCAGTGGACGGTCTCGGCGTATTCGCTGGCGTTCGGAGCGCTGCTGCTCACCGCGGGCGCGCTCTCCGACCGCATCGGCCGCAGAGCCGTCTTCACGGCCGGAATGGCCCTGTTCACCCTCGCCTCGGCCGCATGCGGCCTCGCCCCCGACGCGGGGACCCTCATCGCCGCACGCGCCGCCCAAGGGCTGGGCGGCGCGCTGGTGTTCGCGCCGACGCTCGCCCTGATCGCCGCCGCCTACGAGGGCGCCCGGCGCCAGGCGGCCATCGCCGCGTACGCCCTGGTCGCCTCCGCGGCCGGAGCGCTCGGCCCCATCGTCGGCGGGGTGTTCGTCCACCTGCTCGGCTGGCGCTGGATCTTCCTGGTCAACGTGCCCATCGGCATCCTGACCGTGGTCGGCGCGCTGACGCGCATGCCGGAGTCCGCCGCGCCCCGCGCCACCCGGCGGCGTATCGATCCGCTGGGCGCGGTGCTCGCCGTCGGCGTCCTCCTGGCGCTGCACTACCCCCTGGTCACCGGACCGGAAACCGGGTGGCTGGCGCCGGAGGTACTGGTCTCGGCGGCCGTCGGCGTGGTGCTCGCGGTGGCCCTGGTGGCGAGTCAGCGCCGCGGCGGCGGTCTGATCGACATGGCCCTGCTGCGGATCCGGGCCTTCACCGGCGCGGCGGTCCTGGGCTTCCTCGCCCGGCTGTCGAGCCTGGGCGTGCTCGCCTTCACCACGCTGTGGCTGCAGAGCACGCACGCGTACTCCCCGCTCGAAGTCGGCCTGCGACTGCTGCCGTTGACGGGCAGTCTGCTCCTGACCGGAATGTTCGTCTCCCGGCTGCAGAGGGCGTACCCGGCCGACGTGCTGGTGGCCTGGGGCTTCGCCGCGCAGGGTCTCGGGCTGGTCGGCCTGGCCGCGGCGGCCGGCGGGGGCGGCGCGGACGGGGGTCACGCGGCCACGGTCGCCGGTCTGGTCCTGATCGGCGCCGGAGGGGCCGTCATCTTCCCGCCCTTGATGGGCGTGGCGGTCAGCACCGTGCCCGCCGACCGGGCCGGGATGGCCTCGGGGCTGACCAACGCCTGCTATCCGCTCGGCACCGCGACCGGAGTCGCCCTCTTCGGCGCCGTGTTCTCCGCCCGCCTGGACAGCGGTCTGGGTGACGCCGCCGCCGGCGCGCCGGTGCGGGAGGCCGTCGAGACGGGCAGGTTCGAACTCCTCTCCCCCGCGCTCCAGCCGCTCGCCCGGTCGGCCTTCTCCGGCGCGTTCGGCGCCGTCTGCCTGGCCTCCGCGCTCGTCTGCCTGATCGGCGTGCTGGTCGCCCGCACGCTCAGGACCGGGCCGGAGGCCGTCGGCGCGACCGCGGACCGCCCCAGGTCCCGCGCCCCCCAGACCTCGTGACACCCCGGCAGGCCGCCACCCTTCGGGGCGCGCGGCCTGCCCGGCGGGGAGCCGCCTGCGGGAGGCCCGCCTTCCCAGGCAGGCCGCCCTCCCGGCGGCGGGCGCCCGCTGCATACGGCCGGCCGGCTCGCGCGGACGCCCCGCGTCGTCCGACGTCTCAGACGTCACGGGTACGGCGCAGCAGCCACACCAGGTAGGGCGCGCCGACGAGGGCGGTCACGATGCCCACCGGGATCTCCGTCGGGGCGAGCAGCCAGCGGCCGAGCGCGTCCGAGGAGACGACCAGGACGGCACCCAGGACGGCGGCCATCGGCACCATGCGCGCGGTGTGGTTGCCGACGATGCGCCGGGCCAGGTGCGGCGCCACGAGTCCGACGAAGCCGACGGCGCCGACCGCCGCGGCCGTACCGGCCGCGAGCACGGCGCCCGCGCCGAGGACGAGCAGCCGGGCGCGGCCCAGTTCGAGCCCGAGGGCGCGCGGCAGTTCCTCGCCGAGGGCGAGCAGGTTCACGGGCCGGGCGGCGATCACGAGCAGCACCGCGGCCAGGGCGGGCAGGGCGAGCCAGCCGAGCGCGGTGAAATCACGGCCGTACGTGCTGCCGGCGAGCCAGCCCAGCGCGGACGCGATGTTCATCTGCGCGCCCACGACCATGATGTTGACCAGCGCCATCGAGGTCGCGGCGGCGCCGATGCCGACGAGCACCACCCGGGTCGGGTCGATGCCCGACCGTCCGCCGCTTCTGGTGCCCCGGGCCACGAGCACGACGAGGACCAGCATCAGCACGCCGCCGATCCCGGCCGCCGCGGGCAGGGCCACCAGCGGCGCCGACGGGACGAGCAGGATGACGGTGATCGCCCCGAGCGACGCCCCGCCGGTGACGCCGACGAGTCCCGGTTCGGCCAGCGGGTTGCGTACCACCGCCTGCACGGCGGCACCGGCGACGGCCAGACAGGCACCGGCCAGGGCCGCCAGCAGGATGCGCGGCAGCCGGAAGTCCACCACGGCCGTGGTGATCTGCTCCGCGGAGCCGAACAGCGCCGCGCCGAGCTGGCTCCAGCTGATCTCGACGTCGCCGACGCGCAGCGAGACGGCCATCGCGGCGGCCAGGGCGATGAGCCCGCCGCCGAGCGCGACGGCGTACGTGGGGGCTCGGCGCCGGTCGGAGACCACGACGGCCGCGCCGGTGTCGGCGTCGCCGGTGCTCACCCGGCGGGCCAGCGCCATGAAGACCGGGCCGCCGATCAGCGCCGTGACCACTCCCACCGGGATCTCCGCCGGCTGCGTGGCGGACGGCGTCACGATCAGCTGGGCGGCGGCGTCGGCGCCGAGCACCAGCGCGGAGGACAGCAGCGCCGCCGCCGGGATGAGCAGGGCATGCCGACGGATCCCCAGCTGCCGCACGATGACCGGGCCGATCAGGCCGACGAAGCCGATCGGACCGGCGAGGGAGACGGCGGCGGCGGACAGCAGGACCGCGAGCAGGAAGGAGGCGGGGCGGATCCGCTCGACCCGTACGCCCATGGCCTGGGCCGTCTCGTCGCCGAGCGCCAGCAGATCCAGCGGGCGGGCGAGCAGCGGGGCGAGCAGCGCGCCGGCGAGAACGACCGCGCCCAGGGTGAGCGGCCGTTCCAGACCGGACTGCAGCAGGGTGCCGTTGCCCCAGAAGAACAGGCCGCGGGTCGCCTGCACATCGAGCATCTGCAGGAACTCGGCCGCCGAGGTGGCGGCGAGGGCGACGGTCGCCCCGGCGAGCAGGACCCGTCCGGGGGTGAGGACGCCACCGCTGGTCAGCAGGTACACCAGGCCGACCGCCACGATCCCGCCGAGGAACGCGGCGCCTCCGGCGGGGATCGGGCCCAGGCTCACGCCGGTGAAGGCCACCAGCACCACGGCGAAGTACGCTCCGGCGTTCACCCCGAGCGTGTCGGGCGCCGCCAGGGGGTTACGGGTCGCTCCCTGGACGAGCGCTCCGGAGACGCCGAGCGCGATGCCCACGACGAGACCGGTCAGGGTACGCGGCAGGCGGCTGCCGACCAGGACGTCCTCGGTCCGGGCGTCGCCGTGGCCGAGGAGCAGGTCCACGATGTCGCCGATGCCGACCCCGGACGCGCCGAGGCCGAGGTGGACCACGCCGACCAGGCACAGGACGAGGGACAGGGCGCCGCCCACGAGCAGGGCTCGTGGGCGGCTGCCGAGCGGACGGGCCGGAGCGGCCGTCAGTCCTTCCGAGGCCATCAGACCTTCAGGGCCTTGCCGGTCTCGTCCAGGATGTGCATCGCGGACAGCGGCCCGCCGAAGAGCCAGGTGCCCGGGTCGAGCGGCAGCGCCTTGTCGTTCTTGACGAAGTCCAGGCCCTTCCACACCGCGTTGTCCGCGAGGTCGCCGGTGAACGGGTTGTCGTTCTCCGCGGCCACGTAGAGGAAGGTCGAGTCCTTCTCCGCCTGGGTCAGGCCCTCGACGCCGACCGTGGTCATGCCCCACGCGTCGGCCTGGCCCTTCCAGCCGTTCTTCAGCCCGGCCAGGTTCAGCACCTGCGGGGCGATGGCGTCGTCGGTGAGCATCCGGATGGAGGCGGCGCCGTTGGCCGTGAAGCCCTGCGCGAGGGCGTACTTCAGGCCGCCCTTGCCCGCCTTGTCCAGCCGGCCCTTGAGGTCGGCGGCCTTGGCGTCGATCCGGCCGTTCACCTCGGCGGCCTTCTCCTCCTTGCCGACCGCCTTCGCCAGCTCCGTGAAGTTCTTCTTCATCGTGTCGAGCTGCGGCTTGGTGGTGTACGTGAACGCCAGCACCGGCGCGATGGCCTGGAGCTGCTTGAGGTTGGCCTTCGACCGTTCGTTGTCGACGACGATGAGGTCGGGCCGCAGCGCCTTGATCTTCTCCAGGCTGGGCTCGTTGCGGTTGCCCACGTCGGTGACCTGGGCCGGCAGGGCCGCGCCCTGCGCGGTGATCCAGGTGCCGTACCCCTTGTTGTCGGCGTTGCCGGTCGGGGTGACGCCGAGGGCGACCAGTTCCTCGGCATAGGTCCACTCCAGCGTGACGACCTTCGTCGCGGCCTTGTCGAGGCTGACCTTGCCCAGCGCCGTGTCGACGGTGATCTTGCCGCCCGTGGTCTGCTTCCCGCCCGTCTTGCCGTCCGTGGTCTCGCCGACCGTGCCGGATCCGCAGCCGACGGCCGTGAGCATGAGGGCCACGGCGGTACCGCCCGTCGCGAGGGCGCGCAGCATTCTCTGCATGGTGAACATCTCCTTGTGTACTGGCAGTGCGGGAAACCGCTGTCGGGAAAACGTCCTGGAGTCAGGACGCGGCGGTGGCCTCGGACCGCTGGGGGAAGCAGGCGAGGTACCCGGTCGCGGGGTCGCGGACGACGTTGACGCGCAGCCCGAAGGCCTGCTGGATGACCTCGGGGGTGAGTACCTCGTCCGGGGTTCCGGAGGCCGCGATCCCGCCGTCGGCGACGACGACGACCTCGTCGGCGTAGGCCGCCGCCTGCATCAGGTCGTGCAGCACCACGCCACAGGCGATGTCGTGCTCACGGGCCAGGCGTCGTACGACGTCGAGCACGTCGAACTGGTGACGCATGTCGAGGTACGTGGTCGGCTCGTCCAGCAGGAGAACGCCCGCCTTCTGGGCCAACACCATGGCCAACCACGCTCGTTGACGCTCGCCGCCCGACAGTTCGTCGAGCCTGCGCTCCACCAGCGGAGCGGCGTCCGTGACGTCGAGCGCCCAGTCGATCGCCTCCGTGTCCGCGTCGGTGTGACGGGCGAGCGCGCCGCGGTGGGCGTACCGGCCGTGCCGGACGAGCTCGCGGACGGTGACGCCGGCCGGCGCCTGGGACGACTGGGGAAGGAACGCGAGGCGCTGGGACAGTGCGCGGCGCCCGAGGGAGCGGATCGGCTCTCCGTCGATCCTCACCTCACCGCCCAGGGGCGGGAGGAGTCCTGCCACGGTACGCAACAGGGTTGATTTCCCACATCCGTTGGGACCCACCAGGACGGTGATCCCGCCGGCCCGTAAGGACACGTCCACCTGTTTCAGCACCGGACGGCCGCCATGTCCGACATCGAGGCCGTTCGCCACCAGGCGGACATCACCCACGGACACCACATCCCTTCACCACCGCGGAACCGACGGCGCCACCATACAACTTAGGTAAGGCACGCCTTAGGTCTCTGCGGCTCAGGCTCCAGCTTGTGACCATGTCGAGATCTCACGCACCACCATGCGCCCCCTGATGTCCCACAACCCCCTTGTGCTGCCTGAGATTTGACGCTAGACGGGAGAACGCGTCAGCGCGCTCGATCGTCGACCCGAACGGGCTCGTCGTCGAGGAAGCCGCCCGACTGGTGCTGCCACAGCTTCGCGTACGCGCCGTCCGCGGCGAGCAACTCCTGGTGGCTGCCCTGCTCGACGATCCGTCCACGGTCGAGGACGACGAGCTGGTCCATGGTGGCGACCGTACTCAGACGGTGTGCCACCACGAGCGCCGTCCGCCCGTCCATGAGCCGCCAGAGCGCGTCCTGGACGAGGATCTCGCTCTCGGAGTCCAGGGCGCTGGTCGCCTCGTCGAGCAGCAGGATCGGCGCGTCGCGCAGGATCGCCCTGGCGAGGGCCACCCGCTGGCGCTGCCCTCCGGAGAGTTTCACCCCGCGCTCGCCCACCATGGTGTCGAAGCCGTCCGGGAGCGCATCGGCGAACTCCGTCACATGCGCCGCCTCGGCCGCGCGACGCACCTCGGCCTCGGTGGCGTCCGGCCGGGCGAAGGCGATGTTCTCCCGCAGTGTGCGGTGGAACATCGCCGGGTCCTGCGGCACATAGGCGATCAGACCGCGCAGATCGGCCTGGCGCAGCCTGCTGATGTCCTGCCCGCCGATCGTGATCCGGCCGCCGTCGATGTCCGTCATCCGCAGCAACAGTCGGCCGAGCGTCGTCTTGCCGCCGCCCGAACGGCCGACGAGACCGATCTTCGTCCCGCTGGGCACCGTCAGGTCCAGGCCCTCGAAGAGCGGCTCCGCGCCCGCGTGGGCGAAGGTCACCTTCTCGAAGCGCACGTCGGCGCCTTCCGACAGCAACGGCTCCGGGGACACCGGGTCGCGTACGGTCGGCGGGTCCAGCAGCAGCTCGGCGAACTGCGCGGCCTCCGTCATCGAGCTCTCCAGACGGCGGTAGATCTGGTTGAACTCGAACATGATGCGCGTCGCGTTGGCGTAGTACGTGAAGGCCACGACGACCGCCTCGACGCCGAGCCCTCCCCCGCCGAGCGCGAGGGCGACCAGCAGCCCCAGCACGTTGGTCAGCACGGACATCGGCGCGACCAGGGTGTCGATGCGCAGGTTGCCGTAGTCCCAGGAGCGCAGGGTGAGCCGCCGCGACTCCGCGACGCGGGACCGGTGTTCGGCGGCCTCCCGCTCCTCCGCGGCGAACGACCGGACCGTGTCCATGTTCATCAGACTGTCGGCGACGTGGCCCGACACCCGGGCGATGGCCTGCTCGCGCTGGGCGACGAGCGCCTGCCGGCGACGGATCAGGGGTGTCACGCACAGCGCCGTGAACACGATCATCGCCAGGAGGCCGGCCACGAGCATCGGGTCGTACTGCCACAGCACCACCGAGGCGAACACCAGCGGCACGAAGTTGCCCATGACCGAGAACGTCAACGCGTCGACGAAGTCCTCGAAGCGGGAGGCGAAACTCAGGACCCGCTTGGTCAGCGACCCCGCGAAGTTGTCGTGGAAGAACGCGGCGTCCTTGGCGAACAGCTCGTCCATCCCGATCACGTACAGGTGCTCGATGCCACGGGCGTCGAGGCGGTTCAGGCAGTGCAGTCCGACGCGCCACAGCGCCTCGGCGAGCAGCAGGACGCCGGCGAAGCCGAGGACATAGGGCAGGGCCCAGCCTATGCCGGTGCCGGTGCCGGTGTCGCCCGCGATCCGGCCGACGAGCTTCGCGACGACCAGCGGCGCGATGTAGCTGATGCCGATGTTGCCCAGCGCCGGGAGCAGCATCGCGGGAACCGTCAGCCGGCGGAGCCGGGCCAACTCCCGTCCGTAGTAGCGCAGTGCGAGGATGACCGGGCCTTTACCCGGCGAACTACCGTGCGATTCAGGCGATTCCATACCAACCCTGTGTTTTTGGATCGGAAAGCCAGGAAATCGCAGTGTCCCGCACGGGCGTCCACGGGGTCCAAGCGTTTTTCCGCCAGGGCCTGCTCCCAAAAAGACCCTAGCCGTCCAGCACCGCGGGGGTCGGGCCGTCGGGGCGGACGGTGATGCCGTAGGCCGCCCCGGTCGGGGTGGAGCGGAAGCGCGGGGTGTGGGCGGGCAGCAGGTGTTCGAGGAGGACGGTCGACTCCCGGAGGGCGAACTGGAGGCCCAGGCAGGCCCGGGGTCCGATGCCGAACGGAAGGTAGCTCCCGGGGTGGGCGGGGCGCCGCCCGGGGATCGTGAAGCGCGCCGGGTCGAACCGCTCCGGGTCGTCCCAGAGCTCGGGGTCGCGGTGCGTGAGATAGGGACAGACGAGCACGTCGGTGTCGGCCCCGATCGCGTAGCCGGCGAGGACGTCGTCCTCCGCCGCGGAGCGCGGCAAAATCCAGGCGGACGGGTAGAGGCGCAGCGTTTCGTGGACGAGCGCCTGGACGGCCTGCCGCCGCTCGGACGAGCCTTCGGGCCCCGCGGCGAGAGCCTGCTCCCGCGCCTCGGGGTTCTCCTCCAGCAGGAGGTAGAGCCAGGTGAGGGTGGTGGCGGTGGTCTCGTGACCGGCGACCAGCAGGGTGACCAGCTCGTCCCGGATCAGCCGGTCGGTGTATTCGGGGCGCGTTCCCGCCGCGTCGAGCAGGACGTGCAGCAGGCCAGGCCCGTCGGGTCCCGGCCCGATGTCGCGGGCGGCGGCGATGGCACGGCTCGCCACGGCGTCGATCCGGGCCAGCTCGGCGGCGACGGCCCCCTGGGAGGCGGCGCCGTCGGCCGGCAGGCCGGGCAGCACGGCCACCACGGCGGAGACGGCGGCCAGTTCGTTCTCCGTGCCGGCGTCGAGGGGGTGCCCGGTCAGGGACCGCCAGATGGTGTCCAGCGCGAAGCGGCGCATCTCCTCGCCGACATCGAGGACCTGTCCGGTGCGGGCGTACGCGGCCCAGCGCGCCGCGGTGGTCCGGGCGGCCTCGGTGATCCGCTGCTCGTAACGGCGCATGCCCCGGCCGGTGAACTGGGACTGCAGCAGCCGCCGTTGCCGCTGCCACGCCTCGCCCGTCGCGGCCAGGACGCCGTCGCCGATCAGCAGTCGGGCACGGTGCGAGCGCTTCACGTACCGGTCGGGATGGAGGGCGAGTACGTGCCGCACGGCCTCGGGGCCGGTGACCAGGACGGTCGGGCGGGGGCCGAGCCGGATCGCGGCGACGCCGCCGAGGCGTTCGCACGCCTGGGCGAAGAGGTCGACGAGGCCTCCTCCCCCGGCCTGCCACTGCCCGACGAGAGCGGGATCCAGCTCGGGGACCCGGCGGCCTGCCGGAGACGGGCTCGGGCTCGGGAGGGAGCCGGGTCGGGCATCGGTGGCCACGGGTCTGCTCCTGTTCGGCGGCGGTACGTCGTCATGGGCGGCCGGGTGCGGCATCACGCACTGTAGGGGAACCGGCACGAGAGGCGACAGGCCGCCTCCGCCCGCACGGCGCCCAGGAGCGGCTCCGCCGAACCTCGCGGAGTGTCCGCCCGCGAGCCGGGTATGCGCGCTTCGTGCACCCCGAGAACCACGAGAACCACGAGAACAGCGAGAGCCGCGAGAGCCAGGCGGGCCGCGACGCGCGCATGCCGGTGATCCGGTCGCTCGACGAGCTGACCGGCCTCGTCGACCGGCGCACGGGCGTGTACGTCCGCTGGTCGATGGGGCCGGCGGCGGACCTCCCCGGACTCGCCAGTCGCGACGACCTGACCGGGATCCCGATGCCCGGGCTGTCCGCGAACCCCCTGGACGTCGAGTCCTGGTGGGGCGAGCGCCCGCTACGGCTCTGGGCCGCTCGGCGCCTGTACGACTACGCCCACCTTCCTCGCGTCAAGGA
Source organism: Streptomyces sp. NPDC003035 (assembly GCF_042888285.1). Lineage (NCBI taxonomy): Bacteria > Bacillati > Actinomycetota > Actinomycetes > Kitasatosporales > Streptomycetaceae > Streptomyces > Streptomyces sp. NPDC003035. Next base: position 891,117 of record NZ_JBIAPJ010000001.1, on the reverse strand, counting down.
CGGCCGGGTGCGTCCCTGGCTGCTGCTCGGCAAGGAGAACGGGCGCGGCCCCGACAACGAGCCCCTCGTGACCGACGTCGAACCGCTGGGGTGGGTCGACCAGGTGGTGATCGAAGAGGCCACCGAGGAGATCGCCCGACAACGCGGCCCCTGGGGCCCCCTGGACCGGAGCCCTCGGCGTGGACACGCCGCGTAGGCCCCGCGGCGCTGGCCCACTCGGGCGGAATCACCCGCCCGGGCGGCAGAAACCGCTCCTTTCGGGTAGGGAACGAGGAGCGGAAAGGACCGATTCAGCCATCTGCGCATGGCTGGGAGGGGACGTACATGAACGTGGCCGACGAACGATCCGCTGACCACGCCCCACGCCGAAAGCCGGTGTCCCCGGCGGTCCCTTCCCTCCGGACCGCTCTGCGCACGGCCGGCGCCGGGGCCCTGGCGGGCGTGCTCGGGGTGCTGCTTTCCGGCTGCGGTGCGTCCGGAGCGCGCGTGGACGGCGCCCGGGACGCCGGCCGCGCCTTCGAGCGGGCGCTCGCTGCCCGGGACTATGCGGCGGCGTGCCGACTCCTGGCTCCTGACACCCGTACGTCGCTGGAGGAGAACGAGAAGCAGGCGTGCGCGCAGGCCCTGGAGGGCCAGGAGCTGCCGGTGTCGGAGACGGTGGACGGCACGGAGGTCTACGGGCGGCAGGCCCTGGTGCGCGCCGGTGAGGAGACGCTGTTCCTGTCGCAGTTCTCCCCGGGGTGGCGGGTGGTCGCGGCCGGATGCACGCCACAGGAGGACAAGCCTTACCAGTGCGTCGTGAAGGGCGGCTGAGGATGCGGGGTCTCTTCGTCACCTGCCTGGTCGTGATCCTGGGCGGGCTCGGGTACTTCATCGCGATCGGGGCGATGCACCGATGAGCCGGAACGAGCAGGGAAAGCAGGGAAAGCAGGAAGCACAGCAGGAGCGCGGGAGCTTCTGGAGGGACAACAGCCTCACGCTGGCCTTCGGATCCGGGTTCCTCCTGGTCCTCCTCGGGCAGGCCCTGGCCGGTCATGCGGAATTCAACGAGCAGCTCACCGACGACGGTCTTCAGCGGATCGGCCTGGGCGAGTACATGATGTCCTCGGACTTCGCCGTGGACGTCACCGAGAACTGGCAGTCGGAGTTCCTGCAGTTCTTCCTCTTCATCTTCGGAACCGTGTGGCTGGTCCAGCGGGGCTCGCCGGAGTCCAAGGAGCTCCACAAGATCGGTACCGAGTCCGACCGCGACCAGCGCGTGGGCGATCACGCCGGAGAGGACTCTCCGCGCTGGGCCGCCGCCAAGGACTGGCGCCAGCGGGTGTACTCGCTCTCGTTGGGCCTGGTCATGAGCGGCGTGTTCGTCCTGTCCTGGCTCGCGCAGTCCATCTCGGGCGTGGCCGCCTACGACGAACAGCAGCTGCGGCAGCTCCAGGAACCCATCGGATGGGGCGAGTACCTGGGCTCGCCGGACTTCTGGAGCAGGACGCTGCAGAACTGGCAGTCGGAGCTCCTGGCCGTGGCGACCATGGTCATCCTGGCCGTCTACCTGCGCCAACGGGGGTCACCGGAGTCCAAGCCGGTCGGTTCCGCCCACACGGCCACCGGGGTCGAGGGCTGACGACGACGGCGCCCGGAACGTCGCCCTCCACCAGCAGGCCAGCCAGGCCGCTTCCTTGGCGGCGTCCATCAGGTACGTCGCGGGGATCCGCCGACGAGGCACGTACGCCAGGTCGATCGCGAGCAACGTCACCGCCGTCCCGATCCCCGTGCGGCGGGCGTGGCGCATGCCCTCGGGGCCGGGTGCCGCGAGCAGCATGCTGATGCCGGCCGAGGCCAGCAGGCCGCCGCTCGTCCTCTGCAGCCATCCGTCGGCCTTGCGCCCGTAGACCGCTTCGAAGGTACGCAGCGACAGCACCGGCCACAGGCCGCCCACCACGTTGAAGAGTCCCTGGGCGCGCGCCACGGTGACGGGACGGGGCATGTCCGCCTCCTTACGCTGCCTGCCTCGTTACGCTGTCCTGCCTGGTTACGCTGTCCTGCCCCGCCACTGCCCCGCCGGGGCTCGCCCACACCGCGGGACCGGAGCGGCCCGCACCGTCCCGGTCCTTCTCGGGCCGGTCGGGCGATACTGGGCTCATGGTCTGGCCACCGTTTCCCGGCGAGCTGCGGAAGCGCGCCGGAGACGCCCTGCTGCACCGGGTCGCGGGCCCTACGGCATACGAGAAGCGGGCCCGCATCCATGGCACGCCCGGGCCGCGCTGGTTCGGTCCCGAGCGTCCGGTGCGGACCGTGCACGCGGACGCCTCGATGTACATCGGCGGTCTCGCGGCCCTGCTGCTCCAGTCGCTGCACCCGGTCGCGATGGCGGCGGTCGCGGCGCACTCCGGGTTCCAGGGGGACCCCTGGGGCCGGCTCCAGCGCACCAGCACCTTCCTGGCCGTCACGACGTTCGGCGTCGGCGCGGACGCGACGCGAGCGGTGGAGCGGGTACGGCAGGTCCACGAGAGGATCACCGGGACGACGCCCACGGGTGTGCCGTACCGCGCCTCCGATCCGCATCTGCTCACCTGGGTGCACATCGCCGAGGCGGACTGCTTCCTGCGGGCGCACCAGAGGTACGGACGGCGCCCCCTGGACGCGTCCGGCGAGGACGGGTACGTGGCGGACATGGCCCGGATCGCGCGGATGCTGGGCGCCGAGAGCCCGCCCGAGACCCGCGCCGAGCTGACGGACCTCCTCGCCGCGTACCGGCCCGAACTTCGTGCCACTCCCGCGTCGCGCGCGACGGCCCGGTACCTGCTGTCCCGTCCCCCCCTGCCGGCCGCCGCCCGGCTTCCCTATGCGTTCCTGGCCGCCGCGGCGGTCGACCTGCTGCCTCCCTGGGCCAGGGCCATGGTCCATCCGCCGCTGGTCACCCGGCTGATGCTGCCGGCGGCACGGCTCGGAGGCCATGCGATCACCGCGGCCGTCCGGTGGGTGATTCCGCCCCCTCCGCCGTCACCGGACCGTCCCCCCGCCCCCGCACCGTGACGCGGCCGTCCGGGGTCGCGGCGCCGTGAGCGTGTTTGCCCGCGCCGCGGCGGGTTAGGCGCCGTGGAGATCGGAAGGTGCGCGGCGGCACCTGTCACCCTGTGACACACCGGAGGAACGATCATGAGCACCAGCACCGCGGGTTCTCGGTACACACCGGAAGCCGAGGACGACATCCTGGAGCAGCTGCTCCAGCAGCACGACCAGATCCGCCAGCTGTTCGCGGAGACCGCGGACTCGGAGGGCGAGACCAAGCAGCAGTGCTTCGACGAGCTGCGCGCTCTGCTCGCGGTCCATGAGACGGCGGAGGAGATGATCCTGAGGCCCGTGGCGAAGCGGGTCGCCGGGCAGGAGGAGGCGGACGCGCGCAACGACGAGGAGTCCCGGGCCAACGAGGCACTCGCCCGGCTCGAGGAACTCGACGTGCACAGCGCCGACTTCGACGCCCGTCTCCTCGCGTTCCAGCAGGAGGTCGAGGCCCACGCCCGGCACGAGGAGCAGGAGGAGTTCCCCGTCATCCGCGCCGAGTGCGACATCGAGGACCGGCGCACGATGGGGCGGCGTCTCCGCATGGCCGAACGCATGGCCCCCACCCACCCGCACCCCGGCACCGCCGGCTCCCCGGCCGCCCAGTGGACCGTGGGCCCGTTCGCCTCGCTCCTCGACCGCGCCAAGGACGCCTTCAGCAGGCCGGGACAGTGAGAGTGGCCGACTGAACGCCGGACGCTCGACACCCGCCGCTGGGCGCACCCCGAACACCGTGGAGGCCGTTCTCTCGTACGAGAGGACGGCCTCCGCGCTGTGCCGTGCCGGCTCCGCGGTCGCCGAGGCCCGCCTCGTCCTGGAGGAACCGTCGGGGGGCTGAGTACCGTCTCTCTTCGGAGCCACTCGTCGCACGGAGGGGAGACGCGCCATGGAACTGAGCGAGGAGATCGCCGCATTCCGGGCCGGAGGGGGTGAACCCGGCCGGCTGGTGGGCGAGTTCCGGCGGGCGGTGCTGCTCGCCCCGTTGGCGGCCGGGGCCGACGGAGGCGTGATGTCCGCCGTCCAGGGTGGCATCCGCTGGCTGTACGCGTTCACGGACGAGGAGGCGCTCGCCCGTTTCGCGCGGGCGCGTGGGGCCGCGGACCGGGAGTGGGAGTACCTCTCGATCCTCGGTGCGCGTCTGGTCGACGTGATCGTCCCGATGGTCGACGGTCCGGCGGGAGTCGCGGTGAACGTGGCCGACGAGGACGGATCGATGCTGTTCCCGCCGGTCCTGGGCATCGTGCCCGAGGCCTGCGCCGTCGACCGTACGGAAGCCGCCTGATGGCGGGCGATCCGGACCTGGAGCTCTCGCCCGCGGCCGTCGCGGGCATCCAGAAGGGCCTGCGCGCGGCCATCGCGGAGCTCCGCGAGTCCTCGGACGCGGCGGGCGCCTCCCAGGGCGCCGGTTTCAGCGACCTGTCCATGACCGGCATGGAGGCCGGGCACATGGGTCTGGCCACCGACTTCGAGGACTTCTGCGAGCGCTGGGAGTGGGGCGTGCGCAGCCTGGTGCAGAACGCGAGCATCCTCGCCCGCTCCCTGGGCATCGCCGCCGGCCAGGTGTGGGAGGAGGACCAGTACATCCAGGGCGCGTTCAAGGTCGTGGCCAACGCCGCGTACGGCAATCCGCACGCGAGCGAGGACGAGATCGAGCAGAAGGCCTGGGGCGACATCTTCCGGGCCGATGTCTACAAGCCGGACTACAGCCTGGAGTCCTTCGAGAAGAGCCAGAAGGACATCGAGCAGACCTGGTCGGACACGGGGGACAAACTGACCTCCTCGGGAAAGATCGGTTCGCTGAAGGATCTGCTGGACCAGGCCGACGGGGGCGGTAACTGATGGGCTGGAGGGACTTCGTACCGGACCCGGTGGAGGACTGGGTCGAGGACCGCGCCGAGGACGTCGGCGATGCCGTCGAGTGGACCGGCGACAAGGTCGCCGACCTGGCGGAGGACGTCGGTCTCGACGGGGCGGGCGACTGGATCCGCGACAAGAGCCGCTCCGCCGCGAACCAGCTCGGCGCGGACGTCGCGGAGCTGGAGCTGGGTCAGACCGAGGACCCGAACAAGCTGGTCTACGGCAGCGCCTCCAAGATCCGCGCGCAGGTCTCCCACCTGAGCGATTTCGAGCTGTCCTTCACCCTCGTCGGCAACGGCATCAAGGCCCTGCAGGGCGACGGTCTGAAGGGTGAGTCGGCGAACGCCTTCCGGGAGTCCATCGCGCAGGAGCCGCCGAAGTGGTTCAAGGCGGCCGAGGCCTTCGGCAAGGCCGCCGACGCGATCAACCGGTTCGCGGACACCGTGGAGTGGGCGCAGGGCAGGGCGAAGGAGGCCCTGGAGGAGTACAACAAGGCCAAGAAGGTCTCGCAGGACGCGCGGAACGCCTACAACAAGTCGATCGACGAGTACAACGCCGCGGTCGAGGCGAAGAAGGACACCCTGCCGCCGAGGCCGTCCGAGAACTTCACCGACCCCGGCGTCGCGCTGGCCAAGGCCGCCCAGGACAAGCTCGACAACGCGCGCAAGCAGCGCAACGAGGTCGCCGAGACGGCCCGTACGGCGGTCCGGGCGGCCCGTGACGCGGCCCCGCCCAAACCCTCGTACGCCGAACAGCTCGCCGACGGCCTGGACTACCTGGAGCTCGCCAAGACGCATCTGACCGGCGGCGTCATCAAGGGCGCGGCCGGCCTCGTCAACTTCGCCCGCGCGCTCAACCCGACGGACCCGTACAACCTGACCCACCCCGCCGAGTACGTGATGAACCTCAACTCGACGGCCGCCGGTCTTGTCACCATGGCCAACGACCCGTGGGGCGCGGGCAAGCAGATGCTCGACGAGTTCATGAAGGACCCGAGCGAGGGCGTGGGCAAGCTCCTGCCCGAGCTCCTCGGGACCAAGGGTCTGGGCGCGGCGAAGAAGGGCGGCTCGGCCGCCCAGCACCTGGACGACCTCGACGGCCCTGGCCGCAAGGAGACGGACAGGAACGGCCCGCACCACGGCGAGCGGCCCGACCCGGACAAGGCCAGTGAGGGCACGGACCCGGTCGACCTCGCCACCGGCCGGATGTACCTCCCGCAGACGGACGTGGTCCTGCCCGGCGCGTTCCCCTTCGCGTTCACGCGGCGTGCGGAGTCCGGCTACCGGGCGGGCCGCTGGTTCGGCCCGACCTGGTCGTCCACGATCGACCAGCACCTGGAGATCGACGCCAAGGGAGTCGTCCTGGTCTCCGAGGACGGTCTCCTCGTCGGCTATCCGCATCCCGCGCCCGGTGTGCCGGTGCTGCCGGTGTCGCCGTCGGGCCCCCGTCAGGCCCTGGAGCGGACCCCGGACGGCGACTGGACGCTGACCGACCCCCTGACGGGTGACGTCCGCCGCTTCGCCCCGCCGGCGGACGGCGCCGAGAACGGCATCGCGCCGATCGTCCAGCTCGAGAGCCCGGGCGGCCACCACGTCACCTTCGAGTACGACGAGCACGGCACTCCGCTGGGCCTGGCCCACTCCGGCGGCTACCACCTGCGCTTCGAGACCGCCGAGGGCCGGATCACCGCCCTGCACCTGACCGGCGGCGGCCGCGTCCTCGCGTACGGCTACACCGACGGCAATCTGACGGAGGTCACCAACTCCTCCGGGCTGCCCCTGCGGTTCACCTATGACGACCGCGCCCGCATCACCTCGTGGACCGACACGAACGACCGCCGCTACGAGTACGCCTACGACGATCTCGACCGGTGCGTCGCGGAGGCCGGCGAGGCGGGCCACATCGCGCTCACCTTCCGCTACGACGAGGTGGACCCGGCCGGCGGCCACCGGGTCACCCGGGTGACCACGGCCGCCGGGCACACCCGCACCTACCTGATCGACGACCGGTACCGGGTGGTGGCCGAGACCGACCCGCTCGGCGCGGTCACCCGGTACGCGTACGACGAGCGGGGCCGTCGGATCGCGCACACCGATCCGCTCGGCCACACCACCCGTACCATCTACGACGACGCGGGCCGCCTGGTCTCCTACGTCCGGCCCGACGGCCGGGAGGCGCGCGCCGAGTACAACGAGCTCGGCCGGCCGGTCAAGGTCGTCGCCGTGGACGGCTCGGTCGTCCGGCAGACCTACGACGAGCGCGGGAACCGCACCTCGGTCAGCCGCCCCGACGGGACGGTCACCCGGTTCGGCTACGACGAACGCGGCCATCTCACCACCGTGACCGACCCCATGGGGGCGGTCACGCGCGTCCGCACCGACCGGGCTGGACTGTCGCTCTCCGTCACCGACAGGAGCGGCGCCACCACGACGTACGAGCGGGACGCCTTCGGGCGGGCCACGGCGGTCACCGAGCCCCTGGGCGCGGTCACGCGCATGGAGTGGACGGTCGAGGGCAAGCCGCTGCACCGCACCGGCCCGGACGGTGCCCGACGCTCGTGGACGTACGACGGCGAGGGCAACTGCCTGACCCGTACGGATGGTCCCGACGGCGCGACGGTGCGCTTCGAGTACACCCACTTCGACCTGCTCGCCGCCCGGACCGACGCGGACGGCACGCGGCACGAGTACGCGTACGACGCCGAGCTGCGGCTGACCGAGGTCCGCAACCCGCAGGGCATGACCTGGGAGTACGCCTATGACCCGGCGGGCCGGCTCGTCCGGGAGACCGACTTCGACGGCCGTGCGCTCGACTACGCCTACGACGCGGCGGGCCGGCTCGTCACCCGCACCGACGCCCTCGGGCAGCGGATCACGTACGACCGCGACGCCCTCGGGCACACCGTCCGCAAGGACGCGGGCGGCACGGTGACGACGTACGAGTACGACGTGTTCGACCGGCTGGCCACCGCGGTGTGCGGGGACAGTGTGCTGACCCGGCTGCGCGACCGGGCCGGCCGGCTCCTCCAGGAGACGGTCGACGGCCGCATCCTCACCTACACCTACGACGCCGCGGGCCGCCGCACCGGCCGGACCACCCCGACGGGCGCCGTCGCCGAGTGGGCCTACGACACCGCGGGCCGCCACGACGCCCTGACCACGTCCGGCCGGCGGATCGGCTTCACGCACGACGCGGCGGGCCAGGAGCTCACCCGCACCTACGGGGACGTCGTCACCCTCGACCACGCGTGGGACGAGGCCGGCCGGCTGGTGGAGCAACGGCTCACGGGCCCCGGACACGAGGTGGTGCAGCGCCGCGGGTACAGCTACCGGTCCGACGGGGTCCTGACCGGGATCGACGATCTGCTCACCGGACCGCGCAGCTTCGCTCTCGACCCGCGGGGCCGGGTGACGGCGGTGCACGCCGAGAACTGGACCGAGCGCTACGCGTACGACGACGCGGGCAACCAGACCTCCGCGTCCTGGCCCGGCTCGCATCCCGGAGGCCAGGACGCCACCGGACCGCGCACCTACGAGGGCACCCGGCTGATCGGCGCGGGCCGGGTCCGGCACGAGTACGACGCCCTCGGCCGCGTCGTACTCCGTCGGAAGGCCCGGCTCTCGCGCAAGCCCGACACCTGGCGGTACGAGTGGGACGCCGAGGACCGCATCACGGCCGTCACCACCCCGGACGGGACGCGCTGGCGGTACACGTACGACCCGCTGGGACGGCGTACGGCCAAGGAGCGGATGACCCCCGACGGCCTGAGGGTCGCCGAGCGGACGGTCTTCACCTGGGACGGCAGCGTCCTGTGCGAGCAGACCAGCACCTCGGCGGAGGCCGACCGGGCGATCGCCATGACCTGGGACCACCGCGGTCTGCAGCCGCTCGCGCAGACGGAGCGGATCCTGACGGCCGACCAGGAGGTGGTGGACGAGCGGTTCTACGCCGTCGTCACCGACCTGGTGGGAGCGCCCACCGAACTCGTCGACGAGCACGGCGTGCCGGCCTGGCGCAGCCGGTCCACGCTGTGGGGCTCCACGGCCTGGAACCGCGACGCCACGGCGTACACGCCGCTGCGCTTTCCCGGCCAGTACTTCGACGCCGAATCGGGGCTGCACCACAACTACTTCCGTGCCTACGACCCCGAGACGGCCCGCTATCTGAGCCCGGATCCGCTGGGCCTGGCGGCGGCCCCCAATCCGGTGGCGTACGTCGCCAATCCCCTCGGGTGGTGCGACCCCTTCGGTCTTGCCCCCTACTCGGACAGCACCCGGGCGGCGCAGGGCGTCGACCACCAGCTCAACGAGGCGGAGAGCGGCAAGTCGAACCACTACCTGGAGGGCATCGGCGGGGACGAGGTGAAACTGGAGAAGTATCTGCGGGGCCATCTGCAGTCTCCGGCCAACTACGTCGACGACGCGACGGGGGCGCGGATCATCATCGACCGCAGCCTCGACCCGAGCAGGCCGGTGGCGATCATCCGCCAGGACCATATGATCCACGCGTACCACATCGACCCGGAGGACCTCTCCAACTACATCACTCCGCGGGACGGCAAGGACGAGGCGAAGTGGCGAACCCCGAAACCGGACGAAGTGAATGAATAGCCCTGACGCACCCGAGGACTGGCCGGGTTACCGCGCCGAGCCGTCCTACGACCCCGGCCAGAGCCGGGTCTTCCCTGCCCCGGTGCCGCCGGAGCTGCGGGCCCTCGGGGACGAGGTCCGGGCGGCCGACTGGCCGGTGCGGCTCGCCTTCCGCGGCTCCCGGATCGCACTGCTCGACACCCTCTGCCGCTGGCAGACGCTGCGCGCGCTGGCGTACGTCCATCTCCTGGCCGCCCGCACGGCGGACGAGCGGCTGCCGGCCGATCTGAGGGTGGTGCCCGGCCTCGAGACGGCCGGCGATCCGGGGCTGCCCGAGCTGCTGGCGCGCCTGGAGCGGGCCGCCGTGGCCCTCCCGGCGGACCTGCTGGACGCGGTCGTGTGCGACAGCGGCGGACTGCTCGCGGACAACCGGTTCGCGGCATCGGTGCTCGCCGCCGGGCTCACCGCCGATTCCCGGCCGGGGGACGCGGACGTGGCGGTCTCGCGGGCCGTGGTGCTCACCAGCTACTGGTACGAGGTTCCCGAGCGGCGCGGCGCGCTGGCCCTGGCGTGGAGCGCGAACCTGTTCGTCCGTGCGTGGCTCGAGTGGTCGCGGCGGTTCGTGTACGGCGACCCGGCAGGCGGCATCGGCATCACCGCCGACCCGCGCCCGCCCCGCCCCCCGGCGTCCGCCCTCCCGGACTGGGCGGCCCCGCTGCTGGACCGTGTCGCACGGGGGGACACCGGCTCGGCGTCGTGACGGCCCGTTGGTGAGGTGTGGCGACTTCTCGACAAGGAGCGGCGGTTCGGTCTGGGCGGGACCGCTGGGGGCAGAACGTCGGGTGACGCCCATGTCTCACCTGGCCAGGAGCTGACCATGCCGCACTCGACCCCGGCCGGCAGGCCGGTCCTCACCGCCGACTTCGGTTCGTCCGAGCAGTGGATCGCCGGCCGCTCGTGGGCCTATCCCGACGGCGGACCGGTCAACCCGCGGGACAACAAGCTGGATCACCTCGTGGAGGACCCCGCCTACAGCCGCTCGGGGGTCTTCCGTGCGACCCGCCGCCGCGACGGTCTGTGGGACACCGGGCTGCTGACGACGGAAGGCAGCCCCCAGGCGTTCGAGGTGCGGGCCGGTGACGTTCTCGAGGCGCGGGTGCGGCTTCCGGAGGAGACGGGAGCGTGGCCCGCGATCTGGACGTGGCGTGACGGCGGGCAGGAGATCGACGTCTTCGAGTACCACCCCGACAACCCGGACCTGCTCGAACTCTCGAACCGCGTTCGCGGCACCCACCACTACCACCGCTCCCCCGGCGTGCGACCCGGCGGCTGGATAGACCTGCGCACGGAGTTCGGGGCGCGCTCGGTGGTGTGGTGGGTCGACGACACCGAGGTGTTCGCGGACGACCGCGGGGTCGGCCGCTCCTGGCACGCCTTCCTGATCGTCAACCTCTCGGTGTGCGCGGGGCGTTACCACCCCGCGCCCGATCCGGGGACGAGCGAGATGTCGTTCGAGGTGCGTGACCTGCGGGTGTTCCGGGGCGGCGGGTGACGGCTCGGGAGCCGGGCCGTCAGGCCCGCGTGTTGACGCTCACCGGCCGCGATCCGGTGGGCGGTGTCCAGCCCTGAAGCGTGGCCCGGATACCGACGCGGGTGTTGCAGTCGATGACCTGGAAATGCAGGTGCGCCCCGTTCGCCGCGCCGGTGGCGCCCGACCAGCCGATGATCCGGCCCTGCGGGACCCAGTCGCCCCTGTTGTAGATCGCCCGGTTGAGGTGGGCGTAGTGGGTGCACTGGCCGTTCGAGTGGCGGATGATGACCTCGATGCCGTTCTGCCAGTACGGCGACCAGTCCGAGACGAGTACCGTGCCGCCCTGCGCGGCGGAGACCTCGTAGTTCGCCGGAAGCCCGAAGTCCCAGGCGTACTCGTTGTACGGGCCGGTGTGCGAGTACGTGCCCTCGGGTCCCTGGGTGACCAGATAGGACTCACCCGACGGATAGGGAAGTTCGTAGTAATAGTCGACGGCCGCGGCCGGCGGGGCCGCTATGAGGCCGATCCCCGCGACGGCGAGCACCGAGCTCGCCATGGCGCCGAATCTGAGAAGAAGTCGTCCAGCAATGCGCACTGCGCCTCCTGATTGAGGGGCCGAACCAGACGCGACAACACTGGCACCAACGACCGCTTTCAACAAGGTTGTTGCAGAAACTTGCAGCAAGTTCTGTCGAGGGGCCTGGGCAGCCGGGGAGCACCGTGTGAGGATCCCGTCGCCGGCCGCCGTACTCACCTCATAGGCGCGACGTCCGCCCACAGGGCGACGGCGCCGGGCGAGAGCGGTGTGACCGCTCGGCCCGGCGCGACGTCGTTCTCGTCCCACCACACACCCTGCCCCGCGGTCAGAGGGTGCCCTTCGGCGCCCGTCCGCCAGCGGCCGCGCAGCACATGGAACACCCCGGCGTGGCCGCTGGGCAGCACGACAGGCCCGGTGATCCGGTCCACCCGGGCCGCCCAGCGGTCGCGCCGCACCATGACGTTGAGCACCCGGCAGGCCCCGCCGCGCAGTTCGGCGGTCAACGCCAGGTCACCGGAGAACCCGAGAGGCTCCCCCGCTCGCGCCGTCCGGTCGAATGCCCCGGGGGCCGTCAGCCGCACGCCGTCGCCCGCCAGGAGGGTGAACGTCCGGTCGACACCGGGAAAGGCCGAGAACGGCCCGTCCCGGTCGATGTCGGCCACGCTCGCACGCCACTGGAACTCCTCGGCGCCCACCGGCCACGAGACGATCTCCCGCGTGGCGCCCCCACCGTTGCGCCACCGGCCCGCCGTCAGGGTCTCGACATCGAAGTGGTGCATGCGGGCTCCTGAGCTGCGTGCGGTACGGGTGCGGATCACCCCGGCGGACAACGATAGGGGGAACCTCTCGCGCTTCTCAGAGGGCGCCGACGATGTCCTCGACCCGGGCCTTCGCGTCGCCGAAGAGCATCGCGGTGTTCTCCTTGAAGAACAGCGGGTTCTGCACGCCGGCGTATCCGGAGGCCATCGAGCGCTTGAACACGATGACCTTGCCGGCCTCCCAGACGGTGAGCACCGGCATGCCGGCGAGCGGGCTGCTGGGGTCCTCCGCTCCGGCCGGGTTGACCGTGTCGTTGGCGCCGATCACGAGGACGACGTCGGTCTTGGCGAAGTCGTCGTTGATCTCGTCCATCTCGAGCACGATGTCGTACGGCACCTTGGCCTCGGCGAGGAGCACGTTCATGTGGCCGGGCAGGCGGCCGGCGACGGGGTGGATGCCGAACCGTACGTCGACGCCCTTCGCACGCAGTTTCGAGGTGAGCTCCGCGACCGGGTACTGCGCCTGGGCGACGGCCATGCCGTACCCGGGCGTGATGACCACGGACCGGGCGGAGCCCAGGAGTTCGGCGGCGCTCTGGGCGGTGGTCTCCTGGTGCTCGCCGTAGTCGACGTCCGAGCCGGACGGCGCCTCGATGCCGAAGCCGCCGGCGATCACGGAGAGGAACGAGCGGTTCATCGCCTTGCACATGATGTAGGACAGGTAGGCACCCGAGGAGCCGACGAGCGCACCGGTGATGATGAGCAGATCGTTGCCGAGCAGGAAGCCGGAGGCGGCCGCGGCCCAGCCGGAGTAGCTGTTGAGCATCGAGACGACGACCGGCATGTCGCCGCCGCCGATCGAGGCGACCAGATGCCAGCCGAGGGCCAGCGCCAGGACCGTCACGGTGATCAGCAGCCACAGCTCCGGCGTGATCACGAACCACACCGTCAGGGCGAGGAACAGGACCAGCGAGCCGAGGTTCAGGGCGTTCTTGCCCGGCAGCACCAGCGGCTTGGAGTCGATCTTCGCGGCGAGCTTCAGGTACGCCACGACGGAGCCGGTGAAGGTCACCGCGCCGATGAACAGGCCGATGAACACCTCGGCGTGGTGGATGCCCAGCGTGCCGAGCGCGTCCAGGGCCTTGGCCTCGTGGCCGTCCGGGTCATGCTCGACGTTGAGGTAGCCGTTCCAGCTGACCAGTACGGCGGCCAGGCCGACGAAGGAGTGCAGCAGCGCGATCAGCTCGGGCATGCCGGTCATCTCGACGCCGCGGGCCCGCTGCAGGCCGATCAGCGCGCCGATCAGCATCGCGACGGCCATCAGGCCGAGGCCGGCGCCGCTGACGTCGCCGTCCAGCGCGAGCACGACCGTCGCGACGAGCGCGACGCCCATGCCGAGCATGCCGAACGCGTTGCCGAGCCGTGCCGATTCGTGCTTGGAGAGTCCTGCCAGCGCGAGGATGAACAGCAGCGCGGCAACAAGGTAGGCCGCCTGTGCGGCGAGGGTCGCAGACATGTCAGCTCCGGTTGAACATGGCGAGCATGCGACGCGTCACCGCGAAGCCGCCGAAGATGTTGATACTGGCCAGAAGGATCGCGACGAACGAGAGCACCGTGACCGCCGTGCTCGTGTGGCCGATCTGCAGGAGCGCGCCGACGACGATGATCCCGGAGATCGCGTTCGTCACCGACATCAGCGGCGTGTGCAGCGCGTGATGCACGTGCCCGATCACGTAGTAACCGATCACGATCGCGAGCACGAAGACCGTCACATGGGGCAGCAGCGCCGCGGGGGCGAACGCGGCGGCGAGGAACAGCGCCAGCGCGCCCAGGGCCACGCCGCCGAACTTCTGCTTCGCCGTCATCGGCGCCTTCTTCGGCGCCGGCTCCTTCGCGGCCACTGCGGGCGCGGCGGCAGGGGCCGCGGAGACCTGGACCGGCGGGGGCGGCCATGCCGACTCACCCTCGCGTACGACGGTGATCGAGCGCTGCACCGGGTCGTCCCAGTCGAGGACCAGAGACCCGTCCTTGCCCGGCGTCATCAGCTTCAGCAGGTTCACCAGGTTCGTGCCGTACAGCTGCGAGGCCTGGGCCGGCAGCCGGCCCGCCAGATCGGTGTATCCGATGATCGTCACGCCGTTCTCCGTGACGGTCTTCTCGCCCTTCACGGTGCCCTCGACGTTGCCGCCGTTGGCGGCCGCCATGTCGACGATCACCGACCCGGGCTTCATGCTCGCCACCATCTCCGCGGTGATCAGCGTCGGCGCGGGACGGCCCGGGATCAGCGCGGTGGTGATGACGATGTCGACCTCGCGGCACTGCGCGGCGTAGAGCTCGACCTCGCGCGCCTTGTAGTCGTCGCCCATCTCCTTGGCGTAGCCGGTCTTCGAGACCTCCACCTCCGGGGACTCGATCGACAGATACTCGCCGCCCAGCGACCGGACTTGGTCGGCCACCTCCGGTCGCGGGTCGGTCGCCCGTACGATCGCACCGAGCGAGCCGGACGCGCCGATCGCCGCCAGACCGGCCACGCCGGCACCCGCGACGAGCACCTTCGCCGGCGGAACCTTGCCCGCCGCGGTCACCTGGCCGGTGAAGAAGCGCCCGAACTCGTGCGCGGCCTCGATGACGGCCCGGTAGCCGGCGATGTTCGCCATGGACGACAGCACGTCCATCGACTGCGCCCGGCTGATGCGCGGCACGGCGTCCATCGACAGGGCCGTGAAGGGACGCCGCCCCAGATCCTCGACCATCGCCGGGTCGAAGGCCGGCGCGAACAGGGCGATCACCGTCGCCTCCGGGCGTACCCGGTCCAACTGCGACGGGGTCGGGGCGTTGACCCCCAGCACCACGTCCGCGGCCGCTGCGTCGCCGACGGTCGCACCGGCGGCCTCGTAGGCACTGTCGGTGAATCCGGCCGCGACCCCCGCGCCCGGGGCGACGACCACGTCGTACCCCAGTGTGCGGATCTGTTGGATCGTGGCCGGCGTGGCCGCGACACGACTCTCACCTGCCCGCGCTTCCTTGAGGACTCCGACAATCACGGGTGTTCTCCGTTCGCTGGTCCGGCCGTTCACCGGCGTGTTCTCAACACGATCAGAAGTGCGCCCGCAATGATCCCGAGCACGACGCTCAGCTTGGCCGTCGAGAGCTCTCCTTGAACAGCACCCACCGGTGAGGTACACGCAACACTCGACAGGACCCGAATCCCGTGCGTGGGTATCAGGGCTCCTTTCGCCGTGCTGCCGAAGAGCCGCGTGCAAGGATGTGGCCCGTGACCAGATCGTCCTCCTCGCCTGCTGCCGAGGACACGCCTCACCCCTACGGCCTGGGTCCCCGTGCCGCCGCCGTGCTGGTGTTCGGGGCGTCGGCCGCGGTCCTGGTGGTGGAGATCGTCGCCTTGCGGCTGCTGGCTCCCTACCTCGGCCTGACGCTCGAGACCAGCACCATGGTGATCGGCATCGCCCTCACCGCGATCGCCCTCGGCTCCTGGCTGGGTGGGCGCATCGCCGACCAGGTCGATCCACGCCGGCTCATCGGCCCCGCGCTCGGCGTGGCGGGAGCGGTCGTGGCGCTCACCCCCGCCGTGATACGGACAACTGCCGAGTGGGCACCGGCGATGCTCTTGTTGATCGCGTCGCTGACCATCCTCGTGCCGGGCGCGCTGCTCTCCGCGGTGACGCCGATCGTGACCAAGTTGCGGCTCACCAGCCTCGCCGAGACCGGAACGGTTGTCGGCCGACTGTCCGGCGTCGGCACCGTCGGCTCCATCGTCGGCACGGTCCTCACCGGCTTCGTCCTGGTCGCGCGGTTGCCGGTCAGCGGCATCCTGATCGGCCTCGGAACACTGCTGGTGGTCGGCTCGGCCGTGGTCGAGTGGCGAACGCGCGGATGGAGCGGCAGCCCCGCCCTCACACTCGTGGTCGTTGCCGGCGGCCTCGCCACCATGGTCGCGCCCGGTGGCTGCGACGCGGAAACCAGGTACCACTGCGCACGGGTCGTCGCGGACCCCGACCGGGGCAGCGGCCGCACCCTCGTCCTGGACGGTGTGCGGCACTCCTACGTCGACGTCGACGACCCGACCGTGCTCAAGTTCGCGTACGTGCGCGCCATCGCGTCGGTGGTCGATGCCGCCTTCCCCCAAGGTGAGCCACTCGCCGCCCACCACCTGGGCGGCGGCGGGCTCACCTTCCCCCGTTACCTCGCGGCCACGCGGCCCGGGACGCGCAGCCTCGTGTCCGAGATCGACAGCGGGGTGGTGCGCATGGACCGCGACCATCTGGGTCTGCGATCGGAAGGCGGTATCGACGTACGCGTCGAGGACGGCAGGCTCGGCCTGCGGCGACTGGACGCCGGCAGTCGTGACCTCGTCGTCGGCGACGCCTTCGGGGGCGTCAGCGTGCCGTGGCACCTCACCACGGTGGAAGCGATGACCGACGTACGGCGGGTGCTCGACCGAGACGGCCTGTACGTGGCCAACCTCATCGACCACGGTGGCCTGGCCTTCGCACGTGCCGAAGTAGCCACCATCGGCAAGACCTTCGAGCACGTCGCGCTCGTCGGCGATCCCGCCGATATCGGCCTCGACCCGACGGCCGCCGCCGAGGGCGGCAATCTGGTGGTGATCGCCTCCGACCGACCGGTCGACGTCCGCGCGACCCAGAAAGCGCTGGACGCCCGGGAAACCGGCTGGAAGATCGCCACCGGCGACGATCTCACCTCCTGGATCGGCGATGCTCAACCGCTCACCGACGACCACGCACCCGTCGACCAGCTCCTCCAGCCCTATGGCCCACGAAGCAGCCGGTGACATTCCCACGCCGAGGACCTGGGTCGTCCGGCGGGGCCGCTCTCGTCCGGTCCCCGAAAACGCTCAAGGGGCCGTTTCAGATTGCTCTGAAACGGCCCCTTGAGCTGCGACTCTTTCGAGTCGGGACGACAGGATTTGAACCTGCGACCCCTTGACCCCCAGTCAAGTGCGCTACCAAGCTGCGCCACGTCCCGGTGCCCGTCTGACCTGGGGTTTCCCCCGGCCGAACGCGCATGAGAACAATACCGCACTTCCCCGGGTGGTCACGAACGGCTTTCCGTGCTTGACCTCGACCTCGCTTGAGGTTGCACGGTGGGTGGCATGACGAACACGGACATCGACCGGCTCCACGGCCTCATGGCGCTGATGACCGGCGACGAGAAGCACTCGCCCGCCGCCACCTCCACCCTCGACGCCCTCTGGGTGCTGTACGACCGCGTGCTCCGGGTGGCGCCCGAGACGGTCGCGGATCCGGGGCGGGACCGGTTTCTGCTGTCGAAGGGGCACGGGCCCATGGCGTACTACGCCGTCCTCGCCGACAAGGGCTTCTTCGCCCAGGAGCTGCTGACCGGGTTCGGGTCGTACGACTCCCCGCTCGGGCACCACCCCGACCGGACGCTCGTGCCGGGCGCCGAGATCGGGAGCGGGTCCCTGGGGCACGGGCTGCCGCTGGCCGTCGGGAGCGCGCTCGGGCTGCGCGCGCAGGGGCTGACCGAGCCGCGGGTGTGGGTGCTCATCGGGGATGCCGAGCTCGACGAGGGCAGCAATCACGAGGCCATCGCCTACGCGGGCCCCGCCGGTCTCGAGCAGCTGCACACGCTGGTGATCGACAACGGTTCCGCGACGTACGGCTGGCCCGGCGGGATCGCCTCCCGTTTCGAGGCCGCCGGATGGTCCGCCGCGACCGTCGACGGACGGGATCACGACGCGTTGTACACCGCCTTCACCGCCCCGCACCCGGGCCGGCCGCGCGCCGTCGTCGCCCGCGTCGAGCCCAAGAACGCCTGATCAGCGCCTTAGCATAAGAAGGAGTGCCCTGCGATGGACACCATGCGTGACCGCTTCATCTCGACCACCAGCCGCCTGCTCGACGAGGACCCCCGCCTCGCGCTCGTCCTCGCCGAGATCAGCAGGGACGGGTTCCAGCAGGCCGAGCGGCGCCACCCGGACCGCGTGATCAACGTCGGCATCCGGGAGCAGCTGCTGATCGGTGCGGGCGGCGGGCTCGCGCTGACGGGGCTGCGACCGGTCATGCACACCTTCGCGAGCTTCCTGGTCGAGCGCCCCTTCGAGCAGCTCAAGCTGGACTTCGGGCATCAGGGCGTGACGGGCGTCCTGGTGAGCGCCGGGGCGTCGTACGACTGGCCGGCCGGCGGTTTCACGCACATGTCCCCCGGCGACGTGGCGCTGCTCGACACGCTCGACGGCTGGACGGTCCATGTCCCCGGCCACCCGGACGAGGCGGAGACCCTGCTGCGACAGGCCGTCGCGGGCGACGATCTCGTCTACGTCCGGCTTTCGCTCCAGTCCACCTCCTCGCCGCGACCCGTCACCCCCGGCTTCGACACCGTGCGCGAGGGGCGGTCCGGCGTCGTCGTCGCGGTCGGGCCCATGCTGGACAACGTCCTGGCGGCCACCGAGGGCCTCGACGTGACGGTCCTGTACGCCACCACGATCCGCCCCTTCGACGCCGCGGGTCTGCGCAGGGCGGCGGCCGCGGCCCGCCCGGACGTCGTCCTGGTCGAGCCCTACCTCGCCGGTACGTCGACGGCGGCGGCCAACGACGCCCTCTCCGAGGTCCCCCACCGCGTCCTCGGTCTCGGGGTCTCCCGCCGGGAGCTGCGGAAGTACGGCAGCATCGACGAGCACCTGGCCGGCCACGGGCTCGACCCGGCCGGACTGCGGGAGCGCGTCACGACGTTCCTCGGCCGGTGACCGCTCAGCTCTCCCCCCGGGACCCGGCCTCCGGGTACTGCTCCAGGAGCCTGCGCGGAGCCACCTGGCGCCACGAGTCGGCGAGGATCGCGCGCAGCTCCTCCTCGTCGTCGAGGGCGCCGATCCGGACGCGTACCCAGGCATAGCCGTCGTCGTGCCCCTCCCGCACGAAGAACTTGGCGGGTTCGGACGCGATGAGTTCCGCGCGCTCCTCCTTGGGGCATTTCACCCCTATCACCTGGTCGTCGTCGTCCAGCGAGGCGAAGATCTTCCCGTTCGGGCCGGCACGGAAGGTGGGCATGCCCCAGGCGAGCTTCTCGATCGCCTCGGGCAGGGAGAGCGCGATTCTGCGTACGTCGTCGGCAGTGGCCATACCCCGACCGTACGGCCCGCCACTGACACCGACCAGCGCCCTCTCGGAGCGCACGCGCCGGCGCGTGCGCCAGTCACTCCCCGTGACACGCCCCGGCGCCGCCGCGCGCATCCGCACGCCGGATGCCGCTCACCTTCCCGGGGCGTCGAGCGCGCGCGACCCCGTGGTTCCGGCCTCTCCGGGCTCGGTGATTCTTCCGGCATGCCGCCTCTCTGGTGAAGAGGTGGCCTATGAGGCGATCCGGCGCTTCTCCATGCCATATGCCCGTCGATTGTTTGCCGTTGGCATGTGGCAGAAAGAAGCCCACGGGGAATGCCCTGGTGACCCGCTCGAACAGGCCAACTCCCCACGAAACACAGTCAGATTCAAACGTCAACCGTTTGTGTTTCGGACAAACTCCGTGGCGATATTGATCCGTCCCGGAAAGATCAACACCATGGAGTGTCGGCCTGTTCGGGACGGGGCCACTGCCGATGCACCACCTGCTCGAACAACCGAGCGAGCAGGCGTTTCGCAGGGGAGGGACTCGTATGGACAGCTACTTCAGCAGCCGACTTCATCATCAGCTCAGGGAAACGGTCAGGGACTTCGCGGAGAGTGAGGTCCGGCCACGCATAGCCGAGATGGAAGCGTCCCGCTCGGTGCACCACGAACTGTCCCGGCTGATCTGCGAGCAGGGCTGGCTGGGCGCCACAATCAGCCAGGAGTACGGCGGCATGGGCGCCGGGCACTTGGCCAAAACCATCATCATCGAGGAGCTCTCCCGGGTCAGCGGCGCGATGGGCGCCATGGTCCAGGCCTCCCAGCTCGGCACCGCCAAGATCGTGCACTTCGGCAGCGACGAGCAGCGCAAGACGTGGCTTCCCGCCATCGCCGCGGGCGAGTGCCTGCCGACCATCGCGGTCACCGAACCCGATTCGGGCGGGCACGTCCTCGGCATGACCGCGAGCGCGGTGCGCGACGGCGACGACTACATCCTCAACGGCAGCAAGGTCTTCGTCGGCAACAGCCACGTGGGCGATCTGCACGGTGTCGTCGTGCGGACCGGCCCCGGATCGAAGGGCCTCACGGCCTTCCTCGTGGAGTCCGACCGCCCCGGCTTCCGGCTCGGCCCCCAGCAGCCGGCCATGGGGCTGCACGGCTTCAGCTTCGGCGAGCTCGTCTTCGAGAACTGCCGTGTCCCGGCGTCCAACCGGCTCGGCGACGAGGGCGACGGCCTGTCCGTCGCGTACTCCTCGAGCGTGCTGTACGGCCGGGCCAACCTCACCGCCGTCTCGCTCGGCATCCACCAGGCGATCCTGGAGGACACCACCCGGTTCTGCGCGGAGCGCCACCGCTACGGCAAGCCGCTGCACCACCTGCCGACGGTCAAGCTGAAGCTGGGGCAGATGCAGTCCCGGCTGATGACGGCACGGCTCGCCGCCTACCACGCGGTGCATCTGCTCGACCAGGGCATGTCCTGCGACGCCGAGCTGATGAACGCCAAGCTGGTCAACGTGGAGTCGGCGATCGACTCCGGTCGCAACGCGATGGAGATCCACGCGGCCGCCGGTCTCTTCACGGACCGTCCGATCGAGCGCTACCTCCGCGACGCGCACCACATCTTCGCCCCGGCGGGCACCTCCGACATCCAGCTGCTGCGGCTGGCCGAGGTCGCTCTCGGCCAGGACAAGGGCAGTTGGTCGGAGAAGCTCTCGGACCTGGTCAAACTGGAGCCCCTCCACGCCTGACCCAGACACAGAAGCGCCCCGGTCGGCCGCGAAGCCGTCCCGGGGCGTTCCCCGTGCCTCAGATCAGACCTTCCTCGCGGCGATGGATCTGCTCCACCAGCTCCGCCGCGAGCTTCTTGATGGTCTCCAGGCCGGCCCGGCCCCAGGGTCGTACGTCGGTGTCGACGACACAGATCGTCCCCAGCGCTATGCCCGTACGGTCGATCAGCGGCGCGCCCATGTAGGAGCGGATGCCGATCTCGTCCACCACCGGGTTCCCCGCGAACCGCGGGTAGTCGCAGACGTCCTCCAGGACGAGCGCCTTGCGGCGCACCACCACGTGCGGGCAGTAGCCGTGGTCGCGGGCCATGAACCGGCCGACGTTGCCGCCGGCCGCCGCCGCGCCCAGGTCACTGCCCGTGTGTGTGCCCGCCGGGGTGTGCAGCCCGGCGAAGAACTGCCGGTTCTCGTCGATGAAGTTGACCATCGAGTACGGGGCGCCGGTCACCTCCGCCAGCCGGTGGGCGAACTCGTCGAACGCCGGCTCCGGCCGCTCCCCGAGCCCCAGTTCGCGCAGGCGCCGCACACGGGCGGGCGCCTCCCGGTCGACGGGGGTCAGCAGCAGATGACCGGTCGGGTC
This sequence comes from Streptomyces sp. NPDC003035, assembly GCF_042888285.1. Taxonomy (NCBI): domain Bacteria; kingdom Bacillati; phylum Actinomycetota; class Actinomycetes; order Kitasatosporales; family Streptomycetaceae; genus Streptomyces; species Streptomyces sp. NPDC003035. The sequence goes on along the minus strand of NZ_JBIAPJ010000001.1, from coordinate 869,317 downwards.
GTAGGTCATGACGGTGCTCCGTAGCTCGGCACGGCGGCCGGGATGGTGGTGAGCAGATGCTGGACGAGGGTGAGGAGGGTGCGGATGCCGGCGCTGGAGATCCGGGCGTCGCACAGCACGACCGGCACTTCGGGCTTGAGGTCGAGCGCCGCCCGCACCTCGTCCGGCTCGTAGCGGTAGGCGCCGTCGAACTCGTTGACCGCCACGACGAAACCGATGCCGCGCCGTTCGAAGAAGTCGACGGCGGAGAAGCACTCCTGCAGGCGCCGGGTGTCGGCGAGGACGACCGCGCCGAGTGCGCCCTCGGAGAGCTCGTCCCACATGAACCAGAAGCGCTCCTGGCCGGGGGTGCCGAACAGGTACAGCACGTTCGTGTCGTCGAGCGTGATGCGGCCGAAGTCCATCGCGACCGTGGTCGTCGTCTTGGACTCCACGCCCTCCAGGCTGTCAGTGCCCGCGCTGACCTGGGTCAGCAGCTCTTCGGTGCTCAGCGGTTCGATCTCGCTGACCGCGCCCACGAAGGTGGTCTTGCCCACGCCGAAGCCGCCCGCCACCAGGATCTTGAGCGCGGTGGGGAACGGATCGGTCGCCACGCTCTCGTGGCGCTCAGAGCCGTTGTCGTAGGCCATCGAGCACTGCCTCCAGCAGGGAACGGTCGGTTGGGTTGGCGTGGAAGCGGGGCGCCCGGGCGGTCAGCGCCCCGCAGTCCACGAGATCGGAGAGCAGAACCTTGGTGACGACCGCCGGGAGCCGTAAGTGCGCCGCGATCTCCGCCACCGAGGTGGGTCCGTCGCACAGCCCGAGGGCCAGGCTGTGCTCAGGACCCATGTGGGGCTGCGGTGAGGAGCCCGTCGCCATCACCATGGAGAGGAGGTCCAGCGCGGTGGTGGGCTGGGTCCGGCCGCCGCTCACGGTGTACGGGCGGATCAGCCGGCCGGCCGCGTCATCGAGCCAGGGCCCCTCCTGGGGGGACGTCACGCTCACTGCCCTGTGCTGCCCGCCGCGCCCGCCGCTTGTCTGGCGGGCGTGACGAGATACGGCCGCACGCTCTTGACGAGCATCGCCATCTCGTAACCCAGCACGGCGGCGTCCGCCTCGCGTCCGGCGAGGACGGCCAGGCAGGTGCCGGATCCGGCGGTGGAGACGAACAGCAGGGTGGAGTCGAGTTCGACGACCACCTGCCGCACCTCGCCACCGTCGCCGAACCGCGCGCCGGCGCTGCGGCCGAGCGAGTACAGCCCGGAGGCCAGCGCGGCCATGTGGTCGGCGGCGTCGGTGTCGAGGCCGTGGACCGACTTGACCAGGCCGTCGGAGGAGAGCAGAACCGCGTTGCGGGTGTACGGGACCCGCTGGACCAGACCGCTCAGCAGCCAGTCGAGATCCGAGGAATGGCCGTTCGGCACATTGCTCGCCATGGTGCATCTACTCCTTGTGCGCGTCACCGGGACGCAGCGGTTCTTGGGGGGACGGCTGGGATTCGGCGAGTCCGATGCCGCGCTGGAACGCGGCCATGAGACCCGGGTCGTGCAGAGCGTGCTCCTCGGTCCTGCGGACCACGGGCTCGTCGCGCAGCTGCGGGACGAGGTGCTCCTGGGCACGCCGCTTGGGGAGGAGGGGGCGGCCCTGAGCCTCGGGGCGGGTGGCCTGGGGGCGGGGGGCCTGGGGGGTGGTGCCGGGGCGGGCACGCTCGGTGTGCTCTCCCCGTACGGGGAGGGGGGTGTCGTATGCGGGACCGCCCGGGGAGGGCGCCCCCGTCTCGGGCGACTGGAGCGGTAGGGCGGGCGCGGAGGTGGTGTACGTCAGCGGCCGGTGCTGCGGTTCGGCCGCGGGCTCCGGCGCGTGGGCCGGCGTCCGTACGGAAGTCTGCCCGGACGCGTGCGCGGGCGCCTGCGCCGGTACGGGTGCCGGTGCGGGTGCCGGTGCGGGCGCCGGGCCGGGCATCCCGGTGGTGTGCGGGCCGGGGACCTGGGCCGGGGCCGCGGGAGCCTGGGCGGCGGGGCTCGCGTGGACGGCCGGAGGTGCCGTCTGCTGCGGAACCTGCGGCCTCGCGGCCGCCTGGCCCGCGGCTACGGCTCCCGCCTGGCCCTGGCTCCGCGCGAGCCCCTCGGGGTCGGCGCCGAGGAGGCCCTGCGGCAGCACGAGGACCGCCTGGACACCGCCGTAGATGTTCGACTGGAGGCGTACCGCGATGCCGTGGCGCCGGGCGAGCGCGGAGACCACGAAGAGGCCGATGCGGCCGTCCTGGAGCAGATGCGCGACGTTGACCTGATCGGGGTCGGCGAGCAGGGCGTTCATCTTGTTCTGCTCGGTGACCGGCATGCCCAGGCCGCGGTCCTCGACCTCGATGGCGAGGCCGGCCGTGACGTACTGGGCGCGCAGCAGCACCGTGGTGTGCGGGGCGGAGAACAGCGTCGCGTTCTCGACCAGTTCGGCGAGCAGGTGGATGACGTCGGCCACGGCATGACCCCGCAGCGTACCGTCGATCGGCGGCACGAGTTTCACGCGCGGGTACTGCTCGACCTCGGCGATGGAGGAGCGCAGCACCTCGGTCATCGTGACGGGATTCGACCACTGCCGACGGGAGATGGCGCCACCGAGCACGGCGAGGTTCTCCGCGTGGCGGCGGATGCGGGTCGCGAGGTGGTCGACGTGGAAGAGGCCCTTGAGCAGCTCCGGGTCCTCGACCTCGTTCTCCAGCTCGTCCAGGAGCTGGATCTCACGGTGCACGAGGGACTGGAGACGGCGGGCGAGGTTGACGAAGACCTCGACCTTCTGTTCGTTGCCGACGCTGCTGGAGAGCCGGGACGCCTGCACCACGGCGGCCACGGCGGCCTCGTGGGAGCGGTTCAACTCCTGTGCGAGCAGGTCGAACCCGTCGCCGGACGAACCGGTCGGCGGGGTGGCCGGGCGGGCCGGGGGGCCTTCGCCGCGGCGCAGCTGCTCGACGACCGTCCGCAGTTCGCTCTGGCTCCGGGCGCTGGAGCGGCGCAGGGCGTTGCAGCGGTCGAGCACGGACTTGGCCGCCCGGTCGGCGCCGAGGGCGGCCGCGGTCACGGAGGCGACCGTGAGGGCGGCGGCGCCCGTGAGCGCCGCCCAGAGGCCGGCCGAGGGGCTGGCTCCGGTGGAGCGGATGGTGAAGAGGACGGCGGCCGCGCCGCCGAGTGCCACGGCCACGGCCGGAAGCACGGAGGTACGCAGGAGTTGGGGGCGTATGCGCGTTTCCGGTGGGAGCGGCGCGGGATTCTGCGCGGGGGTGGGAGTTCCCGCGCCGGGAACGGAACGGGCGCCTGACCGGCCGTGCCGCCCGCCCTCACGGCGTTCGGACCGCCCGGCGGGTGCGCGAAGTTGAGACATGAGTGTCCTTGGTACGTGCCCAGGAATCGGCGTACTACGGGGAGAGTCCTACGTGGATCTGATGAGCCTACCGATGATCACCAACCACACACTGTAGTCGTCAACCGTTCATGTGCGGTGCGCAGTTGGCAAACTTACCCGCAGAGCGCCCGACTCTGGTATCACCCTTCGCACGACCGGCCGAGAACGTATGGCCGAAACCCGGCGAGGCGGGGTCGGCCCGTCGGAGCGGAAGGGAGAGAAGGTGCGTGTACGCCTCCCCGCTCCACGGAACCGGCCCCTGACCGGAATCGTCCGGCGGGGTCCGCGCGCGGAGGTGCGCGCGCCCCTGGAGCGCCATGGACAGTCCGCGTACGCCTCTTTCCAGCCACCTTTTCGGCCGTCGAATCGGCGTTCGCTCGCGCGTCGTTCGTGCCGACGCCCCGGCCGCCGGTGTGACTGTCCGTACGACCGGAACCACGCCACCCACCTGCGAAAGCCGGTCGGTATCGTGAGGCCCCCTGTGCGCCGGGAGGGCCGCGACATCCGCGGTCGACACCCGGCGCGAGGACGGATGGTGTTCTGTGGAGGGTTCCTTGGACGGGTCACATGACGTTCCCCCTGCCGCGACCGTGTGTGTCATCGGTGCGGGTCTGTCGGGTCTGGCGAGCGCGCACGCGCTCGCGGTCAGGGGAGTCGACTTCGTCTGCCTGGAGAGGTCACCGGACGTCGGAGGGATCTGGCGCCAGCCGGGGGCGGGCGAGCGGGGCCCGGCCTATCGGTCGCTGCATCTGAACAGCGCCAAGCAGCTCACCGGTTACGCCGACTTCCCGATGCCGGACGAGCTGCCCCTCTACCCCCGGCACAGCGACGTCGCCGCCTATCTGCGGTCCTTCGCCGAGTGGGCCGGGCTGCTGCCGCGCATCGAACTGCGTACGGAGGTGGTCTCCGTACGGCAGGCCGGGGACGCCGGCTGGACGGTCGTCAGCCGCGACGCGCGCGGAGTGGAGACGGAGCGGCGTTTCGCACAGGTGATCGTCGCCTCGGGCCACAACACGGAGGCGGCGCTGCCCGATCCGCTGCCGACGGGTTCCGAATCCTTCGCCGGAACGATTCTCCACTCGATGGACTACCAGGACGGCAGCGACTTCGCCGGGCAGCGGGTCGTCGTCGTGGGCATGGGAGCCTCGGGCGTGGACATCGCCGCGGACCTCTCCCGGCACGCCGCGCGGACCATGCTCTCCGTCCGCCGGGGGCTGCACGTCGTCCCCAAGCAGCTCTTCGGCACGTCCGTGGACCTGATCGCCGACGCGCCGTGGTGGAACGAGATGTCCTTCGCCGAGCAGCGGCGCTTCGTCGAGCAGGCACTGCTCGTGGCCCGGGGACGGCTGTCGGACTACGGCCTCCCCGAGCCCGACCACCCCGTCTTCTCCTCGGCCGTGACCATCTCGGACGAGATCCTCAGCCGAATACGGCACGGCGGGGTGATCCCGAAGCCCGCGATCGCCGCCCTGGACGGCGGCCGGGTGTCCTTCACCGACGGAACCTCGGAGGAGGCGGACGCCGTCGTCTTCTGCACCGGGTTCCGCATGGCCTTCCCCTTCCTGCCCGCCGGGTGTCCGGCGGGTCCGGGGCGCGGGGCGGGGCAGGGGGCGGTCGAACTGTACAGACGTGTTGTCGCAGCCGACCGGCCCGGCCTGTACTTCGTCGGTCTCATCCGTCCCGTGGGCTCGATCACGCGTCTCGTCGAAGCGCAGGCGCGCTGGGTGGCGCGGATCGTCGACGGTGACGTCGCCCTGCCGCCGGCGGATGTCATGCGCAAGGAGATCAGCGCGTACCTGAGCCGTATCGAGGAGCGCTACGGGCGGACCGAGGGTGCCTCGATCCAGGTGGATGTCGGCCCGTACCTCCGGGAGTTGCGGGAGTTGCAGGACGCATAGCGCCTGTCTTCCTCGTCGGACCGTCCCCTCGGGTGAACCGCGCTAGGTCCGCGGGGAGGGGACGGCGGCCGGTGGCCGGACGGCGTACGCCTCCGAGGAGATGTAGGCGGTCACGCGCGGCGGGCGGCCCTGCTGGTGGGCGAGCCCCAGGTAGGCGATGAGGCCCACACCGTCCCGCAGCCGGCGGGAGGTGACGGCTGACAGGGACCGGATGAGCGGTGCGCTGTCCATGCCGTGGCGGTCGAGGACGGCGACCGCCCGGTCGAGGGCCTCGCCGTCGTCCCGGGCGTAGTCGCGGATGGGGATGTAGAGGGTGAAGCCGCTGGGCCGGCCGCTCGCCGTCTCGGTGAAGGCGTGGCAGGACTGGACGGGTCTGCGGTCCACTCGTGGGCCCTGCCCGGCCCCGGCCCCGGCCTCGACCCCGGTCTCGACCCCGGTCTCGGCGTCGTGCCCGGCCGCCATGCGGAAGAACGTCGTGATCTCCGGCTGTCCGGAGCCGCCGTCCAGGCGGGACAGATCGGCCGCCTCCGTGGCCGACAGGTCGTGGTGCGCGAGGTAGACCTTGACCCGGGGCTCTTCCCAGTCGCCCAGGTCCAGGGCGAAGAACAGATGACGGTCGCCCTCGGGCAGCGCCGTGAACGCCTGCTGGTGGCCGAGCCGCTGCAGGGCCTCGCGTACGGTGGCGGCGGAACGTTCCTGTCCGGACGCCGCCGGGTTCAGGTACACCTTCATCCGGGGGATCCCGCCGGGGAGCAGTTCGAGCGCGCACCAGAGCGCGAGAGGCCCCTGCGGGGCCGGCGGGAAGAACAGGTCCTCCAGCTCGTCCAGCCGCTTGGTGTCGAAGCCCCATCGACGCGCCATCTCACGGACGACCCGCAGTCCGACGAGCCCGTTCTCCCTGAGGCTGTCGGCGCCGCAGCCCGGTTCGAGGAGGACGCGCAGGGTCGGGTCCGCGTTCGGGACGAAGGCGAGCGAGAACTCCACCGGCGTGTGGTCGTCGGAGAGGAACGAGCGGTCCGGGGGCGGGAGATCGAGCCGCCGCTCGGCGACCGGGCCCAGCACCGTGAGCAGCGTCCGTGCGTACTCCGCCGAGTCTGGCCCGCTCAATCCCGCGGCCTCGCACAGCCGCAGCACCTGTCTCGCCGCGTGACCGCCGAGTGTCTCCCCCTCGGGCGCCTGCGGGTCGCCGGGCGGGAAGGCGGTCGCCGGGCCCTCCCCCGTCCCGGACCGGGGCGCCCAAGAAGATACCCGCCTGGAGAGGCGGGTATCGAGGGTGCTCAACTCGGTGGGGAGCTGCATGACATCGGCGTCGGCGGATATGTGGTCCACGACACCTCCTTTGCCTCGCGATCAGGACGAATGAGCCGCTGCTCACTACCCTTGAGGCAGAACGTTCATGCGGTGGTGCGCAAATTGACCGGAGTTACGTAGGTCACCTCGTGAGCCAGTTGAGGAACTGGCTCCACTTTCCCGCGCGTTCGCGCTTCGGGTCCGCACCGGCCGGACCGGGCGACGTGGACGGCGACTCCTGACCCGCCTGGGGGTCGGTCCCGTATACGGTCGCGACCGGTGTGAACCGGGCGGGCAGCGTGGCGAGGGCACGGTTGAAGGGTCCCGGACGCCACACGAGACTGTCCTCCGGAACCGCGAGTTCGACGTCGGGAAGCCGGTTGAGAAGGTTCTCGATGGCGGTCACCGTGATCTGCCGGGCGGGGTCCTTCGACGGGCAGGCGTGCGGACCCGCGCTCCAGGCCAGGTGGGCTCGATTGCTGCCGGCCTGACGCGCCGCCATCAGCGCCGGTCCGGTGTTGGCGGCGGCGAAGCTGACCAGCACGAGCTCGCCGGCCCGCAGCTTCTGCCCGGCGAACTCCATGTCGGAGGCCGGGTAGTGCGGCGCCAGGTTCTGCATGGGCGGGTTCTCCCACAGCGTGTCGTCGAGGGCCTCGTCGATCAGACCGCCCTTGTGGGCGTACGCGTCGTGGGTGAGGAGCCGGTGCAGCGTGTTGCCGATGAGGTTCCGCAGCGGCTCGTTGCCCGCCACCAGCAGGAGAGCGAGCTGGTGGACCATCTCCTCGTCGGTCAGGGCGGACTGGTGCTGCATCAGCCAGGAGGTGACGTCGTCGCCCGGCCTGGCCCGCTTGAGCGCCACCAGTTCGCCCACGGCCTGGAACAGCACCTCGGCGGCCCGCTCGGCGTTGACGCCGTCGAACATGCCGGTGATGCCGAACAGCACCCGGTCACCGATGTCGGCAGGGCAGCCGAAGAGTTCGTTGAACACGAACAGCGGCAGCTGCTTGGCGTAGTCACCGAGCAGATCGGCGGACCCCCGCGAACCGAACTGCGAGATGAGGTAGGCGGAGACCTGCTCGGTGGTCCGGCTCAGCCGACGCGAGTCGACCCGGGCCATGCTGTCCGTGACCGCCTGCCGGAGCCTCAGGTGCTCGGCGCCGTCGCTGAACATGCAGTTGGGCCGGTACGCCAGCACGGGCACGACCGGGTTGTCCGGGCTGATCCTGCCCTCGTCGAGGTCCCGCCAGCGGCGGGCGTCCTTGCGGAAGGAGCCGGAGTCCTGGAGGAGTTGCAGGGCCGTCGCGTAGTCGGTGACGAGGGTGGCCTCCACGCCCGGAGCGAGCTCCACGGGAGCGGTCGGACCGAAGTGGCGCAGATAGGAGTAGTACGCCTGCGGGTCGGCCGCGAACTCCGGCCCGTGCAGCGGCACCCGGGCGCCGTCGGTGTGAGCGGGGCACCCGGGCGGGGGGACCGGGGCGGGGGATTGAGCGTCCATGTCGGTTCCTAGTGAGCGCGGTCCAGCAGATGCCGGACAAGAGTGATCAGCGCGTCGGCGGACGACCGCTCGTCGCGCGCGTCGCAGGTGACGACCGGGGTGTCGTCGAGCAGGTCCAGCGCCTCGCGCAGCGCCCGTTCCTCGCGGTCCGCGGTGCCGTCGAAGCGGTTGATGGCGATCGCGTAGTCGAGGCCGTACTGCTCGATCAGGTCGATCACGGCGAAGGAGTCCGCCAGTCGCTCGGGGTCGACCAGCACCAGCGCTCCGAGCGCGCCGCGCGCCATGTCCTCCCACATCTGGACGAAGCGCTGCTGGCCGGGCGTACCGAAGAGGTACAGCACGACGCGATCGCTGATGGTCAGCCGGCCGAAGTCCATGGCCACCGTGGTGGTGGTCTTGCTGCGGACTCCCTTGAGGTCGTCGAACGACTCACCGGCGGCCGTCATCGTCTCCTCGGTGGACAGCGGAGGGATCTCCGATATCGCACCGATGAAGGTCGTCTTGCCCACGGCGAAGTGGCCGACGACAAGGATCTTCACGGCGATCTGCGTCGCTCCGTCACGGACGTACGCCTGTTCACCCAAATTTGGTGCGTAGCCCATTCAGCACCTCCTCGAGGATGTCGCGGTCCGCGAGCTGGGCGCGCTGCACGGGCGGGCGGGTGATGAGGTAGCCGCCCTCGGTGAGCGCGGAGAGGAGGATCTTCACCACGCCCATGGGCAGCTTCGTGTGCCCCGCGATCTCGGCGACCGAGAGATAGCCGGCGGTGCACAGGTCGAGCAGGCCCTGCTCCTCGGGGGAGAGCCGGGTGGGGCGCTGCTGGTGGTCGCCCGCCGCGGTGACCAGGGTGATCAGGGACAGCTGCTCCTCGTCGGGCAGGCCGCGTCCCTTGGTGATGACGTACGGGCGGACTAACGCGGCGGCCTCGGAGTCCGGTTCGTCGAAGCCGCTCATGAGCGGACGCCGAGGTTCTCGCGGGGCGGCGTCGTCAGGGCCTTGCCCAGCTGACCGACGAGCTGCTGCATCCGGAAGGTGATGTCCTGCATGTCGACGTCCGGCGAGGCCGATACGCCGAGGTACGCGCCCTCGCCGGCGGAGATCAGGAAGACCCAGCCGCCGTCGAACTCGACCAGAGTCTGCCGCCACCGCAGGTGGCCTCCGTCGACGAAGAACCCGAGCGAGCGGCTGAGCGACTGCACACCGCTCATCGCGGCGGCGACCGTGTCCGCGTTGTCCTTGTCGAAGTCCTTCGTCCGGGCCATCAGCAGACCGTCGGCGGAGACCAGGACCGCGTGCAGCGCCCCGGGTATCTCCAAGGCGCTGTCAAGCATCCATGACAGATCGTCGTTCACGAGATCTCATGCCCTTCGCTGCTCGCATCACGTGTGCTGCTCGTCTGATCCGCCGTGTCCGGGCGGGTGGCCCGTCCGGACTGCGTGCCGCGCTGGAAGGCGCCCATGATCGCCGCGGCTTCCGCGCCGGAGCGGTGCGGGGCGGGCGTGGCCGTGCCGCCGGGCACGATGGTCATCGGCCGCTTGCGGCGGCGCTGCGGCAGACCGTCGGGGGTCGAGGCCGCGGTCATGGCGGGTTCGGGGCCGCTCGGGTCCGTGCCGGCGACGGCGGGGACGGGCGCCGCCGGGACCTTCTTCTCCGGCATGGCGGTGAGCAGCTCGTGCGGCAGGAGGAGGACCGCGCGGACGCCTCCGTACGGCGAACTGGAGTCCACGGACACCTCGAAGCCGAAGCGCTCGCAGAGCACGCCGATCACCGCGAATCCGAACTGAGGGGGGCTGCCGAGCCCCGAGACGCCGGAGACCCGCTCGGTCGACAGGAGCTTCGTGGCCTTGGCCCTCTCCTCGTCGTTCATGCCGACACCGGCGTCGTCGACGACGATGCAGACGCCCTTGGGGACGGTACGGATGTTGATCTCGACCACGGTGTCCGGGCTGGAATAGCTCGTGGCGTTGTCGAGCAACTCGGCGAGAGCCAGCGCCACCGGCTCCACCGACCGGCTGGTGATGCCGAAGTCGACCTGCGAGAGGATCTCCACGCGCCGGAAGTGACGGATCCTGCCCTGCGCGCTGCGGACCACGTCGTAGACCGAGGCGACGTCCCGCTGTCGTCCCAGCCAGCCGTCGCACAGCACGGCGATGGACTGGGCGCGCCGTCCGAACTGGGAGTTGGTGTGGTCGATCTCCAGGAGGTCCTGGAGAATGACGGACTCGCCGTACTTGCTCTGCAGTCCTGAGATCACGGACTGCTGTTCGGCGGCGAGACCCTGAAGTGTCCGCATGGCGGACTTGAGGACGGATTTCGTCGCGTCCTGGGCTCGCTCTTTCTCGGCCTCGACCGATTTCGAGAAGCCGTTCTCCAGCTCGGTGTAATGGGCTTTGGTCTCTTCGATCTCACGCCGTAGGGCCCGAGTCGCCTTGCGCTGGCGAACAATGACGGCGACCGCGCCGAGGACGGCGACGAGGAGGGCCCAGAGCACTGGGTTCTGTGCGTAATGCGTCATAAGACTCTCTTCAGGCGACTGACGGCCGGCTGCTGAATCGGTCCATGCGGGCGAACCGGCGGAACCGTCCGTACCGGGGGGGGGCACCGCCCGGATGGCCGTCGTGGTCGTCGTTGTCCCCTTGCGCCATCCGCCGCCCCCGCAAGCGCGATGATCGTATCAGGGCACGAACAGGTGACCGAGCGTCAACATCGGGACGCACGGTGGTCATTGGCGCGGTTCGACCGGCTTCGGAAGAGGCTGGGGAGAGTCGTCGGCGGGCCTTTCAGGGGCGACGGGTGTCCGGTCGCTCCGTGTCGCCTCAGCGATCGCCGGCGAGGTCGAGGTCTCCCCGGGCGGTCGGCGCCGAGCCCTTGGGGCGGCGCCACCGGCGCGCGATGGGGGCGGAGATCTCTCGCCACCACGGGTCCGCGGGGAGCTTCTCCGACGGAAGGGCTGCCTCAGTGTTGGCATGTCCGCGCGGGTGACGTAGTTCGGCCGGAAGGTCGGCGTTGACGGGCGCGCGATGGTCACGCGGACTGTGGCGGTGCCTCCTGCGGTGGCGCGGTCCCGTGCGTGGCGGGCCAGGAGCCGGAGCCCGAACCAGATGTCGAGGACCAGGTCATCGTCTTCGATCCGGCTGACCGTGGTGTTCTCATCCACCTGCCCGGGCCGGGCGAGGTCAACGCGATTGGAGGCGATGGCGGCGAAGGTGCCGGCGCCGGTCTGGTGCAGCTCGCACGCGATCCATTTGGCCATCGCGGGCTCGGAGCCGCCGTGCGCCAATAGGCGACGCTGCCGACCGTGAAGTGGCGGACGTACGCCCCACGCGGGATGACGAGCAGGTCCTTGTCCCGGGTCTCCTGCTGGAAGGCGCGCAGAGTCTTGGTGTCGAGAGGGAAGTCCCCGCTGAGGTCTGGCACCAGGGTGACAACGACGTACGTCTGGTCGCTCACGTCCAGGCGGCCGATCAGGTCGCGTTCCTAGCGGAGCAGGTCCTCATGGCGGGACTGGCGACGGGCGAAGCGGTCCTGGTAGGCGGCGGCCACTTCGGCCTCCGCGAGGTAGATGATGCTGGCGCCGTTACGGCGCGGATAGCGCAAGCCCTCATTGACCAGTACTCCGTGCGGAGCGGAGGGGCTGCGGGGCACCGCGATCACGAAAATCCCGTGGCCGGGTCTCTCCGGGTCCTCGATCTGCCTAACGTCGAAGGTGGGCAGAGGGTGGACCTGATCGGCCACGATGTTGCGGACCCGCAGTACCTCGGCGTCACTGAGCACGACCTCGGGGAGCTCGTGCTCTCCGCACCAGCGGAAGTGCGCCGCCCGTTGCCGCGGAGGAACAAGACCGACCGCTGCCACACCGCACTCGACGGACACCCGCCCATCAGCCGCGGCAACAACCGGCGGGACAATACCTAGGCCAGGGCTCGCGTCCGCGCCTGTTCGGCGGCCTGTGCGACCGTGCCCCGGTGGGCGGGGCCGTGGCCCGGCAGCAGGTGGTCGGCGTCGAGGGACGTCAGGAAGTCGAGCGAGGCCACGGCGCGGGCCTGTTCGTGGTGAAACATGGCGGGCAGGATCTGTGGGCCGGTGGCGCGGGAGGCGGGGTGGCCGGTGACCAGGGCGTCTCCCGACACGACCGCTCCGACGTCCGGCAGGTGGTAGGCGCAGTGGCCCTCCGTGTGGCCGGGTGTGGGGACCGGCACCGGCCGGCCAGGCAGGTCGAGCGCGCCACCCATCGGGAAGGGCCGGGGCTCGGTCACCGGATGGTGGGCGGTGCCGCCGGCGCGCAGGGTGTGTACGGCCCACGGCAGGACGCCGGGCCGCCAACCGTTGCGCAGCACCGTGCCCACGGACACCTGGTGGAGAAAGTCGCGCCGGGCGTGCGGCACTTCGGCCTCGTGCATGAAGACAGGGGTGCCGTGGGCTGTGCGCAGGTACTCGGCCGAGCCCAGGTGGTCGTTGTGGGCGTGGGTGAGCAGCACGGCCGCCACCCGTTCCGGGGAGCTGCCCACCTCGGTCAGTGACTCCAGCAGGGAGGCGCGGTCGCCGGGGTATCCGGTGTCGATCAGGGTGGCGTCACCGCCGTCGGTCAGGATGATCCAGTTGGTGTTGCTGCCGTGCACCAGGTAGGTGCCGTCAGCGACTTGGCGGATGACCGCGCGCATGGGCCCTCGTTCCGGTCGGTTATCGGACTCGTCGATTCTCCTGAAGCGTGTGGCAGAAGGTTGTGTCCGGGCAGGTCAGGGCCGGTGTCGGTGTACACACCTGGGATAGTCGGACAGCACATCAGGATGAGCCGAATGTGCAAGCTGTACGTGTGGCAACTGCTATGGCTTGTGCTTACACAGGCGAGACCCTTCCTAGCTGTCTGCGAACCGCAGACCGGTTTCAGTAACCCGGCTGACTGCTGTTTCTCGTCGCTGGGAGCAGCACCACCCCACCGGAGCCGTGGAAGCTGGTGCACCCGACCCAGCCGTCGGTCGCTGCGATGCCCGAAACCGCGGAACAGACAGTGACGGCCCGCCAGATGACCTGGCGGGCCGTCACGAAGGACCGAGAGTAATCGTGGGGTCATGGGCCGCAGATGCGTTGCGCCTGGGAGGCCGTCCTGTCACGGTCGGCCTTCGCATCGGCCAGGGCCTGCCTCCCGGCGGTACCGGGGTGGCCGCCCTGATCGATCGCGTCCTTGTACCACTTCAGCCAGGACTCGTAGTCCTTCTGTGTCTTCTCAGCCACCGCGATCGCCTTGGCGCAGTTGTCCGCCCCGACGGGTGGTGGCGAGGCGTGTGCCGCTGCAGGGAGAGCGAGAAACAATGCGGTACCGGCCGCGCCGGCGAGCAGGCGAAGAGACGCCATGGAACACCTCCGGTGGTAAGGGTCTTGCGATGTGAGCCCGACCCATGAGCCCGAGTCCGCCGTGGCCACGCACCTCTTGTACGGATGCGGATAGGCGTGCTGCTCCCGGCAATTCCAGGCGGCTCCGCTCGCCACGGTCGTGGCGGGTCAGCCGCTCCGCGGTCACAGACCCACCGACACCACCATCACCCACCCCGACTCGCTCCGCCACTCGGACAGCCCTGCATCCGTTGCATCGGCCGGTCGCCTGTCCCCGGAGCCTGCCTTCTCCGAACGGGTCCGCGAAGACGACAGCGTCCAAGACCCCCGCCACGGAGAAGACCACGAAGAAACCGCCGCGTCACACGCAGTATGACGGTGGGCCCCGAGCGCACAGCGAAGACAGGATCATCGGCCCTGAGCGTGGGCGGGGGTCCGGCCGCCGTGATCAGGCGGGGGGCGAGGAGCGGATCTGGTCGGCGACGTGCCCGGCCTGACCGACCGCGTTGCGAAGGTGGTTGGCGAAGGGGATGCGGATGTGGGTGGCGACGCCGGCCACCCAGATCCGCTCGGGTGGTGCCCCAGGCTGAGAACGCAGCCGCAGGTCAGCTTCCAAGCTGTCCACGCGTACGGTGCCGGGCGGGGCGGACGAGGGGTCCAGATGCCAGGTGTCGTTGTCTGGGTCCCGGGTCAGGTGGGGCGGGTGGAAGCCGGTGGCGTTGACGACGTGGTCGAAGTGTTCCGGTGCGGAGCTGGACCATTGGATGCGCCAGCCGTCGTTCGTGAAGGCGGTGGCGGTCGGGTAGGAGTCGGCCAGGCGCAGCGCACCGGAGGTGAAATGGGTGAGCAGTCGGCGCGCGTTGACGAGGGTGGTGGCGGTGGCGTAGCGACTGATGAACCAGGCGAAGCGCGTCATCAGGGCGCTGTGGCCAGCGGGGGGCAGGGCAGCGGCAAGGGCGATGACGGCTTCGATGAGGGGCGTGCAGATCTCGGCCCACAAGCAGGCTCCCCCTTCGGCCAGGGCGATTTCCTCCCGTAGCCGCTGGACGGGGTCGGTGGCGGCGGAGATCTGGTGCCGCAGGGGGCGCGGGTCGATGAGGCGGATCGCCTCGATGACGTGACGGGTGAGCTTGTCCGCGAGGTGAGGATCGGCTGGGTCGAGAAGGGTGATGCGCTGCAGTGGCGGGTGCGGGCGTGTGGCGGATGTGAGGGCGGTGCGGACGGCGGGCAGCCGGCCGGAGGGGGAGGTGAGGGTGGTGTGGTGGCCGTCACGGCACAGCAGCAGGGCGGCGTCGATGGCGCTCTGGTGGGTGCCCAGTACGAGGAGGCGCGCCGGTCGGGTCAGGTGCCGGCGCAGGCGGATCGTGGGGTAGGGGCTGTCCAGGTAGGCGGGATGGTGTCGGTACGGGGCGAATCCGTCGGGGGTGCGGGGCTGGTGGACGCCGGGGCAGATGACGACGTGGGTGGCGGGGATCTCCTGGCCGTTGTCCAGGTGGATGCGGTAGCCGTCGCGTCGTGCGGCGACGGCGTGGGCTGTGGCGCGCAGGTGCTGGACCCGGATGCCCAGGGTGGTGGCGCTCTGACGGGCGCGGGTGTAGCGCTGGTGGCAGTAGGCGGCCATCCATGACCGCGGCACGCAGTCGTCGGGCCGGCCCTGCCAGCCGTGTTGACGCAGATGGTCGAGGAAGTCCTCGGGATGGTGGGCAAGCAGGGAGTTGAGGTCCACCGCACTGTTGCACATCAGCAGCGGGTCGCGGTCGCCGAAGGCCAGCCCCCAGCCCACCGGGTTGGGGTCCACCAGGCTCACCGACCGAAGCCGGTCGGCAGGAAGGCCCGTGTGCAGTGTCCGGTGCGGGTATGCGGCCGGGTCGACGAGGTGCAGGAAGACACTGGTGCCCACGGTGCCGCAGCCGATCACCACTACGTCATGGCCCTGTCGGCGGCCGGGGTCGGGCACGGATGCGGTGGCGTGCCGGTACGGCCCGGCGCGACCCGGCGCGGTGCTGTCAGCCACCGGCAGGCCTTTCTGGTACGGGTGAGGAGCGGACCGCTGCGGTGGGTTCTCCGGGTGGGGACGGGACGTTCGCGTTCAGTTGCGCCCAGATGGCGTCGGGACGCAGGGGGAGGGTGGTGAAGCGGATGCCGGTGGCGTCGCGCAGGGCGTTGGCCAAGGCGGGGGCGACGGGGTTGAAGGCAGCCTCACTGCCGGGTTTGGCGCAGTGCAGCTGATCGGGCCCGGGGGTGGGGACGAAGCGGACGTCGGTGTGGGGTACGTCGGCGGCGTGCGGGATCGGGTAGGTGCGCAGGTCCGGTGTGGTGACGCGGCCGTGGTGGTCGGTGCGGAGGTCTTCCATCAGTGTGGTGCCGATGCCCTGGGCGACGGCTCCCTCGATCTGGCCACGCAGCTGTCGCCGGTCCAGGACGGTGCCCGCGTCGCTGGCGTGGACGGAATCCAGGAGGGTGATCAGGCCGGTGGCCGGGTCGACGGCGAGGCGGATCCACTGGGCGTTCGCCGCCAGGCCCGGAGTTCCGGTGGTGGCGTCGCGGGATGCGGTGGCGGTGAGTGGCCGACCAGTCTCCTGGACGGCTCGGTACAGGGTGGCCAAGGGCAGCGGGCGGCCGGCGCAGTCGACGGCGTCCTGGCCCAGGCTGCAGCTGTCCGGGGTGGCGCCGGTGTGGGCTGCTGCGGCTTCGAGGACGGCCGTACGCAGGGCCCGGCAGGCGTCGTGGACGGCGCGGGCGGCGAGGGTGGAGCCGGTGGAGACGAAGCCTCCGGTGTCGTGGGGGAGCAGGTCGGTGTCGCCCTGGCGGAGGTGGATGCGGTCGACGGTGGTGGCCAGCATGGTGGCGGCGATGCGCCGGTGGACGGTGGTGACCTGGCTGCCGAACTCCGGGGCGCCGGTGAACAGGTCGTAGGTGCCGTCGGCGCGCAAGGTGGCGGTGGCCTGGGCGAGGTGGCCGTCGGAGGGCAGGGTGTGCGTGACGGTGACGGCCATGCCCTCCCCCACCAGCCAGGACGGTCCGGGAAGCGCGGACGGGGTGCCCGAGCGTCGTCGTGTGCGGGCGGCTTCGATGATGTCCAGGCAGCCGGTGATGCCGTGGTCGGCGACGGGCGGTGTGTCGTCGGCCGTCACCGCCGGTGCGGGCTGTCCGGGACTCAGGTAGGCCTGGCGGCGCAGGGCCAGGGGGTCGAGACCGGTCATGTGGGCGAGTTCGTCGAGGGCGGATTCGACGGCGAAGGTGATCTGGCCGATGCCGTAACCGCGGAAGGCGCCCGCCGGGACGTTGTGCGTGTAGAGCGCCCAGCCGTCGACCGTGATGTTGGGGCAGCGGTAGAGGCGCACGACCTCGGTGCAGGCGTTACGCAGGACGGCGGGTCCGTGGTTGCCGTAGGCACCGGTGTCGCACAGGACGTGCAGGCGCAGGGCGGTGAGCGTGCCGTCGCGGCGGGCTGCGATCCTCACCCGGACCTGGAAGGGGTGTCGGGTGGTGGCGGTGAACTCCTCGGCCCGGGTGTACTCCAGCTTGACGGGCCGCCCGGTGCGCAGGGCCGCGAGCACGACGATGTCCTCGGTGAGCGCCTCCTGTTTTCCACCGAACGCGCCGCCCAGCCGTGCGGCCGTGACACGCACGCGCTGCGGTGGCAGACCGAACACCGTGCACAGGTGCCGCCGGGTCAGGTGCGGTGCCTGGGTGGCGGTGTGGACGCGCAGCCGCCCGTCGTCGTCTTGCCAGGCGAGGCTGGCGTGGGTCTCCAGCGCGGCCTGCTGCACCCGGTGCGTGCGGAACGTCTCCTCGTAGACGTGGTCGGCTTCGGCCAGCCCGGCATCGATGTCTCCGATGGCGGTGTGCACCTCATCGGCGATGTTCCCGCCGGGGTGGACACGAGGTCCGCCGGGCGACAGAGCGTGTTCCGGGCCGCTGACGGCGGGCATGACCCGGTAGGTGACGCGGACACGGCGGCAACCCTCCTCAGCGGCGGCTTCGCTGTCGGCCACCACCGCCGCGACGCGCTGGCCCACATGACGCACGACGTCGTCCAGGACGCGGGTGTCGGCCGGATTCTCCTCGGCGTGTTCGTGGAGAGCGGTCGAGAAGCGGATGGCGGGCGCGTCATGGTGGGTCAGGACAGCGTGGACCCCCGGCACGGCGAGGGCATCGGCAGCGTCGATCCCTGTGACAATCGCGTGCCGGTGCGGAGAGCGGACCAGCTTGACGTGCAGCAACCCCTCGGGAACCGGGCGGTCGAGAGTGAAGCGGGCCCTGCCCGTGACGACACCCTCAGCCTCCGGAGCGACAGGAGTGGTTTCTGCTGTGGTGGCCTGCTCGTCAGCGGAGCGGCCTTCGTGAGACGCCTGAACGGCTTGTGTGATGGACCGATAGCCGGTGCAGCGGCACAGATTGCCTTTGAGGGCTTCGGTGAGATCGGCGCCCCGGGTCTCGTCCAGGGTGGCAGCGGTCATGACGAACCCGGGGGTGCAGAAGCCGCACTGGAAGGCCCGGGCCGTGGCGAACGCCTGCTGTACGGGGTGAAGCGCGCCGTCCTCGGACAGGCCCTCCACCGTCGCCACCGTCCGCCCGGAAGCGCGCAGGGCGGGGTAGAGGCAGCTGTGCACGGGCATGCCGTCCACGTGCACGGTGCAGGCGCCGCAGTCACCGCTGTCACAGCCCTTCTTCACCCCGAAGCAGCCTCGCTCACGCAGATACGTACGCAGGCACTGCCCGGGTGCCGGTGGCTCGGACACGAGCCGGCCGTTGAGTGCGATCGAGAAGGCCATGTCAGTCCTCCGCCACGAGTACGCGCCGCGCTTCCTCGGCCAGGTGAACGATGAGATGACGGCGCCAGGCGGGGGCCCCGTGGACGTCGTCCACGATCATCTGGAGGCCGACAGCCCGCTCGATCGCCTTACGCAGCCCGGCCGGCGTGGGCAGCCGGTCGAAGGGCAGGTGCACGGGGCGTGCCGTGGCCGCGGTGAGCGTGAGCGCGAAACGCCCGGAGCCGGGGGTGGCCGCGGCGATCACCAAGGCGGCCGAGTGCCCGCCGGGTCGCAGGCTGGCCCGGCGTATCACGGTGCGCTGCTCCAAGGCTGTGGCCGGCAGCCGCAGACTGCGCAGCATCTCCCCCGGCCGCAGGCACGTCCGGCCGGCTCCGGTGACGAATTCACGGACCGGCAGCTGCCGTTCACGGCCGTCGGCCGCACGCAGCACACACACGCCGCCCAAAGCGGCCGCCATCGACACCATCGGCGCGGCCGGCAGCGCCAGACACACATTGCCGCCCACCGTGGCGCTGTTCCACACCTTGAAGGACGAGGAGAACGCCCGGCAGCAGCCTGCCATCAGCGCTCGTGCACCGGGCCAGGGCCCGTCCGGTTGTTCGGCGAAGGCCAGCAGCTCGGCCACGGTGCACGTCGCCGCGATCTCCAGACCGCCCTCACCGACCACCAGCGGCTGCCAGCCCATCCGGTGAAGGTCCCACAGTCGGGAGATCCCGGGCTGGGGAGCGGAGAACAGCCAGGTGCCGCCGGCCAGCCAAGCGTCCCCCGCCTCCCACCGCACACCATCGCGCGCGTCGAGCACGGCCCGGACCGTCGCAAGATCCATCCCCGTCCGCCTCCGCCGACCGTCGAACGGGCGGCTGCCCGCGCCCGTGACTGTGCCAACCCCCGGACGATCACTCGCGTCACGCCTCGTCCGGGTGAAGGCCGGGCATACCCGGCTTACCCGGCCCTGTCCGGCGTCGTGCCCTGTGCGGCTTCCATCGTCGTGCGCCGGGCGGGACTCAGTTCTTGAGCACACACCCGTGGCCTCGCATCCCGGTTACTCCCAGGTCCTGTGAGCGTTCTGCAGTGGCTGGCCGCCGGCGCGAAGGAGTCTCCCACGGCGCCTTCGGGACGGTGCGCAACGCCGCTGGAGCTCGCCCTGCCGGCGACCGTCACGGCCGCCGCGTCGCTCACCGCGCTCGTGCACCGTCGACACCGGCCTGGCCAGGTGCCCACGCTGACGCATAAGGCGAAACGTATTACTTCCGGCGCACTCCGTGCTCGGAAATGAACACCATCGGAAATGAACACCATCCGATTACGGCAAATAGGCGTGGTTCTGCGCGCCCGCGCGCCCCCTTGCGCCCACCCAGCCGCCCGCAGAAGCCCCCACTCTTCGAGCCGGGGTGTGGAAGCGTATGCCCAAACGGTGAGCGGCGAGCTGCAGGCGACCCTCGGCGGCATACAGCAACGACACGACCGACACCTTCTGTGCGTCGGACGCCCTGCTCCCTGATCGCACGGCTGTACGCACCGGATCCGCCCTCGGGACCGGACGCGTACGCCGCCTCGTACGAGAGCCCAGCGCTCGGCACCAGGCCGTCGCGTGAGACCGACCTTCGGGGAGGGTGCCGTGTTCGACTTCGGCTACGTCAACCGCCGTGGTTTCCTGCAGACCTCCGTCGCCCGACTGGCAGCTTCGGCGATCCCTGTCAGGGCTGCCGCCGATGCCCCCGGCGAGGAGCAGGTTCTGCACTACCGAGAGATCACCGGCGGGTCGGTCACCGCTTCCGCCGACGGCCGCCTGGTGATCGCCGAAGCACAGGGAGTGCAGTGGCGCGTGCCCGGCGATGGCGGGCATGCCGCCCGGCTGACGGACTGGGACCTGGAGGCGACCCGCCCGGCCCTGTCCCCCACCAGTGAGGCGGTGGCCTTGGGCGGTTACCGCGGCGGCGCCTTCCACCTGTGGACGATGCGGGCCGACGGCACCGGGCTGCGGCAGCTCACCCACGGCCCCTGGGACGACCGCGGCGTCGCCTGGTCACCCGACGGTACCCGCCTGGCATTCTCCTCCGAACGCGGGGGCGACCCGGTGTCGGGCAGTCCCTTCGGCTTGTGCGTCGTCGACGTGGACGACGCCCGGCCGAGGCGGCTGACCGGCGGTGCCTTCGAGGACTACGACCCCGTCTGGTGGCCGGACGGACGCTCACTGGTGTGCGTCCGCGCGGCTTCCGTGAGGGCTATCACCTCATCCGGGTCATCGACACCCGCACCGGCACCGACCGGCGCCACCTGCCCACCGCGCACCAATCACTGTCCGACCGAGCCGCCGCCGGACCCGTCTGGTCCCCCGACGGCCGTCACATGGCGCTGGTCGCCGAATCGGCCCTGTGGCTGCTCCCGGTCACCCCCGACGGCACCCCGGCCGGCCCCGCCCGCCACGTCACCGAAGAGCCCGCCGACCACCCCAGTTGGGCCCGGGAGTCCAACCGCCTGCTCTACCTCGCCAACGGGCGTCTGCGCCTGTTGGACCTCGACGGCGGTACGGCACCGGGACACACCCGCACCCTGCCCCGTCGCGCTGTCCATGCGACGCCGACCACGCGGACGGGAACCGCTGCGCATCCACGCCGGCCAACTCTGGGACGCCACAGGCGCCCCGCCCCGCCACGACGTCGACATCCTGATCGACAACGGCCGCATCACCGCCGTCGAACCGCACCAGGCACGCCGCCCCGGTCACCGCACCATCGATGCCTCCGATCAGACCGTCGTCCCCGGTCTGATCGACAGCCATACCCACCCCTACAGCGCCACCTACGGCGCCCGTAACAACCTCACCGCCCTCGCCTACGGCATCACCACCACCGCCTGCCTCGGCGCACCCTTGTACGAGGCAATCGGGCTGCGCGAATCACTCGCCTCGGGCCACAGCACAGGCCCACGCCTGCTGGCCTGCGCGGAGCTGATCGACGGCTCCCGCACCGCCTACAGCAAGGGCCGCGCCCACCGCACCAGGGCGGGCCTGGAGCGCACCCTGCAACGGGCCGCCGCCTTGGACGTCGACTTCGTCAAGACCTACGTGCGGGCCCCCGCCGATTTCATGGCGCGGGCCGCCGTGGCAGCACACCGCCTCGGCGTGCCCTGCGGCAGTCACCTGTGCTCCCCCGGCCGTGCCGCGGGCCAGGACCTGACCACTCACCTGCAGGCCACCCAGCGCCTGCCCCACGGACACGCCACCACGCCTCTCGGCCACATCCGCCAGGACCTCGTCCAGCAGTACGCCGACGGCACCTACTCCCTGATCATCACTCCGTTCACCGCACGGGCCCTCCTCGCCGACGACCCCGTCCTGGCCGACGACGTGCGCGTACACACCCTCATGCCGCCCTGGGACGTCGCCACCGTCCGCGAACGCGCCGGCACCCCGCCCACCCCCCAGCAGCTCCAGGCGCTGGCCACCGAAATGGGCAACTACCGTCTGCTCGCCGCAGGCGGCGCCCGGCTCGCACTGGGCACCGACGCCCCCCCTGGCCCCGGTCGGTCTCTCCCTGCACCTCGCCCTGCGCGCCCTGCACACCCACGGCTTCACCCCCGCCCAGGCCCTGAGCAGCGCCACCGCCGTCCCCGCCCGGCTGTTCGGACTCCACACCGACCTCGGCACCGTCGAGCCGGGCAAGATCGCCGACCTCACCGTCATCGACGGCGATCCCTTCACCGACTTCACCACCCTCATCAACACCCCCCTGGTACTGCGCGACGGCGTGCCCCACCATCAAGCCGACCTCACCCGCGTCGACACGTCGCCGCTTCCAGCCGCTCCCCCTGACACCACCTGGCTCGACGTGGCCCGAGGTTTCCAACGCGGTACCTGCTGCCATCCCGGCCCCTGACCGCCCGCAGCACAGCAGCCCACACAGGGGGTGACCATCAGGTTCAACCCGCAGACGGCCGGCGGGACGCCGCGCCTACGGAAGGAGTGCTCCGGACAAGGCTCCTCCGGACGATTTCGACGCCGGTTGCAGGTGTACCGCTATGTGCCACAGGTTTGGCAAGGCCACGAGACCACGACCAGACATCGTCACCGATCTGTTCGTTCGCGCCTGGCGAGAGTCGCATACGCGAGTCCACCAGTAACGGCCGTTAGAGAGGTACTCACTCATCGGCAGGTACGGATGCGCGGCCTTGCCCGTCGGCCGCACCGGTACCGCCAGCGCGGGCAGGTCCTGCTGGCGTACGGCATCGTAAAGAGCGGCCAGGATGCGCCCGCACAGGCCCTGGCCGCGATAGTGGGGGTCAAGTCGGCTCGCCCCGCGCATGTGGAGTGCACTGGGCGGGCGTCCCCCGCGCGCCGCACGGTCTGCGGATTACCGTCGGGGGACGGTTGATAACTTCCTCACGTCACGTGCAGGGGGAAGGTGACCAGGCTGGACAGACAAGGGACCCCCCACGCTACGGCGTCGGCCGGTAGGGCCCGTTCCCGCAAGCGCCACAATGAATTTCGCGTCCTCGTCTCGGGGAAAACCCTCCTGTCGAGCGCCTGCGGCGGATGAGCGGGTGGGCATGTCGGATCCTGCATCCGGTGCGGCCGAGTCCGGACAGTGCCGGCTCCCGTGGCTTCGTCACGAAGTGCAGGGGGCTCCCGGGCTCGCCAGCCGACCCGAGCGCGCTACTCCCACTCCGATCGTGAGGATCCGTTCGCGTCCGTCGCTGATCTCGCCGATCGTGCTCCCCGACCGTTCTGACCCGCCCGGGCAACAACCTGCGGCCGACCGGCATGGAATCCGGCCCTTGCACAGCGAGGCTCCCCTGCGCGCCGTGAGGACAAGGGGTCCGATCGGGTGATGCCAGGGCGTCTCGAGCTGGGACGTGACAGACGTTCATTGCCGGCGGCCATCATTGGTAGGGGGCGTGCCACCGCACAGAGCAGCAACACGCGGTGCTGGCCGCGCCCCGCTGAACAGGACGACATCACCGACCGAGGCGGAGTCCCCATGGAGACGCCCTACGCCTGCTATCTACAACTTCCCGACCTCCTGGGCCTTCAACAACCCCGAACCCCTGACGACCAGTCGGAGCAGTGGGCAGACGAACACCTCTTCATCACCGTGCACCAGTCCGCCGAGTTGCTCGTGAGCCAAGCGCTGGTCGACCTGGAAAGAGCCTTTCAACAAGCGCGCTCCGGCCATGCCCCCACGGCCATCACCGCCCTGCGCCGCGTCACCGCGGTGATCTGCCTACTCGAAGATCACCTCGCGCTTCTGGACCACCTGACCCCTGAAAGCTTCGCCTCGTTTCGGCCGCTCCTCGACAATGCGAGCGGAGCACAGTCAAGTCAGTTCACCGAACTGTTCCAGCAGATCACCGCACCGGGCTGCCCCTCCCTCTCCGACACGGACCCCGGCACGACGCCTGGGATGAACGAGGCAGGCGAGCGAGAGCTGACAGAAGAGTTCAGGACGCTTCGCGCCGCGGTGACCCGGTGGCGGACGAGGCACCTGCTGCTCGTTGAGCGGATGATCGGTGATCAGGCAGGTACAGCCGGAACCTCGGGCCTCACGTATCTGAGATCACAGATCGACTTGCCGCCCCATACGACCCATGGCTGACGAACTCGATGCACCAGTGGGCGGCGAGGCCTCGAGAACTTCTGAGTTGGTCGCACGCCTTGGACTTGAGCCGCACGTCGAGGGCGGCTGGTTTCGCCGTACCTGGGTGACCGAGCCGCAAGCGGTACCGGACGGCTACGCAGAGACGCGTCCATTCGCGACAGGCATCTACTTCCTTCTTCACCCGGGTGAGGTCTCACGCTGGCACCGGGTGCGTGCCGAGGAGCTGTGGCTATGGCACCGAGGCGGACCGCTGATCCTTCGGCTCGGCGGAAACGGGAACGCGCCCGAGGTGACGGACGTCTTGGTTCTGGGGCCAGAGGTCGAGCACGGTGAGCAACCGCAGGTCCGGGTGCCGGCCGGCGTCTGGCAGACCGCAGAGACAAAAGGCGCCGAGCCGGTCCTGGTGTCGTGCGTCGTCGTTCCGGGCTTCGACTTCCAGGACTTCGAGATGCTGTAAACCGGCGTGCTGCGACCACGACGCGGGGCACGGGCTCGAAGCCGGCCAACGCGGCGGCCGAGCAAACGGCGCAAGCCTGGCCTGCCCCGCGCCGACGCGATCGGGCACATCAGCCATGAGAAGTGGTTATGGCGCCAGGTCTACCCGTCACCCGCCGACCGGCCGGGAGGCACGCCGCCGATCGCGTTCGTGTTCGCCACGACCACGGCTGCCAAGGTCGCGAACCCAGTCAAGGGGCTGGAGGAAGCTGGCCGCCGGTACCACCTCAAGGACCCCGACACTTTCGTGTGGCCGCTGAACTTCCCGACCGGCGACATCCGGCCCCCGCGGGCCCGAGACGCCCGAACCGGCACCGACTTCGAACCCGACCCGGAAGGCGGCGAGGACGCCCCGGCCCCCGAGGTCCGGCCCACCCTCCGCCTCGCCGGCTGAACCGACTGCCGCACCTTGCGCACCATCGCGGCGCCCCCCCCGATCGGGAGGGCGCCGTCGTCGTCCCCGGCCGGGACGGAGCAGGACACCGGTAGCACCGGCCTGCTGAACGAGCAGCAGCCGTGTGCCGCCTGGCCCTATGCCGACCCTTTCGCTCCGCTGACCCAGCTGTTCATGCGACGTGAGAAGTGCTCATCGCAGCCAGCGTTGTCAGTTCCCCTGCCACGGTGTCGGCGATCAGTTGGGAGTCACCGGGGCGGAGGTGGCTGACGACGGTGAGCGTGTAGGTCTCCGCGTTCTGGACGAGGTCGAGGTTGACGGTGCCGGGTGGAGGGAGGGGAGGCAGGGCTGTGATGCCGGTCAGGCGGCGGCCGTGCAGGTGGCTCGGGCCGCCTCGCCACTTGAACGCCGTGCACACTGCTGTGCTCACATCGGGCTGGATCAGGCGCCTGGTCAGCGCTGTGGTCAGCCAGGGTGCCGTGCGGGAGATGCCTTCCAGGACGGCCAGGGCCGCGCGGTGGGCTTGGCATCGCCGGTTCGCGGCCGACAGCAGGTGCTGGCAGGTCCGAAGGCGGTCGGCCGGGGAATCGGTGTCCACGGGCAGCGGGACGCGGATGGCGGTGCTGAGGTTGCCGAGCGTCTGTGCCTCGGACGGGCTGCGCAGATCCACGGGAACTCTCGCGTACAGGGGCGCGGCGCCGCAGGACCGGGTTGAGAGGGTGTCGTAGCAGGTGGGGAGGGCACCGGCCAGGGCGCTGAGGAGGAGCTCGTTCAACGTCGCGCCCCGTCCGGTCGCGGGCTGGCACCGTGCCGAGCGCATCACGGCGGGGTCGAGCCGGGCGACGGTGATGGAGGGGCGGCATTCGCCAGGTGCCGGCGGCAGGGGCTGTCCCCGGCCGCTGCTGGCATGCCACTCCCCGAGCAGGTCGGTGACCGGGACGCGGGGCCGCGGCAGCATCGGGGCGGGTTTCGGTGCGCGGACGCGGATGTCGGCCTCGTCCATGAGGAGGCGAAGGAGGATAGCGAGGGAGCCGCCGTCGAGAAGCGCGTGGTGGGCCAGCAGCACCAGGGACTGTTCGCCGGTCGGTGCGGGTTCGGGCACCAGCAGCTGCCACGGGGGCCGGTCGGCAGGCAGCCGCCGCACTGCCGCCGCGGCCAGGAGCGAGGGCAGTTCCTGTGCGCACGCGGTGACGTGTGCGGCCGGATCGAACGGCCCCGCGAACGCCCAGCGGTGGCCGGACAGCGCCGCCAGCCGGGAAGGCGGCTGCAGGATCTGGTGCATCCGCTCCAGCCCACCCCAGCGCTCACCGACACGGGAGCGGAGTTCGGCCAGGTCGAACGGCTTGCCCGCGTACAGCGTGGCAGAGCCCATTGTTCCGGGCAGCCCCGGGCGCAGGAAGCTTGCATCTTTCCCTGACAGCCGCATGCGGATCTCCCTGTGCTCGTGATGGGTACGGTCGTTGTTTTCGGTGCGGTCGGCGCGTCAGATCCGAGGGGCGTCGAAGACGAGGCAGGCGTTGTGGCCTCCGAAGGCGAAGCTGGTGCTGAGGGCCGGTCCGGCGGGCAGTTTGCGTGGCCGGGCGGTCACGAGGTCCACGTCGCACTCCGGATCGAGACGCACGGTGTTCGCGGTCGGCGGCACGATCTCCTCGTGCAGTGACAGGCAGGTGATCACGGCTTCCAGGGCTCCCGCCGCCCCGAGGGAGTGCCCGGTGACCGCCTTGCTGGCGGTCACCGGGACGGCGGCGGGGCCGAACAGGGCGGTGAGGGCGCGTGCTTCGGCCACGTCGTTCAATGCGGTGCCGGTGCCGTGCGCGTTGATGTGCGTGACGGCGTCGGCAGGGGTGCCGGCGTCAGCGAGCGCCTGTTCCATGCACGCTCGCGCGCCGGTGCCTTCGGGGTGAGGCGCCGTGATGTGATGGGCGTCGGAGGTGCTGCCGTACCCGGTGAGGGTGGCGTAGATCCGGGCGCCGCGGTCGCGGGCGTCATCCAGCCGCTCCAGCACCAGGAAGGCTGCGGCCTCGGCGAGCAGGAATCCCTGCCGGTCCGTGTCGAAGGGCCTCAAGGCACGGGCAGGGTCGTCGCATTCGGTGATCATGGCACCGGATCGTCCGAAGGCGAGCGCGGTCGTCGCGGTCATCGGGCTTTCGTGGCCGCCTGCGATGACGACGTCGGCGCGCCCGGCCCGGATCATCAGCATCGCCTCGCCCACCGCATGGCTGCCGGAGGCGCAGGCCGTGGAGAGAGTCAGTGTGGGGCCGGTGGCGCCGTGCTTGGCGCTGATCCAGTGGGCGCCGGCGTTGGGCATCATCCGGGGTACGTACGTCACGTCGGGCCCTCCGATCCCGGCCTCCTGGGCGATCACTCCGCCGTAGGCGGTGCCGGTGACGACCGCCCTGCGGCTTGCGGGGGCTTGGAGGCCTCCGGCATCCGCGACGGCGTCCGTGGCGGCGCACACCGCCATCTGCACGGACCGGTCCGTTCGCCGCGCTTCTTTGTAGGTGAGGTAGCCCTCCGGTGTGAACTCGGGCATCGGGCATGCGGGGCGTACGACGGTGCCTTCGGCATCGAAGGCGTGCATCTGGGCCGGGCAGCGGGAGGCGAGCAGGTTCTCCCACAGTGCGCCGACACTCGTCCCTGCCGCGCAGCGGACACCGAGGCCCGTGACCGCGACGGCGCTCTGGTGAGTCATCCGGATCCCACTCCCGAGGCACGCGTGGTGCGCAGGTGCTCGATGAGCTCGGTCAGGTCGCCGACCGTGTGTACCGAGGCGGGATCGACGCCTCTGAACGACACGTTGAAGTGGTCCTCGACGGCAGCCCGGAGTTCGGTGATGTCCAAACTGTCGGCTCCGAGGTCGGCCACGAGCCGAGCTTGCGGCACGACGTCCTGCACCGGCACGGACAGGCAGTTCGCACACAAGGCGCGCAACTCATCCCAGTGGTCCAGGTGTTCTGTCTTCACGGTGTCTTCCTTTGCTCTGGTGCCGTCATCAGGGGCCTGGTCGGTGCGCACCGGCGTGGCCGGCGTGGTGACCCGGCTCTGCCATCCGCGCCAAGGTGTCGATCTCCTGGACGACGGCGTCGGCGAGCCGGTCGGCGCTGCCGGGAAGCAGGTGGCACACGGCGGTCAGCGCGCACGCGCCCGGAGTCTGCATCAGCAGAAAGCTGGCACCGCCCGGCCGGGACAACGGGGGCAGGCCCGCCATGTGCCCTAGCTCCCGGCCTTGAAAGGTGGTCGAGCGGGCACGCCACCTCACGGCGGTCGTCACCGTCGCCATGTAGGACGGCCGGCCTCCTCTGCCGGTCAGCCGCGCGCCCGCCCACGGCGCCATCCGCCGAACGCTCTCCGCCAGGGGGAGCAGCACGGCGGCGTGAACGCCGGCTCGTTCGGGCACCGCCTGGAGCGCCCCCTGGCAGACCCGCAGGCGGGCCACCGGGTCGGCGAGGCCGAGGGGCAGCGCGACCCGAATGGCGGTGACGACGTTGCCCAACTCGTCCTGGTTCTCCCGTGTACGCAGGTCGCACGGCACACACGCGTACACCGGCCGCGCGGACGGCCAGTCCTTCAAAGGGCCGAAATGGGTGCGCAGCGCTCCGGCCACCGCGCTGGTCAGCAGCTCGTTCGGGGTGGCGCCGCGTGTGCCCTTGGGGTGCCGGCCCGCGGCACGCAACGTGGGAACCGGCAGCAGGCGGACGGCGACCGAGGGCTCCGCCTGGTCAGGTGAGGGCAGGGGGAGGATCTGCCCGGGTGAGGTCAGCGCCTTGAGCTCCCGGGCCACCGCAGCCAGCGGGATGCGAGGGGGCCGCGGCACAAGGCTGCTGGTCCGCACAGGGTCGGCGCCGTCCATCAGCGCGCGCAGCGCAACGGTGAGGGAGTGCCCGTCCATCAGCACATGCTGGGCCACCAGCGCCAGCGCGAAGCCGCCTTCCGATCCGCCCGGAACGAGGAACAGCCGCCAGAGCGGCGCCCCGCCGGGCGGCGGCCGGTTGACGAGGTGGGCCCACAGCTCGTGCAACTCGCAGTCCGCGTCAAGAACGTGCTCATCAGGGTGGAACGGTCCCGGGACGGCCCAGTGCGCGCGGCGCCCGTCCTCGTCGGCGCCGGGCGTGAAGTGAAGCACCTGGTTCAACCGGGACAGGGCCGTCCAGCGTTCGGCGACCCGCCGCCGGACTTCCTCCAGCGAAGGCGGTTCCCCAGTGAAGACCGCGGCCAGCCCCGTGACACCGGAGCATCCGTTACGCAGGAGCATCTCGTCGGCGAGGGACAGTCTCATGGGTTACACCGCCTGTCTGTCTTCCGTCGGCACATAGCCCCGCTGCCGGGCGCTGCAGAGGCGGAACTCATGGCCTTCCACGTCGATCAGGCACGTCCATGGCACAGCGATCGGCCCGGTGTCCGAGACCCGTGACGGGTCGGTCACCAGGCCGGGCGCTGAACGCGGGCACACCGTGCGCGAGCGATGCCAGTTCTCGCTCGAACGCGTCGGCCAGGTCCCGGGCGTGGCCCTCAGGGGTGTGGCCCGTCACGGTCAGCGTGAAGGCACGCGCGTAGTCCGTGAGCGTCAGGCGGACCGTTCCGCGGGTCTGCAACGGCGCCAGGGGAATCACCCGCTCCAGCGCTGCGCCGTCCAGGGACCAGGGCCCGCGCGGCCAGGTGATGACGGTGCAGGCCACGGGGGCCCAGTTCGGCAAAGCGGCCGGAATGCTGACCAGGCGCAGCGCCCAGGGTCCGATGCGGGAGGCGGCGTTGACCAGGTCGAGCGTGGCATGCGCCCGCTGCAGGGGACCGGGGCCGGCTAGCAGCTCACGGCAGGCTCGCAGCCGTTCTTGGGGGTCGTCGACCGCCACGGGCAGGGGAAGTCGCACCACTGAGAGGAGGTTGCCGAGCTCTTCACTCTGTTCGGGTGTGCGCAGGTCCACGGAGAACATGCCGTAGAGCGGGCGAGCCGCGCCGGGCCAGCGCTCCGGGGGGCCGTGGACGGCACGCAGGGCGCCTGCGGACGCCGCGAGCAGCAGTTCGTTGAAGGTCGCGCCCAGCCCCGGCAGAGCCCGGCGGGCCGCTTGTACGGTGTCGGTGTCCAGGCCGCTCCAGGCGAAGTCCCTCTCCGGGCGGACCGGCCCGCGGAGACGTGGCAGGGCACGCCCGCACCGCAGGGTGTCGAGCGGCCGGCCGGCATCCCGCGCTGCAGGTGTGGTCCGCACACCGCGGTGTGTGGTGCCGCCGCGTTCGCTGCCGCTGTCGAGGAGCCCGCTCAGCAGGCGTTCCAGGGACCGTCCGTCCATGAGGGCGTGGTGGGCGGTGAGGATGAGGGCGAAGCGCTCCTGCGACCCCTTCTGGCCGGGGCGGACCAGCAGCAACCGCCAAGGGGGCCGCCCGCCGGGCACCGGCTGGGTGATCAGGCGGGCGAGCAGTCCCGTGAACGCCTCCTGCCCCATACCGTCACTGGGCACCGCCGCGAGGACCTCGGCGACATGAGCGCCAAGGTCGACGTCCTCACTGTGGTGCCAGCGGTGACGGCGCAGCCAGGAGGGCGGCCCGGGCCGCAGCAGGACGCGGCGCAGCTGCGGAATGCCGCCCCAGCGGTCGGCCACGCGAGCGCGCAGATCAGCAAGCGACGGCGGTGTCCCCGTGAACAGCAGGGCCATTCCGATGGGGGGTGAGGGACGCGCGCCAATTCCGGCGAGGAGTTCATCGACGGGCGACAGAAACACACTCGTGCTCATCGTGTGAACCGCGTTTCCCTCTCCGGGCCGCTCGGCGCGCTTTGGCCACTGCTCGGTGTCATGGTGCCGTCACCTCCGCACCGGAGGCGTACGAGCCATCGATGGCGGCGGCAACCTGACTCAGCGTCGTGTCCAAGGTGACCTGATCGTGGCTGAAGGGCAGGCCGGTCCGCCTCTCCAGGGCGACGGCGAACTCGACCTGCGACAAGGAGTCCAGGTTGACGTCCTCCATCGTGGTTTCGGGCGTCAGGTCGCCCTCGGGGCACCCGAATTCGCCGACCAGAACTTCCACGACGATGCTGTATCCCGTGCCCACTACAAACTCCTCGTGACGTCGCTCGCACCGGCTGCTGCCGTCGGTGTGCAACGGCCGATTCTGCCAAGGGAAACCTCGCGCACCTGGCCAAAAGCGGGCCTTTCACTCGTAAGAGGCTCCCGTCGCGGCACAGTGCAAGGGGCCAGACCCCTGGGCACCCTGGCTCACCACTCCACAAGCAGCCGTGAGAGCCCGCGGGTGAACAGACCCTCCTTCCAGGCGACGGCCTGCGGCGGCCCGGCGGCCAGCCGCAAGGACGGGAAGTGCCGCAGCAGTTGCGCCAGGACGATCTGCAGCTGGAGCCTGGCGAGCGGCGCGCCGGGACACCGGTGCGCGCCGTGGCCAAACGTCAGGTGGTTGGCAGAACGACTCTGCGACGTGCCGTCCCGCGGCTCGGCAAAAACGCTCTCGTCCCGGTTGCCGTGCAGCAACGACACCACAACGGCCTCGCCCGCGGCGACCGTGACTCCGCCCAGCCGTACCGGTTGCGTTGCCACCCGGGTCAGACTCACCGGGGTGGAGGGCGTGAGCCGCAGCAGCTCCTCCACGGCCGCGGGCAGCAGCTCGGGCCGTCGGCGCAGCTGCCCGTATGCGAGCGGGTCAGACACCAAGGCGAGCGCCCCCAGACCGATCTGACCCGCGGTCGTCTCATATCCGGCCGTCAGCAACGTCAAGCCCATGGTGATCAGTTCGGCAGAAGACAGCCTGTCCTCGTCGTGTGCCTGGATCATCGCGGTGAGGAGGTCGTCGTCCGGTTCCTGGCGCCGGCGCTCGACAAGGCCCGCCATATAACTCACCAGCCCGAGGCGGTGCCGCGCCTTTTCCTGGCGTGTGCCGTGCGTGCAGTCGAACACCACTTCCACGTGGTCACGGAAGCAGTCGCTGTCCTGCGCGGGGATGCCCAGCAGCGAGCACAGCACGCCGCGTGCCAGCGGCAGGGCCAGACCTCCGCTCAGGTCCGCGGGTGGCCCAGCAGCGATCAGCCGGCCGATGTGCTCGTCGGCCAACCGCTCAATGGACGGGCCCAGGAGCGCTGCCCGGCGTCCGGTGAACGCACCCGCCACCACGCGCCGCAGCCGCGCATGGTCGGGGCCGTCCATGCTCACCATCGACTGCGGGGCGGGCTGGACGTCGACCAGCTTCGGCGCCGAGGCCCCGGCGGCCGCGACCCGGCTGAATCTGTCGTCCGTCAGCACCAGGCGCCCGAGGGCGTGGTCACGTACGAGCCACACCTTGTCGCCGGTCGGTGCTGTCACACGAGCAACGGCTCCCGGGGCTTCTGTCAGGAACGCCGGCAAGGGCCCTAGCTGATTCACCTCGATGCGCAGGGGCGCAGACGCCGATTCCAACGATTCCATGGCCCTCCAACTCGATCGGACACGTCCACGGGACGTCGTCCGGGCCGATGGCCGAGATCGGTGACACATACGGGCGTCCCGCGGTTCGCAGGATACGCCGCGGCGCATTTTTCACCCGCCATGTGAATTGGCAGCGGGCCGCAGCAATGCGCCTGGAGCTGTAGACCTGCTAGCGGCGACAATAACAACGTTTAAGGGTGCAACCGCCCTCGTGCGCACAGGTGTTAGTCCTCACCGGAGACAAGGTTGTACGCTTCCAGACGCGCCGTAGATGAAATAGTGCGATTTTTCTTGCACCGGCTTTTCAGGACGATGTGCAACCACTCATCTGAGTGATTCCACCCTCGCTGGTGGCATCTACAGTGCAAGAGCAGGGCTCTCCTGCCTCGGCGTGACGCAGGCGAAGTTCCGCAGCCGCTGGTACGCGTCGTACTGCTTGCGCTCGACCTTCGTCACGCCCTCGCCCAGCCCCAGCAGCGTCTCGTCGACCAGCGCGATGTGGTGCTCACCTAGCATGGTGTAGCGCACGGGATCGATGGACCTGCCGGTGCTCACGCACGGCGTGGAGGTCATAGCGTGAAGCCGCCGGCCACGCAGATCAACCGCGGTGTGCTCCACAGAACTCCGGCGGCAGCCGCCGCCCCGAGCAGCTCGCGGACCAAGGCCTCGAAGTCCTCCCGGTGGTCCATCAGCCAGGCCACGTAGAACAGGCCCTGCGACAGCACACCCGGGTCGGTCGCCCGCTTGTACTCGACGATCACCGGCGAGCCGTTCTGGGGTCCATCATCCCTCTTCAGGGCCGGTGGCAAGTCTTGGGGCGCTGGTCGGTGACCTGTCGGCTGGCCTCGTTGCCACGCGCGGACCTCGTCGAGGATCATCTTGAACTCGCCCACTGTGGGTGCCTTCTGGGAAATGGCAGGAGATGACCTGGGAAACCGGCGGGAGATCGGGGTAGACGCGGCGGGAGATCCGCGGAGGGCGCTTCGCCCAGCCGCTGCCGGAGCTCCGCGCGACGGCCTCGCGGTCGATCCCGTCTACCGACAGGGCCGCACTGGGCGGTGACCCCCATCGGTCATAGCGCCGCCGCCCTCGCACGCGAGCACCGACAGGCCCTGGGAATTGCCATCGACTGCCTGTCGAAGGCGGTGCCCGAGTTGACTGAACACCTACTCCTATGAAGGACCTACCCTTCGACCGGGCCGCGACAGCATGCGCGAAAGCGGGGGCGGATGTCGGTCAGCGGCTGGCGGTCGCGGGTTTATGCGCCCACGACGTGTGTGCGGACGACAACCGATGACGATCCCCCTCTCGTCGGCAGAGGCACGAACCGCTCGGCACTCACCGGAGGCTCCCGCCGGGACGGGCCGTCCACAGCACGCAGCACACGGTCACGCTCCTCCTCCGAGAAACGAGCAAGCATGGCCACAACCCTGTCCAGTTCGTCCTCACCCGACCTCACCGATCACCCGCAAGGTCAAGATCAAGCTGGCGGGCCTCGCCTGGCTTTTCTGTCGGTTTCGGCTGGCGCCACGGATGGGCAATGGGGTGAGACGCTCCCCGCCACCAGGCATCCGACGGCAGCTTCCCCGCAGGCTCGAACGGCTCGCCAGGACGAGGGAACGCCACCGCCTGGCCGACCTCCTCGGCCTCGTACTTGGTCCACTCCCCCGGCTCCGCCCACGCATGCGGAGCCAGGTTGAAGGTCGCCCAGTGGATCGGCAACATCACCCCACCCGGACCATCTCCTTGCAGGTCAAGATGCGCCTGCACCCCCTTCGCGGGCGACATGTGGTTGTCTGGCCACTCACCCGGCAGCGGCGTATAGTCCGTGTGGTTCTTGGGCCAGAACTCGCTGTACGCCCCGATCTGGATCATGGTCACGTCGAAGGGGCCGTGCGCGGTGCCGATCTCGGCGAAGCCGGGGAAGTAGCCCGTGTCGCCGCTGTGGTAGATCCGGTGGTCCGGGCCCGCGACGACCCAGGAGGCCCAGAGGGTGTGCTGGGTGTTGCGCAGACCGCGGCCGCAGAAGTGGCGGGCGGGGGTGGCGGTGAGCCGCAGGTCGCCGATCTCGGTGGACTCGTTCCAGTCCAGCTCGCGCAGACGCGAGGCGGGCACGCCCCAGCGCTCCAGATGGGCGCCGACGCCCAGCGGGACCGCGAAGACCGTGTCCGTGGCGGCCAGTGCCTTGATCGTAGGCAGATCGAGGTGGTCGTAGTGGTCGTGGGAGATCACGACGACGTCGACCGGGCCGAGCGCGGCGAGCGGCAGCGGCACGGGGTGCAGCCGCTTGGGGCCGGCGAACGCGAAGGGCGAGCAGCGGTCGCCCCAGACGGGGTCGAAGAGCACGCGGTGGCCGTCGATCTCGGCGAGGACACTGGAGTGCCCCATCCAGGTGAGGCGGAGCCCCGAGACCGGGGGCTTGGCGAGGTCGCCCAGGGTGGTCGGGTGGACGGGGATCGTGCCGCTGGGGGCCCGGCGCGCCCGTGCTTCCTTCTGGAAGTAGATCTTGGCGAACTCGACGGTGGAACCGGACGGCGGGGTCCGGGCGGACTGCGGGTTCTGGAAGACGCCGTCGGCGAAGTGGGGTGAGCGCCGGATGCGCGCCAGGCGCTCCCCGGCCGGGTCGGCGCCGAACGCCTCGGGCCGCAGGGCGCGCAGGCGAGCCCGCAGCGAGTGGTCGGAGCCGGTGCCGGTCACGGGGCCTCCCGATGGTCGATGTCGTTCCATTATGAGCGGCCCGCCACGGTCCCGGCGGAGCGATGGGTGATACTGAACCGCTGTTCAGTACCGCCGAAGCACGGAGTATCCCCATGAGCGCCGCCCCCCTGTTGTCCGTCGGCTGGACCGACCACGTGACCGGCCGTCGCGGTCATCTGGTCGTCGACCGGCTGGTACGCGGGGTGGCCAGCGGCGGGCTGCGGATGCGCGAGGGCTGCACCGCCGAGGAGGTCGCCGGCCTGGCCCGGGGCATGACCATGAAGGAGGCCCTGCACTACGACCCGAACAGCCGGTACGTCCCCCTGGGCGGCGCCAAGGGCGGCATCGACTGCGACCCGCGCTCCCCCGAGGCGTACGGCGTACTGGTCCGCTACCTGCGGGCGATGCGCCCGTACATCGAGCGCTGCTGGACCATGGGCGAGGATCTGGGGCTGACGCAGGACCTGGTCGACCGGGCGGCGGCGGAGGCCGGGCTCGTCTCTTCCGTCCAGGCGGTGTATCCGCTTCTGGAGGACGAGGAGGAGGCCCGGAGGCGGCTCGCCGACGCCTTCGCGGTGGAGGTGGACGGGATCGGGCTCGACGAGCTGGTGGGCGGCTGCGGGGTCGCGGAGTCGGTCCTCGTGGCCCTTGACCGGGCGGGCCGGCTGTACGCCGGTACGCGGGTCGCGGTCCAGGGCCTCGGCACCATGGGCGGGGCCACCGCCCGTTTCCTCGACCGGGCCGGACTGACCGTGGTGGCGGTCGCCGACGTGAAGGGCACGATCGCCAACCCGGACGGTCTCGACGTCGAGGCGCTCCTCGCGGCCCGCGACGGGCACGGGACCGTGGACCGCGCGGCGCTGCGGCCCGGGGACCGGGAGGAGGCGGGCGACGCCTGGTTGTCGGCCGACGCGGACGTCCTGGTGCCGGCGGCCGTCTCGTACGCGATCGACGCCGAGGTCCAGGCGCGGGTCCGGGCCCGGTGGATCGTCGAGGCGGCGAACATGCCGGTCCTGCCCGCGGCGGAGGAGCTGCTCGCCGCGCGCGGGGTCGTCGTGCTCCCGGACGTCGTCGTCAACTCCGGTACCAACGCCTGGTGGTGGTGGACGCTCTTCGGTGACATCGGGGCGGACGCCGAGGAGGCCTTCACGCACATACGGCGGGCCATGCGGTCCCTGGTGGGCCGGATGCTGGACCGGGCGGAGGCGGAGGGAAGCTCTCCGCGCGCGGCGGCGCACGCGCTCGCGGAGGAACGGCTGCCGGAGATCGCCGAGCGGTACGGCTGGTACTGACCCGGCCGGGCCGCGCCGGGGCGGCTCCGGCCGCACCCGGCAGTCGGCACCCCGTAAATGATCATGCCCGTGTCATGTGCTGTGTAGGCTGACCGACGTGGCGAGAGTGCGGTTGAGCGTGGCGGAACGGCGGGAGGAACTGCTCCGGGCCGCCGTCGAACAGATCGAGGAACGGGGAGTGGCGGCCGTCAGGATCGCCGATGTGGCCGCCGTGCTCGGCGTCAGCAACGCCCTGGTGCTCTACCACTTCGCGACCAAGGAGAAGCTCGTCGCCGCGGCCTTCACCTATGCCGCCGAGGCCGACCTCGCGCATCTACGGCGCCTCATCGGGCGGCGGACCACGGCCCTGCGCCGGCTGCGCGCCGCCGTCCGCTGGTACGCCCCGACCGGGCAGGCCAAGGGCTGGCGGCTGTGGATCGAGGGCTGGGCGGCCTGCCTGCGGGAACCGGCGCTGCGCGAGGTGGCCGGGGCTCTCGACCAGCAGTGGAAGGCGGCCCTGACCGAGGTGATCGCGGAGGGGGCGGCGGCGGGCGAGTTCCCCTGTCCCGACCCGGCGGCCGCGGCCTGGCGGCTGACCGCCTTCCTGGACGGGCTCGCGGTGCAGATGACCGCGTACGCCGGGTCGCTCTCGCGGGCCGCCATGCTGGAGTGGGCCGACGCCGCGCTGGCTCGGGAGCTCGGCCTGCCGTCCCTGGACGGCGCCGCGTCACGGCCCGCGGGATGACTCCCGCCTTCCGCGTATCGCGGGCGTATCGCGGGCGTATCGCCGGCGTATCGAAAATCGCATACGTCACCGCAACGGCCCTCCGTCTTCCATGAGGGCATGAACCACTCCGCATCCTTGTCGGCACCGCCCCGCCGCACGCGCGGGATCATCAGGATCCTGCTGATCGGCCTGGCGGTCGTCGGCGTGGCGAGCGCCGTGTTCCTCGTGCGGCGGCCGCTCATGATGTCCGCTCCGAGGTGCCTGGCCGGGCGGTGGCACGGCTGCTTCGACACGTTCAACGGTGTCGTGCTCATGACCTTGGTCGCGGTGCCACTGTCCCTGCTGGTGGTGTGGGCTCTGGCGCGCCGTCGGCGTGCCGCCGGCGTCCCCTCGGCGTGGCGGATGTCGCTGGCCGAGGTGGGCATGGTCCATGGGACGGTGCCGTTCCTCTGGCTGACCATGATGCCGGGCGCCGGGGCCGGCGTCGTCCCCGGCCGGGTGAGCCTGGTACCGCTGCGGGACCTGGTCACGATGGGGCCGCTCGGGATCGTCGGCAACCTGCTGGTCTTCGCGGCGCTGGGGTTCTTCGCCCCGATGCGGTTCGCGGCGCCGGCGTCCGTGCCGCGGATCCTGGCTCTCGGGGCGGGCTGCTCGGTCCTGGTCGAGATCGCGCAGTACGTCCTGCGGCTCGACCGGGTGTCCTCCGTGGACGATGTGCTGGTCAACGCCACCGGCGCCGTGCTTGCCGGGCTGGCGTCGCGCCGCTGGTGGCGTACTACGGCCGAAGCGCCGTCGGACGGGTCGCACGCCGCGCCCGCACCGGCGTCGGCATCGGCATCGGCATCGGCATCGGCATCGGCATCGGCCGGCTGAGTCGCGTGTCCGGTGTGCACACGTCGTCGCACATGTCCTTGCAGCACATGTCCTTGCATACGTCGGCGATATGTCCCGCTGCTTAGGCTTCGGACATGCGCGTACTGATCGTGGAGGACGAGCCCTACCTGGCCGAGGCCGTCCGTGACGGTCTGCGGCTGGAGGCGATCGCCGCCGACATCGCCGGCGACGGCGACTCCGCCCTGGAACTGCTCGGCGTCCACTCCTACGACCTCGCCATCCTCGACCGCGACATCCCCGGCCCCTCCGGCGACGAGGTCGCCCGGCGCATCGTCGCCTCCGGCAGCGGCATCCCGATCCTCATGCTCACCGCCGCCGACCGGATCGACGACAAGGCGTCCGGGTTCGAGCTCGGCGCCGACGACTACCTCACCAAACCGTTCGAGCTGCGAGAGCTCGTCCTGCGGCTGAGGGCGCTCGACCGCAGGCGCGCGTACGCCCGGCCCCCGGTCCGCGAGATCGCGAACCTGCGGCTCGACCCCTTCCGCCGGGAGGTCTTCCGCGACGGACGCTACGTCGCGCTCACCCGCAAACAGTTCGCCGTGCTGGAGGTCCTCGTCGCCGCCGAGGGCGGGGTCGTCAGCGCCGAAGAGCTGCTGGAACGGGCCTGGGACGAGAACGCCGACCCCCTCACCAACGCCGTGCGCATCACCGTCTCCGCCTTGCGCAAACGGCTCGGCGAACCATGGAT
Organism: Streptomyces sp. NPDC003035; assembly: GCF_042888285.1. Classification (NCBI taxonomy): domain Bacteria; kingdom Bacillati; phylum Actinomycetota; class Actinomycetes; order Kitasatosporales; family Streptomycetaceae; genus Streptomyces; species Streptomyces sp. NPDC003035. Next base: position 830,984 of record NZ_JBIAPJ010000001.1, on the reverse strand, counting down.
CATCGCCACGGTGCCGGGCGTCGGCTACCGCATCGACACCGGCCCCGACACCCCCGGCACCGCCCGCCCCGGCAGGACGCATGCGTAGACGCCCAGGGCTCAGCGCCCGATGGAAGCTCACCCTCAGCTACGCCGGGTTCCTCGCCGTCGCCGGCGCTCTCCTGCTGGCCGTGGTGTGGGTGTTCCTGCTGCGCTACGTACCCGACAACTCCCAGGGCCTTCTCGGGATCTCGCCCAACCGCTACCTCCTTGTGCGCACCTTCGCCCCCGCCGCGGCCGTGGCGATGGGCTTCCTGCTCGTGTTCGGCCTCGTCGGGGGATGGTTCCTCGCCGGCCGGATGCTCGCACCGCTCACACAGATCACGGATGCGGCGCGGACGGCCGGGAACGGGTCGCTGTCCCACCGGATCCGTATGAAGGGCCGCCAGGACGAATTCCGTGAACTCTCCGACGCGTTCGACTCGATGCTCGAACAGCTCGAGTCGCACGTCGCAGAGCAGCAGAGGTTCGCCGCGAACGCCTCCCACGAACTGCGCACCCCGCTGGCCGTCTCGCAGGCGCTGCTCGACGTCGCCCGCAAGGACCCCACGCGGGCCCGGGGCGAGCTCATCGAACGCCTGCACACGGTCAATACCCGGGCGATCGGCCTCACCGAGGCCCTCCTGCTGCTCAGCCGCAGCGACCGCCGAACCTTCACCCGAGAGAGCGTCGACCTCTCCCTCGTCGCCGAAGAGGCCGCCGAAACCCTGCTCCCCCTCGCCGAACGGCGCGGAATCACGCTCGACGTCACCGGCGGGGCGGCCCGGACCAGCGGCTCCGCGGAGCTCCTGCTGCGGATGGTGACGAACCTCGTCCAGAACGCCATCGTCCACAACCTCCCCGCCGGCGGCACTGTCACGGTCCACACCGAAGCCTGGGGCAACACGAGCGTCGTGCGGGTCGAGAACACGGGCCCTCCCCTCCCCCCGGAACTCGTACCGACCCTCACCGAACCCTTCCAGCGCGGAACGGAACGCGTACGCACGGACGAGCACGCCGGCGTCGGCCTCGGCCTGGCCATCGTGCACAGCATCGTCCGCGCCCACGACGGGACCCTCGACCTCGCCCCCCGCCCCGCCGGCGGTCTCCTCGTCACGGTCCGGCTGCCCGGCACGCCCTAGGGCCTGTCTCTTGGATCATGCCGGGCTCGCGACGCCTGGCACCCACGCTCGCTGCGTTGTCGTCAGTCGTCGATGGCCCCCTGTGCCTGGCGGCACGGGAGGTACCCCCACCGCATGGACTCTCCCCCTGCCTTCGGCGGGGGACCCCCATCCTCCGCCTTGCGATCGCACGCACCAGACGCCGCTCGCTGATCCGGCCTGATCCAAGAGACAGGCCCTAGGCGTCAGAGCAGCTGGTACACCGCCGTGACCGTCACCCGCTCCTCGATCTCGCCGGGGGCCAGGGGGACCTCCGGAGCGTCGGCCGGCATTCCGGTCGCGGTTCCGGGGCCGGGCCGTACGCTCTCGCCCTCGGTGAGCGACACGAGGCGGCCGAGTCGGTGCCCGCTGAGGCGAGCGTGCTGAGCGGCCTTGTCGTACGCGTCCTTGTGGGCGATCTCGCGCGCCGTGGCCCGCAGCGCGCTCGGGTCGGCGACGTCGAAGGAGACGCCGTTGACGCGGCCCGCGTCCCCCGTCGCGTCGGTCACCGCACCGATGACCTGGCCCGCCCTGTCGACCTCCCGGACCTTCACGGTGAAGTGCTGCGCGGCCTGATACCCCGTCACCTTGGCCTCCTGGTTCGCGGTCTGGGTGTAGACCGGCGAGAGGGACAGGCTGTGGGTACGGATGTCCCGGTCGGCGACGGACTGCTTCCGCAGCGCGGCCAGCAGCGCCTCCCCGGCGGTGCGCTGGGCGGCCACGGCGTCCTTGGCGGTCTTACGGGTCACCTCGACGCCGACCGAGAGGACCGCGAGGTCGGGCTCGGCGGCGGCCCGGCCGGTGCCGGTCACCGTGATCGTCGCCGGAGCCGTGGCGGTCGTGGCGGTCGCGGACGCGGCGGGCCCGGGGGTCAGGGCGAGGGCGGGCGCCACGCCTCCGACCGCCAGGGCGCCGAGCACCGCGCCCACGGCGAGCGCCCGGCCGAGCGGACGGGCGAGTGGACGGGCGAGTGGACGGACGGGGAACGGAGAACCGGCGGGTGGGGCCGGGAGGTGGCTGCTCGGGAGATGACTGGTCCTCACGGGCGGTCCCTTCGAGGGTCGTCGGAGCTGGGGACGACGGCCGGACCGGAAAGCCGCCCGGCGTCGCGCACATCCCAGCACCCCACGGCGCCGCCTCCCGTGCGCCACTCCTGCCCCGTCACCCGCTCAGGTCTGGACGAGAGGTCACTGCCCCGTCGGCTACGTCCCTCTGGAGACGCTGCCGCGCTCAGAGGGGCATGAGGTCCGGGCGCTTGGCCTCCACGTGGTCGCCCGAGCTCTCCCCCCGCAGGCGCCGCCCGATCCACGGCACCAGGTACTCCCTGGCCCATTGGATGTCGTCGCGGCGCACCTCCAGGGTGCCCCGGGGCGGCACCGGCGGCCAGACCTGGTCCGGGTCGGCCGGTACCTCGATGCCGAGGACCTGGGCGGCGCGCAGCGCGACCCGGGTGTGCCCCTCGGGCGAGAGGTGCAGCCGGTCGCTGTCCCAAGCACGCCTGTCCTGGACGGACTTGAGCGACCACAGGTCCAGGACCGGGCAGCCGTAGCGGTCCGCGATGGCCCGGACATGGGCCGTGTAGGTCGCGATCTTGCCGCGCAGATGGCGCAGCACGGGTACGTCCCGGGTGTCGAAGCCGGTCGTCACCATGACCGTGCCGACGGCCGAGGTCAGCTCGGCGACGGCGCGCTCGAAGCGCTCGGCGACGTCGTCGGGGTCGCTGCCGGGACGGATGATGTCGTTGCCCCCCGCGCAGAAACTCACCAGGTCCGGGGCGAGCGCCTTCGCCCTGGGGACCTGCTCCTCCACGATCTGATCGAGGAGGCGGCCGCGTACGGCCAGGTTGGCGTAACGGAATGCGTCGTGCTCCGGCAGCTGGTCGGCGAGCAGCACCGCGAAGCGGTCCGCCCAGCCGACGTACTTCCCGTCGGGCCCAGGATCGCCGACGCCCTCGGTGAAGCTGTCACCGATCGCCGCGTACGACCCGAACACGCCCATGTCTCTTGATCTCGAATCGTCTGCCACGGGAGCACATCTTTCCCTTACGCGTGTGACCTACGCGACCGTAAGGAGGGGTTGACGACAGGTGAGATACGCCACCGGTCAAGATTGCCCCAAGCCGGAATACGCCGAGGCCCGGCACACGAGTGCCGGGCCTCTCTGGCGTTGCGTGGATCAGATGCCGACGCCGTGCTGACGCAGGTAGGCCAGCGGGTCGATGTCCGAGCCGTAGCTCGGCCCGGTGCGCATCTCGAAGTGCAGGTGCGGACCGCTGGAGTTGCCGGTCGAACCGGACAGGCCGATCTGGTCGCCGCCGCCGACGCTCTGGCCGGCCGAGACGGAGAGGGAGGAGAGGTGCGCGTACTGGGAGTACGTGCCGTCCGCGTGCTGGATGACGACCTCGTTGCCGTACGAGCCGCTCCAGCCTGCGGAGTGGACGGTGCCCGCGCCGACGGCCTTCACGGAGGTGCCGGAGGAGGCGATGAAGTCGACACCGGTGTGGTAGCCGGAGGACCACATGGAGCCGGAGGCGCGGTACGGCGTGGAGACGCCGCCGGAGACCGGGGCGACCCAGCCGGAGGACGCGGCCTGCGCGGGGGCGGCCGGGGCGGCCTGGGTGGACTCCACCGTGCTGCGCTCGGTGGAGCGCGAGCTGCGGGACTCGGCCGAAGCGGAGGAGGACTTCTCCGCCTTGGGCGCGGCCTTCGGGGCGGCCTTGGGGGCTGCCTTCGGGGCTGCCTTCGGGGCGGCGGCCTTGGGCGCGGGCGCCTTGGCCGTCGACTTGGCGCCGAGGGTGAGCTTCATGCCGGGGAGGATCAGCGAGGGGTTCTCGCCGACGACCTGGCGGTTGTCCTGGTAGAGCTTCTTCCAGCCGCCGGCCAGGTGGTGCTCGGCCGCGATCTTGGACAGGTAGTCGCCGGGGACGACGGAGTACGTCTTCGGCTTGGCGGCGGGAGCGGCCGGGGCGGCGGCCGGAGCCGCGGCGACGGCGGCGACGGCCTGCTCGGGCGTCACGACCGGGGCGCCCTTGTCGGCGGCGTGGGCTCCGGTCGCACCGAGGAGCGGCAGGGCGACGACGGCGCCACCGGTGCCGGCGGCGACGAATCCGCGCGTGATCGGGTTGACCTTGGGACGGCGATGCTTACCCTTCGCGGGCATGGCGAATTCCTCTCCGTCGCCTGCGAGGTGAGCTGTCGGGTTCGAACTGGAGATGTTCGGCCGCGTTCTCACGCGGCTTCACCCCGAGCCGTCCGGATCGACCGGTGCGGCGTACTTACCTGGGTCCCCCGCTCCTGCCATACGTGGGTGGGTGCGGATTCCGGACGGTGGCAGGATTCGGCGGTCCGACCGGATTGACGGTGACCGTAGACGAGCGGGGCCGACCCGAACAAGCCACCGTTTTTCTTTCGCATTCACCGCCTTGCCATTCACGCCGAATTCCGGTCACCCTCCGTGGATACCGGAACCCTGATTTCCTTTTCCGGTAAGGGGATTGGCCGGAATGATCAGGCACGGTCCGTGACCTTTATGACGCTGCTCACGCGCCGGATCCCATCTCCCCTGCAATCAGGGCGCGTTATATCGAAGGAGTCAATTCGGACAGAACACCCATTCCTCTACCCGGGGGTGTGCGGAGCCGACCCCACCCGGGATGATTGCCTCAGGAACCGATTCCGATCCGCCAACCTTCAGGAGCACTCGTGACGCAGCAGCTGCCGCAGGTCCCGTCGACCGAACCCGAGCTGGCCGGGGTACGCAACTTCCGGGACGTGGGCGGCCTGCCGACCGTGGACGGCCGATCGGTGCGCTTCGGGCGCCTCTTCCGCAGCGGCCACCTCGCGCACGCCACCGAGGAGGACGCGGCCTTCCTCTCCACCCTCGGGCTGCACACGATCTTCGACTTCCGCAACCTGGCGGACCGGAAGGTCGAGGGCCTGGACATCGAGCTCCCCGGTGTACGAAATGTGAACATACCGCTCAACGACCCGGCCGACGGCAAGGAGTTCTGGAAGCTGGTCAGCACCGGCGAGCTGGAGCAGCTGCGCGCCGCCCTGGGCGACGGCAAGGCGGCGGACCGAATGTCCGATTCGTACCGGAAGATGATTGTCGAGCGGACGGCGGAGCACAGCCGCATCCTGCACGCGATGGCCGAGGACAGCGTCCCCGCGCTGATGCACTGCGCGGCCGGCAAGGACCGGGCGGGTCTGTCCATAGCCATCTCGCTGCTCGCGGTGGGCGTCGAGCGCGAGGCCATCGAGGCCGACTACGTGAAGTCGAACGACCCGCACCGCCGCTACAAGGTGCGCCGCAGCTCCACCGCCGTGGACGCGATGTCGCCCGAGGTGATGGAGCTGCTCAGCCCGCTGTTCGACGCGCGCGTGGAGTACCTGCGGGCGGCGCTCGAGACGATGGAGCAGACCTGGGGCACGGTCGAGAGCTACCTCTCGGACGGCCTGAAGCTCAGCCCGGAGACCCGGGAGCGGCTGCGCGAGCGGCTCGTCGCCGAGGCGTGAGCCGCCCCGGGCGCCGCCGCCCCGTCCGCTACCGGTTCTGCCCGCCGAGCACGAACAGCAGGTAGAGGAAGGCGGCGAAGAGATGCCCCGCCACCAGATACGCGAAGAGCCGGAGCACGAGCCCCTTCGGGAACCTGCCCTCGCCGCGTTCCTCACCGGTGGTCGGTGCGGACTTCTCGGACATATCGGCCCCTTCCGGAGGGCTCAGCGCGGATGCGGGGCTCCGTCGCCGAGGCACAGCTCGGCGGCGGGGCTCTGCATCAGCGTGTGGACGAAGAGCAGCTCGGCCCCGCCGCGACCGGCGGCTCCGATGCGGTGCGGGGTGAGCGAGTCGAAGTGAGCGCTGTCCCCCGGGTCGAGTACGTGCACGGCGTCGCCGAGCGCGAGGCGCACCCGCCCTTCGAGGACGTGGAGCCACTCCTCTCCGGGATGGACGCGCACGATGTCGGACCGGGTGGCGTACGGCACGTGGACCCGGAGCGCCTGCAGGGCGCGGCCGGGGCCTCCGGCCTGGCGGTAGATCCAGCCGTCGGCCTCCACGGGCTCGGACCGGCCCGCCCGGACGATCGGGTCACGCTCGGGCGGAGCCTCGCCGAGGAGCTCGGAGACCGTCGTACCGTAGATACGGGCCAGAGCGAGCAGCATGGGAAGCGAAGGCTGCCGACGGCCCGTCTCGAGCCGGGAGAGGTGGGCCGGGGAGAGGCCGGCCCGCAGGGCGGCCGCCTCCAGGGTCAGTCCACGGCGCCGCCGCAGGGCGCGCAGCTGGGGCGCCACATCGGGCACGGTGGGCCCGTCCGGCACGTCGCCCGGCGCATCGGGAGCGGGAAGGGTCTCCATGCCCTCCATTCCGCCAGGATCTTTCCTCCGGGGCAAGTTTCTTGCCTCAGAGGCAAAAGCTCTCCGCCGCCCGCTCCAGCGATCTAGCGCTGTGCGACCGCCTGCTTGACCAGCGTCTTCCCGAAGTCCCACATCAGGCCGCCACCCGCATGGGCGTCGTCCATCACGGCCGTGAACGCGGTCACGAAGCGGTCCACATCCGCCTCGTCGATGATCAGCGGCGGAATCAGCTTGATCACCTCCAGACGGTCTCCCGACACCTGCGTGAGGATCCGGTGCCGCTGCAGCAGCGGCACGACGACCATCTGCGCGAAGAGCCCCTTACGGGCGGCCTGCAGCATCGTCCACCGGCTCCGCAGACCGAGCGAGGACGGCCGGCCGAACTCGATCCCGATCATCAGTCCGCGCCCGCGGATCTCCTTCAGCAGCTCATAGCGCGGGACGAGCTCCTTCAGGCGTGCGGACAGCAGCCCGCCCACCCGGCGCACGTGCGCGACCGTCCCCTCGCTCTCCATGACCGAGAGCACGGCGAGCCCGGCGGCCATGGCCTGCGCGTTCGAGCCGAAGCTGGCCGAGTGAACGAGGACCCGGTCCATGGACGAGTAGACCTTCTTGAAGATCCAGTCCTTGCCGAGCGTCGCGCCGACCGGTACGTAGCCGCCCGAGAGCGCCTTGGCGACGCAGACCAGGTCGGGCTCGACGCCGTCCTCGTGCTGGTACGCGTAGAAGTCCCCGGTCCTGCCGAGCCCCGTCTGCACCTCGTCGGCGATCAGCAGCGCCCCGCGCGCGTGCAGCAGCTCCTGGGCCGCGCGCAGGAAGCCGGGCGGGGCCTCGTGCACGCCCTTGCCCTGGATGGGCTCGACGACGAACGCGGCCACGTCCCCCTTGCTCAGTTCCCGGTCCAGGGCGTCGAGGTCGCCGAGCTCGATCGCGGTGTCGGGCAGCAGCGGGGCGAAGCCGTCCTTGAAACCCTTCTCACCGTTCACCGACAGGGACCCGGTGGTCAGGCCGTGGAAGGCGTGGGAGCAGTAGAGGACCCTCGGCTTCCCGGTGGCGTACCGGGCGAACTTCAGCGCCGTCTCCACCGCCTCCGTACCGCTGTTGCCGAAGAAGACGCGGTCCAGGTGGGGACTGTGGGAGAGGAGCTTCTCGGCGAGCAGCCCGGGCAGGGGCTGGCAGTCGAAGCGGGTGAGGTCGGCGAGGGAGGCGTCCAGGACGTCGTGGAGGGCCTTGCGGACGACCGGGTGGTGCCGGCCGAGGCCCATGACCCCGAACCCCGCGAGCATGTCGAGGTGGTCGGCGCCGTCGGCGTCCCAGAAGTGTGCGCCCTCGGCCCGCTCGTAGACCTTGTCGAAGCCGATCGTGTGGAGCATCCGCGGGAGCTGGTGGTTGAGGTACCGGCTGTGCAGCTCGTAGCGCTCGGCGCCGCGTTCGGCGAGCAGCGCCGCGAGGTCGAACTCCTTGGTCATCGCCCCTTCTTCCGGGTCAGTGCCGCGCTGATGTCTCCGGCGATCTCCACCGGGGTGAGGCCCAGATCGGCGAGCACCTCTCCGCGCTTGGCGTGCGCGAGGAACTGCTCGGGGATCCCGTACGTCCGCAGGGGCACGTCGACCCCCGCGTCCCGCAGGGCCTGGCCGACGGCCGCGCCGACACCGCCCGTACGGCTGTTGTCCTCGACGACCGCGACGAGGCGGTGCCCCTCGGCGAGCGGGGCGAGCGCCTCGTCGACGGGCTTGACCCAGCGCGGGTCGACGACGGTGCACGTGATGCCCCGCCCGGCCAGCAGGTCGGCCGCCCGCAGGCAGACGTCGGCCATCACGCCGACCGCGACCAGCAGCACCTCCGCGTCCGGCGGCGCGGGACGCAGGAGGTCCATGGCGCCGATCCGCCCGACGGCCGGTACCGGGGCGCCCACCGTCTCCTTGGGGAACCGCAGCACGGTCGGGGCGTCGTCCACCTCGACCGCCTCGCGCAGCTGGGCCCGCAGCTGCTCGGCGTCGCGCGGGGCGGCGATCCGGAGGCCGGGGACGACCTGGAGGATGGACATGTCCCACATGCCGTTGTGGGAGGCGCCGTCGGTTCCGGTGACACCGGCCCGGTCCAGGACGAAGGTGACGCCGCACTTGTGCAGGGCCACGTCCATGAGGACCTGGTCGAAGGCGCGGTTGAGGAAGGTCGCGTAGACGGCGACGACCGGGTGGAGTCCGCCGGCCGCCAGGCCCGCGGCCGAGACGACGGCGTGCTGCTCGGCGATGCCGACGTCCCAGACACGGTCGGGGAAGCGCTCGGCGAACGCCGTCAGTCCGACGGGGTGCAGCATGGCCGCGGTGATGGCGACGACGTCGGGTCGCTCGGCCCCGATCTCGGCGATCGCGTCGCCGAAGACGGAGGTCCAGGAGGGGCCGCCGGGCGGGGCCAGCGGCTCGCAGGTGAGCGGGTCCATGGCACCGACGGCGTGGAAGCGGTCGGCCTCGTCCTCCAGCGCCGGGCGGTAGCCCCGGCCCTTCTCGGTGAGGCAGTGGACGATCACCGGACCGCCGAAGCGCTTGGCACGCCTCAGGGCGGACTCGACGGCCGCGATGTCGTGGCCGTCGATCGGGCCGACGTACTTCAGGCCGAGGTCCTCGAAGAGGCCCTGCGGGGCGATGAACTCCTTGAAGCCCTTCTTGGCGCCGTGCAGCGACCCGTACAGCGGCTGCCCGATGACCGGGGTGTGCTGGAGGACGTCCTTGCCCCAGGAGAGGAAGCGTTCGTAGCCGTCGGTGGTACGGAGCGTGGCCAGGTGGTCGGCGAGGCCGCCGATCGTCGGCGAGTAAGAACGCTCGTTGTCGTTGACGACGATGACCAGCGGGCGGTCCTCGGCCGCGGCGATGTTGTTCAGCGCCTCCCAGGCCATGCCGCCCGTGAGGGCCCCGTCGCCGATGACGGCGACCACGTGGTCCGGACGGCCGGACACCTCGTTTGCCTTGGCCAGTCCGTCGGCCCAGCCGAGGACGGTCGAGGCGTGCGAGTTCTCGATGACGTCGTGTTCCGACTCCTCGCGGGAGGGGTAGCCGGAGAGCCCTCCCTTGCTGCGCAGTTTGGAGAAGTCCTGGCGGCCGGTGAGCAGCTTGTGGACGTAGCTCTGGTGCCCGGTGTCCCAGAGGACGCGGTCGGCGGGCGAGTCGAAGACCCGGTGCAGGGCGAGGGTCAGCTCGACCACGCCGAGGTTGGGGCCGAGATGGCCACCGGTCCTCGCGACCGCGTGGATCAGGAACTGTCTGATCTCCTCGGCCAGTTCGCCGAGATCGGCGTCGCTCAGCGGCCGGAGGTCGCGCGGCCCCCGGATGTTCTCCAGAATCGTCATGCTCGGCCTCCTTCGGCCCGTCGACCCGGTGTCCGGCGGTGCGCCCGGGGAGTCGGTCCAGGACTCCCCGAGCGTCTCCGCTCACCCCCGGGCGCCTTCGCTCACCCTCGGTTGCCGGAGACGGTCTCGCGGGCCGCGCGCAGCGACTCCTTGAGCGAGCCCATGGTGGCGAGGACGGCGGTCGGCTCGTATCCGCAGTGGGCCATGCAGTTGGCGCAGCGCGGGTCCTTCCCGCGGCCGTACTTGTCCCAGTCGGTCTCCTCGATCAGCTCCCGGTACGTGGGGACGTAGCCGTCGCTCATCAGGTAGCAGGGGCGCTGCCAGCCGAACAGCGAGTAGTTCGGGATCGCCCACGCGGTGCAGGGGAAGTCCGCCTTGCCCTCCAGGAAGTCCAGGAAGAGCGGCGAGTGGTTCAGCCGCCAACGGGCGCGGTTGCCGCCGGCGAAGGCCTTCTTGAACAGCTCCCGGGTCTGCTCGACGCCGAGGAAGTGTTCCTGGTCGGGGGCCTTCTCGTAGGCGTACGCGGGCGAGATCATCATCTCGTCGACCTGCAGATCGTCGTTGAGGTAGTTGAGCACCTCGATGATGGTCTGCGGGGTGTCGGTGTTGAAGAAGGTCGAGTTGGTCGTGACGCGGAAGCCCTGCCGCTTGGCCTCCTTGATCGCCGCCACCGCCTCGTCGAACACGCCCTCCTTGGCGACGGATTCGTCGTGCCGCTCGCGCAGCCCGTCGATGTGCACCGCGAAGGCGAAGTACCGGGAGGGGGTGAACTTCTCCAGCTTCTTGCGCATCAGCAGCGCGTTGGTGCAGAGGAAGACGTACTTCTTCTTCGCCACCAACTGGCGCACGATCTCGTCGATCTGAGGATGCATCAGCGGCTCGCCGCCCGCGATGGAGACCATCGGCGCCCCGGACTCCAGGACCGCGCCGACGGCCTGGGCGACCGGCATCCGCTGCTTGAGCACACCCGCCGGGTGCTGGATCTTTCCGCAGCCCTCGCACTTGAGGTTGCAGGCGAACAGCGGCTCCAGTTCGACGATCAGAGGGAACTTGTCCCGCTTGCGGAGTTTCTGTTCGATGAGATAGGTCCCGACCCGGATGGACTGACGGAGCGGCATGGCCATAACTCGCTCACCTCCTGGGGAGCAGCAAAGAACGGTGCCATTCGAAGAATGCGGGAAGGACGGCACGAAGAACACGGAAAGCCGATATTCCACCGCGTACCGTGCCGATCCGGACCAGTTCGTGTTCTGGAGCGTCCACGACCACCCGTACGGCCGCAACCGGGCGGGGACCGGCGTCCAGCGCCGTACGGAGCGTGGCGGCGGACTCCATGTCCACCGCGATGGCACCCGTGGCCCGCAGCTCGGCCCGCTCGGGGCCGCGCACGATGTGCCCGGACCCGGTGAGCGGACCGGTGTGGACGGTCCTGTCGGGCACGGCCCGGTTCAGCGCCGTCACCAGCAGGTCGGTCCCGGTGCAGGGGGTGGTGCCGTCCGGGCCCCGGGTCTCGTCGGCGACGATCAGGTCCCCGGGGTGCATCCCGGGAGCGAGTCCGGCGCAGAAGCCCGAGGCGATGACGACGGAGTCCCGCCAGGGCTCCCGGCCGAGCGACCGGGCGACGGTCCGGCGGGCGCGATCCGGGCCCATGCCCGTGCGGACCACGGTGAACGGGCCGGACGCGCCGGCTCGTTCACCGCTGCGCAGGGCGAGTTGCTCGATGCCGAGCGCGCAGGCGATCAGGAGCGGCGCCGCGCCGCCGCCGGACGAGGGTCCCGGCTCTTCGCCCATCACCCCTCCCGGGAGACGGCCGGTTCGCCGTTCACATAGCGTCCGAGCGCCGTGAGCGGGAACACCTGCCGGTAGAGGTGGTAGTTGATGGAGAAGTCCCAGGGGAATCCGGTGCCCGTGAAGTACGGCTCGTCCCAGGAACCGTCCGGGAGCTGCGTCTCGGCGAGCCAGGCGATACCCCGCTCCACCGCCTTGGTCTCGCGCCCGCCCGCGGCGAGCAGTGCGAGCAGCGCCCAGGCCGTCTGGGAGGCGGTCGAGACACCGTGCCCGATCCAGGCCTGCTCCTTGTACGAGCGCAGGTCCTCGCCCCAGCCGCCGTCCTCGTTCTGTACGGACTCCAGCCAGGCGACGGCGCGCCGGATCGCGGGGTGGGAGCGGGGCAGCCCGGCCGCGGTGAGCGCGGGGACCACCGAGCCCGTCCCGTACACGTAGTTGACCCCCCAGCGTCCGAACCAGGCGCCGTTCGGCTCCTGTTCGGCGAGCAGCCACCTGATTCCCCTGCGGGTACGGGGGTGGTGGGCCTTGCCCTCGTAGGCCAGCATCTCCACCACGTGGGCGGTGACGTCGGCCGAGGGCGGGTCGATGACCTCGCCGAAGTCGCAGAACGGCAGCCGGTTGGGGAACGGGCTGGTGTTGTCCGCGTCGAAGGCGCCCCAGGCGCCGTTCTTCGACTGCATCCCGAGGGTCCAGCGGGCACTGCGCGCGATGGCGGCCTCGACCGTGTCGGGGTCGGGGTGCTTCACGCGGCGCAGCGCGAGGATGACCTCGGCGGTGTCGTCGATGTCCGGGTAGTTGTCGTTGTGGAACTCGAACGCCCAGCCGCCCGGCGGGAGTCCGGGCCGGCGCACCGCCCAGTCGCCGGGCCTGACGATCTCCTCGCCCAGCATCCAGTCGGCGGCCTTCACCAGCGCCGGGTGGTCGGGCGGCAGGCCGGCGTCGGCGAGGGCGATGGTGGCCAGGCAGGTGTCCCAGACGGGCGACTGGCAGGCCTCGATCATGCGCGCGCCGTCCTCGCGCCAGACGGCGAAGCGGTCGAGGGACTCGAGCCCGGCCCGCATGACCGGGTGCTTCAGGTCGTAGCCGAGCAGATGCAGGGCGATCACCGAGTAGACGGCCGGGGGCTGGATGCCACCCCAGCAGCCGTCGTTCTCCTGGCGTTCGACGATCCAGCGGGCGGCGACGTTCATGGCCGCCTTGCGCAGCCGGCGCGGGGCGATCCTGTGGTACAGGTGCATCGCCTTGTCGAGCCGCTGGAAGGCCCCGTCCCAACTGGCCACCGGCGCAAGGGGCTTCACCGGATTCGGCCGCGACGGATCGGTGTGCAGCTCGTCGAGCGGGAAGGGCGCGGGCCGCACCGGCCGCTTGGCGGAGACCACGGTGAGCGGCACGATGGTCTGCCGGGCCCAGCAACCGAAGTCGTAGATGTTCAGCGGGAACCACTTCGGCAGGAAGATCAGCTCGGGCGGCAGCTCGGGCAGATCGTCCCACTTCCACCAGCCGAAGAGGGCGAGCCAGATCCGGGTGAAGACGCGGGCGGCGGCGATCCCGCCCCGGTCCCGGATCCAGGCGGCGGCGCGGGCCATGTGCGGGTCCTCGGGCCGGTCCCCGGCGAGGCGCAGGGCCACGTACGCCTCGATGGTGGTGGAGAGCTCGCCGGGTCCGCCGTAGAAGGTGGCCCAGGTGCCGTCCTCGCGCTGTTCGCCGCGGATGTGGAGGGCGGCCGCGCGGGTGGTGTCGGCGTCCTGGATGCCGAGGAACTGCCGTAGCAGGAGGTCCTCGGCGTCCATGGTGACGTTGGTCTCCAGGTCGCCCTTCCACCAGCCTTCGGCGTCCTGGCGGCCGAGCAGATGCTCGACGGAGCGTGCCGCCGCCCGGGCCGCGACCTCGTCGAGGCCGGCCGGCGCGGGCGCCACGGCAATGGTGTCGGTGATGTCGGTGGTGTCGCTGGCCGCGGTCGTCCGGGGTCCCACGGCCCCGGCGCTTCCGTCGGTCGTCGCTGTCATGGCTTCCCCTTCGTGCAGGCGGTGTACTGTCGCGTACTTTCTGCTTCACTCGGGTCTGCCGTCGGCCGATGCCCGGAGGCACCGGCCGGCGACTGCGCACTCATATCAGGGTGATGGTGATCATCTCTTCCGTACGACGACGAAGTCGGCGAGCGCGACGAGCTGGGCCCTGATCCGCTCGGGCATGTCGACCTCGTGCAGGGCCTGGACGGCGATGGTGTGCTGGCGGCGGGCCTCCTGCGAGGTCCACTCCCGGCCGCCGGCCTCCTCGATGAGGGCCGCGCGGGCGGCGAACTCCTCCTCGGAGAAGGAGTCGAGGTCGCTGCTCTTGGCATCGGCGGCGAGGAGTTCGCCGAGCTTCTCCGAGGCCGGTCCGCCGGCCGCCAGGGCGGCGACGACGGGCAGGGACTTCTTGCGCTGGCGCAGATCGCTCCAGGTCTGCTTGCCGGTGGCCTCGGGGTCGCCCCAGATGCCGAGCAGATCGTCGATGGCCTGGAAGGCGAGGCCCAGGTGGTAGCCGTACTCCTCCAGCTTGTCCGCCGTGCGGTCGTCGGCGCCGCCGAGGACCGCGCCGATGGAGACCGCGCAGGCGAGCAGGGCGCCGGTCTTGTTGCCCTCCATCTCCAGGCACTCCTCGACGGTGACCCGCTCGCGGTGCTCGTAGGAGATGTCCTGCGCCTGTCCGTCGATGAGCTTGCGGCTGGCGGTGGTGAGCCGGCGGGTGGCGCGGCCGGCCTCGACGGTGCCGAGTTCGAGCAGGATCTCGTTGGCGAGGGCGAACAGGGCGTCGCCGACGAGGATGGCCTGGGCGGGGCCGTGCACCTTCCAGACGGTGTCGCGGTGGCGCCGCTGCTCGTCACCGTCCATCAGGTCGTCGTGCAGCAACGAGAAGTTGTGGACGAGCTCCACGGCGACGGCGCCGGGGACACCGACCTCGGGGGCGGCTCCGGCGGCCTCGGCGGAGAGCAGCGCGAGCGCGGGGCGGACGGCCTTGCCGCCGTCGCCGTCGGCCGGGTTGCCCAGCGCGTCGATCCAGCCGAAGTGGTAGGCGGCCACGGTGTCCATGGGCGGTGCGAGCCGGTCGACGGCCGCCCGCAGGACGGGGGTGGACAGGGTCCGCCCGCGCTCCAGCAGAGCGGTCACGTCCGCGGTGTCGACGGCCGGATTCACCGGGGGCACAGTCGGCACGGTCTCTCCTCTTGTTCCAGTACTCACACTCATACCGCCTCCTGCAGCGGATGTTCATGGCGGCGGCCGAGAGCGGAGAGCGCGGCGCCCGCGGCGCTGAAGCCGCTGCGGACGGCGCCCTCCATGGTCGCGGGCCAGCCGGTGGCGGTCCACGCGCCGGCCAGGTACAGACCGGGGGCGTGGGTGCGGGCGGCCGGGCGGAGCCGGCCGACGCCCGGAGTGGGGGCGAACGTCGCCGTCCGCTCCCGGGTGACGAAGAAGTCCCGGATCCCGGCGCCGCGGGCCGCGGGCAGCAGCCGCTCCAGCTCGGGGAGGTAGCGCTCGCGGAGCACGGAGACCGGTGTGTCGATCTCGTCCTGGGCGGCGGACTGGGAGACGGCCAGGTACTGGCCGCCGCCCCGGAGTCCGGAGGAGTCGGTGCGGTCGAAGACCCACTGCACCGGGGAGCCGAGCGCGGTGAAGAACGGCTGCCGGAGCACCGTGCGGTCGTAGACGACGTGCACGTTGAGGATGGGCGCGCTGCCGATGTCGAGCAGCCGGTCCGGGTCGTCGAGGGCGCCCTCGGGCAGCAGCTCGCGGGTCTCGCGCTGCGGCACGGCGAGCACGACGGTGTCCGCCTCCAGGGTCTCCCCCGGCACGTCGACGCTCCACCGGCCGTCGTCGGTACGGGAGATCCGCTCGGCCTTGGTCCGCAGTTCGGTGCGTACGCCGAGGGGGTCGAGGGCCTTGCGGGCGAGGGTGTCGTGGAGTTGGCCGAGGGGCACGTGCGCCCAGCCGATGTCCGCGGCGCCCGGCTCGGAGAGCAGGCCGGTCTTGAAGACCATGGCGGCCAGGCCCATGGAGGCGTCCGCCGCCGTGGCGTTGAGGGTGGCGACGCCGACCAGGTCCCAGAGGGCCTCGACGGCGCGCGGGGACTGGCCGTGGCGGCCGAGCCAGGTGGCGAAGTCGATGCCGTCGAGCGCCGGGTCGGCGGGGTCGAGCGCCTTGAGGGCGAGCGCGGCGCGCCCGACGCTCGCGCGCTCGACGAGGGAGAGGTGCGGATAGGTCGCGAGGCTCGCGGCGAGGTGCAGCGGTACGGGCAGGGCGGTGCGGCGCAGCCGCCCGAGGCGGGGGCCGCGCGGGTGGCCGACGTCGAGGACGGGTACGTCGAGGCGGTCCTGGATCGGCGCGAGGTGGGCGCCCTCGACGCGGTCGAGGAACCAGCGGTAAGCGGTGCAGCAGCGCAGATAGACGTGCTGCCCGTTGTCGACGGTCAGCTCGCCGCGCCGGAAGGAGAACGCGAGGCCGCCGAGTCGGGGCCGCCCTTCGAGCAGCGTCACGCGCAGCCCGGAGTCGGCGAGCTGCAGCGCGGCGGTGATCCCGGCGAGCCCACCGCCGACCACGACCGCGTGCGGCTGCCGTCCTCCGCCGGTGCCGGCCATGGGGCTGGGCGCCTCCTCGGTCCGCGCACCGGCGCGAGTACCCGGGCCGGGTGCGGGTGCCCGCGTACCGCCGGTGACGGACGCGCCGCCGTTCACGGGCCGGGCGCCAGTGGCGCCCGGTGCGGCCGCGCCGGGGCGAGTACCCGGGCCGGGCGCGGGTGCCCGCGTACCGCCGGTGGCGGACGCGCTGCCGTTCACGGGCCGGGCGCCAGTGGCGCCCGGTGCGGCCGCGCCGCGCGCGGTGGTCCCGTCCTCGCTCACGTGGCCTCCCTTCCGGTGCCCGCAGTCAGGGACGCCTCCGCGCCGCGCGGGGTTGCCCGGTGCCGCGGCTCGTACGCGCGCATCACGCACGCCTCCTGACGGCCCGTCGGGAGACGTGGCGGGTGTCGAGGCCGGACAGGCCGCGCACGGCGACGTACGCCTTCTCCCGGCCGGGCAGCGAGACGCGGCCGCGCAGCACCGCCTCGGGGTCGCGTTCGATCCGGTCGAGCAGGCGACGGTAGATCCCGGCCATGGCGGCGACGCAGGCGCCGCTGCGCCGGTCGAGCATGGGCAGTAGCCGGTAGCCCTCGGCGAACAGGGCGCGGGCGCGCCGCACCTCGAAGTGCACGAGGCCGGTGAAGTCGGCGCCGTCGGGCGGTGTCTCCTTCGCGAAGCCGTCGCCACAGCCGAACTTGGCGAGGTCGTCGGCGGGCAGGTACGTGCGCCCGCTCCCGGCGTCCTCGCGGACGTCCCGGAGGATGTTGGTGAGCTGGAGGGCGAGCCCGAGCGTATCGGCGTACTCGGGGGCGCGCTCCGCCGCCTGCGCGCCGGGCTGGGTGCCGAACACGCCGAGGGAGAGTCGTCCGATGGCGCCCGCGACGCACCGGCAGTAGACCTTGAGGTCGTCCCAGGTCTCGTACGTCTCGCCGCGTACGTCCATCAGGACGCCGTCGATGAGTTCGTCGAGGCCGCCGAGCGGGATCGGGAAGCGGCGGGAGGCGTCGGCGAGGGCCACCGCGACGGGGTCGGTGTCGTCCTCGTCCACCCCGCCCTGCCGGATCCGCTCCAGGAGGGCGCGGGTGGATTCGAGCCGGTCCCGCTTCGCCTCGGGCGCGAGGGTGCCGTCGCCGATGTCGTCGACCCGCCGCGAGAACGCGTACAGCGCCGACATGGCCTGCCGCTTCTCCGTCGGCAGCAGCCGGATGCCGTAGGCGAAGTTGCGCGCCTGCTGTCCGGTGACGGCCTCGCAGTAGCTGTACGCGGCCTGTACCGGCGCGGACGTCTCCGTCTGTCCCTCCACGTTCCGGCTCACCCCTCTCTCCGCGCTCTGAGCAGGACCGCTCCCGCTTCGCGCATCAGACTCGGCTTGGTGGGCTTGGGCGGCGCCGGCAGCACGTCGAACCCGGCGGCGGCGATCGCGTCGAGCGCGGCGAGTCCGCCGGCCGTGAATCCGGCGAGCAGCAGGCGCAGTCTGCCGTGGACGCTGCCCACCAGCGGGGTTCCGTCGTGCAGCAGCTCGCGGGCGCGCTGCGCCTCGAAGGCGATCAGCGCACGGACCGACGCTCCCCCGGTGGGCCGGGCGAGGTCGTCCTCGGTGACGTGGAAGGCCTTCATGTCCTCGGCGGGCAGATAGATCCGGTCGCGGCCGAGATCCTCCGCGACGTCCTGGAGATGCTCGACGATCTGCAGCGCGGTGCAGATGGCGTCGGAGCGGCGGAGGCGCTCGGGGGTGGTCGTTCCGGTGATCCCGAGCACGAGCCGGCCGACGGGGTTCGCGGAGAGTTCGCAGTACGCGAGGAGCTCGTCGTACGTCTCGTAACGGCGTACCAGCTGGTCCTGGCGGTTGGCCTCGATCAGACCGAGGAAGGGCTCGGGGGTGAGCCCGCACCGCCGTACCGTCGGCTGGAGGGCGCGCAGCAGGGGGTGGCGGGGGCTGGAGTCGAAGACCCGCGCCAGATCGGCCTCGAAGGCGTCCAGCATCGCGAGCCGGTCCTCGGCCCGCTCCGGGGCCACGCCGAGGTGGCGGGCGTCGGCTCCACCGGGTGCGAGATCGCCGTCGCCGATGTCGTCGACGAGGCGGGCGTAGCCGTAGACGGCCATGAGGTCGTCGCGCCAGGCGCGCGGCAGGAAGAAGGGGGCCACGGGGAAGTTCTCGTGCGCGGCCTTGTCGAGCGTGGTGCGCGAGGAGGCGTCGGGGCGCACCTGCCGGGTTCCCGTCACTGGGGGCTGCCCGACGCGGGGACGGCGACACCCTTGCGGAGCTGGAGATTTTGCGTCATGGCCGTCACATCTCCTGTTCTACACTGCCGATCCAATCCATCCTATTTCGGACACGCCACCGGGCCTCCCCAGAGGACTCACCGCCTGACGGCCAGGATGCCTAGGGGGTATCGCCCCACTTGCCACGAATCAGCACCGGTACAGCTTACGTTGTACAACGGGCGCCGCCTCCTCGGGGTACGCGCCGCGCTGCGAAAACATCGGTGAATGCGCCAACCTTCCCGTGCGGCAGGGAAGTTCACGCGCTCGGCGTTCAGTCGGCGCGGGCTCCGGAGACGACCATGGCGAGGGTGGACTCGACGACGTCCGCGCGACGCCGCTCCGGGAGGCGGCGCAGCGGGCCGTCGAGCAGCAGAAGTGACAGTCCGTGTACGGCGGACCACGCGGCGGCCTCGGCGGCCGGGCGGGTCCGGCGCGGGATGCGGCCGACCCGGGCCAGCGCGTGCAGGGCGTCCGTGAGCAGGGTGAACGCCCGGATCTCGGGTTCGGGCTCGGGCGACCGTCCGGCGGGCGCCCATTCCTCGCCGCAGGGCGGGCGAGGGGTGCAGAACGCCGCCCGGTAGAGGCCGGGCTGCTCCAGGGCGAAGCCGATGTAGCCGCGGCCGAGCGCGGCGAGGCGCAGCTCCGCGGCGACGATGGCGTCGTCGGCCCCGGGGGCCCGCTCGGCGGCGCGCTCCATGGATTCCGCGAGCGCGTGCTGGGCGTGGATCTTGACGGCGCGGAGGAGCTCCCCACGGCCGTCGAAGTGCCGGTAGGCGGCGGTGGGCGAGACGCCGACCCGACGGGCCGCCTCGCGCAGGACGACGCGATCGGGACCGCCTTCGGTGGCCAGGTCGACGGCGGCACAGATCAGCGCGTTCCGCAGATCGCCGTGGTGGTAGGACTTTCCCCCCGAGATCGCTGCCATGCGCTCATCCTGCCCGATGTTGACCGCATGAACATTCCAGGCGGGGGGCGCGACGCGCCGCGGAGCGGGTCCGGACACGACGCAGGGCCCCCACCGGTGCGGCGGAGGCCCTGGGGCACGGGGCCGGGACTACTTCCCCGTCTCGCGCTCGTACGCCTTGAGAACCTCTTCCGTGGGCCCGTCCATCAGCAGCTCGCCCTTCTCCAGCCACAGCACCCGGTCGCAGGTGTCCCTGATCGACTTGTTGCTGTGACTGACCAGGAAGACCGTGCCGGCCTCCTTGCGGAGCTCGCGGATGCGCTCCTCGGAGCGGATCTGGAACCGGCGGTCACCGGTGGCGAGCGCCTCGTCGATCATGAGCACGTCGTGGTTCTTGGCGGCCGCGATGGCGAAGCGGAGCCGGGCGCCCATGCCGGAGGAGTACGTACGCATCGGCAGGCTGATGAAGTCGCCCTTCTCGTTGATGCCCGAGAAGTCGACGATCCCGTCGTACCGCTCACGGATCTCTTCCTTGCTCATACCCATGGCAAGGCCGCCGAGGATCACGTTGCGCTCACCGGTCAGGTCGTTCATCAGCGCCGCGTTGACGCCGAGCAGCGAGGGCTGACCGTCGGTGTAGACCTTGCCGCTCTCCGTGGGGAGCAGTCCCGCGATGGCGCGCAGCAGGGTCGACTTGCCGGAGCCGTTGCTGCCGATGACGCCGATGGCCTCGCCGCGGTAGGCGGTGAAGGAGACACCGCGCACGGCGTGCACCTTGCGGACGCCCCGGGTGACCTCGGCCTTGCCGCGACCGAGGATCCGGCTGAGCGCCGCCGTGGCGCTGCCCTTGCCGCCGCCACCGGTGTTGACCCGGTAGACGATGTGGACCTCGTCGGCGATGACGGTGGGGACGCGTCCCTGGGTGGAATCAGCCACGGCCGTACCTTTCCTCGGCCTTCCAGAAGTAGACGAAGCCGCCGATGCCGACCGCCAGGGCCCAGCCCAGGGCGGTGGCCCAGACGTGCGAGGGCAGGTTCTCGGCGCCGTAGCCGTCGATCAGGGCGAACCGGATCAGGTCCATGTAGACCGCGGCCGGGTTGTACATGAGCACGTCGGCGATCCAGGCCGGCTTGTCCGCGAGCATCACCGGGATGGAGAACATCACACCGGACGCGTACATCCACGTGCGCATGACGAAGGGCATCAGCTGGGCGAGGTCCGGCGTCTTGGCGCCCATCCTCGCCATGATCATGGCCAGTCCGACGTTGAACACGAACTGCAGGAACAGCGCCGGGATCAGCAGCAGCCAGCTCAGCGAGGGATAGCTGCCGAAGCCGATCGCGACGGCCGCCAGTACGACCATGGAGAACAGCAGCTGCTGGAGCTGCTGGAGCGCGAAGGAGATCGGCAGCGTGGCGCGCGGGAAGTGCAGCGCCCGGACGAGCCCGAGGTTGCCGGAGATCGCCCGCACGCCCGCCATCACCGAGCTCTGGGTGAAGGTGAACACGAAGATCCCCGTCACCAGGAAGGGGATGTAGACCTCGGTGGTCATCCCCTTGCCGGCTTCCAGGATCAGCCCGAAGATCAGGAAGTAGACCAGCGCGTTCAGGAGCGGGGTCGCCACCTGCCAGAGCTGACCGAGCTTCGCCTGGCTGTACTGCGCCGTGAGCTTCGCCTGGGAGAAGGCCAGGATGAAGTGGCGTCGCCCCCACAGCTGGCGGACGTACTCGAAGACCCCGGGCCGGGCGCCGCTGACCGCGAGACCGTACTTGGCGGCCAGCTCGGCCGGTGTCAGGCCGTCGTCGGCGGAAGGCGGGGCGCTCGTCGCGACCGCTCCGTCGTGGGTTGTGTCACTCACAAGTCGAAACTTTCGTATCCAAGATGCGCGGCAAGTCGGGTACCACGTTGTCACACGACGGGCGGGCGTCCCAGTCGGGTCAGCCGCCACACCGTACGCCATTTCATGGGCCGTCGCGGCCCGCAGGGGGTGGCCCAGCCTTCCCGGAATCCGCCGATCCACGCCTTGAGGGCGGGGCCTGCGGGGCGCCGCGCGAGAGTCAGCAGCAGCCAGACACCGAGGTAGAGCGGGACCAGAGGAGCGGGCAGATTGCGCCGGGCCAGCCACACCCGGTTGCGGGCCACGTTGAAGTGGTACGACGCGTGCCGGGAGGGTGGTGTGGTGGGGTGCAGCAGCACCATGTCGGAACGGTAGTCGATCATCCAGTCGGCGTCGAGCGCCCGCCAGGCGAGATCGGTCTCCTCGTGGGCGTAGAAGAACTCGCCCGGCAGACCGCCGACTTCGGTGAGCACCTTCGTACGGACGGCGTTGGCGCCGCCGAGGAAGGTGGTCACGCGCGAGGACCGCATCGGGTCGGAGGCGCGCAGCCGCGGGACGTGCCGGCGCTGGGTGAGTCCCGTCTCGGGGTCCGCGATCCGGAAGCTGATGATGCCCAGCCGCGGATCGGCGGTGAACGCCTGGCGGACCAGCTCGGCGGTGTCCGTGTGGGCGAGCAGTCCGTCGTCGTCCAGGAAGAGCAGCGCGTCGACGGGTCCGCAGGGCCCGCCGGGCCCGAAGGCCTCGATGCCGACGTTACGGCCGCCGGGGATGCCCAGGTTCTCGGGCAGGTCGATGGTGTGGACACCGTCGGGCACCCCCGTGACGGGTGCGCCGTTGCCGACCACGACGACCTCGATCGGGTCGCCGTCCTGCTTGGCGACCGAGTCGAGGAGCGCACGCAGATCGTCGGGGCGGTTGCCCATGGTGATGATGACGGCGCCCAGTTTCATCGGCGTACTCACGCTTGTCCTCACTTCAGCCGGCTCGACGCCAGGATCGACACCAGGTGCAGCAGTGTCTGCAGGAGCGCGATGCCGGCCAGCACGGCGACACCGAGCCGCGAGAAGAACAGGTCGTCCCTGACCGTGTCGACGATCGCCAGGACCAGGATCAGCAGGGAGGCCTCGATCCCGAGGACCAGCCGGTGGAACTTCAGCGCGGCGGCGGCCCTGCGGGCCAGCGCCATGCCGGAGGAACGCGGCTCGGACGCGGCCTCCTTGACCGGCGGCAGCCCGCCCTGGTGCCGGGCGACGCCGACGAGGTCGGTCTCCGCCTTGATCAGGATCGCGCCGAGGGCGGCGAGGGTGCCGAGGAAGGCCCACAGCCAGTCGATCCGCCCGGAGCCCCACAGGTCGGCCGCGCGCAGGCCGAAGCCGACGAGGACGGCCGCGTCGCACAGGTAGGCGCCCACCCGGTCGAGGTACACGCCGCCGAGCGAGAACTGCTGCTTCCAGCGGGCCACCTCGCCGTCGACGCAGTCGAGCAGCAGGTAGAGCTGGACCATGAGCACACCGAGGGCCGCGCCCCAGATCCCCGGGATCAGCAGCGCCGGGGCGGCGAGCACACCGGCGATCGTCATCACGTACGTGAGCTGGTTCGGCGTGATCCGGGTCTTCACCAGGTGGCGGGTGATCCGCAGCGAGATCTCCCGCATGTACAGGCGGCCCGCCCAGTGTTCGCCGCTCCGCCGGTCCTTCACACCCGCGGGGTGGACGACCGGGCGGAGCTCAGCTACCGATGGCTTTTGCATAGTCGGCGTACGCGTCCCTGATCTCTTCTGTGGACAGGTCGAGGTGCTCGAGGATGGTGAAGCGGCCGGGTCGGGTCTGCGGGGCGAACTCCACGGCTCGGACGAACTCGTCCACGGTGAAGCCCATCTCCTCCGGCAGCACCGGCAGGCCGTGGCGGCGCAGCGTCTCGACCATCAGCCCGGAGGCGTCGGCGGCGCCGCGCAGGTGCATCGCGAAGGCCGCTCCGAGTCCGCACTGCTCGCCGTGGCTGGCCGCGCGAGTCGGGAAGAGCAGGTCGAAGGCGTGGCTGATCTCGTGGCAGGCGCCCGAGGAGGGGCGGGTGTCGCCGCTGATCGACATGGCGATGCCGGACATCACCAGGCCCTCGGAGAGCGTGACGAGGAAGTCGTCGTCGCCGACGCCGCCGGGGTGGCGGAGCACGGCCTCCCCGGCGCTGCGGGCCATGGCCGCGGCCAGGCCGTCGACCGGCTCGCCGGTCTCGCGGTGCGAGAGCTCCCAGTCCGCGATGGCGGAGAGGTTGGAGATCGCGTCGCCGATGCCGGAGCGGACGAAGCGCACCGGGGCGTCCCGGATCACGTCGAGGTCGATGACCAGCGCGATCGGGGTCGGCACTCCGTAGGAGCCGCGCCCGTTGTCGTTGTCCAGGGTGGAGACCGGCGAGCAGATGCCGTCGTGCGACAGGTTCGTGGCGATGGCGACCAGCGGCAGGCCGACCCGAGCCGCCGCGTACTTGGTCACATCGATGATCTTGCCGCCGCCGAGGGCGACCACGGCGTCGTACCGCTTGCCGCGCATGGCGTCGGCGAGCTTCACGGCCGCGTCGATGGTGCCGCCCTCGACCGGGTACCAGTCGGCGCCGGGCAGCTCGGGGGCGAAGTGGTCACGCAGCTTCAGACCCGAGCCGCTGCTGATCGCCACGGCGATCCGGCCGTTGCTGGAGATCCGCTGGTCCGCGAGGAGCGTGGAGAGGTCCTCCAGCGCTCCCCGGCGGATGTCGACGACGACCGGCGAGGGGATGAGCCGGGTCAGTACTGGCACGCGATGTCACGGCCCTTCGCGAGGTCGTCGTGGTTGTCGATCTCGACCCACTTGACGTCACCGATGGGAGCCACGTCGATCGTGAAGCCGTCGTCGACGAGCTTCTGGTAGCCGTCCTCGTAGTAGAGGTCGGGGTCGCGCTCGAAGGTGGCCTTCAGGGCGTCGGCGAGCTGCTCGGCGGCCTCGGGCTCGATGAGCGTGACGCCGATGTACTCGCCCGTGGCGGTGGCCGGGTCCATCAGCTTGGTGATCTTCTGGACGCCCTTGCCCTCGGCGGTGATGACCTTCATCTCCTCGTCGGCGAGGTTCTTCACCGTGTCGAGGGCGAGGATGATCTTCTGGCCGTCGCCGCGGGCGGCGAGCAGCGTCTTCTCGACGGAGACGGGGTGGACGGTGTCGCCGTTGGCGAGGATCACACCGCGCTTGAGGACGTCGCGGGCGCACCACAGGGAGTAGGCGTTGTTCCACTCCTCGGCCTTGTCGTTGTCGATCAGCGTGATCGAGACGCCGTACTTCGCCTCCAGGGCCTCCTTGCGGTCGTACACGGCCTCCTTGCGGTAGCCGACGACGATGGCGACCTCGGTGAGGCCGACCTCCGCGAAGTTCTTCAGCGTCAGGTCGAGGACGGTGGTCTCACCGTCGACAGGCACGAGGGCCTTCGGAAGCGTGTCGGTGTAGGGGCGCAGACGCCGTCCGGCACCGGCTGCCAGTACGAGGCCAATCATGCTGTTTCTCCTTCGTCATGTACGGCAGGTGCTCCGGAGGACACCCAGAAACGGATGGACTCCACGAGCACCACGAGCGCCACGGCGACCGCGAGGGCGGTGAGCGCCAGGGTGAAATCGGTGCCGCGGCTCACGAGCAGGGCGGCGAGCACGGCCACGAGGAGCGCACGGCCCTCGTGACCCCCGATGGTGCGCACCAGCCACGAGGGCGGCGCGCCGGTGCCGCCGCGGATGCGGTACACCGTGTCGTAGTGATGGTAGGCGACGGCCGCCACCAGTCCGTAGGCCGCGGGCAAGGCCCCGTTCGCCTCGGAGCGGGCGGCGAGGATCAGGACCGTGCCGTACTCGGCGGCGCGGAAGAGCGGCGGTAGCAGCCAGTCGAGGGCGCCCTTCAGCGGCTCGGCGACCACGCTGCCGCTGATCACGACGTACAGCACGGCCGCGAAGACGACGAGCTTGCTGCCGAAGGGTTCGATCAGGGCCGTGGCGAGGAGGAAGCCGCCGCCGATCAGAGCGAGGGGCAGCCGGAACGGCTGCCGCTTCGTCACGCGGGCGACCAGCTCGCCGACCGGACCGGTGTCCGCGAGGTCCGCGAGCGCCTGCGCGGCCCGGTCCGTCCTCCTGGCCTTGCGGGTCAGCGACCGCAGGACGCGGCCGGCGGTGGTGTAGCAGGCGCCGAAGGCACAGCCGACGATCAGGGCCCAGAAGACGATCCGGGGGGTGGTGACGGCGGTGAGGACCGCGATCATGGCCCAGCGCTCGCCGATCGGCAGGATGATCATCCGGCGGACCCAGACGGTCCAGCCCACGCTGTCGAGACGGTTCGAGAGGGCCGCGGTGGGGCTGGTGTTGGCCGTGGCGTCGTGGTTGGCCTCGTTGAACGAGAAGTCCACGACATGGCGGCAGGTCATCAGGACCATCGCGCCCAGCGCGAGCGCCCACACGTCGTCGCCGTTCCGCGCCGCCCCGAGGGCGAGGCCCGCGTAGAAGGCGTACTCCTTCGCGCGGTCGAAGGTGGCGTCGAGCCAGGCGCCCATCGTCGAGTACTGCAGGGAGTAACGGGCGAGCTGCCCGTCGGTGCAGTCCAGGACGAAGGAGACCAGGAGCAGGACGCCGGCGGCGACGTAGCCTCCGCGCTCGCCCGTCGCGGCGCAGCCGGCCGCGAGCAGGGCGGTGAGCAGCGAGGCGGTGGTGACCTGGTTCGGGGTCAGCCCGCGCCGCGCGCACCAGCGGGCGATGTAGCGCGAGTACGGGCTGATGAAGAACGTGGTGAAGAAGCCGTCGTGGGCCTTCACGGCGGAGCGCAGCCGTACGGCCTCGTCGTCGACGGCCGCGACGGCGGCGCGCGCCCGGTGGCGGTCCTCCGCGTCGGTCGGTACGGCGGCGACGAGCGAGCCGAGCTCGGGACGGTGCACGGCGACGCCGTCGGCGGCGAGCGCGTCGGCGAGCGTGTCGGGCAGGCCCTCGCCCGCGTCGAGGGAGAGGGAGCCGGCCCGCTGGTCCGCGCCCGGCACCGGCGCGGACACGTCGGTCAGCGCGCGGGCGAGCGCCGGGCGGGCCTCGCTCTGCGCGGTGAGCGCGCCGGGCACGGCGGAGGCGGGGAAGCGGGGGTCGGTGAGGGCGAGCCGCAGCGCGTGGAGGTGTCCGACGAAGCGGGGGTCGACCACGGCGACCCGTTCGCCGGCCGGTACGGCGGCGAGCAGCGCGCCGGCGTCACGCGGGTCGGAGGCGACCCTGACGTCGAAGCCCAGCGACCGCAGATCGCCGTCGAGCGACGATCCGGGTACCGGCGGACCGGTGAGGATGGCGGTCGACAGACGAACTCACTCCTTGGAGCTGACGGGCGGGCCGGCGGGGCCCATGACACGGCCCCGGGCACGGCGGTACGGCCCGGCATCGGGCGGCAGCACGTCGGCTGAGGCTATCGGATGAACGAAAGCGGGAGTTCATCGAGGCTTTGCGGTGCGGACTCCCCCGGGCCCCCTCGCATCCGTACGAGCGCGCCCCGTCCTGCGGAGATCATCATGGGCGATCGACGTCCCGCCCCACAAACCGCGTCCCTCGGCCCACTCGGCCGACCGCCGCGACCCGCCCGAGGCGGCCCGCAAAACCGCAGGTCAGACGATATGACAACGGTGTTCAGTACCGTGTTGCGCATACCCCCCACCCGTAGTTCACTTGCGAGCCGGGGACCAATGGGATCAACTGACGACACGACCGGGAGGCCTTGTCATGGGGGCTGGACACGACCACGGGCACAGCCACGGCGGCCCGCCGCCCACAGGGACGGCGGCGGCGGCCTACAAGGGCCGGCTGCGGATCGCGCTCGCGATCACACTGTCCGTGATGGTGATCGAGATCGTCGGTGGCATCGTCGCGGACTCGCTCGCGCTGATCGCCGACGCGGCCCACATGGCGACCGACGCGGTCGGCCTGGCGCTGGCGCTGCTCGCGATCCACTTCGCCAACCGGCCGCCCACGGAGAACCGCACCTACGGATTCGCCCGGGCCGAGATCCTGGCCGCGCTGGCCAACTGTCTGCTGCTGCTCGTCGTGGGCGGCTACGTGCTGTACGAGGCGATCCAGCGGTTCATCGAGCCGGCCGAGACCAAGGGCGGGCTCACCATCGCCTTCGCGCTGATCGGCCTGGTCGCCAACATGATCTCGCTCTCGCTGCTCGTCCGCGGGCAGAAGGAGAGCCTCAATGTGCGCGGCGCCTATCTGGAGGTGCTCGCGGACGCGCTCGGCTCGGTGACCGTGCTCGTCTCGGCGGGCATCATCCTGGCCACGGACTGGCAGTACGCGGACCCGATCGCCTCGATCCTGATCGGCCTGATGATCGTGCCGCGCACGGTGAAGCTGCTGCGCGAGACCCTCGACGTGCTCCTGGAGTCGGCCCCCAAGGGCGTCGACATGGCGGAGGTCCGCGCGCACATCCTGGCGCTGCCGGGCGTCGAGGACGTCCACGACCTGCACGCCTGGACGATCACCTCCGGGATGCCGGTGCTCTCCGCGCACGTGGTGGTGGACCAGGCGGCGCTGGACTCGGTGGGCCACGAGAAGATGCTGCACGACCTGCAGGGATGCCTGGGCTCCCACTTCGACGTGGAGCACTGCACCTTCCAGCTGGAGCCGGCCGGTCACGCCGAGCACGAGGCGAAACTCTGCCTGTGACTGCTAGCCTTTCGCCCACACGTGAGGTGGAGAGGAGCTGAGGTTGATGACCGTCGCGATGGAGGCTGCCCGCCGCGGCAGCGCCCGGTCCTTCCTCAGCTTCCGGGTTTCCGGCTGACCTGACGTTCCACGTCGGCCGGGGCCCTCTCACCCAAGGGTTTCCCACGTTGTCCGACAACGCTCTGTACACCGCCTTCTTCGCCCTGCACCACGGTCTTCCGCGGCAGGGTCCGGGCTCCGACTCCACCACCCGTCGTCTGCTCTCCCTCGCGGGGCCGCTTCCCGAGCGGCCGCGCGTGCTCGATCTCGGCTGCGGCCCCGGCCGCTCCGCGCTGCTCCTGGCCGCCGAGGCCGGGGCCGAGGTGACGGCCGTGGACCTGCACGAGCCGTTCCTCGACGAGCTGCGGCAGGCCGCCGACGCCCGCGGGCTCGGCGACTGGGTCCGTACGCTCCACGCCGACATGGGCGCGCCCCCCTTCCCCGACGGATCCTTCGATCTCGTCTGGGCGGAGAGCTCGGCCTACGCCCTCGGCTTCGACACCGCGCTGCGCGAGTGGCGCCGGCTGCTCTCCCCCGGAGGGACCCTCGTGCTCACCGAGTGCGAGTGGACGGTGGACGAACCGAGCCAGGAGGCCCGCGCCTTCTGGGACCGCCACTACGCGCTCCGTACCACCGCAGCCAACACCGCGGCGGCGATCGAGGGCGGCTATCACGTCCTCGGGGTCGTCCCCCAGCCCGAGAGCGACTGGGACGAGTACTACGGCCCGCTCGCGGAGCGGGCGGACGCCGCCGACCCGGCGGCCCCGGGCATGGCCGAGGCTCTCGCCGCGACCCGCGAGGAGCTCGCCGTGCGCCGGGACCACGGCGGCGAGTACGGCTACACCGGTTACGTCCTGCGGCCGGCCGACCCCCGGTGGCACACGCGGGAGGAGACGGCCGCCGACATCCCTCGTGTACGGGAGATCAACGCGGCCGCCTTCGCCACGGAGGAGGAGGCCGCGCTGGTCGACGCCCTGCGGGCGGACTCCGGCGCCTGGCTGCCCGGTCTCTCGTACGTCGCCGAGACGGCCGACGGCACGGTGGCCGCGTACGCGCTCGTCACCCGGTGCCACGTCGGGGGTGCTCCGGCGGCGGCGCTCGCTCCGGTCGCCGTCGATCCCGCGTACCAGCGACGGGGCGCCGGGGAGGCCGTCGTCCGGGCCGTCCTCGACGCGGCGCGGCTGCACCGGGAGCGGCTCGTCCTGGTGCTCGGCCACCCGGAGTACTACCCGCGCTTCGGCTTCGCACGGGCGTCGGAATACGGGATCAGGCCAGGTTTCGAGGTTCCGGACGAGGCGATGATGGCTCTGGTCCTCGACGGTTCCGGCCCGGTCTCCCGGGGCATGATCCACTATCCGGCGGCCTTCGGGGTCTGACGTGTCACCGCTCCCGCCGCACCGGGTGTACTCCGGTGTGGTGGGAGCCGGCCATGTCCGGCCTCCGAAGTACGGACAAGCCGCCTTTGTACGGCAGACTGAGCGTGCCCCCGCAGGGGCGAGGACCGAAGCGAAGGATGGGTATGCCGACCACATCAGCCACCGCGGCACACAGCTCGCCGAACGGAGTCTCTTCGGGCGGCGTCCCGGAGTCGATCATGCTCGAGCTGGTCGACGAGGACGGCACCACCATCGGTACGGCCGAGAAGCTCGCCGCCCACCAGGCTCCCGGGCAGCTGCACCGCGCCTTCTCCGTCTTCCTCTTCGACGAGTCGGGCCGGCTGCTGCTGCAGCGCCGCGCGCTCGGGAAGTACCACTCCCCCGGCGTCTGGTCGAACACCTGCTGCGGTCACCCGTATCCGGGCGAGGCGCCCCTCGCGGCCGCCGCCCGGCGCACGTACGAGGAGCTGGGCATCTCGCCCTCGCTACTCGCCGAGGCGGGCACCGTCCGCTACAACCACCCGGACCCGGCCTCGGGCCTGGTGGAGCAGGAGTACAACCACCTCTTCGTCGGGCTGGTGCAGGCCGAACCGCGGCCGGACCCGGAGGAGGTCGAGGAGACCGCCTTCGTCACGGCGGAGGAGCTGGCGGAGCGGCACGCGACCGCGCCGTTCTCCGCCTGGTTCATGACGGTCCTGGACGCGGCGCGTCCGGCCGTCAAGGAACTGACGGGTCCGTCCGGGGGTTGGTGATCCCGGGCAGGGTCGGGGTGCCGGGCGCCGTCATGGGCGCCTGGGCACCGATTCCGGGCGCCGCCATCGGCGCCGGGGCACCGATTCCGGGCAGCGGACCGGCCTGCGCCGTCCGGGGTCGGGGTGCGAGGGGCAGTGCGGCCCAGATGATCTTGCCGCCGCTCGCGGTGTGCTCCACGTCGCACGCCCCGCCGGCCTCCAGCGCGGTCTCCCGCACCAGGAGCAGCCCGCGGCCGCCCGTCTGCCCGTAGTCCGCCTCCAGCGCCTTGGGGCGGTACGGATGGTTGTCCTCGACGGACACCCGGATCCACTCCGCTCCGATCGCCACCTCCACCGCCACTTCGGGGGAGAGCAGCGCCGCGTGCTTGACGGCGTTGGTGACCAGCTCCGAGACGATCAGGAGCAGTCCTTGGACCGTGTCCTCGTGGACCGGTACCCCTTGACGGTTCAGCAGGTCGCGTACGGCGTGCCGGGCCTGCGGAACGGAGACGTCGACCGCGGGAGCGGTGAAGCGCCAGACCCCTTCGTAGGACGGTGGCCGTGCGGGGACGCTCCCGCGGCTCTCCATAGTCCGGCTCCCACCCTCGTGCTCGATTGTCGCCACGGATCGAGTGTTGGTAATCGGCAGGTCCGGACCGGCCTACTGACCAGAAGTCGACGCTTATCGACCATCTTCTGATCGGGTGAGTATGCCAACGTCAGTTGTTCGACTGCTCCTGATCTGCTTCTGACGGCTTCGGAGGGGCCTGCGGGGAGGGCTGCCGGGAGGGCTGGGAAGAGGCCCGCGGAGGGGCGGCTTCCGGAGCGACCATGCTGACGATCCGCCGGCCGCCGACGCCGATGGCGATCAGCCCGAGCCCGTCGAAGAGCAGGGCCAACGAGAAGAAGACCCCGAGGACGTAACGGCTGCTGTCGGGCCAGTCGAAGAGCACGAGCAGTCCGAGCAGGAGCCCGAAGGCCCCTTGGAGGAGCGTCCAGCCGAACTGCGGTCCGCGCACCACCGCACTGCCCACCAGCCGGAACACCCCACCGGTGAGGAAGAGCAGCGCCGCGAACATGGTCAGCGCCTCGGCCGAGCCCTCCGGATGACGGATGACGACGACCCCGGCCGCGATGTTCAGGGCCGCCACCACCACGGCGAGCCAGAAGTACGGGGTGCCGCGGGACTCGACGGCGTGCAGCAGACCCACGGCACCGCCGATGAGCAGGAGCCAGCCGAAGAGAAGCATCGAGGTGAGGGTGGCGAGGCCCGTGTAGACCAGACCGACGATCCCGCCGAGGACGAGCAGGGCGCCGAGAAGGGCGAGCCAGCCGAGACTGCGGCGCAGCTTCCTGCCCTCCTGAGCGGCGTCCTGGGAACCGTGTGCGGCGTCCTGGAAACTTTGGGGCATGCGCGCCTCCTCCTCGCCCCCTGCTCGACCCCTCCTCGATCGTACGGTCGGGGTGCCTGGATAGCATCCGGCGCATGGAGCCGCAGCTGAGTGTCAGCGTCGTCGACGGGATCGCCACCGTCGTCATCACGAACCCCGCCAAGCGCAACGCGATGACGGCCGCGATGTGGCGGTCCCTGCCGGGACTGCTCGACCCGCTCGCGACCGATGCCCGGGTCCGCGTCCTGGTCCTCACCGGTGACGGGGAGACCTTCTGCGCCGGAGCCGACATCTCGACGCTGCGGGAGCCGGGCGACGAGCAGCAGTCGCTCGCGGTCCGGGCCGAGGAGGCGCTC
The DNA here is from genome assembly GCF_042888285.1 of Streptomyces sp. NPDC003035. Classification (NCBI taxonomy): domain Bacteria; kingdom Bacillati; phylum Actinomycetota; class Actinomycetes; order Kitasatosporales; family Streptomycetaceae; genus Streptomyces; species Streptomyces sp. NPDC003035. The sequence continues at coordinate 799,140 of NZ_JBIAPJ010000001.1, read as the reverse complement.
GCCGCCTTCCCGAAGCCGACGCTCGCCGCCGTCCGCGGCTACTGCGTGGGCGGCGGCAGCCAGCTCGCCGCGGCCTGCGACCTGCGGTTCGCCGAGGAAGGAGCGCGGTTCGGGATCACCCCGTCGAAGCTCGGCATCGTCTATCCGTCCTCCTCGACCCGTCGGCTGGCCTCGCTGGTGGGGCCCTCGGCCGCCAAGTACCTGCTCTTCTCGGGCGAGTTGATCGACGCGGAGCGGGCGCTGCGCACCGGCCTGGTGGACGAGGTGCTCCCGGCCGGTGAACTGGACAAGCGGGTGGGCGAGTTCGCCCGCGTCCTGGCCTCGCGCTCCCTGCTGACGCAGGCGGCGGCGAAGGAGTTCGCCGACGGGCGCACCGACCGGGACGCGCACTGGGCGGAGCAGGCGCGCGGCAGCGGCGACACCGCGGAGGGGGTCGCCGCCTTCCTGGAACGCCGCGCGCCCCGCTTCACGTACGGGATCTGAGGCCGGCGCCCGCCGGACGGCTCAGCCCTCGACGAGGTCCTTCGTGGCCGTGCCGCGCCACTGCGCGACGATCTCGGCCGGGGCCTTCTCCGGTGAGCCCGCGTCGTACGGCGGCTGCGGGTCGTACTCGGTCAGCAGCTGGATGGTCTGCGCCGTCGCGTCACCGGCGATCCGGCCGATCAGGTGCAGGGCCATGTCGATGCCGGAGGAGACACCGGCGGCGGTGACGTACTTGCCGTCGAAGACGACCCGCTCGCCGGTGGGCTCGGCGCCGAGCGCCCGGAGCTCCTCGTACGCGAGCCAGTGGGAGGTGGCCCGGCGGCCGGTGAGCAGGCCCGCGGCGGCCAGGATCAGCGAACCGGTGCAGACGGAGGTGGTCCAGGTGCTGGTGGCGTCGGCGGTACGGAGCCAGGCGAGGATCTCCGGGTCGTTCATCGCCTCACGGGAGTCGGGGCCGCCGGGGACCAGGACGATGTCCGGGTTCGGGACGTCGGCGAGGGTCTTGTCGGCGACGAGGGCGAGGCTTCCCTGGTCGTTGCGGACCGGGCCGGCCTCCTTGGCGACGAAGACGGTCTCGGCTCCGGGGAGGCGGGCGAGGAGCTCGTAGGCGCCGACGGCGTCGAGGGTCGTGAAGCGGTCGTAGAGCAGTACGGCGATCTGCATCGTGTGTTCCCTTTCAGACTGGTTCAGGGCGTGGGCTGTTTCAGCGCGTGGGTGGAGCGGGTCGTGCGGGTGCGTGGAAGCGGCGGCGGTAGTCCGCCGGCGCGGTGTCCATGGCTCTGACGAAGGCCCGGCGCATGGCCTCGGGGGTGCCGTAACCGGCCGCCCGGGCGACCTCCTCGACGCCGTCGGCCGTCTCCTCCAGGAGCCTGCGCGCGTGCTCGAGCCTGACCCGGTCGACGTACCTGCCGGGGGTCGTGCCGGTCTCCGTCCGGAACGCGCGGGCGAAGTGTCGCGGCGACAGCCGGGCGCGGGCGGCCAGGGCCTCGACGGACAGGTCCTCCTCGGGATGCTCGCTGATCCAGTGCTGGAGGTCGCGCAGCGGTGCCCGGCGGGCGGTCTGGGCGGCGAGCTGGGCGCTGAACTGCGCCTGGTTGCCCGGGCGGCGCAGAAACACGACGAGGTGGCGGGCGACGGTGAGCGCGGCGTCGCGGCCCAGGTCCTCCTCCACGAGCGCGAGGGCGAGGTCGATGCCCGCGGTCACACCGGCGGAGGTGGAGATCCGGCCGTCGCGGACGAAGATCGGCTCCGCCTCCACCTCGACCCGCGGGTAGCAGCGGGCGAGGTGGTCGCAGGCGATCCAGTGAGTGGTGGCCCGGTGGCCGTCGAGGAGCCCGGCCTCGGCGAGCAGCAGGGCACCGGTGCAGACGGAGACCAGCCGCTCGGCGTGCGGGGCGTTCTCGCGCAGCCAGTCGATCAGCCGGGGGTCGGGGCGCCGGGTGCCTTCACCCCCGGGGACGAGCAGGGTGTGCGGGCGGTCCGCGTCGGCGAGCGTCGTGTCCGGGAGCAGCCGCAGGCCGCTCTGGGTGCGGACCGGACCGCCGTCGAGCGAGGCGGTCACGATCGGGTAGGCGCCGCGCCCGGAGTGTCCCGCGCCGGCGAACACCTCGACGGGTCCGGTGACATCCAGGCTCTGCACGTCGTCGAAGAGGACGACGAGCACGGGTCGGTTCGTCATGGGGTCCATCCTTCGGGGGCGCCGGGACGGCCGCAATGACGAAGACCCCACCTTTCCTGCCATCCCCTTGGGGTGACCGCCCTGGTCGACCGCCCTGGGTGACGGCCCCGGGTGACGGCCCCGGGCTTCCGGTCGTACCGACCAGTCGGTAACGTGCGGTCCATGACCTCTCTGCCGCCCCGTGCGGGCCGCCGCTGCCATCACATGCTCAACCCGCTGCACTCCACGGTGTACTTCTCGCCGGACCTGGAGAGCGAGTTCACGGCCCTCGGCTTCGAGGACCCGGCGGCCATGCGGCTCGCCGCCCGGAGCGCCGCGATGGGGGCCGTGGGCGCCGGCACGGTCGCCGCGACCTTCTACAACTACAACGTCGAGCTGCTGGCCCGGTACCTGCCGGCCGTCTGGGACATCGCCTCGCCGGCCGAGGCGGTGGCGGCTCGGCTGCGGGCCGTGGACACCACCCTGCGCCGCCTCCTCGGCGAGGAGACGGTCACCTCGCCCGAGATGGCCGAGGCCGCCGAGCTCGCCCTGCGCGCCACCGAGGCGTGCACCCGGCACGCCCGGCCGCTGTACTCGGCCCACGCCGACCTGCCCGTGCCCGAGGAGCCGCACCTGCGTTACTGGCACGCCGCCACGCTGCTGCGCGAGCACCGGGGCGACGGCCACCTCGTGGCGCTCCTCAGCGCGGACCTCGACCCCCTGGAGGCGCTGGTCAGCCACACCGCCACGGGCATGGGCATGAGCCCGCGCTGGGTCCTGGGCAGCCGCGGCTGGCGGCGCGCCGACTGGGAGGCCGCGGCGGCACGGCTGCGCGAGCGCGGTCTGGCCGACGACAAGGGCGAGCTCACCGCCGAGGGCTCGGCGCTGCGCGAGGCGGTGGAGGAGCACACGGACCGCCTGGACGCGGCTCCGTACGAGCACCTGGGCGCGGCGGGCGTCGAGCGCCTGACGGAGCTGGGCAAGTCCTTCCGTAACGCGGCGTTCCTCGCGGGGGCGTTCCCGGCGGACCTCAACGGCAAGGGCTGAGGGGCCGGCACCGGGCGCCGGGCGCGGCGGGCGCCGCGCTCGGTGTGCGGCGGGACGGCGGGCGCGGCCGGGTGGCGGCGCGGGCTGACGGCGGGCGCCGCGCTCGGTGTGCGGCGGGGAGCTGGGCGCGGCCTGACGGCGGGAGCGGCCGGGTGGCGGCGCGGCCGGGCAGCGGGCGCGGCCGGGTGGCGGCGCGGCCGGGCAGCGGGCGCGGCCGGGTGGCGGCGCGGGCTGACGGCGGGCGCGGCCGGGTGGCGGGCGCGGAGGGCGTCGGGTGCGGTGTGCGGCGGGACGGCGGGCGCGGCCGGCCTGACGGCGGCGAGGCCTGACCGCGGGCGCGGAGGGCGCCGCGCTCGGTGGGCGGCGGGGCGCGTGCGGCGTTCCGGTGAGCGACCCGGCACAATGCAGTCGCAAGCTTGAGGCGCGAGAAGGCGAGTCGGGACACCGTGACGACGTCCATCGAAGGCAGGATCGCCGAGGAACTCGGCGTACGCGAGCGACAGGTGAGGGCGGCCGTCGAGCTGCTCGACGGCGGGTCGACCGTGCCGTTCATCGCGCGCTACCGCAAGGAAGCGACCGAGATGCTCGACGACGCGCAGCTGCGCACGCTCGAGGAGCGGCTGCGCTATCTGCGGGAGCTGGAGGACCGGCGGACCGCCATCCTCGACTCCGTACGGGAGCAGGGCAGACTGACGGCCGAGGTGGAGGCCCGGCTCCGGGCCGCCGACACCAAGGCCCGGCTGGAGGACATCTACCTGCCCTTCAAGCCGAAGCGCCGCACCAAGGCGCAGATCGCCCGCGAGGCCGGGCTCGAACCGCTGGCCGAGGGACTTCTCGCCGACCCGTCGGTGGAGCCGACGGCCGCCGCCGCGGCCTTCGTCGACGCGGACAAGGGCGTCGCCGACGCGGCCGCCGCGCTGGAGGGCGCCCGCGCGATCCTCACCGAGAAGTTCTCCGAGGACGCGGACCTCATCGGCGAGCTGCGCGAGCGGATGTGGAGTCGCGGCCGGCTGGCCGCCAAGGTGCGGGCGGGCAAGGAGGAGGCCGGCGCGAAGTTCGCCGACTACTTCGACTTCGCCGAACCGTTCACCGCGCTTCCCTCGCACCGGATCCTCGCCATGCTGCGCGGCGAGAAGGAGGACGTCCTCACGCTGGAGCTGGAACCGGAGGAGCCCTCGGAGGTGCCCGGCCCGTCCTCGTACGAGGGCATGGTCGCGCATCGCTTCGGCGTCGCCGACCGCGGACGTCCCGGTGACAAGTGGCTCCAGGACACCGTCCGTTGGGCCTGGCGGACCCGGATCCTGGTCCATCTCGGGATCGATCTGCGGCTGCGGCTGCGGACGGCGGCGGAGGACGAGGCGGTACGGGTCTTCGCGGCGAACCTGCGCGACCTGCTGCTCGCGGCGCCGGCCGGGACGCGGGCGACGCTGGGCCTCGACCCGGGCTTCCGTACGGGGGTCAAGGTCGCCGTGGTCGACGCGACGGGCAAGGTCGTGGCCACCGACACGATCTATCCGCACGTCCCCGCGAACAAGTGGGACGAGTCGCTGGCGAAGCTGGCGCGGCTCGCGAAGGAGCACGGGGTCGAGCTGGTCGCCATCGGCAACGGCACCGCGTCCCGCGAGACGGACAAGCTGGCTGCCGAACTGATCGAGAAGCACCCGGAGTTGAACCTCACCAAGGTCATGGTCTCCGAGGCCGGCGCCTCGGTGTACTCGGCCTCGGCCTTCGCCTCGCAGGAACTTCCCGAGCTGGACGTGTCGTTGCGCGGCGCCGTCTCGATCGCGCGCCGGCTGCAGGACCCGCTGGCCGAGCTGGTGAAGATCGACCCGAAGTCGATCGGCGTCGGCCAGTACCAGCACGACCTGTCCGAGGTGAAGCTCTCGCGCTCGCTGGACGCGGTGGTCGAGGACTGTGTGAACGGCGTGGGCGTCGACGTCAACACCGCTTCCGCCCCGCTGCTTTCGCGGGTGTCGGGGATCGGTGCGGGACTGGCCGAGAACATCGTGGCGCACCGCGACGCCAACGGGCCGTTCCGCTCGCGGAGGGCGCTGAAGGACGTGGCGCGGCTCGGCCCGAAGGCGTACGAGCAGTGCGCGGGCTTCCTGCGGATCCGGGGCGGCGACGACCCGCTGGACGCGTCCTCGGTGCACCCGGAGGCGTACCCGGTGGTGCGGCGGATGGTGAAGACGACGGGCGGCGAGGTCGCGTCCCTGATCGGCAACACGGGTGTGCTGCGGTCGCTGCGGGCGGACGACTTCGTCGACGAGACCTTCGGTCTGCCGACGGTCACCGACATCCTGCGCGAGCTGGAGAAGCCGGGCCGGGACCCCCGGCCGGCCTTCCGGACGGCGACGTTCAAGGAAGGCGTCGAGAAGATCGGCGACCTGGTGTCGGGGATGGTCCTGGAGGGTGTCGTCACGAACGTGGCGGCCTTCGGTGCCTTCGTGGACATCGGCGTGCACCAGGACGGGCTGGTGCACGTGTCGGCGATGTCGAAGACGTTCGTCAAGGACCCGCGGGACGTGGTGAAGCCGGGTGACGTGGTCCGGGTGAAGGTCCTGGACGTCGACATCCCGCGCAAGCGGATCTCGCTGACGCTGCGACTCGACGACGAGGCGACGGCTGACGCGGCCGGCGGGCCCGCCCCGAAGCGGGAGCGCCGCGAACGCGGCGGCCGCCCGCCACAGCAGCGCCGCGCGCAGCCCCAGACCTCGGCCCCGGCCCCCGCGAACAGCGCGATGGCGGACGCCCTGCGCAAGGCGGGCCTGCTGAACGAGGGCGGCGGCAAGCGCCGCGGCGGCCGCTGACGCCGACGGGCCCGGCCATGACGGCCGGGCCCGTCGCGCATCGACCCCATGATCCCGCTCGTCGAGGCCCAGGGCTCCGAGCAGACCCCTGGAGCCCCAGCTGCGAGCCGGTTCCGTAGCCGGCGTCATCACCTGGAGGTCCGGCACCCGCCCGCTAGAAGATCATGCAGGTGGTGGTGGCGTGGGCGATCAGTTTGCCCTGGTCGTCGAGGACCTTGCCTTCGGCGGTGGCCGTGCGGCGGCCCGCGTGGATGACGTTGCCTTCGGCCGTGAGGGTCTGGCCGTCGGTGCGAGCGGCGCGGATGTAGTTGACCTTGAGTTCGAGGGTGGTGTAGCCGGCGCCGGCGGGGAGCGTGGTGTGGACGGCGCAGCCCATGGCGGAGTCGAGGAGGGTGGCGGCGATGCCGCCGTGGACGGTGCCGAGGGGGTTGGCGAAGTCGGGGCGGGTGTCGAGGGAGATGACGATGCGGCCGTGGTCGACCTCGTCGAAGCGCATGCCGAGCAGGCGGCCGATGGAGGGGATGTCGGTGGGGCGTTCGGTCTGCACCCAGCGCATCAGTTCCAGGCCGGTCATGGCGGCGAAGTCGGTGGTCGTCACGGGTGTTCTCCTTGCACGGTGCTGGAGGCGGGTTGGTCAGCCGAGCGGGTTGGCGGCGTCGCGCAGGGTGGCCAGGGCCGGGGCGTACATGCGGGCCTTGATGGTGCCGAGGGTGTCACCGGCCTTGTTCACCTGCGTCCGGGCCAGTTCGATCGCGGTGGAGCGCACGGCGTCCTCGCCGGCCGCCCGGTCGACGATGCCCGCGGCCGCGGCGTCGTCGCCGCCGTAGCGGCGGGCGGTGAGCATGGCCTCGTGCGCGGTCTGCGGGGCGAGCCGGGACTGGATGAGCGCGGCCATGCCGCGGGTGAAGGGGATGTTGATGTCCGCTTCGGGCAGGCACCAGTAGCCGCGGTCGGCGCGCATCACGCGGAAGTCGTGGGCGAGGGAGAACATCGCGCCGGCGGCGAAAGTGTGTCCCTGCAGCGCGGCGACCGTGATGACCGGCAGCGAGAGCATCCGCGCGAACAGGTCATGGACGGAGACGACGTAGTCCTGGTGCTGGTCGGCGTGGGCGAACAGCCACTCCAGGTCGAGCCCGTTGGAGTAGAACTTGCCCGTGGCGGCGGTGACCAGGGCGCGGGGGCCTTCCGCCTTCTCCACCTCGTCGAGCGCGGCACCGACGGCGGTGATCCAGTCGGGGTGGAGGCGGTTCTCTCCGTCTCCGAGATCGAGGACGAAGACGTTGTCCTGACGGTCGAGCGAGGGCATGGCGACTCCTTCGAACTGCGCTGACTCGAGGTCACGTGGCGCGGACTACGGCCGGGGCGCGGGCCCGGGCTCGGCGCCGGGGCGGTCACGCAGGGTATGGAGGAGCAGGTTGTGGATCTCGGCGGCGGTCGCCTCGATGGGGGTGGTGCTCTGCTCGGCCCGGCACATGATCACCGCGCCTTCGACCGCGGCGATGACGAAGGCGCCGAGCCGACGGCTGCGTTCCTCGGTCAGACCGTGCCGCAGGAAGAGGGCCGCGAGGACGGTGCGTCGTCGTTGGTCTCGACAGCCACCGCCACGATCGGGCAGCCGGCCCGAAAGCCGCTCTCCACGAGCCGGTCGCGCCACAGCACGAAGAACGCGTCGATCGCCTCCACCGGATCGTCCGCCTGCATGGCGACATCGATCAGGCCCGCGATGAAGCCCCCGCCAGCGCCACCGCCTCGTCGATCAGCTGCGCCCGCCCACCGGGAAAGTGGTGATACACCGAGCCCCGGGGGGCTCCGCTGTGCGCGAGCACCCGGTCGACGCTGGTCGCGCTCGCCCCGTACTCACGCAGCAGGGCAGCGGCACTGAGGATCATCCGCTCACGGCTGTCACTCCTGCGCGGACTCACCCGCCCACCACCCCCTGACGCCAAGGTGGCCCGCCGGACGAGCTACCTGCCGGTAACTTATGGGGTACGCCATAGAACATGCAAGAGCGCGTTCGCTGGACGCCCGCCCGGACCTCCTCGGTGACGCAGTACCGTCGGACCACGCCTCGGCCGGGCCGCGCCCGACGGCTCCTATGCGTTCGGCAGGAAGCGGAGGGCCCATTCCGCGCGGTTCGCCACCGTCAGGTCGTCGTCCTCCGTCAGGGGCTGGAGGAGGGCGCGGGAGCGGTCCGGGTCGGACTGGACCAGGTCGACGATCTCGGTCGCCAGGGCGTCCTGGTCGTCGCCGAGGTCGACGGTCGAGGCCCGCAGCAGGGCCGGCAGGGCGTCCGGGCCGCCGATCGCGGCGAGGACGCCGCCGAGGAGCTCGCGGGCGTAGGCGTTCTGTTCGACGAGGGCGCGGTCCAGTTCCGCCTGGAGCCTCGGGAGCAGCGCGGCGTCGCCCGAGGCGGCGATCTCGTCCGCCAGGTCGATCGTCTCGTCGACATCGGCGTCGAGGTCGTCCAGCATCGCGGTGAGCCGGGTCAGCAGGTCGGTCATGGTGCCTCCAGGAATGCGCCGTCCGTCAGGACGGGGACGGTCTCCGAGGTGTCGACCTCGGCGGCCACCGCCACATCCTGCGGATAGCCGTACTCGTACAGTTCACGCCCCGAATCGCAGCGGCGCAGCACCGACGCGGGGTCCTCCGTGGCCTCCCACAGCGTGGCCGCCGCCCGCGCCTCGGGGGTCGGCTCGTACGGGCCCAGGGCGGACAGCGCCGACAGGACGGCGCCGGCGCCCAGCAGGTCCTCCAGCGCCGGGCGCAGAGAGCCGTCCGGCCACCGTTCGCCCGCGGCGACGACGGCCAGGGAGCGAAGCGAGTGGGGGTCCCCCCAGGCGCAGCTCTGGGGGAGGGCCTCGGAGCCGTAACCGCGCTGTGCGAGCCACCGCGCGACCGCTGTGGGGTTGCGGAGCGAGGCGGCGTCCCGGGCGAGGACGGCCGACTCCGTCGGGCCCCACCCGAAGGTGACGCCCATCAGAGTTCGGTCACCTTGCCGTCCGCGACCTCGACGCGGCGGGTCGTGCGCACCGCGTCGAGCATGCGCCGGTCGTGGGTGACCAGGAGCAGCGTGCCGGTGTACGTGTCGAGGGCCGCTTCCAGCTGTTCGATGGCCGGCAGGTCCAGGTGGTTGGTCGGCTCGTCGAGCACCAGCAGGTTCACTCCACGGCCCTGGAGCAGGGCCAGCGCGGCGCGGGTGCGCTCGCCCGGGGAGAGCGTGGTGGCGGGGCGCAGGACGTGCTCGGCCTTCAGGGCGAACTTCGCGAGCAGGGTCCGTACCTCGGCCGGCTCGGTCTCCGGGACGGCCGCGCAGAACGCGTCCAGGAGCGACTCGGAGCCGTGGAAGAGCTTCCGGGCCTGGTCGACCTCGCCGACGACGACGCCTGAGCCGAGCACCGCGTCCCCCGCGTCGAGCGCCTGCCGGCCGAGGAGCGCGGCGAGCAGCGTCGACTTGCCCGCCCCGTTCGCGCCGGTGATGGCGACGCGGTCGGCCCAGTCGATCTGGAGGGTGGCGGGCCCGAAGCGGAAGTCGCCGCGCCGGACCTCGGCCTCGCGCAGGGTCGCCACGACCGAGCCGGAGCGCGGGGCGGCGGCGATCTCCATCCGCAGCTCCCACTCCTTGCGGGGCTCGTCGACGACGTCGAGCCGTTCGATCATCCGCTGGGTCTGGCGGGCCTTCGCGGCCTGCTTCTCGCTGGCCTCGCTGCGGGCGTTGCGCCCGAGCTTGTCGCCGTCGGTGGCCTTGCGGCGGGCGTTCTTGACGCCCTTGTCCATCCAGGACCGCTGCATGTGGCCGCGCGCCTCGAGTGCGGCCTTCCGGCCCGCGTACTCCTCGAAGCCCTCGCGGGCGTGGCGCCGGGCGGTGTCCCGCTCGTCCAGGTACGCCTCGTAGCCACCGCCGTAGAGGGTGATCTGCTGCTGGGCGAGGTCGAGCTCCAGGACCTTGGTGACCGTGCGGGTGAGGAACTCGCGGTCGTGGCTGATGACGACCGTGCCGGCGCGCAGCCCCTGCACGAAGGTCTCGAGCCGTTCCAGACCGTCGAGGTCGAGGTCGTTGGTGGGCTCGTCGAGGAGGAAGACGTCGTAGCGGGAGAGGAGGAGGGAGGCGAGTCCGGCGCGGGCGGCCTGGCCGCCGGAGAGGGAGGTCATCGGCTGGTCCAGGCCGACGGTGAGGCCGAGCGAGGCCGCGACCTCCTCGGCGCGCTCGTCCAGGTCGGCGCCGCCGAGGTTCAGCCAGCGGTCCAGGCTGGTGGCGTACGCGTCGTCGGCGCCCGGCGTCCCGTCGACCAGGCCCTGGGTGGCCTCGTCCATGGCGGCCTGGGCGTCGGCGACGCCCGTGCGGCGGGCGAGGAATGCCCGTACGGTCTCGCCTTCGCGCCGCTCCGGCTCCTGGGGGAGGTGACCGATGGTGGCGGTCGGCGGGGAGAGCTTGAGCTCCCCTTCCTCGGGGGTGTCGAGCCCGGCGAGCAGGCGCAGCAGGGTCGACTTGCCGGCGCCGTTGACACCGACGAGGCCGATGACGTCGCCGGGGGCGACGACGAGGTCGAGGCCGGCGAAGAGGGAGCGTTCGCCGTGGCCGGCGGCGAGGTCCTTGGCGACGAGGGTTGCAGTCATCAGGAGATGAATCCTAGGTCAGGCCCGCCGGTGCGTTCGTCTGCGCCGGGTGCGCCGGCGCCGTAGCCGCGCGGCTCGACGTCCGTGACCCTCTCGGTGCCGTAGGGCGTGCGGGGTGGTGGTCCGTTCCGATACGGCCCCGGTACCGTCCGCGCATGAGCGAACAGGTGATCGTGGTGGGCGGCGGGGTCATCGGTCTGACGACCGCCCTTACTCTGGTGGAGCGCGGGCTCCGGGTGCGGGTGTGGTCCCGGGACGCGGTCACGGCGACGACCTCCGCCGTGGCGGGGGCGCTGTGGTGGCCGTACCGGATCGAGCCGGAGGTGGAGGCGGGTGCCTGGGCGCTCGACTCGCTGCGGGTGTACGAGGAACTGGCGGACGACCCGCTGCGCACGGGCGTCCGGATCGCGCCCGGCGTCCACGCGGACACGGTCCTCGGGGAGCTCGGCGCCTGGGCGCGGGAGGTCGACGGTCTGCGGCAGTTGGCGGCCGATGAGGTGCCGGGGCCGTACGGGACGGGGCTGGCGGCGCAGCTGCCGCTGATCGACATGCCGGTCCATCTGGAGTGGCTGCGGGCCCGGTTCGAGGCGTCGGGCGGGGTGGTGGAGCGGCGTACGGTCACCGGGTTCGCCGAGGCGGCCGAGCGGGCTCGCGTGGTCGTCGACTGCACCGGGCTCGGCGCCCGGGAACTCGTACCGGACGCGCGACTGCGCCCGGTGCGCGGGCAGTTGGTCCTGGTGGAGAACCCGGGGATCGAGGAGTGGTTCACGGCGGCCGACGCGGCGTCGAGCGAGACGACGTACTTCTTCCCACAGCCGGGGCGACTGGTCCTGGGCGGGACCGCGCAGGAGGGCGACGAGCGGCTGGCGGCCGATCCGGTGACGGCGGCGGAGATCGTGGCGCGGTGCGTGCGCATACGGCCCGAGATCGCGCGGGCGCGGGTGCTCGGCTCCCGGGTGGGGCTGCGGCCGGCCCGGTCGGGCGGGGTGCGGATCGCGTCGGAGCCCCTGCCGGGCGGCGGTCGCGTCGTGCACAACTACGGCCACGGAGGGGCGGGGGTGACGGTCGCCTGGGGCTGCGCCCGCAGGGCGGCGGATCTGGTCTGCGCCGGATCCGACGCCGGCTGACCGACCGGGGCGCCGCAGGCCCGATCCGGTCGGCTGACCGGACCACTGCGGCCCGCCCCGGTCAGCCGGCCGGCCGGGTACACCGCAGGTCCGGCCCGGGGTCAGGTGCGCTGCGGCCTGCCCCGATCAGCCGGCCGGCCGGTGCGCCGCGGGCCTGGCCCGGTCGACCGACAGACGCACCGCGGCCCGGCCCGGGCCAAAGGCCGACAGACGCACCGCGGCCCGGCCCGGTCCGAGGACCGGAGCCGGGCCGGGCCGCGTGTCAGCCGGTCAGTTCCAGGGCTTCGGGTTGTTGTTGTCCGCGTCGATGCAGTTGCGGATCTTACGGTCGAGCGCGTCGGCCTGGGCCCGCGCCTTGCGGGCCTCCGCCGTGGCGCCGAGGCGCTGGAGCTTGGCGGCCTTCGACCGGAGGTCTGCCGACTGCTGGCGCATCTTGTTGATCTCGCAGACGACCTTCTTGCCGGCCGCGTGGGCGGGCTCGGCCGTCACCGTCTGTCCGAGCAGCAGGCCCCCGGCCAGCAGCGTCGTGGCGGTGAGGGCGGTCAGGGTGCGGCGCAGCGGCGTCGCGTACGTCATGTGGTTCTCCAACTTCCGGACCCTACGGGCCCGTTCACAGGTATGGTCAGTACCAGTCGGTAACTTTAACCCAGGACGATCAAGGACCGTCACCCGGCGCACCGGTTCCCGGTCCGATCGGCAGAGGAGCCGCGCTGCGACAGCGTGCCCATGACGATCGAGGCGGCGTCCGCACCCGAGACGAAGAAGATGCCGACGAGGATCATCACGATCAGAGAAGGCCACGGTGAGGACGGCCGTGACACCGAACACGAACCGGTCGGTGCGGGCGCGGTGGTGGTGGCCGGGCCGGCCGGGGAGGTTCGCCGTCACCGGCCGGCCCCAACCGGCCGCCCCCGCCTCCCGATCTCTGACCTTCCCGTGACACAGGTGGCAGGCACCTTTCACGGCCTTACGGGAGGAAAGGAACTCACTCCCGTAAGGCCGTGCCACACGCGCCCCGGAGTTTCCGGGGACCAACTCAGCCCCCTCGGCAGACCTCCACGGGCAGACCTGTGGTGAGGCGGTAGGCCGCCCGGCCGTCGAGCAGCAGTGGGACGAGTGCGCGCTGAGACTGCCGCAGGGGGACGAGGACCCCGTCGCCGTCCTGTCGGACCGTGATCCCGTGCAGGGCGAGCTCGTCGCCGAACTCGGCGTACTGCGCACGGTCCAGGCGGTAGCCGCAGGGCGGGTCCTGGATCGTCTCGCCCGGCTCCGCCGGATCGTTGTCGGCGCCCCCGAGCAGCACCGGGCCGCGGTCGGCGAACCCGGTGTGCCGGGCCACCGCCGTGGCCGCGCCGAGCTGTCCGCGCCGCTCGTCGACATAGGCGAAGGCGCCCTTCAGCGCGGCGAGTTGCGTGGTGACGCGCCGTCGCTGGTTGCGGGCGGTGTCGTCCTCCTCGGCCTGGGTCAGGGCTTCGACGCGGGTCTCGACAAGCAGGCCGACGGAGTGCTTGATACCGGCCGTGTTGCGCAGGATCCGCTCCTGGCCGTCGCCCGCGACCTGCTTGATCGGCTTTCCGGTGAGCGGGTCGGTCCAGATCCCGTAGATGCCGCTGCTGAACCCGGCGGCCCCGGCCGACGGCCGGACGTAGGACTCCGACAGGGTGTGGGCCTCGTCGTGCACGCGCGCGTGGGTGTTCAGATTGCGGGGCCAGAGCGCGAGCAGGTCCTTGTCGTAGTGGGGCGAGGTCCCGCCGTACTCGTGCAGGTCGTAGATCACCTCCGGGCGCCGGTCGCGGATCAGGGCGGCCAGCGCCCGGCCCTCGGCGGTCCGCAGCGCGATGTGGTCGCGGTTGACGTCGACGCCGTCGCCGTTGCCGCGGGTGTCGGCCTCGCGTCCGTCCGGATTGGCGGAGGGAACGACGAGGACGGTGGTACGGAAGAGGAAGCGGCGGGTCTCCTGGTCCCGGGCGAACGCGAGGTCCCGCACGGTGGTCAGGCAGGCCTCCCGGCCCGACGGCTCGTCACCGTGCTGGCTGCAGACCAGCAGCATCGTGGTCCCGGCGCTGCCGGCGCCCACCGTGGCGAGCCGGAGGGGGCGGCCCTGCTGTGTCGTGCCGATGGTGCGCACCGAGACGCGGTCGCTGCCCCGGTCGACGGCGGCGAGGAACGCCGTCTCCTCCGGCTCGGTGGTCCACCGGGCGCCCCCGGTCTGTTCGAAGCCCGTTCTCGGGGGCGGGGCGGGGGCCGCGGTGCCCGCGGCCTCCGCGGGGACGGCGACGAGCGGGAGGCCGAGGGCGGCGAGGCCCGCGACGAGGGCGAGCGTGCGCCGGGCGCGGCGGGGCGGCGTGTGGGTCATCGGGCCTCACCCGGGACAGGGATGTCCGAGCGCGAGGGCCCGACACCGGTGAGCGGTTGCCCGGTCCGCGCCGGACGTGCGTCGACCGTACCGGCCGTCGCCCGGGCGAAGGCGTCGACGCCGCCGACCAGCGGCAGCTTCGCCGACGTGCGGGCGAGGTCGAGGGTGATCGTCGGTCGGGTGGACGGGGGGTCGAGGAGGTCCTTGTCCGTGCCGCCGACGATCAGGGCGAGCCGGTGTCCGGCGGGGACGACATGGTCGGTGGCCGCCAGGTTCAGCGTCATCGTGTACGCCCTGCCGGGGGTCAGCGGCCGGCCCTTCCCGGGATTCGCCCAGGTGCCCAGATCCGCCCAACCGCGGCTGACGACCGTGAAGTCCACGTCCGCCGTACGGGCCTCGGTCTCCTTGAAGCAGGCGCTGTCGCCGCTCGTGCTCGCGCCCCAGCAGGACCGCTCGGTGAGCGTGGTGATGCCCTCACCGGCTGCCGTGTAGTCCCGGATCGTGTCCGGGCCGAGGTCGACGAGGACGGCCGTCAGATGGGCGGTCGTGGTCGTCGGTGTGGCGGTGACGGTCACCGTGGAGGGGCCGGAGAGCCGCAGGTCGCGGGCGAGCGGTCGGGTGGCGAACCCTGCCTTGGCGGGGGTCGACTCGTCGATCCGCGCGGCCCAGTCGAGCTCGCCCAGGCCCGGGTCGTCGGTGAAGGTCGCCGTGGCGCCGGAGGCGGCGGGGGTACGGCCGAGGGTGCCGACGCCGGGCGCGGTGCCCGTGCCGGGGCGCAGGGTGGTGGGCTCGGTGGCGCGCGGCGGCCAGGCCCGGTCGGTGGTCCAGCGGTCCGGGGCGCGCTCGATGTCGGCCATCGGCTCGCGGTCGATGCCGTTGTCGTGACCGAGGAGGTAGTGGTCGAACCAGCGGTGCAGCGTACGGACCCAGTCGGCGCGCCGGAAGTCGAAGGGGTCGACGTGACCGGTCTGCGAGAGCCAGATCTTGCGCTCGACGCCGTGGGCGGCCAGGGCGTCCCACCACTGGCCGAAGTGGTGGGCGCGGACGTTCAGGTCCTGCTGCCCGTGCACGACGAAGACGCTCGCCTTCACCTTGCCGGCGTCCGGGACGTGGTTCCGCTCGCTCCAGGCGGGCGTCCAGTCGCCGCTGTACGGGGTGCCGGCCGCGATGCGGTCCTGGACCGCTCCGCAACGGGCCTTGGCGGCAGGGCTGTCGACGTAGTCGGAGAGCCAGCTCGGGTTGGCGTCATAGAGCGGCGCGCCCTGGGAGTGGAAGTAGTCGTACCAGGAGGAGATCGCGCCGATCGGCACGATGGTCTCCAGGCCCTCGACGCCGGTCGCGGCGACGCCGTTGGCGACGGTCCCGTCCCAGCTCTTGCCGATCATGCCGACCTTGCCGGTGGACCAGGTGGTGGCCCGGGCGCGGTCGGAGCCGGTACGGGTGGTGTATCCGCGGGCCCGGCCGTTCAGCCAGTCGACGACGGCCTTGGCGGACTGGACGTCGGAGCGCCCGCCGACGTCGTCGCAGCCGTCGGAGCGGTTGGTGCCGGCGAGGTCGACGGCGACGAAGGCGTACCCGCGGGGAACGAAGTAGTTGTCGTAGAAGAGCGGGAACTGGACGGGGTTCCCGGCCGCGTCGTAGGTCTTCTTCTGGCTTTCGTTGCCGCGTCCGCAACAGGCGTAGTACGGGCTGGCGTCCATGATGACGGGGATCTTCCGGGCCGCGGCGGCGGGTTCACGGGGCCGGACGATGTCGGCGGCGACCCGGTCGGTGCGGCCGTCGCCGTCCCCGTCGAGTCCGGTGTCCACCCAGACGGACTCGCGGATCGCGTCGGCGTAGGAGTGGACGGGCCGCGACTCCCCCACGGGGGAGGCCGCCTGAGCCCCGGTCGGGGAGACGAGCGCGGTCATCAGGGCGGCCGCGCCGGCCGCCACCAGGGTTCTGCACGACAGACGGGCTCTGCGGGTTCTCCGCACAGGTATCGGCATGGGGCGGAACGTACCTCGGTCAACTCCCGAGCAAAAGAATGCCGTCGAGGGGCGGGTGGTTCGTTTCGGCCGAATGGCGATCGTGTGACAGGAGGTGCTCTGGACGTGACGGCGCGGCGGGTGCTGAATAGCGTCGTTAAGGACCGAACACCATTCATGCTTCTTACAAGTGAGGAGCTCTGCATGCACCGCAGACTTGTCGTTCCGAGCGCGCTCGCGGCCTCTCTCCTGCTGGCGATCCCGGCATCGGCCGCGGACTACGTCCCGGGCGCGTCGGGCATCGGCGATCCCTACTACCCGGCCAGTGGCAACGGCGGTTACGACGTCTCCCACTACGACCTGCGGCTGACGTACCAGCCCGCCACCGACCTCCTGGAGGGCACGGCGACGATCCTCGCCACGACCACCCAGAACCTCTCCCGCTTCAACCTCGACCTCGGGCTGAAGGTCAGCGAGGTGCGGGTCAACGGCAAGAAGGCGGCGTTCACCACCAGCGGCGAGCAGGAGCTGGTGATCACCCCGGCGGCCCCGCTGGAGAAGAACCGTACGATCTCGGTCGTCGTGCGGTACGCGGGCAAGCCCTCCGAGGTGAAGATCGGTGGCTGGACAGCCTGGCACCGCACGCCCGACGGCGGTGTCGCCGCCCAGGAGCCGGACTCGGCCGCGTGGTGGTTCCCGTCCAACGACCACCCCCTGGACAAGGCGACCTTCGACGTCTCGGTCTCCGTACCGGACGGCACGCAGGCGATCAGCAACGGCGTGCTGCAGTCGCAGTCCTCACGGCTCGGCCGGACCCGCTTCAACTGGCGTTCCAACAAGCCGCAGGCCACCTATCTGGCCACGCTCGCCGTCGGCAAGTTCGACATCACCACGGACAGGACGGCGAACGGTCTTCCGGTCCTCAACGCCTACAGCAAGGACCTCGGCGACAACGCGGGCGCGGCGCGGGCCTCGATCGAGCGGACGACCGAGGTCGCGGAGTGGCTGGAGGAGGTCTTCGGTCCGTATCCCTTCAACGCGCTGGGTGGTTACGTCCCGAACGTGACCAGCGGCTACGCCCTGGAGACGCAGACCCGGCCGTTCTACAGCCCGCGGCAGTTCGCCAACGGGGCGAACGTGTCGGTGGTCGTGCACGAGCTGGCGCACCAGTGGTACGGCGACAGCGTCTCGGTCGACCACTGGAAGGACATCTGGGTCAACGAGGGCTTCGCCCGCTACAGCCAGTGGCTGTGGTCGGAGAAGGAGGGCGAGGGCACGGCCCAGGAGCTGGCGGACTACGTCTACGCGACGCGTGCGGCCGAGGACCCGTTCTGGACGGTCGAGCCGGGCGACCCGGGTCCGGACAACCAGTTCCACATCGCCGTGTACGACCGGGGCGCGCTGGCGCTCCAGGCGTTGCGCAACGAGATCGGCGACGAGGCCTTCTTCGCGATCCTCAAGGGCTGGCCGACGGAGTTCGCGTACGGCAACGCCTCGGTCGGGGACTTCGTGCGGTACGCCGAGCGGGTCTCGGGCAAGCCGCTGGCCGCGCTCTTCGACACCTGGCTGTACCAGCCGGTGAAGCCGGCCGCGCCGGCCGCCGCGGAGGCGGGGGTGTCCGGGTCACGGTCGGCCGCGGCCGGCGCTCCGGCGTCACCGCGGACCCGGCCGGTGCAGCCGAAGTCCTGGAAGAAGATCGCGGAGACGAACACGATCCACGAGCACGCGGGTCACGCCGGGCACGAGGGGCACGCCGGGCACGAGGGTCACTGAGCACCCGCGCGCCGGGGCGCCCCGCCACCGCCTCCTGGGGCGGGGCGGGGCGCGTCCTGCGCCGTGGGTAGGCTCGCCCGCTGTACGCAGCGGAAGGCGGGAGCGGGCGGTGGTGGCGGTGGAGGGGGAGAGGGACCGGTACGGCGATCCGGCGGTCCGGGAGGCCGTGGCGGAGCGGGTCCACACCGAGTGGGGGCTCGAACTTCCCCGCTCCTTCTTCCGGTTCCTCGATTTTCTCGCCGCGCTCGGACCGGCCGAGCAGCGGGCGCTGCGGGACCTGGAGATCGCGCCGCACGGCGTCATGGACCTGTTCGCGGACCCCTCGGCGCTCCCCCGCGAGGGTCTCGACATCCGGGTGCACGGGCGGTACTACCGCGATCCGCCGGAGTTCCTGACCTTCCTGCACGGCGGCTCCGACGGGCTCCATTTCGGCCTCTGGTCCGACGACGGGCGCACGTGCGACGGCGTCGCCTCGTACTACACCCACGACGGCGGCGGCATCGAGCGACGCCACCGCACCCCGCTGGAGGCGGTACGGGCCCGGATCGAGGGGGCGCACCGCGATCTCGCCGACTACGCGGCCGACGGGGACGAGGTGGAGGCCGCACGCCTCGCCGGCCTCGGGCTGCTGCGGGAGGCGCTCGTGCGATTCGAGACCGGTGAGCGTACGGAGAGGGGGCTCGCGTACTCGGAGGCGTACGTGTACCCCCGGCAGCCTGTCGACACCGACCGGATCACGACCCTGGACGAAGCGGGCGCCCTCGCCTCCGGGAGCACGGCGCTGGACCGTCCGCCGCACGGCGGGGCGGACGCGTACCGCTTCGGCACGTTCCTGGAGAAGCTGTTCGAGGACGCGGGGGCGCTGCGAGCGGCACGGGACGAGGCCCTGCGGCGGGCAGCCGCCGGCGATCCGACGGAGGCGCTGGTGCTCGGGCGAGACCTGCACTGGGCGTCGTACGGCGAGCCGGAGCGCGAGGAGTCCGCACGCGCGTTGCTGGCCGCCGCCTACCGGGGTCTCGGCCGCCCGGCCCTCGCCGCGATCGCGGAGACCCACCACCGCCACCGCGCGCTCGCGAGCGTGGACGTGCTGCGGGCGGCGCGCTGAGCGGCGCGGACCCACGAGAGAGCGCTTTCCCCGGACGCCCCGGCGGCGGCGGCACCGGTTACCCTCGACGCTGTCAGCACCGTCACCCACCGTGCCCGTGAGGAGCCCCCCTTGAGCGAGTCGACGTCCGGGACGCGCCCGACCCTGGAAGCCGTCGCCGCGCGCGCCGGGGTGTCCCGGGCGACGGTGTCCCGCGTCGTCAACGGCGGGGCCGGGGTCCGCGAGGCCCTGGCCGAGAAGGTCCGCACGGCCGTCGAGGAGCTCGGGTACATCCCCAACCACGCGGCGCGGACCCTGGTGACCCGGCGCAACGGCGCCGTCGCCGTGATCATCGCCGAGCCGGAGTTCCGGATCTTCTCCGACCCGTTCTTCGAACGGCAGGTGCGCGGGATCAGCCGCGAACTCACGGCGCATGACGCCCAGTTGGTACTGCTCTGGGTGGAGGGGCCGGGGGACCACGAGCGGATCGCGCGCTATCTCGGGGGCGGCCATGTGGACGGGGCGCTGGCCTTCTCGCTCCACAACGACGACGCGCTCCCCGAGATCGTGCGGCGCGTTCAGGTGCCCACGGTCTTCGGCGGACGCCCGGGCTGGACCGGACCGGAGAACGAACCGCCGGTCCCGTACGTCGACTGCGACAACCGCGGCGGAGCCCGCGCCGCCGTACGGCATCTGCGCGCGCTCGGCCGCCGGAACATCGCGCACATCACCGGGCCGCGCGACCAGACCTCCGCGCTCGACCGGCTCGACGGATACCGGGACGAACTGCCGGACGCCGGGCCGGGTCTCATCGCCGAGGGGGCTTTCACGGAGGAGAGCGGGGCCCGGGCGATGAGCGAGCTCCTGAACCGCCGGCCCGACCTGGACGCCGTGTTCGCGGCCAACGACCTGATGGCCTCGGGTGCGCTGCGGGTGCTGCGCGAGCACGGCCGCCGTGTGCCCGAGGACGTGGCGCTCGTCGGCTTCGACGACATGCGGTCGGTGGCCGAGGTGACCGATCCCCCGCTCACGACGGTCCGTCAGGACATCGAGGGCATGGGCCGGTTGATGGTACGGATCCTGATGCGCACCCTCGACGGCGCGGGCGACGCCGAGCCCGTGATCACGCCGACCGAGCTGATCCGGCGCGCCTCCGCGTGAGGACCGCGCGAGGCCACGTAAGGACCGCGTGAGGACCGCACACCTCCGCGTGAGGACCGCGTCCCGGGATCTCATGTAAGGGCCTTGAACCGTGGGGCTAACAGCCCCGGTACGGCCAGCTGTTACGCGTTCGACTCTTGACGGGAACCTCACCGGGAAGGCACGCTCCTGACGCATTCCTGAGAGCGCTCTCAAACCGGAGGCTTCCCATGCCCACTGCCCGAGCCGCCCGATCGACCGCCGCCCGTCTCGGCGCCGTCGTCCTCACCGGGGCCCTGCTCGCCGCCTGCGGATCCGGCGGGTCCGACGACGCCTCCGACAGCGCGGGCGGGAAGGTCACGATCACCGTCGACCTCTACGGCTCCTTCGGTTACGAGGAGGCCGGGCTGTACGCCGCGTACGAGAAGCTCCACCCGAACATCACCATCAAGCAGACCGACACCGAGGACGAGCAGGACTACTGGAAGTCGCTGCAGACCCGGCTGGCCGGCGGAGGCGGCCTCGCCGACGTCCAGGGCATCGAGGTCGGCCGGATCGCCTCGGTCACCCAGCAGCAGGCGGACAGGTTCGAGGACCTGACGAAGTACGGCGCGGACTCGCTGAAGGGAGAGTTCGCCGAGGCCAAGTGGTCCGCCGCGACCACCAAGGACGGCAAGGTCCTCGGCCTCGGCACGGACGTCGGCCCCGAGGCCATCTGCTACCGCACGGACCTCTTCCAGCAGGCCGGACTCCCCACGGACCGCACGGAGCTGGCACAGAAGTGGGCCACGTGGGACGGCTATCTGGAGCTCGGCCGGCAGTACAAGGCCAAGGCTCCGGCCAAGAGCGCCTGGATGGACAGCGTCGGCAGCCTCTACACGGTCATGGTCGGCCAGGAGAAGGAGCGGTACTACGACGCCTCGGGCACGCTGATCTACGCCGACAACCCGGCCGTGAAGACGGCCTGGGAGACCTCGGCGAAGGCTGCCCAGGAGGGGCTGAGCGCCAAGCTCGACCAGTGGTCGCCCCAGTGGAACCAGGCGTTCTCCACCGGATCCTTCGCGACGCTCCCCTGCCCGGCGTGGATGCTCGGCTACATCAAGGGCCAGGCCGGCGAGGCGGGCAAGGGCAAGTGGGACATCGCCAAGCTGCCCGGCGGCGCCGGGAACTGGGGCGGCTCCTATCTCTCCGTACCGCGTGCCGCGAAGCACAAGAAGGAGGCGTACGAGCTGATCAAGTGGCTCACCGCCCCCGAACAGCAGGCGACGCTCTTCACGAAGCAGGGGAACTTCCCGTCCTCCACCGACGCCATCGCCCAGGTCGCGTCGGCGACGGACCCGTACTTCTCCGGTGCGCCGATCGGCCAGATCTTCGGTGATGCGGCCAAGGCGTCTCCGGTGCAGGTGCTCGGGGTCCACGACAAGAACGTCGCCGACCAGATCACCAACGCGCTGAGCGAGGTGGAGCGCAAGGGCACCAGCCCGGAGAAGGCCTGGTCGAACGCCCGGAAGGGCGTCGAGAACGCCATCGGCTGAGCCGGGGGCGATGGCCGGGTCGAGTCCCGGCCCCCGCCACTCCGCCGCGTCGGTCTCTCCGTCGGCCGTCCCGCCCAGCCACGGCCACTCCCGTCGGGCGGGCCGGCCCGGCCACGTTCGCTCCGCCCCACCCGCACTTCCCCCGACCCGAAGGGCCGCACCGTGACCCTGACCGCCTCCGGGCCGGCGACGGCGCCCGTCCCGCCGTCGCCGGCCCGGTCCCTCCGCCCGGCGCCCCGCCGCAGGTGGGCCGCGCTCGTCCCGTACGCCTATCTCGCCCCGTTCTTCACCCTCTTCGCGGCGTTCGGGCTCTTCCCGCTCCTCTACACCGCCTTCGTCTCGCTCTACCGGGTCGAGTTGCAGACCCCCGGCGACATGGAGTGGCGCGGCCTCGGCAACTACGCGGCGCTGCTCACCGACGAGTTCTTCTGGACCGCGCTGCGCAACACCTTCACCATCGGCGTCCTGTCCACGGTGCCGCAGCTCGCCATGGCCCTCGGCCTGGCGCATCTGCTCCACTACAAGCTGCGGGGCCGGACCTTCTTCCGTACCGCGATGCTGCTGCCGTACGCGACCTCCGTCGCCGCCGCCACCCTCGTCTTCGCCCAGCTCTTCGGCCGGGACTTCGGGCTCGTCAACTACGCCCTGTCGCTGGTGGGGTTCGACCCCGTCGACTGGCAGAACGGCACGCTCGCCTCGCAGATCGCCGTCTCCTCGATCGTCGTCTGGCGCTGGACCGGCTACAACGCCCTGATCTACCTCGCCGGAATGCAGTCCATCCCCGCCGAGCTGTACGAGGCGGCGGAGATGGACGGCGCCTCGCGGTGGCGGCAGTTCTTCCACGTCACGCTGCCCGGGCTGCGCCCCACGATCGTCTTCACCACCGTCGTCTCCACGATCGGCGCGACCCAGCTGTTCGGTGAGCCGCTGCTCTTCGAGGGCTCGATCTCGGGCGGCATCTCGCACCAGTACCAGACCCTCGGGCTCTATCTGTACGAACAGGGCTGGGGCTTCTTCCATCTGGGCCGGGCCGCCGCCATCGCCTGGCTGATGTTCCTGCTGATCCTCGTCCTGGTCGGGGTCAACGCCCTGATCCTGCGCCGCCGTTCACGGAATGAGGGCCGTTCATGAGCGCGCGACGCGTCGCGGGCCGTACGGGCCACGGGGGCCGGATCACGTACGCGATCCTCATCCTGGCCGTTCTCGTCTCCGCCTTCCCCTTCTACTGGACGATCGTCGCAGCGAGCCGCTCCAACGCCGATCTGGCGCGGGTACCGCCGACGCTGCTGCCGGGGCCGAACCTCTTCCGGAACGTCGAGGCGGTCCTGGAAGAGGCCGACATCGGCACGGCCCTGCTCAACTCCCTCGTGGTCTCCGGCTCCATCACGGTCGGCACCGTGCTGTGCTGCACGCTGGCCGGGTTCGCCTTCGCCAAGCTGCGCTTCCGCGGCCGGGGCGCGTTGCTCGCGATCACGGTCGGCACGATGATGATCCCGCCGCAGCTCGGGGTGATCCCGCTCTTCATGCTGATCGCCGAACTGGGCTGGGTGAACCAGCTGCAGTCGGTCATCCTGCCCGGTCTCGTCTCCGCCTTCGGGGTCTTCTTCATGCGCCAGTATCTGGTGCAGTCGCTGCCGGACGAGCTGATCGAGGCGGCCCGGGTCGACGGGGCGTCCTCCGCCCGGATCTTCTGGTCGATCGTGGTGCCCGTCGCCCGGCCCGGGATGGCGGTGCTCGGGCTGCTGACCTTCATGGCCGCCTGGAACGACTTCTTCTGGCCGATCATCGCCCTCTCCTCGCAGGAGCCGACCGTTCAGGTCGCGCTGCGCCAGCTCGGCGGCGGTTATGTCCACGACCAGTCGGTGATCATGGCGGGCACGCTGCTCGGCACGCTGCCGGTGCTGCTCGTCTTCGGTCTGCTCGGCCGGCAGATCGTGGGCGGCATCATGCAGGGCGCCGTCAAGGGCTGAGCCGTATCCCCCTCACTCTCACAGGAGTTCTCCGTTCATGAACGCTCTCTTCCCTGACGGATTTCGCTGGGGCGCGGCGACCGCCGCCTACCAGATCGAGGGCGCGGCGGCCGAGGACGGCCGTACGCCCTCGATCTGGGACACCTTCAGCCGCACGCCGGGCAAGGTGCGCAACGGCGACACGGGTGACATCGCCGCCGACCACTACCACCGGGTCCGCGAGGACGTGGCCCTCATGAAGGACCTGGGCCTCACGGACTACCGCTTCTCGCTCTCCTGGCCCCGGGTCCAGCCGACCGGGCGCGGCCCGGCCGTCCAGAAGGGACTCGACTTCTACCGGGGGCTGACCGACGAGCTCCTCGGCGCCGGGATCCGGCCGGTCGCCACGCTCTACCACTGGGATCTCCCCCAGGAGCTCGAAGACGCTGGGGGCTGGCCGGAGCGCGCGACCGCGGAGCGGTTCGCCGAGTACGCCGGCCTCGCCGCCGAGGCGCTCGGCGACCGGATCACCACCTGGACGACCCTCAACGAGCCCTGGTGCGCGGCCTTTCTGGGGTACGGCTCAGGGGTCCACGCCCCCGGCCGCACCGACGACGCGGCCGCGCTGCGCGCCGCCCACCATCTGAATCTGGCCCACGGCATGGCCGCCCAGGCCCTGCGCGCGTCCGTGCCCTCCACGGCGGAGCTCTCGCTGACGCTCAACCTCCATGCGATCAGAGCCCTTTCGGACGCGCCGGAGGATGTGGACGCGGCCCGCCGCATCGACGCCGTCGGCAACCGGATCTTCCTCGACCCGGTCTTCCACGGCCGTCTGCCCGCCGATCTGGTGGAGGACACGGAGTCGATCACGGACTGGTCCTTCGTACGGGACGGGGATCTGGACGTGATCTCCACGCCGATCGACTCGCTCGGGATCAACTACTACTCCCCCACCGTCGTCGGCGCCGGCACCTCGGAGTCCCCCTCGCCGTGGCCGGGCGCGGCGGACCGGGTACGGTTCCTGCCCGCCCCGGGGCCGCGCACGGCGATGGACTGGCCTGTGGACGCGGAGGGCCTGTACGAGCTGCTGGTCCGGCTGCGCGACGAGCTGCCCGGCCTGCCGCTGGTGATCACCGAGAACGGCGCGGCGTACGACGACTACGCCGACCCGGAGGGCGAGGTCCACGACCCGGAGCGGGTGGCGTACGTCGACGCCCACCTCTTCGCCGTGCACCGGGCGATCGCCGACGGCGCCGACGTCTGCGGGTACTTCCTGTGGTCGCTCCTGGACAACTTCGAGTGGGCCTACGGCTACGGCAAGCGGTTCGGCATCGTCCATGTGGACTTCGCGAGCCAGCGCCGTACGCCGAAGGACAGCGCGCGCTGGTACGCGGAGGTCATCGCGCGCGGCGGTCTGGCCCGCTGAGCCTCGCCTCGCGGCGCGCCTCGCGGGCGATCGGCAGATAGCGCAGCCGCTCGGGGAGTACGGGCACCACGACCCGTACGACCCGGGCGAACCGGCGCAGCCGCCGCTCCTGCTCGTCGGTCCACTCCAGGCCGATGGCCTCGCGGGCGTCCGGCGGGAGCAGGCCGACGGTGACGAAGGAGCGGAAGCGGGCGAGGCGGGGCAGGATCACCGGCCACAGTGCCCTGAGCAGGAACCGCAGCGGCAGGGGGCCCCGGTCGGGCGGGGGTACGGGCTGGTCGGTGGCGACCAGTTCGCGCACCACGACGGTGGCCTCCAGCTCGCCGAGCATGGCGCGGTAGTACGGCCAGAACTCCTCGATCGTGGCGGGCATGTCCCGGTCGTGGATGCCGAGGATGCGGCCGACCTGGAGCCACTCGGCGTAGAGCCGCCGCTCCTGGGCCTCGGTGAGCGGGCGGTGGAGGAGGCGCAGGCCGTGCCGGTAGACGGGGAAGCCGGTGGCGTGGACCCAGGCGTAGTTCGCGGGGGTGAGCGCGTGGTAGGGGCGGCCGTGGGTGTCGAGGCCCTGGATGGTCCGGTGGAGCCGGCGGAGCCGACGGCCCTCCTCGGCCGCGGCCTCGCCTCCGTACACCCAGAGCAGCGCGGAGCGCAGTGAGCGCTCGCCCCGGCCCCAGGGGTCGGTGCGGAAGACGGAGTGCGCGTCGACTCCGGCGCCGACGGCGGGGTGGGCGACCTGAAGAACGAGCGCGGCGGGCAGCATGAGCAGTCCCCGTATGTCCCCGGCGATGCTCCAGAGCACCCCGCCGACGGGCGGCGGCGCGGGTGCCTCGACGGCGCGCCGCACGGCGGACATCGCGCCCGGCTTCACGTGGGGCTCCACGTCCGGCTCCACGTCCGGCTTCACGTCCGGCTTCACCGGCTTCACCGGCTTCACCGGCTTCACGTCCGGCTCCACGTCCGGCGGCGTGGCGGAACGGTCCCGGCTCGCGGGCTCCTGCGGTCCGGTCATGAGGCACTCTCCTTACGTTCTCAGCCTGCCCCGGCCGGGCTTTTCCGGCAAAAGGCGCACATGGGGCGGGGCCGCGTCCCGGGCCTCAGCCCGGGGCGCGGCCCCGACCTCGTGATGCGTGCGTGTCAGGCGCGGTCGGCGCCGACCGGCTCGCCGACGATGCGGCCGGCCAGGGCGCGGGCCCAGGCGTCGACGTCGGCGGAGAGCTCGCGCTCGGCGGCGGCGCGCTCCGCGGCGATGCGCTCGGCTCCGGCGGCCAGGATCGCGTCGCGCTCCCGCATGCCCTCGGCGCGGGCGGCGGCGATGGCGGCCGTGCCCTCCTCGGTGGCCTTGGAGCGGATGCGGGCGGCCTCGTGGCGGGCCTCGGCGAGCTCCGCCTCGTACTGCTCACGGATCTGCGTGGCCTCGGCGCGCAGGTCGTCGGCGCGCTCGCTGCCGCCTTCGATGGCGTCCTCGCGCTCGGCGAGGGTGCGGTTGATCTTCGGCAGGATGCCCTTCGCCAGGATGAGGAAGGTGAGGGCGAACAACACCACGCCGAGGATGAGCTCAGCGGTCACGGGGTTGAGCGGACCGAGGTCCATGTCGAAGATCGTCGAATTCTGCGCGAGGGTCATGCGCGGCATGATACCCGTCCGGGAAAGCGACGATTTCCCCGGGTGATCGAGAGTTGGCATGTTCGTGCCGCCTCGGCAAGATTCCCGGCACCCAATGGCTACCGAAAGGTAACTACGGCTGCTTTGATGTGCGGCGCTGGTTCAACCCCCCACCGACACATGGGAGTTCCTGTGCCGCTCGCCGCACACCGCCGTCGTGCCTCCGGTGCCGCCCTGTCGCTGGCGCTCGCCGCCGCGACCCTGGCCACGGCGGCCCCCTCGGCCACGGCCGCCGAGGCCCCGCGCCTGAAGGTGCTCAGCTACAACGCCTTCCTGTTCAGCAAGATCCTCTACCCGAACTGGGGGCAGGACCACCGGGCCAAGGCGATCCCCGCCGCCGGCTTCTACCAGGGACACGACGTCGTCGTGATCCAGGAGGCCTTCGACAACTCCTCCTCGGACGCCCTCAAGGCGAATTCGGCCGCCCAGTACCCACACCAGACCCCCGTCATGGGCCGGAGCAAGACCGGCTGGGACGCCACCAGCGGGGCCTACTCCGCCACCACTCCCGAGGACGGCGGTGTGACGGTCCTCAGCAAGTGGCCGATCGTCCGCAAGGAGCAGTACGTCTACAAGGACGCGTGCGGCGCGGACTGGTACTCGAACAAGGGCTTCGTCTACGCCGTCCTGGACGTGAACGGGACCAAGGTCCACGTCGTCGGCACGCACGCCCAGTCCACCGACCCGGGATGCTCGGCGGGCGAGGCGGCGCAGACGCGCAGCCGCCAGTTCAAGGCGATGGACGCCTTCCTCGACGCCAAGAACATCCCGGCGAACGAGCAGGTCATCGTGGCCGGCGACTTCAACGTGGACTCCCGCACGCCCGAGCACTCCACCATGCTGGGCGACGCGGGCCTGGCCGGCGCGGACGCCCGCACCGGTCACCCGTACTCCTTCGACACCGAGCAGAACTCGATCGCGTCCGAGCGCTACCCGGACGACCCGCGCGAGGACCTCGACTACGTGCTCTACCGCTCGGGCAACGCGCGCCCGGCGGGCTGGACGAACAACGTGGTCCTGGAGCGGAGCGCCCCCTGGACGGTCTCCAGCTGGGGCACGCAGTACACGTACACCAACCTCTCCGACCACTACCCGGTGACGGCGTACTGAGCTCCGGCGTACTGAGCTCCGGCGCCCTGGATCGGCCCCGGCCCGCCACGCCGCCACCGCGCGGCGGGCCCTCGCCGGGTGCCTTCAGTACCCGTACACGCCGAACTGGGCGTAGACCCAGAGACCCACCAGGCCCGTCACGCAGAGGAGCACCACCCAGGAGCCGAAGCTCGTGTGGCGGCTCTTGCGGGGGCGGGCGGGCTTGGCCGGGCGCTCCGCGCGCGGGCGGCGGCGCTCGGTGCGGAGGCGGGCCGGCTCCGTGTCGGCGGCGGCGACGTCGGCGAGCAGGCGGCGGCAGACCGCAGCCAGCTCGTTCGTGCCGGCGGTGAGGTCGACGACGGTCTCCGAGCGGGCCGGTGCCGTGGTACCGCCGTCGAGGAGCCGTCCGGCCCGGAGACGGGCCTGGTCCTTCCCCCCGGTCGGGGCCAGGCTGATCCAGCGCCCCACGTGCTCACCGCGGATCACCACCCCGCCGCCCCGCTCGCGGTACACGGTGTGCTCCCGCCACAGGACCGCGGCCAACTCCGTGGCCGTCTCCCTGAGTTCCGTGTACATGACCCTCCCCAGTCACCGTTCCCCGTATTCGAACAAGCACGTGACTCTAGCGGCAGGTACACGCCATCCGACGCGCGGGTGGGCCGGTGCCCCTTACGGGCGGTTACGCCTCGACGTCGTACACGGTGACCGGTATCCCCCGCGCCGTCAGCCGTCCGGCTATCAGGGGCTCCACCCGTGACCACTTCCCGCCGGCCAGCCCGCACCCGATGCGCGGCATGTGCACGGACGCCCCCAGCTCCTCCGCCTTGTCGGCGAGCAGCCCGAGCGCCGCGTCGATCGCCTCGTACCGCACGGGCACCCCTGTGCTCCGTCCGGTCCGTATCCCGCGCTGCCCCACCAGGTTGGCCACCCAGACATACGTCCCCACCTGTACGAACTGAGCGGCTCCCAACCCGAAGTCGTTCCGCGCGCGCTCCCGGTGCCAGCGCCGGTAGGCCGCCTCCGGCTCCGGCCAGCGGCGCGATAGCGCCAGGACGAATCCCTTGCCCCAGCCGCCCAGGTCGTTGCAGACATGCGCGATGATCTTGACGCCCTTACCCTGCGGCGCGGTGGCGTCCCCCCGTACATACGTGATCCCCGACATGCCCCCAGGGTACGAGGCACCTCTGACAGCACGGCCCGGCCTGCTGTGCGCCTCCTCGGGGATAGGGTGCGGCCCGCACACACAGGTACAAGGGGTGGGGATGACGGAGACGATCAAGCAGGCCGAGGAAGACAGAGGGGCGCAGGCGCGGGAGCGGGACTGCCCCACTTGCGGGCAGCGGGTCCCGGTCGACCGGCGGTTCGTCGTGTGGTGCGACGCGTGCGAGTGGAACGTGGACCCGGGGGGCGAGCAGGAGACCGATCCCGACGGAGGCCGCGTCGAGCGGCTACGGCGGGCCGTGGCCCAGCGCCATGGTGAGCGGCTCTTCGCCGACCTCGCGCTCCAGCCCGCCTCGGCGTCCCCGCCCGGAACGGGGGTTTCCGGGGTCGTGGCGGTCGCCCTCGCCGTCGCCGTGCACGGCCTCACCGTGGTCCTGGCAGCGCTCGGGCTGTGGCTGCTCATCGGCCGCTGGGGCGAGGGCTTCCAGCCGGCGATCGGAGCCCTGCTCCTCGGCCTGGCCGTACTCCTCCGGCCCCGGTTCGGCAGCTTCACCAAGCTCCGCCAGGACGCGCCCGTACTCGAACGGGCCGATGCCCCGCATCTGTTCGCCCTGCTCGACGAGGTCGCCGCGGCGGTGGGGACGAAGGGCGTCGAGGCCGTGGTGCTCGGCCCGGAGGCGAACGCCGGCGTCCGTACGTACGGCATCCGCCGGCACCGCGTCCTGCGGCTCGGACTGAGCCTGTGGAGCATCCTGGACCGGCAGGAGCGGATCGCTCTGCTGGGCCACGAGTTCGGTCACTACGCGCACGGCGACACCCGCCACGGTCTCCTCGTCGGCAGCGCCCTGCGGTCGCTGAGCACCTGGCGGTACGTACTCGCCCCGAACGGCGGCGACTCCCTCATGGACCTGTTCGCCAACCTGCTCACCGCCCTCCCGCGCTGGACCGTGCACGGCGTCACGCTGCTGCTCGACCAGGCGACGCTACGCGCCTCCCAGCGTGCGGAGTACCTCGCGGACGCATCCGCCGCCCGCGCGGCCGGCACGGACGGGGCAGCCGGCCTGATGGACCGGCTCCTCGTCATGGACAGCGCCGAGGCCGCCCTCCAGCGCGAGACCGTCGCCGCCCGCACCCGGATCGGGGGCCCGAGCCGCGGCGAGGACCGGGAGGAACGCGCCGACGGCCTGTGGGAACGCGTCGCGGCGCAGGTCGCGTCCGTACCGCAGCGCGAGTACGAACGCCTTCGCCGGGTCTCCGAACTGCGCGGTCACAGCGTCGACGACACTCACCCGCCGACCCATCTGCGCCGCCGCCACGTCGCGCAGAGCGACCACCACACGCCCGGCATCGTCCTCGACGCGTCGCGCGAGGCGGCCGTGGACGGCGAGTTGCGGCAGCCGGCCCAGGCGATGGCGCGGCAGATCGTCCGTGACGGCCTCGGTGCCTGACCCTCGAGGTGGCCCGTCGGCGGCGAGGGCTGCTGCGCGGGCTCAGGCGTGGCGGGCGAGCTTGACCCCGGAGACGACCAGGATCACGGCCAGCGCCGGGATGAGGACCAGGTCCGGGAACACACCGAGGAGCAAGCCGCCCAGCGCCGCACCGGCGATCGAACCCGACGCCATGACCACGGTGAAGCGGCGGTGGGTTCCGAGCACGGCGAAGCTGCCGTCCCGGCTGTAGCGGGCGAAGGCCACCAGCATGGTCGGCAGGGACACCAGCAGGGAGAGGCTTCCCGCGGTCTTGATGTCCACCGCGAACAGCAGCACGATCGTCGGGATCAGCAGCTCACCTCCGGCGACGCCCATGATCGCCGCGACGACTCCGATGCCGAAGCCGGCGACGACTCCGCCGGGCACCTGCGCCCACAGCGGCAGCCCGAGCGTCCCCAGCGTCGTGAGGTGCGTGAGGAGCAGGGCCGCGGCCATGAGCACCATCAGCGCGGCCAGCACCTTGTAGAGGGTGGAGCCGCGCATGCGGACCGCCCAGGTCGCGCCGGCCCAGGCACCCAGCAGACTGCCGGCCAGCAGGTTGACCGCGACGGGCCAGTGCGCGGCCACCTCGGAGGCAGGGACCGCCGCCAGTCGGGCGGGCAGGGCGACGAGGACCACGACCAGGCTCATCGCCTTGTTCACGATGACCGCCGCGAGCGCCGCGAACCCGAACAGGCCGATCAGCAGCGGCAGCCGGAACTCCGCACCGCCCAGCCCGATCATCCCGCCCAGCACACCGACGGCCGCTCCCGTACCGAACGCCAAGGGGAGCGACGGTGTCGAGTACGTCGACCGTGCGGGAGCGAGTTCCTTGTCGGCAGCCATGACGGGCATCCTCACCGGACGCCGTCCCCGTCGGCAAGGCACGCTTTTACAACACTGATGAGACAGCAATACTGTTGCACCGACGGGCCACCGCACGGCACGGCACCGCACGGCACGGCACCGCACGGCACCGGAAGCGAGGCACCTCAGATGGGCACCGAGACCGAGGAGCAGCCGACGTTCACCGTCGACGAGTTGGCCGCGCGGGCGGGTGTCACCGTGCGGACCGTGCGGTTCTACAGCACCAAGGGGCTGCTGCCGCCGCCGGCCATCGGGCCGCGACGGGTCGGGCACTACGGGCCCGACCACCTCTCCCGGCTCGCGCTCATCGAGGAGCTCCAGCGGCAGGGCATGACGCTCGCCGCCATCGAGCGGTATCTGCACCAGCTGCCGCCCGACCTCAGTGCGCGGGATCTCGCCGTCCACCGCGCCCTCGTCGCCTCCTGGGCGCCCGAGTCGGCCGAGGAGATCACCCGGCGTGAGCTCGAGCGGCGCGCCGGCCGGGCCCTCGCCGACGCGGACGTCGACCGGCTCGCCGCGATGGGTGTCCTCGACAAGGGGGCCGACCCGGACGTCTTCCGGCTCGACTCCACGCTGCTGCGTCTCGGGGTCGAGCTCCTCGACGTGCCCATCGCGCACGAGACGATCCTCGCCTCCCGCACCGTCCTGCTCGAACACGCCCGCGCCGCGGCCCAGGAGCTCTCCCGCCTCTTCCGGGAAGAGGTCTGGAACCCGTACCGGGAGAGCGCCGAGGACCCGGATCACCTCGCCGCGATGAAGTCGCTGTCGGCGCACATGCAGCCGATGGTGATCCAGGCCCTGGTCACAGCGTTCCAGCGCTCCCTGAGCGAGGAGCTGCGGACGGCCTTCAGGAGTCCGTGAACGCCTGGTCCGTGAACACCTCGCCCTGCTCGGCCTTCTCCACCAGGAGCGCCGGCGGCAGGAAGCGGTCCCCGTACTTCTCGGCCAGTTCACGCGCGCGTGCCACGAAGCCGGGCAGGCCCCCTTCGTACCCGTTGATGTACTGGAGCACACCGCCGGTCCACGCGGGGAATCCGATGCCCATGATCGAACCGATGTTGGCGTCGGCGACGGAGGTCAGGACGTTCTCCTCCAGGCAGCGGACCGAGTCCAGCGCCTCCGAGAACAGCATCCGCTCCTTCATATCTTCAAAAGGCACGGTCTCGAAGGGGATGTCCGCGTCCGCCCGCGTGAAGTGCTCGCGCAGCCCCGGCCACAGCCCGGCCCGCTTGCCGTCCTCCCCGTACTCGTAGAAGCCCGCGCCGCCGCTGCGTCCCGTACGCCCGAACTCGTCGACCATCCGGTCGATCACCGCGTCCGAGGGGTGCCCGGCCCACGTCCCGCCGGCCTCCTCGATCGCGCGCCGGGTCTCGTCGCGGATCTTGCGGGGCAGGGTGAGGGTCAGCTCGTCCATCAGGGAGAGGACCTTGGCCGGGTAGCCGGCCTGCGCCGCCGCCTGCTCGACGGAGACCGGGTCGGCTCCCTCGCCGATCATCGCGACGCCCTCGTTGATGAACTGACCGATCACCCGGGACGTGAAGAAGCCGCGGGAGTCGTTGACGACGATCGGGGTCTTCTTGATCTGCCGTACGAGGTCGAAGGCGCGGGCCAGGGCCTCGTCGCCGGTCCGCTCGCCCTTGATGATCTCCACCAGCGGCATCTTGTCGACGGGCGAGAAGAAGTGCAGGCCGATGAAGTCGGCCTGGCGGTCGACGCCCTCGGCGAGCACGGTGATCGGCAGCGTCGAGGTGTTGGAGCAGAGCAGCGCGTCCGGCTCGATGACGTCCTGGATCTCCTGGAAGACCTTGTGCTTGAGCGCGGTGTCCTCGAAGACGGCCTCGATCACGGCGTCGCAGCCGGCCAGGTCGGCCGGGTCGGCGGTCGGGGTGATCCGGGCGAGGAGTTCGTCCGCCTTCGCCTGGGTCGTACGGCCCCGGGAGACGGCCTTGGCGCAGAGCTTCTCGGAGTACTCCTTGCCACGCTGCGCCGCTTCCGCCGAGACGTCCTTGAGGACGACCTCGATCCCGGCGCGGGCGCAGGAGTAGGCGATGCCGGCGCCCATCATGCCCGCGCCGAGAACGGCGACCTTGCGGACGGGGCGCGGCTCGATGCCCTGGGGGCGGTTCGCGCCGGAGTTGACGGCCTGGAGGTCGAAGAAGAACGCCTGGATCATGTTCTTCGCCGTCTGGCCGGTGACCAGCTCGGTGAAGTAGCGGGCCTCGATGGTCTGGGCGGTCTCGAAGTCGACCTGCGCGCCCTCGACGGCGCACGCGAGGATGTTGCGCGGGGCCGGGTACGGCGCGCCGTTCAGCTGCTTCTTCAGGTTGGCCGGGAAGGCCGGCAGGTTGGCGGCGAACCGCGGGTTCGACGGGGTCCCGCCGGGGATCTTGTACCCCTTGACGTCCCAGGGCTGCTGCGACTCGGGGTGGGTGTCGATGAAGGCGCGCGCCTTGGCGAGCATCTCCTCGGGGGTGGCGGCCACCTCGTGGACCAGGCCGTTCTCCAGTGCCCGCTGCGGGGAGTACTGGGTGCCCTGGAGGAGCACCTTGAGCAGCGCGTCCGCGATGCCCATGAGCCGTACGGTACGGGTGACGCCGCCGCCCGCCGGGAGGAGGCCGAGGGTGACCTCGGGCAGGCCGATCTTGGAGCCGGGCGCGTCGAGCGCGACGCGGTGGTGGGAGGCGAGGGCGATCTCGTAACCGCCGCCGAGCGCCGCTCCGTTGATGGCGGCGACGACGGGCTTGCCGAGGGTCTCGATGCGGCGCAGCGAGCGCTTGATCTCGGTGCCGGCGTCGAAGGCGTGCTGGGCGTCCTCCGGACGCAGCCGGATCATGTCCTTGAGGTCGCCGCCCGCGAAGAAGGTCTTCTTGGCGGAGGTGTAGATGATGCCGCGGATGGAGTCCTTCTCGGCCTCGGCGCGGTCGGCGATCGCCGCGATGGAGTCCTTGAACGCCTGGTTCATGGTGTTCGCGGACTGGGCGGGATCGTCGAGGACGAGGGTGACGACACCGGTCTCGTCCTGCTCCCAGCGGATGGTGGTGCTCTGGCTCATTGCTGCTTCTCCGTAAGGCTGGTGGGACGGACGGTCAGACGCGCTCGACGATCGTGGCGATGCCCATGCCGCCGCCGACGCACAGCGTGGCCAGGCCGTAGCGCTTGTCCTGGCGCTCCAGCTCGTCGACGAGGGTGCCGAGGATCATCGCGCCGGTCGCGCCGAGCGGGTGGCCGAGCGCGATCGCGCCGCCGTTGACGTTGACCTTGTCCAGGCTGATGCCCATGTCCTTGACGAAGCGGAGCACGACACCGGCGAACGCCTCGTTGATCTCGACGAGGTCGATGTCGTCCATCGTCAGGCCGGCCTTGGCGAGCGCCTTGCGGGTGGCGGGGGCCGGGCCGGTGAGCATGATGGTCGGCTCGGAGCCGGAGACGGCCGCGGCCACGATCCGGGCGCGCGGGGTCAGCCCGTACCGCTCGCCGACCTCCCGGGAGCCGATCGCGACCAGCGAGGCGCCGTCGACGATGCCGGAGGAGTTCCCGGCGTGGTGGACATGGTCGATCTTCTCCACCCAGTGGTACTTCTGCAGCGCGACCGCGTCGAAGCCGCCCATGTCGCCGATGGCCGCGAAGGACGGCTTGAGGGCGGCGAGCGAGTCGGCGGTGGTGCCGGGGCGCATGTGCTCGTCGTGGTCGAGGACGACCAGTCCGTTGCGGTCCTTCACCGGAACCACGGAGCGGTCGAAGCGGCCGTCCTTCCAGGCCGCGGCGGCGCGCTCCTGGGAGAGCGCCGCGTACTCGTCGACGTCGCGGCGGGAGAAGCCCTCGATGGTGGCGATGAGGTCGGCGCCGATGCCCTGGGGGACGAAGCCGGTCTCGTAGTTGGTCATCGGGTCGGCGAACCAGGCACCGCCGTCGGAGGCCATCGGCACCCGCGACATGGATTCGACCCCGCCGGCGAGGACGAGGTCTTCCCAGCCCGAACGGACCTTCATCGCGGCCATGTTGACGGCTTCCAGGCCGGAGGCACAGAAGCGGTTCTCCTGAACGCCGGCGACGGTGTCGGGCAGTCCGGCGGCGATGGCGGCGACCCGGGCGATGTCGGAGCCCTGGTCGCCGACCGGGCCGACGACGCCGAGGACGATGTCGTCGATCGCGGCCGGGTCGAGTCCGGGGAACCGGGCGCGGATCTCGTGGATGAGACCGACGACCAGGTCGATGGGCTTGGTGCCGTGCAGGGCTCCGTTGGCCTTGCCGCGGCCGCGCGGAGTGCGGATCGCGTCGTACACGTACGCTTCGGTGCTCACGAGAAGCCTTTCGACGATTCAGCGATGAGGGTGGGGAGAGCGGGTCAGCCCAGCAGGGAACGTCCGATGATCTCCTTCATGATCTCGGTCGTCCCGCCGTAGATGGTCTGGATACGGCCGTCGGTGAAGGCCCTGGCGACCGGGAACTCCGCCATGTAGCCGTAGCCCCCGTGCAGTTGGAGGCAGCGGTCCGCGACGCGCTTCTGCAGCTCGGTGGCCCACCACTTGGCCATCGAGGCGTGGACGGCGTCGAGTTCCCCGTTCGCGTGGTCGACGATGCAGCGGTCGAGGAACGTACGGGTGACGGCGCACTCGGTCGCCATCTCGGCGATCTCGAAGCGGACGTGCTGGAGCTTGGCCAGCGGCCGTCCGAACGCCTCGCGTTCCTTCACGTACGTGGTGGTGATCTCCAGGAGGTGTTCGGCGGCGGCGATGCCGGCCACGGCGATGGCCATCCGCTCCTGGGCGAGATTGGTCATGAGGTGGATGAAGGCGCCGTTGAGTTCGCCGAGCAGGTTCTCCTTGGGGACGCGGACGTCGTGGAAGAACAGCTCGGCGGTGTCCTGCGACTTCTGGCCGATCTTGTCGAGGTTCCGGCCGCGCTCGAAGCCCTCCATGCCGCGTTCGACGACCAGCAGCGACAGCCCGTGGGCACCGCCCTCCGGGGTCGTCCGCGCGACGACGATCACCAGGTCGGCCAGGATGCCGTTCGAGATGAAGGTCTTGGAGCCGTTGAGTACCCAGTGGTCGCCGCGGTCCTCGGCGCTGGTCCGGATCGCCTGGAGGTCGGATCCGGCGCCCGGCTCGGTCATCGCGATGGCGGTGATCAGCTCGCCCGTGCAGAAGCCGGGCAGCCAGCGGCGCTTCTGCTCCTCGGTGGCCAGCGAGGTGAGGTACGGGCCGATGATGTCGTTGTGCAGGCCGAGGGCGATGCCGGGTGCGCCGGCCCGGGTGAACTCCTCGGCGAGCACGGCGCTGTAGCGGAAGTCGGCGTTGCCGCCGCCTCCGTACTCCTCGTCGACGGCGAGGCCGAGCAGCCCCTGCCGCCCGGCGGCGCGCCACGCCTCGCGCGCGACGATGCCGTCCTTCTCCCACTGCTCGTAGTGGGGCAGCACCTCCTTGGCGAGGAAGGTGCGGACGGTCTCGCGGAAGGCTTCGTGGTCGGCGGTGTAGAGCTGACGCTTCATGCTTCGGGCTCCTGAGGGGCTTCCTGGCGGGTCAGTGCGGGTACGGCCCAGTCGCGGGCGACCGCCTCGGTGTCGGCGCCGGGCCGGGCGGGTCCGGAGCGGACGGTCCCGGGGGTGGCGGAGAAGCGGGGCGCGGGGGCGGGCTGGGTGAAGCCGGCGTGCTCGACGAAGGTGGCGCGGGCGGCGAGGTGGGGGTGGGCGGGGGCCTCGCGCAGCGAGAGGACCGGCGCCACACAGGCCTCGGTCCCGTCGAAGACGGCCGTCCACTCGTCCCGCGTACGGGTGCGGAAGCGCTCGGCGACGGCGGTGCGCAGCTCGTCCCAGCGGCCGAAGTCCTTACGGGCGGGGGCGATGTCCTCGATGCCGAGCAGGCGCGTGAACTCGTCGTAGAACTGCTGCTCCAAGGCGCCGACCGCCATGTACCGCCCGTCGGAGGTCTCGTAGGTGCCGTAGAAGGGGCAGCCGCCGTCCAGCAGGTTGACGCCCCTGCGGTCCTGCCAGCCGCCGGCCGCGAGCATGCCGTGGATCATGGTGGCGAGGTGGGCGGCGCCGTCGACGATGGCCGCGTCGACGACCTGACCCTCGCCGTGCGTGCGCGCGTGCTGGAGCGCGGCGAGCACGCCGACGACCAGGTACAGCGAGCCGCCCGCGTAGTCGCCGACGAGATTGGCGGGGACGGTGGGCGGGCCGTCCGGCTTGGGTCCGATCATGCCGAGGGTGCCGGTGATCGCGATGTACGCGATGTCGTGTCCGGCGCTCGCGGCGAGCGGTCCGTCCTGGCCCCAGCCCGTCATCCGGCCGTAGACCAGCTTCGGGTTGCGGGCGAGACAGGCGTCGGGACCGACGCCGAGGCGTTCGGCGACGCCGGGCCGGTAGCCCTCGACGAGGATGTCGGCGCGTTCGACCAGGTCGAGGACCGTGGCGGGGCCGTCGTCGGACTTGAGGTCGACCAGGACGGAGCGCTTGTTGCGGTTGGTGAGGTCGTACGCGGGGTCGATGCCGAGGCCCGAGCCGCCGGGCCGGTCGATCCGGACGACGTCGGCGCCGAGGTCGGCCAGGAGCATGGCGGCGAACGGGCCGGGCCCGATCCCCGCCAGCTCGACCACGCGCACCCCGGAGAGCGGGCCGGTCCCACCGTTCGCCTGCGCTGCCATCGAGCCCCCAGCCGTGTGTGACACCAATGATGTAACACCGGTGATGCTAGGAACGTGTTCCACTCCGCACAAGCCCCCCGGCCGAGCAAGCGCTTGGAAATTCTCTCGGCCGACGAGGAAAGCCATGATCCGCATCGATAGGGTCCGGTCATGCGCATATCCAGACGCGGGATGACCGCCCTGCTCGCGGCCCCCCTCGCGGCCACTCTTCTGATCTCGTGCTCCTCGGCGGAGGAGCAGGCGGGGAACGCCGCCCCCGCGACCTCGAGCTCTTCGCCGCCCGCCACCGCCACGCCGGACGCCGGTGGACCGGCGGACGATGGTGGACCGGCGGGCGACGGCGGAACCCCAACCCCTCCGCCCGTGCGGGTCAGGGACGCCTTCGCCGGCCTTCAGGCGACCCTCTCCTACACCTGCACGCCCTCCGACTGCGCCTTCAACCTCGGCCGTATCCACGACGAGCTGGACCGACTCGACCGCGCCATGAAGGCGGATCCCAAGGGGCCTGGCCACTTCCCCGAACCGATCGCCTGGATCAAGGACCTGCGAACCACGCTGAACGGCGATCGTTCGACCGAGAACCTGAAGAAGCACCGGACCGAGCTGTTCGGCACCCGCGACCGGATCAACACCTGGATGCAGGACCACCCGGACGACTACCGCTGACGGACCGCGCGGGCGGTACCGCTAGGCTCCGCGCTCGCAGAGGAAGCCGCAGGGGAATCCGCAGGCGAAGGCGAGGGGCTGGATGGAGACCGGGAACGGCATGGGGCGGGACGCGACGGAGCGGCCGTACGACGTGGTCCTGTTCGGGGCGACGGGGTTCGTGGGCGAGCTCACCGCGGAGTATCTGGCCGAGCACGCGCCGACCGGCTGCCGGTGGGCGCTCGCCGGGCGCAGCCGCGCCAAGCTGGCGGCTCTGCGGGCACGGCTCGCCGCCCGGTGGCCGCGGTGCGAGGAGCTGCCGCTGCTGGTCGCCGACTCCGCCGACGCGGACGCACTGCGCGAACTGGCCGAGTCCACCCGGGTGGTCGCCACCACGGTCGGCCCCTACGTCTGGTACGGCGAGGGTCTCGTCGCCGCGTGCGCGGAGGCCGGCACGGACTATGTGGACCTGACCGGCGAGGCCGAGTTCGTCGACCTGATGTACGTACGGCACGACGCGCGGGCCCGGGAGACCGGGGCCCGGATCGTGCACGCGTGCGGCTTCGACTCCGTACCGCACGACCTGGGCGTCTACTTCACCGTCCGGCAGCTGCCGAAGGACGTGCCGCTGCGGGTCGACGGGTTCGTGCGCGCGGGAGCCGTCTTCTCGGGCGGGACCTTCGCGTCGGCCCTGACGGCGATGGGGCGCGGCCGCGAGATCCTGCGGGCCGCGTACGAACGGCGCCTGCACGAACCCCGGTTGGTCGGCCGACGGGCGCGCGCCCCGCTGGGCGGGCCGCGGTTCAGCCGGGAGACCGGCACCTGGGCGCTGCCGCTGCCGACGCTCGATCCGCAGGTCGTGGTGCGGTCGGCCAGAGCCCTGGAGTCCTACGGTCCCGACTTCCGCTACCGGCACTACGCCTCGGTCAAGACGCTGCCCATGGCGCTCGGCGGCGCCGCCGTCGTCGGCACGGGTGTGGCGGCGGCTCAACTGCCGTCGGTCCGCCGCTGGCTGATAGACCGTTACGAGCCGGGCCAGGGTCCGAGCCCGGAACGGCGGGCACGGAGCTGGTTCTCGGTGCGGTTCGTCGGGGAGGGCGGTGGCCGACGGGTGTTCACAGAGGTGTCGGGGGGCGATCCGGGCTACGACGAGACGGCGAAGATGCTCGCCGAGTCCGCCCTGTGCCTCGCCCTCGACGACCTGCCGAAGACCGCCGGGCAGGTCACGACGGCGGTGGCGATGGGCGACGCGCTGCTCGCCCGCCTGCGGGCGGCGGGCATCCGCTTCCGGGTGGCGTACGAAGGCTGACGCCGCCGGACGCGCCGGTCGGCTCGGGCGTCAGTGGCGTACGAGACAGAAGGGATGGCCGGCCGGGTCCGCGTAGATCCGCCAGCCCCGGTCGCCGTCCCCCTCGTCGAGCTGCCACGCCCCCAGGGCCAGCACCGCGTGGTGGGCGGCGTCCAGATCGGCCACCCGTACGTCCAGGTGGAACTGCTGCTCGGGCGCGCCCCAGACCGGCGGCCGGTGGTCGGCGACCCCCTGGAAGGCGAGCACCGGCGCGCCCGCGGCGTCGTGCAGGGTGGCCCAGCCGTCGCCGACGGCCCACTGCGGGTCGGGGCGGTTGATCTCGCCACCGAGCAACTGCTGGTAGAACCGGGCCAGTTCCGTCACGTCGGTACAGTCGAGCACGACGCACTGCAGGGTGCCGATCACGCCATCACCCACACGGCGAGGACGTAGGTCATGGCGCAGACCCAGGCCAGGGCGACGAGCCCGGCGACGGCGAGGACCGCGATCATGGCGCGTTCGACGGGACGCAGCGGGGTGGGAACGGGGGTTGTCATGCGCCCCACTCTGCCGCCCATGATCGCGCCCCGCCATCCGTACTCGTACTCAGGTCGTCCACGAGTCTCCGCCACTCGTGCACACCTCCGGCCAGGGGCCAGGCCCAGGTGGGACGGTCGCCGGTCCGGAGTTGTTCGAGGCGGCGGACCAGCAGGCCGCCCGCGATCTCGGCGCCGTCGGGAACGGCCGGGCCGTGGCGGGCGATGAGCGCGGCGTATCGGTCGAGTTCGGCCTCGTACGCGGCCGCCGCCTCGGCCTCGCCCCGTACGCGCTCGTCGTGAGGCACGGTCCGCCGCAGCACGAGGACGGCGGGTTCGACGTCCTCGGCGATCGCGGCGGCGAGCCTCGCGTGCCCGTCGAGGAGGAGATGGCAGTCGAGGCCGCTCACCCACCAGAGGAGGACGGGAGGCAGGATGCCCTCGCGCGCCTGCTTCCGGTACGCCTTGACGCGGCCGTCGTCGGCGCCGGGCAGGGGTCGCAGCGGCAGGACCTCCCAGGAGCCGTTGTGGATCCACCAGTCGATGTACCCCTCCGGGTGGCCCTCGACGACGAGCTCGCTCCAGTAGGCGGCGGGGCCCCGGCCGTCCCGGATCCGCAGACGTTCCGTGTCGTCCGTGAGCACCCAGCGGCCGTCGTGGAGCGGCCCGTCCGGATCCTCGGCGAGCGCGTGGGCGATGCGGTGAGCCCAGCGTTCCGGCCGGTCCGCGTACGCGCGGGCGTCGGCCGCGCGCAGCGGCGGGAGCAGGGGGCGGGGCGCGGCCGTCCGGTAGAAGTCGACGCCGCCGTTGTATCGCTCGACGACGGCGAACAGGACGGGATCGTCCCCCTGGGTCAGGACCAGCCGGTTCCCGGCCGTCCGCAGGCACAGCCCCGGTCGCGGCCGGCCCGTCACCTCGAGGATCAGCTCGGTCATCTCGCCGTTTCCAGCGCTTCCTTCAGGGCGCGGCGGCAGAGGGAGTCGGCGTGGCGGGTGGTCTCGGGGATGCGGTAGCGGGGGGCGAGAAGGAGCGTGTGGGCGCAGGCGTTGTCCAGGGAGACGCGGTGGCCGACGGAGACGAAGACGGGCTTCACTCCGGCCTGGGTGCGCAGGGCGCGGCCGACCTCCTCGTCGCCGGCCATGAGGGGGCCGACGTCGCCCCGGGCGGGTCCTGGCTGGTCGTACGTGAAGGTGAAGGGGTTCTTCGCGACGCCGATCGACGGGCGCCCGGTCAGCACACCGAGGTGGCTCGCGAGACCGAAGCGGCGCGGGTGGGCGAGGCCGTAGCCGTCGCAGACGAGGAGGCCGGGGTCGGCCTCCAGCGAGGCGAGCGCGGCGAGCAGTGTCGGGATCTCGCGGAAGGCGAGGAGGCCGGGGACGTACGGGAACGAGACCCGGCCGACCGCCGTGGCCTCCTCCACCACGTCGAGCGTCCGGGCGTCGAGGACCACGGCCGCCGCCACGACGAGATCGCGCTCGTCGTCGTACGCCACGTCCAGACCCGTGACGTGCCCCGTGCCGGGCGCCGGGCCGGGCTCGTCGAGCACGAGGCGTCCCCGCAGCTCCTCCTGCACGGCACGGGCGGTGGACTCGTCGGCGGGCCAGCCCGCGGGAATGTCGATGATCGTCATGGTGACGGCCAGCCTACGGCGCCCCTCCGTCCGACAGGCGAGCGGTTTTCCCGCCGCTTCCCCGCCCCCCGGTAGCCTGCCGATCATGTTCGTACTGGAATTGACCTACACCGCCCCCGTCGAGCGGGTCGACGCCCTGCTCGAGGCGCACATCGAGTGGCTCGACGCGCAGTACGCCGCCGGCGTGTTCATCGCCTCCGGGCGGAAGAACCCGCGCGACGGCGGTGTCATCCTCGCCGCCGGGGTCGACCGCGCGGAGATCGAGAAGATCGCGGCGGCCGACCCGTTCAGCGTCGAGGGCGTCTGCG
This sequence comes from Streptomyces sp. NPDC003035, assembly GCF_042888285.1. Taxonomy (NCBI): domain Bacteria; kingdom Bacillati; phylum Actinomycetota; class Actinomycetes; order Kitasatosporales; family Streptomycetaceae; genus Streptomyces; species Streptomyces sp. NPDC003035. Next base: position 756,875 of record NZ_JBIAPJ010000001.1, on the reverse strand, counting down.
CGTACCGGATCACGGAGTTCTACGCGACCAAGACGTCCGACGCCCTCGCCCCGTACCGGGAGCAGCTGCCCTCCTAGGGCGTGTTTCGAAAGTAGCGCCGTCCGCCCGCAGGGCGGGGCCCGCGGCGTCTGGTGCGTGCAATCGCAAGGCGGAGGATCATCCTCGTACTGGACGTACTTGGATGACTCCGACAACGCAGCGAGGGGGCACCTCCCGTGCCCGAAGGGCTACGGGGGAGTGCGTGCCAGGCGTCGCGGGCCAGGCGGGACTTTCGAAACACGCCCTAGGGCCTGTCTCGTGGATCATGCCGGGCTCCGGCCGAGGCGGGCGATCCTGCCCTTCTCGCCGGAGGCCCAGCACGCGCCGTCCCGCGTGCAGTCGACCGTGTCGTACGAGCCGGTGTCGACGGTCCGCCAGGTGCGGCCGCCGTCCGTCGTCAGGTCCGTGCCCGTGGGGCCGACGGCGAGCGCCGCCGACCGGCTGTGCGGGAGCCAGGCGACACCCGAGCGGTAGGCGGGCGGCGGCACGGACGCGGCGCTCCAGGCGCGGCCGCCGTCGCCGGTGACCGCGGCCGCGTGCGGGGACGGCTGGTCCTTGCGGTAGTCGCCGCCCACCGCGATCCCGTGCGTACGGTCGCGGAACGCCAGCCCGAAGACCCCACGCGCCGGCTCGCCCGCCGGGATCGCCGCTTCGGCGACGGTCCAGTTCAGTCCCCGGTCGGCGGAGTGCAGCACACGCGCCGTGGCGCCACCGCCGGTCGCCAGCCAGACGTCCTTCGGCCCGGAGGAGACCAGGCACTGGCCGCTCGCCGCGAACCCCGCCTCGCCCGGCAGCGCCGCCGGCATCCCCGCGTCCGGCAGCACCTCCCACGTACGGCCGCCGTTCCGCGTCGACAGGATCCGGTACTTCCCGTCCACCGGGTCGCTCATGGCCAGTCCGTGCCGGTGGTCGAAGAAGGTCATGCAGTCGTAGAAGGCCCGCGGGTCGGTGTTGCGGAAGGTCTCGGTCCAGGTCGCCCCGCCGTCGTCGGTGCGCAGCACCCGCGACGCCTCGCCCTCCCCGATCGCGAGCACCACCGCGCGCCGGGCGTCGAACGCCTCCACGTCGCGCAGTTCCAGCTCCGCCGCGCCGGGCGGGGAAACGTTCCGCCAGCTCCGGCCGCCGTCCGTGGTCCGCAGCACCGTCCCCTTCGAACCCGCGGCCCAGGCCGTCGTGCGGTCGACCGCCGCCAGCCCCCGGAAGCGGGCGTCCGTACCCGTCTGCGTCAGCTGCCAGCCGACCGCGGCCGTGGGGGTCTCCCCGGCATCCCCGGCGTCCCCGGCCTGCGCGGACTGCCCGGCCTGCGCCGGGACCGCCAGGGCCATGGCGAGCGCCGCCCCGCTCAGGCCCACCGACATCATTCGTCTCGTCTTCCCCATGGACGTCATGGCGCCGGAAGCTAGCCCACGCCTGTGATCCCGTCCAGAGCGCGTCGCGGTGACGGCCGACGGGCAAGGACTCCCCACCCGGCGGATTGTCACGGCGGATCGCGGTGAAACGCACAGGCGGGCACGCGGTGACACAGCTCACGTGCCCCACCGGTGCACGTTCCGGCCCGATCGTTCGTCTTCCTCTGTGTCAGGGAGACGACAGAAACCGAAGCCGCGTGAGAGGAGCCGGCCTTGTCCACCGTCATCGAGCAGGCCGTCCAGGCCCGTCTGGTCGCATCCGCTCCCCGGATGGAAACCGTTCCCGCCACCCTGCGGTACGACCGCGAGGATCCCTTCGCCGTGAGCATGGCGTTCCCTCCGCCCGCGACGCTGGAGGGCGTCGAGGTGTCCTGGGCGTTCTCCCGCGAGCTGCTGGCGGAGGGCGTGGAGGGCCCGGCCGGGGTCGGCGACGTCCGCGTCCGTCCGTACGGCTACGACCGCACCGTCGTCGAGTTCCACGCGCCGGAGGGCGTGGCCGTGGTGCACATCCGCACGGCCGAACTGCGGCGCTTCCTCAAGCGGTCGCAGCACCTGGTGCCGGTCGGCCGCGAGCACCAGTATCTGGACTGGGACCAGGATCTGGCCCAGCTCCTCGACGACTACGCCTGAGCGCCCGGGACTTGGTGGGGCGGGCAACGTCCGTCGCGCCCGCCACCCGGCACCCGCCACCCGCCACCCGCCACCCGCCACCCGCCACCCGCGGAAAATAGTTTGCCGCCCACTCGGCGCGACGCGTACCGTCCTGACCTGGCCCTGTTGTCGCCCGATCGGAGAAGGCCGTTGCTCGTCTGAGGTTTCGAGACACCGTGCCGCGCGTGCCCCTTGCCGCCGCGTGTGCCGTCCTCGACCTCGGCGTACGAGCTCTTGTGCCTGCCCGCGCCCCGGTGTCTCACCCGTTGCCCCAGCCCACGCTCTTGCAACCGGGAGGCCCCCATGGCGACCCATCCCACGTTCATCACCTGCTCGTCCCTCTCCTTCTCCTGGCCCGACGGCACCGAGGTCCTCGACGACTTCCGGCTCGCGGTCGGCCCCGGCAGAACGGGCCTGATCGGCCTCAACGGATCGGGCAAGTCCACGCTCCTCAAGCTCATCGCGGGTGAGCTGACCCCCGCCGCCGGCACGATCCGCACAGTCGGCGAGGTCGGCTACCTCCCGCAGAACCTGTCCCTCGACACCGCGTTGCGGGTCGAGGAGGCGCTCGGCATCGCCGCCACCCGTGCCGCGCTGCACGCCATCGAGGCGGGCGACCCCTCCGAGGCCCACTTCGCCGCCGTCGGCGACGACTGGGACGTGGAGGAGCGGGCCCGCGCCACGCTCGACCAGCTCGGACTCGGTCACATCGGGCTCGACCGGACCATCGGCGAAGTATCGGGCGGCGAGTCCGTCCTGCTGCGGCTCGCCGCGCTGCTGCTCGCCCGGCCGAACATCCTGCTCCTCGACGAGCCGACCAACAACCTCGATCTCTCCGCCCGCCGCAGGCTGTACGAAGCGGTGGACGCCTGGTCCGGGGTGCTGGTCGTGGTCAGCCACGATCGCGAACTCCTGGAACGGGTCGACCAGATCGCCGATCTGCGGGACGGAGAGGTCGGCTGGTACGGCGGCGCGTACTCCGCGTACGAGGAGGCGCTGGCCGCCGAACAGGAGGCGGCCGAGCGGATGGTGCGGGTCGCCGAGGCCGACGTACAGCGGCAGAAGCGTGAACTCTCCGATGCTCACCAGAAGTTGGCACGGCGCAAGCGGTACGCGCAGAAGAGCGCGGCGAACAAGGTGGTCCCCAAGATCGTCGCCAACAGCCGCAAGAGCGAGGCCCAGGTGTCGGCGGGCAAGCACCGCGCCCTGCACTCCGAGCGGCTCGCCGAGGCGCGGGAGCGACTGGACGCGGCGGTGGAGGCGGTACGGGACGACGACGAGATCCGGATCGAGCTGCCGCGCACCACGGTGCACCCGGGCCGGGGAGTGCTGTATCTGCGCGAGGTGGAACTGCGCTACGGAGCCCGGGTGGGCGGCGAGTTCGAGCTGCGCGGACCGGAGCGGATCGCGCTCGTGGGCCGGAACGGAGCCGGCAAGACGACGTTGCTGCGGACGATCGCCGGCGAGCTGGAGCCGCTGTCGGGCGAGGTGGAGACCCAGGTACCGCTGCGTTTCCTGCCGCAGCGACTCGACGTCCTCGACGACGGCCTCAGCGTGGTGGAGAACGTCGCCCGGTTCGCGCCCTCGGCGACGGTGAACGCCATCAGGGCGCGGCTCGCACGGTTCCTCTTCCGGGGCGCGCGGGCGGATCAGGCCGCCGGGACGCTGTCGGGCGGGGAGCGGTTCCGGGCGACACTGGCGGCGCTGCTGCTCGCCGAACCCGCTCCGCAGCTGCTGATGCTGGACGAGCCGACGAACAACCTGGACATGGCTTCCGTCCGGAAGCTGACGGCGGCGCTGGAGGCGTACGAGGGGGCGCTGATCGTGGCGAGCCATGATGTGCCCTTCCTGGAGTCGCTGGGGATCACCCGCTGGCTGCTGCTCGACGGCGAGCTGCGGCCCACGACGCCGGAAGCGGTACGGGAGGGAATGCCGGGGTCGCTGACGGTGGAGTGACGCCCAGGACGTCGTACCGCCGCGCGGGGCGAGGACGGGGGCGAGTCCCCCGTCCCCGCCCCGCGTCTGCTCTGCGTAGCCGTGATCACGAGCGGCGGCCCGCGCCGAGGGCGTGACCTGCCTCTCTTGGGACTCCCATCAGCTGCGCACATAACGGAACGTAACCGGACATCGCCGAGACGGGCTTGGCCGACGCCTTACGGAGCCTTAACCTACGGTTTCGTAACCTACGAATGCGTAGGTAGTTTTTTCCGTACCCTCTCCGTCCCCAGGAGTCCCCGTGACGCTCACCTCTCCCCACCTCGGCAGCTCGACAGGGTGGACCGACGCCCGCCTGCTGTACGCGCTGGAAGAGGTCGTCGAGAAGGAACTCAACCGGCACCTCAAGGTCACCAAGGACTGGATGCCGCACGAGTACGTCCCGTGGTCCGACGCCCGGAACTTCCCCGGCTTCTTCGAGGACGGCGAGGCCTGGGACCCCTCGCAGTCCAAGGTCACCGACATCGGCAAGATCGCCCTCGTCGTGAACCTGCTCACCGAGGACAACCTGCCCAGCTACCACCACGAGATCGCCAGCCTCTTCGGCCGCGACGGCGCCTGGGGCACCTGGGTGCACCGCTGGACCGCGGAGGAGGGCCGCCACGGCATCGTGATGCGCGACTACCTGCTGGCCTCCCGCGCGGTCGACCCGGACAAGCTGGAGCAGTTCCGGATGGCGCACATGAGCGAGGGCTTCGAGTCCGACAACCGGCACTCGATGCTGCACTCGGTCGCGTACGTCGCCTTCCAGGAGCTCGCCACCCGCATCTCGCACCGGAACACCGGCCACCAGTCCGGCGACCCGGTCTGCGATCGGATGCTGGCGCGCATCGCCACCGACGAGAACCTGCACATGGTCTTCTACCGCAACCTCCTGGGCGCGGCCTTCGAGATCGCTCCCGACCTGACCATGCAGGCCGTGCGGGACGTCGTCGTGAACTTCCGGATGCCCGGACACGGCATGCCCGGCTTCGAGCGGGCGGCGGCGCAGATGGCGATCGGCGAGATCTACAACATGCGCATCCACCACGACGACGTCCTCCAGCCGGTGCTGCGCTTCCTCAAGGTGCTGCAGATCGACGGCCTGGGCCCCGAGGGCCTGAAGGCCCAGGAGGAGCTCGGGCTCTACATGGCGGGCCTGGACAGCGAGGCGAGTAAGTTCGACGCGAAGCTCGCGGCGCGCAAGGCGCGGATGGCGGCCCGCGCGGAAGGCTGACCGCGCCACGGGGTGTCACCCCACCCCTGGGCCACCGGCGTCAACCCAGGGCCGCCGGCGTCACCCCGGGGCCGCCGGGTTTCTCCCCCTGGCCACCGGGCGCTCCCGGCCACCCGCTCACCCGCTCACCAGGCGGCTTCCCGGTAATCCTTGAGGAAGACGCCCGAGACGGGCTCCCCGGCCTCGCCGCGCACGATCGGATCGTAGATCCGGGCGGCGCCGTCGACGACGTCCAGCGGCGTACGGGTGCCCACGGCGGCGATCCGGGCCTTGCGGGGCGCCGGGTTCTCGTCCGTGATCCACCCCGTGTCGACACTGCACATGTGCACACCCTGCTCGGCCAGCTCGCCGGCGCTGGTGCGCGTGAGCATGTTGAGGGCCGCCTTCGCCATGTTCGTGTGGGGGTGGCCGCCCGTCTTGTTGCGTACGGTGAAGCGCCCCTCGACGGCCGAGACGTTGACGATGTAGCGGCGGGGCCTCGGGGAGGCGAGCAGCAGCGGCAGCAGCCGGTCGCACAGCAGGGTGGGCGCGAGGGCGTTGACGAGCTGGGTCTCCAGAAGCTCGGCGGCGTCCAGGCCGCCGAGCCGTACGGACCAGGAGTTCTGCGCCGAGAGGTCGGGCAGCAGCCCGGCCTCGTCCGGCTCCAGACCGGCGACGACGGGGGCCCGGTCGCCCCCGGCCTCGTACCCCGGCGCGGGAATGACGCCCTCGGGCAGCGCCTTCCGCTCCCCCGCCGCGAGCAGGGCGTACGACTCCGGGGGCCGGCGTATCGTCTGGGCGGCGTTGTTGACGAGTATGTCGAGCGGCCGGCCCTCGGCGCGCAGGCGCTCGCAGAGGCCGAGGACCTGGCGCGGGTCGCGCAGGTCGATGGCGACGACGGTGAGCCGGTCCAGCCACCGCTCGCTCCCCTCGGCGGCGCGGAAGCGGCGCAGGGTGTCGTGCGGGAAGCGGCTGGTGACGAGCAGTTCGGCGCCGTCGCGGAGCAGCATGAGCGCCAGCTGGAACCCGATCTTGACGCGGCCGCCGGTGAGCAGCGCCCGGCGGCCGGTGAGGTCGGTGCTCAGGGCGCGGCGGGCGGTGTTGTCGGCGGCGCAGGGCGGGCAGAGCCGGTGGTAGAAGGCGTCGGCCTGTCGATAGGACGACTTGCAGACGTAGCAGTAGCGGACTCTGCGGAACTCGCCGGGGGATTCCTGGTCGAGGACGGCCAAGGGTGCGTCCTCGCGCCGGTCGAGCGCCCCGGTCGCGGTGCGGGCGGCGAGGGCGGCATCGGCGGCGGACTGCTCGGCGCGGCGGGCCTTGCGGCGTTTGTTGCGGCTCTCGCGGGCGAAGGTGGCGGCGAGCTCCTCGCCGCGCATCCGGGCGGGATCGCCGAGGGGCAGGCTGCGAAGCCTGCTGATCGTGCGCTCGAAGGCGGCGAGTTCCTGGTCCATGGATCCATGATCGTAGTGAGGGCGGCCGGGGTCAGCATCGGATTATCGCCTCACTCGGGGGCGTGACGGCATTTCTCCTCTTTGGCGATGATCTGCCAGGGTGATCGCCCATGGATCCCGATCTTCAGGTGGACACCGATCAGTTGGGCCGTTTCTCGCGCGCCCTGGGCCAGTCGCTGACCTCGCTGGGTGCGGCGAGACGGGCGCTGGAGCATGTGCGGGCGGACCAGTTGGGGACGCGAGAGCTGGACGAGGCGTGCGACGGTTTCCAGCAGCGCTGGAAGTACGGGGCGGAACAACTTGGCTTACGGATCAAGGCGGTTCACGAGGGCGTGAGCGTGAGCCACGAGGGGTACGCGCAGCTGAACCGCTCGATCGAGTCGGCGTTCCGGGCGGTGGAGCGTGGCTGAGGCGACGTTCCCGCACCTGGGATGGAACCCGGCGCCGGGCAGCCCACCGGAGATCGCGGCGCTGAAGGCGAAGCTGACGACGTCGGCGACCTCGCTGGGCACGGCGTGGCGCCTGGTGGACGAGCTCCTGTCGAACAGCGCGACCTGGCGCGGCGAGGCGGCCACCGCCTTCCGCGAGGCCCTCGCCGACGACCTCCCCCGCCACCTCAAGAACGCCCACGCCTCCCTGACGAAGGCGGCCACCCGCCTGGGCACCTGGCACGACAGCCTGGTGGGCTACCAGGAGACGGCCCGCCGCTACGAGTCCCAGGCGGCCCTGGACGCGAAGACCCTGAGCCGGGCGGAGGCGACGTGGCGCGCGGCGCCGGAGGCCGAACTGAAGGCGGCGGAGGAGTCCTTGACGCGGGCGAGGGAGGCGCTGGAACACGTCCGCCGGAAGGCGAGGGAACTGGAGGAGACGCACCGGGTGGAGGCGGGGAAGGTCGCGAAGTCGCTGAACGAGGCGACGGACCGGCTGGCGCCGAAGGAACCGGGGTGGCTGGACAAGACGTTGAAGTGGGTCGACGACAATCTCGGGGACATCCTCAGCACGCTGTCCGCCATCGCCGGCCTGATCGCGATTTTCGCGACAGGCGGGCTGGTCATTCCGCTGCTCTTCATCGCTGCCGGGCTCAGCCTCGCGGCCATGGCTGTCCACGCCTCGGACCCGAAGATCCGGTCCGCTCTCAAGGCCGGCTTCACCGAGGGGCGTCTGGACGGCAAGTTCGCTTCCGCCGTGGTCACACTCGCGGGTGACGCGGTCGGAGCCGTACCCGGCATCGGTGCCGTGGCCAAGGGCGCGCGGGCAGCATCGTTGGCCACGGGGTTCAGAAGCCAGGCGGGGGCGTTCGCCCGTGGTTCCCACGGAGCCATGCGGGAGATCAACGAAGCGCCCAAGCCCATCGTGACGTGGGTGACGGACAGGAGAGGCCATACAGCCGCCAAGCCCACCGAGGCCGGCATCGCGGCTGCCGGGGTCACCGCCTCCGGGTCGGGCCTGATCGCCCCGGAGGACAGCGACGCGGCGCGCTGGGGCGCTGCCGTGACCGACACCGCACGGATCAGTGCGTCCGATATCCCGCACGCCGTCAAAGTTGCCCAGGCATGGGCGCGCGCGGCATCACGCTGAGGAGCCACGACATGAGCTACCCCCACGCTGTCCAGCAGCACGTTGCCGACTGCTGGTTCGTTCAGCCGCCGGGCTTCTTCGCCATCGACGTGCACGACGTCGGCGCGGCCCGCGAGCGGATGGACGCCGTGCTGGACACCATTCTCCCTCCCGCGGATCGGACCGACGAAACCGTGCGGACGACACAGGGGTTCTTCGATCTGCTCGAAGATCTGGTGACGCGCGACGCAGTGCATCTGGCCATCGGGCTGCACCCTGACGAGCGCAAGGGCATGAGCACGTCGGTGCTTGCCGTTTCCGACATCGGTACCGGCGCCCCCAGTCCGGCTGCGGCCGGAGCCCTCTGTTCCTTGGCCATGGTGAGCGGCACGTTCGGCATGCCTCGCGATCGGGCGATCGTGCACCTCGAGTGCGGCAGACCGGCCGCTCTCGCCACCGCGCTGCTGCCGGCTCCGCCGCCGCACCTCATGGAGGGCCGCCCGTTTGCTCCGCTCGGTGTCAGCGCGTTCCAGGCACGGCTGGTCATTGCGAGAGAGCGCGGTTCCCGTGCCCTTCTCTTCGAGCTGACGACGACATCTCTCGCGTCCGCGGAGGACTACGTGGACGTCCTGCTCGGCATCGGCCAGACGGTGCGCTTCACTGATCCCCACCCGACGGAGGCCGAAGTGCCCCTGCGGCCCAGCCGTCTCCTCGAGGTACTTCTGTGATCCAGCCGCCGCCCCTGCTCAAGTCGGCGCTCGAGCATCCCCCGACGGTGGTCGGCCTGCGCCGCGCGGTCCGGCGCCGCCTCGCCTGGTTGACGGGTTCGGTCGTTCTACCCGTTGCTCTCACGTGCATGTGGTTCGCGTCAGGGGCTCCCGAGCAGTTCGTCGGGGCGCTCGTCGTCTACGTGCTCGTGACACCCTTGCTGATTGGACTCAACTGGATGGGGCTGGCGGCATTGCGCCGGGCAAAACGCGTCCTGCGGATGTATCCCTGGCGGGTATATGCCTGCAGTTACGGGCCTGCCGATCGAAACCAATCCCACCTGATCATCTTGGACGTGGGCTGCGGATCCACGCTGACGCTGTGCCCGGTGCCGTTCAGGCAGGATCTTCAGAGCAAGCGCAATTGGCACCCGCACACCCTCTGGTTCGCCGGTGATCCATTGGGGGGTGGCGTCGCCTCTCCCGTAGGGGGCCACTATCCGGTACGCGTCGTCCGGCAGCTTCCGCCCGGCGACTTCGGTAGCGAGGATCCGTCCGCACCTCCTCTTGCCGAACGCGCCGGCCTCGCCCGTGACGGCCGGTACCGGCGACTGTTGTTCCGACGGCTTTCTGTCGCTCACCCCCGCTGACGCTTCAGCCGCCCCCGCTCCTTCTCCGAAAGCCCGCCCCACACCCCGAATCGCTCGTCATGCTCCAGCGCGTACTCCAGGCACTGCACCCGCCCCTCGCACGCCCCGCACAGCTGCTTCGCCTCGCGGGTGGACGAGCCGGGGGCCGGGAAGAAGAACTCGGGGCCCGCCTGGGCGCAGAGGGCGTTCTCCTGCCAGGACATGTCGGGGGTCGGGGCGGTCAGGACTGCGGTGGTGTCGGTCTGCATGGCCGACACGTTGCCCTGTGGCCGTAAACGGCCCATCAACGTTCGATCAATGCGGCGCGCCGAGCGCCACACCGCCTCTCGCGCGGCGGGGCGGACGGCGCCACCGCGGCCCCGTCCCGTCCGGGGCGAAGACGGCCATGCGAGCCGAGCCGGCCGGCTCCCACGGCACTCCTCCGTGCGGTGGATCTCCATGACCGCGCCTCCGCCGCATGGGGGAAGCGGATCATGCGCCGGTCTGATCCCTGCGCGCTGCTGATCCAGAACAGTGAACCCATGGCAATCAGCGAGATGAGTCCCCCGACGGCGGTGAGCCCGCGAGATGGGGAGCCGTCCCAATCGGGCGACATACGGCGCCGCCCTTCCGCCGGTTCCCGGCCGTCGGCTGTGTCGAGGACGCCGAGGGACCAGCTGTGACGTTTCTCCTCATGTCGTTCCCGGCGTTCGCGGCCTGTCTGGTCGTGTTCGCCCTGATGGAGAGCGCGTGGCGATGGTTCACGGGGCTGGGCTTGATCCCGTGGCTGCGCAGGCGCACGGGGCGGTCGTTGTCGAACATAGCCTTCGACGAGTTCACGGCGGTCGTGAACGGAAACAAGACGGTGGAACTGGAGCAGCGGAGGGTAGAGCTGCTGCGACGGGACGACGAGAGCGACGGTGCGCCGCCTCGCTCCAGTGTCGATCTGACCAAGGGCACCGCGTTCATCGTGGTGCCACAGGAGGCAGATGGCCCGTGCGCCGACGGGCGCGATGCCCATGAGGGCCGACGATGAGACGGCGACCGGAGGGAACGGGCGCAGAGCCGTCCACGCTGTGGGGACGTATCGCGTGCTTGTGGGCGGTCGCGTTCGGCGGGTTGCACTTCTACTGGGCCGTCGGCGGTGATGTGGGGCTGAGCATCTCCGCGGGTCCGCTGGCCACCGAGCGCCCGCTGTGGTTCGTCGTGGCCGGTCTGTGGGGTGTGGGTGCGCTCTGCCTCCTCGGCGCCTTGCTGGCATGGTTGCTTGCCCGGTCGAGGCTGCGGGGCGTTCCCGCTCTGCTGGCGGGGTGGCTGGGATGGAGCGTCTGTGCCCTCCTCCTGGTCCGTGGCATCGGTGTCGAGGTGCTGCTGCTGACCGACACAACGCACCTGGACACCGTGAGCGCGGGGCAGCGGGCCTGGACGCTGGCCCTCTGGAACCCCTGGTTCATGGGCGGAGGACTGGCTTTCGGCCTCGCCACCCTGCGGTCGCGATCCCGCAGGCCGTCGAGACGCTCGTCGCGGAGTCGCTGACCTATCGGACTGGACGGTGCACTGGTACGCAGCCCGTCCCAGTAGTTCGCGGAACCCGCGACCATGAACCTCCGCGCGCCAACGGCGCCCCTGACGACGGATGTCCGCACGACCGTGCGTTCAGTAGCATGGAGGTCATGAAGACGGACGGGCGCGTCGAGCGCGGAAACCAGACCCGGCGCATGGTCCTCGGCCGAACCATGGACATCGCGTCGGTCGAGGGGCTCGAGGGGCTGTCCCTGGGCCGGATCGCGACCGAGCTGAACCTCAGCAAGAGCGGGGTCTTCGCGCTCTTCGGCTCCAAGGAGGAGCTGCAACTCGCCACCATCCGCGCGGCCGCCGCCGTCTTCTCCGGCCGCGTGGTCGCCCCGCTCGCCGAGCTGCCGCCGGGCCCCGGCCGGGTCTGGGCGCTGTGCCGGAACTGGCTCGCGTACTCCTCGGAGCGGGTCTTCGCCGGCGGCTGTTTCTTCTACGCGGTCTCGGCGGAGTTCGACGCCCGCAGCGGCCCGGTCCACGACGCGATCGCCCAGGCGCGCCGCGACTGGGTCACGTACATGGAGCGGACCCTGGACGAGGCACGTCTCGCGGGCGGTCTGGTCGCGGACGTCGACGTCCCGCAGCTGGCCTTCGAGATCATCGCCCTGATGGAGGCGGCCAACGCGCAGTCGGTCCTGCACGGCGACACGACGGCCTACGAGTTCGCGAGCCGCGGGATCACGCGTCGCCTTCGAGCGGAGGCGACGGACGAGGCCCGCGACGAGATCCCCTCCACCTGAGTCAGCTCCGAGCGAGAGTTCGAACGCGTCGCGGGGGTACGGCTTCGGTGCGGTTCCGACAGAACCCGGCCCAGCACCGTCAGCTCCTCAGCTCTGCCACCTGATCCGCCAAAGGCCCCGGCTCCGCCGTCGGCGCCGTCACGAAGCGGAGCGTCTCCGCGACCACCTCCGGGGCCCTGAGGATGCGGCGGTGGCCGAGGCCCTGGGTGACGATCAGGCGGGCGCGGGGAGCGTGGGCGGCCGCCGTCGCGTGGGAGTGGGCCGGCGCGACCATGTCGTCGGTCTCGTCGTGGAACAGCAGGACGGGGGCGTCCAGTTCGGCCGGCGCGTATGTCGCGTTCAGGCGCTGCCAGATGTCCGGTTCGTCGCGGAAGAGCGTCCGCTCGACATGGCGGCGCATATGCCGGACGGTCCGGTCGCTCAGCCCCCAGCCGGTCTGGAACTCCTCGACGAGGAAGTCGAACCGACCGACGCCGCCGATCCCCACGAACCGTCCCGTCCGCACCCCGTCACGCAACGCGAACAGCGCGGCAAGCACCCCGAAGGAGTGCGCCACCACGGCCTCGAAGTCGCCGTACCGGCCGTGCAGTTCACGGATGATGTGGCGGTACTCGTAGATATTCGTGGCCCGCCCCTCCGAGTCGCCGTGGCCGGGCGCGTCGAAGGTGACGGGGCTGTAGCCCCGTTCGCGCAGCGCCTCGACGAAGGCCGAGAGACGCGAGGCGCGCGAGGACCAGCCGTGCACCAGGAGTACGGGGCGTGCGCCGTCGCCCCACGCGTACGTGACGACGTCCTTGCCGTTGACCCGGAGCCGGCCCGTCCGGGCCTCGGTGAAGAGGGGCTCCTCCTCCGGTCTCAGCCGCGACCGGCCCAGCGGCCGGACGAAGAGGGCGAAGGCGGCGCGCCCGGCGGGGCCCGGGGCTATGAGCGAGGCGGTGTTCAGGGCGGTGCGCACGAGCGAAGTCGTGGGAGTCATGCCGGATCTCCTCGTCGGCCGGAGCGATGAGAAAATGTTAGCACGATCGTTCGTGTTGTTTTAGGACGACGAACCGAGAGACGCCCCTGCGACGGCCCCGTCAGCCCTCCGCCTTCTTCGCCCTGCTCGGCTGCACCCGCTTCGGTTCCCCCGGCATCTTCGGGTACTCCGGCGGGTACGGCAGGTCACCGAGCCCGTGCTCCGCCTCGTCGCGGCGGGCCAGCTCCAGCAAGCCCTCCAGGCTGAACCGCTCGTCGTCCATGTCGGCATGGACGTCCCCCAGCTCGGCGTACCGGGTCGGCATCGTCCGGATGTCGAAGTCTCTCGGCGTCGCGTCGTCGATCTCGTCCCAGCGCAGCGGCGCGGAGACCGGAGCGTGCGGGCGGGGCCGTACGGAGTACGCCGAGGCGATCGTGCGGTCACGCGCGGTCTGGTTGTAGTCGACGAAGATCTTCTCGCCGCGCTCCTCCTTCCACCACTTGGTCGTCACCCGCTCCGGCATCCGCCGCTCCAGCTCCCGCCCGCAGGCGATGGCCGCGCGGCGGACCTGGGTGAAGGTCCAGAGCGGCTGGATCGGTACGAAGACATGCACGCCGCGCCCGCCCGAGGTCTTGGGCCAGCCCCGCAACCCGTACTCGTCGAGCACGGCGCGCAGCTCGTGCGCGGCGCGGACGGCGTCGGCGTAGTCCGTGCCCGGCTGCGGGTCGAGGTCGAGGCGCAGCTCGTCGGGGTGGTCGGTGTCCTCGCGCCGCACCGGCCACGGATGGAAGGTGACCGCGCCGAGGTTGGCGGCCCACAGCACGGCCGCGGGCTCGGTCGGGCACATCTCGTCGGCGGACCGGCCGCTGGGAAAGGTGATGTGGGCGGTGGGGATCCACTCCGGGAGGTACTTGGGGGCCCGCTTCTGGAAGAAGGACTCGCCGGTCACCCCGTCGGGGTAGCGCTCCAGGGTCGTGGGGCGGTTGCGCAGCGCGCGGGTGATGCCGTCCCCGACCGCCAGGTAGTACGAGACCATGTCGAGCTTGGTGTAGCCGGGTTCGGGGAAGTACACCTTCTCCGGATTGGACACGCGTACGGTCCGCTCGCCGACTTCCAGTTCCACCGCTGCCGCCTTGCTCGCCATGCGAGCCAGCGTAGGGCTCGCCGACATTCCTTGCATATCGGACAATCGACCCATGGATCTGCCGGTGATGCCGCCCGTGAAGCCGATGCTGGCCAAGGCCGTGAAGAAGATTCCGCCGGGCATGCAGTACGAGGCGAAATGGGACGGCTTCCGCGCCATCGTGCACCGCGACGGCCCGGACCTCGTCATCGGCAGCCGTACGGGCAAGCCGCTCACCCGCTACTTCCCCGAGCTGGTGGAGGCCCTCCTCCCCCGGCTCCCGGAGCGCTGCGTGGTCGACGGCGAGATCGTGATCGAGCACGACGGACGGCTGGACTTCGACCGGCTCACCGAGCGCATCCACCCCGCCGACTCGCGGGTGCGGATGCTGGCCGAGCGGACCCCGGCCCGGTTCATCGCCTTCGACCTGCTCGCGCTCGGCGACGTGTCCCTCCTCGACACCCCCCTCACCGATCGCCGGGCCGCCCTGGAAGAGGTCCTGCACGGCGTGGACGCCCCGGTCCATCTGGCGCCGGCGACGACGGACCCGGAGGTCGCGGCGCACTGGTTCGAGCAGTACGAGGGTGCGGGCCTGGACGGCGTGATCGCCAAACCGCTGGACCTCCCGTACCGGCCGGACGCCCGGCTGATGTACAAGATCAAGCATGAGCGGACCGCCGATGTGGTGGTGGCCGGCTACCGCTTCCACAAGAGCGGGCCCGTGGTCGGCTCGCTGCTGCTCGGCCTGTACGACGCCGGCGGCACCCTCCAGCACGTCGGCGTCTGTGCCGCCTTCACCACCAAGCGGCGCGCGGAGTTGGTCGAGGAGCTGGAGCCGCTGCGGATGGATCCGCCGGACGGGCACCCGTGGGCGGCGTGGGCGCAGGAGGCGGCGCACGAGAGCGCGCGGCTCCCGGGCGCGCCGAGCCGCTGGTCGGGCAAGAAGGACCTGTCGTGGGTGGCGCTGCGGCCCGATCGGGTCTGCGAGGTCGGCTACGACCACATGGAGGGCGACCGGTTCCGGCACACGGCGCAGTTCAAGCGCTGGCGCCCCGACCGGACCCCGGAGTCATGCGGGTACGCGCAGCTGGAGGAGCCCGTCTCGTACGACCTCTCCGAGGTGCTGTCACCCGCTCACCCCTAGAACGTGCCGGTGAGTTCGTCCCCCGAACTCATCCATAGAGCGCCTCGACCTCGGTCGCCCAGGCCGCCATGACCGCGTGCCGCTTGACCTTGAGGGAGGGCGTGAGCATCCCGTTCTCCTCCGTGAACTCCCCCGGCACGATACGGAACCTCCGGATCGACTCGGCCCTGGAGACGGCCTGGTTGGCGTGGTCGACGGCCTTCTGGACGTCCGCGACCATCTCCGGGTCCTCGCAGAGCGCGGCGGCCGGGGTGTCGGCGGGCCGTTTGCGGACGGACAGCCAGTGCTGGACCGCCTCGGGTTCGAGGGTGACGAGCGCCGCCACGTACGGGCGGTTGTCACCGACGACCACGCACTGCCCGACGGGCGGGCGGCTGCGCAGCCGGTCCTCGAGGACGGCCGGGGACACGTTCTTGCCGCCGGAGGTGATCAGGATGTCCTTCTTGCGGCCGGTGATGACGAGATAGCCCTCGTCGTCGAGGGCGCCCAGGTCGCCGGTGGCGAACCAGCCGTCCCGCAGGACCTCCTGGGTGGCCTCGGGGTTGTTCCAGTACGCGGCGAAGACGATGCCGCCCTTGACCAGCACCTCGCCGTCGTCGGCGATGCGGACCGCGGTGCCGGGGACGGGCCGGCCGACGGTGCCGGGCCGGGGCCGCAGGGGTGGGGAGACGGTGGCGGCCGCGGTGGTCTCGGTGAGGCCGTAACCCTCGTAGACGAGCACCCCGGCGGCGTAGAAGAAGAGGCTGAGGCGGCGGTCGAGCGGGGAGCCGCCGCTGATGGCGTACCGCAGGTTGCCGCCGAGTTCCTTGCGGATGCGCCGGTAGACGAGGAGGTCGTACAGGGCCCAGGCCGCCGTCAGCCCGGGACCGGGCCGGCGGCCCTTGCCCAGGAGATGACCGAGTGCCGCCTCGCCGAAGCGTACGGCGACGGAGTCGGCGCGGTCGAAGGACGAGCCGCGGCCCAGCTTCTCGGCGGTGGCGCGGCCGGTGTCGTGGATCTTCTCGAAGAGGTAGGGCACTCCGACGACGAAGGTGGGCTTGAACCGCCGTAGTTCCGGGCGCAGTTCGTCGGGCTTGATGGAGGGGCAGTGCCCGATCTCGATGCGGGCCATGAGACAGGCGATCTGGATGGTGCGCCCGAGGATGTGGGCGAGCGGCAGGAAGAGGAGGGTCGAGGCCGTCTGCCCGGTGACCTCCGTGAAGACCGGATGCAGCAGCTCGACGGTGCCGGACGCCTCCGCGTGGAGATTGCCGTGGGTCAGGACGCAGCCCTTGGGGCGTCCGGTGGTGCCGGAGGTGTAGCAGAGGGTGGCGACGGTGTCCGGTGCGAGCGCGGAGCGGCGCTTGGTCACCTCCTCGTCGGACACCTTCTGACCCATGGCGGCGAGTTCGGACAGCCCGCCGGACGCGATCTCCCAGCCGCGGACCGGTTCGGGGAGTGCGGTGGCGGCTGCGTGGAGCGTCGCGGTGTGCTCGGGGGACTCGGTGACGGCATGGCGGGCCCCGGAGTCCTGGAGGATCCAGGCGATCTGTTCGGCCGAGGAGGTGGCGTAGACGGGGACGGTCTGCCCGCCGGCCGCCCAGATGGCGAAGTCGAGCACCGCCCATTCGTAACGGGTGCGCGCCATCAGCACGACCCGTCCGCCGGGCTCGACCCCGCCGGCGATCAGCCCTTTCGCGGCGGCCTGGACGTCACCGGCGAACTCCGCCGCGGTGACGGGTCGCCACCCGCCGGTCTGCTTGCGTCGCATGACGACGGCGCCGGGGTCCTCGGCGGCGTTGCGGAAGGGGATGTCCGCGGGGGTTCCGACCGGCGGGGGCCCGCCCGGGAGAGCGGTACGCGCCTCACGTACGACACCGTCCTCGCGCACGAGTTCGACCGGGAAGCGGTCGAGGAGGTCGCTGCGCCTCTTGGCCTGCTTCAGATCCTTGCGTACGCCCATGGCGGGCTCCTGTTCGCGGCATGCGGGCGGGGAGGTACCGGATCTCGGACTTACGGACTCTCGGACTTACGGACTTACCGAGCAGTCAACTTACTCATGCGTAACGAGATTTCAACCGTCCGCGCACGATCTCGCTCACTTCCGATCGACTCGCGGACCACCCGCAACCGGCACCGCCGCGGGTGAGATGCTTCACATTCCCGCATCGAGAATCCGTTGGCTGGGGAGGGATTTCCGATTCGACGTTCGACGGACTCCTGAGCGATCCGGGCCGCCGGTTCCCCGTGAAGATCGCGCCGCGCGCCGTGCACCTGCGGGAACGTTCCGCGCCTTCGACCCGCCCGTCCGGAGCGGGGGCCGCGGCCCGTCCGTACACCCCGCCGAACGGTCCTCCGGCTGTTGCTCCACGGAGACATCCCCGTCGACGAACCCCGAACCCCATCCTGTACGTATGGAGAGGGAGACCCCTCCTCGACACCAGACCCCACAAGGACTGACCCGTGATCACCTCGCCCTCGCCCCTCGTCCCCGTCCCGATTCCCGACCGTGTGGCCGCGATGATCGGTTCCTGTCTGCCGCTGCACGTCCTGCAGGCGGAGGTCGACGCCGACTCCGCGGCCCGCGAGGTGCTGCGGTTCCGTGGGCCGCTGTGCGCCGAGGACCACGCGGACCGCGAGCACGCCCTGGCCGCGCTCGCCCGGGCCAACAAGGTGCTGGCGAAGCACCACCCGCTGCTTCCGGTACTCCACCGCTGAAGCCAACGCTGCGGGGCCGGTGTCGGTGCCGACGCGCCGGGGCCGGCGCCCGTGCTCCGGCCCGTTCGGGGCGCGGTCCCGTCGCCGCACCGGTTCGGCCGTCCCCCACATGCGGGCGGCGGCCCCCGATGTGAGGCTGCGAAGGTGACCACCACCAGCGAAGCCGCGCCCCCGGTCGCCGAGCCTCCCGTGCTCGACAGCCGCCGCCGCAACATCGTCTTCGGCACGATCATGCTCGGCGTGCTCCTCGCCGCGCTGGACCAGACCATCGTCGGCACCGCCCTGCCGACGATCGTCTCGGACCTCGGTGGCGCCGCCCACATGTCCTGGGTGGTCACCGCCTATCTGCTGGCCGAGACGGTCGCCACGGTCCTGGTCGGCAAGTTCGGCGACCTCTTCGGGCGCAAGGTGATCTTCCAGATCTCCGCGATCGTCTTCATCACCGGCTCGTTCCTCTGCGGCCTGGCCACCAACATGACCCTGCTGATCGTCTGGCGGGGACTGCAGGGCATCGGCGCCGGCGGCCTGATGGTCACCTCGATGGCACTGATCGCCGATGTGATCCCGCTCCGCGACCGCGGCAAGTACCAGGGCGCGATCGGCGCGGTCTTCGGCGTCTCCACCGTCATCGGCCCGCTTCTCGGTGGGCTGTTCACCGACCATCTGAGCTGGCGCTGGGCGTTCTACGTCAACGTCCCGATCGCGATCCTTGTCGTGATCGCCGCCGCCCGCACGATTCCCTCCGTACGCTCCGCGAGCAAGCCGATCATCGACTACGCGGGCATCGCCCTGGTCGCCGCCGGCTCCAGCGCCCTGATCCTGGCGACCAGTTGGGGCGGCAACGAGTACGCTTGGGGGTCCGGTGTCATCATCGGTCTCTTCGCCGGCGGTCTGATCGCGCTCGCGCTCTTCTGCTGGGTGGAGACCCGGGCCGCCGAACCGATGCTGCCCATGCGGCTGTTCGCCAATCCGGTGTTCACCGTCTGCTCCGTGCTGAGCTTCGTCGTCGGCTTCGCCATGCTCGGTTCGATGACGTTCCTGCCGTCCTACCTCCAGTACGTCGACGGGGATTCGGCCACGATCTCCGGCATCCGTACGCTGCCGATGGTCGTCGGTCTGCTGATCGCCTCGATCTACAGCGGCAACGTGGTGAGCAAGACCGGCACCTACCGGATCTTCCCCATCGCGGGCTGTCTCGTCATGGGGCTCGGCCTCTTCCTCCTGTCGCTGATGGGGACGGGGACCAGCACGTGGCTGGAGTCGCTGTACATGTTCGTGCTCGGTGTCGGCATCGGTCTGTGCATGCAGGTGCTCACCATCGCCGTGCAGAACACCGTGGACTACGCCGATCTCGGCACCGCCACCTCGGGCGTCACCTTCTTCCGTACGCTCGGCAGTGCTTTCGGCACCGCCGTCTTCGGCACGATCTACGCCAACTCCCTGAGGCCCAACGTCACGGAGGGCGTCGCCCAGGCGGCGACGGTCCCCGGCGGGCCCGATCCGGCCGACCTCGCGAGGGCGGCGCAGAGCCCGTCCGGCGTCCACGGGCTGCCGCAGGAGGTGGCGGCGCCGATCGTCCAGGCGTACGCCGACACCCTGCACACGGTCTTCCTCTGGACGGTGCCGGTCGCCGCGATCGGCTTCGTCGTCGCGCTCTTCCTGAAAGAGGTGCCGCTCCGGGACACGGCCCGGGCCTTGGCGCCCGACATGGGCGAGGGCTTCGGATCCCCGACCACCTCCGGCGATTCGGCCAAGCTGCTCGAACTGTCCGTCGGCAGGATCATCCGGAAGACGGACCTCGACACCGCGCGCCGGATCGTCACCGACTCCGACACCCGGCTCGACACGGCGGGTGGCTGGGCGGTGATGCAGGTGGAGCTCTTCACACGCATGGTGGGGCACGCCAGCCTCGGTCTGATCTCGGCCGGCCGGCGCGTGCCGCCGGAGGTCCTGCTCCCGGTCTTCGACCGCATGGTCGACGAGGGGTTCCTGACCCGGGACGGCAATCTGCTCTCGCACACCCCGGCGGGGAAGCGGGAGGCGGAGATCATCACGCGCGCCTGGGGGGACTGGCTCAGCGGCCGGATCGAGCGGGAGCGCGGGCGGCCGAGCGGACCGGAGCTGCGGGCGGCGACGGACGCCATCGCGAAGAAGCTGATCGCCGAGGATCTGGCGAGCGGGTTGCCGCGGGGCCGGCGGGAGCCGGCCGGGGTCGCGTCCTGATCCGGGTTTGTCGACCTCGTCGGCCCCCTCAGGCCCCGTCGGCCCCCTCAGACCCCGTCGGCCTCGTCGATGAAGTCGCCGTCCACATACACCCACGCGCCCTCGTGGCGCCGGAAGCGGCTGCGCTCGTGGAGCGCGCCCTGCTCGCCCGCGTGGGTGTAGCGGGCGACGAAGGTGACGGTCCCGGTCTGGTGGAACGCGGTCCCGTCGGTGGTGTCCCGGATCTCCAGGCCGGCCCAGCGCAGTGACGGGTCGAAGTCGACCTCGCCGGGGCGGGTCTCCGGCGCCCAGGTGCGCAGCAGGTACGCCGCGTCGCGGACGACGAAGGCGCTGTAGCGGGAGCGCATGAGGAGTTCGGCGGTGGGGGCGGTGGGGGCGGTAGGCGCGGTGGGCGCGTTCGCCGGTCCGGAGTGGAAGCGTCCGCAGCACTCGCCGTAGGGAGCGGCCAGGCCGCACGGGCAGGGCGACGTCGCGGTCACGGCGGCGGCCGGGCGGGCGGCGCGGGCAGGGTTCTTGCGGGTGTTACGACGGGACATGGGCCCATTGTGTCGTGAGGGGTACGGGGGCGGGATCGCGCCATGTGTGCGGCAAGGCCCGCACGATGCTTCCGGGAGCCGTTGGACACCCCTATGCTCCTGCGCCGGACGTGACCGTTACCGCCGGTAAGGCAAAAGGGGCTGGGGCATGAACCGTACGGGCACCTCGCGACGCACCTTCGTGACCACCGCCGCCGCGGTCACCGGCGCGGCAGCCGTCGGAGCCGCTCCGGCTCCGGCCCTCGCGGCCGGAACGACGGCGGCGACGACGGCCCCGGCTGCTGCGACGGCGGCCTCTCCCTCCGTCGCCGTCCTCGGCGGCGGCGTCGCCGGCCTGACCGCCGCGCACGAGCTCGCCGAACGCGGCTTCCGCGTCACCGTCTACGAGCGCCGGGCCCTCGGCGGCAAGGCCCGCTCGATGGACGTGCCGGACAGCGCGCGCGGCGGACGGCGGCCGCTCCCCGCCGAGCACGGCTTCCGCTTCATCCCGGGGATCTACCACAACCTTCCCGACACGATGCGCCGCATCCCCTTCCCGGGCAACGCCAACGGCGTCTGGGACAACCTCGTCGCCCCGGCCGAGATGTCCTTCGCCCGCACCGGCCGCGAAGACCTGCGCATCCCTCTCCCCTGGCCCGGCCACCAGCCGGCCGAACTCACCCTCGACGAGATCCGGCGCGCCCTGACCGCGCTCCTGGAGACCGCCCGCTCCATCCCGCTCCACGAGGCCGCCTACTTCGTCAACCGCTTCCTCGTCTTCCTCACCAGCTGCGACGAGCGGCGTGACCAGACCTGGGAGGCCACGCCCTGGTGGGACTTCCTGCGGGCCGAGCGGATGAGCTACGACTACCAGCGCATCCTGGCCGTCGGACTCACCCGCAACATCGTGGCCACCAAGGCCGAGGAGGCCAGCACCCGCACGGTCGCCACACTCCTGGAGGCCTTCGCCTTCAACGCGCTCGGGCGCGGGGCGGACGGGCCGCTCGACCGGATCCTCGACCTGCCGACGAACGAGGCGTGGATCGACCCCTGGGTGACCCATCTGACCGGCCTCGGCGTGGAGTTCCGCGTCGGCTGGACCGTACGGGAGATGGCGTACGACCCCACCGCCGGGCGAATCTCCGCGGCCGTGATCGAGGACCCGCAGGGGGTACGCCGCTCGGTGACCGCCGACCACTACGTCTCGGCGATGCCGGTGGAACACGCCCGGCGGACCTGGGGCGCCGCTCTGCGGGCGGCCGATCCCCAGCTGGCGCGCTGCGACAAGCTGGAGACGGACTGGATGACGGGCATCCAGTTCTATCTGACCGAGCGGGCCCCGCTCCTCGCCGGGCACGCCAACCTCATCGACTCGCCCTGGTCCCTGACGTGCATTCAGCAGGCGCACCACTGGCCGTCCAGGAACTTCCCCGTCGACTACGGCGACGGGTCGGCCGTCGACTGTCTCTCGGTGGACATCTCGGAGTGGGACCGGCCGGGCGTCCTCTACGGCAAGACCGCCAAGCAGTGCACCCCCACCGAGGTGGCCCGTGAGGTCTGGGCGCAGCTCAAGGCCGCCTTCAACGACACCGGCCGTACGGTGTTGAAGGACGGCGCGCTGCACTCCTGGTTCCTGGACCCGGGCGTGGACGGACTCGGTACCCCGAACCCGACCAACGACGACCAGCTCCTCATCCACCCGGTCGGCACGTTCCACAACCGTCCGCAGGCCGCGACCAGGGTCCCCAACTTCTATCTGGCCGGTGACTACGTGGCCGTCGACATCGATCTCGCCACCATGGAGGGCGCCAACGCCTCCGCCCGGCAGGCCGTCAACGCGCTCCTCGACCGCACCGGGTCGACGGCCGCGCGCTGCACGGTCCAGCCGCTGTTCCGCGCGCCCGAGCTGGAGGCACTCAAGCGGCACGACCGGCTGCGCTACCGCCTCGGCCTGCGCAACGCGCTCGATGTGGGCTGACCCGGTTCCGCTCCGGCTGTCCTGTCCGCTTCAGGGGCGGTAGCGCAGCGGATGCTCTTCGGGGACCTCGACGACGGCGATCTTCATCCCGTCGGGGTCCTCGATCCACATCTCGATCAGCCCCCACGGCTCGGTCACCGGCTCCCGCAGGATCACGACGTCGTGGGCCAGGAGCTCCTGATGGACCGCGCGCACATCGGCCACCTGGAGCCAGAGCCGCAGCTGGGGCGGGGGCTGCGGCGGCTCGGTCGCGGAGGCGCGCCCGGAGACCTCCAGGAAGCCGCCGCCGAGGAAGTAGACGGTGCCCCGCTCGGGCCCGGTGCCGAACTCGCGGTACACCGCCAGCCCGAGCGTGTCTCCGTAGAAGCGCCGGGAGCGCTCGGGATCGGCCGGCCGGAGCAGAATCCGGCTGCTCAGTACGTGCATCGCAGTAGCGTACGACCATGAAACTGACGATTCTCGGAGGCGGCGGATTCCGGGTCCCGCTCGTGTACGGCGCGCTGCTCGACGACCACGCGGAGGGGCGGGTCACCGAGGTGACCCTGCACGACCTCGACGGAGCGCGGCTCTCGGCGATCGCGCGAGTCCTCGCCGAGCAGGGCGCGGGGGTGCCGGACGCCCCGTCGGTGACGGCGACCACGGATCTGGACGAGGCGCTGCGCGGGGCGGACTTCGTCTTCTCGGCGATCCGGGTCGGCGGACTGGAGGGCCGGGCGGCGGACGAGCGGATCGCGCTCGCCGAAGGGGTCCTGGGCCAGGAGACGGTGGGCGCGGGCGGGATCGCGTACGGGCTGCGAACGGTGCCGGTCGCCGTGCACATCGCGCGGCGGATCGCCGAACTCGCCCCGGACGCCTGGGTCATCAACTTCACGAATCCGGCCGGTCTGGTGACGGAGGCCATGTCCCGGGTGCTCGGTGACCGGGTCGTCGGCATCTGCGACTCCCCCGTCGGGCTCGGCCGCCGGGTCGCCCGGGTCCTCGGCGCGAACCCGGACGAGGCGTGGATCGACTACGTCGGTCTCAACCATCTCGGCTGGCTGCGCGGCCTGCGGGTCGCGGGCCGCGACGTGCTCCCTCGACTGCTCGCGGACGAGCGGGCGCTCGGCTCCTTCGAGGAGGGCCGGCTCTTCGGCCCCGAGTGGCTGCGCTCGCTCGGCGCGATCCCGAACGAGTATCTGCACTACTACTACTTCAACCGCGAGGCCGTCGGCGCCTACCAGCAGGCCGAGCGGACCCGTGGCGCCTATCTGCGCGACCAACAGGCCGGTTTCTACGAGGAGATGGGCAAGCCGGGCACGCCTCCGCTGGCCACCTGGCACCGGACGCTCGCCGACCGGGAGGCGACCTACATGGCCGCCAACCGGGAGGCCGCCGGGATCGGCGAGCGCGACGAGGAGGACCTGGAGTCGGGCGGGTACGAGAAGGTGGCCCTGGCGCTGATGCGGGCGATCGCGCGCAACGAGCGGGCCACGCTGATCCTCAACGTCCGTAACGGCAGCACCCTTTCGGTGCTCGACGCGGACGCGGTGATCGAGGTGCCCTGCTTCGTGGACGCGGCCGGCGCCCATCCGGTGTCCGTGGCACCGCTGCCGTACCACGCGGTGGGTCTGGTGACGGCGGTCAAGGCGGTCGAGCGCGAGGTGCTCGCTGCGGCGGAGAGCGGATCGCGGGCGACGGCGGTGAAGGCGTTCGCCCTGCATCCGCTGGTCGATTCGGTGTCCGTGGCGCGCCGGCTGGTCGACGGCTACACGGCCGGGCACGCGGAACTGGCCTATCTGCGAAGCTGAGACGACTGTCCGGCGAACATCTTTACGCCACTGGGGGCGCGGCATACGCTCGCGCCCCATGACCTCACCTGGCATACGCCTTCGAAGGGCCGTGGTCCGTCTCACCGCGGGCTGTCTGCTGACCGCCGGTCTGGTGGGCGCCGGACCGGCGACCGCCGTCTCCGGCGAAGTCGCCGGTCCGGCCGACGTCGCGGACACGGCGACCGTCGTTCCCGTCCAGACCACGGGCCCCGCCGACAAGCGCTTCAACCTGGTCGTGATGGGCGACGGCTACACCGCCGAGGAGATGCCGGCGTTCCGGGCCGACGTCGAGAAGCATCTCAACGTGCTGTGGAGCATCGAGCCGTTCGCCTCCTACCGCTCGTACATCAACGTCTGGGCGGTGGAGGTACCTTCGCCGGAGTCCGGGGTGGACTGCGATCCCGGACTCGGCGCACCTCGGCGTGACACCCCGCTGAACATGGGCTTCTGGGGCGGCTGCAACCCGAACAGCGTGCAGCGGCTGCTGACGGTCGACAGCGCGAAGGCGGCCGCGCTGGCCGATCTCGTGCCGGACACGAGCGGCGTCAACCGGCAGATCGTGGCCCTGGCACACAGCGACACCTATGGTGGCGCGGGCGGCAGTTACGCCACCGCCTCCGGCGGCAACGCGCTCTCCTCGCTGATCACCCCGCACGAGATCGGCCACTCGCTGGGCAAGCTCCAGGACGAGTACGACTACTACGCGCGCGGAGTCGCCGGCGGCCCGTACTCCGGCCCCGAGCCGTCCTCGGCGCACCACACCCTGCTGACCGAGGAGCAGATGCGCGAGCGGCGCGCCAAGTGGTGGCGCTGGCTGGGCGAGCGGAGCGAGGCCGGCGGTGTCATCGGACGCTTCGAGGGCGGGCTGTACAGCACCGAGGGCGTGTGGCGGCCGAGCAAGCACTCGATCATGAAGACGCTCGGTTACGCCTTCGACCAGGTCGAGCGCGAGGTGATGGTCCAGGCGATCTCGGCGAAGGTGAACCTCGTCCAGGCGCACACGCCCAACACGGCGCCGATCGGCGCCGATCGGAGTGTGTGGGTGGACGCCCTGCACCCGCTGGGCGGTGAGCTCGACGTGGTGTGGCGGCTGGACGGCCGGACGATCGGCACCGGCGGCGCCCGGACGCTCGACCTGCGCGCCCTGTCCCTCTCCCCCGGGAACCACACCCTGACGGCGACGGTCAGCGACCCGACCCCGTTCGTCCGCGACCCCGCGGTCCGCGGTTCGGCGGCCCTGACCCGTACGGTGAGCTGGACGGTGAACCGCGCGCTGACCACCCAGGAGGAGGACGTCCGGGCGGCCTTCACCGGCCACACGCCGACGACGTCGCCCGTCGCCGCGCGCTCGGTGGTCCACGCCGACACCACGCACCCGACGCGCGGCACCCTCGCCGTGCGGTGGCGGCTGGACGGCAGGACGGTGGACAACCCGGGCAACGACCGTGATCTGGACCTGCGTTCGCTGCGTCTCACCCCCGGCACACACGTCCTGACGGCCCGGATCCCGGCTACGGACGCCGAGTTGAGGTGGACGGTGGACGCCCGCCCGGCGACGGGATCGTACGAGCTGTCCGAGCCGCTGCGTACGGTGCACCGGCCCGGCCGCCCGGTCGAGTACGTATACGACGGCGAGTTCACGATGAGGCTGACGGCACGCGACGACCGGCCGGGCTCCGTGGTCAGCCAGTTCCGGGTGGACGGCGACGGCTGGTACACGTACTACGGCTGGCCGACCGACGCCGACGCGCCGTTCCGGTTCTCGCCGGGCGGCACCGTCATCGACGGTCTCGTCCACGGCAAGCTGGGCACGAGCCGGGCGGTCCCGTGGGACGACGCGACGCCGGACTACGGCACGCACACGGTCGAGTACCGCACGATCGACGCGGCGGGCAACGTGAGCGCGGCGAAGTCGTTCCTGGTGACGCTGGTCGAGCCGCAGGACGACTGACACGCGGAGGCCCGCGGCCTGTGACGGCCGCGGGCCCGTGCGTACCGGTGGATCGCTAGAGCTTGCGTCCGACGGCGGCCCAGCCCGGAATCGGGTCGTCCCCCATGACCGGGACGGGCTCACCCAGCTCCGGGTGCCACTCGGCGGTGAGGGAGACGCCGGGCTCGACGAACTCCAGACCGTCGAAGAACGCCGCCAGCTCGTCGCGCGAGCGCGGCCGCAGCGTCAGCCCGCGGGCCTTGTACATGCCGGCGGCCTTGGCCGCCCCCTCCGGGTCGAAGTCGCCCGTGACATGGGAGAGAACGAGGTAGCTGCCCGGTGCGAGCTTGTCGACGAGCTTGCCGACCAGGTCGTACGCCCCGTCCTCGTCCCCGACGAAGTGCAGCAGGGCGAGCATCGACAGGGCGATGGGCTGGTCGAAATCAAGGACCTTTCCGGCCCTTTCGAGGATGATCTCCGGGTCGCGGGCGTCCGCCTGGATGTACTCGGTGGCCCCTTCGGGGGTCGAGCGCAGGAGGGCGGCCGCGTGAGCGAGCACGATCGGGTCGTTGTCGCAGTAGACGATCCTGGACTCGGGCGCGGCCCGCTGGGCGATCTGGTGCAGGTTGGGCTCGGTCGGGATGCCGGTGCCGATGTCCAGGTACTGCCGTACGCCGTGGGCGCTGAGCCAGCGGATGGCGCGGTGCATGAAGGCCCGGTTGACCCGGGCCATGTCCCGGCCGCGGGCGTCGACGGTGAGCAGCTGCCGCGCCATCTCCTCATCGACCGGGTAGTTGTCCTTGCCGCCCAGGAACCAGTCGTACATCCGCGCGGGGTGCGGCTTGCTGGTGTCGATCCGTACGGCTGCGGGGTCCTGGCTCATCGGGGCTCCTGGTCGGCGGAGAGAACTACGGTGATGACAGCAAGAGTTACGCGACGGTAGGGGTGTGACGGAAGGGGTCAGGTGAGCAGAAAGTCGGCCTGACCGGATTTCGCTCCCTGGATGAACGCGGCGATCTCGCCGTGGGTGTAGATGAGCGCCGGTCCCTCGGGGTCTGCGGACTGTCGCACGGCGACTCTGCCGTCGGCCAGCTTCATGGCCTCCACGCAGTTGCCCCCGTTCCCGCCGCTCCACGGCTTGTGCCATCCCTCGGCACCGAGTTCCGCGGCGGGCATGCCGTTGTATATGCGATCCATTCACAGCTCCTCGCGGAGATCCTTGAGGATCTCCTTCGTACGTTGTGCAGTCGCGGCCTGGGCCGCCATGCGGTCCATGACCTCGAGATGGGAGGCCACCTCGGGGCGCGCGTCGAGATAGACGGCGCCGGTCAGGTACTCGCTGTAGACCATGTCCGGGAGTTCGGGCACGGCGAAGCGGAAGAGGACGAACGGTCCGTAGGTGCCGGGGTGGTGGCCGGACGCGAACTCCGCGATCTGCAGGGTGACGTTCGGCAGCTCGGACGCTTCGAGCAGCCGGTCGAGCTGGTCGCGCATCACCTCTGGCCCGTCGCCGACCGGTCGGCGGAGGACCGTCTCGTCCATGATCACCCAGAACTTCGGTGCGTCGTCCCTGGTCAGCAGGGACTGCCGCTCCATCCGCAGGGCTACATGACGCTCTGTTTCCTCGGCACTGCTCGCGCCGACGGCCCCGCTGCGCAGAATGGCGCGGGCGTATCCCTCGGTCTGCAGCAGACCGGGGACGAACTGCGGTTCGTAGGCCCGGATGAGGCTCGCGGCCCCCTCCAGGCTGACGTACATGGAGAACCAGCCGGGCAGCACGTCGTGGAACCGCTGCCACCAGCCGGGGAGGTTGGCCTCCTCGGCGAGGGCGACGAACCCCTCCGCCTCGGAGTCGGTGATGCCGTACGCCTTCAGCAGGAGCTGGACGTACGGGATCTTCAGCGCGACTTCCGCCGTCTCCATGCGCCGGATGGTGGCCGGAGCGACGCGAAGGACCTTGGCGGCCTCCTCCCGCTTCAGGCCGGCCCGCTCGCGCAGATCCTGCAGACGCTTGCCGAGAACGACCTGTCCCACCGTGGGGGCGGACCGCGGCTCGCTCACTCTCAGACCTCCCCGACGCGCTGTTTCGGTTGAGTGTGCCATGAACAGGGCCAGAGAGAACACAGCACTCTGCAATTTTCAGAGTGCCACTTGCCAAGTGTCCGCTTCGGGAGCAAAGTATTCCGGTGAACCAGTACGCGCTGCTGCCGCGCGCCGCCACGGGGGCGATGCACGGCACTGCTTACCCACTGTTGTGAGGAACCGGTCGTGGCTTCTGGTAACGCGCTCCCCTCGGGTGTGACGAGCCCCCGCGTCATGACCCAGCGCCCACGAACCGATGCTCTCCGCACGGATGTCGCCTACTCGGCCCGCCCCGAGGTCCGCCGCTTCGCCTTCGAGCTCCCGGCCCGCACCGCCTCGGTGTCGCGCGCCCGCAGACTGGCGGAGGAGCGACTCGTCCTCTGGGGCTGCGACCCGGAGGTCCGCGACACGGTGACGCTGATCGTCTCCGAGCTGGTCACCAACGCGATAGTGCACACCGCGAGCGGCCATGTCATCTGTGAACTGCGTGAGGGAGAAGAGCAGTTGCGCATAGCGGTACGGGACGAGGGCGGAGCGGGCGACCCGCGCATCCGCGACTGCGGCGAGGAGGAGCGCGGCCGCGGGCTGCTGCTCGTGGACGGACTGTGCAGCGCGTGGGGCGCGGACCGCACGGGCCACGGAACGGCGCGGGTCGTCTGGGCCGAACTGGCCCACGGCATGGGGCACACGTGCTGAGGTCGATGGCGACACTCCTGACGCCGCGTTCCCGCAGGGCCGCGGAGACCGGCTCGACCCGCCTGGTCGTCCCCCCGGGTTTCCGCACCGCCCTGGGCTGCGACGCGGTGGGCGTACCGGCTCGCTACGGCTTCCGGATCCTGTCCCGGCTCCCCTCCAAGGGCTGTGTCTACGCGGACACCGACTGGTGGTGGTGGCTCGTCCCGACGGGTTCCGACCTGGACGTCAGGTGGCCGATGCCGGCCTGCTACGCCCCCGGAGCGGAGATCCCGGACCGCCGCCCCCGCCTGATCCACCGCCCCGACGGCACGTCGCCGTACACCCCGCCGATCCCGCTCTACCTGCTGAGCTGTCAGCTGACCGGGTCCTCTCCGTCCTGGACGCTCGTTCCTCCGCAGGGTGACGGCGTACTGTCGGATCATGTTCACCCCTCAGGGCCCGACCGTCCGTGAGCTGGCCGTCCAGGCCCTCTCCTCGGTGGAGCACGGTTACGACCTGCTGGCGCGGAAGTTCGACGAGACCCCGTTCCGCACTCCGGACCCCGTCCTGGACGCGGTGACGGACACCCTGCGCCCCCTGGGCCCCTTCGACACGGGCCTCGACCTGTGCTGCGGCACCGGCGCGGGCCTCTCCGTCCTGCGCTCGCTGTGCACGGGCCGGATCACGGGCGTCGACTTCAGCGGGGGCATGCTGACCGAGGCCCGCCGCTCCCACCCCACGGCCACACTGGTCCGCGCGGACGCCCTGGCGCTGCCCTTCGCCCCCTCCTTCGATCTGGCGGTCAGCTTCGGCGCCTTCGGCCACTTCCTCCCGGCGGAGCAGTCGAGACTCTTCACCCAGGCCCACACCGTCCTCCGTCCGGGCGGCCTCCTCGCCTTCCCCCTCCCGGCTCCTCCTCGGGTGGGCTCGCTGCCGTACTGGACCCTGCTGGGCTTCGACGCGGCGATGCGGATCCGGAACGCGGTGTGGCGGCCGCGCTTCGTCATGTACTACCGCACCTTCGGGCTGGCGGACGTGCGGGAACGGCTGACGGGGGCGGGGTTCTCGGTGGAGACGCTGCCGATCGAGGCGCTGGGGCGACAGGAGGACGGCAGTCCGCGGTGCAGGCTGGTGGTGGCGCGGAAGCAGTTCGTGTGACCTTGGCCGAAACCGCTGGCGGGAGTGGATCAAGCGGTGCCAGAGTCGCCCCATGGACGGGAAAAGATCATGGATGCGACGGTCGCCGAGATCCTGCTGCAGCGCTGGGGGGTGGCGCTGACCGGGGCGATCGTCCCGCGCTTCGCCGAACCGGGCTGGAGTTACGAGGACGAGGTTCCGCGCGCCTGCCCCACCTGCGCCACCCCTCTGCACGCGTTGCGCAGACCGTACGAATCCGGGGGCCGCGTCTACCGCTATGTGGCCCTCGTCTGCCCCGGCTGTCCGGCCGCCTTCACCCTCGCCGACCTGGGGCTGAAGACCTACGAGCAGCTCACCGCCCCGACCGGCCGCGCGTCCGGGGCAGCGGCGCGCGTCCCCCGTCCGGCCCGCCCCGCACCCTCCCGTGACGAGCGGGGCACGCGCGCCACCGCGACAGCCGTTCCCACGGCCCGGCCGCCCCGCCCCGCCTGGCCGGCCCGGTCGCCCCGCCCCGCCTGGCCCGAAGACCTGCCCGCCCCGGGCGAGCCCGAACGGCGTGCCCTGCTGTGGTGCAAAGTGACGGACCCGGCCTGGCGACCCGCCGCGGACGCGGTCGCCGCCGCCGATGACGTCCGGGTGATCCTCCCGGAGGGCCCTGCCTTCGCTCCCCTGCGCGCCCATCTCACCGAGCTGGGGCTCCCCTTTCGTACGGCCACGTACTGGGTGGAGTCCGAACAGGTGGGAACCGTGGGCGACGTGGGTGGCCGCACCGACCTGGTGGCGCATCCCACCCGTACCACAGGAGCGACCGCGGCGCCCGTCGCCGGACCCGGCGCCCATGCGGCGCGCGACTCCTTCGCGGCGCAGTGGGACGCGTTGGAGGAGCTCCCGGAGGGCACGCACGAAGCCGTGTTCGTGCCCGTCACGGATCTCGTCCCCCCGGACTGGGCCGCGTTACTGCCGCACCCCACCTTCAATCCGGCCCAGTCGGCGGCGGTCCCGGAGGTACTCCGCGACGACACCCACCTGCTCGTCGTGGCCCCGACAGGGGCGGGCAAGACGCCCATCGGCATGATGGCCGCCCTCAAGGCACACGCCGCCGGCCGGAAGGCGGCGTGGCTGGTGCCGCAGCGCTCTCTCACGGACGAACTCGACCGCGAGCTGGCGCTCTGGCGCGACCACGGTCTCCATGTCGTGCGGCTCACCGGCGAGTTCGCCGTCGACGCCGAGCTGATCCGCACGGCCGATGTCTGGGTCGCCACCACCGAGAAGTTCGAGTCCATCTGTCGTGCCGGCTCGCTGCGTGACGCGCTCGCGGAGGTCGGCTGCCTCGTCGTCGACGAGATCCACCTGCTCGGCGATCCGAGCCGCGGCGCGGTACTGGAGGCCCTGCTCACCCGGGTACGGGAGGACACCGCCGGCGTCCGGATCGTCGGGCTCTCGGCCACCGCGGCCAATGCCGACGAGGTCGCCGACTGGCTCGGCGCCCGTCTCGTCCGTACCTCGTGGCGCCCCACCCGGCTCACCTGGCAGCTCCCCGTGCTGCCCACGGCGGACGCCCCGGACTGGAACGCGCGCGCGGCGGTGCGCACGAACGCCACGGTGGGACTGGCCCGATCGGTCCGCGAGGACGGGGGCAGCGTGCTCGTCTTCTGCGGAAGCAAGCGACGGGTACGGGCGACAGCGCTGGCTCTGGCGGCCGACCGGGGCCTCCCGACAGCCGGAGTGGACGCCGACGACGCGGAGGCCGTCGAGCGGGTCTGCACCAAGGCGGGCGTACGGCTCCACTACCGCGACTGGCCGTTCAAGCGCGAGGCGGAGCAAGCGTTCCGAAGCCGTGAGGCCGACGTACTGGTGGCGACGTCGACCGTCGCGGCCGGCGTGAACCTGCCTGCTCGGGCCGTGATCGTCAACGACACGACGATCGGTCTCGACCGCATCGAGGTCTCGATGGTGCAGCAGATGTTCGGCCGGGCGGGCCGTGTCGGCGCGGGCGAACGGGAGGGCTGGGCCTTCCTCCTGACCGACGAGACGGACCGGTCCGAGTGGCAGGCCCGGCTGGCGGCCGGGTACACCGTGAGGTCCCGTCTGGACGACCGGCTGCCCGACCATCTCCTCGCGGAGGCGGTGCAGGGTCGGCTGACCTCGCTGACCGACGCGGAGGAGTGGTGGGGCCGCTCCTTCGCCATGCACCAGGGACACGACTCGGTCGACCCGGTCCACGAGGCCGGCGGCTTCCTGCTCGCCTCGGGACACCTCCAGGACAGAGGCGACGGACGCTGGGAGCCGACCGCGCTGGGGAAGCTGACGAGCCGTTTCATGGTCGACACGGACCCCGCCCGAGCCCTGTCGGAGGCTCTGGGTCGAGCCCCCGTCCCAGGCTCCCCGGAAGACGCCGAGGACCTGCTGGCGGCGTTGCTCAGCACGCAGCTGCCCGTACTCGAACAGGCACCCTTCACCGACCGCGCGCGCCGGGCGCTCCTACAGGTGCTGCGGGGTGGCGGTCGGGCCGACGCCGACGCCCGGGACGAGCCGGCCGACGAGGAGGCGAAGCCTGTCGCCGGGGATCTGGCCCGGGCTGTGCTCCTTCTGATCGCCCACAGCCCGCATCTCTTCCGCGGCCGCTCGGGCTACGTCCTCGGCATCCCCGTGGAGAGCATGACCAACGTCCTCGAGGAGGCCCGCCGCTACCTCGCGTGGCTCGGCGCGCAGGGCCCGCTCGGCACGGTCAGCCCCTGGATCGGTGTCGTCGCGTCCGACCTCGCCCAGCGCATCCGCTGGCGCGCCCTCGGCCCGACGCGGGGCGCGGGCCGTCTGTTGTGGATGTGTGAGCGCATGGCCACCGCCCCTCTCGCCCCACACCTGGTCCCCCGCCTGTGGCGAGCCGCCCGGGACCGCGGTATCGCCTCCCCCGACTGGCCGGGCACCACGCCACCCCGCGACTGCGCGCTTCCGCCCGACCAGTACCGCGCGCTGCTGGCCGAGCGCGCGACGCATACGACACCGGACCCGGAAGCGGAGGGCTGCGGCGCTGTGGTGTTCACCCGCGGGGACCGGAAGGCCTCGGGTTGGCTGGCCGCGTACAACGAGATCCGGTCCTGAAAAAAGAAAGTGCTGGTTGAGATCATCTCAACCAGCACTTTCATGGTGTCCGAGGGGGGACTTGAACCCCCACGCCCGATAAAGGGCACTAGCACCTCAAGCTAGCGCGTCTGCCATTCCGCCACCCGGACCAGGTGTTGTGTCGTTCTGGGGTGTTCCCCGCGGCGACATGGATAACTCTACCAGGGGTTCGAGGTGCCTTTCACCCACGTTTCCCGTGGTCAGTGGGGTGCGGCGGCCTCGACGGCCTTGATCGAGTCCGGGCGCCCGACGCGACGTACAGAGTGTCGCCGTGCGGCTACGAGGAGTGGAGAGCGGTGCCGCCTAGCCTGCGCTGGGTGAGCTACCTCTCCAAGAACCGCAGGCTCTCCGAGTACGGCGGGTCGACGTACCGCAGGCCCCGGATGCTGTCGCCGCTGCGGGAGCATCTGCGGGACACCTTCTGGTTCGCCCCGGTCGCGTCGATGGTGGTGGTGTTCGCGCTGTGGACGGGCGCGGCGACGCTGGACGAGACGATCGTCGGATGGCTCCGCGACGAGGAGGCGTACGAGGAGATCTCCGACCTGATCGGGATCGCCGACGACGCCAAGACGATCGTGACGACGATCTCCTCGGCGATGATGACCTTCATCGGTGTCGTGTTCTCCATCTCGCTGGTCGCCGTGCAGATGGCGAGCGGCCAGTTCAGTCCGCGGGTGGTGCGGATCTTCATCCGGAGCAGGATCACCAAGGCGACGTTCTCCGTCTTCCTGTCGACCTTTCTGCTGTCCCTGCTCGTGCTGACCTCGTACGAGAGCGAGGCGGATGCCCGGACCGTGACGAACGTGCCGCTGGTGCAGTCGGTGCTGACGTTGCTGATGGTGGGGCTGAGCCTGCTGCTCTTCGTGGCGTACGTGAATACGACGCTGCGGCTGATGCGCGTGGGGCACGTGGTGGAGCGGATCACGACCGAGTCGCTGTCCGTGCTGGCGAAGCAGCCGGGGCACGAGGCAGCGGTGGCGGAGTTCGGGGAGCCCACGGCGTTCCTGGTGCACCGGGGGCGCGCCGGGGTGCTGCGGGACGTGAACGTGGCGTGGCTGGTGCGGGGCGCCCGCCGGCACGGGGTCGTGCTGCGGCTCCTGCCCCGGATCGGGGACTTCGTGGTGCCGGGGACCCGCATCCTTGCCGTCCACGGCGGGCAGGTGCCGCGGCGGCTGGCCTCGGCGATCTCCGTCGGGGTCGAGCGGACCTTCCACCAGGATCTCGGCTTCGGGATGCGGCAGCTCTCCGACATCGCCCTGCGGGCGCTCTCCCCGGCGGTCAACGATCCGACGACCGCCGTGCAGTGCCTGGACCGGATCGTCCAGCTCCTCGCGGCGCTCGCGAACCGGCCGCTGGGCGCCGTGCATCACCGGGACCGCGCGGGCGCGGTCCGGCTGGTGCAGCTGGGACCCGGGTGGACCGATCTGGTGGATCTGGGGTTCACCGAGGTCCGGGGCTGCGTGGCGGACAGCCCGCAGGTGTCACGGCGGATGCTGGCCGGGCTCGACGATCTGCTCCAGCTGGCCCCGGAGGAACGCAGGGAGCCACTGCTGCGGCACCGCGCGCTGCTGGTGCAGCGGGTCGAGCGCGCGGTGCCGGAGGCGGCCGACCGGGCCTTCGCCCTGGAGCCGGACCGGCAGGGGATCGGCTGAGCGGCGGGGGATTCGAGGCGTCTGGGCATCGGATGGACGGGGGGCCCCTGTCAGGGCATCAGGTGGTGGTCGGGGAAGTTGCCGGGGAGCCGCTCCCCCTCGGGGCCCTCGGTGACGGCCTTGACCAGCAGGTCTCCACCGACGAAGGCTCCGCGCCAGGAGGCGCCGAAGCCACCGAAGAGCTCCTCGCGGTCGCCTCGGGAGCGCGGCTTTCCGTGCCCGGTCTTGAAGGCGCGGATCTGCGGGGCGAGTCGGTCGTACGTCTCCGGGTCGTCGGTGGAGAGCGTGGCGACGAGGGCTCCGTTGGAGGCGTTCATCGCGGCGAGGAGTTCCGCCTCGGTGTCGACCAGGACGATCGTGTCGACCGGGCCGAAGGGTTCGGCGTGGTGGAGAGGTGAGGACGGGGGCGGGTTCAGGAGCGTGACCGGCGCGAGGTACGCGGAGGTGTCCTGGCCCGGCAGGAAGCGGCCGTCCGCGAGGGAACCGTGGTGGAGCGGGATCGCCCCGCGGTCGACGGCCTCGGCGACCTGGTCGCCGAGCTCCTTGGCCTTGGCGGCGTTGACGAGCGGACCGAAGTCGAGGTCGGGGAGGTCGCCCTCCGGGTGCTCGACGGCGAGCGGGTGGCCGAAGCGGATGCCGCGGACGGGTGGCAGGTAGGCGGCGAGGAAGTCGGCGAAGAGGGTGCGCTGGACGACGAACCGGGGGTAGGCGGTGCAGCGCTGCTTTCCGTAGTCGAAGAGCTTGGGGATCACGGAACTGAGCGCGGGCCAGTCGGTGTGGTTCCAGATGCCCCAGGTGTTGAGGCCCTCCTGCTCCAGGATGTGGCGTTTCCCCAGGTCGGCGACCGCGGTGGCGATCCGGGCCCCGGTGTCGCGGCCCCCGACGAAGGAGACGCAGCCGATCTCGGGGGCGCGGACGAGGGCTTCGGAGAGTTCGCCGCCGCTGCCGCTGACCAGGGTGAGCGGGATGCCCTCGCGGGTGGCGAGCGCGGTGGCGAGGGTGAGGCAGGCGAGTCCGCCGTCGGTCGGGGTCTTGGCGATGACGGCGTTTCCGGCCAGCGCCTGGACGAGCATGGCGTGGACGAGGACGGACATCGGGTAGTTCCAGCTGGCGATGTTGGAGACCGGACCGGGCAGCGGGGTGCGGCCGGCCAGCATGGGGTCGATGCCGTCGACGTACCAGCGCACGCCGTCGATCGCGCGGTCGACATCGGCCTGGGCGAGCCGCCAGGGCTTGCCGATCTCCCAGACGAGGAGGAGGGCGAGCAGTTCCCGGTGGGCTGTGAGCGCGTCGAGGGCGGCGGAGACCCGGGCCCGGCGTTCGGGCAGCGGGATGTGCCGCCAGGCGCGGTGCTGGTCGAGCGAGGCGCGTACGGCCTGGTGCGCGGTGGTGGTGTCGAGGCGCGGCGGGCCGGCGATGGGGCGGCCGTCCACGGGGCTGGTGGCGGGGAGTGCCCGGCCGTCCGGCTGCCAGGTGCCGGCCCAGAGGTTGCGGACGCTCTCGTCGTGGAACGCCTCGGGGGCGGTGGTCAGGCAGCGCTGCCAGGCGTCGGTCCAGGCGGTGCCGGGCTTGAGGATGAGGGCTGGGGTGGGGGCCGATGTGGGGGTAGCGGTGGGGGCTGGGGTGGGGGCCATGAAGGGTTCTCCGCATCTCGGTGCGCAGTCGGGGCGGGTGGCTGGGACGGCCGCGTCAGGGGCGGGTATGGCCGCCCGGGGCGGCGAGTCGGGCGCGGACGAGTCCGGCGGTTTCGGTGGGCGTCGAGCCGACCCGTACCCCCGCCGCTTCCAGGGCCTTCTTCTTTCCCTCGGCCGTACCGGACGATCCGGAGACGATGGCGCCGGCGTGGCCCATGGTCCTGCCCTCGGGGGCGGTGAATCCGGCGATGTAGGCGATGACGGGTTTGGTGACGTGTGCCGCGATGTGCTCGGCCGCGCGTTCCTCGGCGTCGCCTCCGATCTCGCCGATCATCACGATCAGATCGGTGTCGGGGTCGGCCTCGAAGGCGGTGAGGCAGTCGATGTGGGTGGTGCCGACGACGGGGTCGCCGCCGATGCCGACGGCCGAGGAGAAGCCGTACTCCCTGAGCTCGTACATGAGTTGGTAGGTGAGCGTGCCCGACTTGGAGACGAGGCCGATGCGGCCGGGCTCGGGGGCGATGTCGGCGGGGATGATGCCCGCGTTGGACTGGCCGGGGCTGATGAGGCCGGGGCAGTTGGGGCCGATGATGCGGGTGCCGTGGGCGCGGGCGTGCGCCTGGAACGCCACGGTGTCGTGGACGGGGATGCCTTCGGTGATGACGACGGCGAGGGCGATGCCCGCGTCGACGGCTTCGAGGACGGCCGCCTTCGCGAAGGGCGGCGGGACGAAGACGACGGTGACATCGGCGCCGGTGGCGTCCATCCCTTCGCGGACGGAGCCGAAGACGGGGATCGCGCGTCCCGCGAGGTCGAGGGTGCTGCCGGCCTTGCGCGGGTTGACTCCGCCGACGACGTCCGTGCCCGCCGCGAGCATACGGCGGGTGTGCTTCCTGCCCTCGGCGCCGGTCATGCCCTGGACGAGGACCTTGCTCTCCTTGGTCAGAAAGACGGCCATGGGGTTCACATCCCTTCAGCGGGTGGCGAGCTGGGCTGCGCGGGCGGCGGCGCCGTCCATGGTGGTGACCTGTTCGACCAGGGGGTGGGCGCGGGCGTCGAGGATGGCGCGGCCGCGCGCCGCGTTGTTGCCGTCGAGGCGCACGACGAGTGGTTTGGTGAGGTGGACGGTTTCGAGGGCCTGGACGATGCCTTCGGCGACGGCGTCGCAGGCGGTGATGCCACCGAAGACGTTGACGAGCACGGCGCTCACGTCCGGGTCGGAGAGGATCACGTCGAGGCCGTCGGCCATGACCTGGGCGGAGGCTCCGCCGCCGATGTCGAGGAAGTTGGCGGGGCGGGCGCCGCGGCCGGCGACGACGTCGAGGGTGGACATGACGAGTCCGGCGCCGTTGCCGATGATGCCGACCTCACCGTCGAGTTTGACGTAGTTGAGTCCTCGGGCCCTGGCCGCGGCCTCCAGCGACTCGGATGGCGGCGGGCCGGCCACGGCTGCCGGCGTGTCGGGTGCTGAGGTGTCAGGTGCTGGGGCGGCGGGCGCCGGGGCGTCGGGTGCTTCGCCCCAACGGGCCTGGCGGAAAGCGGCGTTGTCGTCGAGGGTGACCTTGCCGTCGAGGGCGAGGATCGTGCCGCCGGCCGTACGGACGAGAGGGTTGACCTCGACGAGGAGGGCATCCTCGCGGACGAGGACCTGCCAGAGGCGGCACAGGACGTCGGCGGCCTCCGGGGGCAGTCCGGCCGCGGCCGCGATCTCGGCGGCCTTGTCCTCGGTGACGCCTTCGGCCGGGTCGACGGGAATGCGGGCGACGGCCTCCGGGCGGGTGGCGGCGACCCCCTCGATGTCCATGCCGCCTTCGGCCGAGGCGATGGCGAGGAAGGCGCCGGCCGCCCGGTCGAGGACGTAGCTCACATAGAACTCGTCCTGGATGTCGACGGGTTGGGCGAT
The DNA here is from genome assembly GCF_042888285.1 of Streptomyces sp. NPDC003035. NCBI lineage: Bacteria > Bacillati > Actinomycetota > Actinomycetes > Kitasatosporales > Streptomycetaceae > Streptomyces > Streptomyces sp. NPDC003035. Next base: position 718,351 of record NZ_JBIAPJ010000001.1, on the reverse strand, counting down.
CATCACCCGGTGCACGGTGTGGCCCTTGATGTCCATGCCGAGGATCTGACGTGCCGTGATCTCGGCGGCGGCCGGGTCGGCGGCGAGCTTGACCCCGCCCGACTTGCCCCGGCCGCCGGTCTTCACCTGCGCCTTGACCACGACACGCCCGCCGAGGAGTTCGGCGGCTCGTCGGGCCTCTCGGGGGTGATCGGCCACGGTCGCGTCGGGGACCGCGATGCCGTGGCTCTTGAAGAGTTCCCTTGCCTGGTACTCGTACAGGTCCATCTCGGCTCCCTGTCTCGAAAGTGCCGCACACCCTCTGGACACCATCCGGGCGATGCGGGATAACAAGCTTCATACAGTATTCGTCGACTGTATGCAATCGACCGCGACAGCACCTCAAGCCCCTACGAAGGGACAGGACTTCGCCATGCCCGACGACAGCCAGCAGCCCCAGCAGGAACGCATCTCCGGTGGACACCTCGTCGCCAAGGCCCTCAAGGCGGAGGGCGTCGACGTCATCTACACGCTCTGCGGCGGCCACATCATCGACATCTACGACGGCTGTGTCGACGAGGGCATCGAAGTCGTCGACGTACGCCACGAGCAGGTGGCCGCGCACGCAGCGGACGGCTACGCCCGGATCACCGGCAAGCCTGGCTGCGCGGTGGTCACCGCGGGGCCCGGGACCACCGACGCCGTCACCGGTGTCGCCAACGCCTTCCGCGCCGAATCGCCCATGCTCCTGATCGGCGGCCAAGGCGCCCACACGCAGCACAAGATGGGCTCGCTGCAGGACCTGCCGCACGTCGACATGATGACGCCCATCACCAAGTTCGCCGCGACGGTGCCGGACACGGCACGGGCGGCGGACATGGTCTCCATGGCGTTCCGCGAGTGCTACCACGGCGCGCCGGGGCCCTCCTTCCTGGAGATCCCGCGCGACGTCCTGGACGCCACCGTCCCGGTGGAGAAGGCTCGGGTGCCCAAGGCCGGGCAGTACCGGGCGTCCACCCGCAGCGCCGGCGATCCCGAGGCGGTCGAGAGGCTCGCCGATCTGCTCGTGCACGCCGAGAAGCCCGCGATCCTGCTGGGCAGCCAGGTCTGGACGACGCGGGCCACGGACGCCGCCGTCGAACTCGTACGGACGCTCAACCTCCCCGCGTACATGAACGGGGCGGGACGCGGCACCCTGCCGCCCGGCGATCCGCACCACTTCCAGCTCTCCCGGCGTTACGCCTTCTCCAACGCCGACGTCATCGTCATCGTCGGCACCCCCTTCGACTTCCGGATGGGCTACGGCAAGCGGCTCTCCCCGGACGCCACCGTCGTCCAGATCGACCTGGACTACCGGACCGTCGGCAAGAACCGGGACATCGACCTCGGGATCGTCGGCGACGCGGGGCTGATCCTGAAGTCGGTGACCGAGGCGGCGAGCGGCCGGCTCAACGGCGGTGCCACCCAGCGCAAGGGGTGGCTGGAGGAGCTGCGCACCGCCGAGCAGACCGCGCTGGAGAAGCGGCTGCCGCAGCTGCGCTCGGACGCCTCGCCGATCCACCCGTACCGTCTGGTCAGCGAGATCAACGACTTCCTGACCGAGGACTCCATCTACATCGGCGACGGCGGGGACATCGTCACCTTCTCCGGTCAGGTCGTGCAGCCCAAGTCACCCGGGCACTGGATGGACCCGGGGCCGCTGGGCACGCTGGGCGTCGGCATCCCCTTCGTCCTGGCCGCCAAGCAGGCGCGCCCGGACAAGGAGGTGGTGGCGCTCTTCGGCGACGGCGCGTTCTCCCTCACCGGCTGGGACTTCGAGACGCTCGTCCGTTACAACCTCCCCTTCGTCGGCATCGTCGGCAACAACTCCTCGATGAACCAGATCCGTTACGGCCAGGCCCAGAAGTACGGCCTGGAGCGCGAGCGGGTCGGCAACACCCTCGGCGACGTCCACTACGACAAGTTCGCGCAGATGCTGGGCGGTTACGGCGAGGAGGTGCGGGACCCCGCCGACATCGGCCCGGCGCTGCGCCGCGCCCGCGAGTCCGGGCTGCCGTCCCTGATCAACGTCTGGGTCGACCCCGACGCGTACGCCCCCGGAACCATGAACCAGACCATGTACAAGTGAGAGGTCGGTCTCCGTCATGACCAAGGCACAGGGCACCACGGTGCAGGGCACCAAGGCTCTTGAGGGCATCCGCGTCCTCGACATGACGCACGTGCAGTCCGGTCCGTCCGCCACTCAGCTGCTCGCCTGGCTCGGCGCCGACGTGGTGAAGCTGGAGGCTCCGTCCGGTGACATCACCCGCAAGCAGTTGCGGGACATCCCGGACGTCGACTCGCTCTACTTCACGATGCTCAACTGCAACAAGCGGAGCATCACCCTCAACACGAAGACCGGGCGCGGCAAGGAGCTCCTCACCGAGCTGATCCGGCGCAGTGACGTCATGGTCGAGAACTTCGGCCCGGGAGCCGTCGACCGGATGGGCTTCACCTGGGAACGCATCCAGGAGATCAATCCACGAATCGTCTATGCCTCCATCAAGGGTTTCGGGGACGGCCCGTACACCGACTTCAAGGCGTACGAGGTCGTCGCTCAGGCCATGGGCGGCTCGATGGCCACCACCGGGTTCGAGGACGGACCGCCGCTGGCGACGGGCGCCCAGATCGGTGACTCCGGCACCGGCGTCCATGCCGTGGCCGGGATTCTGGCGGCCCTCTTCCAGCGCGAGAACACCGGGCGGGGGCAGCGGGTGAACGTCGCGATGCAGCACGCGGTGCTGAATCTGTGCCGGGTGAAGCTGCGGGACCAGCAGAGGTTGTCCCACGGACCGCTCTCCGAGTATCCCAACGAAGATTTCGGCGAGGAAGTCCCCCGTTCGGGTAATGCTTCCGGTGGTGGCCAGCCGGGGTGGGCGGTGCGGTGTGCGCCCGGCGGTCCGAACGACTACGTGTACGTCATCGTCCAACCGGTCGGCTGGGCCCCGATCTCGGAGCTCATCGGCCGGCCCGAGCTCGCCGCGGACCCGGAGTGGGCGACGCCGGAGGCCCGGCTGCCCAAGCTCTCCAAGATGTTCCAGCTGATCGAGGAGTGGTCCTCGACCCTGCCCAAGTGGGAGGTGCTGGAGTTGCTGAACGCCCGCGGCATTCCGTGCGGTCCGATCCTTTCCACCAAGGAGATCATCGAGGACGCCTCGCTGGTCGCCAACGAGATGGTGGTAGAGGTCGCCCACCCCGAGCGCGGCAGCTTCACCACGGTCGGCTCCCCGCTGAAGCTCTCCGACTCCCCGGTGGACGTGGTCACGTCACCGCTGCTCGGCGAGCACAACGAAGAGGTGTACATCGGCGAGCTCGGCCTCGGCGACGAGGAGCTGCGGCTGCTGAAGACGAGTGGGGTGATCTAGTGACGGCGCACAGCTTCGACCGGCAGGCCGTACGGGACCTGCTGGACGCCGTACGGGCGGAGGGGCGCACCGCGCTCACCGCACCCGAGGGCAGGGTGCTCGCCGACGCGTACGGGATCGCCGTTCCGGGCGAGGCGCTCGCCCGGGACGTCGACGAGGCGGTGGCGCAGGCCGACCGGCTCGGCGGCAAGGTCGTCCTGAAGATCGTCTCCCCCGACATCCTGCACAAGACCGACGTGGGTGGTGTGGTCGTCGGCGTGGAGGGCGCGCCCCAGGTCCGCGAGGCGTTCTGCCGGATCGTCGAGAACGCCCGGGCCTACGCCCCGGAGGCCCGCATCGACGGGGTCCAGGTACAGCAGTTGCTGCCGCCGGGCCAGGAGGTCATCGTCGGGGCGGTGACCGATCCGGCCTTCGGGAAGGTCGTCGCCTTCGGGCTCGGCGGGGTGCTGGTGGAGGTGCTGAAGGACATCACCTTCCGGCTCGCCCCGGTGACCGCCGACGAGGCCGTGTCGATGCTCGACTCCATCCGGGCGGCGGAGATCCTGCGCGGGGTGCGCGGGGCGCCGGCCGTGGACCGGTGGGCGCTCGCCGAGCAGATCCGGCGCGTCTCCCACCTGGTCACCGACTTCCCGGAGATCGCCGAGGTCGACCTGAATCCGGTGATCGCCACACCGGAAGGCGCGACGGCCGCCGACATCCGCGTGATCCTGGCGTCGGAACCGCCCACGCCACGGCGGACATACACCCGTGAGGAGATCCTGCGCTCCATGCGGCGGCTGATGCAGCCGACCGCCGTGGCGGTGATCGGGGCCTCCAACGAACCGGGGAAGATCGGCAATTCGGTGATGCGCAACCTCATCGACGGCGGTTTCCCCGGCGAGATCCATCCGGTGAACCCCCGGGCCGATGACATCCTGGGCCGCAAGGCGTACAAGAGTGTCACGGACGTTCCCGGTGAGGTGGATGTGGCGGTCTTCGCGATCCCCGCTCCGTTCGTGGCGTCGGCTCTGGAGGAGGTGGGGCGCAAGGGCATCCCCAACGCGGTGCTCATTCCGTCCGGCTTCGCCGAGACCGGTGAGCACGCCCTCCAGGACGAGATCGTCGCGGTGGCCGAGCGGTACGGCATCCGGCTCCTGGGCCCGAACATCTACGGGTACTACTCGACCTGGCAGGACCTGTGCGCCACGTTCTGCACACCGTACGACGTCAAGGGCGGCGTGGCGCTGACCTCGCAGTCGGGCGGCATCGGGATGGCGATCCTGGGCTTCGCCCGCACCACGCGGACGGGTGTGTCGGCGATCGTCGGACTCGGCAACAAGTCGGACATCGACGAGGACGACCTGCTCACCTGGTTCGGTGAGGATCCCCGTACCGAGTGCATCGCCATGCACCTGGAGGACCTCAAGGACGGGCGGGCCTTCGTCGAGGCGGCCCGGCGGACCGTTCCGAAGAAGCCGGTGGTCGTCCTCAAGGCGGGGCGGACCAGCGCCGGGGCGAGGGCGGCGGGCTCGCACACGGGCGCGCTCGCGGGCGACGACGCGGTGTACGACGACATCCTGCGCCAGGCGGGGGTGATCAGGGCCCCGGGGCTGAGCGACATGCTGGAGTACGCGCGGGCCCTGCCCGTTCTGCCGGCGCCGCGGGGGGACAACGTCGTCGTGATCACCGGCGCGGGCGGGTCAGGAGTGCTGCTGTCGGACGCGATCGTCGACAACGGGCTGCGGCTGATGGAGATCCCGGACGATCTGGACGCCGCCTTCAAGGCGTTCATCCCGCCCTTCGGGGCGTCCGGCAACCCCATCGACATCACGGGCGGCGAGCCGCCGTCGACGTACGAGGCCACCATCAGGCTGGGCCTGGAGGATCCGCGGATCCACGCGCTCGTCCTCGGCTACTGGCACACCATCGTCACTCCCCCGATGGTCTTCGCCGAGCTCACCGCGCGCGTGGTGGCGGAGTTCCGGGAGCGCGGCATCGAGAAGCCGGTGGTGGCCTCGCTCGCGGGCGACGTCGAGGTGGAGGAGGCCTGCCGGTACCTGTTCGAGCGGGGTGTCGTGGCGTATCCGTACACGACCGAGCTTCCCGTGGCGGTGCTCGGTGCGAAGTACCGGTGGGCCCGGGCGGCGGGGCTGCTGGACGAGGGCGGCGTCGGGGGGCGGTCGATGAGCTGAGCGACAGCTCGAACCACGGGGCTCGCGGCGGCCGCTCGCCGCGGGCCCCGGTGCGAAGGGAACGGACAGGGGGCGCTGGCCAGACTTCTTCCACGCGAGGGGTTCGATCTCCATGACGACAACCGACATCACCACCTCCCTCCCTTACAGGGAGGTGACGGACGCCAACGGTCGCACGTACCGGGTCGGCGAGACCGACGTCGACCTGATGGGCCGCACACGCAAGTGGATGGTCATCCTGCCCTGGGTGGGCATGATGGGCATCAGCTCGGCGGAGTACGCGTTCGCCTCCGCCGAGGAGACCCTGCACACCGCGCACAGCTGGAGCAGCGGGCACATCTTCTGGATGCTCGGGGTCTGGGTGTTCTTCCAGGCCGCGGTGGCCTTCCCGGCCGGCAAGCTGCGCGAGAGCGGGAAGCTGCCGGCCCGCTGGGCGATGATGCTGGGTGCCGTCGGCACTCTGCTCGGCTATGTCTCGCTCGCCTACGCGCCCCATGTGGTCGTCGCGTACATCGGGTTCGGCATGTTCAGCGGCATGGGCGCGGGCATGGTCTACGCGACCTGCGTCAACATGGTCGGCAAGTGGTATCCGGAGCGGAAGGGCGGGAAGACGGGCTTCGTCAACGGCGGCTTCGCGTACGGATCCGTGCCGTTCGTCTTCATCTTCACCGGCTACATGGACCTGACCAACTTCCGCTGGGTGCTGGTGGCCGTCGGTGTCTTCCTGGCGGCGACGGTGGCGGTGGCCGGGTACTTCTTCCAGGACCCGCCGAAGAATTGGTGGCCGGCCCATGTCGATCCGCTGCGGAAGCCGGACGACCCGCGGGCGCGCAGGGCGCTGGAGAAGAACCCGCCGGCGGTGAAGCAGTACACGCCGATCGAGGCCTGGCGGACGGGGCGGGTCGGGCTGATGTGGTTCTGCCTGCTGTGCACCTCGGGCGTCAACATCTTCGGTATCGCCTTCCAGGTGCCGTTCGGCGACGAGGCGGGCTTCGCGGGCGGGATCGTGGCGACGGCGATGTCGTTGAAGGCGATCGTGAACGGCACGGGGCGCGGCGTGATCGGCTGGCTCTCCGACCGCTACGGCCGCAAGCAGTGCCTGATCTTCGTCTGCATCGTCCTCGGACTCGCGCAGTACGGAATCCTGTGGTCCGGCACGATCCACAATCTGCCGCTGTTCCTGGTGTTCTCCAGCATCTCGGGCTTCGGTGGCGGCGCGATCTTCCCCATGTTCGCGGCGATGACGGCCGACTACTTCGGGGAGAACAACAACGCCTCCAACTACGGCCTGGTCTACAGCTCCAAGCTGGTGTCGGGGCTGCTCGGCTCGGGCATGGGCGCGGTCGTGGTCTCGGCCTGGGACTACTCGGGCGCGTTCCTTCTGGCCGGTTCGATCTCGCTGCTCGCCGGGTTCATGGCGCTGTTCCTGCATCCGCCGGGGAGGCCACGGGCCCGCCGGGTGGCGGCGAACCCGCGGCCGATCAGCCGGGACGTGTGAGCGCGGTGTCCGGTCCGGTCAGCAGTCCTTCTCGCGCAGGGAGTGGAGGTGCGCGCTGGACTTGCGGGCGAAGTCGAACGATGCGACCGGGTTGTCGCGCTCGGCCTGCCAGTGGTGGGAGCGGTATCCGTGGTGGGTGCGGTTCACCGCCGAGATGAAGCGCTGGTAGTCGATGTCTCCGTCCCCGACGTCCGCCATGCGGTAGCCGTCGCGGACGGAGTCGTCGCGTTCGCCGTCCTTGACGTGGAAGAGCGGGAAGCGGTGGGGCTGGGCGAGGACGTAGTCCAGCGGGTCGAAGGGGGCGGGGGTGCCGTCGGCGCGGCGGGAGAAGCGGAACTGGGCGACATAGGCCCAGTAGATGTCCATTTCGAGGTGGACCAGCTCCGGGTCGGTCTCGGCGAGCAGGACGTCGTAGAGGCGGACGTCCGGGCGGTCGGTGGCGAAGGAGAACTCCTCGGCGTGGTTGTGCTGGTAGAACTTCATGCCGCGCTTCTTCGCCTCGGCGCCGTAGTGGTTGAACTCCTCGGCGCAGCGCTTCCAGCCGTCGACGGTGGCGCCGTAGCGCCAGGGTCCGGAGGCGGTGCCGATGTGCGGGAGGCCGAGGGCCTGTGCGTCGTCGAGGACGCGGTCGAGGTTCTGGGCGAAGGTGTACGCGGTGGGGTCGGAGGAGTAGTAGCCGACGTGGCTGCCGATGCCGCGCAGGCCGTGGTCGCGGGTGAGTTTCTTCAGTTCGGCGAGGGTGATGGGACCGGCCGCGCCCTGGCCGTAGCCGGCGAACTCGACCTCGTCGTAGCCGTACTTCTTCAGCTCGGCGAAGACGGTGGCGAAGCCGAGCGTGGCCACTTTGTCGCGCAGGGAGTAGAGCTGGATGCCGAGGCGGCCGGGAGGCAGGACGGGGCGGCCGAGGCCCTGACCCCGGTCGGCGGCTGCGGCGTCGGTTCCGGTTCCGGCTTCCGCTGCTGCCGCGGTGGGGGCGGTCGCGCCGAGGAGGGCCGCGGCGGTGGCGCCGGCGGCGACGCCGAGCATGTTCCGTCTGCTGAGCTTGTGGGCGAGCTCGGGGTCGGTCGGGGTGTTGTGGATACGGCGGGTGCGGCTCATCTGTGGATAACTCCTGGTTGTCGGTCGGGTCTGCTTCACTGGAGTTCGGTCAGTGAAGACCGGCCAGTTGGAGCAAGAGGGACTTCACATCGGTGGCCGCGACGCGGCCGCTTACAGCGCGGGGGGTGGAGCACAGAATGAGCGGACTTTCGTCGTCGCTCGTGGGGAGGCGGCCATGGCTGCCGCGAATAGGTGAGGGGTCGAGAGGGACCACCGCCAGCCGGTAGCGCATACCGAGTTTCTTGCGGGCGATCGCCTTCGCCGCCTTGATCCGTACGTACGGGTCTTGCGGGTCCATGAACAGCTCGGCGGGGTCGTAGCCGGGCTTGCGATGGATCTCGACGAGCTGGGCGAAGTCGGGCGCGTTCGCGTCGTCGAGCCAGTAGTAGTACGTGAACCAGGCGTCGGGTTCGGCGAGGGCGACGAGTTCCCCGGAGCGGGGGTGGTCGAGGCCGTGTTCCTTCTTGCCCTCGTCGTCGAGGAGTCGCTCGATGCCGGGCAGTCCGCGGAGGGTCTCGCGGACGAGGTCCAGGTCTTCGGGGCGTCGGACGTAGACGTGGGCGAGTTGGTGGTCGGCGACCGCGAAGGCGCGGGAGGTCATCGGGTCCAGGTACTCCATGCCGTCCTGGGTGTGGACCTCCAGCAGGCCCGCCCGGCGCAGGGCACGGTTGATGTCGACGGGTCGGTTCACGCGGGTGACGCCGTACTCGGAGAGGGCGACGACCGTCCGCCCTTCGGCGCGAGCGTCGTCGAGGAGGGGGGCGAGGGCGGTGTCGAGTTCGGCCGCGGCCCGGAAGGCCCGTGGGTCGTCGGGGCCGTAGCGCTGGAGGTCGTAGTCGAGGTGCGGGACGTAGCAGAGGGCGAGGTCGGGGCGGCGGGTGCGCAGGATGTGGCGGGTGGCGTCGATGATCCACCGGCTGGAGACCAGGTCCGCGCCCGGGCCCCAGAAGTGGAAGAGGGGGAAGGTGCCGAGTTTTTCGGTGAGTTCGTCGTGGAGGGCCGCGGGCCGGGTGTAGCAGTCGGGTTCCTTGCGGCCGTCGGCGTAGTAGACGGGACGGGGAGTGATGGTGATGTCGGTGTCCGCGCCCATGGCGTACCACCAGCAGATGTTGGCGACGGTGTAGCCGGGGTGGGCGCGGCGGGCGGCGTCCCAGAGTTTGTCGCCGGACACGAGTCCGTTGTGCTGGCGCCAGAGGAGGACATCGCCGAGTTCGCGGAAGTACCAGCCGTTGGCGACGATGCCGTGCTCGGAGGGGAGAGCGCCGGTGAGGAAGGTGGACTGGGCGGTGCAGGTGACGGCCGGCAGGACGGTGGAGAGGGTCGCTTGCGAGCCGGCCAGGCCGAGGGCCCGGAGGTGGGGCATGTGCTCCAGGAGGCGGGGGGTGAGACCGACGACGTCGAGGACCAGAAGGGGGGTGGGTGCGGTGTCGCTCCGGGGGCTGGTCATGGGAGTTCCTTGAGGCCGAGGTCGGTCAGGAGGTCGCGGGCCAGGGTGAGTTCGGCGGCGATGCCGTCGGCGAGACGGGCGCGGGTGCGGGGGCGTCGGTCGGCCGGGAGCGCCTGCCAGGTGTAGGTCTCTACCTCCAGGTGGTGGGTGCGGGGGTGCGGGCCGCCGACGAGGAGGCCGAGGGCGTCCTGGAGCACGGAGAGGGTGGAGGTGAGCGGAGGGGCGGGCGGCGCGTGCAGGGGGACGTGGAAGTGGGCGCGCCAGGGGGCGCCGTCGGGGAGCGAACGGCCCGCGAGGGCCTCGGGAAGGTCGTCGGTGCCGCGTAGTCCCGCAGCGGTCCGTGTGCGGGTCTGGTGGAGGAAGCGGGGTTCGGCGAACTCGGCCAGCGCGGCACGGACCTCGGGAAGGTGGGGGTGCTCGGCGTGCAGGGCGGCCGAGAGCTGGGCCTTGACGACGGGGATGCCGGCGGAGGCGAGGGCGTCCAGGGCGGTGTGCGGATCTTCGAAGGAGGTGGCGAGATGACAGGTGTCGACGCATACGCCGATGCGGGGGCTTGAGAGGGCGGTGAGCGGGGCGATCGCGTCGGCGGTGGTCTCGACGGTGCAGCCGGGTTCCGGCTCCAGCCCGATGCGCACGGACTTGCCGGTGAGTTCCTCCAGGGCGTCGAGGCGTCGGGCGAGGGTGGTCAGGGCGGCGCGGGCGGTGTCCGCCGCGCGGGAGTCGAAGGGGGTGCGCCAGGCGATCGGCAGGGTGGAGACGGAGCCGTCGGTGATGTCGTCGGGGAGGAGGGCGGCGAGGAGCCGGGCCAGGTCGGTGGTGTGGGAGAGACGCTCGGGGCGGGTCCAGTCCGGCTGGTAGACGCGGTACTTGACCTCTTCGGCGCCGAACCCCTCGTACGGGAACCCGTTGAGGGTGACGACTTCGAGGCCACGGCGGTCGATCTCGGCGCGCAGTGCGCGCAGGGAGGCCGGGTCGGTGATCAGGGAGTGGGCGGCGTCCCGTGCGAGCCAGAGGCCGATGCCGAGCCGGTCGCGGCCGAGGCGCCGGCGGACGGGTTCGCAGTGGTCGCGGAGCTGGGCGAGGACTCCTTCAAGGGTCTCGGCGGGGTGGACGTTGGTGCAGTAGGCGAGGTGGACGGTGGAGCCGTCGGGGTGGCGGAAGCGCATCGGCGGCCTGCCTCATTCCCCGCCGCGGAGGATGGAGTTGCCCCGGTGGGACGGGGGTGGTGAAGGGAGGTCGAGTCGGAGGCGGCCGCTGAGGCCGTAGAAGGCGACAGGGTTGCGCCACAGCACCTGGTCAACCTCGTCGGCGGAGAATCCGGCGGCGAGCATGGCGTCGCCGACCTTGCGGGTCTTGAGCGGATCGCTCTTGCCCCAGTCGGCGGCCGAGTTCACCAGTACACGCTCTGTGCCGTGGTCCTTGAGCACGGCGACCATGCGGTCCTCGTCCATCTTGGTGTCGGGGTAGATGGAGAAGCCGAGCCACGCTCCGCTGTCGGCGGCCTCCTTGACGGTGGTCTCGTTGAGATGGTCGAGCAGGACCCGGTCGGGGGCGAGCGCCGATTCGCGTACGACGTCGAGGGTGCGGCGCAAGCCGGCGAGCTTGTCGCGGTGCGGGGTGTGGACGAGGGCGGGCAGGCCGTGGTCGGCGGCGAGCTGGAGCTGGGCGGCGAGGGCGGTGTCCTCGGCCGGGGTCATGGAGTCGTAGCCGATCTCGCCGACGGCGACGACGTTGTCCTTGACGAGGTAGCGGGGCAGGGCGTCGAGAACGGGGGTGCAGCGTGGGTCGTTCGCCTCCTTGGGGTTGAGGGCGAGGGTGCAGTGGTGGGCGATGCCGTACTGGGCGGCTCGGAAGGGTTCCCAGCCGAGGAGGGAGTCGAAGTAGTCGAAGAAGGAGGCGGGTGAGGTGCGGGGCTGGCCCAGCCAGAAGGAGGGCTCGACCAGGGCGCGGACCCCGGCGTCGTACATCGCCCGGTAGTCGTCGGTGGTGCGCGAGGACATGTGGATGTGAGGGTCGAAGATGCGCATCAGGAGTCCTCCGTGGGGGTGGCGGCGAGGGCGAGGACACGGTGGAGGTCGGCGGGGACGGGGCGGCCTGCAGTGGTGCGCTCGGCGGCGTAGTCGGTGAGCATCCGGGCGAGTTCACCGTCGCCCCGGGCGCGGTGGGACAGGCCGGCGACGACGTCGAGGGGGACGCCGCTGAAGAGGCACTTGAGGACGGCGTGGCGCCAGGTGTGCGGGGCGAGATGGGAGGCGGCGTAGGGGCCGAGGGCGGCGGAGAGCAGGGTGGTGTCGTGGGTGCGCAGTGCGTCCTCGACCAGGGGCAGGGCCTCCGGCCCTGTGACGAGTGAGGGGAGGGAGAGGAGAACGGCGCGGCGTTCGGCGGCGGAGCCGTGCTGGTAGAGGCGGGTGAGGACGGTCGTGTCGGCGCGCGCTGCCTCGAGGAGGAGCACGCGGGCGGAGTCGGCGTGCTCGGCGCCGCAGTGCCGGCCGGCGGACGCGAAGCGCAGTTCCCAGAGGGCGGTGTGGGCCGCGGCGGCGGCGAGGGCCTCGTCGAGCCAGGCGCGGGCGGAGTCGGTCAGCATGCCGGGGCCTCCCGTGGGGTGGGCTGCTCACGCAGGAACGCGAGGGAGGAGCGGGCGAGTTCGGGGCCCGCGTGGGAGTGGCGCGGCAGTTCGACGACGGTCAGGCCCGGGTATCCGGCCGCGGTGAGTTCGGCGAGCGCCGTGAGGACGGGCGGGAAGTCGATCTCCCCGTCGCCGAACGGGAGGTGCTCGTGGACACCGCGGCGCATGTCCTCGATCTGGACGTGGTGCAGCCACGGGGCGGCGGCTCGGACGCAGTCGGCCGGGGGCAGGGGCTCCAGGCACTGGCAGTGGCCGATGTCGAGGGTGAGGCCGAGAAGGCGGGGGTCCGGATCGCCGAGGAGGCCGCGCAGGGTGTGGAAGTCGTCGAGGGTGGCGAGGAGGTGACCGGGTTCGGGTTCGATCGCGAGCGGGATGCCGGCAGCGTCGGCGGCGTCGAGGACGGGGGTGAGGGATGCGACGAGGCGCTTCCAGGCGGTCGGCTCGGGGGTCGCCGCGGGGGTGATGCCGCTGAAGCAGTGGACGGCGTGGGCGCCGAGTTCGGCGGCGACCTGGACGGCACGGAGGAGGAGGCGGGTGCGGACGGCCCGGGCGTCGGGGTCCGGGTCGAGGAGGGAGGGGCCGTGCTTGCGGCGCGGGTCGAGGACATAGCGGGCGCCGGTCTCGACGGTGACCCCGAGGCCGAGCGATCCGAGGCGCCGGGCCAGCCGGACGGTTCGGGCGGGGAGGTCGGGAGCGAGAGGGTCGAGGTGCATGTGGTCGAGGGTGAGTCCGACGCCGTCGTAGCCGAGGTCGGCGAGAAGGGCGAGCGCGTCGTCGAGGCGGAGGTCGGTGAGGCCGTTGGTGCCGTAACCGAGGCGGAGGGCGGCGGGTCGGGAGGTCATGTGGGGCTCACCTTCCGGGCGAGGGCGCGGGCGAGCGGGGCGAGGCAGAGGACCGCGAGAGCGGTGCCGGGGGCGCCGGCCCGGGCGGACAGGGTGGCCTGGAGGGGGATCACCGCACGGATGCCGGCGCCGACGGAGCGCTGGACGAGGGGAGGTGAGGGGTTGAGGGCCGCGTGGAGGTAGGGGGCGGCCGGGATGCGGGCGTAGGTGGCGGCGAGCGCCGCGGTGACGAGGGGGCCGGCTGTGGCCGCGAGGGTGTGTGCACCGGCGCGGCGGGGCGGAGCGTCCGGAGGCGAGCCGGTCGTCCTCACGCCGTCCGCCTGCGGTGCCCCGACGGGGCGGGATGCTCCGACGGCCAGGGCCAGGGTGGTGGCGAGGGCCAGCAGGGGCGCTCGTGTCGAGCCGCCCTGGGTCTCGTGGCGCGAGACGGAGGTGACCGCGTAGGTGTGCGCGCCGAGGAGCGCGGCGGAGTGAAGCGCCGTCGCGATCGGGCGGTTGCCTCGGCTCGCGCCGGGGGGCCGTGTCCCGGTGGAGTGGGCCGAGGGGGACGGAGGGGCGGGGCGGAGCGGGGCGGGTGGGCGGGGGGAGGGGGCGGCCGGGGAGGTCGTTGTCGCGACGGTGCCGAGGAGGAGATCCAGGGCGCGGGCCGCAGCCATCGTGGCGGGCCCGGCCGGGGTGTGCTTGAGGTGGAGGTCGTAGGCCCAGACGGTCGCGGCGAGCGCGGTGGCGACCGTGAGCGCCGGGCGGCCCGCGCGGGCGGCCAGGCCGAGGCCGGCGGCGGTCAGGGCGGCCGAGGCGGTCAGGGCGGCGCGAGGGGTGATGCGGCCCGAGGGGATCGGGCGGTGGGGGCGGTCGACGGCGTCCTCGGCGCGGTCGGCCCAGTCGTTGAGCGCCATGCCCGCTTCGTAGAGGCAGAGGGAGGAGCCGATCGCCAGCAGGGTGGACCGGTTCGGTCGCAGTCCCGCGGCCGCCGCGCCCGCCAGGGCGTCCCCGGGCACGGTGAACAGTGCGGAGACGCGCAGCAGCTCTGCCCAAGAAGCGAGATGCCGCGTCACCGCGCCTCCCCCAGCCGCGCCGCGAACGCGAGCAGCCGTGCGTACTGTTCGGCGAGGGCCGCGGGGGCGTCGCCCTCCGGGTCCTTGAAGTAGAAGGCCAGGTCCTCCAGGGGGCCGGTGAGGCCCTTCTCATGGGCGCGGGCCGTCAGACGGGCCAGGTCGAGCACCAGCGGGGCGGCGAGGGCCGAGTCGCAGCCCTGCCAGGTGGTCTGGAGGGTCATGCGGGAGCCGAGGAAGCCGTCGAAGGCGATGTGGTCCCAGGCCGTCTTCCACTCCCCCAGGGCCGGCACGTCGTCGATGTGGACCTCGCCTTCCGGGGCCCGGCCGAGGACGTCCGCGAGCACCCGTTCCTTGCCCGCGTTCTTCGCCGCCGCCGCTGCCGGGTCGGCGAGGGCGGCGCCGTCACCGCCGCCGAGGAGGTTGGTGCCGGACCAGGCTCGTACGGTCAGGGCGCGCTGGAGGAACATCGGGGCCAGGACGGAGCGCAGGAGTGTCTGGCCGGTCTTGCCGTCGCGGCCGGCGTGGGGCAGGCCGCTCGCCGCGACGGTGTCGGTGAGGGCGGGGTGACGCAGCCCGGTGGAGGGGGTGAAGTTGACGTAGGGGCAGCCGGCGCGCAGTGCGGCGGCCGCGTAGAGGGAGCTCGGCGGGAGCCCGGCGCCCCCCGGCGCCGGCTCCGTCGAGGCCACATTCACGACGATGACTCGTTTCAACGCCAGCCGTCGGCGGAAGTCTGTCATGTCGGTGGCGAAGGAGGTGATCATTTCCTGCTCGTCGCGGAGGTCCCCCGGCAGCGGGCCGCCGGGGCGGATCTCCGTGTCCGCGGCGTGCAGTTCGGCCGCGACGGCGGCGGCCAGGCCGTGCGGGAGGACGCCCGCGGCGGTGAGTTCCTCGGCCCGTTTGGGCAGCGGACACGCCGCCGTGTCGTGTCCGCCGAAGACGAGGGCCGACAGGGGTGGGAGCCCGGCGGCGGTGAAGGGACCGGTCTCGGTCACCATGCCGGTCGGTGGGTGCAGACCCGCCGTGGTCGCGGCGCAGCCGGCGATCGCGGTGGTGGCGACGGAGCCTCTGGCCCCGATGAGCCAGACTCCCGTACGCGTTCCGGCTCCCGCTCCCGTACGCGATCCGGCTGCCGATCCGGCTTCCGTGTGCGTTCCTGTGGTCACGACCCTGCCTCCCTGGACGGTGGTGGAGACGGCGGGCGGGGGGTACGGCGCCTCCCCGCCCGCCGCCGGCTGTGCGGGGAGCT
Source organism: Streptomyces sp. NPDC003035 (assembly GCF_042888285.1). Classification (NCBI taxonomy): domain Bacteria; kingdom Bacillati; phylum Actinomycetota; class Actinomycetes; order Kitasatosporales; family Streptomycetaceae; genus Streptomyces; species Streptomyces sp. NPDC003035. Next base: position 702,985 of record NZ_JBIAPJ010000001.1, on the reverse strand, counting down.
CTACGGGGTGAGCTCCCTGACCTGGATGTTGCGGAAGGACACCTGGTCGTCGGCCCCGTGGTTCTGGATGCCGATGTGGCCGTCCTTCAGGCTCCGTACGGGATCGGTGTTGGTGAAGTCGTTGATCTTCACCCCGTTGAGGAACACCTGGAGCCGTTCGCCCTGGACACGGATCTCGTAGCTGTTCCACTGGCCGGGAGGCCGTAGCACGGCGTCGCGGGCCGTGAGGTCGGCCGACTTGAAGCCGTAGACGGCTCCGGTGGTCCGGTCGGGGGCGTCGGTGGCGTCGATCTGGATCTCGTAGCCCTTGTTCACGGCGGACCAGGGGTCGTCGGAGGCGGGGAAGCCCACGAAGATGCCGGAGTTGTCGTCACCGGCCGTCTTCCAGTCGAGCTTGAGGGAGTAGGAGGAGAACTCCTTGGCCTGGTACCAGAGCATCCCCATGCCGCCGACCGAGCGCAGCTCGCCGTCGACGACGTCGAAGCCGCCCGGTCCCGCCTGCTTCCAGCCCTCGCGGGTCTCTCCGTTGAAGAGGTCGCGGTAGCCCGTCTGCGGCCGGCAGTCGGCGGTGACCTGGCCGGTGGCGTAGCGCAGTCCGCCGAGGAGGTGCTGACGGAAGGCCGGCTCGGCGTAGGACTCCTTGGTGTGACCGCCGCCGGTGTAGAAGGAGCGGCCGCCGCCGTAGGACTTGCACCAGGCGATGGGGTGGTCGCCGTTCATGGTGCCGCCCTGGTAGGTGGTCTCGTCGAGGGTGGCGAGGATCCGGGCCTGACCGCGGGGGTTGGTGCGGTAGTTGTACCACTCGTCGGTGCGCTGCCAGGGGCCGTCGATGTGGGCGGTGGCGGGGTGGTCGTGGTCCTCGACCCGCACGGTCGCGGGCTGGATCTGCGGGTGGGAGTGGAAGTGGGCGCCGACGAGTCCGCCGTAGAACTCCCAGTCGTACTCGGTGTCGGCCGCGGCGTGGACGCCCATGTAGCCGCCGCCGGTGGAGACGTAGTTCTCGAAGGCGGTCTGCTGTTCGGCGTTGAGGACGTCGCCGGTGGTCGAGAGGAAGACGACGGCGTCGTAGCGGGCGAGGTTGTCGGTGGTGAACTGGCGTGGTTCCTCGGTGGCGTCGACGGTGATGTCACTGCCGGCGCCGAGTTCCTTGAGCGCGGTGATGCCGGAGGCGATGGAGTCGTGCCGGAAGCCGGCGGTGCGGGAGAAGACGAGGACCCGCTTGGCGGTCCGGTTCACCGGTGTGTCGGAGATCGTGAAGTCGTCGACGTCGTAGAGCGCGCCGGCGCCGCCCTTGAAGACGAGGAAGAGTTCGGTGGTCCTGCGGGGCAGGTTGCGCAGGGGTACGTCGATGTCCTGGAAGGTCTCCCAGCCACCGGTGACGGGCACGGGCGCCGAGCCGTGGAGGGTGCCGGTGGGCGATCCGGTGCGGACTTCGAGGAAGCCGCCTGCGCCGCCGGAGGAGACGCGGGCGGTGAGCTTGGTGGATCCGCTCAGGTGGTAGGGCTTGAGGGAGATCCAGTCGCCGTCGTTGATGTCGCCGACGGTCCGCCCGCCGTTCGCCGGAGCCTTGTCGTACACCCGGATGCCGTGCTGGGCGTCGAAGTGTTCGGCCTGGCGGTGGCGCGGCTGGAGCTTGGCCTGGTCGTGGGTGGTGAGAGCGGCCTGGCCGCCGCCTCCGCCGTCGGTGTACTCGGCGTCGAAGACGGCGAAGATGTTGGCGTCGTCGTCGTGGCCGCCGTCGGCGGACGTCTTGATGGTGCCGGTGCAGCCGTTCGCGGAGGTGACCGGGTGGCCGTGGCTGTCGTGGCCGAGGATGTAGGTGACCTTGACCTTGGCGCAGTCGATCGCGCCGTCCTCCGGGTCGGTGACCGTCACCTTGAAGGGGATCTCGTCGCCGAAGGTGAAGAGGGCTCCCTCGACGGGCAGGTCGAGGGTGACCTTGGGCGCGGTGTTGCCGACGACGACGTGCACGGAGGCGGAGCCGGTGCGGCCACTGCCGTCCTTCGCCGTCACGGTCGCCGTGTAGGTACCGTTCTTGCGGTACGTGTACGTGGGGTTGGCGGCGGTCGAGGTGCCGCCGTCACCGAAGTCCCAGCTGTACGTGAGGGCGTCGCCGTCCGCGTCGGTGGTTCCGGCGGAGGAGAAGGCGACCCTCAGGGGTGCGACGCCGGAGGTCTTGTTGGCGCTCGCCTCGGCGACCGGGGAGCGTCCTCCGGTGGCGTTCTCGATGCGGTAGAGCCCGGAGTTGTGGTCGCCGCCGAACCATGCGGTGCCGTAGTCGAGGACGTACAGCGCGCCGTCCGGGCCGAAGGCCATGTCCATGACCTGGGTGCCGGTCCACGGCACGGGGTTGATGGACTGGACCGCGCCGTCGGCGCCGTGCTCGATGCGCTTGATCCAGCGGCGGCCGAACTCGCCGGCGAAGAAGTCTCCGTCGTACGACTCCGGGAACTTCACCGGTGAGGTGGAGGTGGCGTCGTAGCGGTAGACGGGTCCGCCCATCGGGGACTCGGATCCGCTGCCGAACTCGGGTACGGAGCCGCCGTTGTACGGGATCCAGGCGGGCTCGGCGGGCGGGAGGTCGACGAGTCCGGTGTTGTACGGCGAGTCGTTCTTCAGCGCGCCGCAGTCGAAGGCCGCGCCCGAGACCTTGGTGGCGAAGTCGTAGTCGATGTACGGCTCGTTGTTGCCGGTGCAGAAGGGCCACCCGAAGTTGCCCGGCTTGGTGACGCGGGCGAACTCGACCTGGCCGGCCGGTCCGCGCGCGGGGTCGGCGGCGCCGGCGTCGGGGCCGTAGTCGCCGACGTACAGCACGCCGGTGGCCTTGTCGACGCTGAAGCGGAAGGGGTTGCGGAAGCCCATCGCGTAGATCTCGGGTCGGGTCCTGTCCGTCCCGGGCGGGAAGAGATTGCCGTCGGGGACGGTGTACGAGCCGTCGTCGGCGACCTTGATACGGAGGATCTTGCCGCGGAGGTCGTTGGTGTTGCCGGAGGTCCGGCGGGCGTCGTACGCCGGGTTGCGGCCGGGGCGTTCGTCGATGGGGGTGTAGCCGTCGGAGGCGAAGGGGTTGGAGTCGTCGCCGGTCGACAGGTAGAGGTTGCCCTGGGCGTCGAAGTCGATGTCACCGCCGACGTGGCAGCAGATGCCGCGGGTGGCGGGGATGTCGATGACCTTCTTCTCGCTGGCGTTGTCGAGGGTGCCGTCGTCCTTCAGCGTGAAGCGGGAGAGGCGGTTGACTCCGTCGTAGCGGGCGAAGTCGGCGGCGGTGCCGTCGTTGGGAGCGTCCCCGGCCGGGGTGTCGAGCGGCGGGGCGTAGTAGAGGTAAAGGGCTTTGTTCTGGGCGAAGTTCGGGTCGAGTCCGATGCCCTGCAGGCCCTCCTCGTCGTGCGAGTAGACGGGGATGGTGCCGATGACCTTGGTGTTGCCCGCGGCGTCGGTGCGGCGCAGTTCGCCGTTCCGTGAGGTGTGCAGGACGCTGCGGTCGGGGAGTACGGCGAGCGACATCGGCTCGCCGACCTCTTCGCCGCCCTTGGCGAGCGTGACCTGCTGGAACTCCTCGGCGGCGGCCGCCGCGGCGGTGTCCGTGCCGGCGGCGAAGCCTTGCGGGGTGCCGAGTGCGAAAGAGGTGACGGCGAGCAGGCCGCCGGTGAGCAGGGCGAGTGACTTCCTGAATCGGAGTCGTTGTCTGTGCACGGATGTCCTCCGGAGTAGGGCCGGGGTGTGCGGGTGTCCGGGGACCGGCGTGCGCCGTCACGCTGGTCGGATCCGATGATTACGTCATGTACACATCAGGCTCTCTCGGACCGTAGCGGGGTTCGTCCGCGCCGGAAAGCCCTTGTGCGTCGGTGCTGTCGAACTTTTCACCGCGAGAGGACAAAGCCGCTCGCGGGCAGGGCGGACCGGCCTGGTGGCGTTGTTCACCACCAGGCGCCGGCCTCGGCCTCAGCTCCGGCCTCAGCTCCGGCCCCGGCCTGCGTACGGGGACCCCCGAGGGCTACCGATCGCCACCGAAGGCGGCGTCGAAGGAAGCCGCCGGCGGGTCGAAGTCGAACCGCTTCAGGTGGGAGAGGGCTTCCGGAGCGCCGGTCAGCCGGTCCATCCCGGCGTCCTCCCACTCCACCGAGACCGGCCCGGCGTAGCCGATCGAGCGGAGCATCCGGAAGACGTCCTCCCAGGGCACGTCACCGTGCCCGGCCGAGACGAAGTCCCAGCCGCGCCGCGGATCGCCCCACGGCAGGTGCGAACCGAGCCGCCCGTTGCGGCCGTCGAGGCGCTTGCGGGCCTCCTTGCAGTCCACGTGGTAGATCCGGTCACGGAAGTCCCACAGGAAGCCGACCGGGTCCAGGTCCTGCCAGACGAAATGACTCGGATCGAAGTTGAGCCCGAAGGCCGGCCGGTGGTCCACCGCCTCCAGCGCGCGCTGGGTGGTCCAGTAGTCGTACGCGATCTCGCTCGGATGGACCTCGTGGGCGAAGCGCACACCCTCGGCGTCGAAGACGTCCAGGATCGGGTTCCAGCGCTCCGCGAAGTCCTCGAAGCCGCGCTCGACCATCCGTTCCGGCACCGGCGGGAACATGGCCACCAGGTGCCAGATCGACGAGCCGGTGAAGCCGATGACGGTGTCGACGCCCAGGGCGGCGGCGGCCCGCGCGGTGTCGGCCAGCTCGCGCGCTGCCCGACCCCGTACGCCCTCGGGTTCGCCGTCCCCCCAGATCCGGGCCGGCACGATCGCCTGATGGCGTTCGTCGATCGGGTGGTCGCAGACGGCCTGGCCCACCAGATGGTTGGAGACGGCCCAGCACTTCAGGCCGTACTTCTCCAGGAGCGCGCGGCGGCCGTCGACGTACGACGGATCCGCCAGCGCCTTGTCGACCTCGAAGTGGTCGCCCCAGCAGGCGAGTTCGAGGCCGTCGTAGCCGAACTCCCGGGCGAGGCGACAGACCTCCTCCAGCGGCAGGTCGGCCCACTGACCGGTGAAGAGGGTGAAGGGACGGGACACGATCACGGCCTCCTAGAGCGGTACGGGGGTGTAGACGGCGTTCTTCTGCGCGCTCTCCTCCACCGCGGCCAGCACCCGCTGCACCTGGAGCCCGTCGGCGAAGGACGGCGCGGGGCCGGATCCGGTCGCGATGGCGAGGACCAGGTCGCGGGCCTGGTGGACGAAGGTGTGCTCGTAGCCGAGCGCGTGACCGGGCGGCCACCAGCCCTCCAGATACGGGTGGTCCGGCTCGGTCACCAGGATGCGGCGGAACCCGGCGGAGGCGGCCGGCTCGGTGTGGTCGTGGAAGGAGAGTTCGTTCAGCCGCTCCAGGTCGAAGGCGAGCGAGCCCTTCTCTCCGTTGATCTCCAGCCGCAGGGCGTTCTTGCGGCCGGCGGCCATCCGCGTCGCCTCGAAGGAGGCGAGCGCTCCGGAGGCGAGCCGTCCGGTGAACAGCGCGGCGTCGTCCACCGTCACCGCCCCGTACGTCCCGCCCGCCGCGGACCTGGAGAGTCCCGCCGCGGACCCGGAGAGTCCGGCCGACACTCCGGCGAGCAGCGGCCGCTCCCGTACGAAGGTCTCCGTGAGCGCCGAGACCCCGACCAGGAGCTCCCCCGCCAGGTACTGGGCGAGGTCGACGGCGTGCGCGCCGAGGTCCCCGAGGGCCCCCGATCCGGCGTGCTCGCGCTCCAGGCGCCAGGTCAGCGGGAAGCCGGGGTCGACGAGCCAGTCCTGCAGATAGGTGACCCGTACGTGCCGGAGCGCGCCGAGCCTGCCCTCCGCGACGAGCCGGCGGGCGTACGCGATCGCGGGCACCCGCCGGTAGTTGAAGCCGACCATGGCGACCTGGCCGCGGTCGGCCGCCGCCGCCGCGGCGACCACCATGGCCTCGGCCTCCGCGACCGAGTTGGCGAGCGGCTTCTCGCACAGGACGTGCTTGCCGGCCTCCAGGGCGGCGACGGCGATCTCCGCATGACTGTCGCCCGGGGTGCAGACGTCCACGAGCTGGACGTCGTCGCGGGCGATGAGGGCACGCCAGTCGGTCTCCGCCGCCGCCCAGCCGTGCTGCGCGGCGGCGGCCCGGACGGCGGTCGCGTCGCGGCCGGCGACGGCGGCGAGGACCGGCCGCATCGGCAGGTCGAAGACGCGTCCGGCGGTGCGCCACCCCTGGGAGTGGGCGGCGCCCATGAACGCGTACCCGACCATGCCGATGCCGAGTGTCGGCGGCGTGGCCTCGCCGGCCTCGCTGTCCCTCTGTTCCATACGGATTCCTCCTCGTCGGTTGCGCGGTGGGGGCGGCCGGAGGCCGGTCAGCTGAAGCCGGTGGGCAGGTACTCGTCGACGTTCTCCTTCGTCACGACGGCCGAGTAGAGGGTGATGGAGGCCGGGATCTCCAGCTCCGCCATGCCGCCGACGCCCTTCTTCTGGCCGAGGGCGCGGGCCAGGTCGATGGCGGAGGCGGCCATGGTCGGCGGGTAGAGGACGGTGGCCTTGAGGACGCTGTCGTCGGCCTTGATGGCGTCCATGGCGGACTTGGCTCCGGCGCCGCCGACCATCAGGAAGTCCTTGCGGCCGGCCTGGGCGATGGCGCGCAGGGCGCCCACTCCCTGGTCGTCGTCGTGGTTCCACAGGGCGTCGAACTTTGGTTGCGCCTGGAGGAGTTGGGCCATTTTGGCCTGCCCCGACTCGACGGTGAAGTCCGCTGCCTGACGGGCCACCTTACGGATGTTGGGGTAGTTCTTCAGGGCGTCGTCGAAGCCCTGGGTTCGCTGCTTGGTCAGTTCGAGGTTGTCCAGGCCGGCGAGCTCGATGACCGTGGCGCCGGGCTTGTCCTTCAGCTGCTCGCCGATGTAGCGGCCGGCGTTGAGGCCCATGCCGTAGTTGTCGCCGCCGATCCAGCAGCGGTAGGCCTGCGGGGAGGCGAAGACGCGGTCCAGGTTGATGACGGGGATGCCGGCCTTCATGGCCTGCAGGCCCACCTGGGTGAGCGCCTTGCCGTCGGCGGGCAGGATGACCAGGACGTCGACCTTCTTGTTGATGAGGGTCTGGATCTGGCCGATCTGCGCAGCGGTGTCGTTGGAGCCCTCGGTGATCTCCAGGGTGACGTCGGAGTACGTCTTCGCCCGGTTCTTGGCGTTCTGGTTGATGGCGTTGAGCCAGCCGTGGTCGGCCTGGGGGCCGGCGAAGCCGATGGTGACGGGGGTTCCGGGCTTGTCGTCGGCGGCCGGCACGTTGCTCGCGGCCGGAGCCTGGCTCTTGGGCTCGTTGCTGGTGCAGGCGGTGAGCAGCGCTCCGGCGGACACCGCTGCGGTGCCGAACAGGAGGCCTCTGCGGCTGGTTTGTGGCATGGCGATGGATCCCTTCGGGGGGGTGAGGGAGGTGCGGGGGCTGACGAGGCCGGCGGTCAGGCCTCGCCGTGGCGCGCGGTGCGGCGCTGGACCAGGACGGCGGCGACGATGATCGCGCCCTTGGCGATCTGCTGGACGTCGCTCTGCAGGTTGTTGAGCGCGAAGATGTTGGTGATCGTGGTGAAGACGAGGACACCGAGGACGGAGCCGACGATGGTGCCGCGGCCGCCGGTGAGCAGGGTGCCGCCGATGATGGCCGCGGCGATGGCGTCGAGTTCGTACAGGTTGCCGTTGGTGTTCTGGCCGGAGCCGGACAGGATGATCAGCAGGAAGGCCGCGATGCCGCAGCACAGTCCGGAGAGCAGATAGAGGTAGAGGCGCTGGCGCCGTACGTCGATGCCGGCGAGGCGGGCGGCCTCCGCGTTGCCGCCGACGGCGACCGTGCGGCGGCCGAAGGTGGTCCGGTTGAGGATCAGCCAGCCGACGACGGTGACGGCCGCGAAGACGAGCACCAGCGGCGGGATGCCGAGGATGTAGGCGTCGGGAACGCCGAGGTCGAGGACGGAGTCGACGGTCACGATCTGCGTGCGGCCGTCGGTGATCTGCAGGGCGAGTCCGCGGGCCGAGGCGAGCATGGCGAGGGTCGCGATGAACGGCACCAGCCCGCCGTACGCGATGAGCAGCCCGTTCACGAGTCCGCAGCTCAGCCCCACGACGACGGCCGTGAAGAGGATGCCGGCGAAGCCGTACTCCTGGGTGGCGAGCGTGGTCGCCCACACCGAGGCGAGGGCGACGATCGCGCCGACGGAGAGGTCGATGCCGCCGCTGGTGATGACGAAGGTCATGCCGACGGTGACGACCCCGATCACGGAGGCCTGGGTCAGCACGAGCTGGAGGTTGGAGGAGCTGAGGAACTCCGCCGGCTTGGTGAAGCCGCCGACGGCGACGAGGACGGCGAGCACCCCGAGCAGCGAGAGGTTGCGGACATCGGCCCTGAGCCCGAGCGGGCGCCGACCGCCCTCCCGCACAGGCGCCTTGGTGTTCTTGGCGGTGGACAGCGTCATGACGTGGGGCTCCCTTCCATCACGAGGTCGAGTACGCGGTGTTCGTCGAGCTCGCGGGCGGGTGCCGTGTGGACGACACGCCCCTCTTTGAGCACCAGGACGCGGTCGGCGAGGCCCAGGACTTCGGGCACTTCGCTCGACACGAGGAGGACGGCGAGGCCGTCGTCGGCGAGGCGGCGGATGACGGCGTAGAGCTCGGCGCGGGCTCCGACGTCGACGCCCCGTGTCGGCTCGTCGAGCAGCAGGACGCGGCAGCCGCGCAGCAGCCATCGCGCGAGCACGGCCTTCTGCTGGTTTCCGCCGGAGAGGGTACGGATCCGGGCGTCGGGGTCGTCGGGTCTGAGGGAGAGCTCCCGGGTGGCGGTCCGGGCGGCCTCGCGTTCGGCGTGACGGTCGATCCAGCCGGCGCGCGAGAACCGGGCGAGCGTGGAGACGGACACGTTCCGGGTGACGGACTCCAGCATCAGCAGTCCCTGGGCCTTGCGTTCCTCGGGGGCGAGGCCGAGCCCGGCGCGGACGGCGTCACGGACGCTGCCGGGGCGCAGGGTGCGGCCGTCGACGACGACCCGGCCGGCGGTGGCCTTCCGGGCACCGTAGATCGTCTCCAGGATCTCGGAGCGGCCCGAGCCGACCAGGCCGGCGAGGCCGACGATCTCGCCGGGCCGCAGTTCGAGGTCGACGGGGTCGAACTCGCCCTCTCGGGACAGACCTTGGACCTGGAGGACGGGGGCGGCGGCCGAGGGTTCGGCGGGGCGTGGCGGGAAGACGTACTCGACGTTGCGGCCGGTCATCAGGGCGACGATGTCCCGGGTCGGGGTCGAGGCGGCGGGCAGCCCGCCGGCCACGGCCCGGCCGTCCTTGAGGACGGTGACCCGGTCGCCGATGCGCCGGATCTCCTCCAGACGGTGGGAGATGTAGACGACCGCCACGCCGTCCGCGGTGAGGTCGGCGACGATACGGAACAGGTTGTCGACCTCGTCGGGGTCGAGGGCGGCCGACGGCTCGTCCATGACGATGAGGCGGACGTCGTGCGAGAGGGCGCGGGCCATCGAGACGATCTGCCGCTGTGCGGCGGAGAGTTCGCCGACGAGGCGGGCCGGGTCGATCTCGGGATGGCCGAGCCGCTCGAGGAGCACGGACGTGGAGGCCCTGGCGGCGCGGCCGTGGACGACGAAGCCGGCCGTGGTGGGTTCGTGGCCGAGGTGGACGTTCTCGGCGACGGAGAGCCCTTCGACCAGGTCGAGTTCCTGGTAGATGGTGGCGATGCCGAGGCGCATGGCGGCGATCGGGGAGCGGAGGTGGACGGGGGCGCCGCGCCAGGTGATCCGGCCGCCGTCGGGCTGGTGGGCGCCGGCGAGGACCTTGATGAGGGTGGACTTGCCGGCGCCGTTCTGGCCGAGGAGGCAGTGGACCTCGCCGGGGGCGACCTCGAGGTCGACGCCGTCGAGGGCGCGGACGCCGGGGAAGGACTTGGTGATGGCGGACATGGTGAGCAGGGGCGGGTGTTCCTGTGGCATGACGGAGATCCCCTCGGCGGGTGCGGGGCATGCTGGCGCTGAGGTGGTGACGACCGGTGCGGGCCGGTGGGTGGTGCGTGCTCCCGTACCGCTTCGGCGTACGGGTGGGCACGGACCACCGGTGACGGGCTACGCCGGGGAGAAGAGGTGGTCGCTGATGAGGCGGGCCGCGCCGATGACTCCGGCCGCCGGGCCCAACTCGCCGAGCACGATCGGGAGGTTGCCGGTGGCCAGCGGCAGCGACTGGCGGTAGACCTGGGTGCGGACACTGGCAAGGAGGTTGTGACCGAGGCCGGTGACCCCGCCGCCGATCACCACCAGACCGGGATTGAAGAAGCTGACGAGTCCGGCGATGACCTGCCCGACCCGGTTGCCGCCCTCGCGGATGAGGGCGAGGGCGGTGGCGTCGCCCGCGGCGGCCGCGGCGGCGACGTCGATCGCCGTGAGCCGGCCTGCCGCCGCGAGGCGTCCGGCGAGCTCGTCCGACCTGCCCGCGCGCGCCGCGTCCTCGGCGTCGTGGGCCAGGGCGGCGCCGCTGAAGTGGGCCTCCAGGCAGCCCTTGTTGCCGCACGCGCAGGCGCGACCGTCCGGTTCCACCTGGATGTGGCCGATGTCGCCGGCGCTGCCCGTCGTACCGCGGTAGACGTGACCGCCGACGACGATGCCGCAGCCGATGCCGGTACCGATCTTGACGCAGAGGAAGTCGCCGACCGAGCGGGCGACGCCCGCGTGCTGCTCCCCCATGGCCATCAGGTTCACGTCGTTGTCGACCATGACCGGACAGCCGAGTTCCTGGCTGAGCGCCTCCCGTACGGGGAAGCCGTCCCAGCCGGGCATGATCGGGGGTGCGACCGGGATGCCCTCGGGGAAGCGGACCGGGCCGGGGACGCCGATGCCGGCCCCGTCGAAGCCTTCGGCGAGCCCGGAGGCCCGCAGCTTGGCCGCCATCGAGAGGGCCTGTTCGAAGACCGCGACGGGCCCTTCGCGGACGTCCATCGGGTGGTTGAGATGCCCGAGCACCTCCAACTCGGCGTTGGTGACGGCCACGTCGATGGACGTGGCACCGATGTCGATGCCGAGGAAGCGGAGTTCGGGAGCGAGCCTGATGTTGTGCGAACGACGGCCGCCGCGGGAGGCGGCGAGGCCGTCCGCGACGACGAGACCGGTCTCGAGGAGCCGGTCGACCTCGACGGCGAGCTTGGAGCGGGAGAGGTCGATCTGATCGCCCAGCTGGGCGCGGGAGTTGGGTCCTCCGTCGCGCAACAGCCGGAGCAGACGCGCCTGGTGCGCGTTGGCAGGTCGTGCCGTCATGCGTCTCACGCGCCCCTCCCCTGATGACGTACGTCGGGCTCTCCGTCGAGCTTTCGAGGGGAACGTAGCAGTGGCGTCCGACGGTGGGAAGAAGTCGCGCAGCAATCCGTGCAGACTTTTTCCTGAGTGAGGACAAAGCCCGTCGGGCCGCGTCCGGGGGGCCGGAGGTCAGCGCACCTCGACCAGGCGGGCGGAGACGACGACGTTGCCGTCGTAACCCCGCCGCTCCGAGAAGCCTCCCCCGCAGGTGAGGACGCGCAGCTCGGGCAGAGCGCCGGATTTGTAGATCCGCTCGGCGGGGAAACCGTCCTTCGGCACGACCTCGATGCCGTACACGGAGAAGACCGCCGTCCTGCCGTCCGTGCGGGCGATCTCGACGCGATGACCCTTGTTCAGCGCGCCGAGGTCGAAGAAGACGGCCCGCCCGTCCGGGGTGTCGGCGTGCCCGACGACGACGGCGGTGCCCCGCTCGCCGGGGGTGACGGCGCCCGTGAACCAGCCGGCGAGGTTCTTCTCGTGTGCGGGCGGGGTGTCGATCCACCCGTCGGCGTCGAGGCCGACGCCCGTGACGGGAGCGTCGACACGGAGGGCCGGGATGCGGACGCGTACGGGGCGGGAGGCGGGCAACGGAGCGGGGACGGTCCCGGGGGCGACGTGGGCGGCGCGGTCGGGGGCCGCGGCGGCGAGCGGCTGCGGGGGCCCTCCGGTTCGCCACTCCTCCGTACCGCCCCGCACAAGATGGATGCCCATGAGCAGGACGACGATCACGACGCCCCACGCGCCGCGCCTGGACGACCCACCCGGCCCGCTCGACCCCTGCACGATGTGTGCTCCCGGTTCCCGCTGTACGTGATGGTGCCCGTACGTGGCGCTCCTCCGCCCCGGACCTCGTCACCCCGGGGCCGAGGAGCCGTTTCAGGCGCGGTCGTCCGCGCGGCGGCGTAGCAGCAGGACGCCGCCCGCGCCGAGCGCCCCCGCGATGAGGGCGGTTCCGGCGACGACCTCGGTGGTGCCCATGGCGTCGGCCCCGCCACCGAAGCCGGCCTTGACGCCCTTGTGCGCGCCGACGTCGGGGGCGGTGTGGCCACCGGTCTCGTGGCCGCCGCCCGTGGGCTGGCCACCGGTCTCGTGGCCGCCGCCCGTGGACTGACCACCGGTCTGATGGCCACCCGTCTCGTGGCCTCCCGTGGACTGGCCACCCGTGGACTGGCCACCCGTCTGGTGACCGCCCGCGATGGTGAGGGGTGCGGTGCCCTTCTCGCCCTTGCAGTCGAACGTCACCGGGTACTCGGCGCCGGCCTTCGCGTCGACGTCGACCTTGGCGGTGCCGGCGCGGCCCTCCTCGAGGGTGACGGTGTCGAAGACTCCGGAGGTGACGGTGACGGTCGGGACCTCGCAGCCGTCGGACTTCAGTGTGACCGTGCCACCGGGGGCGACCGTCTCCGGCGAGACCGAGAAGCCGAACGACGTGATGGTGTGACCGGCGCCGTCGCCGGTGCCCTCGGCCACGCCCGCGCCCGCGCCCTCGCCCTCGCCCTCGCCCCACGGGTCGTCGTCGCCCGCGGCGGCCGTCGGCGCGGCCAGGCAGAGGGCGGCGGTGGCGAGCAGGGCCGTGGCGGCACCGCGTATCGCGCGCATGGCGGTCGATCCTCCCGGTCGGATGAGAGAGATGTCCCTCGACCCGTCCGAAGCTAGGGCCGCCCTCGGGCCCTCGCCACCGGGCTCCGCCGAACGGGTCAGCCCTGGCTGTGTTCGCGGTACGTCGTGCGGGTGTGCTCCGTGTGGGCGCGCATGATCGTGGTCGCCCGCGCCTCGTCGCGCGCCGCGATCGCGTCGATCAGCTCCCGGTGCTCCTTCCAGGACTGCTTCCCGCGCTGCCGCGCGACCGGCGTGTAGTACCACCGGACGCGGCGGTCGACCTGGCCGGCCAGCTCGGACAGCACGAGGTTGCCCGCCAGTTCCATGACCTTGGCGTGGAAGGCCGCGTTGGTCGCCACGGCGAGGTCGACGTCGTCGTCCGCCACCGCCTGCTCGCCCCGCGCGCACAGCTCCTCCAGGGCGGCGATCCCGGCGGAGCCGGAGTTCGCGGCGGCGAGCCGGGCGGCCTCCGCCTCCAGGAGCGTACGGACGGAGAGGAGCTGGTCGGCCTCCGCGTCGGTGGGCTCGTGGACGAAGGCGCCCTGCGCCGGCCGCAGATCCACCCAGCCCTCGGTGTTCAGCCGCTGGAGCGCCTCGCGCACCGGCTGTCGCGAGACCCCGAGGTGGCCGGCGAGCTCGCTCTCGACCAGGTGCTGACCGGGGCGCAGGGCACGCGTGGTGATGAGCTCAAGGAGCGCTTCGTAGACCCGGTCGCGCAGCGGCCCGGGCCGCTCCAGCCTGGGTACGGCTCCTTGCGGCAGTCCTGCGGACAACATCGCGGCCCCCTCGGCTCGCCGTCGCGATCGGCGTGGTCGACGCGGATTGGCTATCGTCTACAGTCTACCGACGCCGATGTCCAGCCATGCGCTCCGCCGCGTCCCCGGCCGAAACGCGCCCCGCTCCGAGCAGGCCCCGCCCTCGCTAGGGGACCCGTACGACCTGGCCCGCGTACGAGAGGTTGCCGCCGAAGCCGAAGAGGAGGGTCGGGGCGCCGGAGGGAAGTTCACCGCGCTCGACCAGCTTGGCCAGCGCCAGCGGGATCGAGGCGGCCGAGGTGTTCCCGGACTCGACGACGTCACGGGCGACGATCGCGTTGACCGCGCCGATCTTCGCCGCGAGCGGCTCGATGATCCGCAGGTTGGCCTGATGCAGCACGACACCCGCCAGGTCCTCCGGCGCGAGCCCCGACCGCTCGCACGCCTGGCGGGCGAGGGCGGGCAGCCGCTGAGTGGCCCAGCGGTAGACGGACTGGCCCTCCTGCGCGAAGCGCGGCGGGGTTCCCTCGATGCGCACGGCGTGGCCCATCTCCGGGACCGAGCCCCACAGCACCGGCCCGATGCCGGGCTCCGCGCCCTCCCCGGCCGCCTCGACGATCGCCGCGCCCGCGCCGTCGCCGACGAGGACGCAGGTCGTGCGGTCGGTCCAGTCCGTCACCTCGGTCATCTTGTCCGCGCCGATGACCAGGGCGCGCCGGGAGCCGCCGGCCCTGATCGCGTGGTCGGCGGTGGCGAGGGCGTGGGTGAAGCCGGCGCACACCACGTTGAGGTCCATGGTGGCGGGCGAGGTCATCCCGAGCCGGGCGGCGACACGGGCCGCGGTGTTGGGCGAGCGGTCGATCGCCGTGGAGGTCGCGACGAGGACCAGGTCGATGTCGTCGGGGCCGAGGCCGGCGGCGGCGAGGGCCTTGCCCGCCGCGTGCGCGGCGAGCTCGTCGACCGGCTCGTCCGGACCGGCCATGTGGCGCGTCCTGATGCCGACCCGGCTGCTGATCCACTCGTCGCTGGTGTCGACGAGGGCGGCCAGGTCGTGGTTGGTGAGTACCTTGGCGGGCTGGTAGTGCCCGAGCGCGGCGATACGAGTGCCCGTCATGCCCGGGACCCCCTTGGGTTCATGTGGCGCGTGGTGATGCGGAAGCAGGAACTCCCCAGTCTCGCCAGCGACTGATGGGTAACCGGGCACGTAAACCACCAACATTCGCACGTAGGTGTTGGGAGACCATGACAACGCGGGCCGACCCGGCCGTGCCGCGACCCCTTGCCGCTCTCTCTTCCATACTGTAGACAATATTTCGTCGACACAGTGAACTCCTGTCCTCCTTTCTCCTCCTGTCCGGTCCCTCGCGGTTCCCTCAACCGAACGGAGACCCGCACGTGAAGGTCGCAGTCCTCGGCGCCGGTGCGATCGGCGCCTACGTCGGAGCCGCGCTCGACCGCGCCGGCGCCGACGTCCATCTGATCGCCCGTGGACCGCATCTCGCGGCCATGAGGCAGCACGGCGTACGGGTCGAGAGCCCGCGCGGCGATTTCACCGCCCGGGTGCACGCCACCGACGACCCGGCCGACGTCGGCCCCGTCGACTATGTCTTCCTGGGCCTGAAGGCCCACGCGTACGCGGCGTGCGGGCCGCTCGTCGCGCCGCTCCTGCACGACACCACGGCGGTGGTCGCCGCCCAGAACGGCATCCCCTGGTGGTACTTCCACCGGCACGGGGGCCCGCACGACGGCCATCGCGTCGAGAGCGTCGACCCCGGCGGCGCCGTCTCCGCCGTCCTCGCCCCCGAGCGGGCGATCGGCTGTGTCGTCTACGCGGCGACCGAGCTCAGCGGCCCGGGGGTCGTCCGCCATCTCGAAGGAACCCGGTTCTCGATCGGCGAGCCCGACCGCTCGGCGTCCGAGCGCTGCGAGGTGTTCGCCGAGGCGATGCGCGCCGGGGGCCTGAAGTGCCCCGTCGAGCCGGAGCTGCGCCACGACATCTGGATCAAGCTGCTCGGCAACATCTCCTTCAACCCCATCAGCGCCCTCTCCCGGGCGACGATGCGCGAGATGTGCCTGCACGGCGGTACGCGGCAGGTGATCGAGCTGATGATGCACGAGACCCTGGCCGTCGCCGCGGCCCTCGGCTGCCGCCCCGACATCTCCGTCGAGCGCCGGCTCGCCGGGGCGGAACGGGTCGGCGACCACCGCACCTCCACCCTCCAGGACCTGGAGCGCGGCAGACCGCTCGAGCTGGACGTCCTCCTCGCGGCCGTGGTGGAGCTCGCGGACATCACCCACGTACCGGTGCCGACGCTCCGTACCGTCCATGCCCTGTCGGATCTGCTCGCGACCCAGTCCAGGAGCACCGCATGAAGAAGAGAGACGGCACACCGACGACGTACACCCGGCTCACCCACCCCCTCGTGCGGGACGAGAAGGGCGGGCCGCTGCGGCGGGCGAGCTGGGACGAGGCCCTGGACCGGGCGGCCGCCGGCTTCCGGGCGGCCCGGGGCGCGTTCGGGATGTTCTCCTGCGCCCGCGCGACCAACGAGATGAACTACGTGGCGCAGAAGTTCGCGCGCGTGGTGATGGGCACCAACGACGTCGACTCCTGCAACCGGACCTGTCACGCGCCCAGCGTCGCCGGCCTGTCCGCCGTCTTCGGCTCGGGCGGCGGCACCTCCTCGTACGAGGAGATCGAGCACACCGATGTGATCGTGATGTGGGGCTCCAACGCCCGTTTCGCGCATCCGATCTTCTTCCAGCACGTACTGAAGGGGATACGGAACGGGGCGCGGATGTACGCGGTCGATCCGCGCCGCACCTCGACCGCCGAGTGGGCCGAGGGCTGGCTCGGGCTCGACGTCGGCACCGACATCCCGCTCGCGCACGCCATCGGCCGCGAGATCATCCACGCGGGCCTCCACAACAAGGCGTTCGTCGAGCGCGCGACCAGTGGCTTCGAGGAGTACCGGGCCCTGGTCGAGCCGTGGACGTTGACGGCCGCGTCGAAGGTGACGGGCGTGCCGGCCGCCGCGATCCGGGAGCTGGCCCATGCCTTCGCCCGGGCGGACCGGGCCCAGCTGTGCTGGACGCTCGGCATCACCGAGCACCACAACGGCACCGACAACGTCCGCGCGCTGATCAATCTGGCGCTGCTCACGGGGCACGTGGGCCGGTACGGCTCCGGGGTGCAGCCGCTGCGCGGGCAGAACAACGTGCAGGGCGGCGGGGACATGGGCGCGATCCCGAACCGGCTGCCCGGCTTCCAGGACATCCTCGACGCGGGGGTGCGTGAGAAGTTCGCGTCCTTCTGGGGCGCGGAGATCCAGCCGCGGTACGGGCGGACGCTGACCGAGATGTTCGAGGCGATGGAGAGCGGCGAGCTGCGGGCCGTGTACTGCATCGGCGAGAACCCGGCGCAGTCGGAGGCGGACAGCGGGCAGGCGATGGAGCGGCTCGCGAAGCTGGACTGCCTGGTGGTGCAGGACATCTTCCTGACCAGGACGGCCGAGTTCGCGGACGTGGTGCTGCCCGCGACGGCCGCGTGGTGCGAGACGGAGGGCACGACCACCAACAGCGAGCGGCGCGTGCAGCGGGTACGGAAGGCGGTGCGGCCGCCGGGTGAGGCGCGCGAGGACATCGACATCATCTGCGAGCTCGCGCGCCGGCTCGGCCACGAGGAGTGGACGTATCCGGACGCGGAGGCCGTCTGGAACGAGCTGCGGGCCCTGTCGCCGGACCACTGGGGCATGACGTACGACCGGCTGGAGGCCCATCAGGGCATTCAGTGGCCGTGCCCGGACCTGGAGAGGATCGAACCGTCCTTCCTGCACGGCCGGTTGTGGGAGGCGGACCCGGAAAGGCGGGGCATGCGCGCGCCGTTCGGGATCGTCCGGCACGATCCGCCGGTCGACGTCACGGACGAGGAGTATCCGATCCGGCTGACGACCGGGCGGCGCCTCGACTCGTACAACACCGGTGTGCAGAGCGGAAGTTTCGCCTCCCCGCTGCGGCGGGGGGAGTACGTGGAGCTGTGCCCGGAGGACGCGGAGCGGTACGGGGTCGCGGTGGGCCAGGAGGTCCGGGTGTCCTCGCGGCGGGGGTCCGTGGTGGCGCCCGTGTGGGTGGATCCCGCGCTGCGGCCGGGGCTCGCCTTCATGACGATGCACTTCCCGGACGAGGTCGACACCAACCAGCTGACGATCGAGGCGAACTGCCCGATCGCGGGCACAGCGGAGTTCAAGGCGTCGGCGATACGGATCGAGAGGGTGGGCCGCTGATGGATCTGCGCTTCGGTGACAGCAAGCCGACGGACGAGGAGCGGGAGGCGGTGGACGCGCTCCTGGGCCCGCCGGAGTCGGCGTGGGAAGGGGCGGACGACCGCTCGCCGGCGGATCTGCGATGGGCGCGGGGCGGGCGGGAGGCCCGGGAGCGCCGGGACCTGCTGCTGCCGGGCCTGCACGCGCTCAACGACCGGGTGGGCTGGATCAGCGAGGGGGGCCTGAACTATCTGTGCCGCCGGCTGACGGTGCCCCCGGCGGAGGCGTACGGGGTGGCGACGTTCTACTCGATGTTCGCGGTACGCCCCCGCCCGGCGCAGCTCCTCCACGTCTGCACGGACCTGGCCTGCGCGGCACGGGGCGCGGGCGCGCTGACGTCCGGCCTGACGGCGCGGGGCGTCACCTTCGCACCGAGCCCCTGCCTGGGCCTGTGCGAACGGGCCCCGGCGGCGCTGCTGACACGGGCGGGAGTGGAACCCGCCCAGGACGGGAGCCAGCCCCTCGCCCGCGAGCCGGAACACGGCGACTCCTCGGCACGGGACGGCCGGACGGCCGACCCCGCCCCGAGCGGGGGTCGGACCGCCGACCCACCAACCGCCGACGGCGTAGGAAGCGCCGACTCCGTCGCGCGGGTCGGCCGGACGGCCGACCCCGCCCCGAGCGGGGGCCAGACCGCCGACCCACCGACAGCCGGACCAACCGCCGACGGCGTCGGAAGCGGCGACTCCGCGGCGCGGGTCGGCGGGGTGGCCGTGGGCGTACCCGGGGCGGGGGCCGGGCCCAGGCGGTCGTTGCTCGGCGCCCTCAGCGGGGAGGCCCCGACCGCCCCGCACACCGTGAACTCCGTCGCCCCGGGAGGCACGACCCGGGGCGACGGGCCCGCCGCGCATCCGGTGACCCCGGGGGGCCCGGCGGCAGCGGAGGGATCATCGGGACCGGCGACACCGGGCGCGCCGGTCACAGCGGCCGGACCGGCGGCACCGGGCGCGTCCGCGGCCCCGCCGCTCGCGCCGGGTGCTCCCCGCACGCGGCTCGCCGCCGTGATCGCGCCGGCGACGGCGGCGGAGTTGGCGTACGCCGTCCGCGACCCCGAGGCCGCCGCGCCCGAGGTGGCCGCCGTCATGGCGGTCCCCCAGGCCGGGCAGGCGGGGCTCCCCCTCCTCGCGCGCGTCGGCGTCGTCGATCCGGGCAGTGTCGACGACTACCGCGCGCACGGCGGATACGCCGCGCTGCGGCGGGCGTTCGCGCTCGGGCCCGCCGGGGTGATCCGGGAGGTCACCGAGTCCGGGCTCGTCGGCCGGGGCGGGGCCGCCTTCCCGACCGGGCGGAAGTGGCAGGCGACGGCGTCGCAGCCCGACGCCCCCCACTACGTCGTCTGCAACGCCGACGAGTCCGAGCCCGGCACGTTCAAGGACCGCGTGCTCATGGAGGGCGACCCGTACGCGCTCGTCGAGGCGATGACCGTCGCCGGCTACGCCGTGGGCGCCGACCGGGGATACCTCTACATCCGCGGCGAGTATCCCCGCGCCCATGAGCGACTCGCCCACGCGATCGACGAGGCGCGCGCCCGCGGACTGCTCGGCGACGACGTCCTCGGCAGCGGTTTCGCCTTCGACATCGAGATCCGGCGCGGCGCGGGCGCGTACATCTGCGGCGAGGAGACCGCCCTCTTCAACTCCATCGAGGGATACCGCGGTGAGCCCCGCTCCAAGCCACCCTTCCCCGTCGAGAAGGGACTCTTCGGCAAACCCACCGCCGCCAACAACGTCGAGACCCTCGTCAACGTCCTGCCGATCCTCACCCGCGGCGCCGAGGCCTTCCGCGCCACCGAGACCAAGCTCTTCTGCGTCTCGGGCAACGTCGACCGCCCCGGCGTGTACGAGCTCCCGTTCGGCATCACCCTCGGCGAGCTCCTCGACCTCGCCGGACGTCCGGACACGCTGCGCGCGGTCCTGCTCGGCGGGGCGGCCGGCGGCTTCGTCCGCCCCGACGAGCTGGACATCCCGCTGACCTTCGAGGGGACCAGGGCCGCCGGCACCACCCTCGGCTCCGGAGTCGTCCTCGTCCTCGACGGGTCCGTGGACCTGCCCCGGATCCTGCTGCGCATCGCCGAGTTCTTCCGGGACGAGTCCTGCGGCCAGTGCGTGCCCTGCCGGGTGGGCACGGTCCGGCAGGAGGAGGCGCTGCACCGCGTCAAGGACCGTACGGGCGCGGCGGCGGCCGATGACATCGCCCTGCTGCGCGAGGTCGGCCAGGCCCTGCGCGACGCCTCGATCTGCGGTCTTGGCCAGACCGCGTGGAACGCCGTCGAGTCCGCCATCGACCGTCTGGGGGTCTACACATGACCGGGTTCCGCTCGCCCCGCCCCGCCGCCTCCTCGAGTTCACCCTCGACGGCGCCCTCGTACGCGTCCCCGAGGGCGCCACGATCCTCGACGCCTGCCGTGCCGCCGGTACGGACGTGCCGACGCTCTGCCACGGCGACACGCTCACCCCGAAGAACGCCTGCCGGGTGTGCGTGGTCGAGGTCGAGGGCGCCCGGACCCTCGCCCCGGCCTGCTCGCGCCGCGCCGAGCCCGGCATGGTCGTCCGTAGCGACACCGAGCGCACCCGCCACAGCCGGAAGATCGTCCTGGAGCTGCTGGCCTCCTCCGTCGACCTCTCGACGACACCGCGCGCCGCCGAGTGGATCAAGGAGTACGGGGCGGAGCCCGACCGCTTCGGCCCGGAGGCCCGCCGCCTCGGCGAGGAGCCGCGGATCGACAACGACCTCTACGTGCGGGACTACGACAAGTGCATCCTCTGCTACAAGTGCGTCGACGCGTGCGGCGAGCAGTGGCAGAACTCCTTCGCGATCTCCGTCACGGGCCGCGGCTTCGACGCCCGGATCGCCGTCGAGCACGACGGGCCGCTCACCGAGTCCGCCTGCGTGTACTGCGGGAACTGCATCGAGGTCTGTCCGACGGGCGCGCTGAGCTTCAAGCGCGAGTTCGACATGCGGGCGGACGGCACCTGGGACGAGGGGGCGCAGACGGAGACGACGACGGTCTGCGCGTACTGCGGAGTGGGCTGCAATCTCACCCTGCACGTGCAGGACAATGAGATCGTCAAGGTCACCTCCCCGCACGACAACCCGGTGACCCACGGCAACCTCTGCATCAAGGGCCGCTTCGGCTTCCAGCACGTACAGAATCGGGTGTAGCGATCATGGGACGGGTGACCGAGCGGCGACGGGTCCTGCGGATCCGCGGCGAGACCGTGAACGAGCGGCCGGACACGCTGGTGGCCGAGGAGCCGCTGGAGATCCGGCTGAACGGCCGGCCGCTCGCGATCACGATGCGCACGCCCGGGGACGACTTCGCGCTCGCCGCCGGGTTCCTGGTCAGCGAGGGGGTGCTCGGCGCCGCCTCGGACGTACGGAACATCGTGTACTGCGCGGGCGCCACGGCCGACGGCACGAACACGTACAACGTGGTGGACGTGCAGCTGGCGCCCGGTGTCCCCGTCCCGGACATCACCCTGGAGCGGAACGTCTACACGACCTCGTCGTGCGGGCTGTGCGGCAAGGCCAGCCTGGACGCCGTACGGACCACGGCCCGCTTCCCGATCGCGGACGCACCCCCGGTCCGGCTCACGCCCGGGCTGCTCGCCCGCCTCCCCGACCGGCTGAGGGCCGCGCAGCGGGTCTTCGACCGGACCGGGGGGCTGCACGCGGCGGCGCTCTTCTCGGAGGACGGCGAGCTGCTCGACGTACGCGAGGACGTGGGGCGCCACAACGCCGTGGACAAGCTGGTGGGCCGGGCCCTGAACGAGGGGCGGCTGCCGCTGGAGCGGGCGGTGCTGCTGGTCTCGGGCCGGGCCTCGTTCGAGCTGGCCCAGAAGGCGGTGATGGCGGGCATCCCGGTGCTCGCGGCGGTCTCGGCGCCGTCCTCGCTGGCGGTGGACCTGGCCGTGGAGACGGGCCTGACGCTGGTGGGTTTCCTGCGCGGGCCGGACATGAACGTGTACGCGGGCGAGCACCGGATCGCCCTCGGGGCCGCGGCCTCCCGGGCGTGACCCGGGGCCGCCCGCCGCACGGGTCGGGCCGCCGGCCGGCGGGGAGCGCCCCCTGCGCCGGCCGGTCCCGCGCCCCTAGTTCTTCGGGGGGTCGATCATCTGGAGGGTGAGGGTGGCCGGGGGTGCGGCGATGCCCGGGCCGCCCGCGGCGGTCCAGGCGAGGATGTCGTCGAGGCAGTCGTCGTCCACGGTGAAGCCGATCCACGCGGCCCGGCCGCCGCGCCGACGGCCCTCGGTGGAGGGCTGGACCACGACGACGTTCGCCTGGGCGCAGGGGCCGAGGCAGTCGCTCGTACGGACGGACAGCCGGCCACCGGAGGCCGCCGCGGCCTCGCGGAGACGGGCGAGCTGGCCGGCGTGGTCGATGCCGGGGTTCTTGCGGGCGTCGCCGCAGCAGCAGCCCCGGCAGACGACGAGGGAGCAGGGGCGGGCGCCGTAACGTATCGGAACAGGCGTCACGCCGGCCCTTCCAGGGTGATCTCGGAGACGGCAGCGACCGTGCCGAGGCGCGGGAAGTCGAGCGTGACCGAGGCGTGGTGCTCGTCGGCGGTGAAGGCGGTCATGGCGTCCTCGGCGAAGACCGGCTCGTAGCCGAGGTCGCAGGCCGCACGGGCGGTGGACTCGACGCCGAGGTTCGTGGCGATGCCGCCGAACACGACGGTGGTGACGGAGTGTCGGGCGAGGAGCTCGTGGAGTCCGGTGTCCTGGAAGCCGCCGATGGTCCGTTTGACGACGACGTGGTCGCCCGCGTGGACGAGGGAGGGAACCAGCTCGCTCCCGGACGGCTGGGACGCGACGTTCGGCCGCTCCACCCTGATGTGGACGACGGGCGCGCCGACGGCCCGGAAGCGCTCGGCGAGCCGGGTCGCGGCGACGACGACGTCGCCTCCGGGGCGGGGTGCGAGGGGCAGCGCGACGATGCGCTCCATCAGATCGACGAGAACGAGCGCGGTGCGGCCGGGATCAAGTGCGGGCATGGGAGCACGGTAGCGGGCTCCGTGATCTTCCCGGCGGGGGTGGGGATGTGATCCCGCCAACGAGCGGCAGGGGGCGCGAAGCCGACACGGGCCGGGCCGGGCGCGGGTGTGGGCCGCGCACAGTGAACGGTCGCACGGAGACTGTGGTGGCGCCGAGCCGGAACGGACCGGGCCGCGCGCCCGCCGCGACCGGCCGTCGGGTCAGCCTCGGGCCGGCGCGGCCTCGGCCGGTGCGGCCTGGGCCGGTGCGGTCGCCTCCGGGTCCTGGGAGCGGCGCTTCGCGAGGACCGCGCAGACCAGCAGCTGCATCTGATGGAAGAGCATCAGCGGCAGAACGGCGAGCGAGGCCTGCGCTCCGAACAGCACGCTCGCCATCGGCAGCCCCGCCGCCAGGCTCTTCTTCGAGCCGGCGAACTGGATGGCGATCCGGTCCGCCCGGTCGAAGCCGAGCCGCTTCGCCCCGTACCAGGTCAGTGCAAGCATCACCGCGAGCAGGACCGCCTCGACGGCGAGCAGCATTCCCAGCCGCGCCGGGGTCACCTGGTGCCAGATCCCGGCGACCATGCCGTGGCTGAAGGCCGTGTACACGACGAGCAGGATCGAGCCCCGGTCGACGTACCCCAGCACCTTCTTCTTCCGGGCCAGAAACCCCCCGACCCAGCGGCGCAGCACCTGCCCCGCGACGAACGGCACCAGGAGCTGGAGCACGATCTTCAGCAGCGCGTCGGCCGAGAAGCCGCCCGCGCCGCCGCCGATCAGGACGGCCGCGAGCAGCGGGGTGAGGACGATCCCGGCGAGGGAGGAGAAGGAGCCCGCGCAGATCGCCGCGGGCACGTTCCCGCGCGCGATCGAGGTGAAGGCGATCGAGGACTGGATGGTGGAGGGCACCAGGCAGAGGAAGAGCAGTCCGCTGTGGAGCGAGGGGGTGAGAACGGCCGGTACCAGCCCCTTCGCCGCGAGCCCCAGGAGCGGGAAGACGAGGAAGGTGCAGGCGAGGACCGTGAGGTGGAGCCGCCAGTGCTTGAGGCCGTCGAGCGCCTCCCTGGTGGAGAGCCGGGCGCCGTAGAGGAAGAACAGCAGGGCGATGGCCGCCGTCGAGGCCCCGTCGGCGACCGTGGCGGCGGCGCCCGAGGCGGGCAGGAGAGCCGCGAGACCGACCGTGCCGAGCAGCGCCAGGATGTACGGGTCGATCGGCAGCCAGGACGGCAGGAGGGTCGTACGGCGGCTCATGTGCTCCACTGCTCTGCGCGCTCGGCGGTCGGGGGTCGGGGTTCGGAATCAGGAACGGGGTGGGGTCGTGCCCTCCCCATCCTGCTCCCTCGCGCGGACATCGGGAATCCCGTACAGGGCTCTCACTGTCATCATGAATCATGATGAACGCGCGTTAGTCTCGGAACGTGTACGAACCCTCCCAGCTCCGGACCTTTCTCGCGGTCGCCCAGACGCTGAGCTTCACGCAGGCCGCGCGTCGGCTGGGGGTGCGCCAGTCCACCGTGAGCCAGCACGTACGGCGTCTGGAGGACGCCACCGGGCGTCCGCTGTTCACCCGGGACACCCACGCCGTGGAGTTGACGGAGGACGGCGAGGCGATGCTCGGCTTCGCCCGGACGATCCTGCAGGCCCATGAGCGGGCCGCCGCCTTCTTCACCGGGACCCGGCTGCGCGGGCCGCTGCGCTTCGGCGCCTCGGAGGACTTCGTGGTGACCCGGCTGCCCGAGATCCTGGAGTCGTTCCGGCGCGAGCACCCCGAAGTGGACCTGGAGCTGACGGTCGAGCTGTCCGGGACGCTGAACGCCCGGCTGGAGGCGGGCCGTCTGGACCTCATCCTCGCCAAGCGGCGCGCCGAGGAGAGCGGAGGCGAGCTGGTCTGGCAGGACTCGCTGATCTGGATCGGCGCCCCGCGGCTGCGCCTGGACCCCGACCGGCCGGTTCCGCTGATCGTCTTCCCGCCGCCCGGCATCACCCGCGCCCGGGCCCTCGAGGCCCTGGAGGCGCAGGGGCGCGCGTGGCGGATCGCCTGTACGAGCAGCAGCCTGAGCGCCAACATCGCGGCAGCCCGTGCCGGGCTCGGCGTCATGGCCCACACCCGTGGCCTGGTGCCGCCCGGCCTGGCGCGGCTGCCGGCCCGGGCGGACCTGCCCGACCTGGGCGAGGTCGACTTCGTGCTGCGCAAGGGCCGACGGCGCGGGTCGTCCCAGGAGGCGGCCGACGCCCTGGCGTCGGCGATCCTGGCGGGCGGCGACCGGCTGCAGCGACCGCGCTGACGCCGCCCCCCGCGCCCCGGCACCACCGGCTTCCGCCCTGTTCGTGAGCGGGCGGTACAGATTCCGTGGAGATTCCGGCCCGCCCTGCTTACTCGCCAGTCAGTAACGACCCGCGGCCACCCCGCGCTTACCCCCTCCCCCTCCCCTGACCTGTGAGAACGACCGATGTCCCGGCTTGGTGAAGGCCCTCCCGTCCGTCGGTCGGGTGGGGTACCGTCACCCGCGCCGTACGGAGCGCGACAACGAGCGTGCGAGGAGCAGGTCATTGCGGGAGTTCACCGTGCCGCCCGTCGAGGCGGCGCCTCAGGTCGGCGGTCTGGCGGACGCCGTGTTCGACCATGCCGAGCAGACGCCGCACCGGGTCGCGCTCGGCCGTAAGAACGCCGCCGGCCAGTGGCGGGACGTGACGTCCGCGCAGTTCCGGGACGAGGTGCTCGCGCTCGCGAAGGGGCTGATCGCGCACGGCGTACGGTTCGGCGACCGGGTCGCCATCATGGCCAGGACCCGTTACGAATGGACGCTGTTCGACTTCGCGCTGTGGACGCTGGGCGCGCAGTCGGTGCCGATCTACCCGACCTCCTCCGCCGAGCAGGTCTACTGGATGCTGCACGACGCCGAGGTCACCGCCTGCGTGGTGGAGCACGAGGACCACGCCATGACGATCGGTTCGGTGATCGACCGGCTGCCGCGGCTCCAGCGGCTCTGGCAGCTGGACTCGGGTGAGGGTGCGGTCGCCGAGCTGTTCGCGGCGGGCGCGGACATCGACGAGGACGTCGTGCAGCGGCACCGGCGGGCGGTGACGCCCGAGTCCGTGGCGACGATCATCTACACCTCGGGCACCACGGGCCGCCCCAAGGGCTGCGTCATCACGCACTCCAACTTCATGTTCGAGACGGCCATGCTGACCGGCCGCTGGGAGCCGGTCTTCCACTCCAAGCCGGGCGACGAGGCCTCGACCCTGCTCTTCCTCCCGCTGGCGCATGTCTTCGGGCGGATGGTGGAGGTGGCGGCGATCCTGAGCGGGGTGAAGCTGGGACATCAGCCGGCGCTCGCGGCGTCCGCGCTGCTGCCGGACCTCGCCAGCTTCCGGCCGACGTTCATCCTGGCGGTGCCGTACGTCTTCGAGAAGGTCTTCCACGCGGCCCGCCGGAAGGCGGAGAGCGCGGGCAAGGTGGGACCCTTCGACAAAGCGGCCGAGGTGGCGGTGAAGTACGCCGAGGCGATGGAGCACAAGGCCTTCGGACTCGGCCCCGGCCCCTCGGCGGGGCTGCGGATGCAGCACCAGTTCTTCGAGAAGGTGGTGTACGCGAAGGTCCGCGACGCCATGGGCGGGCGGGTCCGGCACGCGATGTCGGGCGGCTCGGGCATGGACCGGCGGCTGGGGCTCTTCTTCGAGGGCGCCGGGGTGACGGTGTTCGAGGGGTACGGCCTCACGGAGTCCTCGGCGGCCGCGACCGCGAACCCGCCGGAGCGCACCAAGTACGGGACGGTCGGGCAGCCGATCCCGGGCACGACCGTGCACATCGCCGAGGACGGGGAGGTGTGGCTGCACGGCGGCCAGATCTTCTCCGGGTACCTCAACAACCCGCAGGCCACGGCCGCCGTTCTCAATGACGGCTGGCTGGCCACCGGGGATCTGGGGATGCTGGACGAGGACGGCTATCTGACGATCACGGGGCGTAAGAAGGAGATCCTGGTGACCACGAGCGGCAAGAGCGTGTCGCCGGCCGGCCTCGAGGAGCGGGTACGGTCACATCCGCTGATCGCGCAGTGCATCGTGGTCGGCAATGACCGGCCGTACATCGCCGCCCTGGTGACGATGGATCAGGAGGCGGTGGAGCACTGGCTGGCGATGCAGGGGCGGGCGCCGCTGCCGCCGACGGAGCTGGTGCGGGACCCGAGCCTGGAGATGGAGATCCGGCGGGCGGTGGTGGCGGCCAACACCCTGGTCTCGCAGGCCGAGTCCATCCGCACCTTCCGGATACTGGCCCATCCGTTCAGCGAGGAGCACGGGCTGCTCACCCCCTCGCTCAAGCTGAAGCGGAAGGCGATCGAGAAGGCGTACGCGGCAGAGGTCGAGGCGCTGTACGGCTGAACGAAGCCACCGTCAAGTCTATCTGACGCATCATCAATTGACGCGGCATCAGTTATTGACGGTTCATCAGCTCGGTCACAGAATGCGGTCACCCGACGGAGGGACGACCGACCGTGTCGCGACCGATCCGCACCCTCGCCGCCGCCACAGCGGCCCTGCTCCTCGCCACAGCCTGCAACGCGGCTTCCACCGGAGGGAGTTCGGAGAAGCCCGGCTCATCCGCACGCGGAGTCACCGCCGACGCGATCAAGGTCGGCGGCATCGTCTCCATGACGACCGCGAGCGGCTACTCCAAGAAGGACACCGACCTCGGGGCCAGGGCGCGCTACGACCGGGCCAACGCCGAGGGCGGGGTCAACGGCCGCAGGATCGACTACCTGGGCGCCGAGGACGACGGCCAGGACCCGGCCAGGAACCTGGCGGCGGCCCGCAAGCTCGTCCAGCAGGACAAGGTCTTCGCCGTCTCCCCCATGAGCTCGGTCACCTTCGCCGGAGCCGACTTCCTGAACGGCCAGAAGGTGCCCACCGTCGGCTGGGGCACGCTCCCCTCGTTCTGCGGCCCGAAGTACATCTACGGCTTCAACGGCTGCCTCGTCCCGACCCCGGGCGGCACCCTCAACCAGACCTGGCCCGAGGGGCTCGCCACCGTCCTCGGCGGCGCGCGGGGCACGTCGGTGGCGCTGATCGCCGGCGACAACGACGCCGGAAAGTTCGGCATCCGCACCTTCACCCAGGGATTCAAGGCCGCCGGCTTCCGGGTCGCGTACGCCAAGGCGGCGGTGCCCGCGACCTCGATGCCCAGCGACTGGTCGGCCTACACGAAGGAGATCCTCCGCTCGGGCCCCGGCGGCAGGGCGCCCGACGCCGTCGTGTCCGTGATGCAGACCCCGTACAACATCGGCCTGTTCACGGCGCTCAAGCGTGCGGGGTACAAGGGGGTGATCTCGGACCCGACCGACTACGACCCCGGGCTGCTCGCGAAGGACGCGACGCGGCAGGCGCTCGACGGGGTGCACGTGCTGCTGCAGTTCCAGCCGTTCGAGGCGGACAGCCCCGCGATGCGGCAGTTCAAGACGGACATCAGGAAGGCGTCGGGCGGCAGGGAGATCCCCCTCAACATGCACATGGTCACCGGCTACATGTCGGCCGACCTCTTCCTCGCCATCGCCGCGAAGGCGGGCAAGGACCTGACCGTCGAGTCCTTCCAGAAGGCGGCGGACGGCTTCTCCGACACCGGAACGCTGGTGGGCGACCGCGCCGAGCCCAAGGGGCAGAAGGAGAGCTTCGGCTGCGGCGCGCTCGTCCGGCTGAAGAACGGGCGCTACGAGGTGGCGGTGCCGTTCAGGTGCTACCCGCCGATCCCCTTCGGATAGGCGCGTCGTCGTGGGTGATCTGCTGGGCTTCGGCTTGAGCGGTCTGGTCTCGGGCGCGCTGTACGCGCTGCTCGCGACCGGGCTCGTGCTCTCGTACTCCGCCTCCGGACTCTTCAACTTCGCGCACGGCGCCACCGCCTATCTCTGCGCGCTGGCGTTCTACGAGCTCCACTCCGGCTTCGGCTGGCCCGCCGTGCCGACGGCCCTGCTGCTCGTGTGTCTCGTCGCGCCCGCGCTCGGCTGGGGCCTGGACCGGCTGATGTTCCGCAAGCTGGCCCGGGTCGGCGAGACGGCGCAGATCGTGGCCACGATCGGCCTGCTGGTCGCGCTGCCGGCGGCCGGGCTATGGGTGGTCGATCTCCTGGAGCGGGCCGGCGCCCCGGTCCAGCCCGCCGAGAACCAGTTCGGGCTGCCGGGCGTCGGACCGAGCCCGGCGGTGTCCTGGCAGCCCCTGGACGGCGTCGGCATCGACTCCGACCAGCTGATCACCTGGGTCGCGACGGCGCTCGTGGCGGCCGGACTGTGGGTGCTGATGCGGCACACCCGCCTCGGGCTCCAGCTGCGCGCGGCCGTCGACAACCGCTCGCTCACGGAGCTGCGGGGCATCAGCGCCGACCGGTTGTCCTCGATCGCCTGGATGCTGTCGTCGGGTCTCGCGGGCCTCGCCGGGGTCCTCGCGACCCCGCTCCTCGGCCTCTCCGCCCACGACTACACGCTCTTCCTCTTCGTCTCCGCGACCGCGGCGGTGCTCGGGCGCTTCGTGTCGGTGCCGCTCGCGTTCGCGGGCGGGCTCGGGCTCGGGGTGCTGCAGAACCTGGTGGCGGGGTACGCGTCGTTCGCGGAGGACATCACCGGCTTCCGTACGGCGGTGCCGTTCCTGATCCTCTTCGGCGGGCTCGTCGTCCTGGCGCAGCGCCGACGCGCGGCGGGAACGGCCGCCGCGGACCCGCCACCGGTCGACTATCTCGCCGGGAAGGGCTGGGGGCGCCGCTGGGGCGTGTGGGCCGTCGCGGGAGCGCTCCTCGCCACGGCCTTCTACACGGTCACCACGCCGTTCTGGAGCGGGATCCTGGCGCAGGGCCTGGCCATCGGTCTGGTCTTCATGTCGTTCACCGTGGTCACGGGCCTCGGAGCGATGGTGTCGCTCGCCCAGGCGACGTTCGTGACCGGGGCGGCGCTGGTGGCGGGGCTGCTGATGAGCCGCGGCTGGCCCTTCGTGGCCGCGGCGGCGGTCGGCACGGCCGCGGCCGCTCTGCTCGGCGCGGTGGTCGCGCTGCCCGCGCTGCGGCTCGGCGGCCGGTCCCTGGCGCTGGCCACGCTGGCCCTCGCGTTCCTGGCGGACCAGGTGCTCTTCCAGGTGGGGTGGCTTCGCAACGGGGACACGGGGTGGGAGATCCCGCGCCCCGTCCTCGGCCCGGTGGACCTGGGCGACGACCGGGCGCTGGGGGTCGCGCTGGTGCTGCTGTGCGGGGCGGCCGTGTGGCTGCTGACCCTGCTGCGCGACTCCCGATGGGGCCGGGCCGTGCTCGCGGTCCGCTCGGCGCCGGAGGCCGCGGCGGCGTCCGGGGTGTCGGTGGTACGGACGAAGCTGCTGGTCTTCGCGGTCTCGGCGGGCCTCGCGGGCTTCGGGGGCGTGCTGTACGCCTCGTACAACACGCGGATCACGGCGACGGACTTCACGGCGATGACGGGCCTGGTGTGGCTGGCGGTCGTGGTCGCCGCGGGGGTGCGGCGACCGCAGTTCGCGGTGGTGGCCGGGCTGGTCTTCGCGGTGGTCCCGCATCTGATGGCGACGTACGTGACGGAGTCCGCGCACCTGCCGGTGATCCTTTTCGGCCTGGCGGGCCTGGCCCTCGCGAACGACCCGGACGGCTACTGCGCGGCGTGGCCGTCCCGCCGGGCGGCGCGGAGGGCGGCGCGGGCGCCCGTACCCGGGGCCGTTCCCCCGCGCCTCCCGGTCCCGAAGCCCGGGGCACACCCCGGCACCCCCGGGGAGCTTGACCGGCGGCAGGGCCCCCGGCCCCCGGAGGTCGGCGGCTTCGCGCCGCGGGGCACGCCCGAGTCCACCCCGGACCACGCGCACGCGCCGCAGGGCGCGGCCGCAAGTCCCGCCGAGTCCGCCCCGGACCGAGCAGAGGCGCCGGTCCCGGGCGGGGCCGGCTTCGTGGGTGCCACCGCCCGGGCAGCCGGCGGGCCACCCCCGCCCCGCGGGTCGCGGACGACGAATCCGCGCGTCACCGACGGGAGGGCCGCGGGCCCCGGCTCGGCCGGCGGGCCGGGCGACGCGGCACTCGACCTGGAGGCCGGTGGCCCCGCGGCCCCCCGATCGCACAACGGACCGAGCGACGCCGCGCTCGCGCTCGAGGTGAGCGGAGTCCACGCCGGGTACGGCGGGGCGCCCGTGCTGCACGGGGTGGACCTCGCGGTGCGCGCCGGGGAGACGCTGGTGCTGCTCGGGCCCAACGGGGCCGGGAAGTCCACCCTGTGCCGGGTGGCCGCAGGGCTCCTTCGGCCCGCCGAAGGGCTGGTACGCGTGCGAGGGGAGGACGCCGCCCGCGACACGGCCGTCGTACGGGCACGGCGCGGGGTGCGGCTCGCGCCCGAGGGGCGGGGGATCTTCGCGGGGCTCTCCATCGAGGAGAACCTGGCCCTGCAGCTGCCCGCGCCCGAGGACCGCGACGCCGTGTACGCGCGTTTCCCCGCGCTCGCCGCCCGTCGCTCCGTCCCCGCCGGCTCCCTCTCCGGCGGCGAGCAGCAACTCCTCGCGCTCGCCCCGCTGCTGCAGCGCCCGCCCGCCGTCCTCGTCGCCGACGAGCCCTCCCTCGGGCTCGCGCCCCGTGTCGTGGACGAGGTCTTCCGCGTCCTCACCGAGTTGCGGGCGAGCGGCACGGCGCTGCTCCTGGTGGAGGAGAAGGCGGCGGAGGTGCTCGGTATCGCCGACACCGTCGCGTATCTCTCGCAGGGCGAGATCGCCTGGTCCGGGCCGCGCTCCGAGGTGGACACGGACCGGCTCGCCGAGGCCTACCTGGGGACGGGAGCCCGCCGATGACAAGTGCGCTGCTCCACGCGTCCGGGATCGACGTCCGCTTCGGCGGCGTCCGTGCCCTGCGCGACGTGACGGTCTCCGTACGTCCCGGTGAGGTCTGCGGGCTCATCGGGCCGAACGGGGCCGGCAAGACCACGCTCTTCGACGTCCTGTCCGGGATCCGGCGGCCGGACGGCGGGAGCGTCACGTTCGCGGGAGAGGACATCACGCGCCGCTCCCCCGTGTGGCGGGCCCGCCACGGCATCCGCCGGACCTTCCAGCGCCAGCAGCTCTTCGGGCAGTTGACGGTGGCCGACAACCTGGTGGTGGCCCAGGACTGGCGACCGGGCGCGCGTCGCCACCGGGAGCGGGCCGCCGCCGTGCTCCGTGAGTGCGGGCTCGACGCGCTCGCGGAGTCGTACGCGGGCGCGCTGCCCGTCGGGCAGGCCCGCATGGTGGAACTCGCCCGCGCCCTCGCCGACCCGCCCCGGGTGCTCCTCCTCGACGAGCCGGCCTCCGGCACGACCGCCGAGGAGCGCCGCCAACTCGCCGCCGTCGTCCGCCACATGGCGGAGGAGGAGAACTGCGCGGTGCTGCTCGTCGAGCACAACGTGGCCTTCGTGATGGAGCTGTGCTCGCGCGTCGTGGTCCTGGACCTCGGCGGGGTCCTGGCCGAGGGGACCGCCGCGGAGGTCCGCGCCGACCCCGCCGTACGGGAGGCCTATCTCGGCACGGCTTCCGGCACGCCCGGCGGTGGTGTTCCGGATGTGCCGGGGCACACCGCGGAATGCGGGGAGATCTGAGATCGTTGTCCCTGGGAGTACCACCCGACGACGTAAGGATCGACCGCACGTGAGCACGGACAACAAGGTCCCTTCCCTCACCCTGAACAACGGCGTGGAGATGCCGCAGCTCGGTTTCGGCGTCTGGCAGGTGCCGGACGACGAGGCGACGCGGGCGGTGACCACGGCGCTGGAGGCGGGTTACCGCTCGATCGACACCGCCGCGATCTACGAGAACGAGACGGGCACCGGCAAGGCGATCGCCGCGTCCGGCATCGCCCGCGAGGAGCTGTTCGTCACCACCAAGCTGTGGAACAGCGAGCAGGGCCACGACTCGACCCTGCGGGCCTTCGACGCCTCCCTCGACAAGCTGGGCCTGGACTACGTCGACCTGTACCTGATCCACTGGCCGGTGCCGTCGAAGGACGCCTACGTCGACACGTACCGGGCGTTCGAGAAGATCTACGCCGACGGCCGGGCGAAGGCGATCGGCGTCTCCAACTTCCTCCCGGAGCACCTGGAGCGGCTGATCGGCGCGACCTCGGTCGTCCCCGCCGTCAACCAGATCGAGCTCCACCCGCATCTGCAGCAGTCGGCCTCGCGCGAGGCCCACGCCGCGCACGGCATCGCCACCGAGGCGTGGTCACCGCTGGGCCAGGGCAAGGGCCTCCTGGAGGTCCCGGCGATCGTCGCCGTCGCGCAGAAGCACGGCCGCACCCCGGCCCAGGTGGTGCTGCGCTGGCACCTGCAGACGGGGAACGTGGTCATCCCGAAGTCGGTGACGCCGTCCCGTATCCGGGAGAACATCGACGTGTTCGACTTCGAGCTGGACGCCGAGGACATGGCCGCGATCGCCGTCCTCGACGAGAACCGGCGCCTCGGGCCGGACCCGGCCGAGTTCCGCGTCGGCGCCTGAGCGCACGGAGGGCCGGCCCGGCACCGGGCCGGCCCTCTCGCATGCCTCGGGGTCACTACGGACAAGGAGTACGGAGCGTGAGCGGTTCGCCGGCACCGGTCTACGAGGGCCTCTACCGGGTACGGAACGTGGCCAGCGGGCTGCTCCTGGAGGTGTACCAGGGCTCGACGCGTAGCGGCGCCAACGTGCAGCAGGGCAAGGAGAACGGATCGCCCGGCCAGCACTGGCACATCACGGCCGTGCCGAACGGCAGCGGCCTCTACCACCTGGTCAACGCGGCCGGCGGCAAACGGCTCGACGTGGCGAACGCCTCGACGGAGAACGGCGCCAACGTCCAGCAGTGGAAGGCGAACAACTTCGGCGCCCAGGAGTGGATCATCGAGCAGGACCTCCAGTCACCCGGGACGGTCGCGCTGGTGAGCTTCATCAGCGGCCTGCTCCTGGAGGTCGAGGACGGCTCAATGGACGACGGCGCCAACGTCCGGCAGTGGGAGGACACCGACTCGCCCTCGCAGTGGTGGCAGTTGGAGCCGGTCATCACTCCCTGAGGCCGGTCGGTGTGTGGCGGACCCATACGTCCGCCGTCCCGCAACCCGGAGACAAGCCTCCGCCTCAGTGCTCCGTCGGGCCGAGGTCTCGACATACGGCCCCCAGTCGGCGTGCCCCTTCCTCCAGTTCCGCGTGGTCCGCGGTGGCGGCGAAGCCGAGGCGGAGGTGGGCTGCCGGCGGCTCGGTGGCGAAGTAGCGGCTGCCCGCGCTCACCGCCACGCCCCGCTGCCGGGCGGCGGCGGCGAGTGCCGTGTCGTCCACGCCGGGCGGCAGCCGGAGCCACAGGTGCAGTCCGCCGACGGGAACGCTCGTGAGGGTCGCGGCTGGCATCTCGTGGGCGAGTGCGGCGGCCAGCCGTGCGCACCGCTCTCGCAGGTCGGCGCCGAGCGTCCTCACGTGCCGGTCCCACGAGGGGGAGCTGACCAGTTCCAGTGCCGCTTCCTGGAGCGGGCGGGGGACGAAGAAGTCGTCGACCATGCGGACCGCCCGCATGCGTTCCATCACCGGACCGCGGGCGACCAGCGCTCCGATCCGCAGGCTCGGCGCCGCGGGCTTGGTGAGCGAGGTCACGTGCACGACGGTGCCGTCGCCGTCGTCGGCCACCAGCGGCCGTGGCACGGGACCGCCGTGCCCCAAGTGCCGGGCGAAGTCGTCCTCGATGACGAAGGCGCCCGAGGCCCGTGCCACCCGCAGGACCTGCCGTCGTCGTTCGGCGGCCAGGACCGCGCCGGTCGGATTGTGGAACGTCGGCTGGCAGTACAGCAGCCGTGCCCCGGTCATCGCGAAGGCGTCGGCCAGCAGGTCGGGCCGTACGCCGTCGCTGTCGAGCGGTACGGGCACCGGGCGAAGTCCCGCGGCGCCGGCCGCGGCCAGCGCGCCCGGATAGCTGGGCGACTCCACCAGAACCGGGCTGCCCGGCCCGGCGATCGCCCGGAAGGCGATCGACAGGGCGCTCTGCCCGCCCGAGGTGACCAGCACATCGTCGGGGGACACGCCACCACCGGTCATCTCGGCGAACGCGGCGCGCAGCGCGGGAAGTCCGCTCGCCGTGGACCGGTCCCAGGCGTCCGGACGGCGCGCCGCCCGCGCCAGCGCCGCACTCAGTGCCCGGGTCGGCTGGAGCGAGCGATGGATGTAACCGCCGTCCATCGTGATCGTGTCGGCCGGAGCCGGTCCCGGCGGTTCGGTGATCAGGCGTGTGTCGACGGCGCGATCGGTGAGGGCGACCGTCTGCCAGGCGGTGTCCAGGACCTCGCGTTCCGGTCGTGCCCGCACCGCGACGTACGTACCGCTGCCCGGCCGGGTCACGACAGCGCCTTCCGCCGCCAGTACGGCGATGGCCCGCGCCACGGTCGCCGGGCCGACGCGGTACCGCTGGATCAACTCCCGGCTGCTCGGCAGCCGGTCCCCCGGTGACAGCCGAGTGAGCAACTCGCGGAGGCTGGCCGCCAATTCAACAGAAGTGCTACTGTCTGACATGAGAGATGAGAATAGCGCTTCTGCCGGTATCGAGGAAGCACTTCAGCTGGACGTCGCCGCCCTGCGAGCCGACACCCCCGGATGCCGACAGGTCATCCACTTCAACAACGCGGGCTGCGGACTGCTGGCCGCCCCGGTGCTGACCGCGATGGTCGGCCACCTCAACCTGGAGGCGCGGATCGGTGGTTACGAGGCATCGGCCGCCCGGGCCGACGGAGTCCGCGCGTTCTACACGGAACTCGCGGCGCTGATCAACACCACGCCCGACAACATCGCCTTCGCCGGCAGCGCCACGCACGCGTACAACAACGCCCTGTCCTCGATCCCGTTCGAGTCCGGCGACACGATCCTCACCACCCGCGACGACTTCGTCTCCAACCAGATCGCCTTCCTGTCCTTGCGCAAGCGGTTCGGCGTACGGATCGTGCACGCGCCCAACACCCCGGAGGGTGGGGTGGACGTGCCGGCGATGGCCGAGCTGATGCGGACCCACCGCCCCCGCCTGGTGTCCGCCACCCACGTCCCCACCAACTCAGGCCTGGTCACGCCGGTCGCCGAGATCGGCCGGCACTGCCGTGAACTGGACCTGCTCTACCTGGTCGACGCCTGCCAGTCCGTGGGCCAGTACCCGCTCGACGTGGACGAGATCGGCTGCGACCTGCTGACCGCCACCTGCCGCAAGTTCCTCCGCGGGCCGCGGGGCTCCGGATTCCTCTACGTCTCCGACCGCGTCCTGCGCGCAGGCTACGAGCCGCTGTTCATCGACATGCACGGCGCCCGCTGGACAGCGCCCGGCAGTTACCGGCCCGTCGCGACGGCGGCCCGGTTCGAGGAGTGGGAGTTCCCGTACGCCACCGTGCTCGGCAGCGCCGCCGCGACCCGCTACGCCCGCGACGTCGGCCTGGAAGCGATCGCCCACCGCACCCCCGCGCTCGCGGCGAGGCTGCGGAGCCGACTCGAAGCCGTCCCCGGAGTGCGCCTGCTCGACCGCGGTCCGCAGCTGGCCGCCCTCGTCACCTTCGCCGTCGACGGAGGGTGGCAGTCGCAGCCGTTCAAGGAGGCCCTGGACGCCCGCAACATCAACTCGGCGGTCAGCCTCCGTGAGTT
The DNA here is from genome assembly GCF_042888285.1 of Streptomyces sp. NPDC003035. Classification (NCBI taxonomy): domain Bacteria; kingdom Bacillati; phylum Actinomycetota; class Actinomycetes; order Kitasatosporales; family Streptomycetaceae; genus Streptomyces; species Streptomyces sp. NPDC003035. Next base: position 666,469 of record NZ_JBIAPJ010000001.1, on the reverse strand, counting down.
CGCCCAGTTCGACTTCGGCGACAAGGACGTCGACTGGTGTATGCGCCTGTCGCCGCACTACTACAACACCGAGGAGGAAGTGGACCACGTCGCCGACGCGGTCGCCGAACTCGTCCGGCAGGAGCGACGATGACGGCAACCCAGCGGCGCGCCGAGGCCGGGGAGAGCAGGGCCGGCCTGTGGCACAACCGCGACTTCCTCGTCTTCTGGTTCGGCGAGACGCTCTCCCTCCTCGGCACCCAGGTCACGACCCTCGCACTGCCCCTGACGGCGATCGTCGCCTTCGACGCCACCGACGAGCAGGTCGGTGTCCTGCGGTTCCTGCAGCTCGCCCCGTACCTGGGGCTCGCCCTGGTCTTCGGCGTGTGGGTCGACAGGTCCCGGCGACGGCGCGTCATGCTCGGCGCCAACCTCAGCCGGATGGTCCTGATCGCCCTCGTACCCCTCCTCTACTGGGTGCACGCCCTCGACATGGTCACTCTCCTCGTGATCGCGTGCGCCATCGGCATCGCGTCGGTGCTCTTCGACGTGAGCTGGATGTCGTACGTCCCCACGCTGGTACGCGACCCCAGGGACTACGTCGAAGCCGGCGCGAAGATGGGAGCCAGCTCATCGGCGGCCGACGTGGCAGGTCCCGGGCTCGCCGGCGTCCTGGTCGGCGCCCTGACCGCACCCGTGGCACTGGTCGCCAACGCGTTCTCCTACCTGGTGTCCGTGATCTCGCTCCTGCTCATCCGCACACCCGAGCCCCGTCCCGGTCCGACGGCCGGGAAACGGCGCATGCTGCCCGAACTGCGCGACGGCCTGCGCTGGGTGTTGCGGAACCCGATCCTGCGAGCGCTGGCGCTGATCGGGTTCTGCTGCAACTTCTCCATGGTCACCGTATGGACGATGTTCCTGCTGTACGGAACCCGTGACCTGCACCTCGGCTCGACCACCCTCGGAAGCATCTTCGCGACCGCCTCCGTGGGCGGCTTGATCGGCGCGACGATCTCCCGGAAGGTCATCCAGCGGTTCCGGCTCGGGACGGTCTACCTGGTCGCCCAGACCGCACTTCTCCTGGGCCCGGCCCTGATCGTCCTGGCCACCGGCCCCCGGCCCGTGATGGTGGGGATGTTCGTCCTCTCCTTCTTCACCACCTACCTCGGCCTCGGCGTGGCCAACGTCATCATCGTGAGCCTGCGTCAGACCAGCACGCCGCAGTCGATGATGGGGCGGATGACGGCCGTCTTCCGCACCCTGCTGTTCGGCGGCGGAGCCCTCGGCGGCCTCTCCGCCGGCCTCCTCTCCGGCGAACTCGGCCCCAAGGGCGCCCTGACAGCGGCAGCGATCGGCTCCGCGGCCGTGGTGATCGGGCTCGCCGTATCCCCGGTGACCCGCCTCCACAGCCTCCCGCCGGCCACACCGGAACCCGTGGCAGAGACAGCCGACGGGCCGAGCACCGCCGGTTGAGACCCGCGCGCGGAAGAGATACGCGCCCGCCCCGAGAGAGCCCCTTGGGGGTGTCTTGTCGATCAGGCCGGATCAGGGAGCGGGGTCTGGTGCATGGGGTCTCCCCAGGCCCGCCAGGGCCGAGGGGACGGCTCGCAAGGCGGAGGAGGGAGACAACGCGGTGGGGGCACCTCCCGTGCCCGAAGGGCTACGGGGGAGCGGTGCCAGGGCACGCGAGCCCGGCCTGATCGGCACGACACCCCCTAGCCCTTGCGCGCGGTGTGGACCGTGCGGGCGGTGAGGTGGAAGACGTCCGGGCGGTGGTGCAGGGAGTGGGGGTCGGCCGGGTCGAGGAGTCGGTCGAGGGTGGTGAGGTCCTCGGCGGTGAGCCGGTCTTCCATGACCTCGCGCTGGTGGGTGAAGTGGGCGACGACCTTCTCCCGGACGAGGGCGGGTGCGGGTGCGGGCACGTCGGTCAGGAAGGAGCGGGTGCCGCTGGGTGTCAGTCCGGCCGAGGCGAGCAGGGCGCGCCAGTCGTCGATCTCCTCCTCGGAGCCCGGCAGCCCCTCCCGCATCGCGCCGAACCACTCGGCGTTGACGGCGTCGATCCGGGCCTCCAGGCCGGGGCGGCCGATGCCGATGTTCCACGGCAGGTGGCGGGCGGGGAGTCCGCCTTCGACGAGGGCGACGAGTCCGCCGGACCGGAGCTTGGTGGCGAAGGTGGCGAGGGCGGCCCGCTGGTCGCCGAGGTGGTGCAGGGAGTTGCCGGCCCAGATCAGGTCCGCCTCTCCCAGGTCGTCGAAGCCCGCGGGGAGTTCGGCGTGCAGGGTGGAGACCCGGGCGCCCAGGCCGCGGGACTCCGCGCGGGCCCGGGCGCGCTCCAGGAGTTCCGGTGCGGCGTCGACGGCGACGACCTCGGCGGCCGGGAACGCGTCGGCGAGCAGGGCGGTCACCACGCCGGGGCCGCTGCCGATGTCGAGGACACGGCGGACGCCGGCGGCCGGGACGAGTTCACCGAGCCAGGCCGTCGCCCGGGCGTAGGCGGGTCCTTGGATCTCGGCCTCGCGCTCGAGGAAGAGGGCCATGTCGCCCCAGTTCAGGTCCTTGGTGTGGTGGTGGTCGTGCTGGTGCTGGTGCTGGTGTCGACTCATGCGACCAGGGTCCGACGGGCGGGCCGAAAGCGCCAGGATTCTTGCCGTTCCGGCAAGTCTGAGGGCGCGGTCAGGCCCGGGTGCGGTGCTCCTGCGGGCTGAGGCCCCGTACCCGCTTGAAGGAGGCGCTCAGGGCGAACGCGCTGCTGTAGCCCACCCGTCGGGCCACGGACTCGACGGTCGCGTCGGTCTCCCTCAGCAGATCGGCGGCGAGCGCGAGACGCCAGCCGGTGAGATACGCCATCGGAGGCTCGCCGACGAGTTCGGTGAACCGGCGCGCGAGTCCGGCCCGTGACGCGCCTGCCCCGGCCGCCAGCGAGGCGACGGTCCAGGGGTGGGCCGGGTCGTTCTGGAGAAGTCGCAGGGCCCTGCCCACGACGGGGTCCGCCATGGCGCGGTACCAGGCCGGGGCCTGTGCTCCCGGCCGGGAGAACCAGGCGCGGACGGCGGCGATCAGGAGCAGGTCGAGGAGCCGGTCGAGGACGACGCTCTGGCCGGGTTCGTCGCGGGAGATCTCCTCGTCGAGGAAGGGCATGAGGGGGCAGTTCCCCATCTCTGCCGGCAGATGCAGCAGGGGCGGCAACGCGTCGAGCAGACGCCGGCTGACCTCGCCGTCCATGGCGTAGGTGCCGACGAGCACGGTGGTGGAGCCGTCGACGGCGTTGCCCCAGGTCCGTACGCCGAGGTGCATGGACTCGGAGAGCGGCTCGCCGCTCAGAGTGGTGCAGACGCCACCGGGGCCGATCACCGCCCGGGGCGGAGCGTCGGGGCCTTCGGCGACGGTGTACGGCTCGGGGCCGCGGGCGACGGCGATGTCGCCGGGCCGCAGCGGCACGGGCTCGCCACGGCCGGGGACGATCCACGCCTCGCCCTCGGTGACGCACATCAGGCAGAGGGGCGCGCGGTCCTCGATCCGGACCGACCACGGCGGCTCCATGACCATCCGGAGCAGGAAGGCCCCTTTGGCCCGCGGTCCGTCGAGGAGTCCGGCGAGAGCGTCCATGGGCGCCAAGCGTAGACGGACGCGTATGCGAGTGAGTCTGTGGAGCATGGGAAGTGGGCCGGGGGCCCGCGAGTCTGAGGACATGACGACGAACACGACAGACACGGCGACGCACGCGGACACCACCACGCGGACGGTCCTGGTGACGAGCGCGACCGGCAAGACGGGCCGGCGGGTGGCGGATCTCCTCGCGGCCCGCGGCGCGACCGTACGGGCGGGATCGCGCTCCGGCACGACCCGCTTCGACTGGGAGGACGTGCGGACCTGGGCGCCCGCGCTGCGGGGCGCGGACACCGCGTACGTGAACTACTACCCGGACCTCGCCGCTCCCGGGGCGGTGGAGGCGATGCGGACCTTCGGCGAACTCGCCGTGGCCCAGGGCGTGCGCCGGGTGACGCTGCTGTCCGGCCGCGGCGAGCCGGAGGCGGTCCGGGCCGAGGAGGCGCTGCGCGCCTCGGGCGCCGAACTGACGGTCGTACGGGCCGCGTTCTTCGCGCAGAACTTCAGCGAGGGCGCGATGGCGGAGGGTGTCGCGGCGGGCACGATCGCGTTCCCGGCGGGTGACACGGCCGAGCCGTTCCTCCATGCCGACGACCTGGCGGAGGTGATCGTCGAGACCCTGACGCGGGACGGCCACGCGGGTCTGGTCCACGAGCTGACCGGTCCGCGGCTGCTGACCTTCGGGGAGGTGGCGGCGGAGGTCACCCGCGCGTCCGGCCGCGAGGTCGCGTACGTACCGATGACCGAGGACGAATACGCCTCGCTGCTCCAGCGGTTCGGGCTCCCCGCGCCGGACGCGCAGTGGCTGTCGGCGCTCTTCTCGATGCTGCTCGACGGCCACAACGCCTCGGTGACGGACGGGGTGAAGCGGGTCCTGGGCCGCGAGCCGCGCGACTTCACGGCCTTCGCTGCGGAGGCGTGGAGGCCCTAGCCCGCACATACCGGGCCGCGAGGGCGGTGATCGTGGCGGTGATGCGGTCGCGGAGTTCGGCGGGTTCCAGGACCTCCGCGTCCGCGCCCAGGGCGAGGAAGGTGTCGTGGGCGTGGGCGACGGACTCGATGGGGAGGGTGGCGCGGATCCAGCCGTCCGGCTCGGGGACGCCGGTGGCGGCGAGGGCCCGGGCACTCTCGCCCGTGAGGCGCTTGGCTCCGTCCGGGGAGAGTCGGACGAGCGCGTCGCCGCCGTGCAGCCTGGCCCGGAAGGAGGTCTGGTGGTCGGTCCAGTAGGCCGTCAGGGAGAAGTCGTCCGGGATCTCGAACTCCTCGTCCGTGACGTCGAGTTCGAGGATCTGGTCGACCCGGTAGGTGCGCGGCCCGGGCCCGGCGACCAGGTACCAGCGGCCGGCCTTGAGGACCAGTCCGTACGGTGCGAGGCGCCGGTCGACGTCGGTCGGTTCCTTCCAGCGGCGGTAGCGGACGGCGAGGACCCGGCCGGCCCGTACGGCCTCGGCGACGGCGGGCAGGAAGGGCGCGTCGGCGTCCTCCGCGTACCACCCGGGCGCGTCGATGTGGAACCGGGCACGCAGCCGGTCGACATGGTCGCGCAGCGGCGCGGGGAGGGCGGCGCGCAGCTTGAGCTGCGCGTCGGCGAAGTGCGCGCCGAGCCCGAGTTCGGCCGCGGCCCCGGGGACGCCGGCGAGGAACAGCGCCTCGGCCTCCCCGGTGAACAGGCCGGTGAGCCAGGAGCGGTGGCCGGCGAGCAGTTGGTAGCCCCCGGCGTGGCCCGCGTCGCCGTAGAGCGGCACACCGGCCGCGTGCAGGGCCTCGACATCGCGGTACACCGTCCGTACGGACACCTCCAGCTGCTGGGCGAGCTGGGCGGCGGTCATCCGGCCCCTGGTCTGGAGCAGCAGGAGGAGGGAGATGAGACGGCTGGGGGGCAGCGGCTGGGAGGAGTTCGACGGGCACACCACGGGCCCGCTCCACTGGGGCGGCCGGGCGCATGTCGACGAGATCGTGTTCCCGTCGAAGGGTTTCAGCGGGCTGACGCTGCGGCTGTACGAGCCGGAGACCGGCGAGTGGACCCTGAACTGGTCCGACAGCCGTACGGGCCGCCTCGATCCGCCGGTCAGGGGGCGGTGGGCCGAGGACGGCACGGGAGAGTTCCACGGCGAGGACATCTACGCGGGGAAGGACGTGCGGGTGCGCTTCCGCTGGTCGGGGATCACGGCCCGTACCGCGCGCTGGGAGCAGGCGTTCGCGCCCGACGGCGGGGAGTGGGTGACGAACTGGGTGATGGACTTCAGCCGCGCCTGACGGGGCGCCGGTAGGACACCAGCCGGTACTCGGGGTCGTCGCGGGGGCGGTCCTGGTCCGGCAGGGCGGCGAGCTCGGCGGCGAGCGTCGCGGTCGTCTCCGGGGAGCCCTCGAACCAGGAGACGAAATAGCCGCTGCGCAGTTTGTGGGCCGCGCCGCGCGGGGTGGCGCCCTGCCCGTGGCCGGTGAAGCAGGTGGCGCCGGCCGGTTCGAGGCCGCGGGCGGCGGCGTGGGCCGCGATGCGGTCGGCCCGGTCCGAGCTCTTCGCGTACGAGCGGTGGGGGGCGAGCACGGCGTCGACATCGCTGCCGACGTCGTGGGCGGCGTCCTTGTCGACCGTCGCGATCAGGACGCCGCCGGGCCGCAGCACGCGGGCCGCCTCGGCGACGATCGCTTCCGTGAAGGGGACCAGGTGCAGCAGCCAGACGGCGCTGACGGCGTCGACGGAGGCGTCCGGGAGGGGCAGGCGCCGGGCGTCGGCGAGGACGACGCCGCCCGGGACGCGCCGCGCCGCCGTGCGGGCCATGCCGGGCGCGGCATCGGCGCCGTACACGCGCAGGCCAGGGCGGGTGAGCCGCTCGGTGACCAGACCGGTGCCGCAGGCGAGGTCGAGAAGGGTGCGGGCGCCGGGCGGGACCAGGCGCAGGACGGCGTCCGCCGCCGCCCGCGCGCGTGGCACCCCGCCGCGCGTCTCGTCGTAGCGGTCCGCCTCGGCGTCGTAGTCCAGCACGGTCTCTCCCATGCCGGGCAGGGTAGTTCGCCGGTGTCGGCCCGCCGGTGTCAGCTCGCTCCGTGGCCGGGGGCGATGGTCTCGACCCGTGTGGCGAGTTCGAAGTCCTTCTCGGTGACCGCGTTTCCGGCGGAGTGGGTGCTCACGGACACCGCGACGGTGTTGTACCCGAGCGTCAGATCCGAGTGGTGGTCGAGTTCCTGCTGGATCCGCGCCACGTGGACGACCATCGCGGTGGCCGCGAAGTGGTCGCCGAGACGGTAGGTGCGGGTGATCCTGTCGTCGTCGAGGGTCCAGCCGGGGAGCTCTCGCAGGCGGTCCTCGATCTCCTTCTGCGACAGCGGCTCTGTGGGCATGTCCGTACTCCCTCCGGTCGGGGTTGCTGACGGTGACGATACGGTCCCGGGGACTCGATACCCGGGCCGACACCGGGGATACCGTCGGATACCGTCTGGCCATGACAACAGTCGCGATCGACACGGGAGTAGGGCCGTTGCTGCGGGGCTGGCGCGAGCGGCGGCGGCTGAGCCAGTTGGAGCTGGCGCTGCGGGCCGATTCGTCGGCACGGCACATCTCCTTCATCGAGACGGGCCGGTCCCGGCCGAGCGAGCAGATGATCCTGCGCCTGGCCGAGCACCTGGAGGTGCCGGTACGGGAGCGCAACGCGCTGCTGCTGGCGGGCGGGTACGCGCCGAAGTACGCGGAGTCGACGCTCGACGACCCGCAGCTGGAGACGCTGAGGGAGGGCATCGAGCAGCTGCTGCGGGGGTACGAGCCGTACCCGGCGCTCGTCGTGGACGGTTCGTACACGGTGGTGGCGGCGAACCAGGGCATCGGCATGCTCCTCACCGGACTGCCGGAGCACCTGCTGACACCGCCGCTGAACGCGATGCGGATCACGCTGCACCCGGAGGGCCTCGCGTCGCGGATCCGGAATCTGCGGGAGTGGCGGGGGCACCTGCTCGCGCAGATGGAGCGGCAGATCGGCCTGGTCCGCTCGGAGGCGCTGCGCGAGCTGTACGAGGAGGTGGCGGCGTATCCGCTGCCGGAGGGGGCGGGGGATCCGGACGACCGGGAGGATCCGCAGCCGTATCCGTACTTCGCGCTGCCGATGCGGATCGAGCACGAGGGACAGGTGCTGTCGTTCGTGTCGTCCATCTCGACGTTCAACACGCCCATGGACGTGACGGTCGCCGAGCTGGCCATCGAGACGTTCCTCCCGGCCGACCCGGCGACGGTCGCGTATCTGCAGTCCCTCAGGGGGTAGCGGCCGCCCGCAGCGCCGACCACTGGAGCCCGGCGAACCCGGCGACGGTGGCGGCCTGCATGGGGGTCCACACCAGGCCGGCGGTGGTGGGCTCCAGCCAGGCGACGAGGGCGACGATGCTCAGGACGGCCCAGAGGATGTTGGCGTCGACGACGAGCTTGACGCCGAGGACGGCGGGCTGCGGCCGGCTCGCGAGCCAGGCGACGCCCGCCGCGAACAGGGTGAGGAAGACGCCGAGTTCGAGCAGCAGGCCGGAGTCGACCCCGAGCAGTTCGCCGAGCGGCCCGGAGGCGGCGAGGTAGGCGAGCCCGTTGGCGCCGGTGACGACGGCGTCGAGGGCGAGGAACCGGCGCACCATGGACTGCGGCTGGGTGGTGCGGGAGAGACCGGCGAGCAGGGCCTGGGACATGACGGATCACCCTTCGTGGGGACGTATCTGCAGGTGGTGGGGCGGAACTCGGCCGGAGTACGCCGGCCGAGTTCCGGTGGACACCACGATGCCGCCGCGCTCGGCGCGGGTCGATGACGTCCGGGGTAATGCCCGGTCCCGGGCGAGCCTCTCCGGACACGACCTAGCGTGCGGGGCGGTCCTTCCGAGCGGCGGCGGGGGCGCGGGCGGGCTCGGGCTCGCGGGTCGGTGCGCGTTCCGGTTCGGTGGGCGCGCCGCGTTCGTTGCGGGCGGCCTCGGCGCGCAGCAGGGCGTGGAGGACGGCGAAGGGGTCGACGGGCATGACGGTGCTCCTTGGGGTGGGGGGTGAGGGGCTGCGAGGGGTACGGGCCTCTCAGCAGCGCATCACCACACACCGGCGGGCGCGGTCGCGCGGGAGCGGTACGGGAGCGGGTACGACGGCCGGCGGCTCGGGCGCGTCGGGCCCGGGCCCGCGCCGTCGCCCTCCGCCGCGCCGGGCGGCCTTCCGTCGCGCGCGGCCACGGGAGCCCGGGGCGGCCGCCTCGGACTCGGCCACGTCGTGCGTCTCCGCACCGGGCTCGGCCGCGCCGGACGCGGCGGGCCGCGCCTCCGTGCCTCCGGGACCGCTGCCCCCGCCGCAGGCCCCGAAGAGGGCGGCCGACACGAGCAGGACCGCGACAACCGCGCGCCCCAGGGCGGACACACGGTGCCAGGTCGAACGGTGCCCGGGCGCGTCGCGCGCCGCCCCGCCCGCCGGGGCGGCGGGTTCGGTGCGGGGCACGGAGGCGGGGCTCACGGAGATGCGTACTGCCCCGGAGCGGGCCCGGCGTGCCGGGCAGGGCGGGGAAACCGCCCGGGCGGCCTACGCCGACGCGCCCGAATTCACGCGCTCGGACGCGCCGTCGGTCCCGGCCGCCCGCGCGTGCGTCGGCACGGGCACAGCGACCGGCACCGGCACCGGGACCGCGGACTCCGTCTCCCGCCGTACCTTGCGGGCCGACATCCACGCGTACACGAGCACACCCGCGAAGAGGAACAGCACGCCCTGGTACACCGCCGCGTACCCGGAGCCCGCGACGAGCCACATGGAGAAGCCGAACGCGGCGGCGGCCAGGACCCCGTCGCGGATCAGACGGGCGCGGTCGACGCGCTCGGAGCGGCCGGAGAGCAGGAAGTAGATCTGGGCGGCGGTGGACAGCAGGTACGGGACGGTGGCGGTGAACGTGGTGACGAGGACGAGGATCTCGAAGACGCCCTCGGTGCCCACCGTGTAGTTGTAGACGGTCAGCAGCGAGGCCAGGACGACGGTCACGAGGACGCCGACGGTCGGGACGCCGCGCCGCTTGTGCGCGAAGACCTTCGGGAAGAGGCCGTCGCGCGCCGCCGCGTAGGGGGTCTGGGCGCTCAGCAGGGTCCAGCCGTTGAGCGCGCCGACCATGGAGACGAGGGCCATGCAGGCGATGGCGGTGCCGCCCCACGAGCCGCCGAACATGGCGTTCACGGCGTCCGAGAACGGCGCGGAGGACTCGACGAGCCGGTCATGGGCGACCGTGCCGAAGACGGCGAGCGTGCCGAGGAGGTAGATCGCGGCGGCGCCGAGGGTGCCGAGAACGGTGGCGCGGCCGACGTTGCGCCGCGGGTCGCGGACCTCGCCGGCGCTGACGGCGGCGGACTCGACGCCGAGGTAGCTGAAGAGCAGGATCGCGGCGGAGGCGGAGACGGCACCGAGCGCACCGCCGTCGCCGGCCTGGAACGGTCCGAGGTTGGCACTGTCGAAGAAGAACAGTCCGCCGACGGCGACCAGGAGCAGGGGGACGAACTTGAGGACGGTGGCGACGAGTTGCACGGCCCCGACGTACCGGGTTCCGGCGAGGTTGGCGAGCGCCGGCAGCCACTGGAGCGTGAGCGCCGCGGCGATGGTGGCGGCCTTCGACTCGTGGACGGGGATCAGCACGTCGAGGTAGCCGACGGCGGCCACGGCGAGGGCGGCGTTGGAGACCCAGGCGGTGATCCAGTACGACCAGGCCGCGAGGAATCCGGCGAAGTCCCCGAAGGCCGCGCGGGCGTAGACGTACGGGCCGCCGGTCCGCGGGTGGCGGTGGGCGAGCCGGCCGAAGACGAGGGCGAGGGCGATCGCGCCGAGGGTGAGGACGCCGAAGGCGACCAGGCTGATCGTGCCGAAGGGGGCGACGGAGGCGGGCAGCAGGAAGATCCCGCCGCCGATGATGTTGCCCATGACCAGGGCTGTCGCGATCGGCAGTCCGAACCGCCGGGTGTGCCGGTTCTCTTCCGCGGACTGTTCGGATATGGCCGTGCTCATGGGGGTGGTGCGCCTCTCGTCGTGCAAACCCGACCATGGTCCGGCAGGCGAGACGCCCCACCAAATCAGGCGTTTTTGTCCGGTACGACGGGGCCATCAACCGGAAGAAGTGCTTCCGAATCGCGCGTGGACGGGGAAATATCCAGCGGCACCTGCGGGCCGTGGCACTCCCACAGCCACCTGCGCAGCACGCGGTGCACCTGTTCGGCCCCGGCGAGATCGACCGGCGGCGCCGAGAAGTCCACGGGCCACAGCAGGAAGGGGCGCGTCTGCTCGCCGCCCAGTCCGCCGTGCGATCCGATCTGCTCCTCGAAGGCGTGGACGGTGCCGGTCGCCGGGTCGTACATCGAGTTGACCATGATGTCGGCGACGTGCGGGAAGCCGTCCGTGCGCCGTACGGCGTCCGCCGCGCCCCGCCCGAAGACCGCGAGCGGTCCGTCGGCCTCGTCGGCGAGCTCGGCGACCGGCACCTCCGCCCCGTCGCGCCCGAGCACGACCGAGCCGTGCTCGGCGCTCGCGACCAGCAGGAAGCCGATGCCGGGGTGATGGGCGAGGGTGCGCAGCAGGGCGGGATGACGGCGGTCGATCTCCTCCCGGGTCATCCGGTGCGGTACACCGGGAAAGGAGATCAGCCCCAGATTGCCGGAGGCGAGCACGACGGGTCCGGCCTTGTCGGGGCCCTCCGCCTCCCTGACCTCCTCCTCTCCCCCGTCCTCGTCCACCGGTCGGTGCAGCGCGCTGCGCAGCGCGTCGCGGGCGGCGTCCCTGGCCTCCGAGCCACCCCCGGACTCCGTCCGGGGGTGCCCCCAGGGGGTGCGCCGGACCCGGCGCGGTACGGGCAGCCCGCAGCCGACGCGTACGAGATCCCGCAGGGTGAGTCCGTACGCGCTCTCGAAGGTCTCGCCGGGGCTCTGGCCGTGGTCGGAGAGGAGCACGATCCGGTACGGGCGGGGCGCGTGCTCGACGACCTTGGCGATCAGCGCGAGCGAGCGGTCGAGCCGGGCGAGGACCCGGTCGGTGTCGTGGCCGTGCGGGCCGGAGTGGTGGGCCACCTCGTCGTAGGCGACGAGGTCGGCGTAGACGGCGGTCCGCCCGGCCAGGACGTCCCCGATCACCGCGGCGACCACGACGTCCCGTTCCACGACGGTCGCGAAGGCCCGGATGAAGGGGTAGGCGCCGCCGCGCGAGACCCTCGGGGTCTCCTCGCGCACGCGCGCCCGGAGCGACTGGGCCACCTCGCGCGCGACCTCGGCGACGAACGAGAGTGCTGTACGGACGGCGTTGGCCGGGTCGGAGAAGTACGCGAAGTACCCGGCGCGCGAGCGGTTGCGCCGGCCGCGGCGGGCGGCCATCGACAGGACGAGGGCGAGCTGGTCGGCGCCGCCGCTGAAGAGGTTGCCGCGGGAGGCGCCGTCGACGGTCAGCAGACCGCCGTCCCCGGTGCGTTCGATGGCGCGGCGCTGGAGTTCGACGGCGCTCGCGGGGCGGTTGGAGACCATCAGCCGGCCGGTGTCCTTCTCGTACCAGCGGAAGGCGGGGACGTCCTCGTTGGAGCCGTGCAGGATGCCGAGCTGGCTGGCGCCGGTCTGGCTGGACCAGTCGGTGCGCCAGGGGGTGAGCCGGTGGGTGGTGTCGAGCCATTCGGCCACGGTCGGCATCAGCCCGTCCGCGACGGCGTCGCGGAGCACCCGGTGACCGACGCCGTCGAGTTGCAGGAAGAGCGTGCCGGGAACGGGCTGGGCGCCGCCGGAGGGGGCCCGGGGGCGGGTGCGGTCGGCCAGCCGGTAGAGGCGGCGGCGGTAGGCGTCGTCGTCCCGTACGGCGAGGGCGGTGGAGGTGGCCGAGGCGACGGCCGACATCACGGCGGCGACCACGACCGCGGTCTCCGGGTCGGCCGCGCCGCGCCCGTCGGGGATGAGCCAGAGCGCGATCAGCAGCAGGGAGCCGTTGAGGAAGAACACCAACAGGCCGAGGACCAGGGCCGGTACGAGCAGCAGCGCGCGGACGACCACGGGCCACACCAGCGCGCCGAGCAGACCGAAGGCGCCGGCGCCCCAGGCGGCGGTGAGGGCGGTGCGGGTGATGCTGTCGCCGTCGGCGGACTGGAGTTGGAAGTCGGGCAGCAGTCCGGCCAGGGCGAGCATGGTCAGGGTCGACACGGCCCAGAGCACGACCACCCGTACCAGAGCGCTCCCCGCGGTCCGCCAGCGTCCGGCGGTACGCCATCGCCCGTCACCCACGCCCGGTTCACCTTTCGCCCGTTTCCTGGCACAAGCGTGGCACATCACCCACGTGGCGCGGGGCGGGGTGCGCGAGGGCGTTGTACGGGCGGTTCAGCAGCCGTCGTAGCCGGCGGTGGGCATGGAGAGGCGGCGGTGCACGTCCGCCTTGGCCGCGGCGTCGTAGGCGGGCTCGTCGAGGCCCGCGGTCTCCAGCCGTACGCCGCGCCGCTCGCACTCCGTGAAGAACGCGGGGACGTCGGTCAACGCGCGGGCGAGGACGCGCTCGTTGGGGGCGACGAAGAGGTCGACGTGCCCGGCCTCCACGTCCGCCCACAGCGCGGCGTGGTCGGGCCGGATCCCGTAGCAGAGCAGTTGCCTCGTCACGACGTAACCCTTGTCGAGGGCCCAGCGGGCGCACATCTCGTGCTGGCTGCGTGTGTCGACCAGGAAGGGGTCGCTGTCGAGTTCCTCGAGCGGGGTGAGGCTGGCGATCGCCGCCACCAGCCCCCCGGTAACACCGTGCATGGGCCGACCCTACTCCGAACCGGGGCGCTCACGGCGGGGAGGAGGAGCCGCGGGGTGTGGCAGTTCCGCCGGCCGTCCTGGGTGACGGCGAGCACGCCCCCGCAGCGGGGAGACCGCGCCGTCCGCCGCGGACATCTACCCTCGGTGTCAGTGCATCCGGCTCGGGCGAAGGGCGGCGTACCGGTGGAGGTCACCTGGTGGGGTCATGCCACCTGCACGATCGAGGACTCGGGGGTCCGCTTCCTCACCGATCCGCTCTTCGCGGGCCGGCTGGCGCACCTGCGGCGCCGGCGCGGCGCGCTGCCGCCGCCCGAGGCGGCGGTGGCCGAGGCGGTGCTCGTCTCCCATCTGCACGCCGACCATCTGCATGTGCCCTCGCTGGCCCGGCTGGCCCCCGGGACGCGGCTGATCGTGCCGCGCGGCGCGCCGCGCGCCGTCGCGGGGCTGCGGAGGCTCGGCGGCCGGGGGCTGCGGCTGACGGAGCTCGGTCCGGGCGACGCGGTGACGGTGGAGGGCGTGACGGTACGGGCCGTGCCGGCGCTGCACGACGGCCGGCGTCTTCCGGTGGGGCCGCACCGCTCCCCCGCGCTCGGGTACGTCGTCGAGGGCGAGGCGCGGACGTACTTCGCCGGCGACACCGGTCTCTTCGACGGAATGGCGGAGGCGGTCGGCCCGGTGGACGTGGCGCTGCTGCCGGTGGGCGGCTGGGGTCCGTATCTGGGGCACGGTCATCTGGACGCGGGGCGGGCGGCGCGGGCGCTCGCGGCGCTCTCCCCGGCGGCCGCGGTGCCTGTGCACTACGGCACGTACTGGCCGATCGGGATGGACGCGATCCGGCCGCACGAGTTCCACGCGCCGGGCGACGAGTTCGTCCGGCACGCGGCGCGGCTCGCGCCGAAGGTGGCGGTGCATCTGCTGGGCCACGGCGAGCGGGTGCGGCCGGAGGTCGCCCGGTGACGGGTGGCCTCCTGGCCGCCGCCGCCGTGGCCACGGCGGCGGCCGTACCGGATCTGCCACCGGAGTCGACACAGCAGGCGGTCGGCTATCCCTCGCTGTTTCTGCTGGTGGCGCTGGGCGCGCTGGTGCCGGTGGTGCCGACGGGGGCGATCGTCAGCTCGGCGGCCGTGGTCGCCTTCCACCAGACGTCTCCGTTCGCGCTGCTCTTCGTGTTCCTGGTGGCGGCGTTCGCCGCGCTCCTGGGCGATGTGGCGCTGTACTGGCTGGGGCAGCGCGGGGTCCGCTCCCGGAACGGCTCGCGCTGGCTGGAGGTGCTGCGCGGCCGGGCCGCGCCCGACCGGCTCGCGCAGGCGCGGACGAAGCTGGAGACCCACCAGGTGTCGGTGCTGGTCCTGTCGCGGCTGGTGCCGGCCGGCCGGATTCCGGTGATGCTGGCGTGTCTGCTGGCCCAGGTGCCGCTGCGCCGGTTCGTCCGCGGGGACCTGCCGGCCTGTCTGGCGTGGGCGGCGACGTACCAGCTGATCGGGATTCTGGGCGGCTCGCTGTTCCCCGAGCCGTGGCAGGGCGTGGTGGCGGCGGTGGTGCTGACGGTGCTGGTCAGCGGGGCTCCGGCGCTGTGGCGGCGGGTGCGCGGGCCGCGGCGGGGCGCGGCGGACAGGTCAGGGGGCGAGCACGCGTGAGGCGCCGACGGGGAGGTCCCACAGGTCTTCCCGGCGCAGCCCGGCGCGGGCCCAGGCGGCCCTGACCCGGGTGAGGGGTTCGAGGACCGGCTCGGAGGAGAGCACGAACGTCGCCCAGTGCATCGGGGCCATCCGCCGCGCCCCGAGGTCCTGGAAGGCGCGGACGGCCTCCTCCGGGTCGGTGTGGACGTCGCTCAGCCACCAGCGCGGGGCGTAGGCGCCGATCGGGAGGAGCGCGAGGTCGATTCCGGGGTGGCGGCGCCCGATCTCGGCGAACCAGTGGCCATATCCGGTGTCCCCGGCGAAGTACACCCGCCGGTCGAGGCGGTCGGTGAGCACCCAGCCGCCCCAGAGCGAGCGGCAGGTGTCGAGGAGGGTCCGCTTGGACCAGTGGTGGGCGGGAACGAACTCGAAGCGTACGCCGTCGAGTTCGGCCGCCTCCCACCAGTCGAGCTCGGTGACCCGGCGGAACCCGCGGCGGGTGAACCAGCGGCCGAGACCGGCGGGGACGAAGACCGGCGTGGCCCGGGGCAGCCTCTTGAGGGTGGGGGCGTCGAGGTGGTCGAAGTGGTTGTGGCTGATGACGACCGCGTCCACCGGCGGAAGGTCCTCCCAGCGCACCCCGACCGGGGTGATCCTGGCCGGGGTGCCCAGGATCCGGCGGGACCAGACGGGGTCGGTGAGGACGGTCAGGCCGCCGGTGCGCAGGATCCAGCTGGCATGGCCGGCCCAGGTGACGGCGAGCGTGTCGGGACCGGCGGCGGGCAGCGGGCCGGGCGCGTACGGCAGCAGGGGGATGTCGCGCAGGCCCTCGGGGCCGGGGCGCACGGCGCCCTCACGGGCGAGCCGGGTCATGGCGCGGACGCCGGGGAGCGGCGCGGTGAGACGGTCGGCGAAGGAGCGCGGCCAGTCGTGCCGGATCCGGCCGACGGGCTGGAGGACGGGAACGGGGGCGGGGGCAGGAGCGGGGACGGTCCCGTCGTCGCGCGCGGTCTGCGGGGCCTGCGTCGGCCGTGCCGTCTGTTCCGTCATCTGCGGGCTCCGATCTGCGCAGTTCGTCGGGGAGTCGGGGAGTCGGGGACGTCTTCCAGGCGTCCGTACGGGCGTCCGGAGGGGCCGAAGGCCCCCGGGCTCACCGGAGTTCCTCCAGGGCGGCTCCGAAGGAGCTCAACGCGCGGGCCACGTGCGGCAATTCCACCGGGTCGGCCGATGCGAGGGACTCCATCCGCTCCTCCTCCGTCGATCCCAGGAACGCGCCGGTGTCGAACCGTACGCGCAGGGCGCCGAGTTCGTCGCCGAAGCGGTGTCCGCCGGGCACGGGGGTGCCCAGCCGCCGGCTGAGGTGGTTCTCCAGCTCCATGGAGTCGGTGACGCCGCGGGCGGAGAGCCCGGCCCGGAGCGGACCGAGGTCGGCGTAGAGGTGGCGGCCCGCCTGCGGGGGCCGGGCGAGGGCGCCGGCGGAGAGGACCGCCCGGTGCGCCGCGGCGGCCACGCGCGCGTGGAGGGCGGCGGAGAGGGCGGTACGGACGGTGACGTCCTCCGGTTCGTCGAGGGCGTGCGCGGCGGCGGGGGCGACCGGTCCCGCGACGAAGGCGCCGAGCGCGGTGAGGATGTCGAGGGTGCGGGCCCGGGGGTCGGTGTAGCGGTCCGCGCGTGCCGGGCCGGTGGGCGGGAAGCGGGCCACGGCGCAGGGCCAGGCGGCCGGGGCGAGGGCGCCGGCCAGGTCGTACAGCACGGTGACGTCGTCCGGGCACATCTCGGCGGGGCTGAGGAGCACCGTGTCGTGGCGCCGGTGCAGGGTGTCGCGCCAGGTCTCGTCGCTGATGATGTGCAGCCCCTCGGCGACGGCGGCCTCGCACGCCTCGCGGACGAGCTCGGGCGGGGCGACGGTGGCGGTGGGATCGTCGGCGACGGAGAGCAGCAGCAGACGGGGGTGACCGCCTTCGGCGCGGACCCGCCGGACGGTTTCGAGCAGGGCGTACGGGTCGGGTACGCCACCGCACTCGGCGGGGGTGGGCACGTGGTAGGCGGGGCGGCCGAGGAGGCGGGCCTGCGGGGTCCACCAGGCGGGGCAGGGGCGGGGCAGCAGGATGTCACCGCCGTACGCGGCGATCAGGGCGAGCAGCAGGGGTTGCGCGCCCGGGGCCGCGACGACGTCCTCGGCGTGGGCGCGCAGGCCGCGGCGCCACCAGTAGCCGACGGCGGCCTCCCGGAGCACCGGCCCGCCGCCGGGCGGTTCGACGGCGGTGCGATCCGCGGCGGCGGCGAGGATCGCGGCGAGCCCGGGGAGCACGGGCAGGCCGGGTTCCGGGGCCGGCGGGCCGTAGCGCACCGGGCCGCGGCCTTCCGGAGCCGTCTGCCGCATCTCCCGCACCTCCTGAGCACCCGGTGATGCCCGTACGACACCCCCAGTGCCCTTTATACGAAGGTTCGAGGTGGTTCGCTGCTTCGGGGACGGCCCGGGCGGCGTCGGGAGCGGCGCCGGTGGCGCGGGAACCTCGGCCGTTTCCGGCGCGCCCGGCCGGGGCCGTCCGGGTGACGGACGGGAGATCGCCCCCGGGGCGGCGGGTGGGGGAGACACGGCTGCGGCGGATGAGGGAGACATGGCTGCGGCGGGTGAGGGGGACATGGCTGCGGCGACCTCCTCGCGATCCGTCGGCGGGCTCACCGCACCAGGACCCGCTGCACCATCAGTTCGACGGCCGAGACGATCGCGTCCGCGTCGATGCCGGCGTCGTGCAGCTGTTCCTCCGGGGTCGCGGAGTGGGGCATGGAGCGTACGGCGAGCCGCGCCAGGCGGGGCATCTGGCCGTGCCCGTTGGCGTACGCCTCGGCGACCGCGTCACCGAGCCCGCCCTCGGGGTGGTGGTCCTCCACGGTCAGGACGCATCCGGTCGCCCCGGCCGCCTGGTCGAGGGTCGCGGTGTCCACCGGTTTCACCGAATAGAGGTCGATCACCCGGATCGGCAGTCCGATCTCCGCGAGCCGGTCGGCGGCCTTCAGTGCCTCGTGCACGGTCACCCCGGCGGCGACGACGGTCGCCCGGTCGTCCTCCCCGTGACTGCGGAGCACCTTGCTCCCGCCGACCGGGAAGTCCTCCTCGGGTCCGTACAGGACGGGGGTGCCGCCGCGCGTGGTGCGCAGATAGCGGACGCCGTCGAGATCGGCCATGGTCTCCACGAGTTTCGCCGTCTGGTGGGCGTCGCAGGGGTAGAGGACGGTGCTGCCGTGCACGGCCCGCAGCATCGCCAGGTCCTCCAGCCCCATCTGGCTGGGTCCGTCCTGGCCGATGGAGACTCCGGCGTGGGAACCGACGAGGTTGATCCCGGCCCGGCTGACGGCCGCCATGCGGACGAAGTCGTAGGCGCGGGTGAGGAACGCGGCGAAGGTGGAGGCGTACGGGACGTAGCCGCGCGCCTGGAGTCCGACGGCGGCTCCGACCAGCTGCTGTTCGGCGATCCAGCACTCGAAGTAGCGCTCGGGGTGCGCCTTCGCGAAGAACTCGGTGCGGGTCGAGTCGCTCACCTCGCCGTCCAGCGCGACGACGTCGCCGCGCACGTCGCCGAGGGCGGCGAGGGCGTGCCCGTAGGCGTCGCGGGTGGCGACCTTCTCGCCCTTGTCGTACCGCGGGAGCCGCGGTGCGCCGTCCCTGACGGGACGGGGCACCAGCGCGGCGGGCGGGTCGGTCACCCGGACCTGCAGCTCGCTCGGTCCGCCCAGTTCGGCGATGGCGGCCTTGGCGTCGGGGAGCGGTTTGCCGTGCATCCCCTCGCGGTTCTCGACGGCGGCCACGCCCCGGCCCTTGCGGGTGGCGGCGAGGACGGCGGTGGGCCGGCGGACGGTCGCCCGCGCCTCGCGCAGCGCCGCGTCGACGGCCTGGACGTCGTGGCCGTCGATCCGGACGGTGTGCCAGCCGAAGGCCTCGAGGCGGGCGGCGTACGCGCCCAGGTCGTGCTGGTGGCGGGTGGGGCCGCGCTGGCCGAGGCGGTTGACGTCGACGATCAGGGTGAGGTTGTCCAGGCCGCAGTAGGCGGCGTGCTCGACGGCCTCCCAGACGGAGCCCTCGGCCATCTCGCTGTCGCCGCTGACCACCCACACCTGGTACGGGACGCGGTCGAGGAACTTTCCGGCCAGCGCCATGCCGACGCCGATGGGCAGTCCCTGGCCCAGGGAGCCGGTGGCGACGTCGACCCAGGGCAGCCGGGGTGTGGGGTGGCCTTCGAGGAGGCTTCCCTTGCCGCGGAAGGTGAGGAGCTCGCTCTCGCCGACGACGCCGGCGGCCCTGTACATCGCGTAGAGCAGGGGTGAGGCGTGCCCCTTGGACAGGACGAGCCGGTCGTTGCCCGGGTGGTCGGGGCGGTCGAAGTCGTAGCGGAGGTGGTGGGCGAGCAGCACGGCGCCGATCTCCGCGGCCGACATCGAGGAGGTCGGGTGGCCGGAGCCGGCCGCGTCGGCGGCCCGCACGGCATCGACGCGGAGCTGCCGTGCGAGCGAGGACATCGTTTCGTACCGCATCACGAACCTTCCTCCACGAGCCATCGCGGCGGCCGGGAACTGGCGAGTCCATCGAGCGGGTACCCAGGGCCCGGAGGCGTATGCCCGGGGATTCCCGCGAACCCGCTGCCCACATACCGAGATTGGCATCTCACGATACGAATCGAGCGCGTACCGTGGCCGTACCCACCCACACGAGGGAGATCGGTCATGAGCCATGCCTCCGAGCAGTCCAGGCCGCAGGAGACCGCCGTCTACACCCACGGGCACCACGAGTCGGTGCTGCGGTCGCACAGCTGGCGCACCGCCGCCAACTCCGCGGCCTATCTGATCCCGGAACTGCGCCCCGGCCTGGACGTCCTGGACGTGGGCTGCGGACCGGGCACCATCACCGCCGATCTGGCCGCGCTGGTCGCGCCCGGCCGGGTGACCGGCGTGGACGCGGCCGAGGACGTGCTGGGCAAGGCGCGGGCCACGGCCGCCGAACGGGGCGTGCGGAACGTGGAGTTCGCGGTGGCCGACGTCCATGCCCTGGACTTCCCGGACGACTCGTTCGACGTCGTCCACGCCCACCAGGTGCTGCAGCACGTGGGCGACCCGGTGCGGGCGCTGCGCGAGATGCGGAGGGTCTGCCGCCCGGGCGGTGTGGTCGCCGCCCGGGACAGCGACTACGGGGCCTTCACCTGGTACCCGGAACCGCCCGGCCTGGAGACGTGGCAGGAGCTGTACCGCCGCGTCGCGCGGGCCAACGGCGGCGAACCCGACGCGGGGAGGCGGCTGTTCGCCTGGGCGCGGCGGGCGGGGTTCACGGACGTCACGACGACGGCGAGCACCTGGTGCTTCGCGACGCCGGAGGAGCGGGCGTGGTGGAGCGGGCTGTGGGCGGACCGGACGACGGAGTCGGTGTACGCGGAGCTGGCCGTGGACGGCGGCCACACGACGGCCGGGGCCCTGGCCGACATCGCCGAGGCGTGGCGGGAGTGGGGCCGGCGGGAGGACGCCTGGTTCATGGTCCCGCACGGCGAGATCCTGTGCCGTGTCTCCTGAGCCTCAACTAGGCTTTTCCGTATGGAGATTCTGGGTACCACGCTGCGTGTCTGCGTCGACGATCTCGATGCGGCGGTCGACTTCTACGAGCGGCTGACCGGCGCCTCCGCCCTGCGCTTCGAGCGGGGCGGGGTGGCGGTCGCGGCCGTCGGATGCTTTCTGCTGATGAGCGGACCGGAGTCGGAGCTGGAGGTGCTGCGGAAGGTCACCGCGACGATCTCCGTCCAGGATGTGGACGAGGCGTTCACCGCGCTGACGGAGGCGGGTGCCAAGGTCCTGGCCGGCCCGGTCCCGACCCCGGTCGGCCGTAATCTGATCGCGGTCCACCCGGACGGCTCGGTCTTCGAGTACGTCGACCGCCGGGTCTGATCCACCGGACACGAGCTCAGGGTGCGGCGAGGGCGTCCACCACGAGGCCCATGAGCAGGGGCGCCCGCTGTGCCGTCGGGGTCGACGCGCACGGCATGCCGGCGATGCGGTCCGGTGCCGGGCGCGGGCACGGACGGTGCGGCTTCCCGGCTGGTGGTGGCTAGCGGCGGGCCGAGCGGACCTTCCTCGGGCAGCTCTCCCCCTTCTTCACCACGCCGATCACGACGGTGGCCCGCCCGTCGAGGGCCGCGCCCTCGTCCGGATGCTGGGTGCACACCGTCCAGTGGGGCGGCCACAGCACCCGCCGGTCGCTCCCGCCGACGTCGTGGACGTCGAGGCGCGTGCGGTGATCGAGCGTGGTGAAGACCCGCCAGAGTCCCTTGCCGAGGAAGGAGGGCATCGGCGGGGCGTCCTCCTCGGCCACCGCCTCCTCCCCCGTCGTGACGGCCACCGCCGCGAGCGCGAGGACCGCGCCCGTACCCAGGACCGCCGCCCGCCTCATGCCCGCCTCCGGGTCGCCGCGCCATGTGCCCGGACCGCGGTCCGGCCGGGCGTGCGGGGTCCGGTGCACCGGGGCCGGCCCGTACTCGATGTCTCCGTGGGACTCATGCCCGGACCTCTCCGTCCTCGTACGCGACCGCCCCCGTGGGACCAGGATGGAGGGATCCGGTCCGCACGGGGGCGGTGGGAAGGGCCGTACGGGTGAGGGTGCGGCCTCGCCCGGGGCCCGGTCAGTGGTGGGCGAGCACCGGCTGCGGCGCGTCGGACGGGGTCTCGGCCGGATCCGGGCGCTGGATGAGCAGGGCCGTCACGACGCCGATGCCGAGCAGCGCGAGGGCCGTGTACATGGCGTGCTGGTAGCCGGCCTCGGTCGGGCCGCCCGCGTCGCTGCCCGCCGTGATCATCGCGGAGGCCAGGGCGATGCCCAGCGAGGCACCGATGCCGAAGCAGGCGCCGTTGAGGCCGGAGAGCGAGCCGGGCTTGTCCTTGGGGGCCGTGGTGACGGCGAGGCCGTTGAGGCCGGTCAGCATGAACCCGCCGTATGTGACGCCGAGCGCCGCGAGCGAGGCGACCAGGATCCACTCGTTGTGCAGGAAGAACGTGGCGAAGAGGAAGATCGCGAAGTTGGCGACCGCGCCGGTGACGACGATCGTGCGCCAGCCGACCTTCGGACCGAGGCGGCCGGTCAGCGGGGCCGAGACCACGCCGATCAGCTGAATAGGCGTGAGGAAGAGGACGGCGGCGGTGACGGCGGAGAGGCCGAGGCCGACCCGGGCGTCCTGCGAGAAGAGCGGGATCGTGAGCGCGATGGCGCCGAAGGCGCCGCCCAGGGTGCAGACCGTGGTGAGCAGCAGCGGCCAGGCGCGGCGCGAGGCGAGCACCTCGATGTCGATGACCGGGTTGGCGGCGCTCTTCTGCGAGACGACGAAGAAGACGAGCGAGGCCAGGCCGCCGAGGAGGAAGCCGAGGGTGAGCACGGAGGTCCAGCCCCAGGCGGCGCCCTGGGCGAGGCCGACGAGGATGCCGGTGAGGCCGAGCGCGAGGGCGGTGATGCCCCGGGAGTCGAAGCGGCCGTCGGTCGCGGTGGCCGGGACGTCGGGGACGTACTTCCGTACGCCGATGAGGCCCGCCACGGCGATCAGGGTGGAGCAGACGAAGATGCCGCGGAAGCCGATGGTGTCGGCGATCTGGCCGCCGGCGATGGCGTCGACGCCCGCGAGGCCGCCGTTGACGGCGGTGATGATGCCCGCGGCCTTGCCGAAGCCGGCCGGGGTCAGCGACTGGTTGAGGGTGAGGAAGGCGAGGGTGAACATCGCGGCGGAGATGCCCTGGAGGATCCGGCCGGCGATGAAGACCTCGATGTTCGGCGCGAAGACGCAGAGCAGGTTTCCGGCGATCAGCACGAAGGCGCAGACGATCATCATCGGCTTGCGGCCGCGCTGGTCGCTGAGGCGGGCGAGCGTCACCTGGCCGATGGCCGCCATCAGGAAGAAGAGGGTCTGCGAGAGACCGGCGGCGGCCGTGGTGGTGCCCAGGCGTTCGATGACATCCGGCAGTGCGGGGCTGAGCATCGTGGCGTTGATCTGGTAGCCGAGGACGGCGAGGACCATCGCCAGGAGCATGGGCCCACGGCCCGTGAGGTCGGATTTGGCTGACATATCGGCCCCTTTGCCTTGGATGTCACGTTCATTGGGCACGCCGCTCGCC
This sequence comes from Streptomyces sp. NPDC003035, assembly GCF_042888285.1. Taxonomy (NCBI): domain Bacteria; kingdom Bacillati; phylum Actinomycetota; class Actinomycetes; order Kitasatosporales; family Streptomycetaceae; genus Streptomyces; species Streptomyces sp. NPDC003035. Next base: position 643,400 of record NZ_JBIAPJ010000001.1, on the reverse strand, counting down.
ACACCCACTGATGCTTGTCTGACAAGCAGCGCCCCGACAGGCTGGACTCTACGCGCGTAAAACGTCAAGACCCTTGGCCCTGTGAATCCGGATACGCTGTGGCCTGCCGACAAGTGAGGCGGAGGAGGGGCAGTGGCAGTCAGCGGACAGCAGCGGCGACCGGTCGTGGTGCTCTACGAGCGGATCGCGGACGCCATCCACGACGGCACCTATCCCCCCGGTTCGACCCTCCCCTCCGAGCCGAAGCTCGCCGGCGAGCTGGGCGTGAGCCGCCCCGCCCTGCGCGAGGCCCTGCTGCTCCTTCAGGAGGACGGGCTGCTCTCGGTACGGCGCGGTGTCGGCCGGACCGTCAACGACCACCCGCCACGGCGCGGTTTCGAGCACATCCAGCCGCTGGAGGAGCTGATCGGGACCGGCACGCCGCTGCGCGTACGGGCCCTTCTGCGGGCGGTCGAGGAGCCCACCGACTTCACCACCCAGCACCTGCTCGCCCCGGCCAGGGCGGAGCTGCGCTTCTGGGAGTCCCTGCTGGCCGGAGAGGGTACGGCGGCGGCCCTGAGCCAGGAGTGGGCGGCCGCCGACGACGTACTGGAGCGGGTGCACCCGGAATTCGCCCGGGCGCTGCGCACGACGCAGGCGGCCGAGCGCACCTCCATGCTGGCGGTGCTCGCCGGCGCCTCGCGCGGGGTGCCGCTCGGGGCGCACAGCAGTGTGACCGCGACGCTGGTCGGCCAGCGCCGCGGCGAGCAGCTCGGCCGCCCGGCCGACACCCCGGCGGTCCTGATCACCCAGGTCGTACGGGTCGGGGACACCCCGGTCCTGGCGGCCAAGCACATGCTGCCGACGGGCGCTCCCGCCCTCCCCGTACTGCAGTCCAACTGATCCGCCCGAGCACCCTGTCACCACCGTCACAGCGGCGGTGGTTCAGCGTGGCGTACACTTCCGCGCCATGCACTTGTCTGACAACCTCGCCGCCTCTGCCGCCCCCGCCGTCTCCGACTGGATCCGTCGGGCTCCGAAGGCCGTCCTCCACGACCACCTCGACGGCGGCCTGCGTCCCGCCACCATCGTCGAACTGGCCCGGGAGTGCGGCTACACCGCGCTGCCGACCGAGGACCCGGCCGCGCTCGCGGTCTGGTTCCGGGACGCCGCCGACTCCGGTTCGCTGGAGCGGTACCTGGAGACCTTCGCCCACACCTGCGCGGTGATGCAGACCCGCGAGGCGCTGCACCGGATCGCGGCCGAGTGCGCCGAGGACCTGGCGGCGGACGGGGTCGTCTACGCCGAGATCCGCTACGCCCCCGAGCAGCACCTGGCGGCCGGCCTGACCCTCGACGAGGTCGTCGAGGCCGTGAACGACGGCTTCCGCGAGGGCGAGCGCCGCGCCGGCGGACGGATCACCGTCCGCGCGCTGCTCACCGGCATGCGCCACACCGACCGTTCCCTGGAGATCGCCCGGCTCACCGTGGCGCACCGCGACCGGGGCGTGGCCGGCTTCGACATCGCCGGCGGCGAGATCGGCAACCCGCCGGCCCGCCACCTCCCGGCCTTCCAGCACCTCAAGCAGCACAACTGCCACTTCACGATCCACGCCGGCGAGGCCGTCGGCGCGGAGTCGATCCACGAGGCCGTCCAGGTCTGCGGCAGCGAGCGAATCGGCCACGGCGTGCGGATCACGGACGACATCGCCGAGGACGGCACGCTCGGCCACCTGGCCGCGTACGTCCGCGACAACCGGATCGCCCTGGAGGTCTGCCCGACCTCCAACCTGCAGACGGGCGCGGCCAAGGACTACGCCTCGCACCCGATCGACGAGCTGCGCCGGCTCGGCTTCCGCATCACGCTCAACACGGACAACCGGCTGGTCTCCGGCACCACCATGAGCGAGGAGTTCCAGCACATGGTGGACGCCTTCGGCTACGGCCCGGAGGTCTTCGAGGAGTTCACGGTCGCCGCGCTCGACGCCGCCTTCCTGCCGCTGCCGGAGCGGCAGCGGCTGATCGACGAGGTCGTGCGCCCGGGGTACGCGGCGCTCGCGGCGCGCTAGTCGCCCTCCGCGGAGAGCCCCGCCCGGTCGGGCGGGGCTCTCGCTGCTCCCGGACCGGCGGGGTTCTCCCCCACGCCGGGAAGCGGCGGGGCTCTCCGCCGCTACACCGTTACGCCGGGACGAGCGGGCCGCGCGGGCACGCGGGCGGCGCCGCCACCGCCTCGCGCCGGGACACCCCGTCGCGCCGGGTCGCGCGGTCGAGCCTGGCCTCGATGACGGCCCGCACGGCCGGCCACTCCTCGTCGAGGATCGAGTAGAAGGCGGTGCTGCGCACGGCCCCGTCCAGCCCTCGTGAATGAGCCCGGTGCACGCCCTCGCAGGTGGCGCCCAGACGCTCGATGGCGGCCCGCGAGCGGAGGTTCCGGGCATCGGCCCGCATCGAGATCCGCCGTACGCCCCACCCCTCGAAGGCGTGGCGCAGCATCAGCAGCTTGGCCTCGGTGTTGATGCCGGTGCCCTGGGCCTGCGGCGAGAGCCAGGTGTTGCCGATCTCGGCCGCGTCGGGGACGGCGGTGGCCGGATCCCCGTGCGGCACTCCGGGTACGGAGGGCCAGACCAGCGGCCCCTGCCAGTAGTCGAGCTGCAGGAACCTGGTCGCGCCCACGACCCGCCCGTCGGCCGCGCTCACGACGGCGAAGGGCAGTGCCCGGCCCGCGCCCTGTTCGGCGAGGGCGCGTTCGATATAGAGGTGTGCCGTCTCCGGGCTGTGCGGGACGGGGGTGAACGCGTACGTCGTACGGTCCTCGGCACCAGCGGCGGCGATCGCGGCGGCGTGGTGCGGAGCGAGAGGCTCCAGCCGCACGGTGCGGCCGGTGAGCACAACGGGAAGCGGCACGGGGCCTTCGGTCTTTCTAGGAGGGGGGATGTGCCGCCACGCACCGGCGTATCACGATGCGAGAGGCGGAGGCACAGTCTCCGTCCCGGCGCCCGCGAAATGGGAAAAGAAAAGGTAAAGAACAGCGGACGGTCGTGTGAATCCACACCCCTGGCCTAACCCACCCGGCCTCGCACGATGGGCAGCTCCAGCGTCCCGGTGTCCTCGGGGGCGCTGACGACCGTCACCGGCTTGATCCCGCGGTTGCCGGCGTACGCGGTGTCGCTCGCCGCGATCACGAACTCCAGGCGGTGGCCCGTCTCGTAGCGGTGCACGATGCCCGGCAGCTCCACCGTGAAGGGACGGGTCGCGTCCGGCACCCGCACCGGCGCGACGAGCCGGTTGACGAGGGTCTTCTTCCCGTCCGGCGCGATGTCGTAGACCTTCGCGAAGAGCACGAGCTTGTCGGCGGCGTCGCCGGAGTCCTGGACGCGCTCGGTCTTCGGCGAGACGACCCGGAGCGTGGCCTTCGGGGAGCCGACGAGGTCGACGGGGGCCGTGAGCGGGGCGCTGGTCCAGCCGAGGTAGGTGCCCGTGGTGTCGTACGGCTGGGGGTCGGGCAGGCCGATCATGCCGGCCAGCGAGGACTCCGAGTGGCTCGTGGGGACCAGCCAGTTGCTGTACTGGCGCGAGCCCCGGGCGACCTTGGCCCGGTTGTCGACGAGCTTGCCGTCGCCGGAGAGGTAGAGCTTCTGGCTGAGGGCCGGGACGGTGGCGGCGGTGCCGTAGCCGCTCTGCCAGGAGCGGTAGTAGGCGAACTCGGCCCCGGTGCCGGCGGACCGGTCGTCCCGGAGGTACCGGTCGAACCAGGCGAGGACGCGCTGCCCGACGTAACTGGTCTCCAGATTCCCCTGCCCGAGGTCGAGTTCCCCGGCGGCGGGGTCGGTGATGCCGCCGCTGTGCCCCCACGACTGCCAGATCATCTTGGTCTCGACGCCCCGGGCCTGGAGCCGCTCGTAGGTGTCCTGGGCCTCGTTGAGGTTGAAAAGACTGTCGGACTGGCCCTGGACGATCAGCGTCGGCGCCTTGACGCGGTCGAGGTACGAGACCGGGGAGACGCTCCGCGCGAAGTCGAGCATCTTTTTGGACTCGGCCTCCGGGTAGCGGCCGGAGTTGAGCAGCCGGACGGTGTCGCAGGCGTCGGTGACGAAGTGCAGACAGCCGAGCGTGTTGATACGCGAGGGATCGAGGGAGGGGGCGAGCAGCGGCTGGCCCTCGCCCATCAGGTAGAAACCGTTGGCCCACTGCCATTTGAAGACGCCGGGGGTGGCGCGGTCGGCGCCGTTGGGGGCGAGGGAGTAGGCGAGGTCGTTCCAGGTGATGAGCGGGACGAGGGCGTCGAGGCGGGGGTCGACGGAGGCGGTCGCGAGCTGGATCGCGCCGCCGTAGGAGCCGCCGATCATGCCGACGCGCGGGTCGCCCGTGCCGTCCTTGGTGACGAAGTCGGCACGGGTGCCGTCGTCGGCGGCGCGGGTGCCGCCGAGGAAGTCGACGAGCCGGGTGGCGGCCTGTCCGTCGATGCGCGGGTCGTCGAGGGAGATCAGGCAGCCGGACTTCCCGAAGCCGAGCCCGGAGTAGACGAGTCCGACATAGCCCCGGGCGGCGAAGGCCTTCCCGATGGCGTCGGTGGACCCGTCCGTCTTGCTCCCGCCGAACCCGTTGGTGGCGAGCACGGCGGGCGCCGGGTGCGCGGCGTCCACCCCGGCCGGGCGGTAGAGGTCGGCGTCGACGGTGCAGCTCCGGTCGCCCGCCCGGACGGTGAAGCTCAGCGGGGTGACGGTGTACGAGCCCGGTTCGGCGCCGTTCGCCGGTGCGGTGAACGTGAGGGGCAGGGCGACCGCCGTGCCGGCGACCAGGGCGAGGGCCTTGCGGGATCGGGGCAGGGCGCGGGACACGGACACGGGGGCCTCCACACTGAGGATACCGACTGGTAAGTATCGAGCCGCGCTCATGGTGTGACACGTGTCATAACCCCGTCAACACGCCGGACAGCGGTTGTTGACGGAGATTCAGTGAAGGCCGGTCGGCTCAGGCGAGCGCGGGCACGTCCAGCGTCAGCGTCCCCGACTCCGTGTCCAGGACGCCCGGAATCCCCAGCGGGAAGGTCAGCGCCGTCTCGCTGTGACCGAAGCCCATCTCCTCCACCACCGGGACGCCGAGCCCGCCGAGCCGGTCGGCGAGGACCGCCCGGACCTCCTCGTGGGGCCCGCACTCCGCCCATGAGCCGAGCCCGATGCCGGCGACGCCGTCCAGCCAACCGGAGCGCAGCAGTTGGGTGAGGATCCGGTCCAGGCGGTACGGCTCCTCCCCCACGTCCTCCAGGAGCAGCAGCCCTCCGCGGGCCGAGGGGCGGCCGTTGGGCGTGGCGAGGTCCGCGGCGAGGAGGCTGACGCACCCGCCGAGGGTGACGCCGTGGGCCCGGCCGGGGACCAGGGTCCGTGCGGTGCCCAGGCCGAGGGTCCGTACCGACTCGGGCTCGAAGAGGGTCGCCCGCAGCGACTCCTGGGTGCGGGTGTCCTTGAGGAAGGTTCCGGCCGCGACCATCGGGCCGTGCAGCGTGGCGAGGCCCGCCCGGACGGCGAACGCCTCGTGCAGGGCGGTGACATCGCTGTAGCCGACGAACGCCTTGGGCCCCGCGGCCCGCATCGCCGACCAGTCGAGCAGGTCCACCATCCGCTGGACGCCGTAACCGCCCCGCGCGCAGATCACCGCGGAGACGGCCGGATCGCACCAGGCCTCCTGGAGGTCCCGGGCCCGGGCCTCGTCCGTACCGGCGAGATAGTCCAACTCCGGGTGCACATCGAGGACATGGGGACCCACCACCGGCTCGAGGTCCCAGCCGCGCAGGAGGTCGAGCCCGGCCGCGAGCCGCTCCTCCTGGACCGGCCCGCTGGGTGCGACGACGGCGACCCGCGCACCGGGGCGCAGTCGCGGGGGCCGGACCAGAGGGGCCACGGTCGGGGAGGACGCGGTCAGGGAGGACACGGTCACTTCCTCAGCTCCAGAAGGGGGACGTCGGTCCGGGCGATGCCGAAGGTCTGGACGTACAAGGAGAGTTCGGCCTCCAGGGCGCGGACCAAGGTCTCCGCGCGCCGGAAGCCGTGGCTCTCGCCCTCGAAGGCGATGTACGCGTGCGGCACGCCGCGCCCCGCCATGCGCGCCACGAACCGCTCGGCCTGCGCGGGCGGACAGATCACGTCGTCGAGCCCCTGGAGCAGGAGGAAGGGCGCGGAGATCCGCTCGACGTGGTCGAGCGGCGAGCGCTCCCGGTAGCGGGCGGGCACCTCGGTGAGCGGACCGACGAGCGATTCCAGGTACCGGGATTCAAAGTCGTGGGTCTCGTCGGTGGCCCAGCCCAGCAGGTCGAGGATGGGATAGATGATCGTGCCGCAGGCGTAGACCTCGGAGGTGACGAGGGAGGCAGCGGCGGTCCAGCCGCCGGCGCTGCCGCCCCGGATGGCGAGCCGCGCCGGGTCGGCGGTGCCCTCGGCGGCGAGCGCCTCGGCGACGGCCGCGCAGTCCTCCACGTCGACCACGCCCCACTGCTCGCGCAGCCGCTCGCGGTACGCCCGCCCGTAACCGGTGGACCCGCCGTAGTTGACCTCGGCGACGCCGATGCCGCGGGAGGTGAAGTAGGCGATCTCCAGGTCGAGGACGAGCGGAGCGTGCCCGGTCGGCCCGCCGTGCGCCCACACCACGAAGGGCGGCAGCTCGGCGCCGGGAGCGCTCCGGTCGGGGCTGTGCGGCGGGTAGACGTGGGCGTGGATCTCGCGGCCGTCAGGTCCGGTGAAGGTACGGATCTGGGGCTCGGGATAGTACGCGGGGTCGACCGGGTCGTCGTGGGCCGAGCCGATGACCCTGGCCCGGCCGGTGCAGGTGTCCAGCTCCACGACCTCGTAGGCGCTGCGCGGGCCCGCGGCGACGCCGACGACCCGGGTGCCGTGCACGGCGAGGGTGGCGGCCCACTCGGTCCAGGGGCCCGCGGTGTCGACGAGTTCGCCGCTCTCGGGGTCGAGTATGCCGAGCGCGGTGGCGCCCTTGCCGTGGACGACGGCGACGAGCCCGCTCTCCAGCGGCTGGAACCAGCTGAGGCCGATCTTCCACAGCGGCCCGCCGAACTCCTCGGGCCGCGGGCACAGGGCGACCGGCTCGCCGTCGTACCCGGACCGGTAGAGGTTCCACCAGCCGCTGCGGTCGCTGACGTACAGCAGCTGCCCGTCGGCGGTCCAGCCGACCTGCGGCACCGACTCCTCCGGTCCGCCGGCGACGGGCCGCGCGCCGTGGAAGGTGCCGTCGGCCGTGACGTCCGCGAGGAGCACCTCCGTACCGTCCCAGGGCATCCGCGGGTGGTCCCAGGCGATCCAGGCCGCCTGCCGTCCGTCCGGGGAGAGCCGGGGGCCGGTGACGAACCGGTGGCGTCCGTCGGAGAGTTCGCGTACGGCCGCGCGGTCCTCGGCGGCCGATCCGTCGAGGGGGACGGCCGCGAGGACGCGGCGGACGTCGGTGGGCGCGGGGCCGGTGAACTCCTCCAGGACGCACCAGACTTCGCCGCGATCGGGGTGGATCACCGGGTCGGCCCAGCGCAGTCCGCCGCCGACGGCGGAGACCGGGGTGAGCGGCCGGGGCGCGGCGGCGGGCGTGCCGGGGCCGGCGTCGGGTTCGTACGCGTAGAGCCGCTGGTCGGGGAAGTGGCTGAACACCACGAGCGGTCCCTGCTCCGCGCGCGCGACGCCCGCCCAGGGCTGTCCGCCGTATTCGACGACCCGGCTGCGGACGTTCCAGGGGGCGGGGAGCACCGACTCCTCGGTGCCGTCGGCCCGCCGGCGGACGAGCGCCCGCCGGCCACCCTCGGTGGGCCGTGGCGCGGTCCACCACACCTCGTCGCCGACGAAGCCGACGTACTCGGGACGGCCGTCGTGGCGGGCGGCGAGCGCGGCGTCGATGGGGGAAGGCCAGGTGCCGTAGGCGCCCGTGGGTACCATCTCGACTTCCTTTGCGCGGACGTGCACAGACGTGCACGGACTGGCGGGCTTACGTGGTGGTGCGGTTACCCGGTTACGCGGACTTCAGATAGTGGTCGAGGACGCGGACGCCGAAGTGCAGGGCGTCGACGGGGACACGCTCGTCGACTCCGTGGAACAGCGCCCCGTAGTCCAGTTCCGGGGGCAGCTTCAGCGGCGAGAAGCCGTATCCGGTGATGCCGAGCCGGGAGAACTGCTTGGCGTCCGTGCCGCCGGACATGGAGAACGGCACGACATGGCCGTCCGGGTCGAAGTGCTCGACGGCGGCGCGGAGTCGGGCGAAGGTGGGAGAGTCGACGGGCGCCTCCAGCGGCACCTCGCGGTGGTGGAACGCCCACTCCACGTCCGGCCCGGTGAGCCGGTCCATGGTCTCCGTGAACTCCTCCTCGCCGCCCGGCAGCATCCGGCCGTCGACGTAGGCGACGGCGTGCCCGGGGATGACGTTGACCTTGTAACCGGCCTCCAGCATCGTCGGGTTGGCGCTGTTGCGCACGGTCGGCTCGACCAGCGCGGCGGCCGGGCCCAGCTTCTCGAGGAGCTGGTCGACGTCGAAGCCGTCCGCGCTCACGTCGGTCTCGATGCCGTACAGCGCGGCCAGTTCGGTGAGCGCGGCCCGTACGGTCCGGGTGAGGCGGACGGGCCAGGGGTGGGCGCCGATGCGGGCGACGGCGGCGGCGAGGCGGGTGACGGCGTTGGCCGTGTTCACCTTGGAGCCGTGCCCGGCCCGGCCGTGCGCGGTGAGCTTGACCCAGGCGGTGCCGCGCTCGCCGGCGGCGATCGGGTAGAGCGTCATGCCGGGGGTCGGGTGGAAGCTGAAGGCGCCGGACTCGCTGATGCCTTCGGTGCAGCCCTCGAAGAGCCCGGGGTGGTGATCGGCGAGGAAGCCCGAACCGTCCTCGGCGCTGGCCTCCTCGTCGGCGGTGTAGGCGAGGACGATGTCGCGGCGCGGCCGGATGCCTCGCCGGGCCCAGGAGCGGACGACGGCCAGGACCATGGCGTCCATGTTCTTCATGTCGACGGCGCCGCGTCCCCAGACCACCCCGTCGCGGACCTCGCCGGAGAAGGGGTGGACGGCCCAGTCGGCGGGCTCCGCCGGAACGACGTCGAGATGGCCGTGGACGAGCAGGGCGTCGGCGGAGGGATCGGTGCCCTCGATGCGTGCCACCACGTTGGTGCGGCCGGGGGTCCGCTCCAACAGAGCGGGTTCGAGCCCGGCGGCGGCGAGGCGTTCGGCGACGTACTCGGCGGCGGGCCGCTCACGGCAGTCGCCGCCGCCCCGGTTGGTGGTGTCGATCCGGATCAGCTCGGAGGTGAAGGTCACCACCTCGTCGAGCGCCATCTCGTCGAGCGCCACCTCGTCGAGCGCCGTGGCGTCCGCTCCCCGGCCCGGCTCAGCCATACTGCTCCTCCACCGCTGCGGAGACGATCGTGGTGACCGCCTTGAACGTGCGAATGCCCTCGTACATCGTCTCGCTGGTGTACGCGACCCGGCGCTCGCCGCTCCGGGCCACGCCGGGCACCACCGTGGCGGCGGCCGCCAGATGCTCGGCGTCGAACTCCAGCTCCACCGTGAAGGGGCCGCCCCGCACCGGCTCGTGCCGTACGGCGAGGGCGGCCGCGGCCTTCGCGGCGGCCCGGATCTCGCTCGCGGTGCGCTTCGGGGTCCGGCACACCGCCGCGTACCGCGAGACGTGGTCCTTGACCGCGACCTTGAGCGCCTCGGGCGCGTACCCCAGGGCGTCCTCGCAGGTCAGGTCGTCGCCGGTGACGAGGACGACCGGTACCCCGTACTCCGCCACGACACGGGCGTTCAGCAGTCCCTCGCTCGCCCGCTCTCCGTCGAGCCACACGCCGGTGATGGAGTTCGCGAGGTAGGTGTGCGCGAGGACGCCTTCTGCCCCCGCGCCGGTGTGGTACCCGACGAAGGCGATGCCGTCGACGTCCCCGTGCTGCACGCCCTCCACCATGGAGAGCGACTTGTGGCGCCCGGTGAGCATCTCGGCCCGTTCGTCGAGCTGCTCCAGGAGCAGGTTCCGCATGGTCCAGTGCGCCTCGTTGATCAGCACCTCCTCGGCGCCGCCGTCGAAGAAGCCGAGGACGGCCGCGTTGACGTCCGAGGTGAACATGGACCGGCACCGTTCCCACTGGGGTGTCCCGGGCAGCACGTCGGCGGGCCAGGTGACTCCGGTGGCGCCCTCCATGTCGGCGCTGATCAGGATCTTCATGCCCTTGGGCCTCCCCGAGCTCGGCGGGGCCCGCGTGCCCCGCCGACGCCGGCGCGGTGCGTGCGCGCGGTCGGCGCACGGCATCGGCCTCGCGCGGGCCGCTCGAGGACCCCGATGGAGGCATCCTTGTCCATCGGTCCGCTCTTTGTCACCGGTCCACACGCTTTGTCACCGGCCCGGATGGTGACGGCGGCCCGCCGGTGAGCCCGGAGCGCCCCGGCTCGTTTCGGGGCGGCGTCGGTGGGCAGCCGCCGGGCCAGCGAACCGTGTCGCACGGACAATGGGGTCGTGTCCGACGGGGCCCACCGGGTCCGGGACCACCAGCCCCGCGGAGGCGTTCATGAGTTTTCCGCTGCCCAACGACGTAGAGGCCCTCAAGAGCATGATCGGCCGGGAGATCTCCTCCCTGCGGGCGACCGTGCGCCGGGCGACGGAGAGGCCGGGCGCCGACACCAACGCCACCGACCTCGCCTCCCCGGTGCAGTCACTGGCCGTGCTGCCGACTCCCCCGGCCCCGGAGGCCGCCACGCCCTGCCTGTGCAGCACGCACGACGCCTCCTCCGAGGGTCTGTGCTCCGTGCTCGGCGCCATCCCGGCCTCCGCCGTGCTGCTCGAACCGGTACGGGACGACAGTGGCGGCGTCATGGACTTCGTCATCGTCGCCGGCAACCGGGTGCGGTCCGCGGACTGGCTGGAGGCGCCGGACCGCCAGGTGGGGCAGCGTTTCCTGGAGGCACGGCCCGGAGCCGCGCACACCGGTCTGCTCGCCGCCCTGGCTGACGTGGCCGACTCGGCCCGGCCTCTCGACGGACGTGTGGTCGACTACACCGAGGAGCGGCTCGGGCGGCTGCATCGCGCCCCCCTGCTCTACTCCGCCGCACGCTGCGGCGAGCAGGTGCTCGCCACCTGGCGCCCGGTGCACAGCCAGGGTGAGCTGCTGACGATCGACGCGCAGTACCTGGCCTCGATGGGCTGGGGCAACTGGGACCTGCTGTCGGGGAAGGTGACCTGGTCGGAGGGGCTCAGCCGGATCTTCCACGCCCCGGTGCACATGCCGTGGACCCTGGAGCAGCTCTGCGACGCGCTGCTGCCCGCCGATCTGACGGCCTTCTCCGAGTTCCTGACCTCCGTCCTCGCCGGGGAGGAGCCGGCGTGGACACGCATCCGCTTCCTCGTCCTCGGTGAGGTCCGCACGCTCGACCTGCTCGGCCGCCCGGTGGCCGGCACGGACGGCCGTCCCTGGGCGGTCAACCTCGTGGCCCGCGACCTCACGCCGCAGATCCGGAGCCGGCGGCGCCTCGCCGAGACGGAGCGCGAGTCGGACCGGCTGCGCCGCCAGACCGAGGCGGAACGGCGGGTCGCGGACGCGTTGCGCGAAGCGCTCCTGCCCACGCACTCGGAGGCGCTGGCGGCGGTCGGTCTGACGGTCGCGGCGTCCTATCTGCCGGCCGAGGCGGACGCCGCCGTGGGCGGCGACTGGTACAAGTGCCGGCTGCTGCCGGACGGCAGGGTGCTGGTGGCGATCGGAGACGCGTCAGGGCACGGTCTCGACGCCGTGGCCCGTATGGCGCAGCAGCGCCACGCCCTCGCCGGCCTCGCGCAGACGGGCGCGCCGGCCGGGGAGATCATGACCTGGCTGAACGAGCTGGTGTGCAGTGATCCGTCGGGCCAGACGGCCACCGTCGTCACCGGACACATCGACGACTCCCGGACGCTGCGCTGGGCCGACGCCGGCCACCCGGCTCCGCTGCTCCTGCGTGACGGCCACGCCGAGACGCTCGCGACCGAACAGCGCGGCCCGCTTCTCGGTGCGCTGCCGGGCTACGCGTACGAGACCTCGGCGACCGAGCTGCGGCCGGGCGATCTGCTGCTGCTCTACACCGACGGCATGGTCGAGCGGAGGGGCGAGGACGTGACGCAGGGCATCGACCGCCTCGGGAAGGCGCTGGAAGCCTCGGCGGGACTCGCCCCGAACGAGCTGATCGACCACCTGATGGCGGATCCCCAGCTCGCCGGGCACGAGGACGACAGCTGCATGCTGGCGATCCGCGTGGACTGAGCAGCGGCCCTGCCCCGCGGCCCTCAGTCCTCGTGCCCCAGGTGCAGATCGCGTTCGGTGCGTCCGCCGCCCGCGACCTGGAGGACGGTGGCGACCGGCGGATAGCCGGCCGTGATCACCGTGTACTCCCCCGAGGACAGGTCCACGAAGCGGAAGGTGCCGTCGGGTCCGGTCGTGAGCGTGTCGACGACGTTGCCCGCAGCGTCGAGGAGGGTCACGCGCGCGTCCTCGACCGCTCGTCCTCCACCCGCGCGCACCGTCCCGCGCAGCACGGCGCCGCCCGCCAGCTCGATGTCCTGACGGGTCTCCCGGGAGGACTGGACGCTGACCGGAACAGCGGCGGGCCGGAAGGCGGGGGCGCTGGCGGCCAGGGTGTACTCGCCGGCCACCAGCTCCGTGATGACGTATCCGCCCTCGCGCCCGCTGCGGGTGGAGGCGACGACCTCGCCGCGTACGTCGGTGAGGGTGACCGCCGCGTCCCGTACGGGGCTTCCGTCGGCGGTCAGCACGGTGCCGGCCAGCCGGCCCGCGCCGCCGAGGACCACGTCGAGCTCGACGGGCCGTTCGCCGACGGTGACCGAGACGGCCTGCGGCTGGTGGCCGCCGGCCGCCGCGATCAGGACGTACGAGCCGGGGCCCGGGACGCTGAGCGCGTACCGCCCGTCCTCGCCGCTGCCGCCGCGGCCGATCTGCTGCCCCTGGACGTCGATCAGGGTGAGGGCGGCGCGCGGCACGCGGCTGCCGTCGTGGTGCTGGACGGTTCCGCAGACCGGAAGGCCGGCGGTGTACGCGGCGGCGGGGGCCGACGCGCGGGCCCGGGGGACGCCGGTGGGGGCCTCGGGGGTGGGGGCGTGGTGGGACACCAGCGGTTTCTCCTTGAGGAAGAAGGCGAGGACGAGGCCGAGCACGAGGACCGGCACGAGGTAGAGGAAGATCCGCGGCATGGCGTCCGCGTACGCCTGGATGTAGGCGTCCCGCAGGGCGGGCGGCAGGGCGTGGACCGCCTGCGGAGTGATCGATTCGGCGGCGGGCAGCGGGACTCCCGCCGTACGGGGCAGGGAGTCGGCGAGGGCGTCGTCGAGCCGGGCGGCGAAGAGCGTGCCGAAGACGGCGGCGCCGACGCTGCCGCCGATCTGACGGAAGTAGTTGTGGGCGCTGGTGGCCGTGCCGAGGTCGCCGGGGCGCACGGAGTTCTGCACGGCCAGGATGAGGACCGGCATGACCAGGCCGATGCCGATGCCGAGGACGGCCTGCCAGACGCTGTGGTGCAGCCGCGGGGTGTCCGTCTCCATCCGGGAGAGCAGCCACATGCCGGCGACGGAGACGGCGCCGCCGAGGACCGGGTAGACCTTGTAGTGGCCGGTGCGGCTGATGAGCTGGCCCGAGACGATCGAGGACAGCACGATCCCGCCCATCAGCGGCAGCATGAGGAGGCCGGACTCGGTGGCGGTGGCGCCCTCGACCATCTGGAGGAAGGTCGGCAGATAGCTGGCGGCGCCGAAGAGCGCGATGCCGATCACCGCGCCGACGAGGCTGGTGACGGTGAAGACGGAGTCCCGGAACAGCCGCAGCGGAATGAGCGGTTCGGGGGCGAAGTGCTCGACGGCGAGGAAGAGCAGGGCTGTTCCGGCGGCGCCGCAGGCGAGACCGATGACGACCTCGGAGTCCCAGGCGTACTCGGTCCCGCCCCAACTGGTCAGCAGCACCAGGCAGGTGGAGGCGGCGGCGAGCAGGATCGAGCCGAGGACGTCGAGCCGGGCCCGCGCCTTCGGCTTGGGCAGCTTGAGCACCACGGCGACGACGGCGAGGGTGACGAGCCCTAGGGGTACGTTGAAGTAGAAGCACCAGCGCCAGGAGACGTGGTCGGTGAAGAAGCCGCCGAGCAGCGGGCCGGCGACCGAGGCGAGGCCGAAGGCGGCGCCGATGAGGCCCATGTAGCGGCCGCGTTCCCTGGCCGGGACGATGTCCGCGATGATCGCCTGGACGCCGATCATCAGGCCGCCCGCACCGATGCCCTGGACGGCCCGGAACGCGATGAGCTCGTCCATGCTGCGCGACCAGCCGGCCAGCGCCGAGCCGATGACGAAGACGACGATGGCGAAGAGGAAGACGCCCTTGCGGCCGAAGAGGTCGCCGAGCTTTCCGTAGATCGGCAGCCCGATGGTGGCGGTGAGGAGGTAGGCGGTGATCGCCCAGGACATCCGGTCCAGGCCCTGGAGTTCGCCGACGATCTTCGGCAGGGCGGTGGCGACGATCATCTGCTCCAGCGCGGCGAGCAGCAGCGCGAGCATGAGACCGGAGAAGACGAGCCGGACGCGGCGGGGGTCGAGGGCCGGTTCGGCGTCGGGCGGCGGTTCGTGGCCGGAGGCCGGGTCGCCCACGACGAGCGGCATGTCGTCCTTCGCCAGCGTGATCGCACCCACGTGCTGCTCCCCTCGTCACGGCGTCGGCGCCGCGTCATTCTTCGCATTGGGCGCGAAGCGGGAGCAAGTCGGGCGGGAAGGAGGGCCGGTCGCGCTCAGAGGGGTGAACACCCCCGGACGGCAGCGCACTTGGGGCGCTCATCAGCGCGTTTACGGGAGGGGGCGCGACCCCCGGGCGCGCGGGGCGCTCGTGCGGGGGTCGCGGGGAAACCACTCGAATCGGTGAGCGGTGTTCGCCGAGGAGGTTACTTCTCCACCTCGGTGGCCAGGTTGGCCAGCACGGCGTCGTAGATGCGGCCGAGGCCCTTGGGCGCGAAGGTCTTCTCGAAGAAACCGCCGATGCCGCCGGCGCCGTTCCACACGGTGGAGACGACGGCCTTGGACTTCCCCTCGCCGGCGGGGGTGACGGTCCAGGTGGTGACCATGGAGGAGTTGCGGTCCTTCTCGACCAGCTGTCCGTCGGTGGGCTCGGTGACCTCCAGGAGGCAGTCGCGGACGCGCTTGCTGGTGGCCTGGAGCTTCCAGTGGACGAGGGTGCCCTCGCCGTCGCCGCCCTCGCGCACCTCGTACTCGCTGAAGTGCTCCGGCAGCAGCTTCGCGCGCGTGCCGCTGTAGTCGGCCAGGGCGTCGAACACCGTCTCCGGGTCCGCCGCGATGATCCGCTCCGTCGTGGCCTCGACCTGCGCCATTGCACATCCTCCAACACGTGGTTCTTCAGGGGTGTGGCCCCAGCCAACCACCTGGGCCCGGGCCTCCCAAATCCGGGTTGCAACGATCAAGGGAACATGTGTTCTATTCTGTGTCACGGCTCAGGCCACCGCAGCTACCGAGGAGGCGTCCATGCGCTGGGACAATCTGGGCGACGACCCCGCCGCCCCCACCGACATCGCCCTGTTCGGTACGGACGCGGTCACCACGCGCACCTTCGACACGCCGGAGTTCCGGGGGATCACCTTCCACGAGGTGCGGGCCCGCTCGATCGTGAACCGGGTGCCGGGTGCCTCACGGATGCCGTTCGAATGGACGGTCAACCCGTACCGGGGCTGCACGCACGCGTGCGTCTACTGTTTCGCCCGCAAGACCCACAGTTATCTGGACCTGGACACCGGCCTCGGCTTCGACTCCCAGATCGTGGTGAAGATCAACGCCCCGGAGCTGCTGCGCCGCCAGCTGGCCTCCCGCCGCTGGCAGGGCGCGCACATCGCGATGGGCACCAATGTCGACTGCTACCAGCGGGCCGAGGGGCGCTACCGCCTGATGCCGGGGATCATCGAGGCCCTGCGCGACCACGCCAACCCCTTCTCCATCCTCACCAAGGGCACGCTGATCCTGCGCGACCTCGACCTGCTCGTCCAGGCGGCGGAGGTCACCGAGGTCGGTATCTCCGTCTCCGTCGGCTTCACCGACCAGGAGCTGTGGCGCACGGTCGAGCCCGGCACTCCCTCCCCGCAGCGACGCCTGGACGTCGTACGGGCACTCGGCGAGCACGGCATCGGCTGCGGCGTGCTCATGGCCCCCGTCATCCCCTTCCTCGGCGACCGGCCCGAGCAGCTGCGCGACACCGTGCGCGCCATCGCGGAGGCCGGCGCGACCTCCGTGACCCCGCTCGTGCTGCATCTGCGCCCGGGCGCCCGCGAGTGGTTCTTCACCTGGCTGCGACAGCACCACCCGCACCTGGTCGGGCGGTACGAGCGGATGTACGCGGACGGCGCCTACGCACCGACCTGGTACCAGCGCCGGATCACCCGTCAGGTGCACGAGCTGGCGGCCGAGTTCGGGATCGGACCGGCCCGCCGGGGAGCGCCGCGCCGGATCCCCGTACCGGAGGATCCGGCGCTCGCCGGGGCGCCCGAGCAGCTCACCCTCCTCTGAACGGGTCAACTCTCGGCGGAATCGGTCCTTCCGCCTTCCGTTCGGGGCACGGACGCCCTATGACCACACGCGCAGGAATGCTGATCGCCACTGGGGCACTGGTCGCCGGGACGGTCACCGTCCTCCCCGCGTCCGCGACGCCCCGGCCGGAGCCGACCCTCCGCCCCATCGCCCCGCTCGTCTGGAGCGGCTGTGCCACCAAGGCCTATCCGACGCTGCAGTGCGCCACGCTCGACGTGCCGCTGAACCACGACGATCCGGCCGGCCGGTCGATCACGCTGGCGCTCACCCGGGTCGCGCACACCGCGAAGGACCCCACGGAGTACCAAGGCCCGCTGCTCGTCAATCCGGGCGGACCGGGCGGCAGCGGACGGACCATGGCCGGGTACGTGGCCGCCTCCCTGCCCGCGAAGGTGGCGGCGCAGTACGACGTCATCGGTTTTGACCCGCGCGGGGTCGGCCGCAGCGAGCCGGCGCTCGACTGCAGGCCCGGCCACTTCGACCCGGTACGGCCGGACTCCGTGCCGCTCGGCGCCGACGGCGAGCAGGCGGGCGTCGAGCGGGCCCGGTCCTTCGCCGAGGCGTGCGGCACGAAGCACCGTGACGTCCTGCCGTACATCGACACCGTCAGCACGGCCCGGGACCTGGACGCGATCCGCGCGGCGCTGGGCGCGCCGCGGCTCACCTACCTGGGCTACTCCTACGGCACGTACCTGGGCGCCGTGTACGCGCGGCTGTACCCGGAGCGGGTACGCCGCATGGCGCTGGACTCCGTCGTCAATCCGCAGGGCGTCTGGTACGAGGACAACCTCGCGCAGGACTACGCCTTCGACACCCGCCACAAGGACTTCATGGCCTGGGTGGCCCGCCGGAACGGCACGTACGAGCTGGGCACGGACCCGGCGGCGGTGGAGGCCGCCTGGTACCGGATGCGGGACGCGCTGCGGAAGGCCCCGGCCGGCGGCAAGGTCGGCCCGGGCGAGCTGGAGGACACCTTCCTGCCGGGCGGGTACTACAACGGGTACTGGCCGACGCTGGCCGAGGCGTTCTCCTCGTACGTCAACGACAAGGACACCGTCCCGCTGATCCGGGCGTACGAGAAGTACGGGGCGGCGGACGCGGCGGCCGACAACAGCTACTCCGTCTACACCAGCGTGCAGTGCCGGGACGCGGCCTGGCCGCGCGACTGGAACACCTGGCGCAAGGACAACTGGGACGTGCACACCAAGGCGCCCTTCACCACCTGGAACAACGCCTGGTACAACGCTCCCTGCGCGTTCTGGCCGGTGGACTCGCTCACTCCGCCCGACGTCTCGAACGACGAGGTGCCGCCGGTGCTGATCCTGCAGGCGACGGACGACGCGGCGACGCCGTACGAAGGCGGTGTGGCGCTGCACCGGATGGTGGCCGGCTCCAGCCTGGTGGTCGAGGAGGGCGGCGGGAACCACGGGGTGACGCTGGCAGGCAACGCGTGCATGGACGAGCATCTGGCGGCCTATCTCGCCACGGGGCGCGTACCGCGCGGTGACGGGCAGTCGGAGGCGGACGCGGTCTGCGCCACGCTCCCGGAGCCGGAGCCGGAGAACACCGGGGCGAAGACGGTGCGCGGCACCACGAAGCCCGGCCAGGGCGCGACCCTGCACGGCCTCCTCGGCCACGTGCGCTGAGTCACACGCACCGGGCGCCGGCCCCCACCTGGGCTGTCAGTGGTGTGCGCGAGGATGTCCGCCATGACGAGTCACCTCACGCACGTACCCGCCCCCGACGGCATCGCCCCGAGCCCCCAGTACAGCCACGTGGTCTGGGGCACGGGGCGGTTCGTCGCGATATCCGGCCAGTGCGCGCTGGACGCCACCGGCGCCGTGGTCGGCGTGGGCGACCCGGTGGCGCAGGCCCGTCAGGTGTTCTGGAATCTGCGGCGCTGCCTCTCCGCCGCGGGCGCGGGCTTCGCGGACGTGGTGAAGCTGACGTACTTCGTCACCGATGTCGCGCACCTGCCGGCGGTCCGGTCCGCAAGGGACGAGGCCTTCGGCGCGGCGCCGCTCCCGGCGAGCTCGGCGGTCCAGGTCTCGGCGCTCGTCCGCCCGGAGCTGCTGATCGAGATCGAGGCCTTCGCCCTCGTGCCGGCGGTCGCCGACACGTCATCCCCCGGAGCCGAGCCGGGCGAGTGAGCGGGCCGCCGCGGCGCCGAGGCGGGGGTGGGGCAGGGCGGCCCGGAGCGCCGGCCGGGCGCTGGGGTCGCCGAGGGTGCCGAGCCCCTCGACACAGGCGAGGCCGACCCGCCAGTGCGGGTCGTCGGCCGCGAGGCGCCGTTCGAGGACGGTGACCAGGGCCGGCACGGATTCGGGTGCGCGCAGGTCGGCGAGCAGACGGACCGGCAGGAGGGCGTAGGCGACGCGGAGTTCGTTGGTGGCGAGCGCGGCGGCGGCCCGCGCGGTGCGGGGGTCGCCCAGCCGCGTCAGCGCGTAGGCGGCGGAGACGCAGCGCTCGGGGTCGCGGTGGTTGAGGAGCAGGACCAGGGCCTCGAAGGCCCGCGGGTCGCCGGCGAGGCCGAGCCGGAAGGAGGCGATCTCGCGCGCCCAGAGCGGACGGTGCGGCTCGGTCAGAACGGCCGCCAGCGTTTCCCTGTCCTCGGTGGCGATCAGTCCGCGAAACTCCGTCGCCCTTTCTTCTTCCACGATCTCCGCGCCCAAACGATCGATCATCGAGCGGAATTCGGCGTCGTCCGTGGCGATATCCATGGCCGTCAGCGTATCCGCGATCCAGATCACAATTTCCGGAGTTCCGAGGACTGGCGCGCTCGTTACCCGCCGGTTAATCTCAGGTGAGCGGGTCACCCCCCGCACTCCCACAACGGCCTGGTGACGCAGCCGTCGTGGGATCGAGTGTGTCGGTTCGGCATTTTTCGACGTGACTCCGGGACAGAGTCCGTCGCCTTTTCCCCGCGATCTCCTGGCGCGATCTCTTCGCGCCCCCGTCGCGAACTCCTCGCGCTTTCCTCTCGCGGCCCGTTCGCGCCCGCATTCGCCTTCAGTCGTCACTCTTCCTCCCTGGAGTCCCCTGATGGACACCCCTCTCTCCACCATCGCCGTCATCGGTCTCGGCACCATGGGCACGGGCATCGCCGATGTCCTCGCCCGGGCCGGCCGTGAGGTCATCGGCGTCGACATCAGCGAAGCCGCCGCCACCCGGGCGGTCGCCGCCCTGGAGGCGTCCACCGCCCGCGCCGTGGCCCGTGAGCGGATCACGGAGGAGGAGCGGCAGGACGTCCTGGCCCGCTTCCGTACCTTCTCCGACCTCCAGGCGGCCGCGGACGCCGACCTCGTGATCGAGGTCGTCCCCGAGTCGTACGAGGCCAAGCAGGAGGTGTTCCGGGCCCTGGACTCGATCGTCCGGCCCGACGCCATCATCGCCACCGGCACCAACGCGCTCTCCGTGACGCGGCTGGCCGCCGACTCGGCCCACCCCGAGCGCGTCCTCGGGCTGCACTTCTTCACCCCGGTCCAGGCGATGAAGCTGGTGGAGGTCGTCTCCTCCGTCCTCACCGCCCCGCAGGCCGTCGAGGCCGTCACCACCCTGGCGCACGAGCTCGGCAAGGACCCGGTCGCGGTCGGCGACCGTCCCGGTTTCGTCGCCGACGGACTGCTCTTCGGCTACCTCAACCAGGCCGCCGCCATGTACGAGGCGAAGTACGCCTCCCGTGAGGACATCGACGCCGCGATGAAGCTCGGCTGCGGTCTGCCGATGGGGCCGCTGGCGCTGCTCGACCTGGTCGGCGTCGACACCGCCCGTACCGTCCTGGAGGCGATGTACAGCGAGTCGCACGACCGGCTGCACGCCCCCGCCCCGATCCTCAAGCAGCTCAGCGAGGCGGGTCTGACGGGACGCAAGTCGGGCCGCGGTTTCTACACGTACGACGCCCCGGGCTCGGGCACCGTGGTCCGCGACGCGCTCACCCCGCTGGAGAGCGCCGCCACCGCCGAGGGCCGTGAGGTCCGCTCGGTCGGCGTGGCCGGCTCCGGGACGATGGCGTCCGGCATCGCCGAGGTCTTCGCCAAGGCCGGTTACGAGGTCGTACTCTCCGCTCGCTCGGACGAGAAGGCGGAGACGGCGAAGGCCCGGATCGCCAAGTCCCTCGCCCGTTCGGTCGACAAGGGCCGGATGACCGCGGAGGCGCGGGACGAGACGCTGGCCCGGATCACCCCGGCCGGCTCGCTCGACGCCTTCGCCACGGTCGACCTGGCCCTGGAGGCGGTCGCCGAGGACCTGGAGATCAAGCGGCAGCTCTTCGCCACGCTCGACAAGGTCTGCAAGCCGGGCGCGGTGCTCGCCACCACCACCTCCTCGCTGCCGGTCGTCGCCATCGCGCGCGCCACCTCGCGCCCGCAGGACGTCATCGGGATGCACTTCTTCAACCCGGCGCCCGCGATGAAGCTGGTGGAGATCGTCCGCACGGTCCTGACCGGCGACGACGTCCACGCGACGGTCCGCGAGGTCACGGCGAAGATCAAGAAGCACCCGGTGGACTGCGGCGACCGGGCCGGCTTCATCGTGAACGCGCTGCTCTTCCCGTACCTGAACAACGCGATCAAGATGGTCCAGGAGCACTACGCGACACTGGACGACATCGACGCCGCCATGAAGCTGGGCGGCGGCTACCCGATGGGGCCGTTCGAGCTGCTCGACGTCGTCGGCCTGGACGTCTCGCTCGCCATCGAGCAGGTGCTGCACCGTGAGTTCCGCGACCCGGGTCTGGCCCCGGCGCCGCTCCTGGAGCACCTGGTGGCCGCGGGCTGCCTGGGCCGCAAGACGGGTCGCGGCTTCCGCGAATATGCCCGACGCTGAGCCCGCCGCGGGCTGGGGAGGGCTGCTGAGTCCCGGGGTCGCCTCGGGCGCCCCGGGCGGCCCTCCCCCACCTGGGCACTCTCCCGCGCTCATGCAGTACCTTCAGGACATGTCCAAGGCCGCGAAGTCACCCCGTGCCACGTCCACGTCCTCGTCCACCTCCGAGACCACGGAGAGCGCGGCGGGCACCCGCGCGGCCGCGCAGCGGCTGAAGATGCGCCGCGAGCTGGCGGCGGCGGCGATGGAGCTCTTCGCGACCAAGGGGTACGAGGCCACGACGGTCGACGAGATCGCCGCGGCGGCCGGGGTCGCCCGCCGGACCTTCTTCCGCCACTTCCGCTCCAAGGAAGAGGCGATCTTCCCGGACCACGACGACACCCTGGTGCGGGCGGAGGCGGTGCTGAACGCCGCGCCGCCGCACGAGCACCCGCTGGACACGGTCTGCCGGGGCATCAAGGAAGTCATGAAGATGTACGCGGGGTCCCCGGCGGTCTCCGTGGAGCGCTACCGGCTCACCCGCGAGGTGCCGACCCTGCGGGAGCGCGAGATCGCCTCGGTGGCCCGCTACGAGCGGCTGTTCACCCGCTATCTTCTGGGCCACTTCGACGAGCGTGACCACCATGACGGCAACGACGACCCGCTGCTCGCCGAGGTGGCCGCGTCGGCGGTCGTCACCGCCCACAACCACGTGCTGCGCCGCTGGCTGCGCGCCGGCGGGCAGGGTGACGTGGAGACCCAGCTGGACCATGCCTTCGCGATCGTCCGGGAGACCTTCGGCTCGGGCATAGGCGCGGGCCGCCCGGGCCCCTCCGCCCAGTCCGCGCCGTCGGCCTCGCCGGCGCCGGCCGCGGCCGTCTCCGCCGAGGGTGATGTCGTGATCGCCGTCGCCCGTACCGACGCCCCCCTGGACGAGGTCATGCGGACGATCCAGCAGGCCCTCAGGAAGAGTTGACCGCCGCTCCTCACCCACCGCACACACCCATCAACGGCGAAGGCCGCCCCGCTCCGGGGCGGCCTTCGTCGCTTTTGTTCCGTCTCTCGATCGATCATCGCTCATGTGTGACCGGCGGATTGCATCTGAGTGAAATTGTTGGCACGCAGTGCCTTGTCACGTGACACGCGGTGCCATACGTTGATGTTGTCCGGGCGGCCGGCGCGCCGAGGTCTCCTCGTGCGCCGGCTGTCCCCACAAGCGATCGTGATTGTGCGCCCGGACGCCTGCGTCACAGGCACCCACCGCGCCCACCGGCGCAGCCACCGCACCACCCGCCGAACCGACGGCACACCTCCACAGCAGCACTCCACAGACGAACCCCTCAGTGCGTCCCCCTCAGACGCCGCACCGCCGGAGGCACCCCGTGAAGGACATCCTGGACGCGATCCAGTCGCCGGAATCCACGCCCGCCGACTTCGCCAACATCAAGCTCCCCGAGTCGTACCGCGCGGTGACCGTGCACAAGGACGAGACCGAGATGTTCGCCGGTCTCGCCAGCCGCGACAAGGACCCTCGCAAGTCGCTCCACCTCGACGACGTGCCGCTCCCCGAGCTCGGCCCGGGCGAGGCCCTGGTCGCCGTCATGGCCAGCTCCGTGAACTACAACTCGGTCTGGACCTCGATCTTCGAGCCGGTGTCGACCTTCGGCTTCCTGGAGCGCTACGGCCGGCTCAGCGACCTCAGCAAGCGCCACGACCTGCCGTACCACATCATCGGTTCCGACCTCGCGGGCGTCGTCCTGCGCACCGGCCCCGGCGTGAACTCGTGGAAGCCCGGCGACGAGGTCGTCGCGCACTGCCTCTCGGTCGAGCTGGAGTCCTCGGACGGCCACAACGACACGATGCTCGACCCCGAGCAGCGCATCTGGGGCTTCGAGACCAACTTCGGCGGCCTCGCCGAGATCGCGCTCGTGAAGTCCAACCAGCTGATGCCGAAGCCGGACCACCTCAGCTGGGAGGAGGCCGCCTCCCCCGGCCTGGTCAACTCCACCGCGTACCGCCAGCTGGTCTCCCGCAACGGCGCCGGCATGAAGCAGGGCGACAACGTCCTGATCTGGGGCGCGAGCGGCGGACTCGGCTCGTACGCCACGCAGTTCGCCCTGGCCGGTGGCGCCAACCCGATCTGTGTCGTCTCCTCCCCCGAGAAGGCCGACATCTGCCGGTCGATGGGCGCGGAGGCGGTCATCGACCGCAACGCCGAGGGCTACAAGTTCTGGAAGGACGAGCACACCCAGGACCCGAAGGAGTGGAAGCGCTTCGGCAAGCGCATCCGCGAGCTCACCGGCGGCGAGGACATCGACATCGTCTTCGAGCACCCGGGCCGTGAGACCTTCGGCGCGAGCGTGTACGTCACCCGCAAGGGCGGCACCATCACCACCTGCGCCTCGACCTCGGGCTACATGCACGAGTACGACAACCGCTACCTGTGGATGTCGCTGAAGCGGATCATCGGCTCGCACTTCGCGAACTACCGCGAGGCGTGGGAGGCCAACCGCCTGATCGCCAAGGGCAAGATCCACCCGACGCTCTCCAAGGTCTACAGCCTGGAGGACACCGGCCAGGCGGCGTACGACGTCCACCGCAACCTGCACCAGGGCAAGGTCGGCGTGCTCGCCCTCGCCCCGCAGGAGGGCCTGGGCGTGCGCGACCCGGAGATGCGCGCGAAGCACATCGACGCCATCAACCGCTTCCGTAACATCTGACCCCGGGACCGTACATGATTGAGCGTCAGAAGGACCGGCCGTGGCTCATGCGGACCTACGCCGGTCACTCGACCGCCGAGGCGTCCAACGAGCTGTACCGGCGCAATCTCGCCAAGGGTCAGACCGGCCTCTCGGTCGCGTTCGACCTGCCGACGCAGACCGGCTACGACCCCGACCACATCCTCGCCCGCGGCGAGGTCGGCCGGGTCGGGGTCCCGGTCTCGCACCTCGGTGACATGCGCCGGCTGTTCCAGGACATCCCCCTGGAGCAGATGAACACCTCGATGACGATCAACGCCACGGCGATGTGGCTCCTGGCGCTCTACCAGGTGGTCGCGGAGGAGCAGGGCGCGGACGTCACCAGGCTCCAGGGCACCACCCAGAACGACATCGTGAAGGAGTACTTGTCGCGCGGGACGCACGTCTTCCCGCCCGGCCCCTCGCTCCGCCTCACGACGGACATGATCACCTACACGGTGAACAACATGCCGAAGTGGAACCCGATCAACATCTGCAGCTACCACCTGCAGGAGGCGGGGGCCACTCCGGTCCAGGAGATCTCGTACGCGATGTCCACCGCGATCGCGGTGCTCGACGCTGTCCGGGACTCCGGCCAGGTCCCGGCGGACCGCTTCGGGGAGGTGGTCGCCCGCATCTCGTTCTTCGTGAACGCGGGCGTCCGCTTCATCGAGGAGATGTGCAAGATGCGCGCCTTCGGCCGCATCTGGGACAAGGTCACACGCGAGCGGTACGGCATCGAGGACGCCAAGCAGCGCCGGTTCCGTTACGGCGTCCAGGTCAACTCGCTCGGTCTGACCGAGGCCCAGCCGGAGAACAACGTCCAGCGGATCGTGCTCGAGATGCTGGCCGTGACGCTCTCCAAGGACGCACGCGCGCGTGCCGTCCAGCTGCCCGCCTGGAACGAGGCGCTCGGTCTGCCCCGCCCGTGGGACCAGCAGTGGTCGCTCCGTATCCAGCAGGTCCTGGCGCACGAGTCGGACCTGCTGGAGTACGAGGACATCTTCGCCGGGTCGCATGTCATCGAGACCAAGGTCGACTCGCTCGTCGAGGAGTGCCTGGCCGAGATCGACCGGATCCAGCAGATGGGCGGCGCGATGGCCGCCGTCGAGTCCGGCTACCTGAAGTCGCAGCTCGTCTCCTCGCACGCCGAGCGGCGCGCCCGGATCGAGGCCGGCGACGAGAAGATCGTCGGCGTCAACATCTACGAGACGACCGAGGAGAACCCGCTCACCGCGGACCTCGACACGGCCATCATGACGGTCGACCCGGCCAACGAGGCCCGTGTCGTGGCCAAGCTCCACGAATGGCGGGACAACCGCGAAGAGAACCGTGCCCAGGAGGCGCTGGCCGCGCTGAAGGCGACGGCGGCCGGGGACGGCAACCTCTTCGCCGCCACCCTGGAGTGTGCGCGGGCCGGTGTCACCACCGGCGAGTGGTCCTGGGCGCTGCGGGACGTCTTCGGCGAGTTCCGCGCCCCGACCGGCGTCTCCTCGGCCCCGGTCGCGGTGACGGCCGAGGAGGGCACGCCGCTGGCTCTCGTACGGGAGAAGGTGGCGCGGACCGCCGACGAGCTCGGCTCCGGGCGGCTGCGGCTCCTGGTGGGCAAGCCCGGCCTGGACGGACACTCCAACGGGGCCGAGCAGATCGCGGTACGCGCGCGTGACGCCGGTTTCGAGGTGGTCTACCAGGGGATCCGGCTGACGCCCGAGCAGATCGTCAACGCCGCCCTCGCGGAGGACGTGCACTGCGTGGGGCTGTCGATCCTCTCCGGCTCGCACGCCGAGCTGGTGCCGGACGTCCTGGACCGTCTCCGCGAGGCGGGCGCCGAGGACATTCCGGTCATCGTCGGCGGGATCATCCCGAACGCCGACGCCGCAGATCTGAAGCGGGCGGGTGTCGCCGCCGTCTTCACACCGAAGGACTTCGGTATCACCGAGATCATCGGCCGTATCGTCGACGAGATCCGGAAAGCGAACAAGCTCGACCCTCTGGAGGTCCCCGCATGACCACGCCTGTGAACCGTCTCCGCCCGCGTCGCTCGTGCCTGGCGGTCCCCGGCTCGAACCCGCGCTTCCTGGAGAAGGCCCAGGGTCTCGCCGCCGACCAGGTCTTCCTGGACCTGGAGGACGCCTGCGCGCCGCTCGCCAAGCCCGACGCACGCCACACCATCGTGAAGTTCCTCAACGAGGGCGACTGGACCGGCAAGACGCGGGTCGTGCGGGTCAACGACTGGACGACCCACTGGACGTACCGTGACGTCGTCACCGTCGTCGAGGGCGCCGGCCAGAACCTCGACTGCATCATGCTGCCGAAGGTCCAGGACGCCCAGCAGATCGTGGCGCTCGACCTCCTGCTGACGCAGATCGAGAAGACGATGGGCTTCGAGGTCGGCAAGATCGGCATCGAGGCGCAGATCGAGAACGCGCAGGGCCTGAACAACGTCAACGCCATCGCGCAGGCCTCCCCGCGCGTGGAGACGATCATCTTCGGCCCGGCCGACTTCATGGCATCCATCAACATGAAGTCCCTGGTCGTCGGCGAGCAGCCGCCCGGCTACGGCGCCGACGCGTACCACTACATCCTCATGGCGATCCTGATGGCCGCCCGCGCCAACAACCTCCAGGCGATCGACGGCCCCTACCTGCAGATCCGCAACCCCGAGGGCTACAAGGCGGTCGCCCAGCGCGCCGCCGCCCTCGGTTTCGACGGCAAGTGGGTGCTCCACCCGGACCAGGTCGCCGCCGCGAACGAGATCTTCTCGCCCTCGCAGGAGGACTTCGACCACGCCGAGCTGATCCTGGACGCGTACGACTACTACACGTCCGAGGCCGGCGGCAAGAAGGGCTCGGCGATGCTGGGCGACGAGATGATCGACGAGGCCAGCCGCAAGATGGCCCTGGTCATCTCCGGCAAGGGCCGCGCCGCCGGTATGCAGCGCACCAGCACGTTCGAGATCCCGGAGGCGTAGGACCATGCAGTTCGGCCGTACCTACGAAGAGTTCGAAGTCGGCGCCGTCTACAAGCACTGGCCCGGAAAGACGGTCACCGAGTACGACGACCACCTCTTCTGTCTGCTGACGATGAACCACCATCCGCTGCACATGGACGTGAACTACGCGGAGAACACGACGGACTTCGGGAAGAACGTCGTCGTCGGCAACTACATCTACTCGCTGCTGCTCGGCATGTCCGTCCCGGACGTCTCGGGCAAGGCGATCGCCAACCTGGAGATCGAGTCGCTGCGTCACGTCGCGCCGACCTTCCACGGCGACACCATCTACGGCGAGACCACGGTCCTCGACAAGACCCCCTCGAAGTCGAAGAACGACCGCGGCATCGTCTACGTCGAGACCAAGGGCTACAAGCAGGACGGCACCCTCGTGTGCGTCTTCCGCCGCAAGGTGATGGTCCCCACCGAGACGTACATCAAGGAGCGCGGCGGCGAGCAGCCCGGCCGCCCCGAGCTGATCGAGCCCTCCAAGAAGCCGGAGAAGTAGTCATGGCGCGACTCGCCCAGACCCACGGTCTGACCGATGTGCAGCAGGAGATCCTCTCCACCGTCCGGGACTTCGTCGACAAGGAGATCATCCCGGTCGCGACGGAGCTGGAGCACCGCGACGAGTACCCCCAGGAGATCGTCGACGGGCTCAAGGAGCTCGGCGTCTTCGGTCTGATGATCCCCGAGGAGTACGGGGGCCTGGGTGAGTCGCTGCTCACCTACGCGCTCTGCGTGGAGGAGATCGCCCGCGGCTGGATGTCGGTCTCCGGCATCATCAACACGCACTTCATCGTGGCGTACATGCTGAAGCAGCACGGCACCCAGGAGCAGAAGGAGTACTTCCTTCCGCGGATGGCGGCCGGCGAGACGCGTGGTGCCTTCTCGATGTCGGAGCCGGCCCTCGGCTCGGATGTGTCGGCCATCACGTCCAAGGCGGTCAAGGACGGCGACGAGTACGTCCTCAACGGCCAGAAGATGTGGCTGACGAACGGCGGTACGTCCAATCTGGTCGCCGTTCTCGTCCGAAGTGACGAAGGACACCCGGAGGGCACCGCCCCCCACAAGTCGATGACGACCTTCCTCGTCGAGAAGGAGCCCGGCTTCGGAGAGGTCCGCCCCGGCCTCACCATCCCCGGGAAGATCGACAAGATGGGGTACAAGGGCGTCGACACCACCGAACTCATCATGGACGGACTGCGCATTCCGGCCAATCGGGTACTCGGTGGGACCACCGGCCGAGGGTTTTACCAAATGATGGACGGTGTCGAGGTCGGGCGCGTCAATGTCGCGGCCCGTGGTTGCGGCGTCGCTCAGCGTGCGTTCGAACTGGGTGTCTCCTATGCCCAGCAGCGTCACACTTTCGGCAAGCCGATCGCCCAGCACCAGGCGATCCAGTTCAAGCTGGCCGAAATGGCTACCAAGGTCGAGGCCGCTCATGCGATGATGGTCAACGCAGCACGCAAAAAGGACTCCGGGGAGCGAAACGACCTCGAAGCGGGGATGGCGAAGTACCTCGCCTCCGAGTACTGCAAGGAAGTCGTCGAGGACGCCTTCCGTATCCATGGCGGGTACGGGTTCTCGAAGGAGTACGAGATCGAGCGCCTCTACCGCGAGGCTCCGATGCTGCTCATCGGTGAAGGTACCGCCGAGATCCAGAAAATGATCATTGGTCGTCGGCTGCTCGAGGAGTACCGATTCCAGGGTTGATTGTCGCTTTTGAGCCGGTTCGGCCGCGAAGAAGATCACACCCTGTCATCTTCTTCCGGCCGCCGACTCGGCTTCTGGCTTGCCCAGTTGCGCCCCGCAACCGATAGCATCGCCGGAAAGCCGCCGTCCCCCGCCAGTGCGGCATCATCCGCTACGAAGGTCATCCATGCCCCACAGCCAAACCTCTGCACACCGCGACAGCCTCGCCGGCGTACGCCTCGCGCGCGGAGCATCGCCGTGGCTTCTGCCGACCGTCGCCACCGCGGCGCTCAGCCTGGCGCGCTCGCGCAGGTCGAGGCGCGCCGCGGCCATCGCCGTGCCCACCACCGCGCTCGCGGCCGGCATGCTGTGGTTCTTCCGCGACCCCGAGCGTGAGATCGCTCAGGGCCGGGTCATCTCCCCCGCCGACGGTGTGGTGCAGAGCATCATGCCGTGGAAGGACGGACGCACCCGGGTCGCCATCTTCATGAGCCCGCTGAACGTCCACGTCAACCGCGCGCCGCTGGCCGGCACGGTGACGTCCGTGGAACACATCCCCGGCGGGTTCGTCCCGGCGTTCAACAAGGAGAGCGAGAACAACGAGCGCGTTGTCTGGCACTTCGACACCGAGCTCGGCGACATCGAGATGGTGCAGATCGCG
This sequence comes from Streptomyces sp. NPDC003035, assembly GCF_042888285.1. Lineage (NCBI taxonomy): Bacteria > Bacillati > Actinomycetota > Actinomycetes > Kitasatosporales > Streptomycetaceae > Streptomyces > Streptomyces sp. NPDC003035. Next base: position 613,972 of record NZ_JBIAPJ010000001.1, on the reverse strand, counting down.
GGGGCCGTGGCCCGCCGCATCGTGCCGTACATCCCGCAGGGGACGAAGGTCGAGCAGGGCGAGCGCATCGGTCTGATCCGTTTCGGGTCGCGCGTCGACATCTACCTTCCGGAAGGTGTGGACGTCGCCGTCGAGGTCGGTCAGGCCACGACCGCAGGGGTGACTCGCATTGACCGTGATTGATCCTGACACCCGTGCCGGCGACTGGGTCGCCGACGCCGATGTGGACGGTGCCGACGAGGCCGAGGAGATGCCGCTGTCGCTGAGGCTGTCCATAGCGGACGCCCTCACGCTCGGTAACGCCACCTGTGGATTCATGGCGGTGTACTTCACCACCACCGGCATCCTCATCCCGCACCTCACGGGCAGCACCGAGACCGGCATGGCGCGCAACAGCGCCGCCACCGCCGTCATACTGATGCTGTGCGCGGCGATCTTCGACCTCTTCGACGGCATCGTGGCCCGCAAGCTGCGCTCGTCGCCGATGGGCGCGGAGCTGGACAACCTGTCGGACCTGATCAGCTTCGGTCTGGCCCCGGCCTACTTCGTGCTCGTGTACGGGATGGTCGCGGTCCCGGACGGCGCTCAGCAGAAGGTCTCGGCGGTGGCCGCGGTCGCGGTGCTCCTCGCGGTGGTGCTGCGGCTGGCGAGATTCTCCTGCGTGACCATGAAGGACGGCATGTTCCAGGGCATGCCGAGCCCCTTCGGTGCGCTGACGGTGGTCTCGATCATCCTCCTGGAGCTGCCGTTCGTCCCGACGCTGCTCGCGATCATCGGTGTCGCCTGGCTGATGGTGAGCCGGGTCGAGTACCCCAAGCCGCGGGGCATCCTCGCGGTGGCGATGCTCAGCTGGATCGTGGGGGCGATGGGCATGCTGGCGGCCTGGGCGTTCGACGCGCCGGGCGGGCAGCTCCTGCTCCAGACCGGCTGCGCGCTGCAGGTGGTGATGGGCGCCGTGATCCCCCTCTTCGCGACGGCCCGTCGAGTGAACACGTTCCGCGGCAACCGCCGCGAGAGCCGCGAGGCACGTCAGGCCGAGGCGGCGCAGCTGCCGTAGCGGTTCAGACATGAGGAAGGGCCCGGAAGCGATCTCGCTTCCGGGCCCTTCCTCATGCCGGACGTCGGTCGGTGCGCTCAGTCCAGGGCCCGCGCCCGCCGGAAGCGGGCCAGACCGTCGGCCAGGCCCACGAGCGGGGCGGGATAGCCGGACGCGACGCGCTCGGGTCCGGTGAGCCTCCAGGGCTCGTGGACGGCCGGACCGGCGATCCCGGCCAGTTCCGGGACCCAGCGGCGTACATAGGCGCCGTCGGGGTCGTACCGCCGGGCCTGGAGCACTGGGTTGAGGACCCTGTTCGGGCGGCTGTCCGTCCCCGTGCCGGCCATCCACTGCCAGTTCAGCTGGTTGTTCGCGAGGTCGCCGTCGACCAGCAGGTCGAGGAAGTGGCGGGCGCCGGTGCGCCAGTCGAGGTAGAGCGTCTTGGTGAGCAGGCTCGCGGCGAGGAGCCTGGCGCGGCCCGGAGTCCAGCCCTCGTGGGCGAGCTGGCGCATGGCCGCGTCCACCACCGGATAGCCGGTGCGCCCCTCCTTCCACGCCTGGAGATCGGCCTCGGCCTCGGCGCCCCGGCGCCAGCGGTCATGGCGGGTCCGATAGTCCTCGGCGGCGACCCGTGGCCGTGCGGCGAGCACCTGGTGGTGGAAGTCGCGCCAGCAGAGCTGCCGTACGAAGGCCTCGGCTCCCGCTCCGCCCCGGGACCGGGCCCGGTGCACCACCTCCGCGGCCGAGAGCGCCCCGAAGTGGAGGTCCGGGGAGAGGCGTGAGGTGGCATCGGCCGCCAGGTCGTCGTTCCGGTCCTCGTACGCGTCGACCGGTCGGGCGAGCCATCGCGTGAGCCGCTCGCGGGCGGCGCGCTCGCCGCCCGGCGGCAGGCCGGGGGAGAGCGGTCCGGCGCCGGAGCGTGCGGGGATCTCCTCGGACCGGACCTCCGGGACGTGGACCGCCCGGGGCGCGGGAAGCGGATCGCGGGGCCGTTCCTGGACCCAGCGGCGGAAGTACGGGGTGAAGACGGCGAAGTGGTCGGAGCCGGCGGGGGTGACGGCGCCGGGTGGGAGCACGGTGACGACCCCGTCGTGGACGTGCAGCCGTCTGCCGTCCGCTCCGAGCGCGCTGCGGAGCCGTTCCTCCCTCGCCTGGGCGAAGGCGCTGACGTCGGCGGACATGTGGACCTCGTGGGCGCCGGTCTCGCGCGCCACGGCGCACACCTCGTCCACCATCTCCCCCGTACGCACGACCAGCCTGCCGCCGCGTCGGCGCAGCCCGGCGTCCAGGTCCCGCAGACAGTCCGCGAGGAAGGCCAGCCGGTTGGGTGCGGCGAATCCGGCCCGGTCGACGGCCGGGTCCCGTACGAAGAGCGGGACCACGGACGCGGCCGAGCGCAGCGCGGCGCGCAGCGGCGGATGGTCGTGGAGCCGGAGATCCGCGGTGAACAGGACCACCGAGACGTTCATGGCACCTTCCTCGCGTTCCTGGAACGGCCGCGGGCGGGAGCCGGAGCGGGCGCGGCGGCCCCGGCCTCCGCCGCGCGGGCGATGTTGCGGGCCATCCCGCCGAAGACGACGCTGTGGAACGGCGCCACGCTCCACCAGTACGCCTCGCCGAGCAGGCCGCGCGGGTGGAACAGCGCCCGCTGCCGGTAGCGGGTGCGGCCCGACTCGTCCCGCTCGGCGTACATCTCCAGCCAGGCGAGGCCCGGCAGACGCATCTCGGCGCGCAGGCGCAGCAGTCGGCCGCGTTCGATCTCCTCGACCCGCCAGAAGTCCAGGGAGTCCCCGACGCGCAGGCGTCCGGCGTCGCGGCGGCCGCGGCGCAGTCCGACCCCGCCGACGAGCCGGTCGAGCCGGCCGCGGACGGCCCAGGCGAGGGGGAAGGAGTACCAGCCGTTCTCTCCCCCGATGCCCTCGATGACGCGCCACAGCTCCTGCGGATCCGCGTCGACGAGGCGCTCTCGCCGGTCGACGTAGAGGCTGCCGCCGGCCCAGTCGGGGTCGGTGGGCAGCGGGTCGCTCGGCGCTCCGGTGACGGAGGCGGACGACCACCGGGTGGCGACCCGGGCCTCGCGGACCCGTTCGAGCGCCAGGGTGAGCGCGGTCTGGAAGGGGATCGGGGTGCCGGGCGGGTCGGGCACCCAGGTCGCGATGGAGTGATCCCGGCAGACCACTTCATGGCGCAGCGATTCGGCCAGCGGCCGGGCGAGGGACGGAGGGACGGGAGTGACCAGTCCGATCCACAGGCTGGAGAGCCGGGGGGTCAGCATCGGTACCGGGACGATCAGGCGCTTGGGCAGTTCCGCCACCGCGGCGTAGCGGACCATCATGTCGCGGTAGGTGAGGACGTCGGGGCCGCCGATGTCGAAGGCACGGCTGACATGGGCGGGCATCCGGGCGCTGCCGACGAGGTAGCGCAGGACGTCCCGTACGGCGATGGGCTGGACGCGGGTGCCGACCCAGCTCGGGGTGACCATCACCGGGAGCCGCTCGGTGAGGTAGCGGAGCATCTCGAAGGAGGCCGAGCCGGACCCGATGACGACGGCGGCGCGCAGCACGGTGGTGGGCACGCCCGAGTCGAGGAGGATGCGGCCCACCTCGGCGCGCGAGCGCAGGTGCGGCGAGAGCGCTTGCTCGGGGACGCCGGGCGGGGTGAGGCCGCCGAGGTAGACGATGCGCCCCACCCCGGCCGCCCGGGCCTGTTCGGCGAAGGTCCGGGCCGCCTCGCGGTCGGTGCGCTCGAAGTCCCGTCCGCCGCCCAGGCCGTGCACGAGGTAGTAGGCGACGTCGGTGTCGCGCAGCGCTTCGCCGACCGACGCGGGATCGGTGACGTCGCCGCGGACGACCTCCACCCGCTCCGCCCAGGGGTGGTCGCGGAGCTTGCCGGGCGAGCGGGCCAGACAGCGCACCCGATGACCGGCCGCCAGGAGTTCGGGGACGAGCCGGCCGCCGATGTAGCCCGTGGCGCCGGTGACGAGGCACCGCGGTGCGGGGGTGCCGTCGGCCGCGTACGTCATGGGTCGCTCCGTTCCGTCGCGGTGTGCGCTGTCTCGTCACATTCCCCCTCGGGAGGGAGTGGGCGCGGGGCCCCTTCCATCCTCTCCGGGGAGCCCCGCCGTGGCCTGTTCGTACGGCTCACGGGACGTATTCGGTGTCGGCCCGGCCCCGGATGGGTTTCTCACCCGAGGGAGTGACGTTCGTTCCTCCGGCCAATCCGTCGGTGCGTGGGCTCCGAATCAGCCGCGTACCCGAGTGCCTGCTGGAGGACCACCCCGTGAGAGAGAACGCGCACATCGGCCGCTCACCGCACTCGCCCCCCGATCTCCCCGAGGTGATGAGCCGCGTGGCCCGTGGTGACCAGGAGGCGTTCACGATCCTGTTCGAGGCGGTGTCGGGGCCGGTCCTCGGTCTCGTACGGACCGTGCTGCGCGATCCGGCGCAGTCGGAGGAGGTGGCCCAGGAGGTGCTTGTGGAGGTCTGGCGGACCGCGGCGCGGTACCAGTCCGCGCGGGGATCGGTCATGACCTGGGTGCTGACGCTCGCGCACCGCCGTGCCGTCGACCGGGTGCGGTCCGAGCAGGCGTCCTCCGACCGCGAGCGGCGCATGGCCCTGCTGAACCGTGCGAGGGAGTTCGACGAGGTGGTGGAGCAGGTGGAACACCGGCTGGAGCGTGAGCAGGTACGGCGCTGCGTGCGCGGCCTGACCGAGGTGCAGCGTCAGTCGGTGACGTTGGCGTACTACCGGGGGCTGACGTATCGGGAGGTCGCCGAACTTCTGTCGCTGCCCCTGGGCACGGTCAAGACCCGGCTCCGCGACGGCCTCATCCGGCTCCGGGATTGCCTGGGGGTGACCGCGTGATCATCACCGATCCGCACACGCTGACGGGCGCGTACGCGCTCGGAGCGCTGGACGAGGAGGAGCGGGCGGCGGTCGACGGGCACCTGGAAGGCTGCCCGTCCTGTGCCCGGGAGGTCGAGGAACTGACGGAGACGGTGACACGGCTGGGTCTCGCGGTGTCGATTCGGCCGACGGCCGCCCTCCGCGAGGAGGTGCTGCGGCGGATCCCGACGGTTCGGCAGCTGCCGCCCGCGACGAGTCCGTCGTCCCGCCCCGGCGGCGGGACGGGGAGACGGGCGGGCGACGGGGCGGAGGGCCGGTTCCGGCGGGCGTCGCGCTGGGCCCTGGCGGCGTGCCTCGCGGGGGTCGTCGCGCTCGGCGGGGTCTCGGTCCTGCAGTACGAGAGGGCCGAGGACGCCCGGCAGGAGGCGCGGCGGGCGCGGAGTGCGAACAGCGAGGTGGCCGCGGTGCTCGCCGCCCCGGACGCCCGGGTCTCCACGACCGCGCTGGGCGGCGGCGCCGTCGGCACGGTGGTCGTCTCCGCGGCCCGCGACCGGGCGGTGTTCGCGGCGTCCGGCCTTCCGGCGCCGCCCGAGGGCAAGGTCTACCAGCTCTGGTTCGACGACGGCGGAGCGATGCGCTCGGCCGGGCTGGTGGCCGGGGACGCCCGGTCGGAGGCGACGCTGATGGAGGGGCCGGTGGGCGGCGCGACCGGGATGGGGGTCACGGTCGAACCGGCCGGTGGCTCACCCCGGCCGACGTCGGCCCCGCTGGCTCTGATGCCCTTCCCCGCGTGAGCCGTCCACGCGGTCGCGGGAGCGTCCGGCGTCTTCTCCAGGCACAGCAGGCCCGGGCGGTCGTCGGAGGGGGACGACATGTCCATCGCTACGATGATCACATGCGTGTACTCGTCGCGGGCGCCACGGGCGCGGTCGGTCGGATCCTCCTCCCCCGCCTCCTCGACGCGGGCCACCACGTCACCGGCGTCTCGCGCACCGCGGACGGTGCCGCGCGGATCCGGAAGGCCGGCGCCGAGGCCGTACGGGCCGACGCGCTGGACGCCGAGGGTCTGCGCCGCGCGGTCGCCGAGGCCGCTCCCGAGGCCGTGGTCCACCAGCTCACGGACCTGGGCGGGGCGGACGGGGCTGCGAACGACCGGCTGCGCCGGGAGGGCACGCGCCATCTCGTGGACGCGGCGCGGGCGGCGGGCGTACGGCGGATCGTCGCGCAGTCGATCAGCTGGGTGTACGCGCCCGGCGCCCCGGGGGACGGACCCGCCGACGAGTCCATACCGCTCGACCCCACGCGGGAACAGCCGCGCGCGCGGATCGTGGACGCCGTCCAGGCGCTGGAGACCCGGGCCGCCGAGCTTCCCGAGGCGGTCGTGCTGCGGTACGGCATCCTCTACGGCCCCGGGACCTGGTACGCGCCCGGCGGGCCGGTGGCGGCGGCGCTGGGCGGGGATCCGCGGGCCCGGTTCCTGGGGAGTGTCGAGGCGGACGACTCGGTGAACTCCTTCGTCCACGTCGTGGACGCGGCACGGGCGGCCGCCTCGGCCCTGGACTGGCCGGCGGGCACGTACAACGTGGTCGACGACGAACCGGCCCCCGGCCACACCTGGGTCCCGGCCCTCGCGCGAGCGCTGGGCACGCCCGCCCCGGAACGGACGACGGGCGGCGCCCCGTGGGCCCGCGGCGCGACGAACGGCCGGGCGCGGGCACTCGGCTGGACCCCGACGTACCCGTCCTGGCGCGAGGGCTTCGCCCACCAGGCGGGCTGACGCCCTCGCCGGGCGGAGCCGGCGTCCGGCCGGCGCACGGGGATGCCCCGGGCCGTGCCAACGGCACAGCCCGGGGCATCGCCGCTCTCCTCCCCCGGGTCAGCCCGCCTTCGGAGTGAAGCTCTTGGCCGCGTCGGAGACGGAGGGCTCGCGGACCGTGCGCATGCCGCCCGGGACCGACTTGTCCGGCTGGATGATGACCGACTCCCGGGACGACGGCGCCTTCGGGTCGCTGAGGTCGTGCGTCATGCCGAAGCCCGCGTCGTGGCTGTTGAGCGTCAGCAGCGCCTTGCCGATCCCCTCGCGGGTGAGGTCCTTGGAGGCGCAGGCCTTCTTCAGGGCCTCGCCGAAGACGCTCGCGGCCGTCCAGCCGGCCACGATGCCGTTGTCGAGGCTGTCGCCCGGGTACGCGGCCTTGTAGTCGGCGACGAGCTTCTTCGCCGCCGGGGTGTCCGCGCCGATGGGCAGGCTCGGGGAGGCGAACCAGTACATCTTCTCCAGGGCGGGGCCGGCCTGGGTGCCGAGCAGCTGGGGCGCGAACGCCGAGTTGTTGCCGATGACCGGCACCAGGAGCTTGGTCGCCGCGGCGACCCCGACCAGCGAGGCGGCCTGACGCGGGCCCGCGCTGATGACGATGCCCTTGACCCCGGCCTGCTTGAGCGCCGCGACCTGCGCCGACATGTCGTTGTCGGTGGGCTTGATCTTCTGCTCGACGACCGTGAGACCCGCCTTCTCGGCCGCGTACTTCGAGCCGGCCAGCGCGTTCTCGCCGTAGTCACCCTCGAAGTAGACGTGGCCGAGCTTGTCGCCGGACTTCAGGCCCTTCTCCTTCACCAGGAAGTCGACGGCGTTGATCGTCTCGACGTCGTAGGTGGAGCCCAGGACACGGATGTACGGGGAGCCCAGCAGCGAGGCCGACCAGGCCTGCGGCAGGACGAGCCCCTTGTCCTGGCCGTCCACGCGCTGCTTGACGGCGGCGACGAACGGGGAGCCGATGAACTGCGCGTAGCCGACGACCTTCGGCTCCAGCTCGGTGTACGCGGAGAGCGCCTTCTGCGGGTCGTAACCGTGGTCACGGACCGTCAGCTCCAGCTGACGGCCGCAGATCCCGCCGGCCGCGTTGACCTGCTTCACGTACAGCTGCTGCGCCTGGGTGACGCTCTTGCCGAGCGTGGCGTACACCCCGGTCATGTCCGTGAGCGCGCCGACCGCGATGGTCTTGTCGGTGACGCCCTTGCCGGACTTCACCCCGCCCGCGCCGGTGCTGTTGTCGTCCCCGGTCTTGGCCTTGGAGCTGCAGCCGGCGGCGGTCAGGGCGACGAGGGTGGCGAGCGCGACGGCCAAGGTTCTGGACGCCTGTCGTCGGTGGATCATCGTTCCTCCCCAGAGGAGTGCGAGGGTTGGGCGGTTCGCTTGGGTTTCCGGGCGGCCAGCCGGACCAGGCCACCGGGCAGGAAGAGCACCACCGCGACGACGGCGGCGCCGTAGAGATAGCGCGCGGCCTCCCCCGGTGCGATCCCGCCCGTCCCGGGGGCGGAGACCAGGGGAAGCGTGTCGCTGTACCGGTTGAGGAGCTGCGGGAGGAGAGAGACGAAGACGCCTCCGATCACCGCACCGGCGACCGAACCGAGACCGCCGATGACGATCATGGCCAGGTATTCGAGGGAGAGGATCATGCCGAAGTACTCCGGCACGGTCCGCTGGAAGACCAGCGCGAGCAGGACGCCGGCGAGGCCCGCGTACATGGACGACAGGACGAAGACGGCGGCGCGGTAGCGGGCCACGGGGATGCCCATGACGCCGGCCGCGATCCGGTGGTCCCGGATGGCGTTCATGGCGCGGCCGGGTCGTCCGCGCAGCACGCCCCGGGCGAACAGCGCGCTCGCGAGGAGCAGGACGAGCCCGAGGTACCAGAGCTTCTCGGCGGAGCCGAACGGCACCTGGGCGACGAGGAGTTCGCTGTCGTCGAAGGTGATCCCGAAGAGGCTGAGCGGAGGCACCGCGCGTCCGTTGAAGCCGCCGGTGAGGTCGTGGGCGTTGAAGAGGACGTGCTGGCCGATGAAGATCAGCGCGAGGGTGGCGATACCGAGGTACGCGCCCCGCAGCCGGCCCGCGATGGGGCTGAACACCCCGCCCGCCAGGCCCGCGAGGGCGACGGCGAGGACGGCGGCGAGCCAGCCCGGCAGCCCCAGTCCGGTGAGGTCGTCCTTCCCGTCGCCGGCGAAGGCGCAGTAGCCGTACGCGCCGACGGCGAGGAAGAAGGCGTGGCCCATGGACAGCTGGCCGGTGGCGCCGGTCAGCAGGTTGATGCCGATGGCGCCGATCGCGGCGGCCATGGCGAACAGCCCGGCCTGGAGCCAGAAGCGGTCCAGGTAGAAGGGGAAGGCGGCGAGGGCGAGGCCGGCGACGGCCCATCCGTAGACGCGGGGGCGGGCGAGCGTGGCGACTCCACGGCGGGGAAGGGCGTCAGACACGGGCCAGCTCCTTCGTGCCGAAGAGTCCGGCGGGACGGATCAGCAGCACCGCGACCATCACGAGGTACGGGGCGAGGTCGCCGATGCCCCGGCCGAGGAAGGTCAGGTCGCCCTGGTAGCCGGTGGCGAGGGACTCGGTGACGCCGACCAGGAGTCCGCCGACGAGGGCGCCGGTGGTGGAGTCGAGGCCGCCGAGGATGGCGGCCGGGAAGGCCTTCATCGCGGCGAAGGAGGTGGTGCGCTCCAGACCGGGGGTGGGGAAGACGGTGAGGAACAGGGCGGCGACGGCGGCGAGTCCGCCGGCCACCGCCCAGGCCCCGAGCGAGACCCGGCCGAGGCGGATGCCCATGAGGGCCGCGGTCTCCTGGTTCTCGGCGGCGGCGCGCATGGCCACGCCCCAGGAGGTGTACCGGAAGGCCAGCAGGAACGCGGTGATGAGCAGGGCGGCGGCGAGGAAGGCCGCGATCCGGGTCTGGGCGATCGTGACCGGGCCGAGGGCGACGACGGCGTCGCCCCAGGGGTCGCCCAGCGAGAGGATGTCCGTACCGATGCGGCGGGTGAGTTCGGTGGCGAGCAGGATGTCGACGCCGATGGTGACGATGGCGAGGACGCTGTGGTCGGAGCCGCGGTAACGGCGCATGACGAGGAACTCGACGGCGGCGCCGACCAGTGCGGCGCCGCCGATGCCGACGAGGAGTGCCGGCCAGAAGCCGATGTCGTCGTGGAGCACGGCGGTGAAGTACCCGCCGGCGAGCAGCAGGGAGGCGTGGGCGAAGTTGACGACCTCGGTGGCGCGGAAGATCACCACGAAGCCGAGGGCTATGAGGGCGTAGATCGAGCCCAACGACACGCCGTTGAGCAGGAGTTCGGCGAAGGTGGTCACTCGGCGGTCTCCTCTCCGAGATAGGCGCGGACGACCGCCGGGTCGTTCTGTACGTCGCCGGGGGCGCCGTCGGCGATGCGACGGCCGAAGTCGAGGACGGTGACGGCGTCGGCGAGCCGCATCACCACCCCCATGTCGTGCTCGACGAGGACGATGGAGATCCCGAGGCTGTCGCGGACGCCGGCGATGACCGCGGCGGTGCGGCGGCGCTCGTCGGCGGTCATGCCGGCGACGGGCTCGTCGAGGAGGAGCAGTTTGGGCTCCATGCAGAGGGCGCGGGCCAGTTCGGCGAGCTTCTGCTGACCGTACGGAAGCGATCCCGCGGGCTGCCCGAGCTGCTTCTCCAGGCCGACGAAGGCGGCGATCTCGCGGACGCGGGCCCGGTGGCGGGCGTCCTCACGGGCGGCCGAGGGCAGCCGGAGCCCGGCGGCCACGAAGCCCGTCCTCGTGAGCCGGTGGCGGCCGAGCATCAGGCTGTCCTCGACGGTGGCGCGGGGCGGCAGCGCGAGGTTCTGGAAGATGCGGGCGACGCCGAGGTCCGCGATCTTGTGCGGGGCCAGGGCGGTGAGCTCGTGCTCGCCGAAGCGGACGGAGCCGGAGGTGGCTTTGTAGACCCCGGAGAGCACGTTGAAGCAGGTGGACTTGCCTGCGCCGTTGGGGCCGATGACGGCGTGGACGGTGCCGGGCCGGACGGTGAAGCCGACGGAGTCGAGGGCGGTGAGCCCGGCGAAGCGGACGGTGACGTCCCGGACGTCGAGAGCGGGTACGGGGGTCATCGGACGGCCTCCTCCCAGCGGGACAGGACCGGGTGCGTGGCCGCGGCGCCCGCCGCGTCGGCGGCGGCGTCCTCGTCCACGACGCCCAGGTAGCGGCGGCGTACCTCGTCGGAGGCGGCGAGCTCGTCGGCCGGGCCGGAGAGGGTGACCTCGCCGACCTCCAGGACGTACGCCCGGGAGGCGAGCCGCAGCGCGAGCGCCGCGTTCTGCTCGACGAGGAGCACGGCCGTGCCCTGGGCGTTGATCTCGCGGATGGTGTCGGCGATCCGGGCGGCCATCAGCGGCGCGAGGCCGAGCGAGGGCTCGTCCAGGAGCAGCAGTTTCGGCGAGGCCATCAGCGCCCGGCCGACGGCGAGCATCTGCTGTTCGCCGCCGGAGAGCAGCCCGGCGCGCTGGTGGGCGCGGTCGGCCAGCACGGGGAAGAGTTCGTGGACCCGCTTCATGGCGGCGGCCTTGGCGGCGCGGTCGCCGGCGGCGCCGAGCGCTCCGGCGCGCAGGTTGTCCTCGACCGTCATCCGCGCGAAGACCTGGCGGCCCTCCGGCACCTGGGAGACCCCGGCGGCCACGACCCGGTCGGGTGCGAGCCCGCCGATCGCCCGGCCGCCGAAGCTCACGGTGCCGGAGACGACGGCTCCGCCGTGGAACGACAGTGTGCGCGAGATGGCCCGCAGCAGCGTGGACTTTCCCGCGCCGTTGCCACCGAGGACGGTGACGACGCTGCCCTCCGGCACGGCGAGCGACACCTGCCGCAGGGCGCGTACCGGTCCGTATCCCGCCGACAGGTCCGCCACCTCGAGGGCGAGTGCGGTACCTCCCATGGTTCCCCTTCCGTGGCCCGTTCAGTGGCGCTCACCCCAGCACCACGGGGGCCGTGCGTCCACGTGCGGCGGCCGAAACGCTGCCGGTGACCAGCGGGCGCGGCGGTGGGTTGTGCACGCGCACAACACCGCGCGTCAGGGGCCTGTGGGGATCGGCCGAAGGATGGCATCCTCCGCTCATGGGACGGCGCAGACCGCGGACCGGCGATGACTGGAAGCTGTTGGCAGAGGCGTGTACGGCGCTTCTGGAACGGCTGCCCGAGCTGGTGGACGAGCATCTGAGAGAGCTGCACGAGTACGAGCCGGCGTACGGCCGGATCGTGCCGTTCGACCAGCACTGGCAGGAGGCCCATGACGCGATGCGGATCGGGATCGAGATGATCTCGGCGCCCCGGGACTCGCCGCGGCGGGATCTGCAGCACGCGGACGAGATGGGGCGGCGGCGGGCCGAGCAGGGGATGCCGCTGGAGCTGGTGGTGCACGCGTACCGCCATGCCGGGCATCTGGTGTGGGACGCGCTGATCGAGGACGCGGCGGCGTTCCCGCCGAGGCTGGCCGCGCTGACGCAGTCGGCGACGATGGTGTGGTCGGCGGTGGACGCGCAGGCGGACACGGCGTCGGAGGCGTACCGGGCGACGGAGCTGGAGCTGCGGCGCCGCACGGACGAGCAGCTCCAGGCGCTGCTGGACGCCCTGCTGCACGGACAGCGCTCGCCGGAGGTGGTGTCGCGGGCGGCGGCGGGGCTGGACCTGCCGGAGCACGGGCGGTACGCGGTGGTGGTGCTGCGGCACGACCGACGGGAGGTGCCGGAGCCGTTCCACCGGCGGGTGCAGGGGGCCGGGGTGCGGTTCCTGTGGCGGATGGGGGCGGACTGCGAGTTCGGTGTGGTGTCGCTGGCGGAGGGCACGGGTCTTGACGCGCTGTCGGAGCTCCTGGAGGGCCGCTGTCCGGGCCCGGGCGGGATCAGTCCGGTGGTGGTCGGCCTCTCCGAGCTCGGCCGGGCGCGCCGCCTGGCGGAACTGGCGCTGCGCACCTGCCCGCCCGACTCCCACCAGGTCGTCCGCCTGGACCGCCGGATGGGCGGCGCGCTGGTGGTCGGCCAGCCGGAACTGGCCGGCCTGCTGGTCACGGACGTCCTGGGGGGCCTGCTCGAACTGGACCCGGCGGACCGGGCGATCCTGCTCGAGACGCTGGACGTGTGGCTGGACTGCGAGGGCTCGGCGGGGCGGGCGGCGGGGCGTCTGTACTGTCACCGCAACACGGTCTTCAACCGCCTGCGCCGCCTGGAACAACTCACGTCGAGGTCGTTGTCCCGCCCGCGGGACCTGACGGAGATGACGCTGGCCCTGGACGCGTTCCGCCTGACGTCACCGGCGTGACGGGGAGGGCTCCTGGGGACTCCCCCATGCCCCCTGCCCCCCGTCGTGGGCAATCATTCCGCTGGGGGTCCCCCCAGGGCGAAGCCCTAGGGGGAGGAACGGGTGGGCACAGCGGACGTCGGCCCCGGGGGCGGCAGCTTCGCGCCGCTACCCCTCCCCCCCGTTGTGGGCAATCGTTCCGCCGGGGCGATGGGGGCACCCCCGGACGAAGTCTGGGGGAGGGTGGGCACAACGGACGGCGCCCTCGCGGGCGCCTCCGCTCCGTGGGCCCGGCGCCCCCGAGAACGGCAGCTTCGCGCCGCAGCGCCGGGCCGCAGCCCCGTCCGCCCAGGGCCCGCCCCCCGGTCAAGGCCCCGTCCGCCCGAGGGCTACGACAGGAAGTCCCTCGCGATGTTCGCCGCCACCTGTTCCAGCAGCGGGCCCGCGTTCGCGATGCACTTCGCCGTGTCAGGCTCGAGGTCCGTGAGCGGGTAGGCGCGGCGGATGCCGGCCGTGCCCAGGGTCTCGGGAGCGAGCGCCAGGCGGCCGCAGACCGCGACGACCTCCTTGCCCGCCGCCCGCGCCGCCGAGGCGACGCCCGCGGGCGCCTTGCCGTGCAGGGTCTGCTCGTCGAGCGAGCCCTCGCCCGTGATCACCAGCGTGGCCCGCTCCAGCGCCGGGGCGAAGCCCAGGACGTCCAGCATCAGCTCGATGCCCGGCCGGAAGCTCGCGTCCAGGCCGACCAGCGCCCCGTACCCGATGCCTCCCGCGCCGCCCGCGCCCGGCGCCGCCGCGCACTCCGCCGCCTTGGGGCCGATGGCCTTCTCCAGGACGGTCACGAAGTGCGCGAGCGCCGCGTCCAGCGTCTCGACGTCCTCCGGCGTGGCGCCCTTCTGCGGGCCGTACACGGCCGGCGCGCCCTTCGGACCGGTCAGCGGGTTGTCGACGTCGCTGGCCAGGATCAGGTCGACCGAGGCGAACCGCGGGTCGATCCCGGACAGGTCGGCGCTCGCGAGCGAGGCCAGCGGCGCGCCGCCCGGCCCCACCGGCTCGCCCGCCGCGTCCAGGAAGACCGCGCCCAGCGCGGCCAGCATGCCCGCCCCGCCGTCCGTCGTCGCGCTGCCGCCGACGCCGAAGACGATCGTCGTCGCGCCCGCGTCCAGCGCGGCCCGCAGCAGCTCGCCCGAGCCGTACGTCGTCGACGTGAGCGGCGCGAAGACACCCGCCGGAAGCAGCTGGAGGCCGGACGCCTCCGCCATCTCCACGACGGCCGTCGTACCGCGCAGCGCGAACGCCGCCGTCACCGGCTCGCCGATCGGTCCGGTGACCCGTACCTCACGGCGTTCGAAACCGGCCGCCACCGCGGCGGCGACCGTACCGTCGCCGCCGTCCGCCACCGGCAGGGTCTCCACCTCGAGCTCCGGGACGACCCGTCGCAGACCTGCTGTGACCCGCTCCGCGACCTGTACGGCCGTGAGCGAGCCCTTGAACTTGTCGGCCGCGACGAGCACGCGTGCGACCTCAGTTACTGCTCCGTCCGTCACCTTGCATCCCTTGCTTTCGAACAGGCAGTCGCGCCGAGCCGACCCTATCCGCACCTCCAGAGGGCGTGCCACCCCCCGATATCGCCATATGCCGTCCCATAGTGGGGCCATATGAGCACGGAACCGATCGATCAGACCGATCCGCCCTCTCCCGATCTGAAGGTCGTGGGCATCGGAGTGGCGGCCGTCGTCGCCGTGGTGGCCTGGGCCGCGCTGGGCCAGGACTCCTTCGACAGCGCCTCGTCCACCGCTCCGAGCTGGGTCCTGGACAACTTCGCCCGGCTGTTCGTGATCGCCGCCGATACCTGACGCCTCCCCAGGCGAGCGGCGCGGACGGAGAAGGACGAGGGGGTGTACGGGCGGGTGTACGGACGCGTCGGCGCGCGCCGAGCCGGGTGATTCGGTACACCGGACGTATGGCGCTCAAGCACAGCGAACTGGCCGACCGCGTCCTCGGCGGCTGGACGGGACGGATCGCCGGGAACATGCTCGGCAAGCCCGTCGAGCGGGGCGATCACTGGACGCCCGAGCACATCGACCGGTACCTGCGGCTGACGGACGCGCTCCCGCTCACCGACTACCTGCCGCCGCCTCCCGCCGACGCCCTGGCCGAGGGGTTCGAGCTGCGGCCCGAATGGCCGCAGTGCGTGCGCGGGCGGATCCACGGCAGCTGCCGGGACGACGACATCGACTACTCGATCCTCGCTCTGCTCCTCCTGGAGACCCGCGGTTTCGCCTTCACCACGGAGCAGGTCGGCGAGCACTGGCTGCTGCGCCTGCCGTATCTGCAGACGTTCACCGCCGAGCGGACGGCCTACCGCAATCTCGCCAACGGCCTCAAGCCGCCGCTCACCGCGACATACGACAACCCGCACCAGGAGTGGATCGGCGCGCTGATCCGGGCGGACGTCTACGGCTGGACGAGCCCGGGCGACCCGCGCCGGGCCGCCTCGCTGGCCCGGCGCGACGCCGTGCTCTCCCACACCGGCAACGGCGTGTACGGCGCGATGTGGGCGGCCGCGCTGATCGCCGCCGCGTTCACCGCGCCCGACGCCCGCACGGCCCTGGAGCGGGCGCTGGAGCGGATCCCGGCGAGCAGCCGCCTCGCGCGGACGGTGCGGCACACGATCGCCCTGCACGAGTCGGGGGTGGAGTGGGCCGAGACCCTCGCCGAGCTCGCGGAGCAGACGCGCGGACTGGGCTGGATCCACACGGTTCCCAACGCGGCGGTGCTGACGGCCGGCCTGCTGTACGGCGGGGGCGACTTCAGCGCCACGATCGCCCTGACGGTCCGCGGCGGCCTCGACACGGACTCGAACGGGGCGACGGCGGGCTCGGTGGCCGGGGTGCTGTGCGGGGCGGCGGCGATCCCGCCGCAGTGGTCGGAGCCGCTGCGGGACCGGGTGCGCAGCGCGGTGTTCGGCTTCGACGGCGTACGGATCAGCGAGCTGGCCGAGCGGACGGTGCGGCTGGCTACGCTGACGGCATGACCACGACCGACTACGCCACGTACATCGCCGGCCTGCCCCGCGTCCTCGCCGCTGCCGCCGCGCTCTTCAGGGACGCGTCGGGCCGCGTCCTGATCGTCGAGCCGAACTACCGCGAGGGCTGGGCGCTGCCGGGCGGCACGATCGAGTCCGACACCGGCGAGACGCCCCGGCAGGCGGCGCGCCGCGAGACGGCCGAGGAGATCGGCCTGGACCTGGAGCCGGGGGCGCTCCTCGCGGTCGACTGGTCGCACGGGCCGGGGCGGCCGCCGATCGTGGCATACGTGTACGACGGCGGGGTGCTGACCGACGAACGGTTCGCCGCGATCCGTCTCCAGGAGGAGGAACTGCTCTCCTGGAAGCTGATCGACCCGGCCGAGGCGACCCGCTACCTGCCGGGCACGCTCGGCCCGCGCGTCCTCGCGGCCCTCGACGCCCTCAGCACGGGCCGGGGCCCGGCGGAACTGGAGAACGGCCTGCCGGCTCGCTGAACCTGGCCGCGGTGCTCCTCCTGCGTGGGCGCGTCGGTGGCGTGGATCTCGCCTGCGCGATCATGGTGACCGATCTGGCGGCGAACGCCTACGCCGTCCATGGCCTTCAGGGGGCCACGCTCCAGGACGCCCCCGGACTCCAACGCCTGTGGGTCTTCGGGCTGTTCGTCCTCGCTACCGCGCCCTGGCTGCGGCGCCGGCTCAGCCCTGCGGGGGCTCGTCCGGCCTGAGGTCGCCGACGCGGTGCGCCTCGTCGCGGGAGGCCGTGCGGGCCTCCGTGCGGTGGCCGCGGGCGATGTAGTCGCGGACGACCGCCTCGATCGCGTCCTGGGGGCTGCCGACGCCCGGAGAACCATGACCTCGACGACGAGGTCGGCGTCGAGGGAGATGTTCACCTTGGCCATGCGGGGAACGTAGCACCCGGTAATCGGCTCGCGGGAGCCCTCCGGGCCTGTCTACGCTCGCCGTATGACCATGGTCGCGATCCTCAGCGGTGCCGGCATCTCCACGGACTCGGGCATCCCCGACTACCGGGGCCCCAACGGCCTGTGGCGGCGCGACCCGGAGGCCGAGCGGCTCGTCACGTACGGGCCGTACATGGCCGACCCGGAGATCCGCCGGCGCTCGTGGCGGATGCGGCTCGACGGTCCGGTCCTGCGGGCCGAGCCGAACGCGGCGCACCACGCCATCGCCGCGTACGAGTCGAGCGGCAACGCGCTGCGGGTCATCACGCAGAACGTCGACGGGCTCCACCAGGCCGCCGGGGTGCCGGAGCGCAAGGTGCTCGAACTCCACGGCTCCGCGCGGTCGGTGGTGTGCACGGCCTGTCATGCCCGGTCGTCGATGGCCGAGGCCCTGGAGCGGGTGAAGGCAGGCGAGGCCGACCCGGCCTGCCTCGTCTGCGGCGGGATCCTGAAGTCGGCGACCGTCATGTTCGGGCAGCGGCTCGATCCGGTGGTGCTCGGCGAGGCGATGTCGATCGCGAAGGCCGCGGAGGTCTTCATCGCGGTGGGCACGAGCCTCCAGGTGCAGCCGGCCGCCTCGCTCGCCGGGATCGCGGCCGAGCACGGGGCCCGGCTCATCATCGTGAACGCCGAGCCCACCCCGTACGACCCGGTCGCGGACGAGCTCGTGCGCGAGCCGATCGGCACCGCGCTCCCCACGCTGCTGCGACAGCTGCGCTAGAACAGGGAGTCCGGCTCCGCGCCCGACTCGAAGGCGAGCAGCCGCTGCTTGCGGCCGAGCCCGCCGCCGTACCCCGTCAGCGAGCCGCTCGACCCGATCACGCGGTGGCAGGGGACGACGATGCTGACCGGGTTCTTGCCGTTGGCGAGGCCGACCGCGCGGGACGCCCCGGGGCTGCCGAGGGCCTCCGCCAACTCGCCGTACGTGCGCGTCTCGCCGTACGGGATGAGGCACAGCTGCTCCCACACCCTCAGCTGGAACGGAGTGCCAATCAGCTTCAACGGGAGCTCGAACGTGGTGAGTTCACCGGCGAAGTAGGCGTCGAGCTGGCGGATCACCTCGCCGAAGGGGCGCGGGTCGGGCTCGCCGAAGGTCTCCTCGGCGGGACGGTGGCGCTGGTCGGTCATGTGGATGCGGCTGAGGACACCGTCGACGGCGACCAGGGTCAGCGCGTCGTAGGGGCTGTCGATGACGGTGTGCTGAACGGTGGGCATGGCGCGGCGACTCCTCAGGCGGGGAGGTGGTTGATCGGGTGGCTGTCGGTGGCCCAGAGGTACTGGACGGCGTACGCCCGCCAGGGCCGCCACCGCGCGGCGCGGGCGGTCAGCGCGGCCGGGGTGGCGGGCAGGCCGAGGCCCTGGGCGGCGCGGCGGACGCCGAGGTCGCCGGGGAGGAAGGCGTCGGGGTCGCCGAGCGCCCGCATCGCGATGACCTCGGTGGTCCAGGGACCGAAGCCGGGCAGCGCGAGGAGCCCGGCGCGCGCCTCTTCCCAGTCGGCGGCCGGCCCGAGGCTCAGAGAGCCGTCGGCGAGGGCCTCGACGAGGGTGAGGAGGGTGGTGCGGCGGCTGCGGGGCAGTGCGAGGGACGCGGGGTCGAGCCCGGCGAGCGCCTCGGGGGTCGGGAAGAGGTGGGTGAGGCCGCCCTCGGGGTCCTCCACGGGGACGCCGTGCGCGGTGACGAGCCGGGCGGCGTGCGTGCGGGCGGCGGCCGTGGAGACCTGCTGGCCGAGCACGGCCCGTACGGCGAACTCGGCGGCGTCCACGGTTCGCGGCACCCGGCGGCCCGGCGCCCCGTCGACCAGTGGGGCGAGCAGCGGATCCGTACGCAGCTGCTCGTCGACGGCGACAGGGTCGGCGTCGAGGTCGAGCATCCAGCGGCACCGGCTGATGGCGAGGGTGAGATCGCGCGGGTCGGTGAGGGAGAGCCGGCAGGCGATGTGGCCGGCCCGTGGGGTGAGGGCGACGATGCCGTGGCCGTGCGGCAGCGTCAGGGTCCGCCGGTACGCGCCGTCCCGCCACTCCTCCACGCCGGGGACGGCGGTCGCGGCGAGGTGGCCGAAGAGGTTGGAGGGGTTGAGCGGTGCGCGGTACGGCAGCCGCAGGGCGATCACACCGGGGGTGCGGGGGCCGGGCGCGGCGGCCGAGGACCGGGCGGCCCGGGCGCGCAGCTCCCCGGGGGCGAGCGCGAAGACCTCACGGACGGTGTCGTTGAAGGTGCGGATCGAGGAGAAGCCGGCCGCGAAGGCGATCTCGGCCATGGGCATCGGGGTCGTCTCGATGAGCAGCCGGGCGGTCTGGGCGCGCTGGGCGCGGGCCAGGGCGAGGGGTCCGGCGCCGAGTTCGGCGAGGAGCTGGCGTTCGATCTGGCGGGTGGACCAGCCGAGCCGGGCCGCGAGCCCCGGCACGCCCTCGCGGTCCACGACACCGTCCTGGATGAGCCGCATGGCCCTGGCGACGGCGTCGGCGCGTACGTTCCATTCGGGTGAACCCGGGCTGGTGTCCGGCCGGCAGCGCTTGCAGGCCCGGAATCCGGCGCGCTGACAGGAGGCGGCGCTGGGGTGGAACACCATGTTCTCGGCCTTGGGCGGCACGACCGGGCAGCTGGGGCGGCAGTAGATCCGGGTGGTGAGGACGGCGGTGAAGAACACGCCGTCGAAGCGGGCGTCCTTCGACCGGACGGCCCGTACGCAGCGCTCGGTGTCGGTGTGCATGCGTCCATGGTCGGGGACGCCGGGGGTCCGCCGCTGGCGAGAAAACGACATGGACCTTCCGCCCGCCTGGCCGCACAGCCGTGTCCCGCCTCGATATCCCGCCGCAGCAGGAGCAGCATGGAAGGGGAACCGAGGAAGTGGACGGGTGACAGCGGAATTCGTGACGACAGCCAGAGCCGTACCTCCGAGAAGCACCCCATGACCGGACGTCTTGGCCGCCGACCCAAGGGGCTGGGCCTGCGCAGCGTCGCCGGCCAGGTCTTCGCGCTGCAGGCGATCATCGTCGTGCTGCTGGTCACCGTGGGGGTGCTGGCCCTGATCTTCCAGGCCCGGTACGACACCGAGCGCGACGCGCGCAATCGTTCGCTCGCCGCCGCCGAGGCCTTCGCGCACGCACCGGGGCTCGTGGACGCCCTCCGCGCGCCCGACCCCACCGCCCTGCTCCAGGACCGGGCCGAGTCGGCCCGGCGGGCCGCGGAGCTCGACTTCCTCGCCGTGATGACGCCGGACGGGATCCGCTACACGGACGCCCGCCCGGAGCTGATCGGGGAGCGCGCCACCGGCGACATCGCCCGCGCCCGGGGCGGCGAGTCGTTCACGGAGATCTTCACCGGGGAGCCGACGGACGCGGTCCGTGCCATCGTCCCCATCCGGACCGAGGACGGGGACATCGTCGGCCTGGTCGGCACCGGCATCGAGATCCAGAACGTCGGCAACGTGGTCGAGGACCAGCTGCCGCTGCTCCTCGGCACGGCCGCGGGCGCCCTGCTGCTCGCCGTGGGCGGCGCCGCGCTGGTGAGCCGGCGGCTGCGCCGGCAGACCCACGGCCTGGGCCCACTCGAGATGACCCGCATCAACGAGCACCACGAGGCGGTCCTGCACGCGGTGCGCGAGGGCGTCGTCATCATCGACGCGGACCGCCGGCTGCTGCTCGCCAACGACGAGGCGCGGCGCCTGCTGGACCTGGCACCGGACGCCGAGCAGCGGCACGTCACCGA
This sequence comes from Streptomyces sp. NPDC003035, assembly GCF_042888285.1. Taxonomy (NCBI): domain Bacteria; kingdom Bacillati; phylum Actinomycetota; class Actinomycetes; order Kitasatosporales; family Streptomycetaceae; genus Streptomyces; species Streptomyces sp. NPDC003035. The sequence continues at coordinate 593,309 of NZ_JBIAPJ010000001.1, read as the reverse complement.
GCTGGGCCTGGACCCCCGTACCGCCGCGCTGCTCTCCTCCGGGCGGGTGGTGACCGACGAGTTGCATCTGGCGGGCGACCGGCTGCTCGCCTTCAACGTCCGCCCGACGGAGCCGACCCGGGGCCGGCCCACCGGGACGGTGATGACCCTGCGCGACTCGACCGAGCTCGCCACGGTCTCGGGCCGGGCCGAGGTGGCCAGGGGCCGGCTGCAGCTGCTGTACGAGGCGGGGGTGGGGATCGGCACGACGCTGGACATCGTGCGGACCGCCGAGGAGTTGGCGGAGGTCGCCGTCCCGCGCTTCGCGGACTTCGTCACCGTGGAGCTGCTGGAGCCGGTGCTGCGCGGCGAGGAGCCGACGGGGGCGTACACGGAGATGCGCCGTACCGCGCTGAAGGGCATCCGGGCCGACCATCCGCTGCAGCCGGTGGGCGACCCGATCAGGTGCGTCGTGCCGACCACCCCGATGGCGAGGGCGCTCGACAGCGGTCACGCGGTGCTGGTGGCGGAGCTGGCGACGGCCGACGGCTGGCAGGCCCAGGACCCCGAGGGGGCGGCCGCCGCCCTCGCGTACGGGCTGCACTCGCTCGTCGCCGTGCCGCTGCTCGCCCGGGGTGTCGTCCTGGGCATGGCGAACTACTGGCGGGTGGACACCTCCGCCCCCTTCGGGGAAGAGGACCTGACATTCGCGGAGGAGCTGACCGCGCGCGCCGCGGTCTCCATCGACAACGCCCGCCGGTTCACGCGTGAGCACGCGATGGCGGTGACGCTCCAGCGCAGTCTGCTCCCCCGCGTCCTGCCCGAGCTGTCGGCGGTCGACGTCGCGTACCGCTATCTGCCGGCGAAGGCGGGGGTCGGCGGCGACTGGTTCGATGTGATCCCGCTGCCGGGCGCGCGGGTGGCGCTGGTCGTCGGCGATGTCGTCGGGCACGGTCTGCACGCCGCGGCGACGATGGGGCGGCTGCGTACGGCAGTGCACAACTTCTCCACCCTGGACCTGCCGCCCGACGAGCTGCTGGGCCACCTCGACGAACTGATCGACCGCATCGACCGGCCCGACCTCGGCGACGCGGGGGCCGGCGCGGGCGACGGTGGCGGCGAGGACGATGGTGGGTTCGACGGCGACGGCGAGGGCAGCGACCGGATGACCGGCGCCACCTGTCTGTACGTCGTGTACGACCCCGCCAACGGGCGCTGCTCCATGGCCCGGGCCGGGCATCCCGGGCCCGCGCTCGTACACCCCGACGGCCGGGTGGAGTTCCCGGACGTGCCGGCCGGCCTGCCGCTGGGTGTGGGCGGGATGCCGTTCGAGGCCGCCGAGCTGCAGCTGGCGGAGGGAACACGGCTGGTGCTCTTCACGGACGGTCTCGTGGAGGACCGCGAGCGGGACATCGACACGGGCCTCGGGCTGCTGACCGAGGCCCTGGCCACGACCGGGCGCGGCCCGGAGCAGGCCTGCGCCGACGTGCTGTCGGCGCTGCTGCTGCCGGCGCCGGACGACGACATCGCGCTGCTGATCGCCGACACGCGGCGTCTGGAGGCCGACCGGATCGCGCAGTGGGACGTGCCCGCCGACCCGGCGGAGGTCTCCCGGGTCCGGAACGCGGGCGCCGCGCAGCTCGCCGCCTGGCAGCTGGACGGCATCGCGTTCACCGCCGAACTCATCCTCAGCGAGCTCATCACCAACGCCATCCGGTACGGCGCGGAGCCCATCCGGGTCCGGCTGCTCCGCGACCGCCGCCTGATCTGCGAGATCTCCGACGGCAGCAGCACCGCCCCGCATCTGCGCTACGCGGCCACCACCGACGAGGGCGGCCGTGGTCTGTTCCTGGTCGCCCAGTTCGCCGAGCGCTGGGGCACCCGCTACACCGAGCGCGGCAAGGTCATCTGGGCCGAACTGCCGCTGTCCACGGGCGACGCGGAGCTGCCGCAGGTGCCCGTGCCGGATCTCGACGCGCTGGAGGACATGGCCTGGTAGCGACGGCCGCGCCGTCCGTACCCCCGTGGGCTCCGTCAGCTCAGGGGGGTGCGCGCCAGGAGGACCGCCACGTCGTCCGGCGGCGCGTGGGGCAGCAGCCGGTCGAGGATGTGGTCGCAGACCTGGCTGAGTGGCCGTTCGAGGTGCAGCAGCGCCTGCGCGAGCTGGTCCATGCCCTCGTCGAGGTCCCGGTCCCGCGCCTCGATGAGACCGTCGGTGTACAGCACCAGGAGGCTCCCGGGCGGCAGCCGCAGCTCCTCGGTCCGGAAGTCCTGCCCTCCGGTGCCGAGCGGGGTGCCGGGCGGGCCCTCCAGGAAGGTGATGGCGCCGTCGGCCGTGGCCACGGCGGGCGGCGGGTGTCCGGCCCGGGCGATGACGACCCCGCCGGTGGCGGGGTCGTGGACGGCGTAGACACAGGTGGCCATCTCGTCCTCGCCCAGGTCGGCGACGACGGCGTCGAGGGAGCGGAGCAGCCGGTCGGGCGGCACCCCGTGGCGGGCGAGGGTCCGTACGGCCGTACGGAGCTGGCCCATGACGGCCGCCGCGTGGATGCCGTGGCCCATGACGTCGCCGATGACCAGGCCGGTCCGGCCCTCGGGCAGGGCGATGACGTCGTACCAGTCGCCGCCCACGTCGTGGTCGCTCGCGGGGAGGTAGCGGCCGGTGAGCTCCAGGCCGTCCACGCTCGGCAGGGCGCTGTTGGTGAGGCTGCGCTGCAGTGTGAGGGCCGCCTCGCGCTGGGAGGTGTACATGCGGGCGTTGTCGACGTGCAGGGCCGCGCGGGCGACGAGTTCGTCGACGAGGACGCAGTCCTGCTCGTCGAAGGGTTCGCGCTCGCGCAGGCGGGTCACGGTGACGGCGCCGAGCACCTTGCCCCGGGCGACGAGCGGGACGAGGCGCGCGGAGCCGATGCTGGACGCGAGGTAGTCGCGCAGCGGGCCGGTCCGGGGGTCGGGGAAGAGCGCCGGGATGTCCGAGTGGTAGAGGTTCATCGGCCGGGCGTCGGTGATGACCTGCTCGTAGACGGTGCCGAGCGGGATCTGGAAGGTCTGTCCGCGGGTGAGCAGGGCGGTGGGGGCGGTCGGGTCGGGGAAGACGTCGGCGAGGCGGCGCAGCAGGCCGTGTGTGGAGGCGCCCGCCTCGTCCGGTTCGAGGACGGATTCGAGCATCTGCACGTCGGCCGAGTCGGCGAGCTGCGGGACGAAGAGCTGCACCACCTCCTCGGCGGTCCGGTGCAGGTCGAGGGTGGTGCCGATCCGGGTGCCCGCCTCCGCGAGCAACGCGAAGCGGCGCCGGGCCCGTTCGGCCTCGACGAGCGCACGCTGGCCTTCGGTGATGTCGATGAGGGAGGCGATCAGGCCGAGCCGCCGGCCCGAGCCGTCGAGCAGCGGGGCGTACGAGCAGGACCAGGTCCGGTCGTGGTCGGGGTCGGCCGGGGTGCGGCCGGTGCGGCGCACGTCGACGACGGCCTCGCCGCGCTCCAGGACCTGCCGCATCGTGGCCTCCAGGGCCGCCGCGTTGACCCCGGGCACCACCTCGGTCAGCCGCCGGCCCAGGTGTTCGGCGGCCGAGACGCCGTTCATCCGCGCGAGGGCGTCGTTGACGCGCAGGAAGCGCAGGTCGGGGCCGAGGGTGGCGAGGCCGATGGGCGACTGGGTGAAGAGGCTCTGGAGCGCGGCGAGCGAGTCCCGCATCTGCAGGACCTCGGAGGTCTCCACGGCGATGAGCATCGCTCCCGGCCGCCCCTGGGGGTCGACCTCGGGGACGATCCACATCTCCATCGTGATCTGGTGACCGTCGCGGTGGCGTACGGGCAGGGTGCCGACGACGGTCTCGCCGGCCTGGACGCGGCGGGTCAGCTGGTCGGCGAGTTCCCGGTTGCTGTCGGGGACCAGGATGGGTGAGGCGGGCCGGCCGAGGAGATCCTCGGGACGGTGGCCGAGCAGGTCCTGGGCGGCGAGCGACCACTCCACGACGCGCCCGTCCGCGTCCTCCCTCCACAGGGCGATCGGCAGCAGTTCGCGCAGTACACCCGCGTATCCGATGGCCGCCGGGGGCCGCTCCGGCGACTCGCTCGGCGACTGAAAAGTGTCCAACGCTTCGTCCTGACCCCGGGGGGTGCCTTCCTTCTTCCTCACCCTAGCCGAGCCGTCGGAACGGGGCGCTGCGGCGCCACGACCCTGCGGTGCGGCCGTCACAGGGCCGGGGTCACGGCCGCCGTCACACCGCCGTCATGGCGCGGGGCGACTCCAGGACGGCGGCGATGCCCTGGGCCAGGTACGGGATCCGGTGGGCGGAGACTCCCGCGATGTTGATGCGGCCCGAGGTCGTCCCGTAGATGCCGTACCGATCCCGCAGCCGGTGCATCTGCTCGGGCGTGAGCGACAGCATCGAGAACATGCCCTTCTGCCGCGCGAGTGACGTCGCCTGCTCCTCGCGGCCGAGCGCGCGGAGGTGGGCGACGAGGTCCTCGCGGTTGGCCGTGATCCGGTGACGCATGCCGTCGAGCTCCGCCAGCCAGGTCGCCCGCAGTCGCTCGTCCTCCAGGACGGTGGCGACGACGGCGGCGCCGTGCTCGGGCGGCATGGAGTACAGGGTCCGCGCGGCGTTCTGGAGCGCCGTCTCGACGTGCCGCAGGGCCTTCGCGGACGAGCCCACGACCATGGCGCACCCGGTGCGGTCGCTGTAGAGGCCGAAGTTCTTGGAGCAGCTGACGGCGATCAGGACCTCGGGCAGCCGCTCGGCCAGCATGCGGGTCGCCCGCAGGTCGGCGCTGAGGCCGTCGCCGAGCCCGTGGTACGCCAGGTCGACGAAGGGGACCCAGCCGTTCGCCGCGGCCAGTGCGGCCAGCTCCTCCCACGTACCGAAGGAGGGATCGACTCCGGTGGGGTTGTGGCAGCAGCCCTGGAGCAGGACGACGTCGTCCCGGCCGGCGGCGCTCAGGTCGTCGAGCATGCGCGTGCCGTACCCGTACGTCCGAACCGTGAGCCCGGCGCCCTCCAGGATCGGGCGGTGATTGACGTACGCGGGGTCGCTGATCCACACCGTGGTGCCGGGGCGGGTGCGGCTGACCAGGTCGGCGAGCAGGCGCAGGGCTCCGGTTCCCGCCACGGTCTGGACGGCCGTGGCCCGTGCGGTCAGCGCCTCGGTGCCGTGACCCCCGAGACCCCCGAGAACCAGGGACAGCATGGCGCGGTTGAAGGCGGTGTTACCGGAGAGCCCGCGGTACTCCTTGGAGACGGAACGTTCCGCCAGACGTATCTCGGCCTCCCGGACCGCCGCCATGACGGGGGTGACGCCGCTGGGGTCGCGGTAGACGCCGAGGACGAGGTTCAGGCGCTCGGGGCGCGGGTCGGCGGCGAACTCGGCGGCCAGGTCCCACAGCGGGTCCACGGGCGGGGCGGGAAGAAGCTCAAGCATGGGCGGAGACCTTGGATCGGGGGCGACGGTTGGCAAGCGCGACGCCGAGGGTGATGAGGGGGACGCCGACCATGACGGGGAGGGTCGGCGACTCGTCGAGGAGGGGGACGGCGAGCAGGACGACGGCGACGGGGCTGAGGCTGCCGACGACCGAGCTGCGCTCGGGTCCCAGGCGGCGGATGGCGAACGCGTACAGCAGCCCGGCGCACAGGCCGACGCCGAGGCCCTGGACGAGGAGGAACAGCGCGATGTCACCGCCGGCGGCCCGGGCGAGGCCGGTGGGCAGGACCCCGGTGAGGGTCAGGAGGGCGATGATGGCGAAGGAGGGCAGGCAGAGCAGGCCGATGGACCCGATGGGGTCGAGGTCCACCTCGCGCAGGCCCACGGTGTAGAGGGCCCACAGCCCGCTGGCGACGAGGAGCGTGCCGGTACCGAGCAGGACGTCGGCGTCCAGCGCCGTGGTGGAGCGCCAGACCAGCGCCACGACACCGGCCACGATCAGCGCGAGACCGGCCGACTGCGTGCCGCGCGGGGCGCTCTTCCCGCCCGCGACCATGAGGGCGGAGACGAAGAGCGGGACCATGCCGGGGACGATCGCGCCGACGAAGGCGGCGGAGGTGAGCGAGCCGCCGTACATGGCCGCGAGGAAGAACGGGACACCCGCGCCACAGATGATCTTGATCGCGGGCCCCGGCCGCACCGCGGCCAGCCGGCGCCTGCGCCGCCACAGGGCGGGCGCGAGGACGACGAGGGGCACACCGAAGCGCAGCAGGGCCGCGTCGGCGGGCAGCAGGGTGGAGGCGCTGAGCGCGCGGGCGCTCAGGGCGAACGCCGCCCAGATGGCGACGGTGAGGAGGAGGGCGAGCAGTCCGACGGCCTGCGGGGAGAGCCTCGTGGGCGGGCCGGTGCGGCGCACCGCTTCCGCCGGTGGCGCCCCTACCGTTCGCGTCATGCCCACCGAAGATTCCTCCCGCTCGAAGCCGTCACCGCCTGCGAGGCAAGGCTAGGTCTTTCGGCGGGGCAGGCGATTGCCAGTTCTGCCCTCCAGACATAGCGTGAGGGCAGAATCTGCCAAGGAGTGACGTTGGACGCTGTGGACTTCCGGATCATCCACGAATTGCAGGCGGACGGGCGCCTGTCCAATCAGGACCTCGCTGACCGGATCGGGCTCTCCCCCTCGCCCTGTCTGCGCCGGGTGCGCCGCTTGGAGGAGGCGGGCCTGATCAGCGGCTACACGGCCATGGTGGACCAGGTCGCCTACGGCCTCCCGATCACCGTCTTCGTCCGGATCCGCCTGGAACGCCACACCGCCGAGGCCGTCAACGTGTTCGAGGAGCACGTCGATCTGATCGAGCACATCCAGGACTGCTATCTGATGGCCGGCAGCAGCGACTACCTGCTCAGGGTCGTCATCGAGAGCCTGGAGGCGTACGAGGTCTTCGTCCGCACCCGGATCCACGCCATCCCGGGCATCGCGTCGATCGAGTCGAGCTTCGCCTTCGGCAGCGTCAAGCAGTCCAAGGTCTATCCGCGCCCCGGCAGCACGTCCCGCCCGCGCGCCAGGGGCGCGGTCAGCTGAGGGCTGCCTCGAACGCCGCGTACGCCGCCTCGTCGAAGAGGACGAACCTGATCTCCTCGACGCCCGTGTCCGCGGCACGCACCGCCTCGACCGCGACGCGGGCGCCGTCGTCCAGGGGCCAGCCGTAGACCCCCGTCGAGATCGCCGGGAAGGCCACGGTGCGAGCGCCGAGCTCGTCCGCGACACGCAACGACTCCCGATAGCACGAGGCCAGTTGCTCGGACCGGTCCTCCTCGCGCGACCAGACGGGTCCGACCGTATGGATCACCCAGCGCGCGTCGAGCCGGCCCGCCGTCGTGACGACGGCCCTGCCGGTCTTCAGCCCTCCGCCGTAGTGGCCCGCGCGGAGAGCGCGGCACTCCTGCAGGATCGCGGGCCCGCCCTTGCGGTGGATGGCGCCGTCTACGCCGCCTCCGCCCAGGAGGGAGGAGTTCGCCGCGTTGACGAGGGCGTCGACGTGCTGCTCGGTGATGTCTCCGCGGACGAGGACGAGGGACGGCTGCGCGCTCATGGGGCCATCATGGCGCCGCCCTCACACCCGCGCCTCCGATATACGCGGCGGCCGTACGGCGGTCAGTTCCGGGTCGTGCGCAGGCGGCGCCACACCGCCTTGGCCGCGTTGTGGCCCGACATGCCGTGCACCCCCGGGCCCGGTGGCGTCGCGGAGGAGCAGAGGAAGACGGCGGGGTGCGGAGTGGCGTACGGACGCAGCGACAGCGTGGGGCGCAGCAGCAGTTGGAGGCCGCGGGCCGCGCCGCAGGCGATGTCGCCACCCACGTAGTTGGCGTTGCGGGCGGCGAGTTCGGGCGGTCCGGCGGTGGCGCGGGCCAGGACCAGGTCGCGGAAGCCGGGGGCGAAGCGCTCGATCTGGCGCTCCACGGCGTCGGTGAGGTCGCCCTCCCAGCCGTTCGGGACGTGCCCGTACGCCCAGAAGACCTGCTTGCCCTCGGGCGCGCGGCCCGGGTCCACGAGGCTGGGCTGGGCGGTGATGAGGAACGGCGTCCGGGGGGCCGTGCCGGAGGACGCCTGGTCCAGGGCGGCGCCGATCTCGCCGCTGGTGGGACCGATCTGGACGGTGCCCGCCCGGCGGGGCGCCTCCGCCGTCCACGGCACGGGGCCGTCCATCGCGTAGTCGATCTTGAAGACGCTCGCGCCGTAGCGGTAGTGGTCGTAGTAGCCGCCGTAGCCGGCGATCCGGGCGAGGGCGGTGGGCGAGGTGTCGAAGACGTACGCGCGGGCGGGCGGCAGGTCGTCGAGCCGCTTGACCTCGTAGTCGGTGTGGACCGCGCCGCCCAGGTCCTTCAGGTACCCGGCGAGGGCGTCCGCGATCGCCTGGGAGCCGCCGCGCGGCATCGGCCAGCCGCCCTCGTGCGCGGCCAGCGCGAAGACGAGACCGATCGCCGAGGTGGCGAACCCGCCGAGCGGAGCGATGACATGGCCGACGAGCCCGGCGAACAGGGCGCGCGCCTTGTCGTCCTTGAAGCGGCGCATGAGCCAGGTCGAGGGCTGCAGGCCGTCGAGACCGAACCGGGCCAGCGTGACCGGGTCCCGGGGCAGCGCGGTCAGCGGCAGGGACATGAAGTCCCGCGCCAGGGTGTCCCACTTGCCGAAGTACGGGGCGACGAGCCGCCGGTACGTGCCGGCGTCGCGGGGCCCGAAGGACGCGGCGGTCTCGGCGACGGAGCGGGAGAGCACGGCGGCGGTGCCGTCGTCCCAGGGGTGGGCCATGGGCAGGTCCGGGTGCAGCCACTCCAGCCCGTACCGGTCCAGCGGCATCGTCTTGAAGACGGGCGAGCCGACTCCCAGCGGGTGCACGGCGGAGCAGGGGTCGTGGAGGAAGCCGGGGAGGGTCAGCTCCTCGGTCCTGGCGCCCCCGCCCACGGTGGACTTCGCCTCGAACACGGCGACGGAGAAGCCCCGTCGGGCGAGCTCAACGGCGGCGGTCAGTCCGTTGGGCCCCGCCCCCACGACGACGGCATCGAGCATCGACGGCACCTTCGGACTCCTTCGTCAGCCGATGGCCAAGGCTCCCAGGATATTCCTGGCGCCCGGCCGCCTTCACCGCCCCCGCAGCAGTGTCCGGATCCGGTCGGCGGTGGCCTGGTCGCGGGCCGCCGTGAACGGCAGCGCGTTGCCTCCGGTGATACGGAACGGCTCGCCGGCGATCGTCGTGTGCGCGCCGCCCGCCTCGGTCACAAGGAGCAGCCCGGCGGCGTGGTCCCAGGCAAGCTCCCAGGAGAAGGCGGTGGCGTCGAGGACGCCCCGGGCCACGGCCAGATATTCGAGTCCGGCCGAGCCGCAGGGGCGCGGACGGACTCCCTCGGTGTTCAGGCCGAGCAGGGCGCGCTTCTGGTCCGCGGTGGTGTAGTCGGGGTGGGAGGTGGCGACCTCCAGATCCGCCCCGGGCTCGGGCGAGCCGGACCGTATCGGCTCCCCGTCGAGCGTGGCGCCGCGCCCCCGCACCGCGACGGCCATCTGCTCCAGGGCGGGCGCGAACGTCCAGGAGGCGAGCACTTCGCCGCGCCGCGCGAGCGCGACCAAGGTGCAGAAGCCGGGATCTCCGTGCACGAACTGGCGGGTGCCGTCGACGGGGTCGACGATCCAGACCGGGGCGTCGCCCTGGAGCGCCTCGTAGATCGTGGGGTCGATGTGGACGGACTCCTCGCCGACGACCACGGAGCCGGGCAGCAGCGCGGTCAGGGACCGGGTCAGATGGACCTCCGCGGCCCGGTCGGCGACCGTCACCAGGTCGTGCGGCCCCTTCTTCTCGACGATCTCGTGCGCGGCGAGCTGCCGGAAGCGCGGCGTGATCTCGGCCGCGGCCGCCTTGCGGACCGCCTCCTCCACCTCGGTCGTACCACCGGCGAGAACGTGCTCAAGGAAGTCATCGATCATGTCTCCAGCTAAGCACGACGGGCTGACAGCGGGGTGCGGAAGGTGTCACCCTCCGTTTCCCCGCGGAGTACGCTTCGGACCGGTTCACCCCTTACCGGGGAAACGGGGCGAGGGAGGGTCCGTGCACGGCGAGTACAAGGTTCCGGGCGGAAAGCTGGTGGTCGTCGACGTGGAGGCGCGCGACGGCGTCCTCGCGGACGTCCGCGTCGCGGGCGACTTCTTCCTGGAGCCGGACGAGGCGATCCTCGCCATCGACCGCGCCCTGGAGGGCGCTCCGGTCGACACCGACGCATCGGGGCTCGCGGCCCGGATCGACGCGGCACTGCCCCCCGGCACGGAGATGTTCGGGCTCACCACGGAGGGCATCGGGGTCGCGGTCCGCCGGGCCCTCGCGCACGCGACGGACTGGACCGACTACGACTGGCAGCTGATCCACGAGCCGCCGCGGCCCCCCGCCCTCCACATGGCCCTCGACGAGGTCCTCACCGCCGAGGTCGCGACGGGCCGCCGCCCGCCGACCCTGCGGGTCTGGGAGTGGGGCGCGCCGGCCGTGGTGATCGGCAGTTTCCAGTCGCTGCGCAACGAGGTGGACCCGGAGGCGGCCGAGCGGCACGGCTTCGAGGTGGTCCGCCGGATCAGCGGCGGCGGCGCGATGTTCATCGAGCCGGGAAACACCATCACGTACTCGCTCTCCGTCCCCGCCGCCCTGGTCCAGGGGCTGTCCTTCACCGACAGCTACGCCTACCTCGACGACTGGGTGCTCGGCGCGCTCGGCGACATGGGCGTGAAGGCCTGGTACCAGCCGCTGAACGACATCGCCACGGACGCCGGGAAGATCGCGGGCGCCGCGCAGAAGCGGGTGGTGGCGGGTGAGGGCGCGGTCCTGCACCACGTGACGATGGCGTACGACATCGACGCCGACAAGATGACGGACGTCCTGCGGATCGGCCGCGAGAAGCTCTCCGACAAGGGCACGAGGAGCGCGAAGAAGCGGGTCGATCCGCTGCGCCGGCAGACGGGTCTGCCGCGCGAGGCGGTGATCGAGCGGATGATCGGCTCCTTCCGGGACCGGTACGGCCTGTCGGAGGGCCGGGTGACGGAGGAGGAGATGGCCCGGGCGAAGGAGCTGGCCACGGCGAAGTTCTCGACCCGGGAGTGGACGGCCCGGGTGCCGTAGGCTCGCCGGATGCGTGTCGAACGGCCGGTGCGACCGGGTCTGCGGATGGAGTGCGCCGACGGGGGCCGGTTGATGCTGGTGCAGTCCGGCGTCCCCGTGCTCTTCGCCCGTCAGCGCGCCACCCACCGGGGCGTGCACTACGCGAGGACAGGCCGGTACGTCTCCCCCTTGGGACCGCTCCGGGCCGAACAGGCCCGCGCCTTCGCGCGGTTCGCGGAACCGGGCTCGGAGGAGTGGACCGAGCGGTGGGCGGCGTACGCCGAGCGGTCCCTGCGAGAGGCGGACAACGGACCTCTCCACGAAGGCGACTGGAACATCACGCCGGGATTCTCCGGGTGGTTCGCGGACGGCAACTGGCCCAAGCTCCTCTCCCACGACCCCGATCGGGGCCATCTCACCTGGTTCGGCTACGGCGACCCCGTGGAGGACGCCCGCGATCTGCTGCCGCTGAGGGCGCTGTCGCACCCGGAGGCGCCCCGCGTGAAGGCGTACCGCCGCCAGTATCGGGAAGGCGTCCTGCCTCCCGTCCTGGCCTGGTGGATCAGCGGCCTCAACTCCCCGGTGGTCCTCGACGGACACGACCGGCTGACCGCCGCGCTCGCCGAGGGCGACCGGCCTCGGCTCCTGATCCTCTCGCGGGCGATGGACGAGGAGTGGAAGGCCGTCTGCGCCGAACGGCCGGTCCTGGAGTACGAGAAGACGGTGGCCGCCCTCGACGGCCCTCTCGCCCCGGTCAGGGCCTCCGCCGAGGGACGCCGACTGGCCGACACCCTGCGGGACATCGCCCAGGCCCCCGGTCTGACCAGGTCCTGGCCCCTGCCCGGCGGAGCGGCGGCCTGGGAGGCGGCCACCGCCGAGCGCGTACCGGGCTGGTCCCCGGATCCCGACCGTTAGGGAGCGTCGCTCTTCCTCCGCCCCGCCATAAGGACCGTGTAGAGCAGCAGCGAGGCGACGAGCCCCACCGCCCAGCCGTAGTCCGCGAGCGGTCTCAGGAAGGGGACGAGCCCGTCCTCCGGGAAGGGCCCCTTGCCGGGAGCCGAGTGGGAGCCGCCGACCGCCAGGACGCCGCCCACGGCGAAGGCCAGGACGGCGGCCGGGTTCCAGCCGCCCGCGTACCAGTACGGGCCGTCCGGCCGGTAGAGCCCCGGCAGATCGAGGACGGTCCGGCGGACGATCCAGTAGTCGGCGATGAGGATGCCCGCCACCGTCCCGAGGAGACCGCCGACCAGCCCGAGCCAGGTGAAGATGTACAGCTCGGGCGTCTCCGTCAGCTTCCACGGCATGATCACGACGCCCACGACGCCCGTGATCAGCGCGCCCGTACGGAAGTTGACGATCTTCGGTGCGAGGTTGGCGAGGTCGTACGCCGGCGAGACCACGTTCGCCGCGATGTTCACCGAGATCGTGGCGACGAGCACCGTCACCAGGGCGAAGAGCAGACCGAAGACGTTGTCCGCCTTCGCGGCGAGCGCGACCGGGTCCCAGACGGGCGCTCCGTACACCGCCTGGGAGCCGGAGGTGACGAGGACGGAGAGCAGCGCGAACAGCGTCATCGTCGTCGGCAGCCCAAGCGTCTGCCCCCAGATCTGCGCCCGCTGACCGGCCCCGAAGCGGGTGAAGTCCGGGATGTTCAGCGACAGCGTCGACCAGAACGCGATCATCCCCATGAGGGAGGGGAAGAAGACCGGCCAGAAGTCGGCTCCCCAGCCCAGCTTCGAGGGCTGGTCGAGCAGCGGGCCGAATCCGCCCGCCTTGACGGCGATCCATACCAGCAGCACGAGCGCGCCGACGATGACGAAGGGCGCGGCCCAGTTCTCGAAGCGGCGCAGCGCCTCCATCCCCCGGTAGATGATGGCGAGTTCGAGGATCCAGAAGAGGACGAAGCAGAGCCAGAGCGTCCACGGCTGGCCGCCGACCCTGGCCGCCTCGGCCCAGCCGCCGAAGACCTTGTCGAGCAGGATGAAGATGCCCTGGCCGCCGATCCAGGTCTGGATGCCGAACCAGGCGCAGGCGACCCCGGCGCGGATGAGCGCGGGCAGGTTGGCGCCGCGCAGTCCGAAGGAGGCGCGGGCGAGGACGGGGAAGGGGATGCCGTACTTGGGGCCGGCGTGGCCGGTCAGGAGCATCGGCAGGAGCACGATGACGTTGGCGAGCGCGATCGTGAGGACGGCCTGCTTCCAGTCCATGCCGAGGGCGACGAGACCGGAGGCGAGGAGCCACGAGGGGATGTTGTGGGCCATGCCGACCCACAGCGCGGCGAAGTTGTACGTGGTCCAGCGGCGCCGCTCGACGGGGACGGGCAGCAGGTCGTCGTTGACGAAGCGGGGGTCGGCGGGGGCCGTGCCGGGCGGGAGCTCGACCCGGTCGTCGGGTATGGCGGGTCTTCCTGCGGGGGTGGTCGCGGTCATGACGGCGTGCCCCTTCTTCGGGAACGGTGCTCGGGGACGGAACGAGGCCGTGCGGGGCGTGGGGGGTTCGTCGTACGGAGCGGGCGTCAGGCGTTGATCGCCGGGATGATCTCCTCGCCGTAGGCGTCGATGGTGCCCTCGCGGCTGTCGTGCATGGCGTACACGGCGAACTGGTCCACTCCCAGGTCGCGCAGCCTGCGCAGCTTCTCGATGTGGGCCTCGACCGGGCCGAGCAGGCAGAAGCGGTCGACGATCTCGTCGGGGACGAAGTCGGTGGACGGGTTGTCGGCCCGGCCGTGGTGGCTGTAGTCGTAGCCGTGCCGGTCCTTGATGTACGCGGTGAGCTCCGCCGGGACCATGTCGGAGCGCTCCCCGTACTTGGCCACCAGGTCCGCGACGTGGTTGCCGACCATCCCGCCGAACCAGCGGCACTGTTCACGGGCGTGCGCCAGGTCGTCGCCGACGTACGCGGGCGCGGCCACGCAGATGGTGAGCGCGTCGGGGTCCCGTCCGGCGTCGGTGGCGGCCTGCCGGACGGCCTTGACCATCCACTCGGTGAGGAACGGGTCGGCGAGCTGGAGGATGAAGCCGTCGGCCTTCTGGCCGGCCAGGGCGAGCGCCTTCGGGCCGTACGCGGCCATCCAGACCGGCAGTTTCCCGTCCCGTACCCACGGGATCCGGATCGGGCTGCCGTCCACGACCGCCTCACGGCCCTCGGCGAGGTCGCGGATGACGTCGATGGCCTCGCCCAGCCGGGCCAGGGTGTTGGGCTTGCGGCCGGCCACGCGCATCGCGGAGTCGCCGCGGCCGATGCCGCAGACGGTCCGGTTGCCGTACATGTCGTTGAGCGTGGCGAAGGTGGAGGCGGTGACCTCCCAGGTCCTGGTGCCCGGGTTGGTGACCATCGGGCCGACGTGCAGCTTGGTGGTGTGTTCCAGGATGCGGCTGTAGATGACGAAGGGCTCCTGCCAGAGCACGGCCGAGTCGAAGGTCCAGCCGTAGCGGAATCCGTTGCGCTCCGCCCGGCGCATCAGGCCGACGACCGCCGAGGCGGGCGGGTCGGTCTGCAGAACGAGTCCGAAGTCCACGTCGTTCTCCTAGTTCAGGTACTGGCAGGTGGCTCGGGGGGTGAAGAGGCCGTGCCCGGCGCGGCCGGTGAACTTCCGGTGGTCGATGACGAGTTCGCCCCGGGAGAGCACCGTCTCGACCTGACCGGTGACGGTCTTCCCCTCGTACGCGGAGTAGTCGACGTTCATGTGGTGGGTCTCCACCGACAGGGTCTGGCGGATGTGCGGGTCGTAGATGACGACGTCGGCGTCGGCGCCGGGCGCGATGGTGCCCTTCTGCGGGTAGAGCCCGAACATCCGGGCCGGGGTCGCGCAGGCGATCTCGATCCAGCGACGGCGGCTGATGTGCCCGTCGACGACCGCCTGGTGGAGCAGGTCCATGCGGTTCTCCACGCCCGGCAGGCCGTTGGGGATCTTCGAGAAGTCCCCTCGGCCCAGCTCCTTCTGGCCCGTGAAGCAGAACGGGCAGTGGTCGGTGGAGACGACCTGGAGGTCGTTGGTCCGCAGGCCGCGCCAGAGCGCCTCCTGGTGCTCCTTCGGCCGCAGCGGCGTCGAGCAGACGTACTTGGCGCCCTCGAAACCGGGCTCGGCCAGGTTGTCGGTGGAGAGGAAGAGGTACTGGGGGCAGGTCTCGCCGAAGACGGGGAGCCCCATGTCGCGGGCGGCGGCGAGCTCCCGTACGGCCTCGTCCGCGGAGACGTGCACGACGTAGAGCGGGGCCCCGGCGACCCGGGCGAGCTGGATGGCGCGGTGGGTGGCCTCGGCCTCGAGGAGCACCTTGCGGACCTCGCCGTGGTGGCGGGGGTCGGTCTCGCCGCGGGCCAGGGCCTGTTCGACCAGGACGTCGATCGCGATGCCGTTCTCGGCGTGCATCATGATCAGCCCGCCGTTGTCGGCGGAGCGCTGCATGGCCCGCAGGATCCGCCCGTCGTCGCTGTAGAAGACGCCGGGGTAGGCCATGAAGAGCTTGAAGGAGGAGACGCCCTCCTGCACCAGTCGGTCCATCTCCTTGAGCGTGTGCTCGTTCACGTCGGAGAGGATCATGTGGAAGCCGTAGTCGACGGCGCACACGCCGTCGGCCTTCTCGTACCAGGTGTCGAGCCCTTCGCGCAGGGAGTGGCCGACGGTCTGCACGGCGAAGTCGATGATGGTGGTGGTGCCGCCCCAGGCCGCGGCCCGGGTGCCGGTCTCGAAGGTGTCGGAGGCGGAGGTGCCGCCGAACGGCAGCTCCATGTGCGTGTGCGCGTCGACGCCGCCCGGGATGACGTAGCGGTCGGTGGCGTCGAGGGTGCGCCCGGCGGTCCAGCCGGCGGCGGCGTCGGAACCGTGCGCGGCGAGCGCGGCGATCCTGCCGTCCTCGATCAGGACGTCGGCGTGGATCTCGTCGGCGGCGGTGATGACGAGGCCGCCGCGGATCAGGGTTCGGGTGCTCACGGGTGTCCCCCTGGCTGAAGGCGGTGAACTACAGGGCGCGCAGAGCCTGTTCGAGAATGTCGGCGCCCTCTTCGGCCTCGGCCACGGTGAGCGAGAGCGGTGGGGCGATCCGCAGGGAGCTGGTGTTGTGGCCGCCTCCCTTGCCGATGAGCAGCCCGTTCTCGCGGGCGGCCTCCAGGACGGCCGCGGCCGCCGCCGGGTCGGCCTCGTCGGTGCCGGGCCGGGTCAGCTCGATGCCGATCATCAGTCCGCGGCCGCGCACCTCCCGTACCGCCTCGACGCCCGCGCCGACGGCCCGCAGCCGCTCGATCAGCAGACCGCCGACGCGGCGGGCGTTGCCCTGGAGGTCGTGCTCCAGGAGGTACCCGAGGTTGGCGAGGCCGGCGGCCATGGTCACGGGCGAGCCGCCGAAGGTGGAGATGGAGTTGGCGTCGAGGCAGTTCATGATCTCGGCGCGGGCGACGACTCCGCCGACGGACATGCCGTTGCCGATGCCCTTGGCGAAGGTGAGGATGTCGGGCGGGCCCGCCTGGGCGTGGGCCTGCCAGCCCCAGAAGTGGTCGCCGGTACGGCCCCAGCCGGTCTGCACCTCGTCGGTGATCCACAGGATGCCGTGCCGGTCCAGGACTCGGCGGAAGGCGGCGTAGAGGCCGTCGGGCGGGGAGGTGAAGCCGCCGACGCCCTGGACGGGTTCGGCGATGAGCGCGGCGACGTCCCGGGTGTGGCCGAGGAGGTCCTCGAGGTCGGCCACACAGGCGTCGATGAACCGCTCGTCGCTGTACTGCGCGTACGGCCCGCGGGTGCGGACGCCGCCGTGCACGTACAGGGTCTGCAGCGGGGAGAGGCTGGTGGGCGACCAGGAGCGGTTGCCGGTGATGCCGACGGTGGAGAAGGAGCGGCCGTGGTAGCTGTTGCGCATGGCCAGGATCTGGTTCGAGCGGCGGTACGTGGTGGCCAGGAGCAGGGCCGTGTCGTTGGCCTCGGTGCCGGAGGTCGTGAAGAAGACGCGGGCGTCGGGGATGCCGGAGAGCGTGGCGACGCGCTCGGCGAGCTCGACCATGGGGCGGTTGAGGTAGAGCGTCGAGGAGTGGATGATCCGGCCGGCCTGCTCGGCGACGGCCTTGGTGACCTCGGGCACGGCGTGGGCGGTCATGGTGGTGAGGATGCCGCCGAAGAAGTCGAGGTACCGGTTCCCGTCGGCGTCCCAGACGTGGCGGCCCTCGCCGTGGGTGATCTCGAGGGGGTCGCGGTAGTAGAGGGCGACCCAGTCGGGGATGACGGCGCGGTGGCGGTCGTGGAGGCTGCTCACGGCCGCACCAGCCCGTCGTAGGCGTCGGGGCGGCGGTCGCGGTAGAAGGCCCACTGCTGCCGGACCTGCTCGATGAGATCGAAGTCGAGGTCACGGACGACGAGTTCCTCGCCCTTGTCGGAGGCGACGTCGCCGACGAACTGGCCGCGGGGGTCGACGAAGTAGCTGGTGCCGTAGAAGTCGTTGTCGCCGTACTCCTCCACGCCGACGCGGTTGATGGCGGCGATGAAGTACTCGTTGGCGACGGCGGCGGCGGGCTGCTCCAGCTGCCAGAGGTGGGAGGAGAGGCCGCGGTGGGTCGCGGACGGGTTGTACACCAACTGGGCGCCGTTGAGTCCGAGTTGGCGCCAGCCCTCGGGGAAGTGGCGGTCGTAGCAGATGTAGACGCCGACCTTGCCGACGGCGGTGTCGAAGACCGGCCAGCCGAGGTTGCCGGGGCGGAAGTAGTACTTCTCCCAGAAGCCCTTGACCTGGGGGATGTGGTGCTTGCGGTACTTGCCGAGGTAGGTGCCGTCGGCGTCGATGACGGCGGCGGTGTTGTAGTAGAAGCCCGAGTCCTCGATCTCGAAGACGGGGACGACGATCACCATGCCGGTCTCGCGGGCCAGCGCGCGCATCCTGGTGACGGTCGGACCGTCCGGGACGGGCTCGGCCCAGCGGTAGTGCTCGGGCTCCTGCACCTGGCAGAAGTAGGGGGCGTTGAACACCTCCTGGAAACCGATGACCTTGGCACCCTGCCGGGCCGCCTCGCGGGCGTACTCCTCGTGCTTGGCGATCATGGATTCGGTGTCGCCGGTCCAGGTCGCCTGGACGAGTGCGGCACGTACGACGTCGGTCATGAGCTGCTCCTTCGGCACGGCGTCAGAGAGCCTCTACGCACGTAGACGCGGTGCGTAGGAGGAGAACGTAAGCCCCGTCACATCCCGGAGCAAGACCACCGCCGTGAACCGCCGGAGTCGATCATGTTTCATACCCGAGTGGTCCACGTCGGACACGTACCGACACGTGCGGGTGCACGCCGGTACGTTCCGGTCCGGCCGTCGAGGCTCTCCGGAAGCCGCTACCGCAGCAGCCACGTCCGGGTCAGCTCCATCACCTCCGCGCGGGTGCGACCCGCGTGGTCGGCGGCGATCAGATGAGTGCCGATGCGCAGCGAGAAGGCGACCAGGCAGCGCACCTCGACGTCGTCCTCGTCGGGGCAGAAGTCACCGAACAGCGAGCGCAGATACTCCATGCGCCGGTTGTCGGTGCGGCGGAGCCGTTCCGCGACGGACTCGTCGCGGCGGGCCCAGTCGCGGATCGCGAGGTCGACCGGCGTGCCGGTCACCGGCCCGTCGAGCGCCGCGACGATCGTGAACAGCCGGTCCAGGCGGGTCCGTCCGTCTCCGCCGCCGCTCTCGACCTGCTCGATCACCGCCTCGCTGACCTCTCGCTCCCAGGTGTCGAGCATCTCGTCGAGCAGGACGCCGCGGTTGCGGAAGTAGCCGTAGAAGCCGCCCTTGCTGACACCGAGCGCCTGCGCGAGCGATTCGATCCGGACCGCCTCCGGGCCGCCGGCGGCGAGGGCACGCAGCCCCTCCTCGATCCACTTGGCGCGCGGCGTGCGGGTCACGCCCATGATGTGTCTCCCCTCACGCCCCCAGGATCTATACGGTTCCGTATAGACGGGTGCTAGCTTGTTCTATACGGCATCGTATAGACAGGGGCTTGGCCATGAGACTCCCCAGCACCGCCCACACCTCCCGTCCCTGGCGCATCCATGAGATCGCGCCCGACTTCCGTCTGGAGGACGTCTGGGCGCTGCCCACCCCCGGCGGCCCCGACGACCTCGCACGCCTCGTGGACCAGTTCGCGACCGAGGACGACGGCAGGAGCGACGGGCCGATCTCCTCCCCCGTCCCGCGCCTGCTCTTCGCCATCCGCTGGAAGCTCGGGAAGCTGCTCGGCTGGGACAAGCCCGACTCCGGCGTCGGCGGCCGGGTGGCCACCCTGCGCGACCGGTTGCCCGCGGACCTCCGCGAGGGCCTGCGCGGACCCGATCTCACGAGCCTCCCGTTCACCTCCGTCTACCAGACGCACGACGAGTGGGTGGCCGAGATGGGCAACCGGACCGTGCACGGGCTGATGCACATCGGCTGGGTCCCGGACGGGGCCGGCGGCCACCGCGGCCAGATGGCGGTCCTGGTGAAGTCGAACGGCGTGGCCGGCGCCGCGTACATGGCCTTCATCAAGCCGTTCCGCTACCTGGGCGTGTATCCCGCGCTGCTCAAGGGGATCGGACGCGAGTGGGAGGCGCGTACGGGCGAGAGAAGCGCGGGCTGAGCGGATCCGCGACGCGCGAACGGCCCGGGCCCTCAGGCTCCCGCCAGGCCCGCGACGCGCAGGGCGTGGAGGAGATCCCGCTCGCGCGTCGGGGACACCGCGCGGGCGGCGGCGAGGAGTTGGGGGACGAGGCCGTGGGGGTCGGCCGCCGCGAACCCGGCGGCGTCCTCGGGCGGGCGGACCCGGACGAAGGCGGTGAGCAGGGCGTGCGCCTCGCGGTGGTGGCCCTCGGCGTGCAGGGCGGCGCAGGCTCCGGCCAGCTCCTCCACCGGGCGGGCGACACCCTGGCGCAGCAGGTGGTCGCAGTCCTCGGGCCGGCCGGCGTCGGCGAGCGCCCCGGCGACGGCGGCGAGCCGCCCGGGCGGGAGCGAGGCCGCCTCCCACAGCAGGGTGGCCCAGTCGGCGCCGAGGCCCGCGCGGTGCAGTTCCGTCGCGAGGGCCGGGAGCCAGGCCGGCGGCCCGGCGACGGCCTCGCAGAGCAGCGCATGCGCCTCGCCGCTGCGCCCCTGGGCGCGCAGCCGCCGCAGCGCGTACACCGCGTTCCCGGCGGCGCGGACCGCCTCCGCGGCGACCTCCGGGGCGACCTCCGGGGCCGCGCGGGGCACGGGGGCGGTGGGCGCCTCTGCGGCGCCGAACCGGGCGCCGCGCGGAGCCGCCGAACCGGCCACGGGCAGTTCCGGTACGGGGACGGCCTCCTGGACCTCCTCGACCTCGTCCATCCACGCGTACCGGGCTCCCCGGGGGCGCCGCTTGACCGCCGGGGCGGGGGACGGGGGCGGAGCGGGAGACGAAGGTCCAGCGGGTTCGTCGTCGTCACCGCCGAGCGCCGCGAGGCGCGCCGTCAGCTCCGCGATGCGAGCGATCGCGCGGCGGTGATCGTCCTGCGTCCAGGCCAGTTCGTCGCCCAGCCGGGCGGCCTCCGCGGCGTCGGTGGCCGTGCGCAGCCGCGCGCCGAGCTCACGGGAGCGCGCCTCGGCGTACCGCCGTTCCACCTCCATCGCCTCACGACGATCTCGCAGCGCCTCCGCCCCGCCCGGCCGCCGGTCGTGGACCGCGGCCGCGGCCGCGTACAGCGCCCTGGCCCTGGCCGTCCGCGGACCGGCGCCGGTCTCCCCCAGGTCCTGGAGCAGCGACGTGACGACGTCCCAGGGCAGGATCTCCGCGCCGTCGAAGCAGGACCGGAGACCCTCCGGGTCCCGGCTCGCGAAGACCCCGTACCAGCCTTCGCCCGGCTCGAGGCGGGCCGCCAGCTCTCTGAGGAAGTGCGCGAACGCACTGACCTCCACCGGGATGTGATACACCGTCATCTCGCCCGCACCACCCGCGCACTCGACTGGAACCTTCCGGTCCGCAGGCATTCGACCGCAGTTGTGTTACGGGACGGCTACAGGCTGTTTTCGTGCGGTGGCGAACGAGTTCAGAACGTCACCGCTATCCCCGTGTGCGGGCGCTTGCCGAGCCGGGCGATCATGGCCGGCCAGTCCACCAGCCAGAACTGCCAGCTGTACTTCCGCGCGAGCAGCTTCCGCACGCGACGCAGCTCCTGCCCCTCCAGGAGCCGCCCGGAGCCCTCCACGCGCGCCGCACCCTCCGCGACCTTCCCGCGCACGTCGCAGACCGCGACCACGACCCGCGGGTCGTTCCGCAGCCGCTTGACCTTCCAGGAGTCGCTGCGGGTCCACGCGTACAGCACGTCGCCCTCCATCGCGTACCAGACCGGGGTCGCCACTCCGGTGCCGTTCCTGCGGAAGGTGGTCAGGCTGACGTAGCGGCCGCGCCGCAGCTCCTCGGGCATCATGCGGCCGAGACTATCCGCGCCCTCCCGGAGCGAGCGCGGGGCCCACTCAGACAGGCACCAGCGCGCAGCGCGTGACGATCTCGTCCATGGAGAGGTCCAGGACTCGCGCCAGTGCCGCCACGGTGAAGAAGGCGGGGGTCGGGGCCCGGCCGGTCTCGATCTTGCGGAGGGTCTCGGCGGAGAGTCCGGCGGCCGCGGCGATCTCGACCATGGAACGGTCGCCGCGGGCTTCGCGCAGGAGGAGGCCGAGCCGCTCGCCGCGCTCGCGCTCTTCGGGGGTCAGGGGTGTACGCACCATGACGCCATTCTAATACCGGTATAATAATTGTCATGGTGGAGATCAAGACGAACGAGTCCCTGCAGGCCATGCGGGTCGCGGGACGGGTGGTCGCCGAGGCGCTGGCGGCCGTACGGAAGAAGGCGGCGCCCGGCGTCAGCCTCAGGGAACTGGACAGGACGGCCCGTGAGGTCCTGGCGGCGGCGGGGGCGGAATCACCGTTCCTGGGCTACCGCCCCGACTGGGCGCCGGTGCCCTTCCCGGCGGTCGTGTGCGTGTCGGTGAACGACGCGATCGTGCACGGCATCCCGGACGACCGCCGCCTCGCCGACGGGGACCTCGTCTCCGCCGACTGCGGGGCGCTCCTCGGCGGTTGGGCGGGCGACTCCGCGATCAGTTTCACGGTGGGCCGGGCCCGCCCCGAGGACACCCGGCTGATCGACACGGCGTACGCCGCCCTGGAGGCGGGCATCGGTGCGGCCGTCGTCGGCAACCGCATCGGCGACATCGCGCACGCGATCGGCCGGGTGTGCCGGGGCGCGGGCTACGGCATCCCGGACGGCTTCGGCGGCCACGGGATCGGCCGCGCCATGCACGAGGATCCGGGCGTCCCCAACGAGGGGCGTCCGGGCCGGGGAATGCCCCTGCGCCACGGGATGGCCCTCGCGATCGAGCCGATGCTCATCGGCGGGGGCGGGGACGACCACTACACGGCGCGGGACGGCTGGACGATCCGCACCATGGACGGCTCCCGCGCGGCCCATACGGAACACACGGTCGCGATCACCGACGACGGCCCGCGCGTTCTCACCGCGCTGTAGGGCGAGGCCGGGCGGGCGGGACCCATCGGCACTCGGCCCGCTCGCCCGCCCGGCCGCCTTGCCCGCCCGGCCGCCTTGCCCGCCCGGCCGCCTTGCCCGCCAGGCCGCCTTGCCCGCCAGGAGGCGCTACGGCGCCGGTCGCACCACCATCGCCGAGCCGCCGCCCCGCCGCTCGGTCTCCGCCGCGGCGACCCAGCGACCGTCGGCCAGCCGCTGCACGCCCGTCGCCGCGCCGATCTCCGGGTTCTGCCGGAAGCCGTGGCCGATCGCCTCCAGCTCGCCCTTCAGCGGGCTGTTCCAGAGCCCCGGCTCCAGCTCCGTCGTCGCCTGGTTCCGCTGGCTGGCGCGCGGGGCCGCGATGGCGTCGACGAGCGGCAGACCGCGGTCCACGACCCCGGTCAGCGTCTGGAGCACGGTGGTGATGATGGTGGCTCCGCCCGGGGAGCCCAGCGCGAGCACCGGCCGCCCGTGTCCGTCGAGCACGATCGTCGGGGACATCGAGGAGCGGGGCCGCTTCGCCGGGCCCGGCAGGTTCGGGTCGTGGACGGCCGGGTTCGCCGGGGCGAAGGAGAAGTCGGTCAGCTCGTTGTTGAGCAGGAACCCGCGCCCCGGAACGGTGATGCCGCTGCCGCCCGTCGACTCGATCGTGAGCGTGTACGAGACGACGCTGCCCCACTTGTCGGCGACCGTCAGATGCGTGGTGTTCTCGCCCTCGTACGTCGTCGGGGCCGCCGTCCCACCGCTCGCGCAGTCCGCCGGATCACGCGGGTCACCCGGCGCGAGCGGGCTGGTCAGCACGGCGTCGTCGCGGATCAGGCACGCGCGGGAGTCGGCGAACCGCTGGGAGAGCAGCTCGCGCGTGGGCACGTCCTCGAAGGCGGGGTCGCCGACCCAGCGCCCCCGGTCGGCGAAGGCGATCCGGCTCGCCTCGACGAAGCGGTGCAGATAGGCGGTCTCCGAGGCGGTGGAGAGGTCGGTCCGCTCCAGGATGTTGAGCGCCTCGCCGACGGTCGTGCCGCCCGACGACGAGGGCGCCATGCCGTAGACGTCGAGGCCGCGGTACGAGAGCTTCGTGGGCCGCCTGTTCACCGTCTCGTACGCGGCGAGGTCACGCTCCGTCAGGTCACCGGAGCGGACCACCCGGGTGGCGCCCTCCCGGACCGGGGGCGTGCGGACCGTGTTCACGATGTCCCGGGCCAGCGGGCCCCGGTAGAGCGCGCCGACGCCCTCCCGCGCCAGCTTCTCGTACGTACGGGCGAGGTCGGGGTTCTTGAAGGTGGAGCCCACCACCGGCAGTCGCCCGCCCGGCAGGAACAGCTCGGAGGAGGCCGGGAAGTCGCGGAAGCGCGCCTCGTTGGCGGCCGTCTGGGCGCGGAAGGTGGCGTCGACGGTGAACCCCTCGCGGGCGAGGCGGCCGGCCGGTTCGAGCAGGGAGCGCAGTGGCTTGCTGCCCCAGGCGTCGAGGGCGGTCTTCCAGGTCGCCGGCGTGCCGGGGGTGCCGACGCCCCGGCCGCTGGTCATGCCCTCCTCGAAGGGGATGGGCTTGCCGTTCTCCACGAAGAGGTTCGCGTCCGCCGAACGCGGCGCGGTCTCACGGCCGTCGATCGTGTGGACCGTGCGGGTCCGCGCGTCGTAGTGGACGAAGTAGCCGCCGCCGCCGATGCCCGCGGAGTACGGCTCGGTGACGCCGAGGGCCGCGGCCACGGCGACGGCCGCGTCGACGGCGTTGCCGCCCTTGCGGAGCACCTCGATACCGGCGGCGGAAGCGTCGGCGTCGACGCTGGCGACGGCTCCGCCGTACCCGACGGCGACGGGTTCCTTCAGGGGCGGTTTCGGGGGCTTGGGGCCCGTGGGTGGCGCGGCCGCGCCCACCGAGAGCACCGTCACGGCGACGGCGAGCAGAGAGACCTTCCGAGCGGTGGAGCGTCGCACTTGTACCTCCAGTCAACGGCCGTCCGCGCAGCGTAACTTCCGGCCCGCCTTCTCGTCAGGACCGCCTCGAACAACGGTGCGTCGTGCCGCTACCATGCGCGCCCATGAACGAAGACCTGCGCAACGTCGTGCTGGGGGTCCTCGCGACCGGGGTCAGCGGGTCGCTGGGCTGGCTGACCCGGACGTATCTCTGGCGCCGTAAACTCCGGCGCAAGCAGGCGTTCTTCGGGCTGCGCGACGGCTCCGAGTGTTTGCTCGTGGTGAACCGTAAAGCGGGCAGCGAGCGGGCGGTGCACAACGTCGACGTCTCCGCGCTGCTCGAACTCTCCGCCCTGATCAAGGACTGCGGAGCACGCCCGGAGATAGTCCAGCACGACGAGGCCCGGCAGGGCCTCGGGGACCGCGCGGAGTTCTGCGTCGGCGGACCGTACTCCAACCGCCGGATGGCCGCACATCTGTCGACCCTGCTTCCCGGCCTGACGGTCAACGTGGAATCGGATCCGTTCGCGGACCGGGGCATGATCACGGTCGGGGGCGAGGTGTACCGGTGCGTGAACGGGTCCACCGAGCACGTGATCCTCGCCCGCCTCACCGGCGGCGAGGGCGGGCGGCCGGTCTTCCTCCTCTGCGGCCAGGCCGCGGTCTCCAACCAGGCCGCCAGCCGCTACCTGGCCCGGCACCACGAGAAGCTGGCGCGGAAGTACGGCTCCGGCCCCTTCGTGCTCCTCCTGAAGGTCGTCAACTCGGATGCGTACGGCCCCGATGTCGTGGAACTGGTCGCCGAGGTGACGCGGGCGGCGCGCACCGCCCCGGCCACCCCTTCTCCCACTACCGCAGGCGAACCGGCAGGGACGTGACGCCGTTGATGAAGTTCGACACGAGCCGCCGGGGCGGAGCGACGAGTTCGAGGTCCGGCAGGGTGTGACGCGCCTCCTCGTACAGGACGCGCAGTTGCAGCCGGGCGAAGTGCGCGCCGAGGCAGACGTGGGGTCCTTCTCCGAAGGAGACGTGCGGGTTCGGGATCCGGTCCAGGTCCAGCCGGTGAGGGTCGGTGAAGACCCGTTCGTCGTGGTTGGCGGAGGCGTGGAAGACGACGACCTTGTCGCCGGCGGCAAGGGGGCGGCCGGCGAGGACGGTGTCGCGGGCCGCGGTGCGCCGGAAGGAGAGCACGGGCGGGTGCCACCGCAGGAGCTCCTCCACGGCCCGGTCCACGGCGGCCGTCCCGTCCCACAGCCGTCGGCGCTCGTCGGGGTGTTCGGCGAGGGCGAGCAGCCCGCCGGGGGCCGCGCTGCGGACGGTGTCGTTGCCGGCGACGGTGAGCAGGAAGAAGAACATCTCCAGCTCAGCGGGGCGGAGTTCGGACGTGGCGAGTGCGGTCATGACGTCGTCCGCCGGGTTTCTCCGCTTGTACGCGGCGAGCTCCCGGGCGTAGGCGAACATGTCGGCGAGCATGGCGGGCGAGCGGGGGTTGACCGGCCGTCCTCGCGCGTCGAGGACGGGCGGCTCGTCGGGGTCCTGGTAGGCGATGACCCGCTCGGTCCAGGTGAGCAGCAGTCCGCGGTCACCGGCGGGGACGCCGAGGAGGTCGGTCAGGTTGAGCAGCGCGTAGTCGTCGGTGACGGCCCGCACGAGATCGGCCTCGGGGCCCGCGTCGACGGCTGCCTCCAGCAGCTCGCGCGCCCGCTCCCGCGCGGTCCCGGCGAACCGCCCGATGCGTCCGGGGGTGAACGCCCGGCTGACGAGCCGCCGCAGTCGGCCGTGCTCCGGCGGGTCCTGATTGAGCATCATCCGACGGATGAACGGCAGATCGGCCGGATCCGGATCACGGATCTGTGTGGCGCCGAGGCACGAGGAGTAGTCCCTGGAGTCCTTGAGCACGCGCACGACGTCGGCGTGCCGTGTGACGGCCCAGAACCCGGATCCGGCGGGCCAGCCGAGGACTTCGTACTCCTCCTGCCAGGCGACGGGGTGCCGGTCGCGCAGGGCGCGGAAAGCCTCGTGCGGCGGTCCGTCGGCATAGACGCGCGGATCGAAGACATCGGGTACGCCGCCGGGGTTCTCCACGGCACCAGCTTGGTGCGCGCGTCCCCGGAATTCCAGATCCCCACTCCGTTGCTCAGCCGTCCTGGCGCTCCTCCGCGCGCGTCCAGAGGGTCAGGTCGCTGCTGGTCGCGACGGCGAGCGTCCGTCCGGACGGTGAGAAGCCGACGGCGCGCAGCTCGGACCAGCGGGAGTGGAAGACGTGCCACCACTTCTCGCCGTGCGGACCGCGATGGGGCATGCCTCCGTCGCCGCTGAGCAGGACGCGCTCGTGGGGCCAGTCGGGAGCGACGACGTCGACGCTCCACCCGCCGGAGGCGCTGGTGTGGAGCCCTCCGCCGTACAGACCGGCGATCCGCACGCGGACCCCCTCCAGCGGCCCGAGCCCCGGACAGGAGAGGTCGGGCCCGTCGGGCACGTCTCCCTCGGGGTCGGGATCCCGGTCCCGGGCGATCCGCTCCCCCGTGACCGCGTCGAACAGTCCGTGCCCGTCGTGCGAGACGACCATGACCAGGTCGCCCCCGCTCCCCGGATCCACCCCGAAGCCGATCCCGAGGAGCCCTCCGACGGCGACATACGGGTCGAACACCTGCCGCCAGGGCGCGGGCGCGGCGACCTGGGGAGCGGCGAGGAAGCGCTTCCTCAACTCCCGCTGATACGGCGAGAGTCCCCCTACGGAGGATTCGTCGGAGGCGTCGGACATGTGGCTGCTCTCCCTGACCGTCGGTTCGTGCTCGTGCGAGCGGATGCCTCCGCGGCATGGATGGTCCCACGGCGGGGACGGCGGGGACGGCGTGGACAGCCGGGCGGTGCCCCGGACGTGTCACACCCCGGCTCCAGGCGCGTCACTTACACGGGGTTACGCTTCGAGGGACCCTCATGGAGTCACAGGATGGAGCAGCACATGGAGAGCCTCAGCCGTACCGCGCTGGTCGAGGACCTGATGGAGCGCTTCCCGCACGTGCCCCGGGAAGCCGTGATCAAGGAAGATCTCCTCCGGGGCGGCATGGCCTTCGACGAGTCGGCGCTCAGCGGCACCTCCGACGGGGCGGCCGGCGACGTCAAGCCGAAGTCGTACTTCATCTTCTCCTTCGACCACCGCACGCTGCCGGAGCTCGGGGCCGCCGCGCTCAACCGGCCTCCCGAGGAGATCGTGCTCACCGGCGGCCCGTACGACCTGCGCCGTACCGTCGTGTCCGTACGCGTCAATCCGGACTCCCCCTACGTCGTACGGGGCGGCGAGGACGGCGTGCTCGGGCTCTATCTGGACGGCGCGCGGATCGCCGACGTCGGCCTGCCGCCGATGCCGGAGTACTACCGGCACACGCTGTCGAACGGCAAGTCGGTGATGGAGGTCGCGCCGACCATCCAGTGGGGCTACCTCATCTACCTGACGGTCTTCCGGGTGTGCCAGTACTTCGGCGCCAAGGAGGAGTGCCAGTTCTGCGACATCAACCACAACTGGCGCCAGCACAAGGCGGCGGGACGGCCGTACACCGGGGTGAAGCCGGTCGAGGAGGTCCTGGAGGCCCTGGAGATCATCGACCGGTACGACACGGCCGGGACCTCCCGGGCGTACACCCTCACGGGCGGCTCGATCACGTCCCAGGTCGGCGGTCGCGACGAAGCCGATTTCTACGGCCACTACGCGAAGGCCATCGAGGAGCGCTTCCCCGGCCGCTGGATCGGCAAGGTCGTGGCCCAGGCGCTGCCCCGCGACGACGTCCAGCGGTTCCACGACTACGGCATCCGGATCTACCACCCCAACTTCGAGGTGTGGGACCGCCGGCTGTTCCAGCTGCATTGTCCGGGTAAGGAGCGTTACGTCGGCCGCGACGAGTGGCACCGCAGGATCCTGGACTCCGCCGAGGTGTTCGGCCCCCGCCATGTGATCCCCAACTTCGTGGCGGGCATCGAGATGGCCGAGCCCTTCGGCTTCACCAAGGTGAGCGAGGCGATCGAGTCGACCACGGAGGGACTGCGGTTCTTCATGTCGAACGGCGTCGTGCCGCGCTTCACCACCTGGTGCCCGGAGCCCACGACCCCGCTGGGCAAGGCCAATCCGCTGGGGGCGCCGCTCGAGTACCACATCCGTCTGCTGGAGGCCTACCGGGCGACGCTCGAGGAGTTCGGCCTGAACTCCCCGCCCGGTTACGGCCCGGCCGGCCCGGGCCGTGCGGTGTTCTCCGTGAGCTCGTTCATGGACAGCCTGGAAGGCCTCGAGGACACCGGATCCGAGGACACCTCCTCCTGAGGAGGAGGTTCAGTCGCCGGGCGGGCGAAGCCCGGCGACGGCCCATGTCGCCCGCGTGGACAGCGGGCTGAGCGCCTTCGCCGATTCTTTGGCGATCATGTCCAGCAGGAGGCGGGCGCGCGCCATCGTCGCACGCGCGAGTGGCGCGGCGCCCGCCTCGACCGCGGCGAGCGTCAGCTCCAGATGCTGCTCCGTGATCCGCAGGCCGAGGCCGCGGCGGTGCCACTCGGCGACCGTTCCGTCCGTCCTGGCACCGTCGAGGCCGACCGCGGCCCGGGCGCGGTCCAGCGCCCGTCCCGCCGCCGCGAGGTCACCCTTGCCGCGCTCAAGGCGGGCGAGGACATGCGCCTCCGCGGCCCGGTCCCAGGCCGTGTCCTGGAGCGAGAGCAGGTTGAACTGAGCGCGGGCCGCCTGTGCGTGGTCGCCGATGCGCTCCAGCGCGCGGCTCAGCTCGCGGAGCCGCTGCGCGTCGGGGCCCGTGTCGTCCAGCATGCGGATGAGCGCGACCCGGGCGTGCTCGACGCGCCCCTGGCGGCGGGCCAGCTCGATCCAGGTGAACGGGCTCTCCTCGGCCGCGTCGAGCCCGTGGGCCCACTCCAGAGCCTCGGCGCTGTCGGTGACCTGTCCAGAGGTGGCCGTCCGCAGCAGCGGAACGTCCTCGGCCTGCCCGTGGAGCGCCACGAGCATCGCGCCCAGCCACCGCTCGCGGTACCACTCGTCCCCTTCGGCATGCCCGCGGCGAAGCAGCTCGCGCAGCAGCGGCAGGTCGCCGTCCCGGCGGTCGTACCCCGCCGCCCGCACCACCCCCGCCCACAGCACAGGATCCTCGGCGACCTCCTTCCGCACGTCGACGTCGCCGGAGCGCATGCGCTCCAGGGCCTCGCGCCCCGGGCCGAGGACGACGTCACGCAGAGACGGCCGGTAGGACTCCTCCAGCAGGTACGCGCAGAGCTCCTCGGAGTTGAGCAGGACGTGGTCCGGGTCGGTGCGCCGGGCGGCCGACTCCGACAGGGCGAGGAGTTCGACGAGGGGCCGCTCCGGCAGACCGAGACCGCTGAGCAGCGCCGCTCGCCGCGCGTCCAGCTCGGGGGCGAACTCCTCCCGCGCCTCGTCGTCCGCCGCGCGCACCGCGGCCGCCAGGCTCTCCTCGTCCAGCTCGGTGGAGAGGTCCTCGCACCACCAGGGCAGCCGAACGAGCATCTCCAGCGCCTCGCCCACGCTGTCGGCGAACAGCACGGCGTCCCCCTCCGAGGACGCGTGGAGCACGGCCGTCCCCCCGCACAGGAAGTACGTGCCTCCGGTGTCGTCGCCGGCGATCGGCTCCAGCGACGCCCCGGACGCCGGGTGCACCTCCTCGACGTGGTACGCCCGGTCCACGTCGAAGTTGAACGGGAACGCGGCCGCATCGGCCAGATCGGGGCGGCTGCGCAGAAGTTCCAGAACGCGGTCGGTCATACGGCCGAACCCTAGCGAGGCTCGCGCGCCCTTCACTGACACGCCGTCCAATAATCGTTACTTTCGCGTAACTTACCGACCAGTTACCTTGGGTAAGCCGCCGCGGTTACCGTCGGGTCACTTTCACTGCCCCCCATCAGTGACACCCCCAGTGAGGAGTGACCCGTGCGCACATCCCTGTCCCTCGCCGTCTCGGCCGCCCTCGTGGCCGGGACGGCGCTCGGGCTCGCGCCTGCCACCCACGCCACGGAGACCGCCGAGACCGCCGACGCCGGAATCCGTTTCGTCGACATCGCCGGCGACGGCGGCACCGTCCTCAAGGCCAATGTCGTCACCCCGGCCGGCGCCGACGGCTCGGTCCGCTACCCCGTGATCGTGCTTCCCACCAGCTGGGCGATGCCCCAGATCGAGTACCTCGCACAGGCCCGGAAGCTCGCCGACTCCGGCTATGTCGTGGTGAGTTACAACTCGCGCGGCTTCTGGCAGTCCGGCGGCGAGATCGAGACCGCGGGACCGAAGGACGTCGCCGACGCCTCCAAGGTCGTCGACTGGGCCCTCGCGAACACCCCAGCCGACCCCGACAAGGTCGGTATGGCGGGTGTCTCGTACGGCGCCGGGATCAGCCTGCTCGCCGCCGCGCACGACAAGCGGATCAAGGCCGTCGCGGCGCTGAGCGGCTGGGCCGACCTCATCGACTCCATCTACAGCGGCCGGACCCAGCACCTCCAGGCCGCCGCCCTGCTCGGCGGCGCCGGCTTCCTCACCGGCCGCCCCGGACCCGAACTCCAGCAGATCCTGGGCGACTTCCTCTCCTCGAACCTCGACAAGGAAGAGGAGATGATCGCCTGGGGCAAGAAGCGCTCGGCGGTCACCTACCTGGACCGGATCAACGCCAACGGCGCCGCGATCATGCTCGGCAACGCCTGGGGCGACACCATCTTCCCGCCCAACCAGTACGCCTCCTTCTACGAGAAGCTCCAGGGCCCCAAGCGCCTGGAGTTCCGCCCCGGCGACCACGCCACCGCCGAGGCGACCGGCCTGCTGGGGCTGCCCAACGACACCTGGACCAACGCGCACCGCTGGTTCGACCACCACCTCAAGGGCGCCGACAACGGCATCGACCGCGAGCAGCCCGTCCAGCTCAAGACCCGGTCCACCGGCGGCTACGAGGGGTACCCGGACTGGAAGTCGGTGGGCGCGAACGAGCGGAAGATCGCCCTCGGCTCCACCCAGCGGATCTGGGCGAACGTCGACTCCGGTGCCAACGGCGGCATCGTGCTGCTCTCCAACGCCCTGGACCAGTTCCTCAGGACCCCGCCCGTCGCCTCGATCCCGCTCCTCCCCCGCTCCTTCGCCGGCGTCTGGCAGTCCGAGCGGTACGACACGGCCCAGCAGGTCCGCGGCACGGCGAAGCTGCACACCACGGTGACCTCCACCAAGGAGAGCGGCACTCTCGTCGCGTACCTCTACGACGTGGGTCCGCTCGGCCTCGGCAAGCTGGTCAGCAATGCCCCGTACACCTTCCACGGCCAGACGCCCGGGAAGCCCTTCGCCGTCGACCTGGAGCTGTTCTCCACGGCCTACGACGTGCCGGCGGGTCACCGTCTCGCCCTGGTCGTCGACACCGTCGACCCGCTCTACATCGAGCACAACCCGACCGGCGCGCAGCTGACCTTCTCCTCCCCGCCGGCCGACCCGTCCTACGTGTCGGTCCCGCTGCGGGAGGAGTGATCACCGGCTGCTGCCGGACGGGCATGCCTCTCCTGCGCGCTACTGCCCCTGCGGGCGGGGGGCCCCGGGGGGACCCCCGCCCGGCAGCAGCGTCTCCGGTTCGGCCGGGGCGACCCCCACGGCCTTCGTCTTCGGGCTGCGGCGCTCCATCCTCGCCACCCACGTGGCGAACCAGGAGAGCAGGATGCACATCCCGATGTAGATCGGTGAGATCACCATGACGACGGGGATGAACGGCAGATCGTAGTCGAGGTTCGACGCGATCAGCTTGCCCGCGTGCAGGAACTCCTCGTACGTGATGAGGAAGCCGAGCGAGGTGTCCTTGAGGGCCACCACCAGCTGGCTGATGATCGTCGGAAGCATCGCCCGGACCGCCTGCGGCACCAGGACGTAGGTCATGACCTGGGTCTTGCGCATCCCCAGCGCGTACGCGGCCTCCCGCTGCCCGCGGTCGACGGAGTTGACCCCGGTACGGAACACCTCGGCGAGCACCGAGCCGTTGTAGAGGGTCAGTCCGGCGACCAGCGCGGGCAGCGGCTGCACCTTCAGCGCCACGAAGATGAAGAAGATCATCACCAGCACGGGCATGGCGCGGAAGAACTCGACGAGCAGCGTCGAGACCCAGCGCAGCACGCGGTGTTCGGAGAGGCGTCCGGTGGCGAGGACGGCGCCGAGCGCGAGCGAGAGCACCGAGGCGTACGCGAAAGCCTTGAGGGTGTTGCCGAGGCCGCGCAGCAGCAGCTCCTGGATGCCCTCGTACGCGAAGGGCGACCACCTCGTCGTGGTGAACTGCTCGGTGTCGAAGAGGAGGTAGAGGATCCAGCCCGCCAGCGCCAGGATCACGACGGTCGAGATCACGCCGTAGAGCAGGTGCCGCCGGCGGGTCTGCGGGCCGGGGATGTCGTACAGGGCGGTGGACTCGGTCATCGGGCGACTCCCCAGCGCTTCTCCAGGACGTTGAAGACCGCGCTGATGGTGAGAGTGATGATCAGGTAGCCGACGGCGATCCAGACGAAGGTCCAGACGATGTTGTAGCCGAGCTCGCTCAACGTCTTGTACGTGCCGAGGAGTTCGGTGACGCTGAAGGCCCCGGCGATCGCGGAGTTCTTGGCGAGCGCGATGAGCGTGGAGCCGATGGGCGGGATGACGGAGCGGAACGCCTGGGGCAGGACGACGGCGCCCAGGGTCTGCCCGAAGGTCATGCCGAGGCTGCGGGCCGCCTCGCCCTGGCCGCGTGGCACGGTGTTGATGCCCGAGCGCAGCGCCTCGCAGATGAAGGCCGAGGTGTAGCAGCCGAGCGCGAGGACCGCGAACAGCTCGAAGGGAAGCACGAGTCCGAAGCGGGGCAGGCCGAGCATCACCGCGAAGAAGAGCAGGGTGAGCGGGGTGTTGCGCAGGACGGTGACCCAGACGGTGCCGAAGAGCCGGAAGGAGCCGACCGGCGCGACACGGAAGGAGGCCATCACGAAGCCGAGGACGAGCGCCAACGCCGACGCGTAGACGGTGAGTTCGACGGTGCCCAGGAAGCCTTCGCCGTAGAGCGAGAAGTTCTCTGTCAGGACGTCCATGTCGGGGAGTGCCTCCTCAGCTCGCCGGGTAGCGGTCGATGGCGGGCGGCTGGGGGGCCGGGACCCCGGAGAGGCCGAGGGTCGCGTCGTACGCCTTCTTCCAGTCGCCGTTCTTCTCGTGAGCGGCGAGGGCGTCGTCGAGGGCGAAGCGCAGGGCGTTGTCGCTCCGGGGGACGCCGATGCCGTACGGCTCCTGGGAGAACGGCTTGCCGACGACCTTGAGCTCGTCGGGGACCTTGGCCGCGTAGCCCATGAGGATCGTGTCGTCGGTGGTGACGGCGTCGACCTGGTAGGTGAGGAGGTTGTCGACGCAGACGGAGTAGGTGTCGTAGGCGACGAGATCCGCCGTCGGGTAGTCCCTCTCGATGCGCTGGTACGGGGTGGATCCGGCGGCCGAGCAGACGCGCTTGCCGTCGAGGTCCCCGGGCCCGTGGATGTCGTCCTCGTCGGCGCGCACGAGCAGCGACTGGCCGGCCATGTAGTAGGGGCCGGCGAAGCCGACGAGCTTCTTGCGGTTGTCGTTGATGGTGTAGGTGCCGACGTAGTAGTCGATCTGGCCGTTCTGCAGGGCGGTTTCTCGGTTGGCCGAGGCGATCGTCCGGAACTCGATCGAGGCCGGGTCGAAGCCGAGCGAGGCCGACATCATCTTCGCGATCTCGATGTCGAAGCCCGAGTACCGGCCGGTGGCCGGGTCCTTCTCCCCCATGTAGGGCTGGTCCTCCTTGGCGCCGACGATCAGGTGGCCGCGCTTCTTCGCGTTCCGCCAGGTCGAGGAGTCGGGCAACTGGAACGCCGACTGGACCTGATAGACGGGGAGTTCGTCCGGCTGCGGGCCCTTGACGGGCGGGCTTCCCTCCTTGCCGCAGGCGAGCAGCGTGCTCACGGCCGTGGCGAGCAGCGCGAGGGCGGTCAGAGTGCGTCGCGTACGGTGCATGATGTCCCGCCCCCGTTCAGTGCTTGAGGATCTTGGACAGGAAGTCCTTGGCGCGCTCGCTGCGCGGGCTGGTGAAGAACTCCTCCGGCGTGCGGTCCTCGACGATGCGGCCGTCGGCCATGAAGACGACACGGTTCGCGGCCGAGCGGGCGAAGCCCATCTCGTGCGTGACGACGACCATGGTCATCCCCTCCCGTGCGAGCTGCTGCATCACCTCCAGGACCTCGTTGATCATCTCGGGGTCGAGTGCGGAGGTCGGCTCGTCGAAGAGGAGCGCCTTGGGGTCCATGGCGAGCGCGCGGGCGATCGCGACACGCTGCTGCTGGCCGCCGGAGAGCTGGGCGGGGAACTTGTCGGCGTGGGCGGCGAGCCCGACCCGGTCGAGCAGTTCACGCGAACGCCGGTCGGCCTCCTCCTTCTTGCGCTTACGGACCTTGATCTGCGCCAGGGAGACGTTGGCGAGAACGGTCTTGTGCGCGAAGAGGTTGAAGGACTGGAAGACCATGCCGACCTCGGCCCGCAGCCGGGCCAGCGCCTTCCCCTCGCCCGGCAGGGGCCGCCCGTCGATGAGGATCTCGCCCGACTCGACACCCTCGAGTCGGTTCATGGCCCGGCAGAGCGTCGACTTGCCCGAGCCGGACGGGCCGATGACCACCACCACCTCCCCGCGGCCGACGGTGAGGCGGATGTCCCGCAGAACGTGCAACGTGCCGTAGTGCTTGTTGACGTCCCGCAGCTCGATCAACGGATCGACGACGGCCATACGCTGCCCTGCCCCATTCTCAGCTGTGTCGAGGTCAGCGCAAACTATCCACCACAAAAAGGGACTTCACGCCCGACACGCATGAAAACGTCATTAGCCGTATTTACTGCGGAAGGGTGGCCCGGCGGCTCGCCACGGCCGCTCAGAACTCGGCGGCCTCCGCGTACACCTGGGACAGTTCGGGCGATCCACTCACGGCCCAGTCGAGCCCGGCCGCCACCACGTCGATCTCCCGGCCCGAGGCCAGCCGGACCACCGGCCTGCCTCCCGGCCATACCTGCCAGACCGCGCCCGGCACCGTGCGCACGATGACCGTGCCCAGGTACAGCCCGGCGTCGTTGCCCAGCCAGGGCAGCTCCTCCGGATCGTCCCGCCAGCGCGGCGGAAGCTGGTCGATCGCCACCAGCGAGCGCGGGGTGTCGTCCAGCCGCACCCCCGCGTCCTGGGCCCTGGCGCGCAGCAGCTCGCACTCGGCGAGCAGCTCACCGACCCCCTCCGGATCGCGGTCGAAGGCCGCGGCCAAGGGGGATCGATCGGCCTCGAGCCGCTTGCGCCAGTTGTCCAGGAACGGGATGTTCATCCGACCAGCGTCGCATCGCACCCTCCCGTGGCACCACCCGGCGCGCGGAGATCGTCCGGGCCCGGGGCGCCGCGCCGTCCGGCTCGCGTGTCCGGCTTAAGGTGTGGCGCATGCCAGAGCCCCAGACCCCGACGACGCGCCCGCGCCGTGGTCGGCGCGACGCCGCGGTCGTCCTCGTGCTGACCCTCTCGTGCGCCTCCGCCGCCGCGTTACTGACGGCGCGGGAGACTCCAACCGCTTCCGCCGCTCCGGCCGCTCCGGCCGTCCCAGCCGCTCCAGCCGCTCCAGTGGCGGGGAAGGCACCCGCGAGCGGGGGGCAGCGAGCCGCGAACGTCTTCCTGCGGGCGCCCGGCTCGCCCGTGACGGTGATCGCCCACCGGGGGGCCTCCTCGGCCGCGCCCGAGAACACGCTGGTCTCCGACGAGGTCGCCCGCAGGGCCGGCGCCCGGTGGATCGAGAACGACGTGCAGCCGAGCGAGGACGGCGTGCCGTACGTCCTCCACGACACCACGGTCGACCGGACCACCGACGGCACCGGGCCGATCCGCGACCTCACCGCCGCCGAGCTGGACGCGCTCGACGCGGGCTCCTGGTTCGCCCCCGCGTTCACCGGCGCGCGGGTCCCCACCCTCGCCGCCCAACTGGACGATCTGCGCCGCCGCGGCGGGAACCTGGTCCTGGAGATCAAGGGCAGGCACAGCCGCGACGAGGTGGCACGGATCGTCGAGGAGATCCGCGGCCACGACATGACCGGCCGGGTGCTCGTCCAGAGCTTCGACCCGGAGGCGCTGAGGCACACCCGGGCCCTGGCCCCGGAGCTCCCCCTCGGCCTGCTGCGCGACAAGCTGGATCCCGACCCGGTCGCGGTCGCCGAAGAGCTCGGGCTGAGCACCTACAACCCGTCCGCCACGGAGCTGACCACCCGCCCGGAGGCGGTGCGTGAGCTCCACGCGGCCGGCGTGGCCGTGATGGTCTGGACGGTGGACAGCCCGGCGCGCTGGAAGACGCTCGACGCGCTCGGCGCGGACGGGATCATCACCAACCGCCCGGCCGAACTGACCGGCTGGAACGCCGCCCAGGCCCCGGACGGGTCGAGAGGTCGACCGGTCCTGGAGGTCGACCGGACCTAGGGGGTGTCCGGTGGATCAGGGCCGGATAGGACGCGGCGTCTGGTGCGGTGCATCGCAAGGCGCCGGAGCGCCTTAATAGCGGAGCTATTCGGGCGTTTCGGCAACGCGGCGAGGTGCCGTGCCAGGCGTCGTGGCCCCGGCCAAGATCCACCGGACACCCCCTAGACGTCCAGGTCGACGACCACCGGCGCGTGGTCGGACGCGCCCTTGCCCTTGCGCTCCTCACGGTCGACGTAGCTGTCCTTGACCGCGTCGGCGAACGGCTTGTTGCCGTACACCAGGTCGATGCGCATGCCCCGGTTCTTCGGGAAGCAGAGCTGGCGGTAGTCCCAGTACGTGAAGGGGTGGTCGTACTTGAGCGGGCGCGGGACCACGTCGGTCAGACCGGTCTCGCGCAGGCCGGCGAGCGCGGCCCGCTCGGGCGCGGTGACGTGCGTGGAACCCTCGAAGACCGCGATGTCGAAGACGTCGTCGTCGGTCGGGGCGATGTTGAAGTCACCGAGCACGGCGAACGGCCGCTCCCCCGCCGCGTCCCCGGCGACGGCCGCCTGGAGCGCCTCCAGCCAGCGGAGCTTGTACGCGTAGTGCTCGTGGGCGACCTCGCGGCCGTTGGGCACGTACACCGACCACACGCGGACCGGGCCGCAGGTCGCGGAGATGGCCCGGGGCTCCTGCACGGTCTCGTAGTCGGGCCCGCCGGGTAGTCCGGTGACGACGTCCTCCAGGCCGACCTTGGAGACCAGGGCCACGCCGTTCCACCGTCCGGTGGCGTTCACCACCGACTCGTACCCCAGCTCGCGCAGCTCGTCGGCGGGGAACTGCTCGACGGTGCACTTGGTCTCCTGGATGCACAGCACGTCCGTGCCGGAGCTCTCCAGCCAGGCCAGGAGCCGGGGCAGGCGGGCGGTGATCGAATTGACGTTCCAGGTCGCGATGCGCATGAGCGCAAGCCTAACGGCGGGGTGTGACAGTCACCGGTCCCGCGGCGCGGTGGCTCACAGCTCCGTGGAGTCGCCCGGGGTCATCCGGCCGTGGTCCGTGCCGCCGAGGGCGCCGATCTGCCGGTCGTAGATGGGCCGGGCGAGGTCGGTGAGCAGGGCGTCGTGGACGTCGATGGCGCGGCGCGGCCTGACCTCCCGTACGTAGTCGATGACCTCGGAGATCTTGCTCCAGGGGGCCATCACCGGCAGCATCAGCGTGTCCACCGGGTGCCCGGGGACGGTCAGCGCGTCGCCCGGGTGGAAGAGGGAGCCGTCCACGAGGAATCCGACGTTGGTGACCCGGGGGATGTCCGGGTGGATCACCGCGTGGAGCTCGCCGTGGACCTGGACGTCGAAGCCGCCCGCGCTGAAGGTGTCGCCGTGGCCGACGACGTGGACGCGGCCCGGGAAGGCGGCCGAGAGCTTGTCCGCGACGCTGCGCAGGGTCCAGATCTCGGCCGCCGGGTTGGACTCCAGGCCGGCCCGCAGCCGGCCCTCGTCGAAGTGGTCCGGGTGCTCGTGGGTGACCAGCACGACGTCGGCGCCGAGAGCGGAGTCCTCCTCGCTGAACCCGCCGGGATCGATGACGAGCGTCCCTCCGTCCTTCTCCAGACGGACGCAGGCGTGCGACTTCTTCGTCAGCTTCACGGGACTCCACCTCACGACGGGCCATAAGTGCCCGGTCAGCCTACGCCTGGGGCGTGGTCTCCTCCTTGATCACCCGTCCCATCACGCGCAGGGCGCTCTCGGCGGCGGGCAGCCCGCAGTAGACCGAGGTCTGGAGCGCGACCTCCCGGATCTCGTCCGGGGTCAGTCCGTTGCGCAGGGCGGCCCGGGTGTGGTCGGCGAGAGCGTCCTGGTGCCCGCCGGCGATCAGGGCCGCCAGGGTCACGCAGCTGCGCGTCCGGCGGTCCAGGCCCTCGCGGTTCCAGACCTCGCCCCAGGCGTAGCGGGTGACGAGGGCCTGCAGGTCGGCGCCGAACTCGTCGGCCAGGGCCTGGTCGACATGGGCGTCGCCCTGGATCTCGCGGCGCAGCTTGAGGCCCTGGTCGTACGGGTCGGGCCGGGCGGCCCCGGCCGCCGGGGCGGCCGGCTCGGCGGGGGCGATCTCGGCGACGGGCACGACGGGAGCGGACACGGGCGGCATCGGCGGGGCCGGCAGGGCGCTCTGCGTGTCGTGGACGACCCCGGCGAAGTGGTCGGTGAGCAGCTCGGTGACGGCCGCGGGCTGCTCGACGGGGGCGAGGTGCGAGGCGCCGGGGACGACGGCGAGCCGGGCGTCGGCGATCCCGGCGACCAGGGTGCGGGCCTCGGCGGGTCCGGTGACCTGGTCCTCGGAGCCGACGAGCACCAGGGCGGGGACACCGATGCGGCCGAGGGCTTCCCGTACGTCGAAGACCGCGAGCGCCTCGCAGGCGCCGATGTAGCAGCCGGGGTCGGTCGTCCGGACCATCTGCACGGCCCATTCGACGATCGCGGGCTGGGCGGCACGGAAGGCGGGGGTGAACCACTGCTCGGGAGCGGTACGGGCCATGGGCTCGAGGCCGTTGGTACGGACGATCACGCCGCGCTGGCGGAACTCGTCGGCGCTGCCGAACCGGGGCGAGGCGGCCACCAGGGCGAGTGAGGCGACCCGGTGGGGCGCCCGCAGGGCGAGGTCGAGGCCGACCGCGCCGCCGATGGAGCAGCCGGCGTAGCCGAAGCGCTGGACGCCCAGCTCGTCGAGGGTGGCGAGCAGCCGGTCGCCGAGCTCGGCG
Source organism: Streptomyces sp. NPDC003035 (assembly GCF_042888285.1). Classification (NCBI taxonomy): domain Bacteria; kingdom Bacillati; phylum Actinomycetota; class Actinomycetes; order Kitasatosporales; family Streptomycetaceae; genus Streptomyces; species Streptomyces sp. NPDC003035. Next base: position 553,700 of record NZ_JBIAPJ010000001.1, on the reverse strand, counting down.
ACGGAGGTGAAGGGGCGGGCGGGGGCCCCGCCGTGGCCCGGCAGGTCGAAACGGACGACGCGCCACTGGCGGGTGAGCTCGGGTATCTGGCGGTCCCACATGTGCCAGGTGGTCCCCAGTGAGGGCCCGATGACCAGGACCGGGGCGTCTCCTTGCCCGTCAACGCGGTATTGCAGAGTGTTCGGAAGTGTCTCGCTCACCCGCCAGACCCTCTCATCTCTCGGGATCTCTCACATCGCCGGGTCGAAACCTGGCCATGTCGCCGGGTGGAAACCCGGCGGCTCCCGCCCGCCGCGACCGTGGCCTTGACGGGGTGGGCGGGTCCGTCGGGCGCACGCCGCTCGCTGCCGCTGCCGCTGCTGGAGCCGTACCTCCCCGAGCTATGCGGCCTGGATCGCGTCGGCCGCGACCTCGAAGACGAGCTCGAGTCCGTCGTGCTCGTTCCCGCGCTCGCCGACACGCGTGAAACCGAAGCCCGCCAGGGTGGCCAGGGACGCCTGGTTGTCGGATCTGACGGTGGCCCGCACGGTCCTGACACCGGGTTCGGCGGCGGCCCTGACGAGCAGCGCCCTCAGCATGGCCCGGGCATAGCCCCGGCGGCGGTACGCGGGCACGACGGTGTATCCGACCTCGACCGTGCCGGTCTCGTCCGGCGGCCCGTGGAATCCGGCGTCGCCGATGACGGTCCCGTCCGGCTCGGACACCGCGGCCCGCGTGATCCAGGGCGCGGCGGACGGGTCCCGGGCGAGCTGGTCGGCGCGGTAGGCGAAGATCCAGCGGGCTCGGTCGGAGACGAAGTGTTCGTCGAGGGCGACCCCGGCCTCGGCGCTGCCACCGGCGAGGTCGCCCTCGGCGAGTGCCCGCAACGCCTTCGCGCTGAGCGGGACGAAGCGGACGCGTCGGGGGAGGGAGTGAAGTTCGTTGTTCATCGGGGGGAGATGCTCGCCCAGCGCCAGAGGGCTGTCCACCGCTTTACGGCCCGGTCTCGGCGGCCACGATGCCCGTCCCGGTCGCCCACGCGTCGACATCCCCTGCCGAGGCGCCCCGGCCGGGGGACGCCCGGTCGTAGGATCGGGCCCCGTGACGGGGGCACTGGCGTGATGGGGAATCCGATGCGGCCGCCGCTGCCCGGCGACCCCCGGCGGCTGGGCCGTTGGGAGCTGTGCGGGCGGCTCGGCGAGGGCGGCATGGGGACCGTCCACCTGGGGCGGTGCGGGCGCCGGCTGGCGGCGGTCAAGACGCTGCGGGCGGACCTGGCGGGCGACGCGCACCGCGCGTCATCGACTCCGGCATCGCGCGGGCGCTCGGCGCGCACCGGCTGACCAGGACCGGGCGGCTGGCGGCGACGGGTCCAGAAGCCGCCGATGCCTCCCTGGTGGGATTCCATGGACCAGCCTCCCTGGGTGTCGACGGCCGGCAGCCGCGGCCCCACGGGCAGTTCACCGCTGCCGCGCGTCCAGCCGGCAGAAGGCGCTCTGCTGGTGACCGCCGCGCCGGGAGACGTTCACGCCGAAGAAGCCCTGCTTCTTCTCGTCCCCCAGGTATCGGTAGCGGACCCCGGTCTCGCCGCCGGTGCCCAGGCGACCCGGTGACCACGACCACGAAGCCCCAGCGCGGCGCGCGCTACCCCCGCGATTCGCCGGATTCGTCGACCGCGGAGGGCGGCCGATGCCAGGATGTCGGTATGACGATCATCATCAAGGGGGCCAACACCCCGCTGCCCGGGGGCCCGTTCCGCATCGCCGTGGCCCGCGAGGACCGGCCGGGCACCCCCCTGGTGGCCGCCACGGCGGTGCTGCTGGACGCGGCGGGCCGGGTCCGTGGTGAAGCCGACGTGGTCCGGGGGGACCGGCCTTCGCACCCCTCGGGCGCCGCACGGCACCTGGGCGGGGCGGCGGAGGGCGGGCTCCTCGTCCAACGGCTGGAGGTGGACGAGGAGGCGGTGGAGCCCGCCGTCCAGCGGGTGCTGATCGTCGTCCTCGCCGCGGGCGGGACGTTCGGCGCGGTCGCCGGGCTCTCCGTGGAGGTGGCCGGCGCCGAGGGCCCGCCGGTGGCGCGGTACGAGGTCACGGACGCCGGTGGGGAGACCGCGCTGGTGCTCGGCGAGTGCTATCGCCGTAACGGGGCCTGGCGCTTCCGCGCCGTGGGCCAGGGCTACAGCGCCGGACCGGCCGCGCTCGCCGCCGACTACGGCATCCCCCCGGAGGCCCTGCCGGCCGCGCCGGTGCCGGGCCCCGCGATGACCGAGGTCCACAAGGAGTCCGCCCCGCCTACGGGCGCGATCCCGGGCGGGGCCATGGGCCTGACCGCGAGCGACACCGCCCCGGGCGGGGCCACGGCGGCGGCCGATCCCGGCCGGGCACCGGCCGGGGGTCGCCAGGAGACAGGCGGGAGCGTGGCCGCGAGCGGGGCCCAACTCACAGCCCAGGCGGCGTCCCTGGCAGCCTCGCTGGCGAAGATGCTGGGCCCGACGGCCGGGTCGGAGCAGGGGTCGGTGCCCGTCCCCGCGAGCGAGGTGTTCCACGAGGCGCACGGCGAAGGAGACCAGGTCCTCTCCTTCGGCCGGCCGGCCCCGAAGGGCCCGCTGATCATCGAGATGTCGGTGGCCGGCGGCGGACGCTTCACCGTCGCCGCCCTCGACGGCGAGGACGCGCAGGACCACGTCCTCCTCGACACCACCGCCCCGATCCGGGAGGCCCGGGTCCTGGCCGTCCGCGGTAAGCGCGCCTTGCGGCTGCGCGTCGAGGCTGCGGGCGCCTGGACCCTGCGGGTGCTGTCGCTCGGCGCCGCCCGCCGGCTGGACGACACCGTCTCCGGCACCGGCCCGGACGTACTCCTGCACGACGGCCCGGCCGCCGACCTGACCCTGAGCCACCACGGGCAGCCGTCCGCCCGCTTCGAGGCGGCCACGGCCCCGCTCGACCGCGTGGAGCCGGCGCGGCGGAAACCGCTGGCCGACGACGACGACCGGGTCGAGGCCACCCACCCGGTCCCGGCGGGGCCGCTGCTGGTGCTCGTGTCGGCGGAGGCCGGCTGGACCGCCGAGCTGACGCCCGCGCCGGGACACCACCGCACTCCGGAGGAGGCCGAGCGGGCCCGCGCCCGGTCCCTGGCCACCGGTGTCTACGAAGGGCGCGGCAAGCTGGAGCTGACCGTGGTGAACCCTGAGCCCGGCAGGCCGGCGGTGGTGGAGTTCGAGCGGACCCGGGTGCCCGAGCGGCACAGCTGGTTCTGGATCTGGCGGCTCGACGAGACGGGCGAGGTGGACCAGCTGAGCATCTTCTCCACCACCAGGGACGCGCGGGGACAGCTGCTGGTGTTCGCCAAGGGCGAGCCCGAGGTGCGGGTGAGGGTCGAGGGCTCCGGCGACTGGCGGCTCCGGGTCCGTCCGCTCGACACGGTGGAGGCCCTGGGCAAGAGCGCCAAGGGGCGGGGACAGGCCGTGCTGCGCTACGCGGGCCCGCCCGCGCTGATCCGGGCCACGTGCGAGGGCTCCGAGGAGACCGACAGCTATGTGCACACCGTCCAGCCGGACGGCACCAGCGACAGGGTCGGGATGATCGGCACCCGCCGGCCGATGACCGGCCCGCTCGCCGTGGGGCCCGAGGGCTGGTGCCATGTGGTCGTGAAGCTGGACCACGCGGCCTCGTGGAAGCTGGAGGTGCTGCCCCTGGCCGACGCCCGCGAGGTGAAGCGGAAGCTGTCCGGCCACGGCTGGGAGCTGGTGGAGATGACCGACTCCGCCGCGAAGGTGGAGGTACGGGTCGACCCCGGGGCCGAGACCGACACCATAGTGCTGGCCACCATGGACGCGAACCTGCGCCCCGAACGCCAGCTGTGCGCGGGGCCCGGCGTCTATCCGGTCCCGTCCGGCCTGATCGGGGTCCGCACCACCGAGAAATGGAGCCTGAAGGTTCGCCGCTGACCTTTCGGAACGATGCGGCCCGGGACCCGGTTTGCCCCCGCTGAGGCGTCCGCTGGGCCACTCCCACGAGAGGACTCCGCAGGATCTGGCTCGCCACCGCGCAACGCTCCCTCGCCGACCCGGCCGTCCGCCACCCGCTGTGGCCGCCACTCACGGAAGGCTGCCCGGTGACGTCGACCGACGAGGTCGCGTACCCGCTGGAGGTCGATGACGACCACGACCGCGTCCCCGTCGGTCTGTTCGCCGCGCCCGCTCACCGGGAGCGCGGCCTCGACCGCTGGGCCCCGCTGCTGCCGCCGCTGTCCGCGCCCGGGCTCGACGAGGGCGGTACGCCACTGGTGCGGCTGCCCGATGGGGTGTACGCGAAGGACGAGTCCCGCAACCCCGCCTGGTGTCACAAAGGCGGGCTCAGCCGGGTTGCGGTCGGAGCGGCGAAGGCCTCCGGCGCGCGTGGCGTCGTGAAGGAGCTCAGCTACCAGGCCGTGAGCGCCTGACCGAGACCGCCCACACCGGGCACCCCTTCGGCCCCGGGGCTACAAGACGATCGCGTACGAGATCTACGTCGAGCTCGGCCGCGTACCTGCCGAGGTGTATCCGCCCACCGGTTACGGCGAGTTGCGCTCGATGGGCGCCGGCGGATGGGACTACGTCACCGGGTTCGACGGCGATGTCGCGGCAGCCCTGGCTCTTCGGCTTCTCCGGAGACGAGGACCGATACGGCGGAGCATGTGCCCCCTGGGTGCGGGTCGTTGCCTGTGGCGCGGCGTCAGGCGGCGTTGATCCGAGGTGGCCTGTCATCCTCATGGGCCGCTCGGCCGATCGGGTCCTTGGCCGGGTGACGCAGGGTGAGGGCGATGGCCACGCCGAGGAGGGTGAGTGCCGCGGCGGTGATGCCTGCGGCGCGCAGGCCGGGGACAAGGGCGGGGCCGGTGACCGCGTCGGTCGCGGGGCCCGCGACGGCGACAAGGACGGCGAGCCCCACCGCGCCGCCGATCTGCTGGGTCGTGGAGGCCATGGCGGAGGCGACGCCCTGGTGTCGGGCGTCGACGCCGGTGCCGGCGGCGGCGAACATCGCGGTCCACGCGAGCCCTTGCCCGAGGCTGAGCAGGATGACGCCGGGGAGCAGGACCGGGTATCCGGCGGATGGCGAGAAGGCCAGGGCGAGGGCCGCCATGCCGGCCGAGCCCAGGAGCAGGCCGGTCAGGACCGTGGCCTTCACCCCCGCGCGGCCGAGGAGACGCTCGCTCACCTTCGTGCCGACCAGACCGGTCAGGGCAGAGGGCAGGAAGGCGAGGCCGGTGGCCATGGCGCTGTAGCCGTGCACGGTCTGCAGGTAGACCGTGAAGAAGTAGTACTGCGCGCCGAATGTGCCCATGAACACGAAGGTGATGCCCATCGCGGTGACCAGACTGCGGTGGCGCAGCAGCCGCAGCGGCATCAGCGGATGCGCCGTCCGTGCCTCGACGGCGAGGAAGACGCCGACGAGCACAAGCCCCGCGAGGAGCGCGACGAGGGTCTCGGCGGAGGTCCAGCCCGCCTCCGGCCCCTGCACGACGCCGAAGACGAGGGCGGTGAAGCCCGCCGTGGCGGCCAGCCCTCCGGCCAGGTCGAAGCCCCGCCCCCTCTCACGGGCGCCGTTCGGCGGGATGACGGCGAACGCCGCGGCTGCCGCGCCGAGGGCGAGCGGCACGTTGACGTAGAAGACCGACTCCCAGCCGAGGTACTGGGTCAGGACGCCGCCGAGCAGCGAGCCGAGGGCGAGTCCCACGGCTCCGGCTCCGCCCCAGACCGCCAGGGCGCGGTTGCGTGCGGCGCCCTCCTCGAAGCTGGTGGCGATGAGCGCCAGCGTGGCCGGCAGCAGCAGAGCGCCGCCGAGGCCCTGGACGGCCCGGGCGGCGACCAGGACGCCGGGCTCGGTGGCGAGGCCGCCGGCCAGGGACGCGACGCCGTACAGGCCCAAGGCGGTGGCGAACATCCGGCGTCGGCCGAACAGGTCGGCCGCCCGGCCGCCGAGGAGCAGGAGACCGCCGAAGGCGATGGCGTAGGCGCTGATGACCCACTGGAGGCTGTGCGCGTCGAAGCCGACCGCGCTGCCGATCTCCGGCAGGGCGACGTAGACGATGTTGTAGTCGATCGCGCTGATGAACTGCGCGAACGCGAGCAGGGCCAGCAGCGGCGCTGTCCCGCCCGAGAGGGTCCGGCGTGGTAAGGACATGGAAGCACCTCTCATGTAAGCGATTGACCGCTTACTTCTCGGGTCGAAGAAGAGGCCGCCGAAGCGGCCGTGGGAAAGAGGAAGGGCGGGGAGTGCTCAGCCACGCAGAGTGCGGGCCCAGGGTGCGTCGATCTCCGCCGCCCCCGCGGCGAGCAGGACGTTGCTGAGCAGGGCGTCGCCGAAGTAGCGCCTGATCTGCTCGTCCGACGCGCCGGAGGCAGCCCGGATGTACTCGACCTGGCGGGCGTAGCAGGCGCGCACCGCGTCCCCGATGACCGGCACGGAGGCGGCGCAGTTGCCGTGCATGAGGATCATGAGCACGTCCCGGTCGGCGACGACGTCCCCGTACGAGGACGACAGGGCCGCGATGACGGCCTCGGGGTCACTGCTCCCGACCTTCGCGACGGTCTCCGCCGCCGCCTCGCGCAGCACGGTCGAGCAGTGCTCGATCAGCGCCGCGAAGAGCGACTCCTTGTCCGGGAACAGCCGGTAGAGATACCCCTGCGAGATACCGGCCGCCTTGGCGACATCCATCGTCGACGTGCCGTAGTAGCCGCGCTCCGCGAACGCCTTGATCGCCGTCCGCATGACCGTGGCCCGGCGCTCGTCGGCGGTCGAGCGCTGCCGCACCTTCGTCCCACTCATGGAAGTAATTAACCACTCGCATCATGAGTGGGTCAAGGTGGCCCGTCGGTCAGGCGGCCGCGGGGGCGCCGAGCATCGCGGAGGCGTGCTGGAACGGGTCCAGGGCGCGCGTCGGCGGGGCCTGGGGAAGGCCGCGGCAGGTGAAGCCGAGCTGGGTCATGGCCCGGAGGACTTCACCGGCGCTGAAATCGCGGCGGTCCTGGCGGGTGATGACCTGGCCGACCTGCATGACCGGGTAGGTCCGACGGCCGATGATCACGGAATCGCCGGTGACCTGCTCGGGCTTGACGCCCTTCATGGTTTCCAGGACACCGCTCTTGGTGAGGTCGAACGGGAAGCGGGCGATGACACAGCGCATGATGCCTCACAGGGAGAAGGAGGGATGGTTCTGCCGCGGTGGGGCGGTTCAGCGGGCGAGGCTGAGCACGCCCAGAGCGCTGCCTTGTTCGTCGACGACGGGCAGGGCGTCGAGCCAGCGGTAGCGCATGGCGTGCTCGGCGTCGGCCATCGTGGTCACGGGCGAGGTGAACGGCCCGCGGTCGCCGAGGATGTCGCGCAGCTGGACCCGGTCCGTGTAGGCGGAGCCGTCGCGGACGGTGGTGAGCTGGGCCTGCGTGACCAGTCCGGTCCACAGGCCGTCGTTGTCGCAGACGAGCAGGTGTCCCGTACGGGCACTGGCCATCACGGACAGGGCCACCTCGACGGTCATGTCGTCACAGACCTGCGGTCCGGCCGTGTCCATGGCGTCGGCCACCGTCCGGTGGACGGGGGTGGCACTCACCGGGCGGGGCTGCGTCTGGACCAGCGTCACAACATGCCTCCTGCAGAGATGGGTCGGCTTCCTGAGACGCGGCAATCAGGCCGCCGCGTCGAAGGCGGACTGCCGCACGCTGACGCGCCGGGCGGCCGAGGAGCGGCTGCGTCGACCGCGGGAGGCGGGCTTGCCCTGACGCCGCTCCGCCGGCGGCGCGGTGATCGTCACGGGGATGCCGGAGGGGGCCTGGGCTCCGGTGATCCGGCTGAGCGCTTCCTCGCCGGAGCGGACCTGCGTGGTCTGCGGCACGATGCCGGCGGCCGCCATGAGGCGGGTCATGTCGCGCCGCTGGTTGGGGGTGACCAGGGTGACGACGCTGCCGGACTCGCCGGCCCGGGCGGTACGGCCGCCGCGGTGCAGGTAGTCCTTGTGGTCGGTCGGCGGGTCGACGTTGACGACGAGGTCGAGGTTGTCGACGTGGATGCCACGCGCCGCGACGTTCGTCGCGACCAGGACCGTGACGTGCCCGGTCTTGAACTGGGCGAGGGTGCGGGTGCGCTGCGGCTGGGACTTCCCGCCGTGCAGGGCGGCGGCCCGGACACCGCTGCCCAGGAGGTCCTGGGTGAGGCGGTCCACGGCGTGCTTGGTGTCCAGGAACATGATCACGCGGCCGTCGCGGGCCGCGATCTCCGTCGTCGTACGGTGCTTGTCGGCGCCGTGCACGTGCAGGACGTGGTGCTCCATCGTCGTGACCGCGCCCTGGGAGGGGTCCACGGAGTGGACGACCGCGTCGGTGAGGTAGCGGCGGACCAGGAGGTCGACGTTGCGGTCCAGCGTCGCGGAGAACAGCATGCGCTGGCCCTCGGGGCGGACCTGGTCCAGGAGTGCGGTGACCTGCGGCATGAAGCCCATGTCGGCCATCTGGTCGGCCTCGTCCAGGACGGTGATCGCGACCTGGTTCAGCCGGCAGTCACCGCGGTCGATGAGGTCCTTGAGGCGGCCGGGGGTGGCGACGACGACTTCCGCGCCCCCACGCAGCGCGCTCGACTGCCTGCCGATCGACATCCCGCCGACGACGGTGGTCAGGCGCAGCTTCACGGCGCGGGCGTAGGGGGTCAGGGCGTCGGTGACCTGCTGGGCGAGCTCCCGGGTGGGGACCAGGACCAGGGCCAGCGGCTGACGGGGCTCGGCGCGCTGTCCGGCGGTGCGGGCCAGCAGGGCCAGACCGAAGGCGAGCGTCTTGCCGGAGCCGGTCCGGCCGCGGCCGAGGACGTCACGGCCCGCGAGGGAGTTCGGCAGCGTCGCGCCCTGGATCGGGAACGGCACGGACAGGCCCTGCGCGGTGAGCGCGGCCAGGAGCGTCTTGGGCATGTCGAGGTCGGCGAACGCCTCGACGGCGGGCAGCGCCGGAGTGATGGTCTTCGGCAGGGCGAACTCCCCCTGCACCGCGGCGGGCCGTCGGCCGTAGCCGCCCGAGCGGTTCGGACCGCCCGAACGACTCGGTGCGCCCGAACGGTTCGGCGCGAACGAGCGACCGCCCCGCGAGGAACCGGCGGTGGAGTCGAAAACGGGGCCGCCGGTGCGGCGGCGGGCGCCGGAGGAACGGCTGTTCGTACGTGTGGGGTTCATTCAGAACCTTCCTTGATACGGCACGCATCAAGGAATTCCCGCAGCGGAAAAGCAGCGCGGGGAATCACAAGAACGGGCCGAATGAAATGCAGAATCGAATCTGATCTGCGGTGGGACGATGCGGCTCCGAAGAGCCCTACAGTAAATTGTTGCAGCTGGGGCCCGCACCCCGAGGGATGCGGGCCCCAGCTACGAAATGCGCGTCAGTGTCAGGCGGGAACGATGTTCTCGGCCGTCGGACCCTTCTGGCTCTGCGCGATGTCGAAGACGACCTTCTGGCCTTCGAGCAGCTCGTACAGGCCCTGGGCGGCGATGTTCGAGAAGTGGGCGAACACGTCGGCGCCGCCACCGTCCTGCTCGATGAAGCCGAATCCCTTGGCTGCGTTGAACCACTTCACAGTGCCGGACGCCATGTCATATCTCCTAGGGAAGTGCGCCGGGATCCGCGGTGCGCGGATACCGGATCGCCGCGATGACGGCCCGACCGGAAGAATCGCCGGAGATACAGAACGCTTCCAGTGGCCGAGACACCGGAAAAGGTGTCTGAAGTTTTGGGAGCCACGACGTCAACTGAGATCGACAGTAGCATGCCGCATCGGCCTGCGTACGCTCGATAACTCCACCCTCTTCAGCGGGGTAAGAACTCTCCCCGCGCCGCGCTGTGAATCCTCACCTCGCGGTCATAGATACGGACACCTCAAGCCTCGGACGGTGGATTCACCGATTCGGCGGCGCGGCGGTACTCGGCGTTGATGCGCTGGGCTTCTTCGAGCTGGTCTTCCAGGATGATGATGCGGCAGGCGGCCTCGATGGGAGTGCCCTGGTCGACGAGTTCCCGGGCCCGGGCGGCGATGCGCAGCTGGTAGCGCGAGTAGCGGCGGTGTCCGCCCTTGGAACGGAGCGGGGTGATGAGGCGGGCCTCGCCGATGGCACGGAGGAAGCCCTGCGTCGTGCCGAGCATTTCGGCGGCCCGGCCCATCGTGTAAGCGGGGTAGTCGTCGTCGTCGAGACGGCCGTACGAGTCATCTGCTGTCATTTGCACCTCTCTGTGGAACGCGTAGAGGGGTCCTGGTGCCGTACGGCACCAGGACCCCGGAGGAACTGCTCTACCATCTGCCGGTTCTACTACTGCGCCGGCTTCCTGTTTCCGCCCACCCGACCGATACGGCGTCGGGGGTGCGGGGATCGCGGTTGCTTGACCGGAGACCACCTCACTATCGATGTCCTGCGGTACCCGGGCTCAAGACTTCCGCCCGGGCGATCCTGATGGCGCGGCTTCCTCCGTTCTTCCCTCGATGATCACCTACGTGTCGAACGTGTACTGCGTATGTCACTCACGGCGGCCCCTGATCACCGCGGGCCACCCGGTCCGGTCGTCAGCCTCGTCGCCATCCTGCGTCGACACCGGCTTCGAGACTCCACCACCGCACCGTCCTGCGTACTGCTGCTTTCGTCCTGCTTCCCGGCAGTTCGTCTCTGCCGGGCCCTGTCGTCTCTCTTGGCTACGAGAGAAACCATAGCCAGGCCACCGCCCAATGTCTACTCCGGCGAGCATAGATTTTTGGCTGCGGGAGGGTGAGGTAACCCGTCATGGAGTGGTGGCGGACACGACGTACACCTTCGGGGCGGCGGGGTCGGTGAGGTCGACGGTGATGTCCTGCGCCGGGCGTGGCTTGTCCCGGCTGACGGTGGTGCCCGACCAGTTCCGGTCCGCCGCGAAGTTCCAGCCCGCGATGTCGGCGTCGCGTGCGCCGACCGTGACCTCGCCGGGAACCAGCTGGGAGCGGCTGGAGCCGATGTTGTTCAGGAAGATGTCGAGCCAGCCGGCGTTCGTCGTGAACTGGACGTACAGCCGGCTCGTCTTCCAGTTGCTGGTCTCGTAGTAGGCGACCCCGGTGCTGCCGGGCGGAATCGGGACCTCGAAGACCCGGCGCTTCATCAGCGAGGGCCAGCTGTCCCGGAGCCCGGTGGCCGAGGACTCGCGTTCCTTGTCGCGGCCGCTGTCGCGGCTCTGCCCGGCGGAGATCACCAGGTAGCCGGCGGGGATGCCGACGAGCAGGACGATGATGATCGCCGTCAGCCAACGACGGCGGATCATGTGGCGCCGGTCCTCCGGCAGCTTGGTCTCCTGCTCGGGAGCGACGGACTGCGTGGGAACGGTCATGAATCCGGGTCCTGGGTGGTGCGGGAGGTACGTCCTTCGGTGCCGCCCCGCAGGGCCTGGGCGTAGCGCTCGTACCTCTCGTGGCGCTCGACGCGGCGGCGGTTGGCACGGCGGAAGCGGCGGGCGACGAGCCGGGCGAGGTCGGCGGCGCCGACCATACCGGCCTCGGGCCCGAGCTGGGCCTTCACGATCCGGGCCTCGGGGCGGTAGCCGCGGCCGGTGAGGTGGCGGCGGAAGGCGTCCCGGGCGGGGCCGATGAGGAGGTCGTCGGCGGCGCTGACCCCGCCGCCGATGACGAAGCAGGACGGGTCGAGCGCGGCGGCGAGGCTGGCGATGCCGACGCCGAGCCACTGGCCGATGTCCTGGAAGAGCTCGACGCACATGGCGTCGCCCTCGCGGGCCAGCTCGGTGATGAGCGGTCCGGTGATGTCGGGGACGTTGCCCTTGACCCGCTCGATGATGTTGTACGCGACCGGGGAGTCGGCGACGGCCAGTTCCCGGGCCTCGCGGACCAGGGCGTTGCCGGAGCTGTACTGCTCCCAGCAGCCGCGGTTGCCGCAGGGGCAGCGGTGGCCGCCGGGGACGACCTGCATATGGCCGAACTCGCCGGCCACCCCGTACTTGCCGCGCTTGACCCGGCCGTCCTCCAGGATCGCCCCGCCGATGCCGGTGCCGAGGGTGATCATGACGAGGTGGTCCTCACCCCGTCCGGCGCCGAAGCGCCACTCGGCCCAGGCGGCGGTGTTGGCGTCGTTGTCGACCATGACGGGGACGGCGAGCCGGGACTGGAGGGCGTCGCGCAGCGGCTCGTTGCGCCAGGCGAGGTGCGGGGCGAAGAGCACGGTGGCCCGCTCGGCGTCGACCCAGCCGGCCGCGCCGATGCCGACGGCGTGCACGTCGTGCCGGTCGGAGAGGTCCAGGACCAGCTCGACGATGGTGTCCTCGACGACCTTGGGGCTCTTGGACTTGTCGGGGGTCTCGGTGCGGACCTTCTCCAGGATGGTCCCGTCCGCGTCGACGACGCCGGCCATGACCTTCGTACCGCCGATGTCGATGCCGACGGTGGGCACCCGGGGTGCGGTCAGGTGGGAGCGCCGCTCGCGGGTGCCGACGGTCCGCAGCGCGGCGCCTCGGGCGGCCCCGCGCTGGGTCAGATCGCGGTAGGTACTCATCGGCTCGATTCTGCCAGGTGCGGTGTCGGGGATCTGTTACGACGGGGTGGGGCGCTCCAGCTCGTGGCGCAGGTCCTCCAGCTCGCTGCCGCCCGCCATCTGCCGGGTGAGCTCGTCCAGAGTGACGGCGTTCGGGCCGGACTTGGTGTGGCTTCCCGACATGACGCCGCGCTTGAGGAGGATGAAACGGTCGCCGACGAGGTAGGCGTGGTGCGGGTTGTGGGTGATGAGGACCACTCCGAGGCCCTGGTCACGGGCCGCGGCCACATATTTCAGGACCACTCCGGACTGCTTGACGCCGAGCGCGGCGGTCGGCTCGTCGAGGACGAGGACCTTGGCGCCGAAGTGGACGGCGCGGGCGATGGCCACGCACTGGCGCTCGCCGCCGGAGAGGGTGCCGATGGGCTGGTCGACGTCGCGCAGGTCGATGCCCATGCGCAGCAGCTCGGCGCGGGTGGTCGCGCGCATCCGGTCGACGTCGAGGCGCTTGAAGGGGCCGGTGCCCTTGGTGGGCTCGGAGCCGAGGAAGAAGTTACGCCAGACCGGCATCAGGGGGACGACGGCGAGGTCCTGGTAGACGGTGGCGATGCCCAGGTCCAGCGCCTCGCGCGGATTGGCGAGCGAGACGTCCTCGCCCTCGATCCGGAAGGCACCGGCGTCGTGCCGGTGCAGCCCGGCGATGATCTTGATGAGGGTGGACTTGCCGGCACCGTTGTCGCCGAGGACGCAGGTGATCTCGCCCGCGTGGACCTCCAGGGAGACCCCTTCGAGGGCGCGGATGTTGCCGTAGTACTTGCTGACGTCGTTCAGCTCGACCAGCGGAGCGGTCACTTGGTCGCCTCCACACGCTTGCGGATCCAGGCGTTCAGCAGGGTCGCCAGGAGGAGCATCGCTCCCAGGAAGAACGTGAACCAGTCGGGGTTCCACTCCGCGTACACGATGCCCTTGCTGGTCATGCCGAAGATGAAGGCTCCGACCGCGGAGCCGATGGCGGAGCCGTACCCGCCGGTGATCAGACAGCCGCCGATCACCGCCGCGATGATGAAGATCAGCTCGTTGCCGACGCCCTCGCCGGACTGGACGACGTCGAAGGAGAAGAGCAGGTGCTGGCCGGAGATCCAGGCGCAGAAGGCCACGCCCATGTAGAGGCCGATCTTCGTCCTGAAGACCGGGACCCCGACCGCGCGGGCCGCGTCGGCGCCGCCGCCGACGGCGAAGATCCAGTTGCCGAAGCGGGTGCGCAGCAGGATCCAGGTGGCGACGGCGACCAGGCCGAACCACCACAGGATGGTGACCTTGAGCTCGACGCCGCCGACGGTCAGCTGCGAGGCGAAGAGCTTCCGCGCGGAGGCGAAGCCCTCCATGTCGGCGATCGACTTGGTGGAGACCGTGCCGCTGATCAGCTTGGTGAAGCCGAGGTTCATGCCGGTCAGCATCAGGAAGGTGCCGAGGGTGATGATGAAGCTCGGCAGCTTGGTGCGGGTCAGCATGAAGCCGTTGAAGACGCCGACGGCGAGCGTGACCAGGAGTGAGACGCCGACACCGACCCAGATGTTCGCGGTCATCTGATAGCTGAACATCGAGGAGATCAGCGCGGAGCTGGTGACCAGTACGCCCGCCGACAGGTCGAACTCGCCGCCGATCATCAGCAGCGCGACGGGCACGGCCATGATGCCGATGGTCGAGGCCGCGTACAGGACCGTGCCGAGGCTGGACGCGCGCAGGAAGCTGTCGGCGACGACCGAGAAGAAGACGAAGACGGCGGTCGCGCCGACGACCGAGCCGAGCTCGGGGCGGGCGAGCAGCTTCTTCAGCGGGGAGGTACGCAGCAGCCGCTCGTCGACGTGGTCGAGGTCGGACGGGGCGGTCGCGCTCATCGAGTGCCCCGCTCGGTGTAGTCCTTCAGCGCGGCGGCGTCGTCCTTGGTGATGATCTGGGGGCCGGTGAGGACCGGCTTGCCGCCGCCGAGGACGTCGGCGTTGTACTTGTACAGCCAGAGCAGGTCGACGGCCTCGTACCCCTGGAGGTAGGGCTGCTGGTCGACGGCGAAGCCGAGCGTGCCGGCGCTGAGCGCCGCGGCGACCTTCGCGTTGAGGTCGAAGGTGTCGACCTCGGCCTTCGATCCGGCGGTCTTCTTCGCCTGGACGGCGGCGTCGGCGAAGGGCGCGCCGAGGGTGACCACCGCGTCGATGGACGGGTCGGACTGGAGCTTGGCGAGGATGGACGCCTGGACGTCGGGCATGTTGGTGCCGTCGACGTACAGGTTCTGGAGGTCTCCCCCGAAGGTCTTCTTCGCCCCGGCGCAGCGCTGTTCGTGGCCGACGTTGCCCTGCTCGTGGAGGATGCAGAGCGCCTTCTTCCGGCCGCGCTGGTCCAGTTCGTCGCCGACGGCCTCGCCCGCGACCGTCTCGTCCTGGCCGATGTGGGTGAGCGCGCCGAACGCCTTGGACTGCTCGGCGCCGGAGTTGACGGTGATCACCGGGATGCCGGCCTTGACGGCCTTCTGGACGGCCGTCTTCATCGCGTCGGGCTTGGCGAGGGTGACGATGAGCCCGTCGACGTCCTTGGCGATGTACGAGTCGATGAGCTGGGCCTGCTGCTGCGCCTCGTCGCTGTGGGCGTAGAGGAAGTTGATGTTGTCCTTGACGGCGGCCTGCTCGGCGCCGCTCTGGACGATGTCCCAGAAGGTGTCGCCGTCCCCCGAGTGGGTCACCATGGCGAAGGTCCACCGGGGGGTGTCCACGGCCGCCTTCCCCTGGGCCGCGGCCGCCTTGCGGGCGTCCTCCGCGCGCTTCCCGCCGGTGCTGCTGCACCCCGCGAGTGCGGCGGTGAGCGCCACCGCGAGCACGGCGCCGACTGCGGCCCGTACCCCTCCTGTCCGAAGCCTGGTCACGAGGCCATGCCCTCCTTTGTGTCCTTCTGCGTGCATTGCAGTATCGGTCATGGGGGTCGCGCGGATCTTCGCGGGGCGGATGTAGGGCTAGGGGCGGACCAGGAGCTGGAATTCGAAGGAGTACCGGGAGGCCCGGTAGAGGTGGGATCCGAACTCGACGGCACGGCCCGTGTCGTCGAAGGTGGTGCGTTCCATCGTGAGCAGGGGGGCTCCCTCCTTCTCGGCGAGCAGGCCCGCCTCGGCCGCCGTGGCGGCGCGGGCGCCGACGGTCTGGCGGGCGCTGTGGAGAGTGATACCGGCGCCGCGCATCAGACGGTAGAGGCCGGTGGTCTCCAGTCGTCCGGTGTCCAGGTCGAGGAGTCCGGCCGGCAGGTGGTTGCGCAGGTACGCCATCGGCTCGTCGTGCGCCGACCGCAGCCGCTCCACGTACCGCACGTCACTGCCCTCCGGTACGCCGAGGGCGGCGGCGATCGGGGCGGTGGCGGGTTCGACGCGGTCGGCCAGGACCCGGGTGGTGGGGCGCTGGCCGGCCGCCTCCAGGTCGTCGTAGAGGCTGCTCAGCTCCAGCGGGCGCCTGACCTGGCTGTGCACGACCTGGGTGCCGACGCCGCGCCGGCGGACCAGGAGGCCCTTGTCGACCAGCGACTGGATGGCCTGGCGGACGGTGGGCCGGGACAGGCCCAGCCGGGTGGCGAGGTCGATCTCGTTGCCGAGCAGGCTGCCGGGGGTCAGGGCCCCCTGCTCGATGGCCGTCTCCAGCTGCTGGGCGAGCTGGTAGTAGAGCGGAACCGGGCTGGTGCGGTCCACGGAGAAGGGTGGGAGCGAGGCGGACGACGACGGCTTGGACACGGACGGGAGCGTAGCCCGAGGAGAAGATGACAGGAAGTGGTGAAGTCCGATTGTCCTGACAAATCCTTGACAGGGGCTCCGCTCGGCACCACCTTGGGGGCCATGCGCATCGGACTGATCGGAACGGGACGTATCGGGGCCTTCCACGCGGGCGTGCTCGCCCGCCACCCGGAGGTCGAGTCGCTCGTCGTGGCGGACGCGGACGGCGCCCGGGCGGCGCAGGTCGCCGGGGTGATCGGCGCCGACGCGGCGCCCACCGTCGACGCCCTCCTCGACCACGCCCTCGACGCCGTCGTCATCGCCTCCGCCACCGCCGCCCACGCCGAGCTGATCGGCCGCGCGGCGGAAGCGGGACTGCCGGCCTTCTGCGAGAAGCCGATCGCCCTGGACGTGCCCGGCACGCTCGCCGCGCTGCGGGCCGTCGAGTCCGCGGGCACGGAACTCCAGCTGGGCTTCATGCGGCGCTTCGACGCGGGGTACACCGCCGCTCGCGAGGCCGTGCGGACGGGCAGGCTCGGACGCCTGCACACGGTACGGGCGGCCACCTCGGACCCGGCCCCGCCGCCCGCCGCGTACCTGCCGCTCTCCGGCGGGCTCTTCCGCGACTGCCTGGTGCACGACGTCGACATCCTGCGCTGGGTGACCGGGCGCGAGGTCGTCGAGGTGTACGCCACCGGCTCGGACGCCGGCCCGGCGATGTTCCGCGAGGCCGATGACATCGACACGGCGGCGGCGGTGCTCACCCTCGACGACGGGACGCTCGCGACGGCGACGGCGACCCGGTGCAACGGGGCCGGCTACGACGTACGGATGGAGCTGGCGGGCGAGCGGGACCAGATTGCCGTCGGCCTGGACGACCGGACCCCGCTGACCTCGGTGGAGCCGTCGGGACCGGCCGCCCCGGTCAAGCCATGGCCGGGCTTCCTGGAGCGGTTCGCCCCGGCCTACGAGGCCGAGCTGGACGCGTTCGTCCGGCTGGTCCGGGGCGAGGCGCCCAATCCGTGCGACGGCCGCGAGGCCCTGGAGGCCCTGCGGATCGCCGAGGCGTGCGAGCGGTCACGGCGCGAGCGCCGCCCGGTCGCGCTGGACGAGATTCCCTCGACATCTGCCTGAGCGGGCGGCTGATCGGCCGCGGATCGGGTACACGCGCCGCGGACCGACGTGCGTGTCGAGGAGGCGATCGTCATGGCCGTGAACCGGACCATGGTGCAGCAGGCGGCGACGTTGGTGGGAGCGGTCTTTCTCCTGGTGGGCATCCTCGGGTTCATCCCGGGCGTCACGACGAACTACGACGCCATGGAGTTCGCCGAGCACCACTCAGGGGCCGAGCTCCTGGGGGTGTTCCAGGTGTCGATCCTGCACAACCTCGTCCACCTCGCGTTCGGAGTGGCGGGCATCCTCATGGCCCGCACCGCCGCGGGAGCCCGGGCGTTCCTCATCGGCGGCGGTCTCATCTACCTCGCGCTCTGGGTCTACGGACTGGTCATCGACCTCGACAGCGACGCCAACTTCGTCCCGGTCAACAGCGCCGACAACTGGCTCCACCTCGTTCTGGGCGCGGTCATGGTGATCCTCGGCGTTCTGCTCGGCTCCCGGACCAGGCGAGTCACCCGCTAGCGAGCACCGGGCCTCAGGCGCCCGCCGACAGCACCGTCCCCTGGGCGACCGCGCACAGGGTCTCGCGGCCCTCGTCGTGCCGGCCGCCTGGGGCGTTCTGGGCGTCCTGCCCGTCCTCGCCGTCCACCGTCAGCAGGTCGCAGCGGACCACCGCCTGTCGCCGCCCCGCGTGGACCACGCTCGCGCGGGCGACGAGCGTACGGCCCCGCGCCGGGCGTACGTACTGGATGGAGAAGCCGGCGGTGAGGACGGCGGGGCCCAGCGCGGTGCCGGCCGCGAAGGTGATCGCGTTGTCGGCCGCGTAGGAGAGCACGCCGCCGTGCGCGAAGCCGTTCTGCTGCTGGAGCTCCTCGCGGAGGTCCACCTCCAGGGTGGCGCCGCCGTCGCCGAAGGCGGTGATCCTGGCGCCGACGAGGCGGCTGAACGGCTGGGCGTCCAGAACCTTGCGCGCCAGGTCAAGGCCGGGGTCCGTGCTGGGGGCGGTGCCGGGGTCGGGGCCGTACGGACGCGTCATCGGGTCACCACCTGACGGGAAGGCGGCGCACGCCGCGTACGAGCAGGCCGGGCATCCACTCCCACGGAGCGCCGTCCGGGTCGAGTTCCAGCCGCGGGAAACGCTCCAGGAGCGTCCGGACGGCGATCGCGCCCTCGAGGCGGGCGAGCGGCGCGCCGAGGCAGTAGTGGATGCCGTGCCCGAAGGCCAGGTGGCCGCGCGGCTCACGGCGGATGTCGAAGCGGTCCGGATCGGGGAAGCGCTTCGGGTCGCGGTCGCCGCCCGCGAGGGAGACGAAGACGGCCGAGTGGGCCGGGATCGGGGTGTCCCCGATGACGGTCGGTTCCTTGGCGACCCGGAAAGTGGTGCTCTCCACCGGCCCGTCGTAGCGCAGCCCTTCCTCGATCGCTCCGTCGAGCAGTCCGAAGTCGGCGCGGAGCGCGGCGAGTTGGTCGGGGTGGGCGAACAGGGCCCGGATCGTGTTGGTGATCAGACCGACGGTGGTCTCGTGCCCGGCGACGAGCAGCAGGTAGGCCATCCCGCGCAGTTCGGGCAGGGACAGCCGGTCACCGTCCTCGGCGCGGGTGGTGATCAGGGCGGACAGCAGGTCGTCGGTGGGCCGGGAGGCCCGCTTGTCCTCGATGAGCGCGTCGAGATAGGCGCCGAAGCCCTCGACGACCTCCCGCGCGGGCGTTCCGTCGGCCGGTGCGACCAGCTCGTTCGACCAGCGGCGGAAGGAGTCGCGGTCGGCCGCCGGAACGCCGAGGAGCTCGCAGATGACGGTGATCGGCAGCGGGAACGCGAAGGCGTCCACGAGATCGGCGCGGCCGGCCGGGGCCATGGCGTCGGCGAGTTCGTCGGCCAGCTCCTGGACGCGGGGGCGCAGGGCCTCCACGCGCCGTCCGGTGAACTCCCGGGTGACGAGCTTGCGCAGCCGGGTGTGGTCGGGCGGGTCCACGGCGAGCAGGTTGGGCCCGATGATCTCCTCGTCGACCGGGACGACCCCGATGACGGAGGGTGACTTCACCAGGCGCGGGTCGGCGAGCGCCGCTCGCCCCTCCTCGTGACCGACGACCAGCCAGAACTCCCAGCCGTCCGGCATGCGGACGTGGTGGACGGGCCCGCTCTCGCGGAGCTTGGCGTAGTAGGGATAGGGGTTCGCGGTGAACTCCGCGCCCCACTCCCCCAGTTCGATGACGGACATCGCCCCAGCCTATGCGGACTCGTCGTCGAGGAGGCCGGCGTCGTGCACGAGAAGGGCGATCTGCACCCGGTTGTTGAGGCCGAGTTTGGCGAGAATCCGCGAGACGTGGGTCTTGACGGTCGGCACGCTCATGTAAAGGGCGGCGGCGATCTCGGCGTTGGACTGCCCGCGGCCGACGGCGACGGCGACCTCGCGTTCGCGCTGGGCGAGTTCGGCGAGCCGGCCCGCGGCGGTCGCGCTCCGTGGCTGTTCGGGCCGGCCCGCGACATGGCTCATCAACTGGCGGGTGACGGCCGGGGAGAGCACGGGGTCCCCGGCCGCGACGCGGCGCACGGCGGCGACGATCTCGGCGGGCGGGGTGTCCTTCAGGACGAATCCGGCCGCGCCCGCGCGCAGGGCGCGCACGACCTGTTCGTCGGCGTGGAAGGTGGTGAGGACGACGACCTCGGGGGCGTCGGGGCGGGCCCGCAGGAGTTCGGTGGCGGTGAGGCCGTCGACGTGGGGCATCCGGATGTCCATGAGCACGACGTCCGGGGCGAGGCGGGCGGCGAGTTCGGGGACGTCGCGGCCGTCGGAGCCCTCGCCGACGATCTCGATGCCGTCGGCGCCGCCGAGCATGAGGGTGAGGCCCGCGCGGACCAGGGGGTCGTCGTCGACGATGAGCAGCCGGATGGTCATGAGGGCCACGGTAGCCAGGCGTGCAGGGCGAACCCTCCGTCGGGGGCGGGGCCGTGGTCCAGGCGCCCGCCGGCGAGAGTGGCGCGCTCGGTGAGGCCGATGAGTCCCTGGCCGGAGCCGGGGACGGGCGGGACGGGTCCGGTGGGGGCCGGGTTGTGGACCGCGACGGTCAGTCCTTCGCCGGGACGGCCGCGCACGGTGAGGGTGACCTCGGTGCCGGGGGCGTGCTTGCGGGCGTTGGTGAGGCCCTCCTGGGCGATGCGGTAGACGGTGCGGCCGGTGGCGGCGGGGACGGTGGCCGGGTCGTCGATGGTGGAGTCCAGGACCACCTTCGTACCGGCGTCGCGGGACTCGGCGACCAGCGCGTCGAGGGTGGCGAGGGTGGGCTGCGGCCGGTCGCCCTCCGCGCCTTCGCCGGGGGCGCGCAGCACGCCGATGATCTGCCGGAGGTCCTGGAGCGCCTCGTGGGCGCTGTCCCGGATGACTCCGGCGGCGCGGGCGACCTGCTCGGGCGGGGCGTCGGGCCGGAACTCCAGGGCTCCGGCGTGCACGCTGAGCAGGGTGAGCCGGTGGGCGAGGACGTCGTGCATCTCGCGGGCGATGGCCTCCCGGGCGAGCCGCTGGGCCTGTTCGGCGCGCAGCTCGGCCTCGGCCTCGGCGCGCCGGGCGCGTTCCCGCAGGGCTTCGACGAGCTGGCGCCGGGAGCGTACGAGCATGCCCCAGGCGGTCATCAGCAGGACCAGGATGACGCCGATGGCGATGCCGAGCGGTGCGCCGGTGGCGGGGTCGGGGCGTACGAAGACCTGGACGGTGGTGCAGGCGGCGGCGAGCGCGCCGATCCAGGCGACCTCGCGGAAGGGCCGCCGTACGGCGACGCTGAACAGGCTCACGAGGAAGGCGCCGCCGGTGAGGGGCGCGATCACGCCGGCGAGGGAGAGCGCGACCGCGAGCCCGACGGGCCACCGGCGGCGCAGCCAGAGGGCGCAGCAGGCGGCGGCTCCGGCGACCTGGTCGGCGAAGGCGACGGTGTCGCTGGTGAGCTGGGCGGTGCTGTCGGCCGCGATCAGCCCGAAGAGGACGGCGCAGAGGAACAGCGTGGTGTCGACGGCCCAGTCGCGTACGGTACGCCGGGGCCCGCGGCCCGGGGGGCCGTCGGCCGGGGGGTCGGCCATGGCCGAGGGCAGCAGCCAGGCGTGGCGGTCCGTACGTGTCATACGAACCAAAGTACGCACGTCAGGGGCGTGCGGCCGGTCGGGAACGGCGGCCGGCTACCAAAGTCGCACGGTCCGAGACTTCGGTAGCACCGGCGGTGTCCGCCCGGCCGACGCGAGCGCCGGCCGGGAAGGATCATGCTCGTCCCATGAAGCGATTCCTGGAAGTTCTCGGCTTTCTGACCATGGTGGTGGGCGTCTGCGGAGTGATCCGCGCGCTGACGGACGGCTGGTTCCGCCTGATGGGTGTCACCCGTTTCCTGACGGAGAACGTGTGGTTCCTGGAGGGCCGCGAACTGTTCGCGAACATCGTGATCGCGGTCCTGGGCCTGGTGATCATGATCGCCTCGGACCGGGTGAGGACATAGCCGATCACCCGCGCCACGTCGACCGGTGCCGGGTGTGGACGAACTCGCGTGCGGCCACGTGGCGGGCCGCGAGCCCGGTCGGAGCCCTACGCCCGCGCCTCGTTGAGGCGGGTGACCTCGGCGAGGTGCTCCGCCATGCGGTGGGAGACCGAGCCGCTGGTGTACAGGACGGCGCCGACGACCGCGAGGGGCACCGAGCCGCCGAGGAGGGCGAGGAGTTCGGGCCAGTCGCGTTCGTTCACGCACGTGCTGTCGTCGTCGTGCAGGTTCTCGCTGGTCCAGCGGGCCTTGCAGTCGTCCTCGTCACGGCCGTCCGCGGCTGTGTACGGCAGGAAGATGCCCACCCCGAGCATGATCCACATGAGGCCGGCGACCGCCAGCAGCGCGAGCCCCCAGCCCTGGGTCCGCCGTGCGCGGGCGCGGAATTGTATGTCGTACGAGAGTGAGCGCATGGGGCAAGAACCTATCGGTCACCGCCGTCGGCGGCGCGGCGGCCCCAACTCGTCCCCGCGAGGACGAGCGCGGCGCCCGCGATGCCGAGCACGCCGGGGCGGTCCCCGGCGATCGCGATGCCGGCGGCCGCGGCCCACAGCGGTTCGGTGCCGAGAAGGAGGCTGACGCGGGACGGGGAGGTGCGGCGGACGGCCCACATCTGCACGAAGAAGGCGAACAGCGTGCAGAAGACGGAGAGGAAGACCAGTCCGGCCCATTCGCGCGGGCCGAAGTCGAGCGCCACCGACCAGGGCGAGGCGCCCGTGCCGGGGGCCGCCGCGAGCAGTGCGAAGACGGCGACGGCTGAGCCGAGTTGGACGGTGGTGAGGGAGAGCGAGTCGGCGCCACGGACCGCCTTGATCCGGGACATGGCCAGGACGTGCACGGTACGGGCCAGGGCGGCGAGCAGCATGAGCAGGTCGCCGAGCGAGGGCGTGGTGAACCCCGCCCCTTGCGTCAGCAGCACCACGCCCGCCACCGAGAGCCCGGCGGCGGCCAGGAAGGCGCGGGGCGGCCGGGTGCGCGTGACGGCGGCCTCGGCGAGCGGCGTGAAAATCATGGTCAGGCTGATGATCAGCCCCGCGTTGGTGGCGGAGGTGTGGACGACGCCGTATGTCTCCAGGAGGAAGATCCCGCTGAGGATCAGACCGAGGAGGCCGGCTCCACGCCACTGGGCGGCGTTCAGCGCCCGCAGCCCCCGCCATCCGGCGACGACGAGGGCGGGCAGGACGACGGCGAACCGCAGGACCAGGACGGCCACGACCGTGTGGGTGGTGGTGATGCCCTTGGCCGCGAGGTAGCTGGCGCCCCAGACGACGGCGACGAGGAGCACCGGAAGGTCGGTGAGCCAGGCGCGGCGCGGGGCACGAAGGGGTACGGAAGCGGCAATCGACGTCATCGCGGGCCTGCTCCAACTCGTCGGACGGGGTGGAGACTTCAGCGGCTCGCACGCGGGACGATCACCGTACCGGGAGAAGCGAGTGGTGGCTACATGTTTCCCTGCACGTAGCTCCCGTACTGGGGGCGGCCCGCCAGTTCGTACGTGTGGATGGCGACGCCCGCGCCGGTGGTCCTGGCACCGGCGTGCCGGAAGGCGGTGGGCCGGGCTCCGTCGGTGAAGAGCCGCATGCCCGTGCCGAGGACGACGGGGAAGACCAGGAGGTGGATCGTGTCGATGAGGTCGTGCGCCATCAGGGACTGGGCGAGGCGGCCGCTGCCGTGCATCTGCACCTCGCCGTCGGTGCGCTCCTTCAGCGCCGCGACCTCCTTGACGACATCGCCGCCGAGGACGGTCGTGCCGGACCAGTCGGCCGACGTCAGCGTGGTCGAGGCGACGTACTTGGGAAGGGCGTTGAGCTTCGAGGCGACCGGGTCGGCGGGGTCGGTCTGCTTCGGCCAGTAGCCGGCGAAGATCTCGTACGTGCGGCGGCCGAGGAGGAAGGCGGCGGGCCGGGCGAAGACCTCGTCCATGAAGGCGCCGAAGTCCTCGTCGCCGTACGGCACGGACCATCCGCCGTGCTCGAACCCGCCGCTGGGGTCCTCGTCGGGTCCGCCGGGCGCCTGGTAGACGCCGTCGAGGGTGACGAACTGGGTGAGGCTGAGCTTGCCCATGGCGCGGTGCCTTTCGGTTCGGGCCGGGTGTCCCCTGGTCCATCGTGTCTCACAAGCTCCGACTCCACCGCCCGGCGAAAGTCATCGGCGGCCCGTGATCGGTGTCCGATTGCCGCCAGCACCTGCTCCCCGCGCCGACTTTCATTGAACCCGCAAGCACTCAGCACTTTTCAGGAGGTTCGGGATGTCCACGATGAACGGCACGGCGGTCCTGGTGACGGGCGGCAGCCGCGGGATCGGCGCGGCCACGGCGCTGCGTCTGGCCCGGGAGGGCGCGGACGTGGCCTTCACCTACGTCCACGGGGAGGAGCGGGCGAAGGAGGTCGCCGCGCGGATCGAGGCGACCGGGCGCAAGGCTCTCCCCCTGCGCGCCGACGCGGCCGACCCCGGGGACGCGGCCGGTGCGGTGGAATGGGCGGCGGACGCGCTCGGCCGGCTCGACGTCCTGGTCAACAACGTCGGCCTGGGCGTCCTCGGCCCGCTGGAGTCGCTGACCCTCGCGGATGTGGACCGGGTCCTCGCGGTCAACGTTCGGGCGGCCTTCCTTGCAGCCCAGGCGGCGGCGGCCCGCATGGACCGGGGCGGGCGGATCGTCATGATCGGCACGTGCATGACGGCCCGGGTCCCGGGGCCGGGCGGCACGCTCTACGCGACGAGCAAGTCGGCGCTCATCGGCCTGACGAAGTCGCTCGCGCGGGAGCTGGGTGGGCGGGGCATCACCGCCAACATCGTCCACCCGGGACCGACCGACACCGACATGAACCCGGCGGACGGTCCGTACGCGCAGGGCCAGGCGGACATGACGGCCCTGGGCCGCTTCGGCACCGCGGAGGAGGTCGCCTCGATGGTGGCGTTCCTGACGGGCCCGGGCGCGGAGTACGTGACGGGCGCGGAGTTCTCGGTGGACGGTGGCCACGCGGCGTGACGACGCCCACGACGACCACGACGGCCCCCCACGCTGCCCACGAGGGCCTCGGCGAGTGAGCCGAAGGGGCGCGTCGGGGGAACAGTCCCGAGCGCGCGGAGGCCCGCGAGGAACGAGCGGGTCGAGCACGTACGGGGCTGTGAGTCCGGCAAAGAGCGCCCCGGAGGTGAGCCGAGCCCGAAAAAAGAGGGGCCGCGAGGGCGCACCGGTGCTGTCGGGCCGGTGCGCCCTCGCGGGCTTGGGCGGGGTGTCGTTACCCGCCCAGCTCCTGGTGGCGGGCCGTCAGCCGCGCCGAGCCCTCCTCGGTCAGGGAGCCGAAGAGGCGGAGGCGGGAGATGCCGCCGTCGGGGTAGATGTCGATCCGTACGCGGGAGCCGACCGCCGGGGCGTCGAGCAGGAAGCGGTGGTTGGTGTCGGGCTGGAGGCGGGTCCGGGGCAGGATCTCGGTCCAGTCCTCGGAGCCCTCGGCCGCCACGGAGAGCGCGGCCCAGCCGGCGCTGTTGCCCTTGAGGTACGCGGTGTCGATCTCGACCGCGCGGATCTCGGACTCGGCCGCCAGGCTGTAGCGGATCCAGTCGTTGCCCTTGTCGCGGCGGCGGCGCGTCTCCCAGCCGTCGTCCATCTTGCGGGAGCGGCCCGGCTGGATGGTGTTGGTCGCCGGGGAGTAGAAGCGATCGGAGGCGTCCTCGACCTGGCCGCCGTTCTCGAGCGCGGCGAGGTCGAAGGTGCCGAGCACGCCGAGCCACTTCGGGTCCGGGGCGACCTCTCCGTACACGCGCAGGCGAGCGATGCCGCCGTCGGGGTGCTGGTTGACGCGCAGGTGCGTGAAGCGCTGCTCGACGTCGACGGTGAAGCCGTTGGCGGCGTGGCCGCCGATCGCGGTGCGCGGGACGAGGGTCGTCCACTTCACGTCGTCGGCGAGGAGCTCCTCGGGCGAGGGTGAGCCGGCCACGGAGGTGGCCTCGACGGAGACGGCCTGCGGGTAGTTGCCGCGGAAGTGCGCGGTGTCGATCACGATGCCGCGGACGACGCCGGGGGCACCGAGGCGGACGAGCGCCCAGTCGTGGTCGTCCTCGGTCGGGTGCGGCGCTTCCGCGGAGACGCCACGGCGGCGGCGGGTCTCCCAGCCGTCCATGATCTTGCCCTTGTGGCCGAAGTGCTCGGGGTCGAACTCCGCGGCCTCGGGCTTGAGCATGTTCTCGCGCTCGGCGAAGAACTCGTCGTTGGCGGCGATCACGCCCGCGCCGAGACGGCGGTCGGCGAGGTCCGCGTACTGCGTGAAGGGGAAGTCGGCGGTGCGGTAGTCCGCGTACGGGTCGCCACCGCCGTAGGGGCTGGCGTCACCGGTGAAGCGAGGTATGGCGGACACGTCAGTTGTTCCTTTCGAGGAGGCGGCCGGAGGGCTCGGCCAGGACGCCGTGGGCGTTGATGCGCTCGCCGCGCAGCCAGGTGGACTTCACGACGCCGTGCAGGGTCTTGCCCGCGTAGGCGGTGATCCGGTTGCGGTGCTGGAGATCGGCCGGGTCGACCGTGAACGTCTCGTCGGGCGCGAGCACGGCGAAGTCCGCGTCGCGGCCGGCCTCGATGGCGCCCTTCCGCGACAGCCCCGCCAGCCGGGCCGGGGCCTCGGACATCCAGCGGACGACGTCCTCCAGGCTGCGTCCACGACGGCGGGCCTCGGTCCAGATGGCCGGCAGGCCGAGCTGGAGGGAGGAGATGCCGCCCCAGGCGGAGGCGAAGTCGGGGGTCTTGAGGTCGGCGGTGGAGGGCGAGTGGTCGGAGACGATGCAGTCGATCGTCCCGTCGGCGAGGCCCTCCCAGAGGGCGTCCTGGTTGGACGCCTCGCGGATCGGCGGGCAGCACTTGAACTCGGTGGCGCCGTCGGGGACCTCCTCCGCCGTCAGCGTGAGGAAGTGCGGGCAGGACTCGACCGTGATCTTGACGCCCTCGGCCCTGGCCGCCGCGATGAGCGGCAGCGCGTCGGAGGAGGACAGGTGCAGCACGTGGACGCGGGCGTTCAGGCGACGGGCCTGGTCGATCAGGTTCTGGATCGCGGTGTTCTCGGCGTCGCGCGGCCGGGAGGCGAGGAAGTCGGCATACTTCTCGCTCTTCTTCTGGGGCGCGGCGGCGAGGTGGTGCGGGTCCTCGGCGTGCACGATCATCAGCCCGTCGAACCCGGCGATCTCGGCGAGCGAGTTCGCCAGCTGCTCCTGGTCCAGCGAGGGGAACTCGTCGACCCCGGACGGGGACAGGAAGCACTTGAAGCCGAAGACCCCGGCGTCGTACAGCGGGCGGAGGTCCTTGACGTTGTCGGGCAGCGCGCCGCCCCAGAAACCGACGTCGATGTGTGCCTTGGTGCGGGCGACGTCCTGCTTGATCCGCAGGTGCTCGACGGTGGTCGTCGGCGGGAGCGAGTTCAGCGGCATGTCGAGGAGGGTGGTGATGCCACCGGCGGCGGCCGCGCGGGTGGCGGTCCAGAAGCCCTCCCACTCGGTGCGGCCGGGGTCGTTCACATGGACGTGGGTGTCGACGAGCCCGGGGAGCACGACGTCGTCGCCGACGTCCTCCAGCCGCGCACCCGCCGGCACCTCGGCGTCGTACGGCAGCACCCCGGCGATGGTCCCGCCGGAGACGGCGATCGACGCGGGGCGCGTCCCCTCGGGGGTGATGACGCGTGTCGAGCGCAGTACCAGGTTGACGTCCACCCGTACCCCTTCTTTTTCACCCAGCAGAAATTCAACGAACTGTTGAAGGAGTCTTCACTCAGGACGACATGTCGTCAAGGGCACACTTTCAGCATGACCCCGCCGGACCGGGTCGCCATCGCCCGACTTGGATGTTTCCATGAAGTGGAATGGAAATTTCGTACAGTAGAACGTAGCTCCGCACATGCGGGGCGGAGACGGATGCCGCCGGGCAGCCGCCGACACCGGACAAACGCCCCCTGACCGGCCCGTACGCGGGTACCGGGGCCGTGTGTCCGACGGGACCGCCCGGTAGGCTGCTGCCTTGCCCGCCTGCCCCGAAAGGACCTTGACGTGCCGACGTCCAGCGCCAGCACCACCGACGCCGCCAAGCCCGCCGCCGCGAGCGGTGGCGTCCAGTCCCTCGAGCGCGCCTTCGACCTCCTGGAGCGGATGGCCGACGCCGGCGGCGAGGTCGGGCTGAGCGAGCTCTCCGCCAGCAGCGGGCTGCCGCTGCCCACCATCCACCGGCTGATGCGCACGCTCGTGGCCTGCGGTTACGTACGTCAGCAGCCCAACCGCCGGTACGCGCTCGGCCCCCGGCTGATCCGCCTGGGCGAGTCCGCCGCCCGGCTGCTCGGCACCTGGGCCCGCCCGTACCTCGCGCGGCTCGTCGAGGAGACGGGCGAGACGGCGAACATGGCGCTGCTCGACGGCGACGAGATCGTGTACGTCGCGCAGGTGCCGTCCAAGCACTCGATGCGCATGTTCACCGAGGTCGGGCGACGGGTGCTGCCGCACTCCACGGGCGTGGGCAAGGCGCTGCTGGCCTACACCCCGGCGGACGAGGTGCGCGCGCTGCTCGCCCGTACGGGCATGCCGGCCGCGACCGAGAAGACGATCACCACGCCCGAGGGCTTCCTGGACGCGCTCGCGCTGGTCCGGGACGCCGGGTACGCGGTCGACGACAACGAGCAGGAGATAGGAGTCCGCTGCCTCGCGGTGTCGGTCCCGAACTCCCCCACCGCGGCGGCGATCTCGATCTCGGGCCCGGCGGGCCGGGTGACGGAGTCGGCGACGGAGAAGATCGTCCCGATCCTCCAGGAGGTCGCCGAGGAACTCTCGACGGCCCTGGCGAACACGGCAGCCAACGGCAACGGCAACGGCCAGCCGTAGGGCCCGCGGCCTCCTCCGCCTACCCGGTTGTGGGCAATCGTCCCGCTGGGCGGGACGGGTGGGCACAACCCGACGACGGCGCCGCACCGGTGGGCACCGCAGGCACGGGGGGCCTGGGCCCGGCAAGGGCGCCGTCCCGTGTGCCCACCCGTCCCGCCCCAGCGGGACGATTGCCCACACGGGGGGCTTGCGGAGGCAGAGAGGTCAGGGGCGGGCTCCGCCCCGGTGGGGCGCATGCCCACACGGGGGGCGTGGTCAGGCCCGGACCGGGCCGGACAGGTGGCCGTCGTGGACCGTCGCCGTGTCGTCCACGCGGGACAGGTGCGTGCGGTCGTGGGTCACCAGGACCGTCGCCGTGCCCCGCTCCCGCGTCAGCCCCGCCAGCAGCTCCACGATCGCCGCCCCCCGCTCGTGGTCGAGCGCGCTGGTCGGCTCGTCGACCAGGAGGACCGACGGCTCGTTCATCAGGGCCCGCGCGATGTTGACGCGCTGGCGCTGGCCGCCCGAGAGCTGGTGCGGGCGGCGCGCCGCCTTGTCCGCGAGGCCCACCGCGTCCAGAAGGCCCAGGGCCCGTTCCCGTACCGTCTTCGGCCTGGCGCCCGACAGATGGGCCATCACCTGCAGCTGCTCCACGGCCGTCAGCGACGGCAGCAGGTTCGGCTGCTGGAAGACGATCCCGATCCGCTCCCGCCGCAGCGCCGCCCGGCCCGCCGGATCCAGCTTCCCCGTCTCCGTACCGGCCACCACGACCCGCCCCCGGTCCGGGGTCACCAGCGTCGCCGCCACCGCGAGCAGGCTGGACTTGCCGGAGCCGGACGGCCCCACGACCGCCGTGAGACGGCCCGCCGGGACCTCCAGCGAGACGGAGTCGAGAGCCGTGAGGCGCCCGTCCCCGTCCGGGTAGGTCAGGGTCACATCGTCCAGGACAAGACTCACGACACTCATCGGACGCTCCCGAGCGCGGTCAGGGGGTCGACGGCGGTGATCCGCCGGATGGACAGGGCCGCGCCGAGCACACCCAGCACGATCATCACGGCGGCCGGCCCCAGCACGGTCAGCGGTTCCAGGACGAACGGCACGTCCCCGCCGCTGATCAGCACCCCCGCGCCGACCGCGAGGCCCGTCCCGAGCAGCGTGCCCGCGCCGAGCATCAGCACCGCCTGCCCGAGCGCGTCCTTCAGCAGGTACGGGGTCGAGGCGCCGAGCGCCTTCAGGACGGCCACGTCCCCACTGCGCTGGATGGTCCAGACGGTGAAGAAGGCCCCTATGACGAGCGCGGAGATGACGAAGAGGAAGCCGCGCATCAGCTGCAGCGAGCCGTTCTCCGCCTGATAGGACCCTATGGCGGTGAGGGCCTCCTCGATGGTCCGCGACTCCGTGCCAAGGGCCTTGTCCCCGCCGGTGAGATCCGCCTCGCCGGTCGTCCGCAGCGCGATGACGGTGGCCTGCTCCTCGGACGTGGTGCCGTCGTGCCCGAGCTTCTGCCAGTCGTCGAGCGAGGTCCAGACGACGGGCGTGTGGCTGTACGAGGCGTCGCCCGCCACGGCCGCGACGGTCGCCTCCAGGCGACCCAGGCGTACGGCCCCGCCCGCCTCGACACCGAGTTCCTCGGCGGCAGACTCGGAGAGGACGATCCGGCCGGGTGCGAGCCGTCCGCTCTCGGGGGCGAGACCGGCCGACGGCTCGGTGCCGAAGGCGGAGACGGCCGCCGCGCGGTCCCCGGCGGCCGCGTTGAGCGTGCGGATGCCGAGTGGACGCGCGCTCGTGACACCCGGCCGCTCGGCCCACCGCCGCCACTGGCCCTCCGTCACCGTGGAGTTGGTGAACGAGACCGACTGGCCGGAGGGCGGGGCGGCGAAGGCCAGCCGGTCCGCGGGCAGCCCGGTGATCGCCGAGATGTTCTCGCGGGCCAGCCCGGAGGTCAGCCCGGACAGCAGTCCGACGAGCAACGTGATGAGCACGATCACCGTGCCCATCAGGGTGAATCGCCCCTTGGCGAATCTCAGGTCTCTCCATGCCACGAACATGGGACCAAGCTTTCCGAAGGACGCCGGACCGCGGCATCGCGCCACGGATGGCTCCGCAATCAAACTTTCGGTTGAGTCCGGATTGTCTGCCCCCGCCTACGCTGGACAGATCATGGACCCGCGTTCCCTCACCCCTGCCCTGCGCGCGCTGCGCCTCTGCCTGCATCTGCTGATGGCGGGCCTGCTGGCCCTCGCGGCGCTCCGTGCGGACTCCGGGGCCGGGATCGCGCTCGCGGTGGTGACGGGCGGGGTCTACGCGGCCGGGTCCGCCCTCACGTCCGTACGGGACTCGCAGCGGGCTGCCGCCGTGTGGCTGGGCGTACTGTGCGCGTCCTGGCTGGCGCTGCTGTGGGCCACCCCCGACGGACTGTGGGTGGCGTTCCCGCTGTACTTCCTCCAGCTGCACCTGCTGCCCATGCGGTGGTCGCTGCCGGCGGTCGGGCTGACGGCGGTCGCCGCGATCCTCTCGTACGTCGGGCACGGCGCACCGCTCAACCCCGGCGTCTTCGTCGGGCCGCTGCTCGGCGCGGCGGTGGCCGTGGCGACCGTGCTCGGCTACCAGGCGCTGTACCGGGAGAGCGAGCGGCGACGGCGGATGGTCGAGGAGCTGATCGCGACCCGGGCCGAGCTGGCGGCGGCCGAGCGGCACGCGGGCACGCTCGCGGAGCGCGAGCGCCTGGCCCGGGAGATCCACGACACGCTGGCTCAGGGGCTCTCCTCGATCCAGCTGCTGCTGCGGGCCGCCGAGCGGGGGCTGCCGGAGGGGTCGCCGGCCGCCGGGCACATCGAGCGGGCGCGGCGAGCGGCGCAGGACAATCTGGCGGAGGCGCGGCGGTTCGTACGGGCGCTGTCGCCGCCGGACCTGGAGCACGGTTCGCTGGCGGCGGCGCTGGAGCGGCTGTGCGAGCCGACGGAGACCGGGCCGCGCGTGCGGTTCTCAGTGAGCGGGACGCCGGTGGAGCTGCCGACCCCGTACGAGGTCGCGCTGCTGCGCATCGCGCAGTCGGCGCTCGCGAACACGGTGCGACACGCCTCGGCGGCACGTGCGGAGATCACGCTGTCGTTCATGGACGCCTCGGTGACGCTGGACGTGGTCGACGACGGCAAGGGCTTCGACCCGGCGCCGCTCGCGCCCTCCGCCGACGGCGGGTTCGGGCTGCCGGCGATGCGTTCGCGGGCGGAGTCGCTGGGCGGCACGTTCACGGTGGAGTCCGCGCCCGACCAGGGCACGGCCGTCGCCGTCTCCCTGCCCCTTCCCGCCGGACCCGCCGGACCCGCCGCAGCCGCTGGACCCTCTGGAGTGTCGACATGACGATCCGTCTCCTTCTGGCCGACGACCATCCGGTGGTACGGGCCGGGCTGCGCGCGGTCCTGGACACGGAGCCCGACTTCGCCGTGGTCGGCGAGGCGGCGACGGCCGAGCGGGCGGTGGAGCTGGCGGTGGAGCTGTCCGCCGCGGGCGGGGTCGACGTGGTGCTCATGGACCTGCAGTTCGGCTCCGGGATGCACGGCTCTGAGGCCACGGCGGCGATCACCGCGCGGGCCGGCGGGCCGAGGGTCCTGATCCTGACCACGTACGACTCGGACGCGGACATCCTGGCGGCGGTCGAGGCGGGCGCCGCGGGCTATCTGCTGAAGGACGCGCCGCCCGAGGAGCTGGCGGCGGCGGTCCGTACGGCCGCGGCGGGCCAGTCGGCGCTGGCCCCGGCGGTGGCGCACCGCCTGATGGACCGGATGCGGACCCCGGCGGAGGCGCTGACGAAGCGGGAGCTGGAGGTGCTCCAGCTGGTGGGCGAGGGGTTGTCGAACCAGCAGATCAGCAAGGCGCTGTTCCTCAGCCAGGCGACGGTGAAGTCCCATCTGGTGCACATCTTCGCGAAGCTGGGCGTCGACTCGCGCACGGCGGCGGTGGCGACGGCGACGGCGCGCCGCCTGATCCGGCGGTAGAGCCGCTCGGAGGGGGCCGCGCCGACCGGCTCATCGGCGACGAGGGGCAGGGCCGACACCCGATCCGGGGCCTGCGCCCGATCCGGGGCCGGCGCCCGATCCGGGGCCGGCGCCGCTCCCGCTCACGACGGCTCGCGCGGTGGCTCCCCGAAGAGCTCCACGGCCTGGCGGACGCCCGTGAGGCCGTTCGCCAGGGCGCTGACCGATCCGATCGCACCGGCGATCACCAGCAGGGAGCGGCGCAGCCGGCGTACCTCCGGCATCCCGCTCACGGCCATCGCGTCCAGTGCGGCGAGTTCGTTCTCGGCGATACCCCGGTCGGCGAACTCGGCCCGATGGAGTGCGAGTTCGCGGCGGAGCCGGGAGACCGCAGCACGCAGCTCCGCCACCCTCGGGTCCTCGCCGCTGCCGGTCGTCACACGCCTCTGCCCCACGCTTCGCACCACAGTTCTCCCCCTCGCACGACGCTGTGCGGTTGTCCGGGCGCCCAGAGTCGCGGGCAAGTTAACGCCATCGTGCGCCGGCGGCGCCACTCCGTGGACGTAATTCAGGCATACGTGTGTACGGGCCCCGGTGACGCCCCATGAGGTATGCAGGGCTCATGACGCACACAGAGCACACGTCTCCCCTGATCGCCGGTCTGCTGCTCGCCGCGGGCGGCGGCCGACGGCTCGGTGGCCGCCCCAAGGCGCTCCTGACCCACCGCGGCCGTCCGCTGGTCGAGCACGCGGTGCGCGTGCTGCGGGAGGGCGGCTGCGAGGTGGTCCATGTGGTGCTCGGCGCCTCGGCCGACCTCGTGCGGGAACGGGCCGAGCTGCCCGGGTGCGTACTGGTCGAGAACCCGGAGTGGGCCGAGGGCATGGGGTCGTCCCTCCGAGCGGGTCTGGCGTCGCTGACGGCCGAGGCGCTGCCGGTGGACGCGGCCCTGGTGAGTCTGGTGGACCAGCCGGGGATCGGCGCCGAGGCGGTGGCGCGGGTCCGGTCGGCGTACCGCTCGCGCGATGCCCTGGTGGCGGCCTCGTACGAGGGGAAGCGCGGCCATCCGGTGCTTTTCGGCGTGGACCGGTGGGCCGGGATCGCGGCGGGGGCGGTCGGCGACCAGGGCGCGCGCGACTATCTCAAGGAGCACCAGGGCGCGATCGCGCTGGTGGACTGTTCGGATGTGGCCGAGCCGTACGACATCGACACGGAGGCGGATCTGGCGCACCTTGAGTGAAGGGGGTGGCACTGAGCGCCACCTTCTGTCGATCCAGAGAATCTCGACATCAACAAACCATTGAACTTCCACCATGAGGAAACTAGTATCCACTGTTCAGAAGCGCCTGATCCTCTGACGGCGCTCGCGGCCGTATCTCGGCGCCTGCGGCACTCCGTGCCGATCCGCGACGCCCGGCGGCCGCAAGGCACCGCCCGTGAAGCCCGCTGAAGGAAGTGACAGTTCATGTCCGCACCAGCGCCGTCCCCCCTGGCCGTCGTCGAAGCCGAGCCCCTGCCGAGGCAGGAGGAGGTGCTGACCGACGCGGCCCTCGCCTTCGTGGCGGAGCTGCACCGGCGGTTCACGCCGCGCCGGGACGAGCTCCTCGCCCGCCGGGCGGAGCGCCGCGCCGAGATCGCCCGTACCTCGACCCTCGACTTCCTCCCGGAGACGGCCGCCATCCGTGCGGACGACTCCTGGCGTGTCGCGCCGGCTCCGGCCGCCCTGAACGACCGCCGCGTCGAGATCACCGGTCCGACCGACCGCAAGATGACGATCAACGCCCTGAACTCGGGCGCGAAGGTGTGGCTCGCCGACTTCGAGGACGCCTCGGCCCCCACCTGGGAGAACGTCGTCGGAGGGCAGGTCAACCTGATCGACGCGTACACCCGGAAGATCGACTTCACGGACCCGAGGTCGGGCAAGTCGTACGCCCTCAAGCCGGCCGACGAGCTGGCCACGGTCGTCATGCGCCCGCGCGGCTGGCACCTGGAGGAGCGTCACCTGACCTTCGAGGGCCGCCCGGTCCCGGGGGCACTGGTCGATTTCGGCCTGTACTTCTTCCACAACGCCAAGCGGCTCATCGAGCTCGGCAAGGGCCCGTACTTCTACCTCCCGAAGACGGAGTCGCACCTGGAGGCCCGCCTCTGGAACGACATCTTCGTCTACGCCCAGGACTACGTCGGCATCCCGCAGGGCACCATCCGCGCCACCGTGCTGATCGAGACGATCACGGCCGCGTACGAGATGGAGGAGATCCTCTACGAGCTCCGCGACCACGCCGCGGGCCTCAACGCCGGCCGCTGGGACTACCTCTTCTCCATCGTCAAGAACTTCCGTGACGGCGGCGCCAAGTTCGTCCTCCCGGACCGCAACGCGGTGACGATGACGGCCCCGTTCATGCGCGCGTACACCGAACTCCTCGTCCGCACCTGCCACAAGCGCGGCGCGCACGCGATCGGCGGCATGGCGGCGTTCATCCCGTCCCGCAAGGACGCCGAGGTCAACAAGGTCGCGTTCGAGAAGGTCAAGGCGGACAAGGACCGCGAGGCGGGCGACGGCTTCGACGGCTCCTGGGTCGCCCACCCGGACCTCGTCCCGATCGCGATGGCCTCCTTCGACGCGGTGCTCGGCGACAAGCCGAACCAGAAGGACCGCCTCCGCGAGGACGTCTCGGTGGCGCCCGGCGACCTCATCGCCATCGACTCGCTCGACGCCAGGCCCACGTACGACGGCCTGCGCAACGCCGTCCAGGTCGGCACCCGCTACATCGAGGCCTGGCTCCGCGGTCTCGGCGCGGTCGCCATCTTCAACCTGATGGAGGACGCGGCCACGGCCGAGATCTCGCGCTCGCAGATCTGGCAGTGGATCAACGCGGGGGTCATCTTCGAGAACGGCGAGAAGGCCACCCCGGAGCTGGCCCGCAAGGTCGCGGCGGAGGAACTGGCCGCCATCCGCGAGGAGATCGGCGAGGAGGCCTTCGCGGCCGGCAAGTGGCAGCAGGCGCACGACCTGCTGCTCCACGTCTCCCTCGACGCGGACTACGCGGACTTCCTGACCCTCCCGGCGTACGACCAGCTGATCGGCTGACCGCACAGCGGCCGACCAGCACCTCGACACCACCACAAGCAGGCTCCGCCCCCGGTGTACGCACAGCACCGGGGGCGGAGCCACTTTCGCTCCATGGCGTTTCACAGGGCATGTGACGTAACCGAAATACGCAGCTACCTAGCGGTAACAAGCCACGGCGTGCCAGATTCCGCATTGCCACCGGCCGGCGGCTGTCCCCCACGTCACTGCGCACCGCAGGAGCACAGCCATGCCTCCCTCTTCCCACCGGGCTGTTCGCGGGTTCCTCGCCCTCTCCCTGGCCGCCGCCGCCCTGACCACCGCCGGTGGCGCCTCCTCCGCCGTGGCGAGTTCCGGTTCCGGCCCCACCGCCGTCGTCTCGATGGGCGACAGCTACATCTCCGGAGAGGCCGGGCGCTGGCAGGGCAACAGCCTCACGACGAGCGGCAGCCGCAACGGGACCGACCGGGCGTGGACGGGAACCGCTTACGATCCCTCGCGGGTCTACGGCACCACGGCGGTCAACGGCTGCCACCGTTCCGACGCGGCCGAGGTGAAGAGCGCGGGCGCGATCGCCTCGACGCCGATCAACCTGGCCTGCTCGGGCGCCACGACCCAGAACGTCTTCCGGGCGTCGAACGGCGGCGTGGCCTACAAGGGCGAGGCCCCGCAGGCCGATCAGCTCGCGGCCGTCGCCGCCTCCCACGACGTGCGGACGATCGTGCTGTCCGTCGGCGGCAACGACCTGGGCTTCGCCGACATCATCCGGAACTGCGCGACCGACTACATCGTCTGGTACTCGTACTGCCACGACGACCAGCAGGCCGCGGTCGACGCGAAGATCGACGCCGCGATGGCGGGCGTCGGCAAGTCCGTCGACGAGATCCGGGCGGTGATGTCCGGCGCCGGGTACGCCGCCTCCTCCTACCGGATCGTGCTCCAGTCGTACCCCTCGCCCATTCCGCGCGGCGCGGAGAACCGCTACGCGGAGAGCGGCTGGAGCCGCACCAACACGGGCGGCTGCCCGTTCTGGAACCTGGACTCCGACTGGGCCAGGGACTCGCTCGTCCCGCAGGTGGCCAACCGCCTCAAGGGTGTCGCCGCCGCCAAGGGCGTGCAGTTCATGGATCTGCGGGACATGCTGCAGGGCCGCGAGGTGTGCGCGAAGGCCAGCAAGCAGGTGAGCTCGACGGTGGCCGCCTCGGCGTCGACGAGCGAGTGGGCGCGCTGGATCGACCAGAACGAGACGCAGGGGCCGATCCAGGAGAACGTGCACCCCAATTACTACGGCCAGTTGGCGCTGGGCCGCTGTCTCGCGCTGATCCACGCGCAGCCGAGCGGGAACTTCTCCTGCCGCAACACGGCCGGCACCGGGGCCTCCGGGATGTACCTGACGGCCGTCTCCTGACCGTCTCCTGACCGGTCGGTCCTGTCTCGACGGCCGTCGCCTGAAGGCCGTCGCCCGACCCCCACGGGGTCGCTCAGCGGGCGCGGCGCCTTCCCCGGCTCCGGCGCCGTGCCCGCGGCTTCCCCGTCCTCGGCTCGGCCACCCGGATGCCGAGGCGGCCGAGCGTCCGTCCGGCTCGGTACGGGTCGACCGCCGCCATCTCCTCGACCAGAGCGTCGATGCCCCCCGGCCAGCCCTGGGCGGCGGAGTCGAGAACCTCGCGCCCGCCCGTACGGCGGGAGAGCCGGTCCAGGATGAGCACGGCGCGGGCGGACCGCGGCACACGGGTCTCGTCCGCGGGCTCGCCCCTGGCCCGCAGGACCCCGTACGCGTACGCGCCCATCACCGGGTCGTCGAGAGTGGCGCGCAGGGCCTCGACGGGTGCGGCGGCCGGGTCGAGGAAGCCGAAGACGGCGCGGGTGTCGGCGGCCTCGTGCGTACCGGCGTTGACGGTGCCGAGGGCGGTGAGCAACTGGGTCCAGGCGTCGACG
Source organism: Streptomyces sp. NPDC003035 (assembly GCF_042888285.1). Lineage (NCBI taxonomy): Bacteria > Bacillati > Actinomycetota > Actinomycetes > Kitasatosporales > Streptomycetaceae > Streptomyces > Streptomyces sp. NPDC003035. The sequence goes on along the minus strand of NZ_JBIAPJ010000001.1, from coordinate 516,040 downwards.
GTGTTGTCGCGCGCGTGGAGCCACTCGGCGAGGACGCGCGTGGCGGCGGAGGCGGACCAGCCCTCGGCGGCGGCGATGACGGTCGGGGCGTCCCAGGCCGCGGCCTCCGCGGCGTCGGGCGCCGCGACTCCCCGGACCCGCAGCAGGTAGTGCAGGACCTCGACGCCCCACGGGGTGAGGCCGAAGGCGTCTCCGGCGCGGAAGACCATGCCGGTCTCCGCCATCCGGTCGACGGTGGCGGCCATGGCCCGGGCGGAGGGTTCGAGGCGGGCGCGGTCGTCGTCGGTGACGGGCGTGCCCAGGAGCCGGGACAGCTCGGCGGCGGGCGGGAGCGCATAGGCGTCAGGGGCCTTCGCCGGCACCAGGACGGGCGCGTCCTCCAGGCGGGGGTCGACCGGCCAGTCCTCGAACTCGGCGGCTCGGCGGGCGACCGACTCGGCACTGGAGCCGCGCTGGTAGAGCGCGTACAGCAGGTGCGCGGCCTCGCCGTCGTACAGACCGGCCGTCTCGCTCTTCATCTCCTCCACGGCCGCGGCGAGCAGGTCGGCGCCCGCCTCGACGGACCGCTGGGAGTCATGGGCCTCGACGGGCGGCGGCGGCAGGGGGACGGAGGCGTCCTCGTAGTAGTTCAGGTGCTCGTCGACGAGGGTGTCGGCGAGGACGAGGTGCGGGAAGGCCTCCGCGCCGGGAGCGAGATGGGCGTACGGCCCCGCGAGCGCGCCGGCGAGGCCCTCGGCGGTCCAGCGGTCGACGACACGGCCCGCCACCGTGCCCACGCCGTGCGAGACGTCCCCGTCGGACAGCAGCGGCCCGGCCGGCGAGGGCGCTTCCGCCTCCCGTACGTACGCACCGGTGAGGGCCTCGGCGAGGACCACGTCGGCGAGCTCGCTGCGGTTCATGAGGTCGGCCCGGCGCAGTCCGTCCGGCGGGGTGATCCCGTCATGGGCGGCGAGCCAGGCGCGGACGGCGGCGGGGTCGCCGGGATCGGTGCCGTCGGCCCGCAGCAGCGAGGCGTACCAGCGCTGCCAGGTGAGGTTGGCGGGATCCGTCATCGCCCGCTCGAAGTCGGGCACGGTCTCCTCGATCGCGGCCAGGATGCGCGCCTGCCGCTTCCCGTTGAGCCGCCCGGCCTCCCGGACGCGCTCGGTGAGCGCCACGAGCACGGCGGGAAAGGCGGACAGCTCCTCGGCCGTCGCGTACACGAAGGCCGGCACGTCCTCGACGAGCACGTGCCGCACGAGCTCCACGGTCGGCTCGGGCAGCCCGCTCCTCCGATCGGCCCCGCGCAGGGACAACAGCCCGAGCAGGGCGTCGGCGGCGCGCACGTACGAGGGGTCGCGGGACTCGGGGGTTCCGTCGAGGAACGTGTCGAGCCCGGTGTTGGTGAGCACGGTCGCTGCCACCTTTCCCAGGGTAGTTCCGGCGCGAGCCGGACGCCGAGGCGGGCGCGGCGCGCTGTCATGGGACGACAACGGTCCGCTGGGTGGAGAAGTCACCCCAGGTGCCGTCGGGGAGGCGGGCGCGGAGTTTGACGCTGTAGCGGGTGCCGGGGGTCGGGGGGACCGTGAAGGTGTAGGTGGCCGGGCCGGGTGGGGGGTCGGCGCCCCAGATGATGGTCGTGGCGAAGGATTCGTTCAGGTAGAGCTGGTGTTCCTTGACCGGGGCTCCGGTGCGGGGCGGGGTCCAGGTGAGGGTGATCTCGCCCCTGGTGGCCCTCGCCGCGAGGTTCGTCGGGGCGGTGCTCGCGGGGGCGCCGGGGGCTCGGGCGGTGGTGCAGTCGGCGGGGTCGCTGTCCGGGGAGGAGTTCTCGGCGGCGTCCCTTGCGCGGACGGTGAAGGAGTAGACCGTGCCGGGGCGCAGGCCGGTGACGCGGGCGGTGGTCGCCGTGCCGGGGACGGTGTGGACGCGGGCGTCGGCCTGGTAGATGTCGTACGCGGTGACCTTGGTGTCGTCGCGGGCCGGTGTCCAGGTCAGGGTGGCCGCGTGGCGGCCGTCGGGGGTGGCGCGCAGGGTTCCGGGAGTCGTCGGGGGTGTGCGGTCCTGAGCGGTCGCGGCGAGGGTGGTGGCGGGGACGGGCGCGCTGGGCTCGGAGCGGTTTCCGGCGGCGTCGCGGGCGCGGACGGTGAAGGTGTACGCGGTGGCCGGGGTGAGGTTCGCGATGTCGGTCATGAGCGTCGTGGCGGGGAGGTCCTTCACCTTGCGGCCCTGCTGGTACACCTCGTAAGCGGTGACGGCGCGGTCGTCGGTGGCCGCGCTCCACATCACGTGCACGGTGCTCGCGCTGCCCGCGGAGGCGGTGACTCCGGTGGGGGTGGTGGGGTTGCGGGTGTCCTTCTCCGGTCCGCCGGCGCAGGCGGCGAGGGAGAGGGCAGCCAGGGTCAACAGACTTGTGGCGAGCGGGCGTTGCACAGGAATGCCTCCGTCCGTCGGAATGGTCCAGACCTGTATGCCACGCGCCCGGCGGGGCGGCAAGAGGGCGACTGTCAGTAGGGTGCGCTTCACTGAATTCGTCACTCTCCGTGACCGAACACTGGGGGAAGCATGACGGACCGTATGACGTATGTGACGCTCTCCGGGCTGCGCGAGCGCGGCTGGACCGACGCGATGGTGCGCGACCTGCTGGGTGCGCCGGATGTGCAGGGGCGGGATCCGCGGCGCTGGTCGATCGCGCCGGTGCGGCTGTATCTCGTGGCGCGGGTGGAGGCGGTGGAGCGGACTCCGGAGTTCACCGAGTGCGCGGCCTCGTCGGGCCGGCGCTCCTCGGCGGCGGAGGCGGGGGCCGAGGCGCGGCGGCAGGCGGTGCTCGCCACGATCCGGGCGGAGCCGATCGACGTGCCGCGGCTGCCCGCGGCCGAGCTGGAGCGCAGGGCGGTACGGCACCGGCACCTGCTCGGGGCCCGTAGCCCCGGCGGGGTCGCGGCCGGGGCGCTGGTGCGCTGGCAGGTGAACTACCTGTGGCACGCCCTGTCACGGTACGAGACGCTGCTCGACGGCCTCTACGGATCGACGGGCCGGGCCGAGGCCGAGCGGCTGCTGCGCAGGCGGCTGTACGAGGCGATCGCCGCCGCCTACCCGGCGCTGGCGCGGGAGTGCCTGCGGCGGATCGGAGCGGAGAGATGAGGTCGTCGCGGCACGGTCCGGGGGCCCACGATGAGTTGCGGCGCGGTCCTGGGTCCGGCGACGGGTTACGAAGTGTTCCGGCGCCCGGCGATGAGTTCTGGCGCGCCGGGCGGTCTGCCCCCCATGGAGAAGACGACGCACATCGATCTGGGTCCGGCGGCGGAGCGCGTGACGCGGCTCGCGGCGGGCATCGGCGACGAGCGGCTCGGGGACCCGACCCCGTGCCCCGCCTACGCGGTACGGGAGGTGCTCGCGCATCTCGTGGGGCTGAGCGTGGCCTTCCGCGACGCGGCCCGCAAGGACTTCGGCCCGACGACGAGCACGCCGCCCGGCTCGGTCCTGCCGGTGCTGGACGCCGACTGGCGTACGGCCCTGCCGAAGGCCGTGGAGGAGCTGGCGGCGGCCTGGCGGGAGCCGGACGCGTGGGAGGGGGACACACAGGCGGGCGGGGTGGAGCTGCCTGCCGCGGTCATGGGCCGGGTCGCGCTCAACGAACTGCTGATCCACGGCTGGGACCTGGCCCGGGCGACGGGGCAGGAGTACGCGGCGGGAGAGGAGGAACTGGCGGTCTCCGAGGCGCTCCTGACGCCCGCGGACGACTCCAGCGACGACGAGGGCTTCTTTGGTCCGGTCGTCGCCGTGCCGGAGGACGCCCCTCTCCTCGACCGGGTGATCGGGCTGAGCGGCCGCCGCCCGGACTGGCAGCCGGCGTAGGCAGGGCCGCCCGTCCCGTCGCGGGGTCTCCGCCGGTCAGCGCGCGGGCGGCAGGGCCTCCTGGAGGCGGCGGCACGCGGCCGGGATCGGGGCGATCACCGGGACGTCGAAGTGGGGGCGGAGGGCTTCCGCCGCATCGCCGAGGGGGCCGCCGGCGATCACGAGGGCGCGGGCACCGTCCCGTACGACACAGCGCTCCCCCGCGAGTGCCAGGCTCTCGCGCAGCCGGTCCGGATGGGCGGAGAGCCGTTCGGGGGCGCCCTGGGTCAGACGGAGGCCGGTGAAGAGGGCCGTGAGGCCGAGCTGGGCGACCCGGTCGGCGATCGAGTCCGCGAGCAGCGGGGTCGTCGTCACGATGCCGAAGGGCGTACCGGCGACGGACGCCTCGAGAAGGGCGGCCTCGCCGATCCCCACGACCGGCACGCCCGCCAGGGCGCGCAGTTCGTCGAGGCCCGGGTCGCCGAAGGCGGCCACGACCAGGGCCGCGGGGGAGCTGGTGGCCAGCGCGCGGCGGCCGGCCTCGACGACCTCGGGGGCAGCGGCCCGCAGGGCCGCCGGGTCGGTCAGCATCAGGGGGCCACGCTCCACGGTCACCCCCTGGACGGTGACCGTGGGCCCCAGGGTGTGTTGCGCGATGGCGGTCATCATCGCCGTCGTGGTGGCGGAGGTGTTGGGGTTGACGAGCACGACCGAACGCCCGCGGCCGGCCCCCGCGGCGTACGCGGGGACCGGCTCGGGGAGCTGCTCGGGGAGCGGAAGGGGCGCGTTCAGTGGACGTGCGCCGCCTTGGCCGTGCGGGTTTCGGAGATCTCCTCGCCCGGTTCCATGGGCGCGGTCACCGTGTCCTCGTCCCGGCGCCTGCCCAGGTGGTTGAAGACCAGGTTGAGCAGGACCGCCGCGACGCAGCCGGTCGAGATGCCCGAGTCCAGGATGATCTTCGCGGTCTCCGGGAAGGCGTGGTAGAACTCCGGCTCCGTGATCGGGATGATGCCGACGGCCAGCGAGACCGCCACGATCAGCACGTTGTTGTCCTTCTCCAGGCCGGCCTTGACGAGCGTCTGGATGCCGCTCGCCGCGACCGAGCCGAAGAGGACCACCCCCGCGCCGCCGAGCACCGGTCGCGGGACGACCGAGATCAGCGAGGCGGCGATCGGCGACAGACCCATCAGGACGAGGACGCCGCCTCCGCAGGCGACCACGAACCGGCTGCGGATCTTCGTCATGGCGACGAGCCCGATGTTCTGGGCGAAGGCGCTGCACATGAAGCCGTTGAAGAGCGGGCTGATGGCGGAGCCGAGGGTGTCGGCGCGCAGCCCGGCCGCGATGGTCTTCTCGTCGGCGGGCCGGTCGACGATCTCGCCGAGGGCCAGCATGTCGGCGGTCGACTCGGTCATCGAGACGAGCATGACGACACACATGGAGATGATCGCCGCCAGCGCGAACTGCGGGGCGCCGAAGTGGAACGGGGTCGGGAAGCCGACCACGGACGCCTCGGTCACCGGGCTGAAGTCCGTGACGCCGAACGGGATGGCGATGAGGGTGCCGATGACCAGACCGACCAGGACGGCGATCTGCTTCAGGAAGCCCCGCGTGAAGCGGCGCAGGACCAGCACGACCACGAGCGTGATCGCGGCGAGGCTCAGGTAGGTCGTCGACCCGTAGTCCTTCGCCGTCGGATTGGGGCCTTGGGCCCAGCCGAACGCGACCGGGAGCAGCGAGACGCCGATGAGGGTGATCACGGTGCCGGTGACGACCGGCGGAAAGAAGCGGACGAGCTTGGAGAAGTACGGGGCGGCTATGAAGCCCAGTACACCGGCGACGATGATCGCGCCGAAGATGATCGGCAGCGCGTCGGCCTTGTCGTCGGTGGTGTCGACGATCGCGAGCATGGGCGCGACGCCGGCGAAGGTGACGCCGTTGACGAACGGCAGTCGGGCGCCGATCTTCCAGACGCCGAGCGTCTGGAGGAAGGTGGCGAGTCCGGCGGTGAAGAGGCTCGCGCCGGTGAGGAAGGTCAGTTCGGTGCCGGAGAGTCCGACGGCCGCGCCGACGATCAGGGGCGGGGCCACCACACCGGCGTACATGGCGGCCACGTGCTGCAGACCGCTGGTGAACATTTTCAGGGGCGGCAGCGTCTCGTCGACCGGATGCCTCTGGTCTTCGGGATCGGCGCTTGCGTCGGGTGCATCATTGCGAAACCTGGGCTTGGCGGCCACGGCGGTTCCTCCGGTCGGTTACACGTCGGCGGCGACATGGATGTCAGGGAGGTGGTGCAAAGTGGTGCAGATCCTGCGCCTCACGGGTGCGGCTCATGAGGAAGTGGGGGGCTTCGGGGTGGTGCGGTGCGTCATGTGTCCGGGGAGGGCTGGACACGTCGACCGTCCGGGGGGTGCCGTACCTCTTTTCGTACGGGCACCCCCCGTCCAGCCGGCCACGGGCCCCGCTCGGGTCCGTGGCGACCGACCGAGGGCCGTCCCCCTCGGTCGGACTCTTTGGGGCGGATCAGCCCTGGGCCGTGATGCGGGCCAGACGCTGCGCCTCCGCGCGCGCGTCGCGGGCGATCGCCTCTTCGTCCGCGAACAGCAGGCGGTTGTTCTCGACGATCTGCTTGCCGTTGACGAACGAGGCCGTCACCGGGGCAGCGGCGCCGAACACGATCGCGGTGACCGGGTCGGCGATCGAGGAGTGGCCGATGCCGTCGATCTTCCAGAGCACGAAGTCGGCGAGCTTGCCGGGCTCCAGAGAACCGATGTTGTCGGCCCGGCCGAGGACCTGGGCACCACCGTACGTACCGAGGCGCAGGGCCTGGCGGGCGTTGAGCGCGGCCTCGCGGTGGGCGCCGAGGCGGTTGATGAGGAGCGCGTTGCGCAGTTCGGTGTGGAGCTCGCCCGACTCGTTGGAGGCGGTGCCGTCGACGCCGAGGCCGACCGGGACGCCGGCGCGCAGCATGTCCGGGACGCGGGCGATGCCGGCGGCCAGCCGCGCGTTGGACGAGGGGCAGTGCGCCACACCGGTACCGGTACGGGCGAAGGCGGCGATGTCGGAGTCGTTCATGTGGACGCAGTGCGCCATCCACACGTCCTCACCGAGGAAGCCGGTGGACTCGAAGTAGTCGGTCGGGCCCATGCCGAAGAGCTCGTGGCAGAACTTCTCCTCCTCCACGGTCTCCGAGCCGTGCGTGTGCATCCGCACGCCGAGGCGGCGGGCCAGCTCGGCACCCTCCTTGAGCAGGCGCGTGGAGATGGAGAAGGGGGAGCAGGGGGCGACGGCGACCTGGGTCATCGCGTCGAAGGAGGCGTCGTGGAACTTCTTCACCGTCTCCTCGGTCGCGGCGAGCGCGCCCTCGGTCGTCTCGACGGCGAAGTCCGGCGGCAGGAAGCCGTCCTTCTCGCTCATGTCCATCGAGCCACGGGCGAGGGTGAAGCGGACGCCCATGTCCTGGGCGGCGCCGATGATGGCGCCGGACAGGTCGCCGGAACCCCGCGGGTAGACGTAGTGGTGGTCCATGGCGGTGGTGACACCGCCACGGGCCATCATCGCCAGCGAGCCCTGCGCGGCGACCCGGGCCATCGACTCGTCGATGCGGGACCACGTCGGGTAGAGCGCGACCAGCCAGTTGAACAGGTTGTGGTCGGTGGCCAGACCCCGGGTGATCCACTGGTAGAAGTGGTGGTGGGTGTTGATGAGGCCGGGCGTCACCAGATGACCGGTGGCGTCGATCCGGCGGACCACGTTCTCCAGGCCCTCGGGGGCCTTGCCGGCTCCGATGGACTCGATCTTGTTGTCGGCGACGACGAGGTACCCGGAGGCGTACTCGGTGTCGTTGGCGTCTACGGTCGCGATCGCACAGTTCTCGATGACGATGCGCTGGGCTGCTGCCGAAGGTGCTGCCATGGCGGTGGTTCCTTCATTCCTCTTCGGTGGTGTGGGCACGGCAGGACCCTAGGAGGATTTGAGTGCCGGGGCCGTGTGACAGCTCCGGGTGCCGAGATGGTGGAAGAACAGATTGAGCATGACCGCGACGAGCGCTCCGGCGCTGATGCCGGAGCCGAGCACGGTCTGTGCCCAGGCCGGGAAGTCGGCGTAGAAGGTGGGAGCGGCGAGCGGGATGATGCCCGCACCGAGTGCGACGGCCACCAGAATGATGTTGGAGCTGTCGTCGAGTCCGGCTTCCGAGAGCGTACGGATTCCGGAGACGGCGATCGAGCCGAAGAGGACGATGCCGGCGCCGCCGAGCACGGGCATCGGGACCATGGAGACGACCGCGCCGAGGACCGGGAAGGCGCCGAGGACCAGCAGGGCGCCACCGGCGACGGCGACGACGTAGCGAGAACGGACCCGGGTCAGCGAGACCACGCCGACGTTCTGGGCGAAGGCGGAGGTCGGGAAGCCGCCGAAGACGGGGCCGATCAGGGTGGCGACGCCGTCGGTCCGCAGGCCCCGGGTGATCGTCCGGCCGTCGCTCCGGCGGTCGCAGATCTCACCGAGGGCGAGCATCCCGGCGCTGGACTCCGTCATCAGGACGAGCATGACGATGCACAGGGAGAGGATCGCGGCGGGCTGGAACTCCGGGGCGCCGAAGGCGAAGGGCGAGGGCAACGCCGCGACCGGCGCCTCGCGCAGGGCGGTGAAGTCGGCCATCCCGAAGGGGACCGCGGCCAGCGTTCCGATGAACAGGCCGAGCAGCAGGGCGACCTGCTTGACGAAGCCCTTGCCGAAGCGCTGGAAGAGCAGGATCACGACGAGCGTGAAGGCGGCGAGCGCCAGGTACTTCATGGCGCCGAAGTCGGCGGCTTCCTTGTTCCCGCCCTGGGCCCAGCTCACCGGCACGGGCATCAGGGTGACGCCGATGAGGGTGATCACGACACCGGTGACGAGCGGCGGGAAGAAGCGGAGCAGCCGGCCGAAGAAGGGTCCGACGGCGAGGCAGAAGACTCCGGCGACCATCACCGCGCCGTAGATGGCGGGGAGTTGGTGGCCGGGGGCGCTGGTCTCGGCGATCGCGAGCATCGGTGCGATGCCGGCCGACGAGGCGGCGTTGACGAACGGGAGCCGGTTGCCGGCGAAGCGGCCGGCCCCGATGGTCTGGAGGATCGTGGCACAGCCGGCGATGAGGAGGCTCGCGGCGATGAGCCGGGTCATCCCGGCGGCGTCCAGGCCGACCGCCTGGCCGATGATCAGCGGAGGGGTGACGACACCCGCGTACATGGCGGCGATGTGCTGGAGCGCGGCGGGAACGAGCCGCGAAGCGGGGAGCTTCTCGTCCACCGGGTGGACCTCGGTCGAGGTGGCCGATGGGGTGGAACACGGGCCTTCTGCGGATGCCGGCCCCATGACGGGCTGTGCCATTGGTAGGTCCCTCCGGTGGTGGCGGCCCCCGCCCGACTGCGGGCGGGCGGGGGCGACCACGAGGTGCCGCTAGAGGTTGGTCATGTCGACCGGGATCTGCGCCGTGGCTCCGTCACGCAGCACCGTGGCCTCGATGAGGCCGTACATGCGGTCGGCGGCGTAGTAGACCTCGTTGTCGTTCTTGAGCCCGAAGGGCTCCAGGTCCACCAGGAAGTGGTGCTTGTTCGGGAGCGAGAAGCGGACCTCGTCGATCTCCGAACGGTGGTTGATGATGCGCGAGGCCATCTGGTACAGCGTCTGCTGCAGCGAGAGGGAGTACGTCTCGGCGAAGGCCTGCAGCATGTGCTTCTTCGTCTCGGCGTACGAGCGCTCCCAGTTGGGCATGCGCTGGTCGTCGTCGGTCCAGTTGAAGCGCCAGCGACCGGACACCTGCGTGGCCAGGATGCGGTCGTACGCCTCCTGGAGCGTCGTGTACTTGTCCTTGATGTAGCCCCAGAACTCCGAGTTGGTGGAGTTCATCACGACGAGGTCCTTGAGGCCGGAGATGACCTCCCACTTCTCACCGTCGTACGTGATCTGGGTGACGCGGGTCTCCTGGCCCTGACGGACGAAGGAGTGGTTCACCTCGTCGGAGCCGATGAACTTGGAGTTGGCGTCCGAGGTCGCGATGCGATCCCAGGCGTACTCCTCGATCCGGATCCGGGCCCGGTGGATGGGCTCCTGGCTCGTCACGAAGTGACGGGCGAGGTGGATGCCGAACTGCTCGGCCGACTCGATCCCGTACTCCTTCGCGAAGGCGAAGACGGTGTTCTTGGTCGTGTCGGTGGGCAGGCAGTGGGCGTTGGAGCCCGAGAGGTGGACGTCGTCGAGGTCGCCGGAGAGGGCGACGGAGACGTTGAGGTCCTTGATGTGGTGGGTGTCGCCGTCCCGCGTGATCTTGACGACGCGGTTCTCTGCTTTGCCGTACTGGTTCTGGCCGAGAATCGTGGGCATGTCTGCTAGCTCCCTCGGTAAACGGAGTAGCCGAACGGGTTGAGCAGCAGCGGTACGTGATAGTGCTCGCCCGGCTTGACGGCGAACGTGATCGCCACCTCCGGGAAGAACGCACCGCTGTCCCTTACGCGGGGGGCGTCCTGCTGCGCCTCGGCTTGCTTCTTGGAGAAGTACGCCTCGGTCTCGAAGTCGAGACGTACGTGGGTGGTGCCCTCCGGCAGGGCCGGCAGGTCCTTGCAGCGCCCGTCCGCGTCGGTGGCGGAGCCACCGAGCGTGACCCACTGCGCGTCGAAGCCGCTGCGGGCCGCGAGCGTGATGGCCACGCCCTCGGCGGGGCGGCCGATGCTGGTGTCCAGGATGTGCGTGGACACCGAGGCGGTGGTGTCGGTGCTCATGCGGCGCTCTCTTCCTCTACGAGACGGGTCAGGCGGATGCGGTTGATCTTGCCCAGTTCGGTGCGGACGATCTCCCGCTCCTGCTCGGGCGAGTGCTCGATCCGCTCGCGGACCGCGTCGCGCATCTGCTCGCCGGTCTTGCCGGTGGCGCAGATCAGGAAGACATGACCGAACTTGTCCTGGTAGGCCAGGTTGAGTTCGAGCATCTCGGCCTTGAGCTCCTCGGAGGCGCCGGCCATCCCGCTCTGCTCGCGGGAGGAGGTCGGGTCCCCGGCCTTCGGACGACCGATCGGCGGGTGGCCCGCCATCGCCTCGGCCAGATCCTCCGCGGTCAGTTCGGCCATGGCGGCGTCACTGGCGAGGAAGAGGGCTTCGGCGGTGGCAAACGGGCGCTGGGCGAGGATCTTGCTCCCCCACGCCGAGCTGGAGCACACCTCGTGGAGCGCGGCGACAGCGTCGCTGTCCGCCGAGGTGTTGAACCGGGTGAGGCCCGGTGTCGTACCTGAAGTCACGGGAAGCCTCCGTGGCTGTTTTTCGCTGTGCGTCGGACGGGCTGCGGATAGCTAACGCCCTCCCGCAACACCACGTCAACACTTTGTTGAAAACTCGGCCATACAAAAGCCGTCGTCCCGACATCCGGACGACGGCTCATGGCCAACACATGATCAACTAGCCGTTCTTGGCTCCATTTTCCCTGTTCAGGGCGGTCTCCCTGTTCAGGTAGTTGTACACGGTGAACCGGCTGACACCCAGTGCCCCGGCCACGGTCTCCACTCCATGCCTTACGGAGAAGGCGCCACGGGCTTCGAGCAGACGGACCGCCTCCTGCTTGGCCTTGCGGTCGAGCTCGGCCAGCGGCATCCCGTGCCGCCGCTCCATCGCGGCCAGGATGTGATCGAGCGAGTCCGAGAGCTGCGGAAGGCGTACGGCGAGGACGTCCTCGCCCTCCCAGGCGAGCACCACATCGTCGGTCCCGGCCTGCTCGGGGCCCAGTATCTCCGCGCCCATCGCGTCGACCAGCGGCTTCACCGCGGCGACAAGGGGGTGTTCGGTCATGACCCCTCCCCGATCACATTGACCTGGAGGGAGACACGGGTCGCGCCGGCCGCCAGGGACTCGCGCAGCAGCGCGTCCACGGCCGTGAGCACCGCGTCGGCGCCCCCCTCCGCCGTGTTTCCGAACGGACCGACGTCCACCGCGTCCAGCTCGGCCGCCTGGATGACCTCACGCGCCACGACCGCGTGCGCCGGCGCCTCGTCCAGGTCGAACGGCTCCGTCGTGAACTCCACTTTCAAACGCACCATGCCCCCACGCTACTGGCCGGGAGCCGACCGACGGCAGCCCTGAGCTGCCGGACCCTCTTGACAAGGTGGCCGCTCCGCTTGCAACATTCCGTCAGACAGAAAGTTACTTCCGCAATACGGAAGGAGCGCCGCCCCTCATGGCCCGCTTCTCAGAAGGCGCAGTCACGGACCAGCGCTTCGATGTGAACCTGTCGATCCTCTTCACGGAACTCCCGCTCCTGGAGCGCCCCGCGGCCGCCGCCGCGGCGGGCTTCACCGCGGTCGAGCTGTGGTGGCCCTGGATCGACACCGCCACCCCCGACCAGAGCGAGCTCGACGCGCTCAAGAAGGCTCTGGACGACGCCGGCACCCAGCTGGTGGGCCTGAACTTCTACGCCGGTCAGCTCCCCGGCCCCGACCGCGGCGCCCTCTCCGTACCCGGTGAGGAGTCGGACCGCTTCCGCGCCAACATCGACGTGGCGGCCGACTTCGCCGCCTCGGTCGGCTGCAAGGCGCTCAACGCGCTCTACGGCAACCGCGTCGAGGGCGTCGACCCGCAGATCCAGGACACCCTCGCCCTGGAGAACCTGGTCCTGGCGGCCCGCGCGGCCGACCGGATCGGCGCCATCCTGCTGATCGAGACCCTGAACAAGCCGGAGTCGCCGCTCTACCCGCTGGTGAGCGCCCCCTCCGCGATCGAGGTCGTCGACAAGGTCAACGCGGCCACCGGGCTCGGCAACGCCAAGTTCCTCCTCGACATCTACCACCTGTCGATGAACGGCGAGGACGTCAGCCAGGTCATCGCGCAGTATGCCGACAAGACCGGCCACGTCCAGATCGCGGACAACCCGGGCCGTGGCGCGCCGGGCACCGGCGAGCTGCCGCTGGCGCAGCTCCTGGACGAGCTCAAGAAGGCCGGTTACGACGGCTGGGTCGGCCTGGAGTACAAGGCCGCCGACGCCGCCGCGTCCTTCGAGTGGCTCCCGGCCGAGGCCCGCGCGGCCCGCTGACGGCCGACCCGCCGACTTCCTCCCCGTACCACCAGTTTTTGAGAGGCACCCTCATCATGAGCACACTCCCCAAGATCGCGTGGATCGGTCTCGGCATCATGGGCTCCCCCATGTCCGAGAACCTGATCAAGGCCGGCTACTCGGTCACCGGCTTCACCCTGGAGCAGGACAAGCTGGACCGCCTGGCCAAGGCCGGTGGCACCGCCGCCGCGTCGATCGCCGAGGCCGTCAAGGACGCCGACGTCGTCATCACGATGGTGCCCGCCTCCCCGCAGGTCGAGGCCATCGCCTACGGCGAGAACGGCATCCTGGAGAACGCGAAGTCCGGCGCGCTGATCATCGACATGTCGTCGATCACCCCGCAGACCTCCGTCGACCTGGCCAAGAACGCCAAGGAGAAGGGCATCCGCGTCATCGACGCGCCCGTCTCCGGCGGCGAGGCCGGCGCCATCGAGGCCGTCCTGTCGATCATGGTGGGTGGCGAGCAGGCCGACTTCGACGAGGCCCTCCCGATCCTCGAGGCCCTCGGCAAGACCATCGTCCTGTGCGGTCCGCACGGCTCCGGCCAGACGGTGAAGGCCGCCAACCAGCTCATCGTCGCGGTCAACATCCAGGCGTGCGCCGAGGCCGTCGTCTTCCTCGAGAAGTCCGGCGTGAACCTCCAGGCCGCCCTGGACGTCCTCAACGGCGGTCTGGCCGGCTCCACGGTCCTGACCCGCAAGAAGGACAACTTCCTGAACCGGGACTTCAAGCCCGGCTTCCGGATCGACCTGCACCACAAGGACATGGGCATCGTCACCGACGCCGCCCGCAACGTCGGCGCGGCCCTCCCGGTCGGCGCGGTCGTCGCCCAGCTCGTCGCCTCCCTGCGTGCGCAGGGCGACGGCGGCCTGGACCACTCGGCCCTGCTGCGCGCCGTCGAGCGCCTCTCCGGCCAGCAGGTCTGACCCTCCGCCCCTGAGAAGGGGCCCCAGATTTCCGGACGGCGGCGGCGCTGACAACCTGTCCTGTCGCGCCCAGGCGTCGTCGCCGTCCGGAACACCACACTTCATTTTCAACAAACTGTTGACGTCGGCTTCGGGACGTACTTACGCTCCAGCCACTCCCCAGCAGTGCAGCTCCCGTACGGAAGGTCACGATGTCGAAGCGCGTGCTTACGACCGAGTCCGGCGCCCCGGTCGCCGACAACCAGAACTCCGCCACCGCCGGCGTCGGTGGCCCCATCCTGCTGCAGGACCAGCACCTGCTGGAGAAGCTCGCGCGCTTCAACCGTGAGCGCATCCCGGAGCGCGTGGTCCACGCCCGCGGCTCCGGCGCGTACGGCTTCTTCGAGGTGACCGACGACGTCACCGGCTTCACGAAGGCCGCCTTCCTCTCCCAGGTCGGCAAGCGCACCGAGACCTTCATCCGGTTCTCGACCGTGGCCGACTCGCTCGGTGGCGCGGACGCCGTCCGTGACCCGCGCGGCTTCGCGCTGAAGTTCTACACCGAAGAGGGCAACTACGACCTCGTCGGCAACAACACCCCGGTGTTCTTCATCAAGGACCCGATCAAGTTCCCCGACTTCATCCACTCCCAGAAGCGCGACCCCTTCACGGGCAAGCAGGAGCCGGACAACGTCTGGGACTTCTGGGCGCACTCCCCCGAGGCGACGCACCAGATCACCTGGCTGATGGGCGACCGCGGCATCCCCGCCTCGTACCGTCACATGAACGGCTACGGCTCGCACACCTACCAGTGGACCAACGAGGCGGGCGAGGCCTTCTTCGTCAAGTACCACTTCAAGACGAACCAGGGCATCCGCTGCCTCTCCGCCGAGCAGGCCGCCGAGGTCGTCGGTTCGGACGCCAACTCGCACCAGACCGACCTGCTGCAGTCCATCGAGCGCGGTGTGAACCCCTCCTGGACCCTGTACGTCCAGGTCATGCCGGCCTCCGAGGCCGCGGACTACCGCTTCAACCCGTTCGACCTCACCAAGGTGTGGCCGCACGCGGACTACCCGCTGCAGCGCGTGGGCCGTCTGGTCCTCGACCGCAACCCGGACAACGTCTTCGCCGAGGTCGAGCAGGCCGCGTTCTCCCCGAACAACTTCGTCCCGGGCATCGGCCCGTCGCCGGACAAGATGCTCCAGGGCCGCCTCTTCGCCTACGCGGACGCCCACCGCTACCGCCTCGGTGTCAACCACACCCAGCTGCCGGTGAACGCCCCCAAGGCGACCGTGGCCGAGAACTACGGCCGCGACGGCTTCATGGCGACCCGCAACGGCTCGCGCCACGACAAGAACTACGAGCCCAACTCGTACGCCGGTCCCTCGCAGACCGACGCGGCGCTCTCCGCCCCGCTGGCCATCGCCGGCTGGACCGGCACGCACGAGGCCCCGCTGCACAACAAGGACGACGACTTCTTCCAGGCCGGCGAGCTCTACCGCCTGATGTCCGAGGACGAGAAGAACCGCCTGATCGCCAACATCGCCGGTGGCCTGTCCCAGGTCTCCCGCGAGGACGTCATCGAGAAGAACATCGCGCACTTCGCCGCCGCCGACGCGGAGTACGGCAAGCGCGTGGAGGAGGCGGTCCGCGCCCTGCGCGAGGACTGAGCTTCCCTGAGTTTCCAGACCGCGTACGGCAACTGACGGGAGGTCAGCTGCTGTACGCCGTCCGGACCGACGGCCCGGATGAGGGGTGGCCGGCGGAACGGACAGCGTGAGGACCGCGGCGGCGCACGAGCCAGTGCGGTGGTAAGGGCGAACCAGGCCCCTTCTTGACCTGAAGGAAGGGATCCCGGGCAGCCCGTCGTCGCCGCCGCGGTCCCAACGCCCCCACCTCCCCCATGAACTCCGCCCGGCGGCGCGAACGTCCTGTCGCGCCAGCCTCGCACCGTCGGGCGGGCACAACGAGAGCGTGGAACCAGGTTTACGGTCCCTGGTTCCACGCTCTTCTTTTCGTACGCGTTTCCAGCGCATCGTTTCTGCGGTGAAGATCGACACCCACGCGGGCGAGCGCACCGCGCTTCTCGCTCCATGCGCCCCTCCCCGCCGCTATCCACTCGTACATGATCAAGAACCTGGTGCGGAGCCTGACCCCGCTCGCGCTGATCCTGTCCCCGCTCGCCGTGCCCTCCCCCGCCCTGTCGGCGAACGTCGCCCTCCTCCCCGACGCTCTCTCCGGCCTCACCGAGGCGACCGAGGAGCCCGCCGGCTACAAGGTGTCCGCCTTCCGCCACTGGAACGCCGGACTCGACCCCGCCGACGGCTGCGACACCCGCGGCGAGGTCCTCCTGGAGGAGGCCGTCGACGCCCCGAAGACCGGCCCCGGCTGCACCCTGACGGGCGGCAGGTGGACCTCGTACTACGACGGGCAGAGCGTCAGCGACCCCGCCGCCCTCCGTGTGGACCACCTCGTCTCCCTGGAGGAGGCCTGGCGGTCCGGGGCCTCCGGCTGGACCGCGGCACGGCGCGAGCAGTACGCCAACGACCTGGGCTCGCCCGGCACGCTCGTCGCCGTCACCGCCCGGAGTCAGCGGGACAAGGCCGGTCGGGACCCCGCCGACTGGGTCCCCTCGGCCTCCTCCCAGTACTGCCGCTACGCCGCCGAATGGGTCGGCACCAAGCTGCGCTGGGGGCTGACCGCCGACAAGGACGAGGTGGAGGCGCTCAAGCTGTTCGCCGACGGGCCTTGCGAGGACACGGTCGTGGTCCGTTCGAAGGCCCCTCGGTGACGGCGAGCGCCAGCGTGACGCCGAGCGAGGCGAGGGCGAGCACCACCATCGCCGTGCGCGGCGAGGTGGCCTGGGCGACGGCGCCCGCGAGCGCCGCGCTCAGCCCCTGGAGGGCGAGCATGCCCGAGGTGTGCAGTCCGAGGGCGTGACCGCTCAGCTCGTCCGGTACGAGGGCCATCAGCCGCTCCTGGTACAGCAGGCTCGCGCCGTAGCCGACCGCGGAGACGGTCACAGCGGCGAGGGCCGCCGGCAGCCCCGGGTCCAGCGCGAAGAGCAGGAACGGGGCTGCCAGCAGGGCCTGCAGCGGGGCGGCGAGCCGGCCCCGGAGCCCGCTCGGCACGAACCGGCCCGCGAGCGTGTCCCCCGCCAGCATCCCGAGCGCGCCGCAGGCGAAGAGCAGCCCGGCGCGCTCGGGGTCGTACGGCACGAAGAGCGACTCGCAGCCCACGATCAGCCCGTTGGGCACCCACAGCGCGACGTACACCCGACGGCGGGCTCGGGACGACCACAGCCGCCGGTTCGTCCGCCAGGTCTCCGCGGCCGACGCCCGGCCGGTCGCGCGTGGTGCGCGCCGGGAGAGGCCGAGGCGGGCGAGGAGGGCGGCGGCGAGGTGGAGGGCGGCGCCGGTGAGCAGGGCCCCGCGCGGCGAGAGCAGGGCGACGAGCAGTCCCCCGGCCGCGAACCCGGCGATCTGGCAGGAGCCGGCTGCCATGTTGAGCGCCGAGCGGCCCAGCAGGTAGCCGTCACGGGACACGATCTCGCCGAGGAGTCCGTACCGCACGCCGCCTCCGACGGAACCGACCAGCCCCGTGCGCGAGCAGGATCGCGAAGACCGCCCCGATCGGCAGCCCGGGCAGGGCCGTCGCGGCGCCGCCCACGGCGAAGAACAGCGCCATGCCGGCCAGCGCGGCACGCGGCGGGAGCCGGCCGGCGGCCGAGAGCAGCGTCGCGGCGCCGAGAAGCTGCGCGAGCGAGGGCCCGAAGAGCGCGAGGGAGGAGAGCAGCGGCGAGCCGGTCTGCCGGAACACGAGCGTGGCGAGGCCGAGGCCGGCCACGGTCTGGGCGCCGACCTGGACGGAGCAGACGAGGAAGAGGGGAGTGAACTCGGGCGTACGGAAGAGCTCGCGGTAGCTACGCATGCGGCGGAGTCTGCGGGGGCCGTCGGGACGGCCGTTATTGTTCCGCGCGGAGGCGAAACGTAGGGCGCGTGGTGGCTCGCGGCAAGGGCGCGACGGCGGCCGGCACGACGTGGCACCCGGCGAGGCGCGGCGGGCGGCGGGCCGGCGGGCGCCTGGGCGGGGGGCAGCGCGGCGTGACAACGGGCACCCGGCGAGGCGCGGCGGGCCGGCGGGCACCCGGCGAGGCGCGCGGCGTGACAACGGGCACCCGGCGCGGCGCGGCGCGCGGCGCGCGGCGGGCGCCTCGGCAAGGGGCAGGCGTGCGGCGTGTACGCCGTGAGGGCATGGCAGGGGCGGGGGCGGAATGGGCTGGTGGCAGATCGACGCGGACGCGCTCGCGGGCAGCCGGTTCCTGGTGTCGCCGCTGGCCGAGACCATCGCCGCGCTGCAGACGCTGGACCTGCCCAAGCCCGCCCACCCGGGCGAGCGTGCGTGGCTCGCGGACCATCTGCCCGCCTACCGGGCGCGTCTGACGGACGATCCGCTCGACGCCCTGCTGGTACGGGCCGCGCTCGGGACCGCGTGGAACGCGGACTTCGTGACGCCCACGCCGCTGGGCGAGGGCGAGCCGGACTTCGACCGGGAACTGGCCCGGATCCGGGAGACCCCGCCCGCGGCGGCGGTGGCGGATCTGGCGGTCTCGCTGGGCGGTCCGGTGCCCGAGCCACTGGCGTCGGCGACCGATCTCCCGTACCGGATGGCGGAGTTGCTCGCCTGGGTGTGGCGGGAGACGGTCCTGCCGACATGGCCACGGCGCCGGCGCGTCCTGGAGGCCGACGTGCTGGCGCGTACGGCGCGGCTGTCACGGAGCGGGTGGGCGGCGGCGCTCGACGAGCTGCGCCCGGGGAGGACGCGCTGGCTCGGGGAAGGACGCCTCCAGATCAACGCGCGCGCGTTCCCGCCGAGATCGGTCGCCGGCGGGCGCCTGTTCCTCGTGCCCGTGACCCCGAGCCGGGGATGGGTCTCGTGGGAGAGGACGGAGCGTTTCGCGATCGTCTACCCCTGCGCGGGAGCCCTCGCCGACGGGGAGGGCCCGGCCGTCCCCTCGGCCCTTGCCGCGCTGCTCGGGAGCGCGCGGGCCGGAGTGCTCGTACGTCTGGAATCACCCCTGTCCACCAGCCAGTTGGTGGCGCTGACGGGTCAGGGGCTCGGTTCGGTGGGGCGGCATCTGAAGGTGCTGCTCGACGCCCGGCTGGTGCGGCGGAGGCGGGCCGGGAGGTCCGTCCTCTACGACTGGACGGAGGCCGGGGCGGCTCCTGGTGCGGGCACAGGGCGGCCCCCGCTCCGGTGCTCTCGGAGCGGGGGCCGTCACCTCTGGCCGTTGATCAGACCTTGAGGGCCTTGATCGCGGTCGGCGCGTGGCCGGGCTCGGTGGCGATCTCCTCGAACTCGGTGACGTCGCTCATGTCGACCGTCTTGCTCATCGCGATGTTGGTGATGCGCTCCAGGATGGCCTCGACGACGACCGGGACCTGGAACTCCTGGGCCATCTTCTTGGCCTCTTCGAGCGCGGCGCCCAGCTCCTCCGGGTCGGTGACGCGGATGGCCTTGACGCCCAGACCCTCGGCGACCTTGACGTGGTCGACGCCGTAGACGCCGATCTCCGGGGTGTTGATGTTCTCGAACTCGAGGTTGACCTCGAAGTTGATGCCGAGGTTGCCCTGCGCCTGGCGGATCAGGCCGAGGTAGGCGTTGTTCACGAGAACGTGGACGTAGGGGACCTTGTGCTGGGCGGCGACCGCCAGCTCCTCGATCATGAACTGGAAGTCGTAGTCGCCGGAGAGCGCGACGATCGGGGTGTCCGGGTCCGCGGTGGCGGCACCGATGGCGGCCGGGATGGTCCAGCCGAGCGGGCCGGCCTGGCCGCAGTTGATCCAGTGGCGCGGCTTGTAGACGTGCAGGAACTGCGCGGCGGCGATCTGGGAGAGACCGATGGTGGTCACGTAGCGGGTCTCCGGGCCGAACGCCTTGTTCATCTCCTCGTAGACGCGCTGCGGCTTGATCGGGATGTTCTCGAAGTGCGTACGGCGCTGCAGCGTGGCCTTGCGCTCCTGCGCGGAGGCGGCCCAGGCGCTGAAGTCCGGCAGCTTGCCCGCGGCCTTGAGCTCCTTGGCGATCTCGATGAAGAGCTCGAGGGCGACCTTGGCGTCGGAGGCGATGCCGTAGTCCGGGGCGAAGATCTTGCCGATCTGGGTGGGCTCGATGTCGACGTGGACGAACTTCCGGCCCTTGGTGTAGGCCTCCATGTTGTAACCGGTGTGACGGTTGGCCCAGCGGTTACCGATGCCGAGGACGAAGTCCGACTCGAGGAAGGTCGCGTTGCCGTAGCGGTGCGCGGTCTGGACACCGACCATGCCGGCGGCCAGCTCGTGGTCGTCCGGGATGGTGCCCCAGCCCATCAGGGTGGAGATGACCGGGATGTTCGTCAGCTCGGCGAACTCGACCAGCAGGTCGGAGGCGTCGGCGTTGATGATGCCGCCACCGGCGACGATCAGCGGGCGCTCGGACTCCAGCAGGAAGTTCAGGGCCTTCGCGGCCTGGGCACGGGTCGCCTGCGGCTTGTAGACCGGCAGCGGCTCGTAGGTCTCCGGGTCGAACTCGATCTCGGTCAGCTGGACGTCGATCGGCAGGTCGATGAGGACCGGGCCAGGGCGGCCGGAGCGCATCAGGTGGAAGGCCTGCTGGAAGACGCCGGGGACCTGCGCGGCCTCCAGGACCGTGGTGGCGGCCTTGGTGACGGGCTTGGCGATCGAGGCGATGTCGATGGCCTGGAAGTCCTCCTTGTGGAGCTTCGAGACCGGGGCCTGGCCGGTGATGCACAGGATCGGGATCGAGTCCGCGATCGCGGAGTACAGGCCGGTGATCATGTCGGTGCCGGCCGGGCCGGAGGTACCGATGCAGACACCGATGTTGCCGGCCTTGGCACGGGTGTAACCCTCGGCCATGTGGGACGCGCCCTCGACGTGGCGGGCGAGGGTGTGGCTGATCCCGCCGACGTTCTTGAGCTCGCGGTAGAAGGGGTTGATCGCCGCGCCGGGCACGCCGAACGCGTTGGTGACGCCTTCGCGCTTGAGGATCTCAACGGCCGCTGCGGCGGCGGTCATACGAGGCATGGAGGGCTCCTGCTTCGGCCAGGCGGAAACGGGTGCGCCACCGTCCCGTGGGCTCGTTTCCGTATTGCGGAAGTATTGTTCTACTATGTGGAAGCAATGTAGGTCGGGGGGCCGAGAGCCGTCAAGAGAGGGCGGTCGGACGTTGGCCGAAGTCCCTCCCCTCCCGTGGCGGATTGGTGGACGATGGGGTCGGGAAGACAGGGGGTCCGGCATGGGGTTCGGTGTGGGTGAGTCGGTACCGGTGCACTGCCCGGAATGCCTCCGTACGCAGCCGTACGCGGCGCCGGTCTTCCCGTGCGCCTGCGGGACGCCGGTGGTGCCACCGGTGATCCCCGGGGCGACGGGCGAGCCGGTCACGCACCGCAACTGGACGGACGAGTGGGTCGCCGTGCGCTGTGTCGCCTGCGGCCGCGAGGACGAGTGGCCCCACCCGGAGCTCGGCTGCACCTGTGGCGCGGTCCTGCGCGTGCCGGTCCGTGCGCCGGGTTCCGCCGACGGCGGTACGTCGCCGGTCACGCCCGCGCTCCAGGGCTCCCCCGGCCGGGCGGACGCCACGGGGCGCGACAGCGGCACCCTGCCGGGCGCGGCCCCGCTCAGGCCCGGCACGGGAACCACCTCCGCCTCCGCCTCCCCTGCGGCCCTGCCGGACGGCGACGCGGACGGCCGTACGAGTGGGGCCGCGGGCGCGCACGTGGACTTCGGCCCGGACCCGGGGGCGCTGCCCGGTACCGCCGCGCCGGAGGCGAGCGCCCCGGCCGGAACGGAACACGCGGCACCGGGCGCGGGCGGGGAGGACGGGCTCCGTGACATCGCCGGCGGCCCCGGCGCGGAAATCGGCCCGGAGACCGGTTCCGGCCCTGTTTCCGGCGCCGACCCCGGTTCCGGCCCTGTTTCCGGCGCCGACCCCGGTTCCGGCCCTGTTTCCGGCGCCGACCCCGGTTCCGGCCCTGTTTCCGGTTCCGGTCCCGATTCCGGACCCGGTCTCGGAGCGGCACGGCGTCGGGCGTTCGCGGAGCGCTACCCCGCGCACATCCCGCTGCCACCCACGGCTCCGCACCCCGCACCCCCGAGGCCGTCGTTCCGGCCGGTGACCATCCGTACCGCCCGGGACGCGGTCGCCGCGTCGGCCGGGTATCTGCGCTGGCTCGGGTTCCGGGACGTCGTCCAGCCCGAGGAACGGTCCGCGTCCGGGGTCGACCTGCGGGCACCCGGCCTCGTCGCCCAGGTCGACCCGAGCACCCGCCCCTCGGCGCTGAGGGCCATCGAGTGCCTCTGGCTGAACGGGCTCAGCAACTCGTCCCTGAGCGTCTTCTTCTCCCTCGCCGGCTACACCCCGGAGGCCCGCTCCCGCGCCGACGAGCTCGGCATCCCGCTCTTCGTCCTCGACCTCACCGGCACGCCCCAGCCGGTCAACGCCCCGGCGGACGAACTGATCACCACCGGCGCCGGACACTAGGTGTTCCAGGAACCTCGGGAGCCTCGCCGTACGTCGTACCGGGCATGATCGTCATACCTGATGCCCGCACGGCCGAGTTGTACGCGCAGTGGTCCCGGACCGGTGCCCGTACCGATCCGGCGGAGGCCGAGCCACTCGTGCTCGACTGTGTACGCCGCCTTGCCTCCGATCCCGGCGGTGAGTCGGCGCATGTGTGGGTGGCCGGGCTTGCGAAGATGGTCCGCTATCTCGCCTGGCGGCCGCGGCCCGAGACGGCGCGGGCCGCTGTCGCCGCGCTCGTGGCCGCCGCGTCGGCGCTGGACGCGACGGGCTGCGGGCACAAGGCGCATCCGTACGAGGAGGAGCTGGAGCACCTCTCCGAGGACTGGGGATCGGTGGGGGCCGCCGCCGACTACCTGATCGGGGAATACCCCGAGAACCCCCGGGTCGACGGCGAGTTGTGCCCTGGCAATGTCGCGGGTATCGCCCGCGTCACGGCCGATGTGATCGCGCCGTTCTCGGCATCCGGGATTCCCGAGGTGGTGCCGGAGGACGATGCGCGATCGGTGCGGGATCTGAAGGAGATCCTCAACGACCACCCCGTCATCGATCCCGCTCCCGAGATCGAGTCCAACGCGGACCACCTGCCCGACCGGCCCACTCGGGGCTCGCTCGCGGGGTACGTCCTCACGCAGCATGTGACGGTTCCGTACGCCGTCCACCGGATCACCCTGCGTCCGGTCTTCGACGCGATGATCCAGGGTCTGGAGCAGGCGCTCGGGCTGCTGGGCGATGCGGGCGGCTGTGCGCACGCGGACGGCGAGCACCCCGGCGAGGACGACCTGTACTACGAGTCGCTGGCCGAGATCGCCTTCCATGTGCGCAGCCCCGGCGGGCGGGCCGAGCTCGCCGGATGGCTGGACGAGCCGGCCGACGTCTGGGTGTGCCCCGACCATCTGCGGGGCCTCGCCGAGGAGTCGCTCGGTGAACTGCGCTCCGCGCACGAGGAACTGTTCGGCGTACGCGACACCAGCGGCCTGGACGCCACGTTCGTACGGCCCGACGGGCGCCTCGACATCGGTGCGCTGACGCAGACGATCGTCGACGCCGACGACCTCGACGACTCCGGTGTCGCGGGCCAGAACGCCGGCCTGTGGGCGGCACGCCGGCACGCGGAGGCCATCGACCCGCACGAGCGGCTCGTCCTGCTGCACCTCGCCCTGTGGGCCGCCTCGGTCTTCGACCTGCCGTACGGCGTGGGGCGCGAGGTGCGCGCCCTGCTGCGGGGTGTCGACCCCGAGCCCCTCGACCACGACTGCCCGCACGGCGACGGCCACCCGGACGCGGCTCTGCGGGAGTCCGTGCACCGGCGCGAGGAGTTCAAGGCGCACCTCGATCACCTCTACGCCCCGGCGGAGTCCGGGGCGCCGGAAGGCGCGTACCCCGTCGACGTATGGGCCTGTGAGAGCCTGCTCGCCGACTGGGCGCGGGGCCCGATCGTCGCGATGGACGAGCGGTACGAGGAGATGGACGAGGAGGATGGCGATGACGGATCGATCCTCCGCTGAGCAGCTGGTCCGCTCCTGGAGCGAGACGGGACAGGACCGCTACGGTCCCTACGACGTCCAGGACCAGGTCGTCCTGGAGTGCGCACGGGCGCTGGCGGACGATCCCGGCGGGGAGCTCGCGTATCAGCGGGTGTTCGGGCTCGTGCTGATGCTGCCGCACACCGAACTGGCCGGCGGGGACGTGCCGCTCGTGGTGGCCGACGCGGCGCGGGCCGTGCGCCGGGAACGCGCGGGGCAGAACTGCGGTCATGCGGAGCACCCGTTCGACGAGCAGTGGGAGGACCTCGTCGACACGCTCCCGGACGTGCTGCTGATGCTGGCCGACGACAGTACGGAGTGGTGGGAGAACCACTCGCGGGAGCAGTGGCTCTGCCCGCGTACCGTCGACGGGTTCGCGGCCATGGTCCTGGAGGCGCTCGAACCCGGATCGGCCCCCGACGCCCCGCCCCTGCTGCCCTTCGCCGCGCAGCGCGCCCTCGACTCGCTCACGGCCGTCCTGGAGGGCTACCCGCAGCCCGGTACGGACGTGGGCGAGGAAGTCGCCGGTGTGAGAAGGGCTTTGACGTATACCGAGGGGGCGGACCGGGCGGGGCATGTGATCACGGCCGCGGCGCTGACCTGGTGGGAGGGGACCGCCCACAGCTCCGACGAGGCGTACGACGCCTTGGTGCGGGGATTCGAGGCGGTGCTCGCCGGGCTCACGGACCCCGCGTGCACCCACGACGAACACCCTGCCCTGCCCCGTTGGGCGACCTCCGCCGTCTGCGTGGGGATTCACCTGAGCAGCGCCGGCGGACGCGGGGTCTACGAGCGGCACGGGCCGTGTCTGAAGAACCCACCGCCGCTGGAGCCGCTGCTGTGCCCGGCGTTCACGGCTTCGGTCGCCCGGGACTCCCTGGCCCGACTGCGCGCGATGCGAGCCGAGCCGGAGCAAGGAGGGACGGAGCGAGGAGGGCCGGAGCGAGGAGGGCCGGAGGAAGGGCCCTAGCCTGTCCGTTGTTGTCGGTGGCACCGCCTACCGTCACGCTCATGGGTCACCACTTCCAGACCGTCGTCGACCTCGACGCCACCGCCGCCGAGGCTCCCGCGCTCGCCGCGCGCGCCCTGGACTGGCTCGTCGCGCAGGGGATCGTGCGCGCCGAGCGCACGAGTTGCGTGCTCGGCGCCCCGCTCGGGCATCCGCCCGGTCCGCGGTGGGCCTCGGCCGTCGAGCACGAGGACTGGGAGCCGAGCGACGGGCTGAACATCGAGATCGGCCGCAGGGTCTTCTTCGGGGGCCAGGGCGACGCCCAGCACGCCACCTGCCCGCACTGCGCCGCGCGTACCGCGTTCTACACCGACGACTGGGAGTACGTGGAAGGGGTCCGGGAGCCCTTCGACACGGCCATGTCCACCTGGTACGAGACGGGCGCGGCCACCGTCGCCTGCGGGCACTGCGGCCACTCCGGCGACCTGACCGCCTGGCGCTGGGCCGACGACTTCTACGCCTTCGGGTACCTCGGCTTCGAGTTCTGGGACTGGCCCGAGTTCACCCCCCGCTTCCTCGACGCCTTCGCCTCGGCGCTCGGCGGCCACCGTGTCGTCCGGGTCTGGGGAAAGCTCTAGGAAACCGGCCCCGAACCGGCCCCGTACCTCAAAAGAACCTCAGAATCCGGCCATTCACGCGTGACGATCACGCTCTCCCGGGCACAACATCTTCGGGGGGTGGCGTCATGCCGTCGGAGATGTGGTGGTTCATCGGCGCGTCCGGCGCGCACATGCTCCTGGGGCTTGCCCTGTTGCGCACCCGCGGCCCCGGCCAGGCCGAACTCGCCCCGCAAGCACTGGCGTTGCTCCGGGGCGGACCACGGGCCGCCGTCGTGGTGGCGCTGGTCGCCCTGCACCAGCGCGGGGCGGTCGCCGCCGGCCGGAAGGGCACGATTCGGGCCAACGGCGGGCCCGGCCGGACCCGTGATCCGCTCCAGCTGGGGGTGCACAGCTCGCTTCGCCGCGCCCTCGGTCTCCGGGTGCTGGCCTCCCAGCCCAGGGCGCGGCGGGCCGTCGACGCCCTGCGGAACGAGCTCGGCCGGTCGGGGCTGCTGCGTCCGCGCGGGCGTCTGCTGGCGGCCCGGGCGCTGCTCGTCGGTGCGGCGGCGGCGATCCCTGCCGGTCTGCTGATCACCGACCCGGCCGGCGCGGCGCTCGCTCCGGCGCTCGCCCTCGGCGCCCTGCCGGCCTGCGCCGCGCTGGCCGGCCTGTTCCTCCCGGCCACGACCCGCGCCGCCCGCCGCCTCCTCGCGGGGCTGCGCGAACGCCACCCGCTTCCCGCCCATCGCCGGGAGGTCACGGACGGCAACCTGGTCCAGCTGTACGTCGCCCTCTACGGTGACCCCGCGCTCGCCCTCTTCCTCCCCCGCTTCTCGCGCGACGGCGGACTGCTCGGCCACGGCGGAGGGACGGACGGCTACGCCACCGACCGCGGTTGGTTCGGCGGCGGATACAGCGGCTGGAGCGGAGGCGAGGCCGGCGGAGGAGCCGGTGGCGCGGCGGGCGGTGGCGGCGGAGGCGGCGGCTCCGACTGACGGCGCGCCATACTCGTCCCATGCGCATCCGAGTGGCCGCACCGGCCGAACTCCCGCTGCTCCAGGACATCGAACGGGCGGCGGGCGAACCGTTCCGTTCCCTCGGCATGGCGGTCATCGCCGAGGACGAACCCCTTCCGCTGGACGTCCTGGAGTCCTACCGACGGTCCGGCCGGGCCTGGGTGGCCGTCGACGAGACCGACCGCCCGACGGCGTACCTGCTGACGGACACCGTCGACGGCGCCGCCCACATCGAGCAGGTCTCGGTCCACCCGGTCGCCGCCCGCCGCGGCATCGGCCGCTCCCTCATCGAGCACCTGGCGGCGGACGCGACCGGGCGCGGGCTGACCGCGCTGACCCTGACGACCTTCGCCGAGGTCCCGTGGAACGCCCCGTACTACATCCGCCTCGGCTTCCGCCCCCTCGCGGACTCCGACCCGGACCTCACCGCCGGCCTGCGCGCCATCCAGCGGGCCGAGGCCGCCCACGGCCTGGCGACCTGGCCCCGGGTCTGCATGCGACGCGAACTGACGGGGGCCGTGCCCAAGCTCCAGCGCGTCTACCCCTCTCCGTAGCGCTGCCTCAGCTCCACCTTCCGCACCTTGCCGCTCACCGTCATCGGGAACTCCGCGAGGATCTCCACCCGGCGCGGGATCTTGTAGTGCGCCAGACGGTCGCGGCAGTACGCCGTGATGTCGTCCAGGGTCGGCGGGTCCGCGGGGTCGCGCGGGATCACGCAGGCCAGGATCTCCTCGCCGTAGCGGGCGTCGGGGACTCCGACGACCTGGACGTCGGCGATCTTCTCGTAGCCGTGAAGGAACTCCTCGATCTCGCGCGGGTACACGTTCTCGCCGCCACGGATGATCATGTCCTTGATACGGCCGACGATCTGGACGTATCCGTCCTCGCGCATCACCGCCAGGTCGCCGGTGTGCATCCAGCGGTCGGCGTCGACGGCTTCGGCGGTCTTCTCTGGTTCGTTCCAGTAACCGAGCATCACGCTGTAGCCGCGGGTGCACAGCTCGCCCGCGGTCCCGCGCTCCACCGTGAGACCGGTGGCCGGGTCGACGATCTTCACCTCGACGTGCGGCAGGACCCGGCCGACCGTGCCCGTGCGCCGCTCCAGGTCGTCGTCGATGCGGGTCTGGGTCGAGACGGGCGAGGTCTCCGTCATGCCGTAACAGATCGACACCTCGGCCATGTTCATCTCGGCGACCACCCGCTTCATCACCTCCACCGGGCAGGGCGAGCCCGCCATGATCCCGGTGCGCAGTGTGGAGAGGTCGTAGGAGGCGAAGTCGGGGAGGTTCAGCTCCGCGATGAACATGGTGGGCACGCCGTAGAGCGAGGTGCAGCGCTCCTGCTCGACCGCGCGGAGGGTGGCCGCGGGGTCGAAGGACGGTGCCGGGATGACCATGCAGGCGCCGTGCGAGGTGGCCGCGAGGTTTCCCATCACCATGCCGAAGCAGTGGTAGAACGGGACGGGGATGCAGATCCGGTCCTGCTCGGTGTAGGCGATCATCTCGCCCACGAAGTAACCGTTGTTGAGGATGTTGTGGTGGGAGAGGGTCGCGCCCTTCGGAAAGCCCGTGGTCCCCGAGGTGTACTGGATGTTGACGGGTTCGTCGCAGGACAGCTCCGCCGGGCGCCGGTCCCCTGCCGTACGGGAGAGCAGCTCGTCCCAGCTCGGGTCGCCGATGAAGACCGTCTCCCGCAAGACCGGGCAGCTTTCCCGGACTTGCTCGACCATCGCCCGGTAGTCGCTCGTCTTGTGCGTGAGGGAGGCGAAGAGCAGGGAGATGCCCGCCTGCTTGAGCACGTACTCCAACTCGTGGGCGCGGTAGGCCGGGTTGATGTTCACCATGATGGCGCCGATGCGTGCGGTGGCGTACTGCACGAGCACCCACTCGGCGCAGTTCACCGCCCAGATCCCGACCCGGTCCCCCTTGGCGACCCCGCTGCCGAGCAGTGCGTACGCCAACCGCTCGACGTCCGCGCCGAACTCGGCGTACGTCCAGCGGCGCCCGGTCGGCACGTCGACGAGCGCCTCGCGCTCGGGCCATGCCGCGACGGCGCGGTCGAGGTTGGCGCCGATCGTGTCGCCGAGGAGCTCGGTGGAGCTCGCTCCGTGTGCGTGGGAGAGGGTCATGCGAGGTCCCCCTCCGCGTACTCCGTGCCCTCGCCCTTCGCCGTACGCTCGCGCAGCTCGATCCGGCGGATCTTCCCCGAGACCGTCTTGGGCAGCTCGGCGAACTCGATGCGCCGTACCCGCTTGTACGGGGCGAGCACCGCGCGCGAGTGGGCGAAGAGCACCTTCGCCGTGTCCTCGCCCGGCTCCCAGCCGTCCGCGAGCACGACGTACGCCTTCGGGACGGCGAGCCGCAGCGGGTCCGGGGCCGGGACGACCGCCGCCTCGGCCACCGCCTCGTGCTCCAGGAGCGCGCTCTCCAGCTCGAACGGCGAGATCTTGTAGTCGGAGGACTTGAAGACGTCGTCGGCGCGCCCGATGTAGGTGATGTAGCCCTCGGCGTCGCGGGAGCCGATGTCTCCGGTGCGGTAGTAGCCACCGGCCATCGCCTCCGCCGTACGCTCCGGGTCGCCGTGGTAGCCGGTCATCAGACCCACCGGATCGGTGGACAGGTCCAGGCAGATCTCTCCCTCCTCGACGTCCGGGCGATGGGTCACCGGGTCGACCAGCGTCACCCGGAATCCGGGGCTGGGGCGGCCCATGGAGCCTTCCTTGAGCCGCTGGCCGGGGCTGTTGGACACCTGGACGGCGGTCTCTGTCTGGCCGAAGCCGTCCCTGATGGTGACGCCCCAGGCCCGGCGCACGGACTCGATGACCTCGGGGTTGAGCGGCTCGCCGGCGGCGACGACCTCGCGCGGCGGCTTCTTCAGCTGCGTCAGGTCGGCCTGGATCAGCATCCGCCAGACGGTCGGCGGGGCGCAGAAGCTGGTGACGCCGTTCCGCTCCATCTCCGCCATGAGGCGCGCCGGGTCGAAGCGGGTGTAGTTGTGGATGAAGACGGTCGCCTCGGCGTTCCACGGGGCGAAGAGGTTGGACCAGGCGTGCTTGGCCCAGCCCGGCGAGGAGATGTTCAGATGCACGTCGCCGGGCTTGAGGCCGATCCAGTACATGGTGGCGAGATGGCCGACGGGGTACGAGGTGTGGGTGTGCTCGACCAGCTTGGGCCGGGCGGTCGTGCCGGAGGTGAAGTACAGCATCAGCGGGTCGTCGGCGCGGGTGGGGCCGTCCGGCTCGAACCGGACCGAAGCGTCCGACGCGTCCTCGTACGAGAGCCAGCCGCCACGCCTTCCTCCCACCACGATCCGGGTGTAGTCCCCCGGTACGTCGTCGAACTTGGTGGTTTCCTCGGCGCGCACGATCACATGCCGGGCCCGGCCGCGCTCGACGCGGTCCCGCAGGTCGGCGGGGCCGAGGAGCGGCGTGGCCGGGATGACGACGGCGCGCAGCTTCATGGCGGCGAGCGCGGTCTCCCACAGCTCGACCTGGTTGCCGAGCATGACGATGATCCCGTCGCCGGCCCGTACGCCTTGGGCGCGCAGCCAGTTGGCGGCGCGGTGGGAGCGTTCGCTCATCTCGGCGAAGCTCATGCGCGTCTCGGTGCCGTCCTCCTCGACGATGTGGAGGGCGGTCCTGTCGTTGCCGGCCGCGATGACGTCGAACCATTCCAGGGCCCAGTTGAACCGGTCGGGGCGGGGCCATGCGAAGCCCTCGTAGGCCGTCTCGTAGTCCTCGCGGTGCTGGAGCAGGAAGTCGCGGGCGGCCCGGAACCTCTCCGTCGCCGTGGTAGCCGTCATGTGTCCTCCTCGTTGCGGGACCGGTCCCGGACATCGTGTAATCAGTGACCCAGGTCTCACTACCCCCGTTCGGGGGTGAAGGAGTGGTCGCGTGCCCGAGCGGACGGATGCGGTGGAGATGCGCGGGGCTCTGCTGCGGCTGCGCCGGGCCACCGGACTGCAGGTGGTCTTCGGCGGACTGCTGCACGAGGGCAGGCCGCTGCACATCACGGAACTGAACGGGGCCGTCACCCCCGCCCTGCACGGACTCGCGATCTCGGCGGGCAGCGGCCTGGGCGGAAAGTGCCTGGCCCTGGCGCGGCCGTGCGCGGTCGTCGACTATCCGTCGGCGCGGCACATCACGCACGAGTACGACGGTCCGGTGTCGGCGGAGGGTCTGCGCTCGGTGATCGCGGTGCCTGTCGTCGTACGGCGCCGGGTGCGCGGGGTGCTGTACGGGGCGCTGCGGGACGCCCTGCCGCTGGGTGAGCGCGTCGCCGACGCGGTGGTGGCGGCGGCGCGGGACGTCGAGCAGGCGCTGGCGGTACGGGACGAGGTGCGGCAGCTGCTGTCGGGACCGGCTGCGGGGCCGTCGTGGGAGGAGGTCCGCCAGGCCCATGGCGAGCTGCGCGAACTGGCCCCTCAGGTCGCGGATCCGCAGCTCAGGGCGCGGCTGTTGGCGGTGTGCGGCCGGCTGGAGACGGCGTCGGCGGGGCCGGAACGCCGGCCGGGCGTGTCGCTGACACCGCGCGAGCTGGACGTGCTGGCGGCGGTGGCGTCGGGAGCGACGAACGCGACGGCGGCGGCACGTCTCGGCCTGCGCCCGGAAACGGTGAAGGGCTACCTCCGCTCCACCATGCGGAAGCTGGGGGCGCACACGCGCCTGGAGGCGGTGGTGGCGGCGCGGAGGGCGGGGGTGCTGCCGTAGCCGGGGTTTCTGGGGTTTCGGCCCAGGGTCTACGACTCCACCGTGCCGAACCCCACCTCGTACGGAACGCCCGGCTGAGCCAGCATCCCCAGCATGCGTACGGCCTCCGCCTCCAGCTCGGCGCGCTGGGGCTTGTTCGGACTGCCGAAGGGCTGGATGATCATCGTCGTGCGCTCTTTGGTCTCCTCCAGACGCCAGAGGCCGGCGAGGAGGCCGTCGAGCAGGAAGACGCAGTAGGCCTGGTTGCCCTTCCAGGTGCGGCTCCTGGCCTCGGGGGAGACGACGCGCGTGCGGTCGGCGTGGGAGAGGACGAGGTTGTCGAACTCCGGGAGGAAGCGCGGCGGTGCGGGGGTGTCCTCGTCGGGGCGCGGGGCGTCGGGCAGGTCGAAGAGTTCGACACCGTGCTCGTCCTGGAAGGTGAGGAGCCGGGGCCGCAGGCGCTCGAAGGCATCGCGGAGACGGGTCAGGCCGCACCAGGTCTGCATGTCCTTGACGGAGGCGGGACCGAACGCGGCGAGATAGCGCAGGACGGTGTCGTCGGGGGCGGGGACGGGTGCGGCGGGGCGACCGAGCCAGGTCTCCGCCGTGGTCAGGGAGACCTGCCCGCTCCTGCGCCACAGGCCGCGCGGTGTGACCTGGACGAGGGGGAGCAGACAGCGCGCGGCGACGCCGAGGGACTGCGGATCGGCGTCCGGCCACTCGACGAGGAGCGCTTCGCGGATCTCCTTCGGAGTACGGGGCCGCTCGTCGACGAACGCGCGGGCGAGGTCGGCGAGCCGGTCGAGGTCGACGCCGGCGAGGCCCTTGCGGAAGATGCCGATCTCGCGGTCGCGGGCGGCCTGGACCAGGGGCCGCAGGGTCAGCACGTCGTCGGCGGTGTGGGTGTGGATGGTGGAGCGCATGGTGACGATGCGGGCGACCTCGCGGGACTCCATGAGGTCGGAGAGGTGCTCGGGCCGGAAGCCGTCGAGCCGGGCGGCGAGCGCGACGTACGGCGGCCTGGTGTTCTGCGCCTGGAGGCCGACGAGGTGCGAGACGGCGTCCTTGGCGGACATTGCGGCGGGGGCGAGCAGGAGCTGGCGGGCCAGCGTGGCGCGGCCCAGCGCGCGGGTGGAGAGGACCGGATGCGTCGCCCTCGTCGTCTTCGTCGTCTTCGTCGTCCTGGGGGCCATGTGCGGCACGCTACTCGGGCTTGAGGACAGGTACGGTCCGCATGCGTGGAGCGGGTGGGCCCGCTCCGTCGCGCTGCCGTAATTCACCCCGTATATCCTGCCGGGAGACCCTGGCCCCGATCATGTACACGGAGATGGACCACGATGTCGGAGCGCCGCCCTCGCGCCGCCTGGCGCCGTCAGCCGGAACCGCCGGCCGCGCCGCCCGAGCAGCCGCCCGGTCCCGGGGCCGCCGTACCGGCCGACCGGCCGAGCGTGGTCCAGGCGACCGTCTACCGGGACGGCCGCCGGGTGTCCTCCCCCGCCACGCTGGCCGAGACCTTCCGGCAGCTGCGCGAGTACCCGGACGGCATGGCCTGGATCGGCCTGCACCGCCCGACGGAGGCCGAACTCCACTCGCTGGCGGGCGAGTTCGACCTGCACGAGCTGGCCGTCGAGGACGCCTTGGAGGCGCACCAGCGCCCGAAGCTCGAACGCTACGGCGACACCCTCTTCGTCGTCCTGCGCGCGGCCCGCTACCTGGACGCCCAGGAGGAGGTGGACTTCGGCGAGCTCCACATCTTCGTGGGCCAGGACTTCGTGATCACGGTCCGCCACGGAGCGGCCCCGGACCTCTCGGCGGTCCGCCACCGCATGGAGGAGAACCCCGACCTCCTGGCGCTGGGCCCCGAGGCGGTGCTGTACGCGATCCTGGACGCGGTGGTGGACGGCTACGCCCCGGTGGTCGCGGGCGTCCAGAACGACATCGACGAGATCGAGACCGAGGTCTTCGGCGGCGACCCGGCGGTCTCCCGCCGTATCTACGAACTCTCCCGCGAAATGGTCGAGTTCCAGCGCGCCACCCGCCCTCTGGTGAGCATGCTGCACGGCCTGATGGCAGGCTTCGCCAAGTACGGCACGGACGAGGAACTCCAGCGCTACCTCCGCGACGTCGCCGACCACGTGACCCACACGAGCGAACGCGTGGACGGCTTCCGCCAGGCCCTGACGGAAATCCTGACGGTGAACGCGACCTTGGTGACGCAACAGCAGAACGCGGAGATGCGGGCACTGGCGGAGGCGGGCTTCGAACAGAACGAGGAGATCAAGAAGATCTCCTCCTGGGCCGCCATTCTGTTTGCACCCACGCTGGTGGGAACGATCTACGGCATGAACTTCGACGCGATGCCGGAGCTGGACTGGGCTTTCGGCTACCCCTTCGCGATTCTGCTGATGGCAGCGGTGTGCACGAGCCTGTACTTCATCTTCAAGCGACGGGACTGGCTGTAGATGGCCGAGCTCGACGACTGATCATCTTCGCATCAGCGAACGACGCAGAGGGGTCGTTTCGAGGCTCTGGGGAGAATCTGGGGAGACGCGCGGCGCTGGGGAGCGAGCGACTGCCTCCCCCGCCTTCGGTTCCCTACCCCGTGACGCGGCTTGCCGGAAGTCGTGCCGCCGTCGCGGCAGTCACTAAGAGTGGCGAACCCTGCCACCCCAAACGGCCGCCGGGCCCAGTCAGTTCGCACAACGAAAGCGGGTGGCACAGCATCTGCCCCTCGAGCAACCTCGGTCAGGCCGATGAGTTTGCCGGTTGCCTGAAGTCTCCCCCTGTGACGTTCCCGCCCCGTCGGCGGATCGGGAAACGCCGGATCCCGGTGTCATGGAGGAGAGAGGGAGGCCAGGATGAACAACCCGATTCGGCTGTACATGTCGATGTCGCTCGACGGCTATATCGCCGGCCCGGACGATCGGCCAGGGCAGGAGCTCGGACGTGACGGTGGACGGCTCTTCAACTGGCTCGACGACCGGGAGTCCGACGGTCCGAGCGGCCAGGTCTTCCGCGAAGCGATGGCGACCGGCGCGGTGATCTCCGGCCGTCGGACTTTCGAACTCGCCGGGCGCTGGCAGGGCGACCACCACGACGGCGTGCCGATCTTCGTCCTCACCCACCAGGTGGCTGACGGTGACGTGCCACCCGGCCACGCGCGTTTCGTCACCGATGTCGAGGACTGCGCCCGTCAGGCTCGCGCAGCCGCAGGGGACCGGCCGGTCATGGTCCATGGGGCGGGGGCGGCCCAAGCACTTCTCCGATCCGGGCAGGTGGACGAGATGGAGATCCACCTGATTCCGGTCCTCCTCGGGGACGGCCGACGGCTGTTCGACCACCTGGGTGGTGATCACATCGAACTCGACCTCGTCCGACGGCTCGAGGACCAAGACGTCACGCACCTCCGCTACCGGGTACGTCGACCCGAGGAGGCCGCGTGAAAACGCTCTTCGTCGCCTACCGCGTCACCGACCTGGACCGCTCGCTCGGTTTCTACACCGCCTTGGGCTACGTCGAACTGGGCAGGGTCGAGGGCGGCGAAGGGGCTCGCCTCGTGATCCTCACGTTCCCCGACGAACCGGCGGCCTCGCTCGAACTCGTCCACCGCCCCGGCGACGGACCGGTCGACGTGGGCAACGGTTTCGACCACCTCGCGATCCAGGTGGAAACGCTCACCACCACCCTGGAGACGCTGACCGAAGCCGGCCTGGGGCCCGAACCCCTCCAGTACCCGGGCGGCCCTCACGGCCCGAAGACGTCGTGGCTCACTGACCCGGACGGTTACCGGATCGAGTTGGTGGAGTGGCCGCCCGGACATCCCGACGGCATCACCGCAGCAGACTTCGCCTGAGGCGGCCACGGTCTGTGGAGTGACGCTGCTCCCCCTCGACGCGACCGCGGCGCAACGCGAGGCGACATCCCACCCCTGCCACAGGTCCTGACGTACGCAGGCGGCTCCCCCACCCTCGTGAGGAGGTCATCGCCCGCGTGCCTGAAGCCACAGGACTACTCCTGTCCTGGTTGCGAGGCCACCTGGCCGAGGCCGAACAGGACGCGGCGGAGGCGCTGCGCTTCGCGGAACTGGGAAACTTCACTGGCGCGACTCACAGACGCCCTCGCCCTGCATGCCCGTCTGAGTCCCGAGGACCTCGCCAACGCCCTGCTCCAGGGCTCACCGTCAGCCACAGCGCGCGTGACGACATCGCCCTGCTCATCGTCCGCCTGTGACGCTCAGGGCTTCCCGATCCGCACCACGTCGCCCGCACGGTTGCTCGCCAGGATCTCGATACGGACTCCGGTGTCGGGGTCGGTGAAGTCCTGGCCGGGCGCGTACGCCGCCATGTCGAGCTGGGTGCAGCCCTGGGGCGGGGTGGTGGTCGGATTGGCGTTCATGACGCGGACCGGTCCGTAGCCGGTGTGGGCGGCGGAGTCGACCTTGTAGATGAGGACGCCGGTGGAGCAGGTGTTCTCATCGTTGCCCTCGGCGCGGCGGGACTCCGCGACGTAGGCCGTCGTCTCACCGGTGCGCACGACGGCGATCTTGGTGCCGCCGGGGCGTTCCACGGGGTTCAGCAGGACCGTGCGGTGCCCGGACCCGGGAAGGCAGGTGACCTGGTCGTCGCGTGTCCAGCCGAGCTTCCAGGAGTGCCAGCCCAGGAACTGCGGGGCGTGGCCCGCGATGTTGCCCATGACGTCCCAGCCGCCGACGAACCCGTGGGTCGGGGCGTTGAAGGAGTAGAGGTCGGGGAGGCCGAAGGTGTGTCCGGTCTCGTGCGCCACGACCTTGTGGCCCCAGCGCCACATGTCCTGGCCGAAGGTCACCGCCCACTTGACGCGATTCCCGTCGGCGGTCACTCCGGACGTGGCGGGGTCGTAGAGGTACGTCGGCGAGAACGGGATCGCCTTCGCCGCCTTGTTGGCGACGACGTGGACCATGTCATAGCCGGCGAAGTCCACCTGCGGATCGGCGGCCGTGACGGCGTCGCGCAGGTATCTCTCGTGGGCCTCGAAGGTGAGGCCGCGCGCGTAGTCGTACGACGTGGAGGCGGCGGGCATGCGGATCCAGCGGCGCACGGGGGTGATGTCGAGCTGGAGGCGGCCGTAGCTGGCCTGGTTCATCCACTCGGCGGCGGGCGCGAGGTGTGCGGCGTAGTCGTCCGTGGAGTCGGTCGCCGGCGCATCGGGGAAGTCGACGAACAGCATCAGAACACGTCGGGTTCCGGTGGACGGCTGGAACTGGACCCGGTCGGTGGCATGGCCTTCGTCGGTCCAGCCGGTCCTGCCGGGCAGCGCGCAGTCGGCGGCGGGCGCGGGAGCCTGGGGCCGGTCGGCCGCGGGCGGGGCCGCGGTGGCCGCCGTCGGGGCGGCGAGGCACGAGGCCAGGACGAGGGTCGCGGTGAGGCAGCGCAGGCCGGCCGTCGGCAGAGCGGGCATGTCTCTCTCCTTACTTCGGGGTCGTTGGAGTCGTCGGGGGGGCGGAAGGCGGGCAGGGGGAAGGCAGGGCAGGGGCGGGCACAGACGGCGGGCAGGTGAGGCCGTTACGCGCGGCCCGCCGCCAGGTCCATCAGCCGGGCGAGGACGCGGCCGCCGGAGGCGGTGACACCGTCGTGCTCCCACTCGTTGGTGACCCAGACGCGCGTGGAGGCGACCTCGCGGGCGGTGCCCAGCGAGAGCTCGGCGTCCACGTACATGTCGTCGTGGTAGACGACCGCGGCGACGGGCACCTCGTTACGGGCGAGGCGCCGGAGGTCGTAGAGCGGGGGCCAGTCGGTGCGCCGGGCCAGCAGGTCCGCGGCTTCCTCGAAGGGGCACAGACCCCTGATGTCGCGGAACATCCAGGGATAGATCATTTCACCGGTGAGGAGAAGGGGGTCGGCGTCCTCGGCGAACTCCGGGAAGTCGCCCAGAGCGCGTGCGGCGGCCCAGCCGGTGGGCCTCTCCCCCTGGCCGTACAGCGTCTCCTGCATCACGGCGAACAGCGGGTTGTCGGTGAATCCGGTGAGGCCCATCACCTGGTGGAGAAAGGTGTCGGTCAGCCGCCCGTCCCCATCGAGGGCCTCGTCGAGCAGCCAGTGGACGCGTTCGAATCCGTCGCCCATGCCGAGGGCGAGGCCGAGGGTGCGCAGCCGGCGGGTGGTGAGGCGGTCCCCGTCGGGCAGGCGGACGTCGTCGGCCGCGAGCAGGTCTGCGATCTTGCGGAGGTGGGCGGCGTCCTCCGGGTAGCGGCCGTAGTAGTCGAGGACGCGGTCGCGTACGCGCGGATAGGTGCGGGCGTACACGTCGTCGGCGGTGGCCGTGAGGCCGGGCAGGCCGCCGGTCACGTAGCAGGCGCGCAGGCCCTCGGGGGCGAGGGAGAGGTAGGTGAGCGTGAGGAAACCGCCGTAGCTCTGCCCGAGGGTCTCCCAAGGGGTGTCGCCGCAGAGTCTGCGGCGGATCAGTTCCGCGTCCCGCACGATCGCGTCGGCCCGGAAGTGGGCGAGATACCAGGCGAGGTCGGCAGGGCAGGCGAACCGGGTGGCGGACCGTGCGGTGACGGGCGTGGAGCGGCCCGTGCCGCGCTGGTCGAGCAGCAGGACCCGGTGGGTCTTGAGCGCCTGGGGCAGCCAGCCGGGCGAACCGGCGGACGGACGAGGCGACTTGCCGCCCGGGCCGCCCTGGAGGTAGAGCAGCCAGGGCAGCCGGTCGCCGGCGCGAGCCGGGTCGGCGACCTCGCGGGCGAAGACCTCGATGGAGGGGCCGTCGGGTGAGCCGTGGTCCAGCGGGACGCCGAAGACGTGGTCGACGATCGCGTACGCGGGATTCATGGATCCCTTCTCGGTGACGTGTGACATTGCATGCCCGGGCCCGGGGAGTGCATGGCGTGCATGGCTCACTATGGGGCGGCCGCCCCTCTTCCGGGCAGCTCTCGTACGCGCATAACCCCGCGTTATGGCACCGGGCCGGGCCCGTCGCCCAGTGCGGAGATCAGATCGCGCCGGCCGGGCACAGGGTGTACGTCCGGGACGCGGTGTAGAACTCCAGGGCCGCCCGCCCCTGTTCGCGCGGGCCGTGGCTGGACGCCTTGGTGCCGCCGAAGGGCAGGTGGAAGTCGACGCCGGTGCTCGGGGCGTTGATCCTGATCATGCCGGTGTCGAGCCGGTCGAGTCCGGCGAGGGCGGTGTCCAGACCGGCCGTATGGACCGAGGTGACCAGTCCGTACGGGACGGCGTTGGCGATCCGCACCGCGTGGGCGAGGTCGTCGGCGGGGAGCAGGGCCGCGAGGGGACCGAAGACCTCTTCCCGCAGCAGCCGGTGGTCGTGCGGCGCCTGTTCGACCAGGGTCGGGGACACGTACCAGCCCGGCCCGTGACTCCCCTCGGGCCCGGCGCCGCCCGCGAGGACGCGCAGGCCGCTCGCGGCCTCGGCGACCCGGTCGCGGGCGGCCGCGCTGATGAGCGGCCCGCACACCGTGGCCGCGTCGGCAGGGTCGCCGACCGGTACGGCCCGCAGGGCCTCGGCGAGCGCCTCGCGCAGGGGGCCGAGGGCGGCTCCGACGGCGATGACACGGCTGGTGGCAGTGCACTTCTGCCCGGCGTACCCGGCGATCGCCGCCGCGATGTGCGCGGCGGCCCGCGCGATGTCGGCGTCCGGCAGGACGATCGCGGCGTTGAGGCCGCCCATCTCGGCCTGGACCGGGATGCCGCGGGCCGACGCGGCGCGCGTCACCGTCCGGCCGGCGGCGGTGGAGCCGGTGAAGGAGACGGCGTCGGCGGCGTCCACGAGCGCGGCTCCCTCGGCCGCCCCGCCGGGCAGCACGGTGAACACCCCCTCGGGCAGCGCCCCCTGCACGATCTCGGCGAGCTTCTGGGCGCAGGCCGTGGCCTCGGGGGCGGGCTTGAGGACGACGGTGTTCCCGGCGGCGAGCGCGGGCGCGCTCTTCCAGCTCGGAATGGCGAAGGGGAAGTTCCACGGGGTGATCAGGCCCGCGACACCGTGCGGGCGGCGCCGGGTCAGGAGTAGTCCGGGGCCCGCGGCGGTCTCGTGGACGGTGCCGGTGGGCTCGTAGGGCGCCTGGGCGTAGTAGCGCCAGACGGCGGCGGTCCGCGCCACTTCGGCCCGGGCCTCGGTGAGCGGCTTGC
Organism: Streptomyces sp. NPDC003035; assembly: GCF_042888285.1. Classification (NCBI taxonomy): domain Bacteria; kingdom Bacillati; phylum Actinomycetota; class Actinomycetes; order Kitasatosporales; family Streptomycetaceae; genus Streptomyces; species Streptomyces sp. NPDC003035. Next base: position 476,776 of record NZ_JBIAPJ010000001.1, on the reverse strand, counting down.
CGACCTCGCGTACGGCGAGCGCGGCCAACTCGTCCGCCGCGGCCTCGACGGCGGCGGCCACGGCCCCGAGCGCGGCGGAACGGGCGGCCGCCCCCGCCGGCAGCCAGGCGGGCTGGGCGGCGCGGGCGCGCTCGACGGCGTCGGTCGCGGCGCGGGGGCCGGGCGCCGATATCCGCAGGAGTACGTCGTCGGGGTCGGCCGGGTTGCGGGAGACGAGGGTGGATGGGGTAGCGGTCACAGGAGGAAACCTCCGGGGAAGGGGTCGTCCGGGTCGAGGAAGTACTGGGCGGTTCCGGTGATCCAGGCCCGGCCGGTCACCGTCGGTACGACGCCGGGCCGGCCGCCGACCGTCGTCTCGCCGACCAGGCGGCCGGTGAACTCCGTCCCGATGAACGACTCGTTGACGAAGTCCCGCTCCAGCGGCAGCAGTCCGCGGGCGTGCAGCTGGGCCATGCGGGCGGAGGTTCCGGTGCCGCAGGGCGAGCGGTCGAACCAGCCGGGGTGGATGGCCATGGCGTGGCGCGAGCGGACGGCGTCGGAGCCGGGGGCGGCAAGATAGACGTGCTTGACGCCGCCGATGGCCGGGTCCTCGGGGTGGACGGGACGGTCGGGGCCGGCGTTGATCGCGTCCATGATGGCGAGGCCCGCCGAGAGCAGGTCGTCCTTGCGGGCCCGGTCGAAGGGCAGGCCGAGGGAGTCGAGTTCGACGAAGGCGTAGAAGTTCCCGCCGTAGGCGAGGTCGTACGCGACCTCGCCTAGGCCCGGGACCTCCACCGTGCGGTCGAGGGCGGCGCAGAACGCGGGGACGTTGGTGAGGGTGACCGCCCTGGCAGCACCGTTCTCGACGTGGACGTCGGCGCGGACGAGGCCGGCGGGGGTGTCGAGGCGGACGGTGGTGACGGGTTCGGTGACCGGCACCATGCCGGTCTCGACGAGGACGGTGGCGACGCCGATCGTGCCGTGGCCGCACATCGGCAGGAGTCCGGACACCTCGATGTAGAGGACTCCGTGATCGGCGTCGGGCCGGGTGGGCGGCTGGAGGATCGCCCCGCTCATCGCCGCGTGGCCGCGCGGCTCGTACATCAGCAAGGTCCGCAGGTGGTCCAGGTGCTCGATGAAGTGCAGCCTGCGCTCGGCCATGGTGGCGCCGGGGATCACCCCGACGCCACCGGTGATCACCCGGGTGGGCATCCCCTCCGTGTGCGAGTCCACCGCGTGGAAGACATGACGGGTGCGCACGAGGATTTCCTTTCGGTGTGCGAGCCGGCTCGCTGGGAGCCGGTTGGGCGCGTGAGCCGGCTCGGTGGGAGCCGGGGTCCGGTGGGAGCCGGTGGTCCGGTGGCAGCCGGGGGTCCGGCGGGAGCCGGGGGTCCGGTGGCAGCCGGGTGGCTCAGTGATCGCCCTCCGCGAGGACCTTCTCGGTCACGGTACGCACCGCGGCCTCGGTCTCACCCGTGAGGGGCAGGCGCGGCGGGCGGGTGGCGCCGCCGGGCCGCCCCGCGATGTCCATGGAGAGCTTGATCGCCTGGACGAACTCGGTCCTGGAGTCCCAGCGCAGCAGCGGGTGCAGGGACCGGTAAAGGGGCAGGGCGTGGTCGAGGTTTCCTTCGACGGCAGCGTGGTACAGCTCGGCGCAGGCGGCGGGGAAGGCGTTGGGGTAGCCCGCGATCCAGCCGACCGCGCCCGCGAGGGCGAGTTCGAGCAGCACGTCGTCGGCGCCGATCAGCAGGTCCAGGCCGGGGGCCAGTTCGGCCAGCTCGTACGCCCGGCGGACGTCCCCGCTGAACTCCTTGACGGCCACGACATGCCCGTCACCGTGGAGCGCGGCCAGGAGGGCGGGGGTGAGGTCGACCTTGGTGTCGATGGGGTTGTTGTACGCGACGACCGGCACTCCCGCCTCGGCGACGGTGGCGTAGTGGGCGCGCACGGCCGGCTCTTCGGCGCGGTACGCGTTGGGCGGGAGCAGCAGCACGGAGCCGCAGCCGGCCTCCCCCGCCTGCTCGGCCCAGCGCCGGGCCTCCGCGCTGCCGTAGGCGGAGACGCCCGGCATCACCCGGGCGCCGTCGCCCGCCGCCTCGACGGCGATCCGCACGACTTGGGCGCGCTCCTCGTCGGTGAGGGTCTGGTACTCGCCGAGGGAGCCGTTGGGGACGACTCCGTCGCAGCCGTTGTCGAGGAGCCAGCGGACATGCTCGGCGTAGGCGTCGTAGTCGACGGACAGGTCGTCGCGCAGCGGGAGCGTGGTGGCGACCATGATGCCGCGCCAGGGGCGGGCGCTGTTCCAGGAGGCAGTGGTGACGGTCATGTGCTGGTCCTTTCAATGCTGTATGACATTGCACAGGTGCGCGAACGTGTTTCGCAAAGTGGTCTTCTCGAACCGGCTCAGGCGGGGGGCTCGCCGTCGGGCTCATCCAGCGCGGCGAGCGCCGACAGCGGGACCGGGGTGGCGAACGGGCGGCGTTCGGCCGGGGGTTCGGGGACGCCGTCGCGGGCCGCGAGGCAGGCCACGGCCGTCCCGCACATACGGCCCTGGCACCAGCCCATGCCGGCCCTTGTGAGCAGTTTGGCGGTCCGCCCGTCACGCGCGCCGAGCTCGGTCACGGCGTGACGGACGCTGCCCGCGGTGACTTCCTCGCAGCGGCACACGTCGGTGTCGTCGGTCAGCCAATGCGTCCATCGCCGCCCGGGCGCGTGCGCGGCGGCCATGACGTCGGCGAAGGCCCGCAGGCGGTTCCGGCGGCGCTGGAGCGCCCGCACCCGGCCCTCGGGGGTCCTCACCTTCCGCAGCCGGGCCGCGGCGGCGATGCCGGCCAGCTCGCCCTCGGTGCGGGCCAGTTCGGCGCCTCCCACTCCCCCGGCCTCGCCTGCCGCCCACAGGCCGCGGACGGAGGTCTCCTGGAGGCCGTCCAGGACGAGGGCGAGGGTGCGGTCGGGGGTGGTGCGGGTGGCGCAGCCGAGGGCTGTGGCCAGCTCGATCTGCGGAGCCAGCCCGTGTCCGACGGCCAGGGCGTCACACGCGATACGGCGCTCCGTGCCCGGTACGGGTGTCCAGTCGTGGTCGAGCCGCGCGACGGTGACGGACTCCAACCGGTCGGTGCCGTGCGCCTCGGTGACCGCGCTGCGCGTGTGCGGGCGGACCCGGTGCCGCGCCAGCGCCGCGCCGTGGACCAGGGCCTCGGCCGTCTTGCGGGGGTTCGCCGCGAGCACGCGGGGGTGCCGGGCGTAGGTCAGGTACGCCGACGCCTCCACCACGGCCGGTACCCGCGCCCCCGCCGCGGCGAGCGACGAGGCGACGGCGAGCAGCAGCGGGCCGCTGCCCGCGACGACGATCCGTCGGCCGGGGAGCACCAGGCCGGACTTGAGCATGGCCTGCGCTCCGCCGGCTCCCACGACTCCGGGCAGCGTCCAGCCCGGGAAGGGAAGGTGCCGCTCGTACGCGCCGGTCGCGAGCAGGACGGCCCGGGCGCGTACGCGGGTGGGTTCCTCGGTGCCGTCGGCGCCGGTGACGGCGTACACCGTCCAGGAGTCCTCGGCCGCCTTCGCCACCGCCCAGACGTGGTGTCCGGCGAGATGGTTCACGCCGCCGGCCACCAGCCGCCGGCTCAGGTCGCGGAAGGGGGACCAGTCGTGGTGCAGGGCCTCGGGCCGTACGGCGCCCATCGGCGGTTCGGGGTGCCGGTAGAACTGTCCGCCGGTCTGCGGCGAGGAGTCCAGCAGGGCGACGGTCAGGCCCCGTTCGGCGGCGGCGACGGCGCCGGCGAGACCGGCGTTGCCCGCGCCGACGACGGCGAGGTCGTACGGTTCACTCGCCGAGGCGGTCATGGCCGTCCCCTTCCTGGGTGGTGATCGTGTCCCCGGGCCGGGCGGGGACCAGGCAGGCGCGGCGGTTGGGCCGCCCGTTGATGGTGGCGAGGCAGTCGTGGCACTGGCCGATGCCGCAGAACACACCGCGCGGGCGGCCCCGGCGCCGGGTCGTGCGCCAGGCGAGGATGCCCGCGCTCCAGAGGGCGGCGGCCACGGACTGGCCGGACAGTGCGGGTACGGGGCGTCCGTCGAAGGTGATCTCGAACGGGGGTCCCGGCCGTGCCCCGACCAGATCGGCGGGGGTGCGGGCCATGGGGGCCTCCTCTCGTGAAGGGGGGCGGAAGGACCGGCCGGGCGGCCGGGCCGGGCGGTGTCGGGGAGACGGGGCGCCGCGACATCAGCGTGCGGAGCCGGCGCCGGATCAGGTGACGGGTCAGGCCGAGGCGAAGCGTTCCGGTCTGAACGGGTGGATGTCCAGGGGTGGTTCCTCGCCGGTGAGGCAGCGGGCGACGACCATGCCGGTCGCCGGGGCGAGGCCGATGCCGGCGCCCTCGTGCCCGCAGGCGTGCAGCAGGCCCGGTACGCGCGGGTCGGGTCCGATGGCGGGCAGGTGGTCGGGCAGGTACGGGCGGAAGCCCGCGTAGGTCCGCATCGCCCGCACCGTGGACAGTACGGGGAACAGGGCCGTGGCACCGGCCGCGAGCCGCCGCAGCACCTCGGTGGAGAGCGTACGGTCGAAGCCGACGCGTTCCCGACTGGCGCCGATGAGGACGGGCCCGGCGGGGGTGCCCTCCACCACGGCCGAGGTCTGGAGGGCCGCGGAGCCGCTGGCGACGTCCGCGACGTAGTCGGCGGCGTACACCTTGTGGCGCACCACGCGCGGCAGCGGTTCGGTGACCAGGACGAAGCCCCGCCGGGGCAGTACGGGGAGGTCCACCCCGGCGCGCCGGGCGATCTCGCCGCCCCGGGTTCCGGCGGCGTTCACCACGTACGGGGCGTGGATCTCCTCGCCGCGGGCGGTCCGCACGCCGAGGACTTCGCCGTGCGCCCCGGTGGGCAGGGCGACGACCTCCTCGCCGAGCCGGAGTCGTACCCGGTCGCCACACGCGCGCAGCAGGTGGGCGGCGGCGAGCGCGGGCATGACCTGGGCGTCCTGGGGGTAGTGGAAGCCGCCGCCCAGGCCGGGGGCGAGGTGGGGTTCGAGGTCGCGCAGCCGGTCGGCCGGGATCTCCCGCGCGGTGACACCGGCCTCGCGCTGTCCGGCGGCGAAGACGCGCAGGGCGCGCATCCGGGTCTCGTCGGAGGCGACGACGAGGCCGCCCTTGGGCTCGTACTCGATCTCCGGCGGGAGTTGCCGGGCGAGCCGCCGCCACAGGCTGGTGGAGAGGAGGGCGAGTTCGAGTTCGGGGCCGGGTTCCTTGTCGGAGAGGAGGAGGTTCCCCTCGCCCGCTCCCGTGGTGTCGCCGGCGACGGGGCCGCGGTCGATCACGGTGACGGTGAGGCCGGCGAGCGCCGCGTAGTACCCGCAGGCCGCGCCGATCACGCCTGCGCCGATGACGATGACGTCCGAGGTGGTTCTTCTGGGCACGGCAGTAATATTTCACATTGCACTGCCGTTGCCAAGGGGTCGCGACAGCCGTCCGGGCCCCCCAGGGAGCCGTCCGGACACGGGTGGATAACGAGCCCCTGGACCTCTTGTCAGTGCAATTTCACATTACTATGTTACAGCTCACTTTCCGGCCGACTCGCGGCCGGCCCTCTCGGCTCTTCGGAAGTGACCACCCATGAACAAGCGCACGCAAGCCGCCCTCGCCACCGCTCTGCTCGCGGCCCTCTGTCTCACCCAGACCGGCTGCTCCGGCTCGGCCGGCCCGCGCGGCAGCGAAGGCGGCGGGAAGAGCAACCGGGCAACGGCCAACAACGGGACGGTGATCGGTGGCACGCCCGTCAAGGGCGGCACCCTGACCATCCTGTCCAACCAGGACTTCAGCCACCTCGACCCCGCGCGCAACTGGGTCGTCGGCGACATGGACTTCGGCGTCCGGCTGCTCTACCGCACGCTCGTGACCTACAAGGCCGCGCCGGGCGCCGAGGGCGGCGAGCTGGTCCCCGACCTCGCCGAGGACCTGGGCACGCCCTCCAACGGCGCGAAGACCTGGACCTTCAGGCTGAAGAAGGGCCTGAAGTACGAGGACGGCACGCCCATCACCGCCCAGGACGTCAAGTACAACGTCGAGCGGTCCTTCTCCCCCGACCTGCCGGGCGGCCCCGACTACGCGGCCCGCTACCTCGCCGGCGCCGAGGGCTACCAGGGCCCGGCCAAGGGCAAGCACCTCGACTCCGTCAAGACGCCCGACGCCCACACCATCGTCTTCGAACTGCGCAAGCCGTTCGCCGAGTTCCCCTACGCGACGGTGCTGCCGACGTTCGCCCCGGTGCCCAAGGCGAAGGACAAGGGCCCCCAGTACGACAACCGGCCCTTCTCCTCGGGTCCGTACAAGATCGAGTCGTACGCCCGCGACAAGCAGCTGGTGCTGGTCCGCAACCCGCACTGGGACCCCGCCACCGACAGCGTGCGCAAGGCCTACCCCGACAAGCTGGTCGTGACGATGGGCCTCAAGGCCAACCAGATCGACGACCGGCTCATCGCCGGCACCGGACCCGACGCCTCCGCCGTGTCCTGGGGCAAGCTGCGCCCCGAGAGCACCCCCAAGGTGCTGCCGAAGCCCGACGTCAAGGCGCGGCTCCTCGCCGAGTCCACCAACTGCACCGAGATGGTGCAGATGCACACCGGCCGTGCCCCCTTCGACAACGTGAAGGTCCGTCAGGCCGTGCAGTACGCCCTCGACCGCGAGGCCGTTCTGACCGCCTCCGGCGGCCCCGCGCTCAACGACATCTCCACCGCGCTCATGCCGGGCTCCCTCTTCGAGGGCGGCAAGCAGCCCGACACCCTGAAGATCCCGCCGACCGGTGACGTGGAGAAGGCCAAGCAGCTCCTCAAGGAGGCGGGCAAGCCGGGCGGGTTCACCACCACCCTCACCGTCTCCAACGGGGACAAGGGCGTCGCAGAGGCGATCCAGCAGTCCCTGGGCCGCGCCGGGATCAAGGTGACCATCGAGACCGTCGACCCGTCCGCCTTCTACGACACCATCGGCGACACCAGGAACCGCACCGACCTCACCTACACCGGCTGGTGCCCGGACTACCCCTCCGGCTCCACCTTCCTGCCCTTCGTCTTCGACGGCCGCTACATCAAGGAGAAGGGCAACTCGGGCAACCACTCCCTCTTCCGCGACGAGCCGACCATGCAGCGGATGGACGAGATCGCCGCGATGAGCGACGCCGCCCAGGCGAACAAGGCGTGGCAGCAGCTGGACGGCGAGATCCTCGCCAAGGCCCCCACCATGCCCACCGTCGTCGAACGCATGCCGCTGCTGGTCGGCACGAACATCGCCGGCGCCTTCGGCCACACCTCCTTCGGCGGCCAGATCGACTACGCCACCGTCGGCCTCAAGGACCTCTCCAAGAGCCAGGGCTGAGGGCGCGCCACACCATGACCACCCCCGCCTCCTCCGCTCCGCCGGGCAGCGGCCCCTGGCAGCTCGCCCGCGCGGAGCTGCGCCGCCGCCCCTCCGTGAAGATCTCCCTCGCCGTGGTCGCCCTCTTCGCGATCATGGCGGTGGGGGCCCCACTGCTCAGCCCGCTGGGCGGCTGGGGTCCCGAGGAGTTCGACAAGAACGCCGTCGACCCCTATCTGGGCGGCCTGCCCATCGGGCCGCTCGGCGGCATCTCGGCCGAGCACTGGCTCGGCGTCGAGCCCGTCAGCGGCCGCGACCTGTTCGCCCGGGTCCTCCATGGCGCCCAGGTCTCGCTGTTCATCGCCCTCGCCGCCACCGCCATCGTGGTCGTCGCCGGAGTGGCCGCGGGCATCGCCGCGGGCTACTTCGGCGGCCGCACCGACGCCGTGCTCTCCCGGCTGATGGACCTCACCATGTCCTTCCCCTCCCTCATCTTCATGATCGCCATGATGTCGGTGGCCCGGGACGTCAACCGGATCGCGCTCATGACCCTGGTCATCGGCCTGTTCGGCTGGCCCGGCATCGCCCGCGTCGTGCGCGGCCAGACCCTCTCGCTCAAACACCGCGAGTACGTCGACGCCGCCCGCGTCGGCGGCTCCGGCCCCTGGCGCATCCTGACCCGCGACATCCTCCCGGGCGTCGCGGGGCCCGTCATCGCGTACACCACCCTGATCATCCCCGGCATGATCGCCACCGAGGCGGCCCTCAGCTACCTGGGCGTCGGCGTGCGCCCGCCCACGCCCTCCTGGGGCCAGATGATCGCCGAGGCCGTCGCCTTCTACGACACGGACCCGATGTACTTCGCCATCCCGAGCCTCTGCCTGTTCCTCACGGTGCTCGCGTTCACGCTGCTCGGCGACGCGCTGCGGGACGTCCTCGACCCCAGGGGAAGCCGCACATGATCCTCTACATCGGCCGCCGGCTCCTCGGCGTGCTCGGCGTCCTCCTCGCCATCGCCGCCGTCACCTTCGTCATCTTCTACGTCCTGCCCTCCGACCCGGCCGCCGCGGCCTGCGGCAAGTCGTGCAGCGCCGAACGGCTCGCGGCGATCCGCGCCCACATGGGCCTCGACGACCCGCTGTGGCGGCAGTTCGCGGACTTCGTCACCGGCATCTTCACCGGCCGCACCGTGGGCAGCGGCGCGTACGCGCTGCACTGCGAGTTCCCCTGCCTGGGCTACTCGTACGAGAACAGCGAGGCGGTGTGGGACCTCCTCGTGGACCGGCTCCCGGTCTCCGCCTCGCTCGCCCTCGGCGCCGCCGTGATCTGGCTGCTCCTCGGCCTGACCGCGGGCGTCACCGCCGCACTGCGCAAGGACACCCTCCTCGACCGCACGCTGATGGTCGGCGCGGTCGCCGCCGCCTCCGTCCCCGTCTACTTCACCTCGGTGATGCTGATCTACGGGCTGATCCGGGTAGCCGGACTGCTGCCCTATCCGCAGTACGTGGCCTTCGGGTCGAACCCCGCCGCGTGGGCGTCGAACCTGATCCTGCCCTGGCTCGCGCTCGCCATCCTGTACGCGGCCATGTACGCGCGGCAGAGCCGCAGCTCGATGATCGAGACGATGGCGGAGCCCTACATCCGCACCGCCCGGGCCAAGGGCCTGCCCCGGCGCACCGTCGTCGTCAAGCACGGTCTGCGGGCCGGGATGACACCGATCCTGACCATCTTCGGCATGGACCTCGGCGGCCTCCTCGCGGGCGCCGTCATCACCGAATCCATCTTCGGCCTGCCCGGCATCGGACGCCTCTTCTACGGCGCCCTCGCCACCGGCGACCAGCCCGTCATCCTCGGCGTCACCCTGCTCGCCGCCGCCTTCATCGTCGTGGCCAACCTGGCCGTCGACCTCCTGTACGCCGTCGTCGATCCACGAGTGAGGTACTGATGGACGACCGACGCGAAACCCTGCTGTCCGTACGGGACCTGACGGTCACCTTCCCGACCAGGCACGGCCCGGTCCGGGCCGTGGACTCCCTCTCCTTCGACGTGCGGCGCGGCCGGACCCTCGGCATCGTCGGCGAGTCCGGCTCCGGCAAGTCCGTCACCTCCCTGGCGATGATGGGCCTGCACACCGGCGCCGCGGTCACCGGCTCCGTCACCCTGGGCGGACGCGAGCTGATCGGCCTGTCCGAGCGCGAACTGAACGCGCTGCGCGGCCGGAAGATGGCGATGATCTTCCAGGACCCGCTGTCCAGCCTCCACCCCTACTACACGGTCGGCGAGCAGATCGCCGAGCACCACCGGGTCCACTTCCGCTCCAGCCGCGCCGCCGCCCGCCGCCGAGCCGTCGCGGCGCTCGGCGAGGTCGGCATCCCCGAACCCCGGCGGCGCGCCGGGGAGTACCCCCACCAGTTCTCCGGCGGCATGCGCCAGCGCGTGATGATCGCCATGGCGCTGGCCTGCGAGCCCGATCTGCTCATCGCGGACGAGCCGACCACCGCCCTGGACGTCACCGTCCAGGCCCAGATCCTGGAGCTGATCGCCCGGCTCCAGCAGGAACGCGGGCTCGCCGTCATCATGATCACGCACGATCTGGGCGTGGTCGCCCGGGTCGCCCACGAGGTCCTGGTCATGTACGGGGGCCGCGCCGCCGAACAAGCCTCGGTGGACGCCCTGTTCGCCGCCCCGGCCCACCCGTACACCCGGGGCCTGCTCGACTCGCTGCCCCGCCTCGACGACGCCGACGACGCCCCGTTGCGGGCGATCCCGGGCAGCCCGCCGTCCCTGCTCCATCCGGCGCCGGGCTGCGCGTTCGCGCCCCGCTGCCCCCGCCTGGCCTCGGCGGGCGGGGACGAGCGGTCCCGGTGCGAGACCGAGCGCCCGCCGCTGCGCGGACCGGCCGGACACCCGGCCGCCTGTCACTTCCCCGCCCACGAAGGCAGCACGTCATGACCACGGAACGCCTCACGACGGAAAACCCGTCGACGGAAGAGCCCTCGAGCGAACAGCCCTCGTCCGAACAGACCGGACACCTGTTGTCCGTCCGGGATCTGACCATGACCTTCCCTGGCCGGCGGGCCCGCTCGGCGCCGGTCCGGGCCGTCGACGGTGTCTCCTTCGACGTGGCCGCCGGCGAGACGCTGGGCCTGGTCGGCGAGTCCGGGTGCGGCAAGTCCACCACCGGCCGGATGATCGTCCGCTTGCTGGAACCCGCCTCCGGGTCCGTCACCTTCGACGGCCGGGACATCAGCCACCTGTCGCAGCGTGCCCTGAAGCCGCTGCGCAAGGACCTGCAGATGGTCTTCCAGGACCCGCACTCCTCCCTCAACCCCCGGCAGAGCGTGGCCCGCATCATCTCCGATCCCCTGATGGTGCACGGGGCGTCGGCGGCCGACGCGCGCAAGCGGGCCGCCGAACTCATGGAGCTGGTCGGCCTCATCCCCGAGCACCTCGACCGCTACCCGCACGAGTTCTCCGGCGGCCAGGCCCAGCGCATCGGCATCGCCCGCGCCCTGGCCACCGGGCCCCGGCTCGTCGTCGCGGACGAACCCGTCTCCGCCCTGGACGTCTCCGTCCAGGCGCAGATCGTCAACCTGATGGAGCGGCTGCAGCGCGAACTGGGGCTCGCGTACCTCTTCATCGCCCATGACCTGTCCGTCGTCAAGCGGGTCTGCGACCGGGTCGCGGTGATGCACCTCGGCCGCATCGTGGAGATCGGCGCGAAGGAACGCGTGTACGCGGCCCCCGCCCACCCCTACACCCGGGCGCTGCTCTCCGCCGTGCCGCTGCCCGACCCCGCCGCCGAGCGGACCCGGGAGCGGATCACCCTGCTCGGTGATCCGCCCAGCCCGGCTGCTCCCCCGCCCGGCTGCACCTTCCATCCGCGCTGTCCCAAGGCCCAGGACGTCTGTCGGTCGGAGGCGCCCGTGCTGCGGACCGCCGGCCCCGGCGAGGGCCGCCAGGTGGCCTGCCACTTCCCCGAAGCCTCCTGAAACGACATCACCTGAAACAGGCGCCGGTGCCCCGGCTCCGCGCTCGCGGAGCCGGGGCACCGGCGTCGTTCACGACGTGGTGACGCGCACCGTGTCGCCGTAGGCGTCGTTGCTCAGCACCTCGATCCGCACTCCGGCCGCCGAGTCCACGAACGACTGACCCACTCCGTACGGAGCGTCGTCCAGCTGGCGGCAGCCGCTCGGCGGTGTGACGGAGGGCTGGGCGTCCATCACCCGGACCGGCCCGTAGCCGGTCCGGACGGACGTGTCGATCTTGTAGACCAGGGCGCCGGTCGCGCAGACGCCGGTGCCCGCCTGTACGGCCCGCCGGGACTCGACGACGTACGCGGTTGTGGAGCTGGTGCGCACCACCGCCATCTTGGTGCCGTTCCCGTACTCGACGGCGGTCAGATAGACGGTGTCGCTGCCCGGCGTCGCCCGGCACAGGACCTGACTGTCGGCGGTCCAGCCGAGCTTCCACGAGTGCCAGGCCAGGTACTGCGAGCCCTTGCCCCCGATGAGCCCCATCACGTCCCAGCCGGCCACGTACCGATGGGCGTCCGTGCCCGCGTCGAAGGCGTACAGGTCGGGCAGGCCGAAGGTGTGGCCGGTCTCGTGGGCCACCAGCTTCGTCCCCCAGGTCCACAGGTCCTGACCGAAGGTGACGGCCCACTCGATCCGGTTGCCGTCCGCGACGACGCCCGCGGTTCCCGGCGCGTAGATGTAGGTGGGCGTGAAGGTGATCTGCGTCGCGTTCTTCGTCGCGACGACGTACACCATGTCGTACGCCGAGAAGTTCACGTACGGGTCGGCGGCGGTGACGGCGTCCTTGAGGTACGCCTCGTGGCTCTCGTGGGTGATGCCGCGGGCATAGCCGTAGTCGGCGGAGTTGCGGGGCATCCGCACCCAGCGCTGGTGCTGGGTGATGTCCAGCCAGACCTTGCCGTACGAGGCGTTCCACAGCCAGTCGGCACCGGGCGTGATCTTCGCCGCGTCCTCGGCCGGGGTCTCGGTGGCGGGGGCGTCGGGGAAGTCCACGAAGATCATGCCGACCTTGATCGTGCCGGTGGGCTTCTTGAACACGGAGTAGTCCGTGTTGTGCCCCTCGTCCGTCCAGCCGGTGGTGCCGGTGAGGGCGCAGGTGGAGACGGTGTCCGCGGCGTGGGCGGACGGGGTGCCGAGCGGGGTGAGGAGCAGCGCGACGAACAGCAGAAGCGCCTGAACGGGTCGCAGGGACCTGGACCACGTCACGGAACCACTTCCTTCCAGTGAATGGCATGTGACATTTCACATAAGATTCAAGCCACGCACTCATCTGTCCGTAAGCTCTCGCCGGCCCATAACATCCGCGCATGGAACTGGAGGTTCGGCATCTACGGGTGGTGTGCGCCATCGCCGACGCCGGCAGCCTCACGCGCGCCGCCGCCGCCCTCGCCATGACCCAGCCCGGACTCAGCACGCAACTGCGCCGCATCGAGAACATGCTGGGCGGCGTTCTGTTCGACCGCAGGCAGGCGGGCGCCACCCTCACCCCCTTCGGCGAACTGGTCCTCGCCCGAGCCCGCGCGATCCTCCCCGGCGTCGACGGCCTGCTCGCCGACACCGCCCGCGCCGCCCGCGCGATGACGGCGGTCGGCCGCGTCCGCGTCGGCTCGGTCGGCGCCCCCTTGCTCGGCCACCTGCTCCTGGCCGTGAAGGACGCACTGCCCGCCGCGGAGGTGACCGCACGCTGCCAGTACTCCCCGGTCCCGCTCCTCGACGACCTCCTGGCAGGCCGGCTCGAAGCGGCGGTCCTCGGTGACCATCCGGACCGCCGGCTCCCCACACCCGAGGGCCTGGCACTCCACCCGATCGCCACCGAACCGGTCTTCGCCCTGCTGCCCGCCGCCCACCCGCTGGCGGAACACGACGAGGTGTCCCTCACCCAGCTGCTGGACGAGGACTGGGCGGCCCCCCGCCCCGACGGCGACCGCACCCGCGAGTACTGGTCGTCCGCCTGCCACGCCCTGGCGGACCGGGCCCCGCATGTCCCCTACGAAGCGGAGGGGCGCCAGCTGGTCGAACTCGTCCGGGCGGGCCTGGCCGTCAGCCTCTGCCAGGCCACCTTCATCGAGGTGCCCGGCGTCGCCGTCCGCCCTCTCGCCGGCCACCCCCTCTGGTACCGCCACCTCCTGGCCTGGCACCACGACGGCCCGCTGGCCCGCCACACCACCGAGATCCTGCGCCGCGTCACCGACGGCTACCGGGAGGCGTGTGCGCAGAGCGGGACGTACACGCGTTGGCGGGAACGGCAGCCTCCGGCACCGGGCGGGGTGTGGCGCTGACGTTCCCGTCAGCGGCGGGCGCGAGCGCCCAGCGTGCGCTTCGGGCGCGGCTCGACGGGTTCGTCGCGCGCCTGGGCCCACAGCGAGCGCACATGGCCCAGGTGGCGGCTCACGCACCGCTCCGCCGCCTCCGCGTCGCCGGCGACCATCAGGTCGAGCAGCTCCAGGTGTTCCTCGGCGGAGGCGACCAGCATGCCCCGCTCGTCCAGGGCGGTCAGCCCGTACAGGCGCGAACGCTTGCGCAGGTCGCCGACCGTCTCCACCAACCGCTCGTTCCCGGCCAGGCCGAGCAGGGAGAGATGGAAGCGACGGTCGGCCTCCAGGTAGCCGATCAGGTCGTGCTCCCGCGCGCAGACCACGATCTCCTCGGCGACGGGACGCAGTTCCTCCAGCGCCTCCCTCGTCGCGGTACGGGCGACCCGGCCGACGGTCGGCACTTCGATCAGCGCGCGGAGTTCGGTGTACTGGTCCAGGTCCCGCTCACTGACCTCGGTGATCCGGAAGCCCTTGTTGCGCACCGGCTCCACCAGTCCCTCGCGGGCGAGGTCCAGCATCGCCTCGCGCACCGGTGTCGCGGAGACGCCGAAGTCCGCCGCCAGACCGGGCGCCGAGTAGACGTTGCCGGGCCGCAGCTCCCCGGCGATCAGAGCCGCGCGCAGGGCGTGCGCGACCTTGTCCCGCAGGCGCTCCTGCTCGGTCATCAGATTGCGCTGCAATTCGCCCATGCCGGTTCCCTCCGAGATCCACAGACGTCAAGCGTACAATGTCACGTTGCGCGGGTCCGATACGGACCTCGGCGTGACGTCGCGCTCGCGGCCGACGCCGGCGACCGCCCCGCCAGATACGCCTCCCCGTTCGCGTCCGGGAGCACGGAGGCGCCGCTGTCGTCCCGGGCGCACATCCCGCCGAACAGCACCGTCAGGAATCAGCGGATGCTCCACCACCTGGACCCCGGTCATGCCGCTGGCCCCGCACGTCGGCATGCGGCCGGGCCTTCGGCCGACGACTCCACACAAACCGGCGTGCGCCTCAGCCGCCGCTGTTTCCTCCTTGATCAGGCAACGGGAAACCCCGGGAAACCCCCTGGCGGCGAACACGGTGCGCCCGGCACGGTGGGCCCGCTGCGTCCCCGAGAAGCCACTAAGGAAGAAACGTGAGCACCGACAAGCGCACCTTTCCGGCCACGGCCGGCCGCCTCTCACGCATCGGCAGGTCCGTGACGGCGTCGACCGCCGCGGCCATGGTCGTCGGCGGGCTGGCCCTCCTCGCTCCCGCGCCGTCCGCTCACGCGGCGGCCTCCGACTGCGAGGGAGGCCGCAACGGCTTCGTCGACATCTCCGACAACGCGTACAACATCCAGGCGAAGGCCGTCACCCTCTGGAACGAGGGCATCGACATCAGCCTGCAGTACGGGAACGTCAACGGCGTCCAGCGCGGCTGGGCCCTCATCGCGGGCGACGTCCAGCCCGGCAACTCGGTATGGCTCGACTGGTCCCGGGACGGCGGACGCACCTGGATCCAGTGCGGCCCCTTCGTCTCGAAGTACGGCGAGAACAAGACCAGCGCCGCGCAGCGCACCAGCAGCGACCCCAACTGGGTCTTCCGTGCCTGCGGCTCCACCCGGTCCGGCATCCACTGCACCTCACCCTGGTGGTAGCCGCCGGGCGCGCCCCCCATACCCCCTGAGTCTGCGACGCTCCCACAGGAGAACATCCGTGAAACTGTCCCGCACCGCTCTCACGCTCGCCGCGGCCGCCTGCCTCGCGGCGCTGGGAACGCCCGCCTCCGCGGCTCCCCATCCCGCCTCCGGCAGCGCCTCCGACACACACTGCGTCGTTGTCGTCGACCCGCTCGAGCCCGGCCAGGACGTCTCCGAGGTCGCCTCGCGCACCTGCTTCACCGGCAAGGACGCCGCGTCCCGGGCGGATGCCTCCGTGGCGTCGACGACAGCCTCCGTGGAGCTCATGACCTGGGCGACGGACCACAGCTACGGCGGCGAGTACACGCACGTGTACGGCAGTGCGTACTGCGACGGCGCCGGCTACAGCTTCCGTCCCAACAGCTGGTGGTCGAGCCGCCTGTCGTCGTACCTCGTCAGCGGCGGCTGCAACACGTCGTACGCCTCGGGCCCTCGCGGCAACGGCACTTTCGACGGCGACGTGCCGTACGTCGGCGCCGCACTCAACGACGCCGTCACCTCCATCAAGATCTGGCGCGGCTGAGGAAGGGACCGGAGTGGTGCCATCGAACGGCCCACCCCTCACAAAGGACGAAGACTGTGAACCTGAAGAATGTGAAGAGCATGGCGGCCAGAGCAGCGGTCGCGGCCGCTGCTGTCTTCGGCGCGAACATGATCGTGGCTCCGGCCGCTGATGCGGTGACGCCCACGCAGTGCCGCTGGTCGAACCCGGCTCGCTACGAGAAAACAGCCGGCGGCACCTCGCACCGGGTGTCGTACTGTCCGCTGTGGCGCAGTCATGTGCCGGTATACGCCCTGTCGACCGCCGACACCAACAATTCGATCATCGGCTACCTGGAAGTGGGCGGCTACGCGAACTGGTTCGTGTGCCAGATACCCGGCGACCACCACTGGGTGGGCAACTACTCCAACAACATGTGGGCGTACACGATGGCCGACAACGGCAAGTGGGGCTTCGTCTCCCAGGTGGAGTTCTCCGGCGGCGGCTACGGCGTCCCGTCCGCGAACCTGTCCAACTGCTGACGACCGCGAAGTCGTACGGACGTGGCATCAGATGCCGCGAGGGGGAAGGTATGAGAGCAAGACAACTGGGCGGCACCCTGGTCACCGCACTGGTGACCGCGCTGCTGCTCGCCCTGGTCCCGGCGACCACCGCGCAGGCGGCCGGGACGGGTGAACAGAACTGGTGCGCCAAGCAGGGCATCGCCTCGGCCGAGGCCACGCGCGCCATCGAAGCGGCCTGCGCGGAATGGCGAAAGGGCACCTGGTACACGTGGGGTGGCGGGCACGCTGCCGCCCCCGGCCCCACATACGGGGTCGTCGACTTTTCGTCTCTTGAAAGCATCGCGGAGACGCACAAGGACCCGGTGATCAAGGGCCTCGACTGCTCCGGATTCGTGCGGTGGGCCTGGTACCAGGCGCTCGGTACGGATCTGCTGGGCAGAGGGAACACGAAGATGATGTACAACGGGGCAGGTTCCACCTACCAGAGGGTTCTGGGAGCGAGCGGCGGAAAGCCCGCGGTGGAGGACCTGGAGCCCGGCGACCTCGTCTTCACCGCTGTCGACGGAACCGTCGACAGGATCAGCCACGTGATGCTGTACCTCGGCGACGGCTACGTCGTGGAGGAGTACCAGTCCCAGACCCGCGCTCGAGTCATCGACATCAACTCCCGCATCGACAGGGGTCGTCTGGTCGGCGCCGTGCGCATGCCGCAGGGCGGCCAGTTCACACAGCCCGAGCCGTGGGACGCGAGCCTGCAGGCCACCTGGGGAACGGGGATCGCCGTCAAGACGCACCCGAACCTGTCGGCCACGGTGGTCACCAGGCTCGCCGGGCCGGAGCTGGTGCGGGCCAAGTGCCAGCAGCACGCCGAGCGGGTGACGGCCGATGGATACACCAACGACGCCTGGACCTACCTCGCGGACCGCAGGGGCTGGATCAGCAACATCTATCTCAAGGGCCCGGCCTGGTTGCCCGATGTGCCCACGTGCACCGGTGCCGACTTCGACCCGGACATCGGACCGGGTGGCGGCGGCAACGTCACCCAGGGCACGTCGTACGGGACGTGGGGCACCAACGTGGCCATCATGCCGTCGCCGTCGACCTCGGGTACCGCGCTGACCCGGCTGCCGGCCCCGACCACCGTCAAGATCGGCTGTCAGGTACGCGGGCAGTCCGTCACCTCCGACCGCTACACCAACGACGCCTGGTCCTACCTGCCCACGTACGGCGGTTGGGTCACCAACATCTACGTCAAGGGCGCTGCCTGGCTGGCCGGTGTCCCGGCCTGCGACGGCAAGGGAACCTCGACGCCGTCCGGCGCGAAGCCGCACAGCACCTGGGGCACCGACGTCGCGATCCACAGCTACCCCTCCCTCGCATCGGCGGCGGTGGCACGGCTGTCCGGGCCGACCAGCGTGGCCGTCTCGTGCCAGAAGCGCGCGAGCACCGTCACCGAGGCCGGGTACACCAACAACGTCTGGTCCTACCTGCCGGAGTACCAGGGCTGGATCACCAACATCTACATGAAGGGGGACGCCTGGCTGGCCGGCGTCCCGGACTGCGGCAGCAACTCCGGCTCGACGACGGTGGGCTGCACCGACGGCAGTGCCCCTGATTCGGCCGGGGCCCGTTCCCCGCGGACCGCCACCGTCTGGGGCCGCTCCATCGAACTGCGCTACGGCGACACCACCGAGTGCGCCTGGGGCCGGATCGGCAACGGCTCTGTCGGTGACGAGGTGTGGGTCGACCGCAGTGTGGACGGCGGAAAGAGCTGGGACAAGCTTGGCTACACACGGATCACGTCCGGCCGGGACGTGTTCACCCCGCAGTTCAACGACCACGCGGTGGTGATGCGGGCCTGCGGCAAGGCCGGTGACCGCGTGGAGATCGCCTGCACCGGCTGGTTCTGACCGCCGGCGGAGCCGTCCGTGTGTCACCGTACGGGCCATCGGCCCGACACCCGTTCGAGCGCCCTGTGGACCGGAGGTTCCACAGGGCGCACGCCGTTCCAGCACCCCGTCGCCCGCCCTGGAAGGCAGGTGACGCGCGTCGCATCGCCCCCGCCCCCGGCGTGCGGAACCACAGCTGCCACGCTTGCGCCTTAGACCGGGACGGAAGGCGCCTGCGGAACTCCGCAGACGCCAGGCGACACGCGCGACGCGGAGGGCCAGACCCGCTCGCCGTAAGGGGGCGCATCATGGACGGGGCACACAGCAGACCAGCGGACCATGGCGACGGCGCACCGCAGCCGCCACCAGGCCGATCGTTCGGCGAGGCGCTCCGCGAACTACGCCGGCAGCGCGGCCTGTCCCTGACACAACTCGCCCGACGCATCCATTACAGCAAGGGCTACCTCAGCAAGATCGAGACCGGTAGCAAGCCCGTCAACGCGACGCTCGCCCGGCTGTGCGACGACGCCCTTCAGGCCGGTGGCGCCCTGCTCGCGCTGCTCCCACCCGAGGAAAGAAGCGCCGACAACGTCCTCGACCGGCGCCTTTCCACTGCCGCCTCCTTGCCCGCACCGCCCTGCCCCTACCGGGGTCTCGCCTCGTTCGGCACCGAGGACGCCCATCTGTTCTTCGGCCGCGAGCGGGCCACCGCAGCCCTCGTCGAACGCCTCGAGCAACGTGTCGGGACGGGACCGCTCGCCGTCGTCGCGCCGTCCGGCGCCGGCAAGTCGTCCCTGCTACGCGCCGGACTCGTCCCCGCGCTCGCCCGCAATGACCTCGCCGTCCCCGGCTCCGACCGCTGGCCCGTCGCCCTGTCCACGCCGACCGCCCATCCCCTGCAGGCCCTGCTGCGGTCGGTGCGCACCGCACTTGCGGCGGATTCCGCCGACGTCCCGCACGGCGTCTCGCCCAGCGACGGAAACCTGGCCGCGGCGCTGCGGGCGTGGGCCGCGGCCCCGCGTCCACACACGTCCCTGTACGGCGGCACGGCAGGCGCGGACCAGGCCCCGGGCAGCGCCGGCGTCCGACTGGTCGTCGCCGTCGACCAGTTCGAGGAGATCTTCTCCCTCTGCGACGACGAGGCCGAGCGCCGGGCCTACATCGACACCCTGACCGCTCTCGCCGCTCCCGGGCCGGGCGGCGAAACCGCTGTCGCCGCTGTGGTGCTCGGGGTGCGCGCGGACTTCACCGGACGGTGTCTGGACCACCCGCCGCTCGTCCCCGTGTTCACCCACGGCCTGTTCGCGCTGGGCGCCATGACCGCTGCCGAGCTGCGGGAGTGCATCGTGCGGCCTGCCGAGAACTGCGGCCTCGAGCTGGAGCCCGGCCTGGTCGAACTGATGCTGCGCGACCTGGACGCCGCCCGTGCGGCCGACCGTGAAGCGGCCGACGGCCCTGCCCCCGCACCGGGCACCCTTCCGCTGCTCGCCCACGCCCTCATGACGACGTGGCGACAGGGCACCGGCAGGACGATGACGGTGACCGGGTATCTCGCCGCCGGCGGCCTCAAGGGCTCGATCGCCGCGACCGCGGAAGCCGTGTTCACCGGGCTCGACGCCGTCCACCAGGACGCAGCCGTCACGATGCTTCTGCGGCTCGTGCGAGTCGGCGAGGACACCGAGCCCACCCGCCGCCTCGTCAGCACCGAGGCACTTCTCGCCCGTCTTCCCGATCCAGCGTCCGGGCAGGCCGTCCTCGACGCATTCGTGACCGCCCGCCTCGTGACCATCAACTCCGACACCGTCGAGATCGCCCACGAGGCCCTGCTGCGGGCGTGGCCGCGGCTCGCCGGCTGGATCCACGCCGACCGCACCGGCCTGGTTCTCCACCAGCAGCTGAGCACGGCAGCCGCCGAGTGGGAGCGGGAGGGCCGCGACCCTGCGGCCCTCTACCGCGGCACCCGGCTGGCCGCCGCTTCGGAATGGGCCCAGGCAGCCGGCCACTGCGCTGAACTCGCCCTTGTGGAAGAGGAGTTCCTCACCGAGGCAGCGGAGCAGGAGGAGCAGGCGCGACGACAGGTACGCAAGCGTGCCCGGCAACAGCGCAACCTTCTGGCGGTGCTCGGAGTGCTGCTCGCCGTCGCGGTGCTCGCCGGAAGCGTCGCGTTCGAACAGCGGTACGCCGCCGACGAGCAGCGGCGTACCGCCCTGTCTCAGGCGATGGCCGCCCGCTCGGCGGAGCTGGCGGTCGGCCAGCCGGAGGCATCGATGCTCCTTGCCGCCGGCGCCTACGCCACGGCCGAGACCCCCGAGGCCCGCAGCGCCCTGCTCAGCACACAGACGCAGGCATTCGCCGGCCGGCTGACCGGCCACTCCCGTCCCGTGAACACAGTCGCGTTCGCGCCGGACGGACGACTGTTGGCGTCCGCGGCGTCCGACGGCGAGGTGCGGCTGTGGCGCACGTACGGGGAAGGGCCGCGTGCCGCGGCCGTGTTGAGGGGGCACAACGGCCCCGTACGGTCGGTGGCGTTCAGCCCCGACAGCCGGTTTCTGGCGTCGGCGAGCTCCGACGGCACCGTCCGGCTGTGGACGGTGGCCGGTCACCGGGCGGCGGGTGTGCTGACCGGGCACCGGGGCCCCGTCCGGGCCGTCGCCTACTCCCCGGACGGACGGCTTCTGGCGTCCGCCGGAGCCGACGGCACCGTACGCCTCTGGGACCCGGTGCGGCGCCGCTCCACCGCCGTCCTGTCCGGGCACGACGACGAGGTGCTGGCCCTGTCCTTCGCACCCGACGGCCGCACCCTTGCCGCGGGCGGCGCCGGCCGGGCGGTAGTTGTCTGGGACCTGGCGACGCAGGCGCGGCTGGCCGAACTGACCGAACACAGCGGTGACGTGCTGGCGGTGGCTTTCAGCCCGGACGGCGCCACCCTGGCCACCGCCGGCGCGGACCGTACGGTACGGCTGTGGAGCACGCAGCGCTGGCAACTGACGACCTCGCTCGCGGGCCACGACGATGACGTCAACGGCCTGGCGTACGGGCGTGACGGCCACACCATCGTCTCGGCCAGCGGAGACGGCACCGTCCGGCGGTGGGACGTCGCCTCCCGCCGCATCATCGACACGCTGGCGGGCCACACCGACTACGTCCTCGCCGTGGCGGTCGCACCGCACGGCGAGCAGCTGGCCACGGCCGGCTTCGACCACACGGTCGCCCTATGGAACCTTGGGGCCTCGACGCTGGTCGCCCACCCCTTCTCCGAAGCGTGGAACGCCGCGTTCAGCCCGGACGGCAAGTGGCTGGCATCGGCGGGCGCGGACCGCAGCGTACGGCTGTGGGACGTGGCGCGGCGCCGGACCGTCGCCGCGCTGACCGGCCACGAAGGCGCCGTCTACGACGTCGCGTTCAGTCCCGACGGCACACGGCTGGCATCGGCCGGCGCGGACCGCACGGTCCGGATCTGGGACGTCGCGCGGCGCCGGGTCCTCACTGTGCTGAGCGGGCATGAAGGCGCTGTTTTCGACGTCGCGTTCAGTCTCGACGGCACACGGCTGGCGTCGGCGGGCGCGGACCGCAGCGTACGTGTCTGGCGCGCCGACGGTTCCTCCTTCCGGGAGCCGGCCGTGCTGTTGCGGGGGCATACCGACTTCGTGAACTGCGTGGTCTTCGGTCGGGACGGCCGGACGGTGCTGTCGGGGAGTGACGATCTGACTCTGCGGCTGTGGGACGTGGACGGTCTCCGCACCAGGGCCACGTTCACCGGGCACACCGGCTCGGTCCGCGGCTGTACGGTGGCCGGGGACGGCCGCACGGCGGCCAGCGCCGCCAACGACGGCACCGTGCGGCTGTGGGACCTGGCCACCCGCCGGTTCTCAGCGACACTGGTCGGACACAGCGGCTCGGTACGCGGGGTCGCCTTCGCACCCGACGGCCGTACGCTCGCCAGCAGCGGCAACGACCGCACCGTCCGCCTGTGGAACCCAGTCCGCCACCGCCTCCTCGCCACACTCACCGGCCACACACGCGCCGTGTGGGGAGTGACCTTCAGCCCGG
Organism: Streptomyces sp. NPDC003035; assembly: GCF_042888285.1. NCBI lineage: Bacteria > Bacillati > Actinomycetota > Actinomycetes > Kitasatosporales > Streptomycetaceae > Streptomyces > Streptomyces sp. NPDC003035. The sequence goes on along the minus strand of NZ_JBIAPJ010000001.1, from coordinate 454,495 downwards.
ACGGCCGCACGCTGGCCAGCAGCGGCAACGACGGCACAGTGCGGCTGTGGAACCCCGACGAGAAGCGGCGCCGCCGCGCGATCTGCGCTCTCACCGGCCCGGTGACTCCCGCCCGATGGCGGCATCTCCTCCAGGGGCACCGCTACGCCCCCGTGTGCGACGGCGCGTGACGCGAGGTTCACGGCGACTCACGCCATGCGCGACCTCACCAGCCTAACGGGCGTCGGACAGATCAATGGTCCCGAGCAGTCCTCGCGCCCTCAGCGCTTGAGAAAGAGCGTTCACTCTCACCCTGTTGCAACGCCCGACGTTCGACGTTGCATTACGCCACAGAGTCGATGCAATGATTTCAAGGCCGTGAGCAGCAGTCATGCCGATTTCGTGCAACCTGGGTGTTGCTGGCTCTGCGAACGCAACGTAGCGTTTCACCCATCAGAAACAACGAGCCGAAGGAAGAAACCATGCAGAAGTTCGACACCACCGCCCCCATCGCCGCCGTCCTCGACATCCCCGCCGGGCGCATCCGGTTCATCGCCGCCGACCGGGCCGACACCACCGTCGAGGTCCGGCCCGCCGACGCCTCCAAGAATCGCGACCTGAAGGCGGCGGAGCGGGTCACGGTCGCCTACGGTGACGGCATCCTGCGGATCGAGGCCCCCGAGGCGAAGAACCGGGTCCTCGGGAACTCCGGGTCCGTCGAGGTCACCGTCCAGCTGCCCGCCGGCTCCCGCGTCGAGGCGAAGACGGACACCGCCGAACTCCGGGGCGTCGGACGCCTCGGCGACGTCACCTTCGAGAGCGCGCAGGGCACGGTCAAGCTCGATGAGACCCACAGCGCCCACCTCGCCCTCGCCGCCGGCCACATCGCCGTCGGCCGCCTGGGCGGCCCCGCGCGGATCAGCACCCTCAAGGGCGACCTCACCATCACCGAGGCCGTACGCGGCGCGGTCACCCTGCGCACCGAGGCCGGCGACATCTCGGTCGGCGCCGCCCGCGGAGTCTCCGCCTCCCTGGACGCCGGCACCTCGTACGGCCGCATCCACAACAGCCTCACCAACAACGGCGCCGACGCCGCCCTGACCATCCACGCCACCACCGCCTACGGCGACATCACCGCCCGCAGCCTGTAAGAGGGGCCGCCCTGACGCTGCAACTGGTGGCCGACGGCACGATCGGGCCGGACGCCCCGGTGGCCGACTGCCTGCCCGGGTTCAGGCTGGACCCGAGGATCACGGTGCGGATGCTGCTGCAGCACACCAGTGGGGTGTTCAACTTCACCGGCGAGTACGACGACGACGGGACGTTCACGCCGGGGATCCCCGCCACGACCGCGGGCCAGGAGTGGATGGACAACCGGTTCACGACCTACCGGACGGAAGAGCTGGTACGGGCGCTCGTCAAGGAGGTGTTCGGCAGCGGGCAGGCCGGGGCGGCCGGCGCGGCCGACCCGGCTCGGTGGACAGGGTCGACCGGCGTGGACCCACCTCCCGGCTGCGGCTGCCGCGCTCCGGGGCCCGCTCACAGGTCGACGTGTGAGAGCGGCCTGGTCTCGGGTGGTGGCGTGGATGGCGTAGTGTTGCGCCTACCGACGCGGGGTGGAGCAGCTCGGTAGCTCGCTGGGCTCATAACCCAGAGGTCGCAGGTTCAAATCCTGTCCCCGCTACTGAAGTGACATGAGGTCCGGATCCTGTGGATCCGGACCTCATGCGTGCACCCGCACCTCAAGCTGAGCCGGGTCGGCCTCCGGCCGGAGGGGCGTGGTGCGAGCCTGCCGCGCGGCTGTGCGCAACGCTGTGATGACGGCCGTGGTCGTCGGGTTCGCGGTCTCTGTGCGGCGGGTCGCGGCGAACAGGAGGCGCAGGATCGGGTGGTCCTCGATAGGTGCCGTGCGGATTCCGGGCGTGGTCGGGTCGATGGCGGTTCGGGGCACGAGCAACAGGCAGGTCACGGTGAGCTGCGGGTGGTGTGCGACCAGTGCGGTGAGCGCGGGAGTCACGATCCTGGCAACGGTCGACGGCAGCGCGGCGAGTGTGGCGGGTGGCGCTGACCGTGCCCTTGACCGCCGCGATGGCGCATCCGGCTTCCTCCACGGCTGCGAGGATCCGGTCGGCGCGTTCGAGGAGCAGCCGACCAGCCTCCGTCAGCGCCACGGTTAGCCCGTCGGGGCGCAGCAGATCGACTCCCACCTCGTGCCGCAGTGCGGCCATCTGCTGGGACACAGCACCGGCGGACAGCGCCAGCGACTGGGCGGCTACGGCCGGCCAGAGCCGCAGCCCGCTGCCGCGACACAGGTCCCCCGACTGCGGCGTGCCGCGGTCCTCGGGCTGCTGGTCGCGCCCCTGGGTGGGGCATCAGGCCATCAGCAGCAGCTACCGACGGTGGCGGTGGCGGTGGCGGTGGCCGGAGTGGAACAGCACTCGTCGGCCTGCTGCTTGGCCAGGGTGTCGGCGTCGGCCTTGACGACGTACACCTCCCATGGCTCGCGGCCGGGGCCGTGGACCCACACCTTGTCCTGGAGGGCGTAACAGCAGGTGGTCTCGTTCTCCTCCGTGGTCGCGAGGCCTTCCTGGCTGAGCCGCGTGGTGGCGGCATGGACGGCGTCGGTGCTGTCGACCTCGACGCCGAGGTGGTCCAGGCGGGTGTCGTCGCCGTCGGCGCCTTCGATGAGGACGAGCTTGAGCGGCGGCTCCGTGATGGCGAAGTTGGCATAACCGTCGCGGAGCTTGGCCGGCTCGGTGCCGAAGAGCTTGGTGTAGAAGGCGACGGATGCCGCGAGGTCGGGAACCCGAAGGGCAAGCTGTACACGAGACATGACGGTCCTCCTGTTACGGATGGGTGGTTGAGTCGGTCAACAGGCGCTGGAGGTGGCGGGGGTGGCGCAGCAGCCGTTGTCGGTGGTGTGGGTGTCGCCGGTGGGCTGGTCGAAGAGGCCGGCGCCGCCGCAGACTCCGGTTTCGGGCAGGACGAGTTCCACACGTTCGGCGGCCTCGCGGTCCCCGGCGATGGCGGCGGCGATGGAACGGACCTGCTCGTAGCCGGTCATGGCCAGGAACGTCGGAGCGCGGCCGTAGGACTTCATACCGACCAGGTAGACGTCCTTCTCCGGATGGGACAGCTCACCCACGCCGTGCGGATAGACCGTGCCGCAGGAATGCTGGTTCGGATCGATCAGCGGCGCGAGAGCCACCGGCGCCTGCAGACGCTCGTCCAGACCCAGACGCAGCTCGGAGACGAAGGACAGGTCGGGCCGCAGACCGGTCAGAACGATCACCTCATCCACCGGCTCCAGACGGCGGCCGTCCTCCGCCACCAGCACCAGACGCCCGCCCACGCGCTCGATCGCCTCGGTACGAAAACCCGTCACAGCATCCGCGTGACCGTCATCGACAGCCGCCTTCGCTGCCAGGCCCAACGCGCCGCGGGCGGGCAGCTGATCGGCCGTACCACCGCCGAAAGTCGAACCCGAGATACCCCGACGCAGAATCCACACCGCGTGCGTGCCCTTCTCCTCCCGCGCCAGGCCGGCCAGGGAAGCAAGCGCCGTGAACGCGGAAGCACCCGAGCCGATCACCGCAACACGCCTGCCCGCATAACGGGCCCGCACCACAGGGTCCTTCAGATCAGGAATACGGTACGAGATCCGGTCCACCGCCGCCTTCTCCCCCAAAGCCGGCAGACCGTCACCACCGATCGGACTCGGCGTGGACCACGTACCCGAAGCATCGATCACAGCACGCGCCACAATCCGCTCCTCACCACCACCGGCGTACCGGAGATGGACGGTGAAAGACTGGGCCTCACGGTCCGCATCCACCACCCGGTCACGACCCACACGCGACACACCCGTCACACGCGCACCGAAGCGGACTCTGTCACCCAGGACATCGGCCAGCGGCTGCAGATACCCCTCCGCCCAGTCCGCGCCAGTCGGGTACGTCTCCGCATCCGGCCTCACCCAACCCGACGGAGCCAACAACTTCTCCGCAGCCGGATCCACTACCTCACCCCACGTCGAGAACAACCGCACATGCCCCCACCCACGCACCGCCGCACCCGCACCCTCCCCCGCCTCCACCACCAAAGGCTCCACACCCCGCTCCACAAGATGCGCGGCAGCGGCCAGACCAACCGGACCAGCACCGATGACAACGACAGGCAGCTGCTCGGCAGCGGTGGTGATGTTCATGGCGAGTCCCCTTGTGCTTCGACATCCATCGATCTCTTGTGCCCCAGCATGGCACCTGTATCGATAGACGTCAACATAGACGTCTATCGATTCGAGGGCCCCATGCCATCCACCTCTGGGCGCTTGGTTCGATGTGTGTCAACATAGACACATGTCGAATGTGAAGGTGCTGCCGCTGCTGGAGCCCGCCACCGAGCCCTGCTGCCCGCCGCTGAACGAGCGCCCGCTGACGGCGGAGGAGGCCGAGCGGACCGCCGTCATGTTCAAGGCGCTGGGAGATCCGGTCCGGCTGCGGCTCTTCTCCGCCGTCGCCTCGCACGAGGGGGGCGAGGCGTGCGTCTGCGACATCTCCGACGTCGGCGTCTCGCAGCCGACCGTCTCTCATCACCTGAAGAAGCTGAAGGAGGCCGGACTGCTCTCCTCCGAGCGGCGGGGCACCTGGGTGTACTACCGCGTCGAACCGGCCGTCCTCGCCGCCATGGGCCAGCTGCTGACCAAGGTCGCCACCGCGTGAGTGCCTCCACGGAGGCGGCGGGGGTCCGAGCCCGGCATGATCCCAGAGTCAGGCCCTAGCTCAGCCTGCGGGTGGCACAGCCGCCCGGCGGTGCTTGATGTTGACGACCGAGGCCTTGGCCGGCGCCGCGGGGTTCAGGAAGCGCAGCGGGCCGATCAGGCGGGATGCGAACAGATGCATGTGCCGCGCCACCGACGCGTCACGCGCTGCCGCCGAGAACACCAGCCGCTCCAAGGGACTGAACGGACGGGCCTTGGCAGGGGATCGCCGGTCAGGGCGGCGTCGCCGATGAGCGCTACGCCCGGGGCGGTGGGCTTGCGGCTGTGAAGCGGGTGGTTCACGGTGCCGATGATCTTCGTGACGCGCTCGGCGGAGTCGATGGCCGGCGCCTCGGGCAGGGCACGGACGAAGGCGAGGAAGCTGCCTTCGAGATCTTCCCGGAAAGCCGGCAGCCGCTTCTTGTCGGGGAGCACCGCGATGACCGTCACCCCGTCGTCGTTCGGAAACGCGTACGCCATGTCCGGCTCGAGGAACCAGGTCTGACCGATCCCGCCGTGCAGCGGAAGACCAGCCCGGTCACCTGGTGACCGAGGAGCAGATCGACGCCAGGGGTCTCCGCCGCACGGGACCTGATCAACGGGTCGAGGGTGCTGCGCCGAATGTTGTACGCGTACGGCAGCTCGGGGCCCTCCGGCGCGGCCCTCGGCTCGATCCATCCCCAACGGGTGTGCCAGCGCGCCTCGTTGCGGACGGCTCCCGCCTTCTCGAGAGCGGGGACGAGACGGACACGCTCGCCGACGCCCCCGATAAGGTGCCCGAAGTCGCACAGCCCGATTGCACGTGCCCGCCCGGCTCGCGGACGAAGGAGTGCCGACCTTGCTCACGACGGGATACACGGAAGTGGAGTACGGCGGAGGGAACGGCGGAGTCACCGTGCTCGTCGGTGCCGAGCGGGGCGCCTACCCGTACGCCAACTCCGTGCTCGTACGCGGCACCGCCGAGACGCTGGTCATCGACCCGTCGCTGTCGCTCGTCGGATCGGCACCGCCCGCGGACATCGCTCTCGTGTCCCACGCGCACGAGGACCACGTCGCGGGCCTCGGATCCTACGACGTACCCGTCCACACCCACGAGAAGGACCTCGCCGCGCTGCGCTCCCGCGCGGTCATGGCCGCCGGCTACGGTCTCCCGCCGGACGCCACCGAGCGGACGGAGTTGATGCTGCGCGATGAGTTCCACGTACGGGACCGCCCCGACGCGACGGCTTTCGGCGATGGCAACGTGTTCGACCTGGGCGGCCGCACCGTGACCGTCGTGCACCTCCCCGGCCACACGCCGGGCCACAGCGGCTTCCTGATCGAGCCGGACGGCTTCCTGTTCGTGGCGGACATCGACCTGACGTCATTCGGGCCGTTCTACGGAGACGTCGGCAGCAGCCTCTCGGACTTCGAGGCGTCCATCCGCCGCTGCCGGGAGATCGATGCCCACTGGTACGGCACCGCCCACCAGAAGGGCGTGATCGAGGGCGCCACAGAGTTCTCCAGGCGGCTCGACGACTTCGTCGGGGTGGTCGAGAAGCGGGACGCGACCCTCCTGGCGTTCCTCCACGAGCCGCGGACCGTCGAGGAGATCGCCGAGCACAGGCTGGTCTACCGGCCCCACGTCGAAGGCGTCCACGTGCAGCCGGTCGAACGACGCACCGCGGTGCAGCACCTGGACCGGTTGACCGGCGCGGGCCTGGTCATGGAGGTCGAACAAGGCCGGTTCCGCGCCACGTAACGCCCGCGCGGTGATCGCGGCGCTCAGGTACGCGTGGGCATCGGGGCTTCCGCCGACCCTATGCGTCTCCCCTGCGGCGTCGACAGGTCCTTGCCGCGCAACCAGAGGAGCGTGTGGTTGCCCGGAGACGGCAATGTTCCACCGGCTCGACACCCCAGGGCGCGACGCTGTCCGCTCGCGTGGGCGGTGGTGCGCGTGACCGGCATCAAGAGCGCGTAAAGATTGCCGGACTCCAGCAGTGAACTTCCGTGCGGTCCGGTGGGAACATCCGTCCACGACAGAAGCGGCACGGCCTCTGCGTGCGGATCGAGGGGACAGTGACATGACGTGGTTTCTCGGTCTCGGCATGGCAGGTCTCGTGCTGCTCGTCCTGTCCCTGGTCCTCGACGGGGTGTTGGAGGGGGTCCTCGACGGGATCGGCGGGGGGCTGGACGGGTTCCTGTCGTTGCCGGTGATCGCCGGGTTCGTGTCCGCGCTCGGTTTCACGGGCGCGATCGTCCTGGGGACCACGGGTACGGGGGCGGGGGTCGCCACCGGTGCGGGCGTGGCGGCGGGGGTCCTCGCGGGCCGGCTGACATGGAAGTTCAGCCGGGCGCTGATGCGCGACGGAGCCGCGCCCGCACCGCGAGGCGAGGACCTGACCGGAAGTGCGGGCTCGGTGGTCACCGCGATTCCCGCCGACGGATACGGCGAGGTGCTGCTGTACCTGGGCGGTCAGCCGGTCAAGTACGCGGCGAAGTCGGCCCGCCCCGTGCCGCGCGGCGCCGAGGTCTGGGTCGAGTCGGTGCTCTCGCCGACGTCGGTCGCCGTACGTCCCGTCGAACGCTGACCCTTCGCCTCTTCTTCGCTCCCCCGTTCCCTCGCGCCACCCCGCTCCCCCGCTCCACCTGTTCCATCGGTTCCGTTCTCAAGGGATGTGCGTCATGAGCCCTGTCCTCACCGCTGTGGTGGGCATCGTCGTACTCGTCGTACTGCTCGCTCTCGTCATCGTCACGCGCTACAAGGTCGCCGGGCCCAGCGAGGCCTTCATCATCACCGGACGGCGCGGCAAGCAGGCCACCGATCCGGCCACCGGGCGGGTCTTCACCGACAACAGCGGCCAGAAGGTCGTGGTCGGCGGCGGCGTCTTCGTCGTCCCGTTCGTCCAGCAGAAGTTCACCCTCGACCTCTCCAGCCGCCACATCCCGGTGGCCGTGCGCGGCGCGGTGACCCTGCGGGGAGTCAAGGCCAATCTGGAGGGCGTCGCGATCGTCAAGGTCGGCGGCACCGAGGACTCGATCCGGGCCGCCGCCCAGCGGTTCCTGATGCAGCAGGACGGCATCGTCGGCTTTACCCAGGAGGTGCTCTCGGGCGCGCTCCGCTCCATCGTGGGCCGTATGTCGGTGGAGGACATCATCCGCGACCGGGCCGCGTTCGCCGGGCAGGTCGCGGAGGAGGCCGAGGCGAGCCTGTCGGGACAGGGCCTGGTCCTGGACGCCTTCCAGATCCAGGACATCACCACCGAAGGCTCCTACCTGGAGGACCTCGGCCGCCCCGAGGCCGCCCGCGCCAAGCAGGAGGCCGACATCGCCGAGGCCGTCGCCCGCCGCGCTGCCGAACAGGCCCGGCTCAAGGCGGAGGAGGAGATCGCCATCGCGCAGCGGACCCTCTACCTGAAGCAGGCCGAGATCAAGGCGCAGACCGACGAGGCCGCCGCCCAGGCCAACGCCGCCGGTCCGCTCGCCGAGGCCGACCGCCAGCAGCAGATCCTCACCGAGCAGGAGAAAGTCGCCGAGCGGCAGGCGGCGCTGACCGACCGTCAGCTCGACACGCAGGTCCGCAAGCCCGCCGACGCCGCCCGCTACCAGGCCGAGCAGGAGGCCGAGGCTCGCCGCATCGCCCTGGTCAAGCAGGCCGAGGCCGACGCCCAGCGCTCCCGCCTGACCGGTGAGGGCGAGAAGGCCCACCGCGCCGCGCTCGCCGACGCCGTACGCATCGAGGGCGAGGCCCAGGCCGCCGCCATCGCCGCCCGGGGCTCCGCCGAGGCCGAGGCCATGCGGAAGAAGGCCGACGCCTTCGCCCAGTACGGCGACGCCGCCGTCCTGCAGATGCTCGTCGAGGTCCTGCCCCAGGTCGTCGCCAAGGCCGCCGAACCGCTCTCCGCCATCGACAAGATGACGGTCATCTCCACCGACGGCGCCGGCCAACTGACCCGTACCGTCGCCGACAACGTCGCCCAGGGCATGGAACTCCTCAGCTCCACCACCGGAGTCGATCTCGCCTCCCTCCTGGAGGGCATCGGCCGGAAGAAGCCGGTGTCCGAGAGCACGGCCGTCGAGATCGGCGACTAGGTCGGGAAGGGATGACGGGGACGACGAACGGAGCAGCGTGTCCGACGACAGGGCGTTCCTGTGGGGCCCGGCGAACGTCACGGGACGGCCGCCGGCCCGGCTGGCGGTGGAGGGCCTGGTCGTCGGCCTCCTGACAGCCGGTCCGGTCGCCGGTGCGGCGGTGGCGGGTGCGCTGACCGGTTTCGTCGTGGCGGGCACGGCGGTCGGTGTCGTCGTGGGCCTGGCCGGCGCGTGGTACCTCTTCTCGACGAACGCGGGACGGGTCCTGGTGGGCGCGGTCGCCCTGCTCGCCGGGGCCCTCGCCTGGTGGCTACCGGGCATGACCGCGCAGGCCGTCCTCGCGGCACGCGGCGAGAGCCGTACGGTCGTGGTGACCGAGGTCCACGTCCACCGCCACGAGGGGCGGACCCACGTCAAGAACTCCTGCTCGGTACACCTCCTGGACGGCACCCCGGTCCCGACCGAGGCATGGCGCACCTGCGGCGCGGACGCGCGCCCGGGCCGGCACCTCACGATGGTCTTCGACCCGGAGGGCGCCGTCCCGCCGACCGACCGCGTCCTTCCCGCCACCGCCACCGAGGCCCTCGCCGGACCGGCGGCGGCGACTCTCGCCCTCGCGGCGCTGTGCTGCGTCGCGGTGATCCGATCCGCGTCACCCGGGGCGGTCGAATCCCGACGAGGACCGTAAAGCGAAGCGTAAAGCCGGGCAGCCCTTTCTCGTCCGAACTCACGTGGTTCAGTGGGGGTTTAGCTTTCGAGGCGAAGCTTCGATTACCCGGCTATTGACGTGAGAGGAACGCGGAGTGCCTCATAGTGAGGACCTCCGGCCCTATCCGCCCGCCATGGGGGAATGCCGCCGCACAACGGCCATTCCCTTTGGCGTTCGTCTGGCTGCTCCCCCTGCGTCGACAACGTTGTCAGGAACTCCGACGCCCTTCGGTGACGGGCCGGCCCCCACGGAAACGCCCCTTTGAGGAGAGGCATGAACAAAACAGCGCGTAGCACGTGGCTCACGGCCCTCGGCGCCGCGATCGCCGGTATCGCAGGGCTCCTGCTGCCTGTTCTCGGGCCCGTCGGTGAGGCCGAGGCTGAGACCGAAGCCGTCGCCACGGGCATCCGGGTCAGCAACGGCCGCGTGTACGAGGCCAATGGCAACGAGTTCGTCATGCGTGGCGTCAACCACGCGCACACCTGGTACCCGGAGCGGACCGGCTCGATCGCCGACATCGCCGCCAAGGGCGCCAACACCGTCCGGGTCGTGCTGAGCAGCGGCGACCGATGGACCCGGACGAGCACGGAGCAGGTCGCCTCCCTCGTCGGACAGTGCAAGGCGAGCAAGCTCATCTGTCTGCTCGAGGTGCACGACACCACCGGTTACGGCGAGGACGGCGCCGCGGCCTCCCTCGACAGGGCGGCGGACTACTGGATCGGCATCAAGAGCGCGCTCCAGGGCCAGGAGGACTACGTCGTCGTCAACATCGGCAACGAGCCCTTCGGCAACACCGACTACACCGCCTGGACACAGGCCACCAAGAACGCCGTCGGCAAGCTCCGGAACGCCGGCATCGGCCACGCCCTGATGGTCGACGCCCCCAACTGGGGCCAGGACTGGTCGCACACCATGCGGAACAACGCCGCCGCGGTCTTCGCCTCCGACCCCCAGCGCAACACCATCTTCTCCATCCACATGTACGGCGTGTACGACACCGCCGCCGAGGTGCGGAGCTACCTCGGGCACTTCGTGGACAACGGTCTCCCGATCGTCGTCGGGGAGTTCGGCGACCAGCACAGTGACGGCAACCCGGACGAGAACGCGATCATGGCGACCGCCCAGTCGCTCAGGGTCGGTTACCTCGGCTGGTCGTGGAGCGGCAACGGCGGCGGTGTCGAGTACCTCGACCTGGTCAACGGCTTCGACGCCGGCTCCCTGACGAGCTGGGGCAACCGCCTGTTCAACGGCCCGGACGGCATCTCCACCACCTCGAGGACCGCCACCGTCTACGGCGGGACGGGCGGTGGCGGGACGGGTGGCGGCACCGCCCCCAACGGGTACCCGTACTGCGTCCACGGCAGCGTCTCCGACCCCGACGGGGACGGCTGGGGCTGGGAGAACCACCGCTCCTGCGTCGTCCGCGGCAGCGCGGCGGATCGCTGACATCCGTCCGCGCGCGGCAGGTCGGGTCCGTTCCTGTCCGTTCGTCGCACGGTGAAATCCGAGAACGAGGTCGAGGGGAGTGGGGGGTCCCCGCGACTTCCGTCCGCCGCACGGGCGAGCGGTAAGGTCGATCACCGGCATCGAACCAGCACAGGACAGGACAGGGGTGGCGCGTGAAGCGGCCGACCATGGCGGACATCGCACGCCGCGCCGGCGTGTCCAAGGTGGCGGTCTCGTACGCGCTGAACGATCAACCGGGGGTCTCGGACGCGACCCGTGCGTCGATCAAGAGCATCGCCGAGGAGCTGGGATGGCGTCCCAGCAGTGCCGCCCGTGCCCTGACCGGGGGCCGCGCGCAGGTGGTCGGTCTCCTCGTGCGTCGCCCCGCCCGGACGCTGGGCGTGGAGCCCTTCTTCATGGAGTTCATCAGCGGCGTCGAGAGCGTGCTCTCCGAGCGGTCGTACGCGCTGATGCTGCAGATGGTCGCCACCCAGGACAGCGAGATCGAGGTGTGCCGGCGCTGGTGGGGCGAACGGCGGGTGGACGGCGTCTTCCTGACGGATCTTCAGGCAGCGGACGCGCGTGTCCCCGCGATCGAGGCCCTCGGCCTTCCGGCGCTCGTCGTCGGGCCGCCCGACGCGTCCGGGTCGCTGCCCTCGATCTGGTCGGACGACGGCGAGAGCGTCCACGAGATCGTGCGCTATCTCGCGGTGCTCGGCCACCGGCGCATCGCCCGGGTGGCGGGCCCCGCGGAGCTGGCCCACACGGTGATCCGCGACCGGGCGCTGCGCGAGGCCTGCCGGGAGGCGGGGATTCCCGAGGCCACCGTGGTGCACACCGACTACACCGGTGACGCGGGGGCCCGGGCCACCCGCGCGCTGCTGATCGCCGCGGAGCGGCCGACCGCCATCGTCTTCGACAACGACATCATGGCCGTGGCCGCGCTCTCCGTGGCGCAGGAGCTGAACATCTCCATCCCCACCGACCTGTCGATCGTCGCGTGGGACGAGTCCCCGCTGACCCAGGTGGTCCGCCCCATGCTCTCGGCCGTCGCACGGGACATCCCGGCGTACGGAGCCCGGGCGGCGAACGCGCTGCTGTCCCTCGTCGCCGGGGAGACGGTCGACGACATCCGCGAGGGGTACGCCCGTTTCGTTCCCCGGGGCAGCACCTGCCCGCCCCCGGGCGGACGCCCGGACACGGTCTGAACCGCCGCTCCACCCAGCCCCGTCCCGCCCCGACGGCGCGAGCCCCGCTACTTGGTGGCTCCCTGCGAGAAGCCGTTGTAGATCCACCGCTGGAGCAGCAGGAAGATGATCAGCGTGGGCAGGATGACGAGGATGGCGCCGGCCGAGATGGCCTCCCAGTGCGCTCCGAAGGGCCCCTTGAACCGGAACAGCGCGGTGGAGATCGTGCCCAGGTCCTCGGAGTGCATGTAGAGGAAGGGGATGTAGAAGTCGTTGTACGTGGTGATCCCCTTGATGATGACGACGGTGGCGATCGCCGGCTTGAGCAGCGGGAAAATGATCCTCCGGTAGATCGTGAAGGCGTTGGCCCCGTCGAGCCGGGCCGCCTCGTCCAGTGACCGGGGAATGCCCCGGATGAACTGCAGGAAGATGTACACGGAGACGATGTCCGTGCCCATGTAGAGCAGGATCGGGGCCCAGCGGGTGTCGACGAGACCGAAGCTGTTGATGACCTGGAAGGTCGCCACCTGCGTGGTCACCCCGGGGACGAGGGTGGCGACCAGGAAGAGCGCCATGACGAGCTTCTTGGCCCGGAAGTCGAAGCGGTCCACCGCGTAGGCGGTCATCGAGCCGATGAGCACGGTGCCGCCGATGGAGAAGAACAGGATGAACGCGGTGTTCCCGAAGGCCGTGAGCATGTTGCCGTCGGTGAACGCCGTGACGTAGTTGTCGAGGTTCAGCCAGTTCCCGGGCAGCGAAAGGGCGTTGCCGTCGTTGACCTCCTCCGAGGACTTCAGCGACGTGAGGAAGACGACGGCGAGCGGGAGCAGCACCACCGCGCTCGCGGCCAGCAGCGACAGATAGGTCAGCAGCGTCCCGACCGGCGGGCGACGGCGACGCGGGCGCGGGCGCACGGTGGTCCGGGAGGCGGGCGGGGCTGCGAGGAGGTCGGAGGTCATACGAGGTCCACCTTGTCGTCGGGCACGAGCCGGCGCTGGATCCAGGTGACGAGCAGGATGATCAGGAGCAGCACCACGGCCGCGGCCGAGGCCAGGCCGGTCTTGTTGAACTGGAAGGCGAGCTTGACCGTCTGGATGACGAAGGTCGAGGTGCCGGTCGCTCCGCCGGTCATGATGTAGGGGATCTCGAACACCGACAGGGAGCCGGAGATCGCCAGGATGATGCTGAGGCTCAGCACGGGCTTGATGCTGGGGGCGATGATGTGGCGGAACTGCTTCCACTTGCCGGCCCCATCCAGCTGCGCGGCCTCGTACAGCTCGCCGGGGATGGACTGGATCGCGCCGAGGAAGAGGACGAAGTTCAGTCCGGTGAAGCGCCAGACCGACACGCCCGCCAGGGAGACGTTGGCGGAGGTGGGATCGGCGAGCCACGGGTGATCGGTCGTCACGCCGAGCCAGGACAGCACCGAGTCGAGGGTGCCGCCGTCCTGGAAGAAGTACAGGAAGACGAAGCCGATCGCGACGCCGTTGACGAGGTAGGGGAAGAAGAGAATCCCCTTGAAGAAGTTCCGGAACTTGAGGCTGAAGCTCAGGACGGTGGCGAAGTAGAGCGCGACCACGATCTGGAGCGCGGAGGCGGCGAGGTAGTAGCCGCTGACGAAGAAGACCCGGAAGAGCTCGGGGCGGGTGAAGATCTGTACGTAGTTGTCGAAGCCGACGACTTCCCGGTCCGGGCTCACCCCGTCCCAGTCGGTGAAGCTGTACGAGATCATGCTCGCCACGGGGACGTAGGTCAACGTGATCAGCAGGGCGAGCGGCGCCGCCAGGAAGAGCCAGGGCGTGAGCCGCCGGAGCGGGGAACGCCGCCAGGGGCGGGGCCGGCCGCCTTCCGGGGTGGCGCGGCGGCCTGTGGGCCCCGTTCCCCTGAGCCCGGGCCCGGTTCCCCTGTCTGTCGTGTCCGTGGTGGATCGCCTCGTCATGGCGGCCCCCTTGGGGACGGTGTCGGTTGTCTCGGTCATGTCGGCCTTTCGTGTCCGCGGCTGCGGGAGGTCAGGGGCCCCGGCCGGTGTCGTACGGCCGGGGCCCGCTCCGCCGGTCGTCAGGAACCGGCGGTCTTCGCCGCCTCGTCCCACCTCTTGTCGAGGTCGGCGAAGAAGTCCTCGAGGCTGCCCTTCTGGGCGCCGCGCGCGGTGTCGATCAGCTTCTGCCGGTAGTCGGGCTTGGTGAGGCCGATCTCGGCCGCCTCGTCGATGTCGTTGACCGCAGCCGTCCTCGCCTCGGAGCGGTCGATGAATTTGACATCGTTGTCAACAAAATCCTTGAGGGTGGTCGGCAAGGGAGCGGACTTGAGGGCGGAGACGACGCCCTCCTTCTCCGCGAAGCCGGACTTCTCGGTGAACCAGTCGATCCAGGCGCGCGCCGCGGGCTTGTTCTCGGAGTAGACGCTGACCGCCTGCTGGTAGTCGGAGGTGACGGCTCCGCAGAACGCGCCGTCCTTCTGGACCGGGAAGGGCATGAAGCCGATGTCCGCGGGGGACACGCCCGCGTCCTCGGCGGCGCCCCGCATCTGCGTGATCGACCAGGAGCCCAGCATCATCGCGCCGATCTTGCCCTTGGCGAGCAGGTCCTTGGAGGCTTCCCAGTTCGTGGTGGTCGGGTCCTTCTCCGAGAGCCCCTGCCGCACGATGTCGTGGAGCAGCGTGTCGATCGTACGGAGCTCACCGCCGGCCTTCCACGGGGAGACGGGGCCGGCCAGGTTGTTGCCCGCCTGCGCGTCGCAGCTGACCGATCCGTGGTTGGCGCTCCACTGGACGAGCGGCCAGCCGTCCTTGAAGTTCGTGTAGTACGGGGTGGCGTCCGTCTTCTCCTCGATCGCCTTCAGGCCGGCGAGGAACTCCTGCGGCGTCTTCGGCCACGCGGTGATCCCGGCCCTCCTCCACAGCGCCTTGTTGTAGACGAAGCCGTTGACGGTGCCGAACTGCGCTATGCCGTAGACCTTGCCGTCGACCTCGGTCTTGTCGCCGAAGCGGTACTTCGACAGCTCGGCGGTCGTGCCGAGGGGCGCGAAGAACTTCGGGTAGTCGTTCTTGGCCACGGCCCCCGGGATCACCAGCACGTCACCGTACGCCTTGGTGTTCATACGGATCTTCACCTCCCCCTCGTAGTCGGTCACGCCCTCGAACGTCACCTTCACCTTGGGGTAGACCTTGTTGAACTCGGCGGCGTACTGCTTCATGGTCCCCTTCTGCACGAGATCGGTCCGGTGCGTGAGGACCTTGATCTCGCCCGAGACCTCCTTCGGGTCGGACGGGGCGGCGGCGATCTCGCCGGTGGCGCCGCCCCCTCCCCCGCTGCAGCCCGCCACGGTCAACATCGCGGCGGCCAGCAGGGCGCCCGTGAGCGCCTTCGGCTTCTTCCCCATTGCCCAACTCCTTCAGGGTCACGGCTCAGGTCTTGCGGTGGGATGTCGGCACTATGTCAGCCGGATGTGAACCGGTAAAGTGATGATTTCCTGCGTGATACCCAATCGTTACCGCGGCCGCTTGAAAGCCCTGGTGCGAGACGTGTTCCGCACAGGGGCGACGATCCGAGGCTGACGAACCGGTACTTGACCGGTTCATGGACATCCGCGCAAAAGTGCAGCTAGTTTGTCGCCCCGTACACGCACCCCGCCCCCTGCCAGGCGATTGGAGCCGCACATCATGAAGGACGTCACCCAGCTGTCCGAAGGCTGGAGACTGCGCCACGAGGGCGCGCTGCTTCCGGCCGTCGTCCCCGGCTGCGTCCACACCGATCTGCTCGCCGCGCAGGTCATACCCGACCCCTTCATCGGCCGCAACGAGGCGGAGATCGCCTGGGTGGGCCGTCAGGAGTGGTCCTACGTCACGGAGTTGGAGCACCACGGCCGCCATGAGCGCGCCGAGCTGGTCTTCGAGGGCCTGGACACCGCCGCCGAGGTGATCCTCGCCGGCGAGAGTCTCGGCAGGACGCGCAACATGCACCGCGTCCACCGCTTCGACGTCACCGGCCGCACGGGGCCGCTGGAGGTCCGGTTCTCCTCGGCGTACGAGGAGGCGGACCGCGTCCGCGCCCTCACCGGGGAGCGGCCGAACGTCTACCCCGAGCCCTTCCAGTACATCCGCAAGATGGCCTGCTCCTTCGGCTGGGACTGGGGGCCCACCGTCGTGACGGCGGGCATGTGGCGCCCGGTCCGCCTGGAGCGCTGGTCGACCGCCCGGTTCGACCTGGTACGCCCCCTGGTCACGGTCGACGGGACGACCGGGCGGGTCGAGCTGCGTGTCCGGCTCTCGCGTACCGAGAGCGCCGTCGACCGCACGCTGAGCCTCCGCGCCACGGTCGCGGGAACCGAGGCGGCGGCCTCGTTCGAGGGCGAGGTTTCCTTCGAAGGCGAGGTTTCCTTCGAGGGCGACGAGGCCGTGGTGACCCTGGAGGTGCCCGAGGCCGCGCTGTGGTGGCCGCGCGGCTACGGGGACCAGCCGCTGTACGACCTCGATGTGACCCTGCTCGACGAGGGCGGCGCACCGCTCGACACCTGGCGGCGCCGGATCGGATTCCGTACCGTCGAGATCGACCGCTCCGGCGACGAGCACGGGACCGGCTTCACCTTCGTCGTCAACGGCGTCCGGATCTTCGCGCGCGGGGTGAACTGGATCCCCGACGACGTCCTCCCCTCGCGGGTCACGCCCGAGCGCTACCGCACCCGGCTGACCCAGGCCGCCGAGGCCAACATCGACCTGGTCCGCGTCTGGGGCGGCGGCATCTACGAGGACGACGCCTTCTACGACGTGTGCGACGAACTCGGCCTCATGGTCTGGCAGGACTTCCTCTTCGCCTGCGCCGCCTACCCGGAGGAGCAGCCGTTGCGCGGAGAGGTCGAGGCTGAGGCGCGTGACAACGTTGTCCGCCTCATGGCGCACCCCAGTCTGGTCCTGTGGAACGGCAACAACGAGAACCTCTGGGGCTTCCGCGACTGGGACTGGGAGGCGCCGCTCGCCGGCGATTCCTGGGGCGAGGGGTACTACCTCGGCATCCTGCCGCGGATCGTCGCCGAACTGGACCCGACCCGTCCGTACACGGCGGGCAGCCCGTGGTCCGGCTCCTGGGACCACCACCCCAACGACCCCCGCCACGGCACCCACCACTCATGGGAGGTGTGGAACCGTCAGGACTACGCCGAGTACCGGGCGAGCGTGCCGCGCTTCGTCGCCGAGTTCGGCTGGCAGGCCCCGCCCGCCCTCGCGACGCTGCGGCGCGCCCTCCCCGGCGAGGAACTCGCCCCCGACTCCCCCGGCATGCTGCACCACCAGAAGGCCGACGACGGCAACGGCAAGCTGAACCGGGGCATCGAGCGCCACTTCGCCCTGCCGGAAGGCGACTTCGACCGCTGGCACTACCTGGCCCAGGTCGTCCAGGCCCGCGCCGTCGCGGCGGGCATCGAGCACTGGCGGGCGAACTGGCCGGTGTGCGCGGGCACGGTGGTCTGGCAGCTGAACGACTGCTGGCCGGTCAGCTCCTGGGCGGCGATCGACGGCGACGGCCGCCTCAAGCCGCTCTACCACGAGCTGCGCCGGGTGTACGCGGATCGGCTGCTGGCGCTCGTACCTAGCGCGGACGGACCGGTGCTCGCGGTCGACAACCAGTCGGGTTCCCCGTGGCGCACGGCGGTCACCCTGCGTCGGGTCGGCGCGGACGGCACCGTCCTGCGCGAAGCGGTCGTCGAGGTCGAGGCCGCCCCTCGCTCGGTCGCCAGGCCGGTCCTCCCGGCCGAGGTGGTGCCCGCCCCGGGATCGGGCAAGGAGTTGCTCGTGGCCGACGCGGACGGGCTGCGCGCGGTCCATGTCCCGGTCGTCGACAAGGAGTTCGCGTACCCGGCCCCGCACTACGACGTCCGTCTCGAGACCCGGGCCGGGAGCGGCACGGTGGACGTGGTCGTCACGGCGCACAGTCTCGTACGGGATCTCCTCCTCCGGGCCGACCGGCTCGGACCGGCGGCGACCGCCGACCGTGGTCTGATCACGCTGCTCCCCGGCGAGGAGGCGCGGATCGCCGTCACGGGCTGGGCCGAGGTCGACGTGGCCGCCGCACGCGGCGCCCTGCTCAGCGTGGGACCGGCGTGAGCGCCCCACCGACCCCGACGTCAGCGCCGGCGGCACCGACACCGCGGTCCCGCGTCACCATCACCGATGTCGCCGCGCGGGCCGGAGTGTCCAAGGGCGCCGTCTCCATGGCGTTCAACAACCGCCCCGGCGTCTCCCGGACGACCCGGGAGCGGATCTTCGAGGCCGCCCGGGAGCTGGGCTGGACGCCGCACCAGACCGCGCGGAGCCTGTCCAGCCGGCGGGTGGGCATCGTGGGCCTGGCGATCTGCCGTCCGGCCCGGCTGCTCGGACTCGAGCCCTTCTACATGGAGTTCATCTCCGGCATCGAGGACGTCCTCGCGGAACGCTCGTGCTCCCTTCTGCTGCGTCTGGTGCGCGATCTGGACGAGGAGACCGTGCTCTACGAGGAGTGGTGGCGGAGCAGGACGATCGGCGGGGCGATCTTGGTGGACTTCCACCGGCAGGACCCGCGGATCGCGCCCTTGCGCGCACTGGGCATGCCCGCCGTGGCCGTGGGGCACCCGTCGCTGACCGGTGGGTTCCCCTCGGTCTGGACGGACGACGCCTCGGCGGCGGCGGAGGCGGTGCGGTACCTGGCGGCGCTCGGCCACCGACGGATCGCGCGGGTGGGCGGCCCCGCCGGCCTCGGGCACAGCGGGATCCGCGCCGCGGCCTTCGAGGCCACCATGGCCGAACTCGGCCTGAACGGCTGCCGCCAGGTGTCGACCGGCTTCGCCGGCGAGGAGGGGGCCAGGGCGACCCGGAGCCTGCTCCTGGGTCCGGACCGTCCGACGGCGATCGTGTACGACAACGACATCATGGCCGTGGCGGGGGCGGCGGTGGCCTCGGAGATGGGGCTCGTGGTGCCGGACGACGTATCGCTGCTGGCCTGGGACGACTCGCAGCTGTGCAGGCTCACCCACCCGCCGATGTCGGCCATGAGCCACGATGTGCACCGGTTCGGCGAACAGGTCGCGCGCGCCCTGTTCGGGGTGATCGAGGGCACCCACCAGGGTGCGCTCCAGGTTCCGACGCCCTCCCTGACACCACGCGGCTCCACGGGCCCGCCCCGGCGCGCGTAGGCACCCGGAACCGAGGAGAGGCCGCACCCCCACCGCGGGGCTACCGCCTCTCCTCGTTCGTCCCGGGGGTGTCTCCAGGTGAGGTGGGGGATCTCGTGCCGCATCAGGCAACGTTCGCCCTGTAACCGCCTGGGGTGTCAGGTGGTGTCGAGTGGTGCGCTCTCCTCAGCGTCGACGCCCTGGGCGGCAGCAGCGCCGATGAGTACCAGCTCTGCGCAGGGGCCTCCGGTGAAGTGATAGGCGTTCACCGCGGTGACAATGTGGCCGTTCCGGGCGCGGGCCGCAGCCGCCATGGTGTGGTTGTCGCCCCGGCAGCGGGTGGCCGACCAGGCGGCGACGGGGTGGCCGGCCCGCCCTGGGAACCGTACGTCGTAGGGGTCCGGGGTCGTCAGGGGGGAATCCCGTACGGGGCGAAGGTCGGGAGCCCCGCCGGCCTTCCGGGTGACCAGGAGGGTCTCCGTCCAGAAGGCGTCGAACTCCTCTGCTCCGACGGGTAGTTCGGCAGGAGCGGACGGATGGTCGAGGGGCAGGTCGGCGTACGGCATGGGAGGGCTTCTCCTACTGGTGCTGGTGGCACCCGCGGCGGAAGACACTCGCCTCTCGCGAGGTCCGCCGGATGCCGTCGGGGCCGTGGAAGAGGCGCTCTCCCCAGGCCGTGAGCCGGCTCGCGTCGAAGTCGGTGGCCAGGTCGAGGTATTCGACGCCGCCGCCGTTGCCGCTCCAGGACCAGCCCAGGTAGCCCAGCTTCAGCTGTCGGGCGGTGGCCATGATGGCGTCCTCGTCGGGGTTGCCGTCCGAATGGTCGTGGCCGAACTCGCCGACGAGGACGGGAAGGCCCCGGTCGACGAAGCTCCTCAGGTAGGACCGGACCTCGGTGGCGGTGTCG
This sequence comes from Streptomyces sp. NPDC003035, assembly GCF_042888285.1. NCBI lineage: Bacteria > Bacillati > Actinomycetota > Actinomycetes > Kitasatosporales > Streptomycetaceae > Streptomyces > Streptomyces sp. NPDC003035. The sequence goes on along the minus strand of NZ_JBIAPJ010000001.1, from coordinate 434,297 downwards.
TAGACGCCGTACATGTGGACGGAGAAGACGGTGTTGCGGTGCGGGTCCGCGGCGAAGACGGCCGGCGCGTTCTCCCGCATGGTGTGCGTCCAGTCCTGGCCCCAGGCGGGGGCGTCCACCATGAGGGTGTGGTCGAAGCCGGCGGCGCGCAGTCGTGCGACGGCGTCCTTGGTGTCCTGCGTCCACGCCTCGTGACCGATGTTGCCGTACGGCTCGTTGCCGAGGTTGACGATGACGTACTTCTCCTGACCCTTGACCGCGTCGGCGACCTCCAGCCAGTAGTCGACCGCCTCGGAGAGCGAGGCCGCGCCGCCCTGCTCGCCGTAACCGGTGGTGTCGTGCGCCTCCAGGACGCAGACCAGCCGGTGGGCCTTGCACCGGGCGACGACGTTCGCGACGTCCGCGACGTCGTTCTTCGTCCAGCGGGCTCCCGTACTGAGGACGACCCGCACGGAGTTCGCGCCGAGTCCCTTGATGTCGGCGAGCGCCTGCTCGGTCCGTGCGGGGTACCAGGTGTGCGCGTGATTGACGCCTCGGAGGACGAAGTCCTTGCCGTTGGCGTCGAGAAGCCTTCCGTTCTCGACGTGGAAGCCCGCCGCGGGCCGGTCCTTGGCCTGGGCCGTGCCGGGTACGGCGACGACCGCGGCGGCGACGGCGAGCAGCGCTGCCGCCGAGGTGAGCAGTTTCCTGGTCATGTGGTGCTCCCAACTCGCTTCCGCACACCTGTCGACGCTCGGTCGTGGGCGCGCGGCGATTGCTGACGGGGGTGGCGTGGCTTCGGGCCCGCACGAGCGCGGGGGGCAGGAGATCCTGCCGGGTGACGCCGAAAGGGAGAAAGGGCCACGGAAACATGCGGAATGCGGTCGTCCCTCGTATCGCACGGGTGTGAGGAATTCTCGCCTCGCCGTGCGGGCCGACCATGAGGCTAGAGCGGAGCGGCGTCGGAAACAATAGTCGGAGAGGAACCGGTTAAGTTCCGGGGCAGCCCTGCTTCTTGACGGAACGTACGGTGATTACCGTGCAGCGATCGGGGCGGCGCAGACGTCCACCGTGGCCCGGAAGACGGTGCCGGCGCCCGTGATCGCGGCCTCGGCGGTGGCGGGGACGTAGACGGAGCGCCCGGGCCCGATGCGCAGGGTCTCGGCCGCCGAGGTCACGGCCGCCTCGCCGTCGACGCACAGGAGGATCTGCGGAGCGCCGGCCGCGAGCCGCCTCGGCGGCTCGTCCGGCCGCAACGGGAAACGCGACAGGCGGAAGTCGTCGACGGGGGCCGGATAGACCTCCTCGCCGTGCTCTGCGCGGGAGCTTTGACTGCTTCGGGGGCTGAGGACGCGGGTCGGCATCGCCGTGAAGCGGACGACCTTCATCAGCTCGCCGGCGTCGACGTGTTTGGACGTCAGCCCGCACCGCAGGACGTTGTCGGAGCTCGCCATGATCTCCACCCCGAGGCCGGAGAGGTACGCATGCGGGATCCCCGCTCCCAGGAAGAGGGCCTCTCCCGGCTCCAGCTCGACATGGCGCAGCATCAGGGCGGGCAGGAGCCCCGGGTCCCCCGGATGCGCGCGGATGACCTCGGCGTAGGCGGAGAAGTCCCCTCGGTACGGGCCCGGCCGGGCGGCCGCCGCCTCGACAGCCGCCTCCTCGACGGCCTGCGTCACGGCGTCGACGAGGCCGGCCGGGGGACGGAGGAAGGCGGTGAAGACCTCCATGAGGGCCTGCGCCTCGGGGAGCGCGCGCAGCGTCGCCGCATAGGGACGCAGCGCGGGCACGCGGAGCGCGTCGAGCAGGTCGGCGCACTGCCGGGGTGACCGGAAGCCGCACAGGCCCCGGAAGGGAGTGAGGGCGACGATCATCTCCGGTTTGTGGTGCGGATCCCGGTAGTTGCGGTGGGGTGCGTCCAGCGGCACCCCCAGGGCGTCCTCAAGCGCGAAGCCGGTCCGAGCCTGCGCGAGGTCGGGGTGGACCTGGACGGAGAGGGGCGCGTCGGCCGCGAGCAGCTTGAGCAGGAACGGCAGTCGGGCTCCGAACCGGCGCAGCGTGGCGGTACCGAGTTCGGCGGCCGGGTCCGCGGCGATGACCCGGTCCAGCGGGAGCGTGTCTCGGCCGCGCCGGACGCGGGAGGGCGCCGCGGGGTGCGCTCCCATCCACAGCTCGGCCTGGGGCGTGCCGGTGGGCGGGGTTCCCATGAGGCGGGGCAGCGCGGTGACGGAGCCCCAGTCGTAGGGCTGGATGGTGGTGAGGAGGAGATCCACGGGTTCGTCCTGGGAGTGGGAGAGAAGAGGGAGAGGGGGCGGCGGCGGGGCGCGGTGGAGCGCCGCTCAGCTCAGAGGCCGCCGGTGGCACCGGCGCCGGCCTCCGCGGTGGAGCGCCGCTCAGCTCAGAGGCCGGCCGGTGGCACCGGCGCCCGCCTGCGAAAAGCCCGCACGCGACAGGTCGGCACGCGCCGGGCCTGCCGACGACCTCCCGGCCTGCGACCGCCCGGCCTGCGGCATGCCGACGGCGGCGGCACCCGCGGCGGCGGCGCCGATCAGGCCCGCGTCGAGCGCGAGGCCCGCCGGCACCACCGGCACGTCGCGGGTGAACTCCAGGACGGCGTACGAGGCCAGGTGGTGGCGGAGCGGACCGAAGAGGACCTCGCCGGACTGGGCGACACCGCCGCCGACGACGACGAGGTCCAGCTCGACCAGAGCCGTCGTCGCCGCGATGGCCGCCGCCAGGGCGCGCCCTGCGCGGTCGAAGGCGGCGAGCGCCCGCGGGTCGCCCGCGCGCGCGGCGACCTCGACCTCCCGGGCCGTCGCGGCGACTCCGGCGGGCGGCGTCCAGCCGGACTCGAGCGCGTGGGCGGCGATGGCCGTACCGCTGGCGAAGCGCTCCACACACCCGCGTGCGCCGCAGGGACAGACCGGCCCGTTCTGGTCGACGGTGATGTGTCCGATGTGGCCGGCGTTCCCGGACGTCCCGGCGTGGAGCGCGCCGCCGAGGATCAGTCCACCGCCCACGCCGGTGGAGACCACCATGCACAGCGCGTTGTCGACGCCTCTGGCCGCACCCCTCCAGTGCTCGGCCGCGGTCATCGCCACCGCGTCACCGACGAGGACGGGCCGTATCCCCGCCGGCATCGCCGGGTGCGCCCGTACCCGGTCCACGAGGGGGAAGGACCGCCAGGCGGGGATGTTGACGGGGCTGACCGTGCCCGCGACGGTGTCGACGGGTCCCGCGCTGCCGATGCCCAGGCAGGACAGGGTCGCCCACCCGGGATGCGCCACCAGGTCGTCGACGACCGCCGAGACGGCGGCCATGAGCTCCTCCGCGGGACCGCGCGCCGGGGTGGGCCGCTGGGCCCGGGCCAGCAGGTGCCCGTCGGCGTCGACGAGAGCTCCGGCGATCTTCGTGCCCCCGATGTCGAGTGCTCCGTACACCATCGCGTCCAACCAACCTTTCCGTCACGCCCGGGAAATCGTCGGGCCACTGTGCCCGTCCTTTGACAACGTTGTCCAGTAAACTGGTTCAGTAAAGCCCGGGTTTAGCAAAAGCCTGGCTCATAGGGTCACCCAGCCTGGACGGACGAGCTGAATCGCTTCATGCTCGGACCTGTTTACCGACCTTGCACGAAGGGCCCTTTCCGTGAGCGACTTCCCGGTCTTTCCGTCCGGCTTCGAGTTCGGCGCCGCCACCTCGGCGTACCAGATCGAGGGCGCCACGAAGGAGGACGGGCGCGGGCCGTCGATCTGGGACACCTTCTCCCGGCGCAGCGGCGCGGTCTCGGACGGCAGCAGCGGCGAGACGGCCTGCGGCCACTACCACCGGCACCGGGAGGACGTGGCGCTGCTCGCGGAACTCGGGGTCTCCCACTACCGTTTCTCCGTCGCCTGGCCGCGGATCCAGCCGTCGGGCTCGGGCCCCGTCAACACCCGGGGGCTGGACTTCTACGCCCGCCTGGTCGACGACCTGCTGGAGGCCGGCGTCAAGCCGGTCCTGACGCTCTACCACTGGGACCTTCCGCAGCCCTTGGAGGACGCGGGCGGCTGGCGCTCCCGGGACACGGCCGAGCGGTTCGCGGAGTACACGGCGCTGGTCGCGGCGCGGCTCGGGGACCGCGTGCCCCGGTGGATCACCCTGAACGAACCCTGGTGCAGCGCCTTCCTGGGGTACGGCAACGGTGAGCACGCGCCGGGAGCGTCCGAGGGAACGCCCGCGCTCGCCGCGGCCCATCATCTGCTGGTCGGCCACGGCCTCGCGATGGGCGCCCTGCGCGCCGCCGGGGTCCAGGAGGCCGGCATCGCCCTCAATCTCGACCAGGTCGACCCGGCCACACCGGACCCGGCCGATGTCGCGGCCGCACTGCGCGCGGAGACCCAGCGCAACCTCATGTGGACGGACCCGCTGCTCAAGGGGTGTTACGCCGCGGCCGAGGCGGACACCTGGGGCGAGCTGATCGAGCGTCAGGACTTCCGCCGTGACGGGGACCTCGCCCTCGCATCGGCCCCCATGGACTTCCTGGGCCTCAACTACTACACGCCGTCGACCGTGCGCGCGGCTCCCTGGCGGGAGCCCGACCCGGCTCGTCGTACCGCGATGGACAACCGTTTCGAAGGGGTGGCGCGCCCCGGCGTCCGCCACACCGCGATGGGCTGGCCCGTCGTCCCCGACGCCCTGCGGCGGCTCCTCACCTCGCTCGGCGACCGCTACGGCGCCCTTCTTCCGCCGCTCCACATCACGGAGAACGGCTCCGCCGAACACGACGCCCCGGCCGCCGACGGCACCGTGCACGACGCCGAGCGGATCGCCTACCTGGAGAGCCACCTCCGAGCGGCCTCGAAGGCACTGGCGGAAGGCGTCGATCTGCGCGGCTACACCGCCTGGTCGCTCCTGGACAACTTCGAGTGGGCCCACGGTTACACGAAGCGCTTCGGACTCGTACATGTCGACTACGAGACGGAGGCGCGGACTCCGAAGGACTCGTACCACTGGTACAAGGCGGCGATCGCCGCCTCCAGAAACCGCGCGGGCTGAGTGGCCCGTGCGGTCCGGTCAGGACGTGGGTGCGTCCGGCTCCGTCTTCGGCTTCGGCTTCGGCTTCGGCGTGGACTTCCGCTTCACATCGGCCACGTTCACGTCCTCCGTCTCCATGGCCCCGAACGCTTCGACGACCACCCCGCTGCCGGCGCCGGTGACCTCCAACGCCAGGCGGCTGCCCATCATGCGCAGGTCGATCCGCACCCGCGGCGCGCCTGCCTGGTCCAGCATCCGGTGGATCCGCGCCGCCGGGTAGGCCAGGCCCGTCAGCTTCTTGTGCAGCGCCTGGTAGGTGGTCGTCTTCGTGTTCTCGAAGGCCGCGCCGATGCGCTGCGCGTGCGCGCTGCCGTTGCACGTCTCGAATCCGGTGAGCGGCATCTCGTCGAGCGGCTCGGGCCGGGTGGAGTCAGGGGCCGACTTCGGCGGTGCGGGAGCGTCCGAGGGAAGCGGAACCGGTATGTCGCCGTCGGCGTTCGGAACCCCGGGCGGGGTCTCCCCCGGCCCGTACCTCGGCGTGGGTGCGGCCTCCCCACCCGACAGGTCCTCGGGCCTGGGTGCGTCGCCCTTGCCGGTGGCGTCGCCCTTGCCGGCGGGGCCGTCCGGAGCGCAGGGCGCGGCGACGCGGTTCAGCAACTCGAGGAACCGCAGCTCCGGATCGGTGTCGTTCGGCGAAGTCTCCGGCGTCGTCGCCGCCGCCGAGCCGGCGCTGCCCACGGATGCCCGCTGAGAACCGGCACCCTGGGTGCCGCAAGCGGAGAGAACCAGGCAGCCGAGCAGGGCCAGCAGCACGGGCTTCGGGAGGGATATCGATCGCATGTGGGCAACCATGCGGGACGCTGATCACCGCGCACATGAGTACGGGTGCTCACGTTCACCGGGAGTCGCCCAAGTACCGGGAAAGTACGGCGAGACGAGAGCGCACCGACCACGGTGAGGAGGAGGCCCCCGGGACTCGCGTCGTACGGTGTGCTTCGACGCTTCACTATGCTGCCGGGAATGACCGCCCCGTCGCCCCCGCCCCTGACCCTCGAAGCCGCGCGAGATCTGCAGAAGACGCTCGGCACGGAGATCGGGCCGGGCCTCAGCGAGCGGGAACTCGACGCGGTCGAGGCCCGGTTCGGCTTCGCGTTCGCCGCGGATCATCGGGTCTTCCTCTCCGCCGGGCTGCCGCGCGGGTCGCGAAGCTGGCCCGACTGGCGGCACGGCGATCCCGAGGACCTGGCCGGGCGGCTCTCCCGGCCCGTCGAAGGGGTGCTCTTCGATGTCGAGCACAACGGCTTCTGGCACCCCGCCTGGAGGCCGAGGCCCGCGGAGGCGTCCGACGCGCTGCGGATCGCGCGGTCCGAGCTCGCGGGCGTTCCGCAACTGGTCCCCGTCTACGGTCACCGATACCTGCCCGGGATCGCGGGCGAGTGGGGCCACCCGGTGCTGTCCGTCCACCAGACCGACATCATCTTCTACGGGAACGACCTCGCCGACTACGTCCGGTACGAGTTCACCGGCCGGGCGAGCAGCGCTCCAGCGAGGGCGACCGTCGCCTTCTGGTCGTACTTCGTCGAGGGCGGTCCGGTCACCGACGTCACCGCGCCGACGCCGCACACCCTGCACGCCCTCAACGCGCGGGAGGCCGCCGAGGAGGCCGACCGGTGACCTCCCCGCCGATGACTCGGGCGTCCCCTGGGAGTCGGCCCGCTGGGGACCTCGACGATGAGGCACAGCGCCCACGCCCGCCACGGCGCCCGCAGATGGTCAGGTGACGGCGGTCATTCCCGCCGCAGGAGCGCGATGTCGGACACCGGTCCGAGGTGGCCGAGCTTGTCCGGGTTCACCACCGAGTGGATTCCCTGGATCACGCCGTCCGCGATGTCGAGTTCCACCACGCTGGCCACTCGGCCCTCGGCGTCGTACAACACAGCTCCCGGGCCGCCGTTGACGCGGGCCGGGTGGAGGGAGGCGCCGAGGAGGAGGACGCGGCGGAGGCCGGTGGCGAGGAGGCGTCCGACGGGCAGGCTGCCGGACAGTGCCTGGCCGATCGCGCGGGCCTTGCCGCCGCCGTCGCCGTGGAGCACCACGTCGGGCGCGAGCATGCCGAGCAGGGCGTCCAGGTCGCCGCCCGCCGCGGCGTCGAAGAACCTGCGGGCGAGTTCCTCGCCCTCCGCCCGCCGTTCGCGGGGCGGGGCGCTGTCGGCCGTCCGCCCCCCGGCCGCGATGCGCTGCCGGGCGCGGGCGAAGATCTGCCGGCAGTTCACCTCGGTCTTGCCGGTCATCCTCGCCACGTCCGGGTAGCCGTACCCGAACACCTCGCGCAGCATGAACACCGCCCGCTCCACCGGCGAGAGGGACTCCAGGAGCACGAGGAAGGCCATCGACAGGGAGTCGGCCAGTTCGGCGTGCTCGGCCGGTCCCGGCTTCTCGGCGGTGACGACGACCGGCTCGGGCAGCCAGTCCCCCACGTACGTCTCCCGCCGCACGCGCGCCGAGCCCAGGTAGTTGATGCCCAGCCGCGTCACCGCCGTCGTCAGGTACGCCTTCGGAGCGGCGATCGTCGTCCCGGCCTGGTGCGCCCGGGTCAGACCGAGGAACGCGTCCTGCACGATGTCCTCGGCGTCGCCCACGGACCCGGTCATCCCATACGCGATGGAGAACAACAGCGGTCGGTAGCCGGCCGCGTCCGTCCCACCTGTTGCTCCCGGCACGAAACCCCTCCCCCAACTCCCACACGCTCTCCCGGAGCGTATCCGAGCGCCCGGCCCGTTGATCATGCCGTAGCCCGATGCGGCCCGGACAGGGAGACGCACGTCACACGCGCCGCCGTCACACGTCGCCGGGCGGCTCTGTCCTAGAGGGGTGTCAACGAGCAACGGCCGGACCGAGCAACGCGGAACGGACACTCACACCCCTCGCAAGGAGGAGCATCATGAACATCGCTCTGTGGATCGTCACCGGACTGCTGGCCACCGCCTACCTGTTGAGCGGCGCCGGCAAGCTGATCATGTCGAAGGAGAAGATCGCCTCCTTCGGCCCCAGCGCGGGATGGGTCGAGGAGTTCAGCGCCGGCGGCGTCAAGGCCATCGGCGCTCTCGAGGTCCTCGCCGCGGTGGGTCTGGTCCTGCCCGCCGTGCTCGACATCGCGCCGATTCTCGTGCCGCTGGCGGCCGTCGGACTGGTGCTCATCATGATCGGTGCGGCGATCGTCCGGTTCCGGCGTCACGAGATCAAGCTCATGATGGTGGACCTGGTCTACGTCGTCCTGGCCGGTTTCGTGGCGTGGGGCCGCTTCGGCCCCGAGTCCTTCGTCGGCTGACCGGGGCGGCCACTCAGCGTACGTACTCCCGTCGCCGTCGCCACACCGGCGGCCACGAGGGACCCTCCAGTCAGGACCAGGAAGAGGCCGCCGTAGCTGGTGGCGCAGCGCCGTGATGCGGATCCGCCTTTCATCGATTATCGTCGATCATCGATGAACCGACACGACGAGAGCGCCGCGCCCCTGAACCCCGAGGACTTCGTCCTGTACGCGGGATGGTTCAAAGCGCTCGCCGACCCCATGCGCATCCGCCTGCTGAACCTCCTGGCGACCGAGCGGCGCCCCATGTCCGTGGGTGAGATCGTCGACCGCCTCCCGATCGGCCAGTCGACCGTGTCCCACCACCTGAAGGTCCTGGCCGACGTCCGCTTCGTCCTTCGCGAGCGGTCCGGCACCTCGACCTCGTACGAGGTCAACGCCAACTGCCTCGCGTGCTTCCCCGCAGCCGTACGCGCGATCCTGGGACAACCGTGAACATCACGCCGCTCACCGCCGCCCACGCCGACGACGTCCTCGCCATCTACCGAGCGGGCATCGAGGAGGGCGACGCCACGTTCGAGACCACCGCACCCACCTGGGAGCAGTTCGACGCGGCCAAGCTGCCCGGGCACCGCTTCGTGGCCCTCGACGAGAGCGGCCGGGCCCTCGGCTGGGTGGCCGCCGGTCGAGTCTCCGACCGGTGCGCGTACGCCGGGGTGGTCGAGCACTCGGTGTACGTACATCCCCGCGCGCGTGGCCGCGGCGTCGCCTCCGCGCTCCTCCAGGCGCTGATCGGGTCCACCGAGGCGGCCGGGATCTGGACCATCCAGTCCGGCATCTTCCCCGAGAACACCGCCAGCCTCGCCGTCCACGCGCGCGCCGGCTTCCGGGTCATCGGCACGCGCGAGCGCATCGGCTGCCACCACGGCCGCTGGCGCGACGTCGTTCTCGTCGAGCGCCGCAGTCCGCACATCGGCTGAACCGGACGACGACGACCGGTGCGGCGCATGCGCGCCCCCTCACCGCACCCAAGAACAGCCCCTACCGGAACAGTTCGAGCGAGATGTGCGGGGACAGCGCGCGGAGGAAGTCGGGCGCGTCGAAGATCGCCCCGGCGGAGGCGACGCCGACCACCCTGGTCCGTCCCGTGAGGACACGGTGCAGCGCCTCCACCGCGAGCGGCGCGCTGACGGCGTAGATGTCCTGGCCTCGCGCCACCGCGCGCCGTTCCCCACCACCGGAGCGCACGACGACGTCGACGAGGAAGGTCTGCGCGGACCGCCCGTGCTCGTCGACCGCGGCCGGCTTCGGCGTGTCCGCGGCCGCCAGATCGCCGGCCGCCTCGACCGTCATGTACGTGCGCACCTCAGGGATGGACAGATGGCTGGGGACGGTGACGACGTCGGCCATGGTGAACTCGCCGATCACGGGCCGGACCCCCATCGGCGCGGGGAAGTCCCACTTCAGGGTCGGCGGGGCGTCATCGCGGTACTCCAGCCGCCCGTTGCTGTACACGACGCGCCGGCCGTCCCTGCGCTCCCGGGAGACCGCGCCCGCGGTGCGGGTCCCGGCGGTGGGGTGCCAGCCGCTCAGCCCGTACGCGACATGCGCCTCGTCGGCCGTCGTCCAGTCGTCCATCGCCGCGGTGACCAGCAGGTCGCCGAGGCCGCCGAAGAAGGCCATCGCGGGGATCACCACGGTGCCGGCGGCGGTCGCGCGCTCCGCGAAGTGCGCGAACGTGTCGACGTTGGCCTCGATCTCGGCGGCCACGTCCACGTACGGGATCCCGGCCCGCAGCGCCGCCTCGATCACCGGGGCGGCGGTCGCGGCGAAGGGGCCCGCGCAGTTGATCACGGCGTCCGCGCCGCTCAGCGCGCGGTCCAGTGCGGCCGGGTCGTCGACCGCGGCCGGCCGGACGTCGAGGCCGGGGCGGGATGCCGCGAGGTCCCGCAGCTTGTCCGCGTCGCGTCCGGACAGGATCGGGACGAACCCCCGGTTCAGCAACTCCGCCACCACAAAACGCCCGGTGTGCCCGTAGGCACCGAACACCGTCACCGTGTGACCCGAATTCATCGCATTCTCCCGCCGCTGTTCCCGCTCGACTGTTCGCGTGGTTCAACTGGTTCAACTGGTTCAACTGGTTCAACTGGTTCAACTGGTTCAACGATGAACAGTCTGGCTGGAGCGACTGTCCGGCACGAGTGTCTGGAACGCCATCACCCGTACACTTCCGGACATGGATACTGTCGCACTGGCCGTCACGGACGGGATGCTGCACTTCGAACTCTCCGTGGCGTACGAGGTGTTCGGCGCCGAGCAGTCCGACGCGACCGATCCCTTGTACCGGGTCGCCGTCTGCGGCCCCGGCCCCGTGCGGTTCGGCAGGTTCCGGCTGGAGCCGGACGGCGGGCTCGACCGACTCCCGTACGCCGACACGGTGATCGTGCCCGGCTGGGCGGATGTCGACGTGGACCCGCCCGCCGGTCTGGTCGACGCCGTGCGCGCGGCCCACGAGGCGGGCGCGCGGGTGGCCTCCCTGTGCACGGGCGCGTTCGTACTCGCCGCCGCCGGGCTGCTGGACGGCCGCCGTGCGACCACGCACTGGGCGCACACCGAGGTCCTGGCCGCCCGCTACCCCCGGGTCGAGGTGGACCCCGACGTGCTCTACGTCGACAACGGCAGCGTGCTCACCTCCGCCGGCAAGGCCGCCGCGATGGATCTGTGTCTGCACCTGGTCCGCCTCGACCACGGCTCGGCGATCGCGAACAGGGTCGCCCGCACCCTGGTCGTGCCCCCGCACCGGGCGGGCGGCCAGGCCCAGTTCGTCACCGCACCGGTGCCGAGCCGGGACGACCACCCGCTCGGTGACCTGCTCCCCTGGGCGGTCGAACGGCTCGACCAGGCGCTGACCGTGGAGGATCTGGCCCGCCGGGCGAACATGAGCTCGCGCAATCTCGGCCGCCACTTCAGGTCGGCGACCGGCACCACGCCGCTGCGATGGCTGCTGACGCAGCGGATCCGGCGGGCCCAGGAGCTGTTGGAAAGCACCGGCGACAGCATCGACGCCATCGCGGCGGCGACCGGCATGGGCACCGCCACGACGCTGCGCCGCCACTTCAACCGTACGATCGGCGTTCCCCCGGACGCCTACCGCCGCACCTTCCGCAGCGCACGCTCCGGCGCTCGCCAACAGCGGCACGGGAGTTGAGCCGCCCCGCGCCACGCCGCCCCGCGCCACGCCGCCCCGCGCCACGCCGCCCGCGCCACGCAGCCCCCGCCACGCAGCCCCCGCCACGCAGCCCCCGCCTCAGGAGGGAGAACGCTCCACCGGGATCCACAGCTCCGCCTCGGCCGTCGCCCCGTCCTCCGCCACATGCACGCGCAGGATCTCCGGGCCGGGCCTGCTCCGGTACGGGTTCGACGGGAACCACTGGGTGAACACGTCCCGCCACAGGTACTGGAGCGCCTGCGGGAACGGGCCGGTGCTCTCGAAGACGGCCCACGTCCCCGCCGGAACCGGCAGGACGTCCATGTCCTCGGGCGCCTCGGCGCCCGTCACCACCCCGTGGTAGTAGTCGAGTTCGGTCCCCTCCGCCCGGCTCGGGTCGAGCTGGTCGCTCACGCCGACGATCCCCGCCGGCTCCTGGTCGGACAAGGCCGCGATGCGCCGCAGCGTCTCGGGGCCGATGCCCCGGATGAACTCCGCGATGGCCGGGTTCATGCCCTCGTGCACGAGCGGAACGCGGGCCTTCTTGCCGACCACACGGAACTCTTCCCTGTCGGCGATCCTGTATCGCATGGTGCTGCTCCCTTCGACGACGAGCCGGAAGGACATCCGTGGCTGGGAGCGCAGCGCCGCACCGGTTCGCCGCGCCTCGCCCGGCCCCACGCCGTGGAGGGCGCGGAACGCCCGGGCGAACGCCTCCCCCGAGCCGTAGCCGTACCGCGTCGCGACATCCAGCAGCGACCGCTCGCCCGCGAGCACCTCGGCCCCCGCGACGGTCAGCCGCCTGCGCCGGACGTACTCCGAGAGCGGCATGCCGGCCAGCGCGGAGAACAGCCGTCGCAGGTGGTACTCCGACGTCAGCGTGATCCTCGCGAGCTCGGTCACCTCGATCGGGCCGTCGAGATGCGACTCGATGTGGTCCATCGCCCGGTTCAGCCGCTCCAGCACTCCGGTCTCCTTCCCTTTCGCCACCACGCTAGGAAGGGACCACCCTGCCCGACCCGACATCCCGTGCCCGCATCGGTCGGGTCCGTTCAGACGGACGGCGCGCCGGAACTCCGGCCCGGAACGGGGTGCCATGGGCGTGGGAGGGGGTGCCCGCACGGCGCGCAGACGTACTCCTCCTCGCGTACGAGATTCAGCTCCCCGCACCGCCGTGCAGCGCCGGAACACGATCTCGTGGCTGAACCGTCCCGAGTGGGCGAGCCCCACGCGCTCGAGGGCGGCGGCCGCGGCGGGCCAGGAGTCGGGGTCGGGGCAGTAGCCCGTCGACTGGGTGCGAGCCGCAGGAAGCCGTCCTCGTCCACGACATAGGTGAACGGCTCGTCGAGGTCCCGGGCCGCCTGGTCGGCGACCCATGCCGTGAAGTCCTCAGGGGTACGCATCACCCGGCCGGAGCTGCCCTCCGCGACCGCGGCGCGGATCTCCGGCGGCCCGACGTACCCGTACCGCCGCGGCCCGGCGGAGGCGATCACGATCCGGGGCCGCAGCACCCGGACGCCCGCGCCGGAGAGGCGCGCCTTCGCCGACAGGGGTGGTGTGAGCTCCGGCACCTCCCGCCCGTACAGCTCGATCCGGTCGAGCACGAGCGCGCCGTCCTCGAAGCGGTCCCCCGTCCTGACCCGGCCGCCGACGCGGCGCACGACGCAGACGGTCGTTTCCGGCCCGCTCGCCTCCACTTCGAAGATCTGGAGCATGGCGTCACCCTAGCCACTGGCATCATGGCACTGAGTGTGTTTTGCTGAGGGTACTCAGTGCCACAAGCCTTAGGGGAGCTCGCCATCATGGGCAAGGACTTCGACCTGTATCGCCCGTCCGAGGAGCACGACATGCTCCGGGAGTCGGTCCGTGCGCTGGCGGAGGCGAAGATCTCGCCGTTCGCCGCCGCGGTCGACGAGGAGGGGCGGTTCCCGCGGGAGGCGCTGGACGCGCTGGTGGCGGCGGACCTGCAGGCCGTGCACGTGCCGGAGGCGTACGGCGGCGCCGGCGCGGACGCGCTGGCCACGGTCATCGTGATCGAGGAGGTCGCCCGGGTCTGCGGCTCGTCCTCGCTGATCCCTGCGGTCAACAAGCTCGGCTCGCTGCCGGTGATCCTGTCCGGCTCGGAGGAGCTGAAGAAGAAGTACCTCGGCCCGCTGGCCAAGGGCGAGGCGATGTTCTCCTACTGCCTGTCCGAGCCCGACGCCGGATCCGACGCCGCCGGGATGAAGACCCGCGCGGTCCGTGACGGCGACTTCTGGGTCCTCAACGGCGTCAAGCGGTGGATCACCAACGCCGGCGAGTCGCAGTTCTACACGGTGATGGCCGTCACCGACGCGGAGAAGCGCTCCAAGGGCATCTCCGCGTTCGTCGTGGAGAAGGACGACGAGGGCGTGTCCTTCGGCGCCCCGGAGAAGAAGCTCGGCATCAAGGGCTCCCCGACCCGCGAGGTCTACCTCGACAACGTACGGATCCCCGCGGACCGGATGATCGGCGCGGAGGGCACCGGCTTCGCCACCGCGATGAAGACCCTGGACCACACCCGGATCACCATCGCCGCGCAGGCCATCGGCATCGCCCAGGGCGCCCTCGACTACGCCAAGGGCTACGTCCAGGAGCGCAAGCAGTTCGGCAAGCCCATCGCCGACTTCCAGGGCGTGCAGTTCATGCTCGCCGACATGGCCATGAAGCTCGAGGCCGCCCGTCAGCTCACCTACGCCGCCGCCGCCAAGTCCGAGCGCGTCGACAGCGACCTGACGTTCTTCGGCGCCGCGGCCAAGTGCTTCGCCTCCGACGTCGCCATGGAGGTCACCACCGACGCCGTCCAGCTCCTCGGAGGCTACGGCTACACCCGTGACTACCCCGTCGAGCGCATGATGCGCGACGCCAAGATCACCCAGATCTACGAGGGCACCAACCAGGTCCAGCGCATCGTCATGGCCCGCAACCTCCCGTAACCGCCCGCCACTTGAAAGGAGCCAGGCCGTGACCCTGAGGATCGCTGTCTGTGTGAAGTACGTACCCGACGCGACCGGCGACCGCGGCTTCGCGGACGACCTGACCGTCGACCGTGACGAGGTCGACGGCCTCCTCTCGGAGCTCGACGAGTACGCGGTCGAGCAGGCGCTGCGCATCTCCGAGGAGTCCGACGATGCCGAGGTCACCGTCATCACCGTCGGTCCGGACGACGCCAAGGACGCGCTGCGCAAGGCGCTGTCCATGGGCGCCGACAAGGCCGTCCACGTGAACGACGACGACATCCACGGCAGCGATGTCATCGGCACCTCGGCGATCGTCGCCAAGGCGCTGGAGAAGACCGGTTTCGACCTGGTCATCTGTGGCATGGCGTCGACCGACGGCACGATGGGTGTGCTGCCGGCGCTGCTGGCCGAGCGGCTGAACCTGCCGCAGGTCACCCTGCTCTCCGAGGTCTCGGTGGAGGGCGGACTGGTGAAGGGCCGCCGTGATGGCGACGCCGCCACCGAGCAGCTGGAGTCCCCGCTGCCCGCCGTCGTCTCGGTCACCGACCAGTCCGGCGAGGCCCGTTACCCCTCCTTCAAGGGGATCATGGCCGCCAAGAAGAAGCCGGTCGAGGAGCTGGACCTGGACGACCTCGGCATCGACGCCGACGAGGTCGGTCTGGCCGGGTCCTGGACCCAGGTCGGCGAGGTCACCGCGCGCCCGGCCCGTACCGCGGGCACGATCGTCACGGACGAGGGCGACGGCGGCAAGCAGCTCGCCGCGTTCCTCTCCGCCCAGAAGTTCATCTGATCCACCGCCACTATCGTTCAGGAGCAAGGAATCATGGCTGAGATCCTGGTTCTCGTGGACCACGCCGACGGTGCGGTCCGCAAGCCGGCGCTCGAACTGCTCACCCTGGCCCGCCGGCTCGGCGAGCCGACGGCCGTCGTACTGGGCGCCGGCGAGGCCGCGGCGTCGATCGCCGCCACCGCCGGCGAGTACGGCGCGGCCACGGTGTACGTCGCGGACGGCCCCGAGTTCGCCGAGCAGCTCGTCGTGCCGAAGGTCGACGCGCTCACCCAGATCGCGAAGGACAAGGGCGTCGCCGCCGTCCTCGTGACCTCCTCCGGCGAGGGCAAGGAGGTCGCCGCGCGCGTCGCGCTGCGCCTCGGCTCCGGTCTCATCACCGACGCCGTGGAGCTGGAGGCCGGTGAGAACGGTCCCGTCGCGACCCAGTCCGTCTTCGCCGCCTCGTACCAGGTGAAGTCGACCGTGTCGCACGGCGTCCCGGTCATCACCGTCAAGCCCAACTCCGCCGCGCCGGAGGCCGCCCCGGCCGCCGGTACGGTCGAGAACGTCACCGTCGCCTTCACCGGCAACGCGGCCAAGGTCGTCTCGCGCACCCCGCGCGTCTCCACCGGCCGCCCCGAGCTGACCGAGTCCGCGATCGTGGTCTCCGGCGGCCGTGGCGTCGGCGCGGCCGAGGGCTTCGAGGTCGTCGAGAAGCTCGCCGACTCCCTCGGCGCGGCGGTCGGCGCCTCGCGTGCCGCCGTCGACGCCGGCTGGTACCCGCACTCCAACCAGGTCGGCCAGACGGGCAAGCAGGTCTCGCCGCAGCTGTACATCGCGGCGGGCATCTCCGGCGCGATCCAGCACCGGGCCGGCATGCAGACCTCGAAGACGATCGTCGCGGTCAACAAGGACGCCGAGGCCCCGATCTTCGACCTCGTCGACTACGGCGTCGTCGGCGACCTCTTCGCCGTTCTGCCGCAGCTGACGGACGAGATCGGCGCGCGGTAGGCCGGTCGGCCCCCAGCACAAGGAAGCGGCCCGGTGGCACTCTGTGCCACCGGGCCGCTTCCTTGTGCGCTCGATCCATCCGTGGAGCTAGATCCAGCCGTCGAGCGGTACCTCCTCGCAGAGCCGGACGACGGGCTGCTGCCCGGACGCGGCCGAGCGGGCGGAGAGCCTGACACGGACGCCGGGGCGCACGGCGTGCGGCGGCCCGTCGACCCGGCAGCGGACGACGAAGCCCTCGGCCATGTGCACCGGCCACAGGTCGGCGTCGGCGGCGGTCACCCCGCGGCGCACGGTGATCACCCCCTCACCCTCGCTGCGCTCGGGCGCGAGGTCGGTCGACCCGCAGGTCGGACAGAGCAGGCGCTGGAAGGTGGTGGTCTGGCACCAGCGGCAGATCTGGTAGTAGAGCTCGGCGTCAGCGGCCGATTCCTCGGTCCGGACGGCGGCGCTCCCGGTCCTCAGTCCCGTGGATCCGGTGTGGAACACGATGCGTTCTCCTTGCACTCGGCGGCTCAACCGTGCATGGAGCAAAGATATGGCACTGAGTGCCATCAAATAAAGACCTCAGTTCCCTCAATTGAAGATACTGAGATCCCTCAAGATCGCCGAGGAGCCTCTCCATCCTCGCCGAGGCTCGACTCCACCTCGCGCACCACCCGCCACATCGGCGTGGACCGCTTGGTGATCACCACGACGACGTCCTCGGTCTCCTCGCCCTGGACGCCGCCGCCCTCACCGCCCCCACGCCCCTCGTCCCACGTGCCCCGGACGAACTCCAGGGCCCGGTTCACCTCCGCCAGCGGGTCGCCCTCGCCACCCGAGCGCAGCCAGTGGCGCAGGGCGTGGTTGTGGGCGGCGACCACGGAGGCGGCGACGACGTTGGCGCGCAGGGTGCCGTCGCGGCGGTCGGCCCAGCGGGTGCGCAGATAGTCGCCGAGCGTCTTCTCGTACCGCCAGACGACCGAGAGTTCGTACGTCCGCAGGCCCGTCACCTCGCGGGTGAGGCGGTAGCGCTGGACGGAGAAGGTGGGGTTCTCGGCGTACATCCGCATGACGAGGCGGGTGGCGTCGCAGACCCGGTCCAGCGGGTCGTCGCCGTCCTCGCTCGCGGCGAGGAACGCGGTCATGTCGGCGAGGCTCTGCTCGTGGTCGGGGAAGACCACGTCCTCCTTGGACGGGAAGTACCGGAAGAAGGACCGCCGGCCGACCCCGGCGAGGGTGACGATGTCGTCGACGGTGGTCTGCTCGTACCCGCGCTCCAGGAAGAGCTGGAAGGCCGCGGCGATGAGCGACTCCCGCATCGCGGGCTTGGCGGTGTTCGTCGAGGCAGTTCCCATGGCCCGAACCTAACATCCGGCACCCGGGAACGCGGCACTTGGTGCCAGCTCAAGCTGGCACCAAGTGCTCTCCGGACGCGCGGTGCTCACCGGACGCGCCGACCGGTCAGCGGGCCGCCATGCGCAGGGCGCCGTCCATCCGAATGGTCTCGCCGTTGAGGTAGTCGTGCTCGGCGACCATCGTGACGAGCCGGGCGTACTCCTCGGGGCGGGCCAGGCGCTGCGGGAAGGTGACGCTCGCGCCGAGCCCGGCCCGGATCTCCTCGCTGAATCCGGCCATCATCGGGGTGTCGACGATCCCGGGGGCGATGGTGACGACCCGGATGCCGAACTGGGCGAGGTCGCGGGCGGCGGTGACGGTCATGCCGGCGACGCCCGCCTTGGAGGCGGCGTACGCGATCTGGCCGACCTGGCCCTCGAAGGCGGCGATCGAGGCGGTGTTGACGACCAGACCACGCTGGCCGTTCTCGTCCGGCTCCCGGCGCGCGATGACCTCGGCGGCCAGCCGCATCACGTTGAACGTCCCCAGCAGGTTGACATTCAGGACCGTGCGGAACAGGTCGAGGTCGTGCGGGCCCTTGCGGCCCAGGATCCGGGCGGAGGGGGCGATGCCCGCGCAGTTGACGGCGAGCCGCAGCTCGGCGCCGTCGGCCTCGATCCGGGCGAGGGCCTCACGGACGAGCCCCTCCTCGGTGACGTCGGCGGCGAGCAGGGTGACGCCGTCGGGCCGCGGTCCTGCCGCGGCGACGGCCTTGTCCAGGTCCAGACCGTAGACGGTCGCGCCGCGGGCGGCCAGGGCGGCTGCGGTGGCGGCGCCCAGGCCGGATGCGGCGCCGGTGACGAGCGCGGCGGAGCCGGCGATGTCCATGGAACTCCTCGAACGGGTACGAGAGCGGGTGCGGGGACGGGGCTCAGCGGGCGAGCTGGCGGCTGATGACGAGCCGCTGGATCTGGTTCGTTCCTTCGAAGATCTGCATGATCTTGGCCTCGCGCATGTAGCGCTCGACCGGGAAGTCGCGGGTGTAGCCATACCCGCCGAGGACCTGGACGGCGTCCGTGGTCACCTTCATGGCGGCGTCGGTCGCGATCAGCTTGGCGGCGCTGGCCTGGCGGCTGAAGGGCCTGCCGAGGTCCCGGCGGCGGGCCGCGTCGAGGTAGGTGGCACGGGCCGAGTCCACGGCCGCGGCCATGTCGGCGAGGAGGAAGCCGAGGCCCTGGTGGTCGACGATCTTCCGGCCGAAGGTGGTGCGCTCGTTGGCGTAGTCGACGGCGGCGTCGAGTGCGGCCTGGGCCAGGCCCGTGGCGCAGGCGGCGATGCCGAGGCGGCCGCAGTCGAGCGCGCTGAAGGCGATCTGCAGGCCCTGCCCCTCGTCGCCGATGAGCCGGTCGGCGTCCAGGAGGGCGCCGTCCCAGTGGGCGGAGGTGGTGGGGACGGCCTGGAGGCCCATCTTCCGCTCGGGCTTGCCGAAGGTGAGGCCCTCGGTCTCGCCGGGGGCGAGGAAGCAGGAGATGCCGTGGCCGCCCGGCGCGGTGCGGGCGAAGAGGGCGTAGAAGCCGGCCTTGCCGCCGTGGGTGATCCACGCCTTGTTCCCGGTGACCCGGTACGCCGTGCGTCCGGTGCCGTCGTCCGTGCGCTCGGCCTTGCAGGAGAGGGCGGCCGCGTCGGAGCCGGCCTGCGGCTCGGAGAGGCTGTAGCCGCCGATGGTCTCGCCGGCGAGCATCGCGGGCAGCCAGCGCTCCTTCTGCTCCGCGGTGCCGAAGGAGTGCAGGGGGTGGCAGGCGAGCGTGTGGACGCTGGTGGCGACGGCGACGGCCGCCCAGCGGGCCGCGAGCTCCTCCAGGACCTGGAGGTACACCTCGTACGGCTGGCCTCCGCCGCCGAACTCCTCGGGGTACGCGAGGCCGAGCAGCCCGGCCTCGCCCAGGGTGGTGAACAGACCTTCCGGGTACGTCTCGGCGGCCTCGTGCTCGTCCACGCGGGGGGAGAGCTCCTTGTCGGCGATCTCCCGCGTGAGGGCGATGAGGTCCGCTGCCTCGGGGGTGGGAAGCAGGCGGTCGACATCCATGGCGACTCCAGTGACACTCAGCACCGCTGTAACGGTACTGGGGGCGGTACGGCAGTACCGTTGAGAGTAGCGCAGAAGGGTTCGGCCGCAACCCCCGAAGGGCCGCCCGGCATACTGATCGGGTGATCGAGACCTCAGCCGCCGGCGTCCCCAGGCCGACGGGCCGCGGCGCGGCCCGCCGGTCCGCCCTGTTCGAGGAGCTGGTGGCCCTCCTGGTCGGCGAGGGCTTCGCCCGGCTGACGCTTGACGACCTCGCGGCCCGACTGCGCTGCTCCAAGCGCACGCTCTACGGCCTGGCGGACAGCAAGGAGCAGCTTGTCCGGGCGGCCGTGGTCCACTTCTTCCGGCGCGCGACCAGCCGGGTCGAGGCCGTCCTGGCGGCGGAAGGGGAGCCCGCGGAGCGGCTGGCCGCGTACCTGCGGGCGGTCGCGGCGGAACTGGCTCCGGTCTCCCCGCAGTTCTTCGACGACGTGGCCGCCTTCGAGCCGGCCGCCGAGGTCTACGAGCGCAACACCCGCGCGGCGGCGGGCCGGGTGCAGCAGCTGATCGAGGAGGGTGTGCGCGCGGGCGTCTTCCGCGAGGTGCACGTGTCGTTCGCGGCCGATGTCATCGCCTCGGTCATGGTCCGCATCCAGCAGCGGAAGGTCGCGGCGGCGACCGGACTCGCGGACGCGGAGGCGTACGGCCAGCTGGCCGAGCTGCTCCTGAACGGCCTGCGCAAGGGCTGAGCCCCGCGGCCGGACTGCCCGGCCGATACCGGCCGCACCTCGGTCACTCACTGTGCGCAGGTGATCCATTACTGTGTGCCGCGCATCGACATGCCCACGACCCAGGGAGATCTCCGCGTGGAGCGCAGAGCCGCCCTGGCCCGGGCACTCCGCGAGGCCGGAGTGCCCGGGGACCACTACTGGATCGAGGGCATCCACGAACCGGCGCCCACCCCGCCGGACTTCGTCTGTCTGCGGTCGCTGAAGGACGGCGACGGCTGGGAGACGGGGGTGTACGAGCGGGGCGTGTACGAGCCGGTGGCCACGCACGCCACCGAGGCGGATGCCTGTGAAGGCTTCCGTACGCTGATCTAGAACTCGTCGTCCGTGTGCGGCAGTCGCTCCGTCCGGAGCGCCGCGTCGAGGGTGGCGGCGGCGCCCGGTGTGTGTTCCTCCACCAGGCCCGCGGCGACCAGGTCCGTGACCCGTGTGCCGCCGAGGTAGCAGGCGGCCAGATCCCGTACGTCGAAGGAGAGGTCGACCGGGTCGCCGGTCGGCTCGTAGCGGGCTCCGCCCTGGCCGGTCGTGAGGCGGAAGCGGCCGGAGTTGGCGGGGAGGCGGCTGTCGTGGACCTCCAGGACGAGATCCGCCACGGCGGCCCAGCCGCGGGCCGTCAGCGCCGCGCGGACGTCGACGAGCCGCATCCACAGCGCGGGGAACTGCCCCGTCACGCGCACCTGGTCGCGGTCCGCGGCGAAGAGGAGCAAGGGGTCGTCGAGCGGTCGGCCCCAGGCCCGCACGGTGCCGGTCAGGTCGATCGACGCGAGGTAGCGCCAGAGCGCGGCGGCGACGGCCGGGGTGTCGGCCTCCAGCTCGTCGACCCGCACCAGGCCGGCGGCGTGGGTCTCCTCGTTCTCCGCCTTGGTGCGGTAGACGGCGTATCCGGCCAGGGGCTCGCCGAGGGCGACGATCCGGGGCGGGGAGAGCTCGTCGTCGTCCTCGGCCTGGTCGGGGAGCCACTCCCCGCTCCAGCGTTCCTCGTCCCGCGCGACCCGGCCGGCCCGCAGGGCGCGGGTGGCGTCGAAATAGGGACCGACGGCCGCGGGCACGTCGGCCGGGTCGATCAGGCGCAGCGGGCGCTCGTCGGGGTCGATGCGCAGGGCGAGCGGGCGCCGTGAGTCGATCTCGACGATGATGCCCTGGGTGGCGGGGCCGAAGCCGAACCGGCCGTAGATGGCGTCCTCGGAGGCCCAGAGCGCGGCGATCGGCTCGGCGCGCTCGGCGGACCGGCGGAAGAGTTCGGCGAGCAGGGCGGAGAGCACGCCGCGGCGCCGGTGGGTGGGGGCGACGGAGACGAACGTCAGGCCGGGGCAGGGCAGTTCGCCGCCGGGCACGGAGAGGGTGAAGCGGTGGGCGGCGACGAAGCCGACCAGGGTGTCGCCGTCGTAGGCGCCGATCCGCTCACAGGGGAGCAGCAGTTCGCGGTGGTGCTTGCGCTGCTCCTCCTCGGGGCGCTCGTGGAAGACGAGGTACACGAGGTCGAGGGCGCGGTCGATATGGGCTTCCGGTACGTCGCGGATGTCTGCGTCTCGCATCTCCATGCTCCGGACCCTAACGGTCGGCCGCCGCCGGGAGGATCGGTGGATCGGCGAGCCGTACGAGTTCCAGCGCCTGGGCCGGGAACCAGTCGCCCGCCTTGGGGTCGACCGTCCCCCGCTCCGGGTCCGCCGGCGCATTCGCCGATCACCGGCCACCGGTCACCGTCACCGGTCAGGCGACGGAACCTATCCGGCCGTCGGCTGTGCGCGGGCCGTCGTGGTGAATGGGGGTGTGGGCGCCGGTCAGGGAGACGCCGGAGCCGCCGCGCCGGTTGGCGACGATCTCGGCGCCGATGGACAGGGCCGTCTCCTCCGGGGTCCGGGCCCCCAGGTCGAGACCGATCGGGGAGCGCAGGCGGGCGAGTTCGAGTTCGGTGACGCCGACCTCGCGCAGGCGCTTGTTGCGGTCCTCGTGGGTGCGGCGGGAGCCCATCGCGCCGACGTAGGCGACGGGAAGCTTCAGGGCGGCTTCGAGGAGCGGGACGTCGAACTTGGCGTCGTGGGTCAGGACGCACAGGACCGTCCGCGCGTCGACGTCGCCGGAGGCAGCGGCCGCCTCCAGGTAGCGGTGGGGCCATTCGACGACGATCTCGTCGGCCTCGGGGAAACGGGCGGCGGTCGCGAAGACCGGCCGGGCGTCGCACACGGTGACGTGGTAGCCGAGGAACTTGCCGACCCGCACGAGGGCGGAGGCGAAGTCGATGGCGCCGAAGACGATCATGCGAGGGGCCGGGACGGAGGACTCGACGAGCAGGCTGAGCGGCTGTCCGCAGCGGCTGCCGTCCTCGCCGATCTCGACGGTTCCGGTGCGGCCCGCGTCCAGCATGGCGACCGCCTCGCCGGCCGCCGTGCGGTCCAGTTCGGGGTGGCCGCCGAGGCCGCCTTCGTACGTTCCGTCGGGGCGGACGAGGAGCGCCCGGCCCATCAGTTCGGCGGGTCCTTCGACGATCCTGGCGAGGGCCGCCGCCTCCCCCGAGACGGCGGCGGCCAGGGCAGCGGGGAAGACCCCGCCGCGTACCGGCGTGACGAGGATGTCGATGATTCCGCCGCAGGTCAGGCCCACGGCGAAGGCGTCCTCGTCGCTGTAGCCGAAGCGCTCGAGGACGGTTTCGCCGTCTTCGAGCGCCTGTTGGCACAGGTCGTAGACCGCGCCCTCCACACATCCGCCGGAGACCGATCCGATCGCCGTGCCGTCGCTGTCGACGGCGAGGGCGGCGCCGGGCTGCCGGGGCGCGCTCCCGCCGACCGCCACGACGGTGGCGACGGCGAACTCGCGTCCCTGCTCGACCCACCGGTGCAGCTCTTCGGCGATGTCCAGCATCTCGAACTCCTCGGTATGTGTGGAGGGCGGCGGTCAGGGGCGTCAGCCGACGCCCAGCCAGCTCTCGATCGGGTGGATCGCGAAGTACACGACGAAGATCGCCGTCAGGCCCCACATGAAGGCGCCCACCTCGCGTGCCTTGCCCTGCGCCACCTTGATGACGGCGTAGGAGATGACACCGGCCGCGACACCCGTGGTGATGGTGTACGTGAACGGCATCAGGACCACGGTGAGGAACACCGGGATCGCGACGGCGCGGTCGCTCCAGTCGACGTGCTTGGCGTTCTGCATCATCATCGCGCCGATGACGACCAGGGCGGCGGAGGCGACCTCGGCCGGCACGATCGCGGTGAGCGGGGTGAAGAAGAGACAGAGGGCGAAGAACGCGCCGGTGACGACGGAGGACAGACCCGTACGGGCACCCTCACCGACGCCGGTCGCCGATTCGACGAAGACGGTCTGGCCGGAGCCGCCGACACCGCCACCGATGACACCGCCGGCGCCGTCGATGAACAGAGCCTTCGACAGACCGGGCATACGGCCCTGCTTGTCGGCCAGGTTGGCCTCGGAGCCGACACCGATGATGGTGGCCATGGCGTCGAAGAAGCCGGCCAGCACCAGGGTGAAGACGATCATGGTGATCGTGATGTAGCCGACGTCGCCCCAGCCGCTGAAGGACACTTCTCCGATGAGTGAGAAGTCCGGTGCGGAGACGGCGCTGCCCTTGAGCTCCGGCGCGCCGGAGAACCAGGCGCCCGCGCCCTTGGCCGGGATGTCGGCGACGGCGTTGACGATCATGGCGATGACGGTGCCCGCGACGATGCCGATGAGGATGGCGCCGGGGATGTTGCGGGCCTGGAGGGCGAAGATCAGCAGCAGGGTGACCGCGAAGATCAGTACGGGCCAGCCCTGGAGTTCACCGAGGGGGCCGAGGGTGACCGGGCCGCCGCCGGGCGAGGGGTTCTCGTGGACGAAGCCGGCCTTGACGAAGCCGATGATCGCGATGAAGAGGCCGATGCCTATGGTGATCGCGTGCTTGATCGCCAGCGGGATCGCGTTCATGATCATCTCGCGGAGGCCGGTGACGACCAGGAGACAGATGATCACACCGTAGGCCACACACATGGCCATGGCCTGCGGCCAGGTCATGACGGAGATGACCTGCGAGGAGAGCACGCCGGAGACGCTGAGACCGGCTGCCAGGGCGAGCGGGACCTTGCCCCAGAAGCCCATGAGCAGAGTGGTCACAGCGGCGGCCAGAGCAGTCGCCGTGATGAGTGCGGGCTGGCTGAGGACGTTGCCTTCAACGTCCTTGCCGCCGAGGATCAGGGGGTTGAGCAGGAGAATGTACGCCATCGCCATGAAGGTGGTGACGCCGCCGCGGATCTCCGTCGCGACGGAGGATCCTCTCTCCGAGATGTGAAAGTACCGGTCGAGCCAAGAGCGGCCGGCGGGGACGTTCGAGCCGGAGCCCGCGTCCTCCGAGGCGGTCTTGGGCTCCACTGACGACTGGGTCATGGGGCCTACTCCCAAGGTTCAAAGGGGCACCCGCTTAAGACTGGGAAGTCAGAGAAGCTGCGGGATTTGGGATGCTGCGTGGGCTGCACGACCCGGGGGACGGCCCGAGACGAACGGGGTGGATCAGTGACGCTGGTACTGCGGTACTGCGGTACTGCTGGGGTGGTGCGGGTACTGCTGGGTTGCTCCGGGCGGTGCGGGCGGGGGAAGTGTGACGTTCCGGGGAGGCACGCACCGCCCGGAGAGTCCTACAAGGTGCCGGTGAGCGCCTCGGGGCGGACCGGTGTCTTGTTGAGTTCGAGGCCGGTCGCGTTCCGGATCGCCGCGAGGACGGCCGGGGTGGACGACAGGGTCGGGGCCTCGCCGATGCCACGTACTCCGTACGGGGCGTTCGGGTCCGCCAGCTCGAGGTAGTCGACCGGGATGGTCGGCGTGTCGAGGATGGTGGGGATCAGGTAGTCCGTGAAGGACGGGTTGCGCACCTTCGCGGTCTTGGGGTCGACGATGATCTCTTCCATCACCGCGACGCCGAGGCCCTGGGTGGTGCCGCCCTGGATCTGGCCGATGACCGACAGAGGGTTGACCGCCTTGCCGACGTCCTGGGCGCAGGCCAGTTCGATGACCTTGACGAGGCCGAGTTCGGTGTCGACCTCGACCACGGCGCGGTGCGCCGCGAAGGCGTACTGGACGTGGCCGTTGCCCTGGCCGGTGACCCGGTCGAAGGCCTCGGTGGGGCGGTGGCGCCACTCCTCCTCGACCTCCACGGCCTGGTCCTCGAGGACGTCCGCGATGGAGGCGAGGGCCTCGCCGCCGTCGGTGACGACCTTGCCGCCCTCCAGGAGGAGTTCGGCCGTGGCCCAGGCCGGGTGGTAGGAGCCGAACTTGCGCCGGCCGATCTCCAGGACCTTCTCCCGCACGATCCCGCAGGAGTTCTTGATCGCCCCGCCGGTCATGTACGTCTGGCGGCCCGCGGAGGTCGAACCGGCCGAGCCGACCTGCGTGTCGGCCGGGACGATGGTCACCTGCTGGACGCCCAGCTCCGTGCGGGCGATCTGGGCGTGGATGGTGACACCACCCTGGCCGACCTCCGCCGCCGCGGTGTGGACCGTGGCGACCGGCTCGCCGTTGATGACCTCCATACGGATCCTGGCGGTCGAGTAGTCGTCGAAGCCCTCGGAGAAACCGACGTTCTTGATACCGACCGCATAGCCGACACCACGGACGACGCCTTCACCGTGGGTGGTGTTGGACAGACCACCGGGCAGCGCACGGACATCCGCGCCCTCGCCCGCGGCCTCCCACTGACGCTCCGGCGGCATCGGACGCGCCTTCACCCGGCGCAGGAGTTCGGCGACCGGGGCCGGGGAGTCGACCGGCTGCCCGGTCGGCATGATCGTGCCCTGCTCCATCGCGTTCAGCTGCCGCAGCTCCACCGGGTCCATCCCCAGCTTCGCGGCCAGCTTGTCCATCTGCGCCTCGTACGCGAAGCACGCCTGGACCGCGCCGAAACCACGCATCGCGCCGCACGGCGGGTTGTTGGTGTAGAGGCCGATCGCCTCGATCTCGACGTCGTCGATGACGTACGGGCCGACCGAGAGGGAGGAGGCGTTGCCGACGACCGAGACCGTGGACGAGGCGTAGGCGCCGCCGTCCAGGACGATCTTGCACTTCATGTGCGTGATCTTGCCGTCCTTGGTGGCGCCGTGCTCGTAGTAGAGCTTCGCCGGGTGCCGGTGGACGTGCCCGAAGAAGGACTCGTACCGGTTGTAGACCATCTTGACCGGCTTGCCGGTGCGCAGCGCGAGCAGCGAGGCGAGGATCTGCATGGAGATGTCCTCGCGGCCGCCGAAGGCGCCGCCGATGCCGGCCATGGTCATCCGGACCTTGTCCTCGGGCAGGCCGAGGCAGGGCGCGATCTGCTCGCGGTCCGCGTGCAGCCACTGGGTGGCGACGTACAGGTCGACGCCGCCGTCCTCGGCCGGTACGGCGAGACCCGACTCGGGGCCGAGGAAGGCCTGGTCCTGCATGCCGAAGGTGTACTCGCCCTTGACGATGACGTCGGCGCGCTTGGCGGCCTCGGCGGCGTTGCCGCGGATGATCGGCTGGCGGTGCACGATGTTGGGGTGCGGGACATGGCCGGCGTGGTGGTCGTCGCGGTTCTCGTGCACCAGGATCGCGTCCGGGGCGGTGGCCGAGGCCTCGTCCGTGATGACCGGGAGCTCCCGGTACTCGACCACGATCTTCGCCGCCGCGCGGCGGGCGGTCTCCGGGTGGTCGGCGGCCACGAGGGCCACCGGCTCACCGTGGTGACGGACCTTGCCGTAGGCGAGCACCGGGGTGTCCCGGAACTCCAGGCCGTAGTTCTTCGCGGCCGGCAGGTCCTCGTGCGTCATGACGGCGTACACGCCGTCCATCGCCAGCGCCTCGGCGGTGTCGATCGACACGATCTCCGCGTGGGCGACGGTGGAGCGCAGGACCTGGCCCCACAGCATGTCCTCGTGCCACATGTCCGAGGAGTACGCGAACTCACCGGTGACCTTCAGAGTGCCGTCCGGACGGAGCGTGGACTCGCCGACACCACCCTTGGTGTGGTTCTGGGTGACCTCGGTGGGCGTGCCCACCGGTACGGTGCGTGTGTTCTGAGCCATGTCAGACCGCCTCTCCCTGGCGCTCCTGGCGAGCGGCCGCGAGGCGGACCGCGTCGAGGATCTTCTCGTAACCCGTGCAGCGGCAGAGGTTGCCGGAGAGCGCCTCGCGGATGTCCGCGTCCGTCGGCGACGGGTTGCGCTCCAGCATCTCGTCGGCCGCGACCAGCAGACCCGGCGTGCAGAAACCGCACTGCACGGCACCGGCGTCGATGAACGCCTGCTGGATCGGAGACAGTTCGACGCCCTCGCCGGTCTGCGAGTCCTGACCGGGCTTCGCCTCCCACTGCTTGGCCGCGTCGAGCGAGGTGCCGCAGGCGCCCGACGCACAGGCCCCTCCGTCCCGACGGGCTTCCTCGCGCTGCGTGGCGTACTCCGCCAGGCCCTCGACGGTGACGACCTCGCGGCCCTCGACCTGACCGGCCGCGACGAGACAGGAACAGACCGGCACGCCGTCGAGACGGACCGTGCAGGAACCGCACTCACCCTGCTCACAGGCGTTCTTGGAGCCGGGCAGACCCAGGCGCTCACGCAGGACGTAGAGGAGGGACTCGCCCTCCCAGACATCGTCGGCTTCCTGCCGGCGACCGTTGACGGTGAAGTTGACGCGCATGGTTATGCAGCTCCCTCAAGCGTGCGGCCGGCGCCGCGGTACTGCTCCCAGGTCCAGCCGAGCTGGCGGCGAGCCATGATTCCGACGGCGTGACGGCGGTACTTGGCGGTGCCTCGGACGTCGTCGATGGGGTTGGCGGCCGCCGAGCAGAGGTCGGCGAACTGCTTGGCGATCGACGGAGTGATGATCTTGCCGTTGTCCCAGAAACCGCCCTCCTCCAGAGCCGCGTTCAGGAACTCCTCGGCAGCCTTGGCACGGATCGGAGTCGGGGCCGCGGAGCCGATACCGGTACGCACGGTCCGGGTCTCCGGGTGGAGGGCCAGGCCGAAGGCACAGACCGCGATGACCATCGCGTTCCGCGTACCGACCTTGGAGTACTGCTGCGGGCCGTCCGCCTTCTTGACGTGGACGGTCTTGATGAGCTCGTCGGGCTGCAGCGCGTTGCGCTTCACGCCCGTGTAGAACTCGTCGATCGGGATGAGGCGGCTGCCACGCGCCTGCGACTCGACCTCGACCTCGGCCCCGGCCGCGAGCAGCGCGGGATGCGCGTCACCTGCGGGCGACGCCGTGCCCAGGTTGCCGCCGACACCACCGCGGTTGCGGATCTGCGGGGAGGCCACGGTGTGCGAGGCGAGCGCCAGGCCCGGCAGCTCGGCCCGCAGGTTCTCCATGATCTGGGTGTACGGAACGGAGGCACCGAGGCGGACGTTCTCCTCGCCGACCTCCCACTCGCGCAGGAGCTCGATGCGGTTGAGGTCCAGGAGGTACTCGGGACGCCGGTGGTCGAAGTTGATCTCGACCATGATGTCGGTGCCACCGGCGATGGGCACGGCCGTGGGGTGCTCGGCCTTGGCGGCGAGCGCCTCCTCCCAGCTGGCGGGGCGAAGGAAGTCCATGGTGGCTCTCTTCTTGTGCTTCTAGTGATCGGGGGTCGGTCGTACGGGCCCGGGGGGACGGCCGGCCCTCGACTTCGAATTCGTGTTCATCCGCTGTTAACGCGACGTGTGGCCTAGTACACAAGCCCGGCTCTCCCCGGTGCAGTCACCGAAAACATGAAGGAGTTGGCTGGTGACCTTGTTCGTCTTGTAGATTCGAACGAAAGGCGGGGCTCAGTAACCTCGCCGTTTCCCCCTGGAAACGGTGGCACCGGGCCACCGACGACAACGCGACAGTTTTCGCGAACGACGAGAAGGAACGGCGGCGACGAGATGCGGCTGCGCGCACTGCTGGAAACCGACGCGCTGGGGCTGCGCCTGCTCGGCGGTGAGGACGAGCTGGACCGCTCCGTACGGGGCGTGATGACGACGGACCTGAAAGACCCCAGCAGGTATCTCTCGGGAGGTGAGCTCGTCCTCACCGGGCTCGCCTGGTACCGCGTGCCGGAGGACGCGGAGCCGTTCGCCCGGATCCTGGCCTCCGCCGGGGTCGCGGGGCTCGCGGCCGGTGAGGCCGAGCTCGGGGACATCCCCGACGATCTCGTACAGGCGTGTTCGCGCCATCGGCTGCCGCTGTTCGCTGTGAACGAGTCCGTTGCGTTCGCGACGATCACCGAGCATGTTGTTCGACAGGTCTCCGGCGAGCGGGCGGGCGACCTGGCGGCCGTCGTCGACCGCCACAGGCGCCTCATGACCTCCGGGCCGGCGGGCGGCGGCCCCGAGGTCGTCCTCGACCTCCTCGGCTCCGACCTGGACCTGCGGGCCTGGGTCCTGTCCCCCACCGGCCGCCAGATCGCGGGCGCCGGAGAGCCGCTGGACGCCGGGCTCGCGGCGAAGCTGGCCGGCGAGCACCTGGCCGCCACCCGGACCGGACGGCGCGGCCCGCACCGCCTGAACGCCGCCGGAACGACGTACTCCCTCTTCCCGATCCGCAACACCGGGCGCGGGCCCGCGCCCGCCTCGCGGGACGTGCGGGAGACCGTCCTGTCCGACTGGCTGCTCGCCGTCGAGGCCGACGCGGGCGACTGGCCGGCGGCCCGGCTCGACCTGCTCCAGGGCGTCACCCAGCTCATCGCCGTGGAGCGGGACCGGCGGGACGCGGCGCGTACCGTACGGCGTCGGCTCGCGCAGGAGGTCCTCGAACTGGTCCAGACGGGCGCCGCCCCGGCCGAGATCGCCGCACGTCTGCGGGTGGCCGCGCCCGTGCTGCTGCCGGGCCTCGGGACGGCGCCGCACTGGCAGGTCGTGGTCGCCCGGGTCGAGTGGGACGCGGAGGCCGGCGCGGGCGCCGTGGAGACCGGTCCGGTGGCCCAGGCCCTCCTGGAGGAGATCCTGGTGGACCCGGCGACCGTGGGCGCCGACTCCGCCGACCGCATCGCCGTCGCCCACCACGGCGACGAGGCCATCGCGCTGGTGCCGCTGCCCGCGGGACCGCTGCCGGACAGCGAGGACGAGGGCAACGGCACCGTCGGGCTGCACGCCGACGTGCTGCTCGCGACGGTACGAGAGCCCCTGTCGGCCGGTCTCGACGGCGACGGCCGCCTCACCCTGGGCGTCAGCGCGGCCGTCCATTCGGCGGAGGGCCTGCGCGGCGCCCTGGAGGAGGCCCGCCATGCCCGCCGCGTCGCGGCCGCCCGCCCGGGCCGCGTGTGCGCCGCGGGCCACCACGAGCTCGCCTCGCACGTGCTGCTCCTCCCGTTCGTCCCGGACGACGTCCGCCGGGCCTTCACGGCCCGGCTGCTGGACCCGCTGCGCGACTACGACCGCCGCCACCGTGCCGAGCTCATCCCCACGCTGGAGGCCTTCCTCGACTGCGACGGCTCCTGGACCCGTTGTGCGACCCGACTGCACCTGCATGTGAACACCCTGCGCTACCGGGTGGGCCGGATCGAGCAACTGACGGGGAGGGACCTGTCGCGTCTGGAGGACAAGCTGGACTTCTTCCTGGCGCTGCGCATGTCGTGACTGCCTGTGCTGGCCAGGGCGTGACGGGCGAGGGTCTGACGCGCGAGGCCCGCCCTGGCCGGCCAGGGCGGGCCCGTCGGTCAGGACCCGCCCACGGGCCCGTGCGGGCCCGGTCAGGGGCCGGTGCGGGTCAGGAGGGTCCTGAAGGGCCCCTCCTGGGCCGTCAGGGCCTCCCAGGTTCCGGTCTGCACCACCCGGCCGCCGTCCAGGACCGCGATCCGGTCGGCGCGGCGGATGGTGGACGGCCGGTGGGCGATGAGGACCGTGGTGCGGTCGGCCGCGCCCGTCGCCGCGGCGAGCGCCTCGGCGAGGTCCGCCTCCCCGGCGGCGTCCAGGTTCGCCGTCGTCTCGTCGAGGACCAGGACGCGGGGCGCGGCGAGCAGGGCCCGGCCCAGGGCGACGCGGGCCCGTTGGCCGCCCGAGAGCGTGGCGCCGCGCTCGCCGACCGCGAGGCCGGAGACCAGATGGCCGATGCCGCACAGCTCCGCCACCTCCCGGACCCGCTCGTCGGGGGCGTCCGGAGCGGCGAGCCGCAGGTTCTCCGCGAGGGTGCCGTGGAAGAGCGGCGCGTCCTGTCCGACCACGGCCACGGCGCCCCGCAGGTCGGCGTCGGCGAGGTCGCGTACGTCGACGGCGCGGTCGCCTCCGACGATCTCCACGGTGCCTTCCCGCGGGTCCCAGAACCGTGCCAGCAGATGGGCCACCGTCGACTTCCCGGCCCCCGAGGCCCCGACCAGCGCCACGGTCTCCCCCGGACGGATTGCCAGGTCGACCCCGGCGAGCACGTCCGTACCGCCGTAGTCGAAGCGGACGCCCCGCAGCCGTACCCCCAGCGGTCCGTCCGGCAGCGGCACGGGCCGCTCGGCGGCCGGCGCGCCCGCCCGGGCCCCGATCGCCGCGCCGACGCGGGCGGCGGGCGCCCGAAGACCACCCGCTTGGCCCAGCGCCGCCGCCGAGTCCGCGACCGGCGCCAGACAGCCCAGGGCGAGGGCCATGGCGGCCGGCGCCCAGGGACCGCTCAGGGTGTGCGCGGCCGCGGCGACGACCCCGACGACCGCCGCGACCACGAGCAGGTCGCGTACGGCGGCCGCGCCCGCCTCCCAGGTGTGCTCGGCACGCTGGGCGTCCCCGAGCCGCCGGCCGTACGCGCGCAGCCGCGCCCGGCGCCGGTCCAGCGCGCCGAAGGCGAGGAGCTCGCGCAGCCCGTCGACGGTCTCCACGGTCTCGGCGGAGAGCGCTGCGGCGGCCTCACGGGTGCGCGCCCCGCGTGCCGCCCGGCCGCGACCGTCGAGGAGCGGCCCGAGGACGAGGAGCCCGGCGGCCGGCAGGACGGGGGCGAGGAGCCACGGGTCGACGAACCCGAGCACGACCGCGCCGGTGCCGAACACGGTCGCGGAGGCGAGGAGCTGGGCGACGGCGTGGGCGTAGAAGAACTCCAGCGCCTCCACGTCCCCGAGGGCGGCCGACGCCAGATCGCCACTGCGCCGCCCGGCGATCCGCGCGGGCGCGCTGCGGGCGAGCCCGTCGAAGACGCGGACGCGCAGCGCGGCGAGCACGCGGTAGGCGAGATCGTGCGACAGGTCCATCTCCCGCCAGGTGGCGAGCGACCGCAGCAGCACGAGCCCGACCAGAGCGCCCACGGTCCCGACGGCGGGCGCCGCCCCGTCCACGACGGCGGCACCGACGGTGTGCGCGGCGAGCGTGACCAGCGCGACGAGCGCGGCCTGATCGACGAGCGCGGCGCCGAAGGTCCGCAGGGTCATCCCCCGATGCGCCCCCAACACGGGCAACAGGGCCCACAGGGCCCGCGCGGGGGGTGCGCCGTCGACTCCGGAGGCCGGCGGCCCGGACCCGGGCGAGGCGTCGAGCTCCCGCTCCGCCCCCCGGCGCGGCTCGGGACCTGCCTCGGCGCCGAACGCCCGCGCGCCACCGTCCGCGGCCGCGGACGGGCCGTCCGACCCGGACGCCGGAGCGCCGGCGACCGCGGCCGCTGATGGACCGTCGTTCCCGCACGCCAGAGGTCGGCCCCCGGACGGGACGTGGAGCCCTCGCACCGGCTCCGGACGTGCCCCGGCGTCGGGCACCGCCTCGCCGCACGACGCCTGCGCGCCACCGTCCGGGGACGGGCCTGCGGCGCCTGAGGCCGGCGGCCCGGACCCGGGCGGGGCGTCGAGCCCTTGCGCCGGCTCTGGGGCGGCCGGGAGGGGCCTTCCCGCCGTGGGGGGCCGCACCGGTGACTGGTGTCGTGGGCGCTCGGGTTCGGTCGTCGTGGGGTCGTGCGCGTCGGGCCTGTGCCTCATGCCGCCTTCTCCTTCGTGCTCGCCGCGGCCAGCAGCCGCGCGTACAGGCCGTCCCGTCGGCGCAGGTCCGCGTCCGTGCCGATCGCTTCGACGCGGCCGCCGTCCAGGACGACGATCCGGTCCGCGTCGCGGACCGACGCCAGGCGGTGGGCGACCACCAGACACGTACGGCCCCGCGCCGCCTCGCGCAGGGCGCGGCCGATGCGCGCCTCGCGGCGTTCGTCGACGGCGCTGGTCGCCTCGTCGAGGACGAGGACCGGCGCGTCGGCCAGCAACGCGCGGGCCAGCGCCAGCCGTTGGCGCTGACCGCCCGAGAGCGTCGCGCCGCGCTCGCCGACGACCGTCCCGTAACCCTCGGGAAGCGCCAGCACCTCCTCGTGGATCCCGGCAGCCCGCGCCGCCGCCCGCAGTTCCCCGTCCGTGGCACCCGGCCGCGCCAGCCGCAGGTTCTCGGCGACGGTGGCGTGGAAGAGGTACGTCTCCTGGGAGACGACCGCGATCCCGCGCCGCAGCGAGGCCAGCGTGTACGTCGTGTGGTCGGCGCCCCCGACCGTGATCCGTCCGCCCTCCGGGTCCCCGTCCTGCCGCAGGAGCAGCCCGAGGAGCGTGGACTTGCCCGCGCCGGACGGTCCGACGATCGCCGTCGTCCGGCCCGCCTCCGCGGTGAACGTCACCCCCCGCAAAGCCGGTTCGGACGCGCCGGGGTGCGTGTGGTGGACGTCCTCGAAGCGGATCTCGGGCGCCCGCTCCCAGGCGGCCAAGGTGCTTCCGGTGTCCGGCACGGCACCCGTCGCGGTCCGCAGCGCGGCGATCCCGTCCGCGGCCGAGATGCCGAGGTAGCCGGAGTGCCACTCCCGCGACAGGTCGCGTACGGGCCGGAAGCACTCGGACGCGAGCATCAGGACGAGGTACGTGCCGGTCGCCGCCGTCCGCCCCGACACGGCCGAGGCGCAGGCGACGAGCGCGGCGGCGACCGTGCCGCCCTGCACGGCGAGGTCGGTGATCCCGGTGTCGACCAGTGAGATGCGAAGCTTGGCCACCGTCGCCCGGTGCAGCTCCGCGGACCGCGCCTCCAGCCGCGCGCGGGTACGGGCGACGGCCCCGGCCGCGCGCAGGGCCGGCATCCCCTGGAGCGCCTCCAGATAGTCGGCGGACAGCGCCTCGTAGGCGCCCCAGTGCTCCTGCCCGCGCCGTGCGAGCAGCCGGTCCCACCACCGGGGGGCGAAGAGCGCGAGGAGCAGCGCGGGGGCGAGGACGAGCGCCGCGTACGGCTCGACGAGGGCCACGGCGAGGAGCAGGACGGGGGGTACGGCGACGGTGAGGAGGAGTTGGGGGAGGTAGCGGGACACGTACGCGTCGACTCCCTCGACCCCGTCGACGAGCGTGGCCCGTACGGCCCCGGCGCGCGCGTCCGCCTCCCGCGGGGCTCCGACCGTCCCGAGCCGCTGGAGGAGCGTGTCGCGCAGCCCGGTCCGTACGGCGGCCCCGGCGCGCACCGCGACCTGACGCTGCCGACGCGTGAGCCAGGCCCGTACGGCGACGGTGCCGAGCACACCGGCGAGGAGCGGTCCGAGGCCGTCGGCGGTGCCGCGGGCGATCCGGGCGAGAGCGAGGGCGAGCAGGGCCGCCTGCGCGAGATGCGTGACCGTGACGGCGACGAGCAGCGCGGTGGCGACGGTGAGGGGCCCGCGCGCGGGACGTGCGGCGCGGACCAGCTCCGGGTGGAGCATCATGACGGCGGGGCTCCTTGGGCGGAGTGGGACGGTGGAAGGGCCGGGGTGGGCGGTCCCGGGGGCACGGCCTCGGCGCGCCCCTCGGCGCGTTCCTCGATACGCCCCTCGGGACGCCCCTCGGGACGTTCCTCGGGGCGTTCCTCGGCTCTGCGGCCGAGGGCGAGGGCGTGGAGGACCGCGGAGCGTCCCGGCGGCTCGCCGAGCGCGGCGCCGAGGTCGGCCGACTGCCAGGAGCCGACGGGGCGGGAGGCCAACCGGGCCTCACAGGCGAGGGCTTGGGCGATTCCGACGGCGTAGCCGGCGCCCAGGTGCGTCCGGCGGATCTCGGCGGGCGGGGCGTCGTCCGGGCAGCCGTACGCCAGGAGTACGGCTCCGGCCTCGGCGAGCCACCCCTGGCCGGCGGCCCACCGCGCGAGCGTGGGGCGGGCGTCCCCCGTGGCCGGCGTGCGCAGGCCGGGCCCGCCGAGGACGGCCGGTTCGGGGCCGCCGACGGCCACGCACCAGCGCACGCCCTCGGGTCCGGCCGCCTCGGCCGCGTGCAGGAGGCGGGCCAGTTCCGCGCGTTCGGGGACTCCACCGAAGCCGGGGGGCGCGCTGCGTCGACGCGTACGGGGCGGTGAGGACGGCAGCCCGGGAAAGCCGCACCACCTCCCCTCCCCCGCGCCGGCCGTGACCTCCGCGAGCGTGTCCCAGGCGGCGCGGAGCACCGCGGGCGCCGGCCTGCGGACGCCCAGCGGCGCGTCCCCCGGGCCGTGGGTGGCCCAGCGCGCGAGCACGTCGTGGGCGGGCCGCTCGCCCGGGGCGCGGCCCCACCAGGCCGCCGCCACCGCGTGTTCGGGCTCCCCCGCGCCGGCCGTCAGGCCCGCGGCGGCGGCCAGGAGCGTGCCGTCCGCGTCCGCGCAGACGGCGTGCGCGCCGGCCAGGGCGAGGGCGGCGAGCGCGTGACCGGTGTCGAGGAGGAGGAGCGGCCAGGCGCGGTGGGCGTAGTGGGAGACGGTACGGCGCGCGGTCACCGTCAGCACGAGGACCACGCCGTCCGGGGCGTCGGCGGGCGCGCCCCCACGCGGGTGGAGCCGGTGGGCGGCGGGGTCGTACGCGTACCGCCCGGGCTCCGGCACGCCGCCGGGGCCCACCAACAGGTGGACGTTCACCGGGTGCAGCGCCCCGGCCGACGCGGCGGGGCGCAACCGTCCGCCCGCGAGCGACGCCCGGAGCAGCCGGTCCAATGCGCCCGGCACCGGCACGGCCTGCCCGGGCCAGGCGGTGACGGCGCTCCCCGCCGCGAAGTCCGGCCCGGGCACCCGCCCCGACCGCGCGAGCCGCAGGGCGGCCCCGGAGACCCCGGCCGTCGGGTCCGCGTACACATCGGTCATCGTCCGTGTCCTCACATGTGCGGGGGCGGCGCGAGGGTGAAGTCGCCCGGGCCCACCGGTGCCGTGGGCCGCCAGCCCCGCTCGACCGCCGCCCGGCCGAAGCGCTCGCAGCCGAAGTAGCCGAAGGCGGCCGGAGCGTTGGGGACGAGCCCCGAGACGAGGACCCGGGCCACTCGCAACGGCGTCTCGGCGATGTCCTCGGTCGTCAGGTCGACGGTGATCAGGCGGTGGCCGCCGGCCGCCAGGCGGGCGTCGAGCGCGGCCCGGCTCCCCGCCGGGACCTCGTCGACGGGCACGACGCCGAGCGCCGGGTGGGTGAAGCGGCGGGCGTACGGCGCCATGCGCGGGTCCAGCCAGACCTGGACGTGCGCGCCCAGGTCCCGTACCGCGCCGAAGTCCTCGCCGACGGCGTCCAGGTAGCGCCGGTCAGGCCGGTGGTCGAGGTACAGGCCCCGGGCGAACATGCCCGCCTCGATCGCCCGGAAGACCCAGCCGTCCGCCTCCACCGCGCCCTGGGTGAAGACCCAGGTGTGGACCGCCTCCAGGACCGCCTTGCGCGCGGCCTCGGCGGGGTCGTAGCGGCAGGCGAACCCCGAGGCGTGGATGCCGCGTTCGGGGTCGTACACCCAGGCGGCGACGCAGGGCGCGAACTCGGAGGGCATCTCGACGATCCGGACGTCGAGGCCGCAGCCTTCGAGGTCGCGGTCGAGTCCGGGCACCGAGCGCGGGTCGATGCCGCGGGTGGGGCCGTCGAGGTGCCACCACAGCTCCAGCGCGTCCCGCTCGACGACTTCGAGGAGCCCGCGTTCGACGGCGTCGTCGAAGCCCTGGCCGGTGGCGATGCCCGCGTAGTTGAGGTGATGGGTGCGGGGCAGCGAACGGAGCTGTCCCTGACGCCAGTTCAGGTGGCTGAGCGCAACGGGCACCCAGCACTCCCGTCCGTCCTCCTCCCCCCGAGCCCAGAGGGCGGGGGTGTCGGGGCCGAGCGGCCGGTAGGGGAAGCGGGGGCGGTCGTACTGCCAGGAGGCGTACGAGGGAAGGTCACCGGGGCCATACAACAGCCGTCCCTCCGCCTGGAGTTCGGTGGCGGTCGCCAGACGTGGCGCGTCCGGGTGGCCGGGCGGCGGGAGCCGGTTGCCGCAGTAGCGCTCGACGGCCTCGGCGACCGCGGCGAGCCGCGCGCCCGGCGCGTCGCCGAAGGTGGTGCCCAGCGAGACCCGGTCGGCGGGCCAGGCGCCGAAGCGCCGCGCGTCGGAGACCTCGGCGGTCATCGCGGTGTAGCGGGGCGGGGCGCCGGTGGGGTGCGGAACGGCTTCGACTCCCCGTATGAGCCCGCAGACGGGGTCCACGAGCGCGTCGAGCGACGGTACGCCGGTGAGGGTCAACGGAGTATCTCCTGTACGGGATCGGTGGCGGCGGGGCGGTGGACGATGGGCAGCAGCAGGGCGCTGCCGGTCATCCGCACGGACCGTCGGGACGGCAGGAGCCGGGTCGCGGTCACGGGGTTCTCGCCGGTGTGCGGGTTGCGGGCGTGGGCCGGGAAGTGGTGTCCGGCGACCTCCACGCGAAGCCGGACCCCGGCGGCCATCCGGCGCGCGACGGGCCCGAGCGGGACGACCAGCTCCCGTGTACAGGAGCCCTCGTGGGCGACGCGGGCGATGCCGGTGGCGAGCGGTTCGGCGCGCCCGTCGGGGCGGAGAGCCACGAGCCGCACCGCCCAGTCGGCGCTCCGTCCCTCCGCCGCGGCGACGAGACGTACACCGGCGTCCCCCAGCAGATCGAGGGGGCGGGGAAGCGGTGGAGTGACGAGCAGACAGCGGTCGGGCGCGCCGTGCTCGTCGATGTCGAGGCGGTCGGAGCGCACGGGCCGCAGCGGATCGGCGACGAACTCGGCTCCGTGCACGAGCCGCAGGCCCGCGCTGTCCCCGAAGCGGTACGGGACGGGCCGCGCGGCCTCCGCGTCGGCGGCGGCGCACCAGTGGGCGCTGCCGCCGAGCGCGATCGCGCCGTGCCTGCCGTCGAGGGTGCCGGCCAGCGCCTTCCTGGCCCAGCGCGTGTACAACGCGCCGAGGGCCAGGTGGTGTTCGGGTCGGGCCTCGGGCGCGGGCGTGGCGGTCAGGCCGTGGCCCCACGGGCCGAGGAGGAGCCGTGCGGGGGCGCCCCACGACCGCCACAGGCGGACCGTGTCGTCGGCGAAGGGGTCGCGGCTGCCGCCGACGGCGAGGAGCGGTACGCGGGCGGAGGCGGCCCGCTTCCACAGGTCCTCGTCGCGCGGGGCGGACCACACTCCGGGCCAGGAGGCGAGCGGGAGGATCCGCGTCACGGGGAGCCGGTCGAGCAGGTCGGGGGTGTCCCCGAGGGCGTGTTCGAGGGCCTGGTCGTCGGAGTCGGGGCGGTCGCCGTGGGCCAGCCACCATCCGGCCCGCGCCGACAGCCTTTCGACCCCGCTCGCCTCGCGCGCCACTTCGCCGCCGCCGAGGGCGGGTACGGCGGCGATGACGGCGTCGGGACCCGGCCGCGGGCCGTACCCGTGCGCGTCCCCGTCATCGTCCGCGCCCAGCAGCGGCGCGAGGGCGCAGTGGGCCGCGTACGACGCCCCGACGGCCACCACGCGCCCGTCGCTCCACGCCTGGCCGCGGATCCAGGCCAGCGCCGTGGTGCCGTCCGCCGCTTCGGAGCGGTAGGGGTGCCAGGCCCCGTCGGAGGCGTGCCGCCCCCGGACGTCCTGCCCGACGGCGGCGAACCCGTGCGCCGCCCAGGCGCGCAGCTCGGCCCGGTGGCGGCGCCGGTCGTACGGGGTGCGGAGGAGGACGGCGGGATGGGGGCCGGGGCCGTCCGGCAGACAGAGGTCGGTGGCGAGCCCGTCGACCCGCACGGTCCTCATCGGGCGCCCTGGGGGTCCGCGACGCCCGACGCGTCCGGTCCCGCCGGCGCCCGCCCCGGCACGGCGATTCCCGCGCCCGCGACACCCGGCGCGCCCGCCGCCGACGGGATCGGCGCCACCGGCGGGACCGGCAGCACGGGATGGTCGGTGACCGCGAGGCTGCGCAGGTCGATACGGCGCAGAGTGCGGCGCGCCGCCCTGAGCCGGGGGCCGTCGGGGTCCGTCGCCCAGGCGAGGAGGTCGGCGGTCAGCAGGGCCGCGGCGAGGGCGGCGGAGGCGGTCCGGTGGCCGGGTCCGGTGTCACCCGCGTACCGCCCCTGCCAGTAGGCGGCGAGTTCGCGGTGCGCCGGGGTCGCGGCGAGGCGGCGGAGCCGTACGTCCGCGGCGGTGACGTCTCCGGGCCGGCAGGCCGGCGGCTCCAGCCACAGCTGGGCCCCCTCGCGGTGGCAGCGCAGCCAGGCCGTCCCCCCGGCCGGCAGGCGGTCGGCCTCGTCCCACAGGCCGGCGGGGACGGGGCCGTCCAGGCACCAGACGACCGCCGTCGCCGGGTCCCCGGCGACATCCGCGAGGTCCTGCGGCGTACCGGTGCGGACCTCGGCGCCGGCGTCCCGTGCACACCGGGCGAGCGGACCGGTGAGCAGGGGATCGCCGAGGAGGAGGACGGTCCGCCCGGTGAGCGGAGGCTCCGCCGGCGTTGCGGGGTCCCGCGCGTACCCGGCCTCCTCGAAGGCTTCGGCCAGGGTGTCGAGTTCGGCCCCGCCGCGACCCTCCGTCAGCCGGGCCACCACGTCCTCGGCGGCAGCGGTCCCGGTGTCGACGCGGAGGAACTCCCCGTCGGCCGTGCGCACCGCGAGCCCCTGGCCGGGGACGGTGACGAGGGCGACGCCGGGGGCGAGTCGCGCGGTGGTCACGGGAGTTCCTCCTGAAGCGGGTGAAGCGGGCGGGAAGCGCTGAAGACGGGTGGGGCCCGCCCGGGAAGGCGATCCGGGCGGGCCCGCGGGCGTCCGGCGCGAGGCCGGACGCCGGACTCAGTT
Organism: Streptomyces sp. NPDC003035; assembly: GCF_042888285.1. NCBI lineage: Bacteria > Bacillati > Actinomycetota > Actinomycetes > Kitasatosporales > Streptomycetaceae > Streptomyces > Streptomyces sp. NPDC003035. Next base: position 394,003 of record NZ_JBIAPJ010000001.1, on the reverse strand, counting down.
GTCCGAGTCGGTGTCCGCCTCGACGGCGTCCTGGAAGGGGTTCTCCACCAGGGCGTTGGAGTGGGTGGCGGACAGGTGGGCGAGCTGGCCCTGCTCCGCGATCGGGCTGAACACCTTGTGCTGCTCCATGAGTTGACTCTCCATTCGTGGATGGTCACGCCGCCCGGTTCGGCGACGCACCCCTGACACTAATGAATATGATTTTCATTTCGCAATAGTCTCGGGAACATCCAGAGGGTGATCCGGGTAACACACCGGCCAGCCGCCCTCCGGATCGCGACCCACCCGGCCCGCCACTCCGAGCACGTCGGCGAGGAGGCGTGGGGTGACGACGTCCTCCGGCCGGCCGTCGGCGGCGACCCGCCCCTGCCGCAGGGCGACGATCCGGTCGGCGAATCGCGCCGCGTGGCCGAGGTCGTGAAGCACCATCACCACCGTCAGCCTCCGCTCCTCCCGCAGCCGCACCACCGTCCGCATGACCTCCAGCTGGTGGCGCAGGTCCAGGTAGGTGGTGGGCTCGTCGAGCAGCAGGACGCGGGTGTCCTGGGCCAGCGCCATCGCCAGCCGTACGCGCTGCCGCTCACCGCCGGAGAGGTCGTCCACCGGCCGGTCGGCCCACGCGTCGACTCCCACGTCGGCCATCGCCCGCGCGCAGACGGCGTCGTCCCCGTCGCGAAGCATCCCGAGCGGGCCCCGGGCGGCGTACCGCCCTTGCTGCACCAGCCGACGGACCGTCATGCCCGGCACGGGCGGCGCGGACTGGTGCAGGATCGCCACCCGGCGGGCGGCCGCGCGCCGGGAGAGCCGCGACAGGTCCTCGCCGTCGAGCAGGACGCGCCCCTCGCCGGGCCGCAGCAGCCCCGCGCAGAGGCGCAGCAGGGTGGACTTGCCGCAGCCGTTGAGCCCGACGAGGGCGACCGACTCCCCGGCGTCCACGGTCAGATCGATCCCGGACAGCACGTCCCGGCCGGGGTAGCCGAACCGCAGGCCCTCGGTACGGATCGTGCCGGGAGCACCGGAGGTCTCCCCCACCGGGGGCTGACGCGGGGCCACCTCGCTGCCCGCCTCCACCGCCCGCGTCCCGAGCGATTCCGTGGTCCTTCTCATGTCTTCTCCGTTCCGCGTCGGGCCACGATCAGCAGAAGCGCCGCGCCCACACAGGTCGTCAGGGCGCCCGTCGGGATGCTCAGCCGGTCCATCTCCAGGGCGTCGGCGAGGACGGGCGAGAGCCACTGGGCCCCGGCGTCCGCGCCGCCCACGACCACCGCTCCCAGCAGGGCCGAGCCGGGCAGCGCCCGGCGCAGGTCCGCCCCGAACACGGCGAGGGCCAGGTGCGGGACGAGGAGACCCACGAAGCCGAGGGCGCCGACCACCGCGACGGCGCCGGCGGTCAGGGCCACCGCGCAGGCCAGCGCGGTGAGCCGGGCGCGGCCGGTGCGCAGTCCGGCCGCCGCGGCCTGTTCGTCGCCGCAGCGCAGCAGGGTCAGCGGGGCGGCGAGCAGGCAGGCGGCCGCGGACCAGACCGCGGCCCAGGGCCAGAGCAGCCGCCAGTGCTCCATGACACGGCCCTCGGTGGAGCCGACGAGCCACTGCACGATGCTGCCCAGTTCGCCGGGCGCGACGAGCAGGACCATCGCGGTGAGCCCGGCGAGGACCGCCGACACCAGCACACCGTGGACGGCCGTCTGCGCCGGGTCGCCCCGGTCCCGGCCCGCGAGCAGCCAGAGCAGTCCGGCGCCGGTGAAGCCGCCCGCACAGGCGGCCACGACCACGGCCATCGGGGACTCCCAGCCCGCGAGACCGAGCCCGGTCGCGGCCACCGCGCCGAGCACGGCGCCCGGCGTCACACCGGTGACCTCCGGTCCGGCCAGCGGATTGCGCAGCGCGGACTGCAGGACGAGCCCCGCGAGCCCCAGACAGGCACCCGCCGTCAGGGCCACCAGGGTCCGGGGCAGCCGGAGTCGCAGGACGACGTGGCGGGTGAGGGGGTCACCGTCACCCCGCAGCACATCGACCACCGCGGCACCCCCGACGGCCCGCCCGGCCACCAGCCCACCGACCACGACGACACCGAGGACGACGACGAGCCCCGCGAACACCACCCACACGGGCACACGAGGGCCACCGCGCGAGGCTCGGCGCGCCGCCGAGCCCGCCGGGACCGACGCCGAATCCGTGGCGGCCGGCGCCGAATCCGCCAGGGCCGACGCAGGGCCCGCCCCGGCCCGGCCGGACGCCGGTCCGGCCGACGCCGAATCCGTCCCGGCCTGCGCAGGGTTCGTCATGGCCAGGCCCGGCGCCGCCCCGCCCGGAGCAGGACCCGTCCCGCCTGACGCCGGATCCGTCACCGCCCACGCAGAGTCCGTCCCGCCCGACGCCGAATCCGTCCCGGCCTGCGCAGGGTTCGTCATGGCCAGGCCCGGCGCCGCCCCGCCCGGCGCCGCCCCGCCCGGCGCCGCCCCGCCCGGCGCCGGCCCGGCGAGGCCACGTACCGACGCGGGCGGTGTGCCGGCGTCGGCACGTGCCCGCGGCGGCGCAACGCCCGTGCGCTCCCCGCTCGTCGGCGCGGCAGCGCCCGTCCGGGGGCGGGGCGCGTCGCCGGACGCGTTCCCGGCCAGGGACCCGGACGCGCTCCCGGCCGTCCCGGAGCCGCCGTCCTCACCTCCGGCCTCGATGTCCGTCATCGCTTCGCCGCCTTTCTCAGGAGTACGACGCCCGCCGGTACGCCCAGAAGGGCCGTCCAGGCGCCGACCGGGGTCTCGATCGGGGCCAGGGCGAGGCGAGCGGGCTGGTCGGCGCAGAGCACGATCAGGGCGCCGAGCGCGGCCGACCACGGCAGCCAGGTCACCGCCCCCGCCTCCGGCCGCAGGCGGCGGGCGAGGTGCGGGGCGAGGAAGCCGACCCAGGCCACCGGCCCGCAGACCGCGACGACCGGGGCGATCAGGAGGACGGCGAGGCCCAGCGCCGCGAGCCGGGCACGCCGTACCCGTACGCCGAGGGCCCGGGCGTCGTCGTCGCCGAGGCGCAGCACCCCCAGGACCGGCGCGCACAGCACCAGCGCCGGCAGCGCCACCGCCAGCCAGGGCCACAGGCCGGTGACGTCGTCCCAGGTCCGCGCGGACAGGCTGCCGAGCAGATAGCGGTAGACGATCTGCAGGTCGAGCTGGTCGGCGAGGACCATCAGGACGAGCAGCGCCGCCTGGAGCGCCGCCGCGACGGCGGCGCCGGTCAGCAGGACGGCGCTGGGGCTGCGGCCGAACCCCGCGGCGAGCAGCGTGAGAAGGCCCCCGAACGCGGCGCCGGCGAGGGCGAGCAGCGGCTGCACGGCGAGCGGGACGGGCAGGGCGAGGACGAGCGGCGCGGCGACGCCGAGCGCGGCGCCGCCGGAGACGCCGAGCATCTCCGGTACGGCGAGCGGGTTGCGCAGCGCCTCCTGGAGGACGAGCCCGGCGGCGCCGAGGCAGGCCCCTGCGACGAGGGCCAGGACCAGTCGGGGCAGGCGCAGTTCGGTGAGGATCACCCTGGACGCCCCGGTGTCGTCGCCGAGGTTCCCGAGGTGCGGGAGGAGTAGCGCGCAGGCCACGGCCGCCGCCAGCACCGAGGCGGCGCCGCAGAGTTGACGTACCGGAAGGGAACTCACCGCAGCGCGGCCGTCGCCTCGTCGAGGACGATGCCGAGCGAGCGGGTGCCACGACCCTTGGCCCAGACCTCGGCGTCGACCTCGTGGACACGGCCGTTCTTCACCGCCGGGATCTTCGACCAGAGCGGGTTCGCGGCGAGCTTGTCGGAGAGCCGCTGTCCGGGCGCGGCGGGGCCGCCGAAGGAGAGGGTCTCGACGAAGAGGACGTCGACGTCGCGGGCGAGGATCTCCTCCATGCTGTACGTGCCGTCGACGCCCCGGCTCTTCCACGGGTAGTCGGCGACCTTGGGCATGAGTCCGGCGGTGACGTCGCGGCCGGGGGTGGCGACGCCGAAGTTCTCGTCGCTGCCGAAGATGATCAGCGCCGTCCTGTCGCTGCGCGTCTTCTCGGCGGCGGCGAGCTTGACACGGAAGGCCTTCTCGGCCGCCTCGCCCTGCTGCGTACGGCCGGTGAGGGCGGCGAGATCGCGCAGATAGCCCACGCTGTCCTGCCAGGTGCCGGGCTGGAGAGGCCAGAAGACGGTGGCGCCCTTGAGGGCCGGGGCGAGCTTGCCGTGGGTGTCGCCCAGGCCGATCACCAGGTCGGGCTTGTACGAGAGGATCGCCTCGGTCTCGGGGCTGAGGAAGCCGCCCGGGACCACGGGCACCTTCGCCGCCTTCTCCTTGCCGAGGAACTTCTCGTGGGCGAGGAGCGCGGAGTTGGTGGCGGCCGGGACCATGCCGAGTTCGGCCAGCATGTCGTCGCAGAGGGCGACGAGACAGACGATCCGCTTCGGCGGGGCGGTGGTCGTGACGGTGACACCCTTGGCGTCGGTGACGGTCCGTGCGGCGGTGATGGGCCGGACGTTCACGTCGGTCGTCGCACCCGCTCCACCGCCCTTCCCCGCGCCCTCGGCGTTCCCGCCGGCCGTTCCGCAGCCGGCCAGCAGCGCCCCCATGACCGCCGCGGCCGCGAGGCGGCGCGCCTTTCGCAGCATTCTGCGCGACATATGTCCCTCAGTTCTGTTTCGTCCCCGGGATGGTGACGGAGTGCGGCGGGCACCCGGGTTCACCCGCACCCCACAGCGTGCCACATGATAATCATTACCAATAAGCCCTTTGTCGCCCACCCCCTGGAGCCCGCCGTGCCGCTGCCGCCCCGCCTCCTCGTCGCCGACCAAGTCGACGGATGCGTACGGATGTTGGATGTGCCGAGCGGCGAGGAGAGAGCGGTCCTCGACGGCCGCCACCTCGCCGAGCACGCCGGGTTCCTCGCCCTGCCCGGGGGTCGCAGCGCCTTCGTCGACGACCTGGCGGGCGAGCTGGTGGTGCTCGACCCGTACGGCCCCGAGGCCGGCCGGCCGTTCGTCGAGGCGACCGTCCCCGTGGCCACGCCCGCCGAACACCTCGCGGCGGACGCCACCGGCCGCCTCCTGGCGGTGACCACCGGTCTCGGCCGGAACGAGGAGCCCTGGAGCGACCTCCTCACCGTCGTCGACCTGCGCGCCGAACGCCCCAGGTCCGTGCGGGTCCGCACGCGGGTCGGCGAGCCGGGTGTCGTACTCCTCGACCGGGCGGATGGCGCGGAGGGCTGCGAGCCGGGTGACACGGCAGGTGGCGATCCGGGCGCCACGCCGGACGGCGAGCGGGGTGCCGCACCGGCGGGCGAGCCGCGGGCCGCGCCCGACCGCGAGCCGAGGGCCGCACCCGACCGCGAGCCGAGGGCCGCGGCCGACGGCGACAAGGACCCCCTGGTCGTCCTGCGCCACCGGGAACCCGGCACCCTCACCGCGTACACCTGGCGTTCCCTGCTCGGCTCTCCGCCCGCCTGCCCGCCCGCCGACCCCGGCCACGAGCTGCCCCTGCCCGACCACGACGGCCACGGTGACGCCCTCGACCCGTACAGCGGACGGCTGTTCGCGGCGGCCGGCTCCGGCGTCCACCGCGCCCGGCGCGAGGGCGATCGGCTCGTCGCCGAGGAACCGCTCGGCTGGGCGGGCCCCGGCCGGGGCTACTACCTGCGGCTCGACCCGGTCCGGCGCACCCTCTGGTCCTGCGTGCGGGGCGGGCCCGCCGACCCCGGTCGGTGGCCGGAGTGGAGCAACGACGCCTGGTTCCACCACCTCGCGTCCGGCCGTACGGGACGGGTCCCGCTCGGCCCCGGCCTGGTCTTCCGGCTCGCCGTCACCGCCACCCACATCGCGTACGCACGCGTCCACCCCGACGGCGACGAGCTGGTCCTGCTCGACCCCTCGACCCCTCTCCCCCGGATCGCCGCGCGGCTGCCGCTGCCCGCGATGGACGGAGCTCCGCGCCCCGGCGGCACCCCGTGGGACGGCGTGCAGCGGCGCGCGATCGCGGCCTCGCCGGGCGCGGAGTACACGGCCGTCACCCGAGGGGGTCACGGCGAGGTTCATCTCTTCGAGGGAACCCGCGAACTGACCGTGATCAAGGTGCCGACACCCCTGCACGACGGCGGGCATCTCGCCCTGATCGCGCCGGGAGACGGGGCACAGGCCGATCGGATCGGCCGTTGAGCGCGACCGGGCAGCCGCGTCCGCATACCGGTGACGCCCAGACTCTTGTGAAAAAATTCACCTGACCCCTTGGCCCGGCGCGCCCGTTCGTGTTGAGATGCGGGCCTACTCAACAGCTCAATGGCGCGCTCGGGGAGGGCAATGTGGCGGACACCGCCATGTCTGGTTCCGAAACAACGGGTGGCGACGATCCGTCCCCTGCCTACGGCGGGAGGACCCCCATGGAGACGGCCATATGGCGCCTCCGTTCACGCGGCTGTTGGACGGACGCGGCCGCGCTGCTCACCCCGCGCGCGGCCGAACCGGCCGCGGCGCTGGAGAGGGCGGCCCTGCTGATCGAGCGCTGCCTCTACACCGAGAAGGGCTGGGCGGAGGCGGAGGAGGCGCTCCGGGCGGCCGAGGCGGTCGCACAGACCGACGAGGAGCGCGGGGCGGCGGCGTGCGAACGCGGCTATCTCGCCTACGCGTCGACGCTGCTCGGGGTACGGGACCGGGCGGACGAGGCCACGGCGGCGCTCGGACGCGCGGCGGCGCTGATCGGGCCATCGGCCGAGGGGCGCCCGCTGCTCGACTTCCGGCGCGGGCTGATCGCCCAGAACCTCGGTGACTCGCCCCAGGCGGCCCGCGCCGCCTTCCGTCGCGCCCACGCCGGTGCGACGGACCGGGGCGACACCCTGCTCCTCTCCTCCACTTGGCGCCATCTGGCCGGAATCGCCCTGCGGGAGGGTGAGTTGGCGGAGGCGCGGCACGGCTTCGCCGAGTCGCTGCGGATCCGTGAGGAGCTCGGCTTCCTGGTGGGTACGGCTCCGGCCCTGACCGCCCTGGCGGACACGGAGACGGAGCCGGAGGCGGGCCGCCTGCGGGCCGAGGCGGCACGGCTGTTCCGCCTGCTGGGCGGGGTCCCGACCTGGCTCGCCGCCCAACTGACACCCCACCCGGCGACATGACCGTGCGTCAGCTCGATTGAACAGACCTCTTGTGACGAGGCGTCACGTCGTCCGACACCGCGCCTCGTCCAGGCGGAGGAGCGCCTCGTCCATCCCCACGACCACTCCCCCGTCCGGGGTGAGTGCCACCGCACGCACCGGTGGTCCCGGGCGGAAGGAAAGGCGCTCCTTCGTGTCGAGGTGGTGGAGCTCCACGAGCCCGTCGGCCCAGGCGATCGCGAGGGACGGGCCCTCAGGGGTGGCGGTGGCGTGCAACGCCAGGACGGGACAAGGCCGTTCGGCGAGGGACTCGGGATGCGGGTCCTGGCCTGGGGTCCAGAGCCGGACCGTGCCGTCGAGGCCGCCGCTGCAGAGGAAGGGCCTGGGCGGCGCCTCGACGGCGGTGACAGCCGTGACCCGACCACTGTGCAGGGCGGCCTGGTGAATACCCGTCAGTCCGAAGGCGTGCACGGATCCGAGCCGGTCGCCCACCACGACGGACCCGCTGATCGCCGCGAGCGCCGTGCCGGGGTGCCGGGTGAGCGTCGCCGCGACGGCCGCGGTCAGCCGCTCCAGGTACGGCGGGCGCGGCTGCGGCCCGCGCACGGTGTGCAGCCGGCCCCGTTCGTCCAGGAGCAGGACGGTGCCGTCCGGCGCGGGCGCGAGCGCCTTGATCCGCCGGGCGGGACTGGTGAACGGCTCGTCCGCGGGGGCCGCGTCGGCCGCGTCCAGCAGCTGTACGGCATCGGTGGGGCCCGCGACGAGCAGACGGTCGCCGAGGGTCCCGAACGCGGTGACGGGGCCTGGCCAGGGCGGGGTCAGGTCGCCCGGCACCCGGGTCCATCGCACGCTCCAGGCGGCGCCGATGGCGAGTTCCCGCAGGGCGGGCCGGAGCCGGGGGTCGGCACCGTCCCCCAGGGCGCCGAGCAGGACCAGGGCGCGGTCGGCGGGGTCCTGATCCCGGCAGAGGGACTGTCCGGCTCTCAGCCAGGCAGAGCGCAGGCCGCCGTGGTCGTCACCTGACCCGCTCGCGTAACCGGCGGTGACGAGCAGGGGGTCGGCCTCGCACACGGCGACGGGATCGGTCAGTTCGACGGCCGCGCGGGCACCACCCTCCGTCCGCGCCTCCGTCCGCGCCTCTGTCCGCGCCTCTGTCCGCGCCTCCGTCGGACCGACGGCCGCCCTGTCCGGCTCCGTCCCGTCCGGCTCCGTCACGTCCACCACCGTGGCACGGTGGTCGGCGAGAAGGGCGTGCGCGAGGACGCCCGTGCGGACCTCGACGGCGAGCCGGATCCGGCCCAACCCGACCAGTTCCGCCAGAAGTTCGGAGATCGCGTCCGGTTCCGCGGCGGCGTGCAGGTCCGTCAGGACGAGGACCGCGCGGCGGGCCTCGGTGGTGGCGAGGACGTGGACCAGTTCGCCGGGTGTCCTTGCCACGACGCCGAGGCGGTTGGCGAGGGTCCAGGCCGTACCGAGCGCGCTCTGCCCGGCGAGCGGGACCAGCTCGCGCGCCGAACGCCTGCGGCGCGCACCGGAACGGGCGCCCGAACGAGCGCCGTGGGCGGCGAGCCAGGAGAGCAGCGCGGACTTGCCCCGGCGGGGGCCACCGGTGACCAGGCAGAGACGGGGCGCGTCCGGGTCGGTGAGCCAGCCGAGCAGGGCCGCCGCCTGGGCTTCCGTACCGGCGGCGGGGCGCTCCCCGCGGGCGGATCCGGTCACGGGCACCGTCCCCATGCCGCAGGCGGAGTCGCGGACGGCATGGCACACCTCACGGACGGCGTCGTGCGAGCGGACTGACGGCAACGACCTTAGTCGTCAGCCCGCCGATCCGGTGAAGTGCTCCCGTACGAGTGACTGCACGACGGGCAGATCCTGGGCGACGAGCGCGTCGAGGAGAGCGGTGTGCTCCGCCGCGTCCGCGACCAGGTCGCCATGGCGGGTCGCCGGGGCGCTCATCAGGGGCCACTGGGAGCGGCGGTGGAGGTCGTCGGCGACGGCGAGGAGCTGTTCGTTGCCGGCGAGGGAGAGGACCGCGCGGTGGAAGGCGCGGTCGGCCTCGGCGTAGTGGGCGCGGTCGCCGCGGGCGGCGGCGGCCGAGGTGGCCTCGGCGAGGGGGCGGAGCTCGGCCCAGCGGGCGGCCGGGATCGTCCGGGCCAGGCGCAGCATGACCGGGATCTCGATGAGCGCGCGGACCTCGGCGAGCTCGGCGAGCTCGCGCGGGGTGCGTTCGGTGACGCGGAAGCCGCGGTTCGGGACCACCTCGACGGCGCCTTCGGTCGCCAGCTGTTGCATGGCCTCGCGCACAGGGGTCGCCGAGACGCCGAAGCGTTCGGCGAGGACGGGGGCGGAGTACACCTCGCCGGGGACCAGCTCGCCGCCGACGAGGGCGGTGCGCAGCGCCTGGAGGATCTGACCCCGCACGGAGTGGCGCCGTACGGGACGCGGGGCGAGCCCGGGCGCGGGCGGCTCACTGTGGGTGTGCTCCCCGCGTGCCGACGCGGGCGGGGCGGAGGCGGGCGCGGAAGCGGGTTCGCACGGTGCGGACCCGGGCCCGGAGGCACCGCAGCGGGCCTGCCCCGGAACCCGTACGGCCTTGCCGAACGGCGGGTACGGCTCCTGTTGCGCCCGCTCGCGCGCTCTGCCCTGCTCCACCCGGGTCCTCCTGCGGGGTCGTGCCGGGGCCGGCTCGCAATGGCGAGGCCCCCCGTGCACCATATGCGAGACGGAGGGACAGAGGGCCCGGAGGGCGTGCCCGCTCGAGACGAGGAGCAAACATCGATCGCATCGGGTAAGGTAAGGCTTACCTGTTAACGATCGCGATTCGGTGGTCCCGTATGGCCGTCCCCGCCCTGCTCCCCGCCCCCTTCACCTCGCCCGTCGCGGCCTCGTACGCCCGTCTCGGCGAGGTGTTCTCCGGCCTGCGGATAGAGGAGCTGGGCGATGGCGAGAGCGCGCCCCGCGGCGGGGGCTGGGTCGGCGCCGACCAGCTGGCGGCGGGGGGCGCCGCGCTCGACGCCTTCCTCGCCTGGGACAACGCCCAGGTGCTGCGTGACTACGGACAGCAGGCCCGCCCCGACGTGGTCGCCAGCTTCGGACTGCACCGGTACGCCTGGCCGGCCTGCCTCCTGGTCACGGTCCCCTGGTTCCTGCACCGCAGGGTCCCCCGCGTGCCCGCCCGGAACGTCGCCTTCCAGCGGGCCCTGGGCCGGATGACCGTCCGCGTCGAGGAGTTCGCCTGTCTGCCCGGCGACCCCGCCGCCGCGCTGCCGGGCGCCCGGGTCGTCCCGGACGAGGAGGCTCTACGCGCCGAGGTCCTCGCCTCGCTCGCCGAGCACTTCGAGGGCGTCCTGGCCGGCTTCGAGCCGCGGATGCGGCGCGGCAGGCGGGCCCTGTGGGGCATGGCGACGGACGAGATCGTCGAGGGCCTCTGGTACATCGGGGCGCTGCTCGGCGAGGAGGAGCGGGCGATGCGCGAGCTGGAGCTGCTGATGCCCGGCACGGCCAAGCCGTTCGCGGGCGCCGCCGGCTTCCGCGAGCTGGCCGGCTCCGTGGACGCCGACGGAACGACCCGTTCCACCCGGGACCGGGCGACGTGCTGTTTCTTCTACACGCTGCGCCCCGAGGACACCTGCCTGACGTGTCCGCGCACCTGCGACGCCGAGCGGGTCCGCCGACTGGCGGCGACCGCCTGACCCTCCCGAGGGATTACGCCACCCGCGCGGGTGGCGTAAATCGAACGTGACTCCCTTGCTCCGTCCGGCCGTTCGACCAGATCGCACCTATTCGTATGCCGTGCGACCTCAATGGCGTGCTCTTGCCGCGAAACCCCTTGTGGGCTCTTCGGGGTCGGCCAGTATGGGCGCCCGAAAGGCCCTACTGCGATGCAAGGGACACCGCATGAGACTGACCGACATATCGCTGGACTGGCTGCTTCCTGGCGGCGTCATGGTGGCCGGAGTCCTGACGGCGGTGGCGGTGCTCGCGCGCGGCAAGCGCGCCGGTGACCAGGCCGCGGCCGAGGACTCCTGGGAGCGCAGCGAGGAACGCCGCAGACGCAAGGAAGCGATCTACGGAACCGCCTCCTACGTCCTGCTCTTCTGCTGTGCGGCCGTCGCCGCCGCACTCTCCTTCCACGGGCTCGTCGGCTTCGGCCGGCAGAACCTCAACCTCACCGGGGGCTGGGAGTACCTCGTCCCCTTCGGCCTCGACGGCGCGGCGATGTTCTGCTCGGTCCTCGCGGTCCGCGAGGCGAGCCACGGCGACGCGGCCCTCGGCTCGCGTCTCCTCGTATGGACGTTCGCGGGCGCGGCGGCCTGGTTCAACTGGGTGCACGCGCCGCGGGGCCTGGGCCACGCGGGCGCCCCGCAGTTCTTCGCCGGCATGTCCCTCTCGGCGGCGGTCCTCTTCGACCGGGCCCTCAAGCAGACCCGCCGGGCGGCGCTGCGCGAGCAGGGCCTGGTGCCCCGTCCGCTGCCGCAGATCCGGATCGTCCGGTGGCTGAGGGCGCCCAGGGAGACCTTCGCCGCATGGTCGCTGATGCTCCTGGAGGGCGTACGGACCCTGGACGAGGCGGTCGACGAGGTCCGCGAGGACCGTCGGGAGAAGCAGCAGAACCGGCTGCGCAGGCGCGATCAGGAGAAGCTCGACCGAGCCCGGCTGAAGGCGATCAACCGGCAGCACCGGGCCTTCGGACTGGGCCGCGGCGGCGGCCGTCAGGTCGAGGTGGCGGCCCTGAACCCCGGCGCCAACTCCGCAGGGTCGGCGGGCTCGGTGGGCTCCGCGACGACGTCCATGGGGGCGGCCGTCGCGGAGCCCGCCATACCGGACCCCGGACAACTGCCGCTTCGACACCGGCCCTCCCTCCAGGCCGTGCAGGGTACTGAGCCGCGGACGGTGGATCTCACCGCCGAGGACGACACCCAGACCCTGCCCCGGCTCGACTCCCTGGAGCGCAAGCTCAAGGACCTCGAGCAGCAGTTCGGCTGAGATCGGGACACAGAACGGCGGGGCCGCCTCTCAGGCGGCCCCGCCGTTGAGTTCGAACCACACCACCTTGCCCACCCCGTGGTCCTCCACTCCCCAGGAGTCGGCCAGCTCCTGGACCAGGACGAGGCCTCTGCCGTGCGTACCGTCGTCGGCGATCGGTGCGTGCGGCTCGGAGAGACCGGAGACGAAGTCGCGCACTTCGACGCGGAGACTGTCGGGCACGACCGTCGCGGTGACGACCGCGCCGTGATCCGTGTGGATCAGCGCGTTGGTCACCAGCTCGCTCGTGAGCAGCTCCGCCACGTCGGAGGCTCCCGGCTCGCCCCATCTCCGCAACAGGGCGCGCAACGCATGGCGCACCTCCGGCACCGCGGTGAGATCCGCGCATCCCACCTTCCTGAGCAGTTGAGTCGGCTGTCTCGACTCCCCGGCCATAACCCCCACCCACATGTCGGAACAACTCACCTCGAACAGGCTCACGGGGATGCATGCCCCACCACATCGCCCGCATTCATCCGATGCGGTCGCCGCGTGACTCGGGGGTGCGGACCGGCCACTCAGGGGCGGGGCACGTTGCGCAGGTTGGAGCGGGCCATCTGGAGCATCCGGCCGACTCCGCCGTCCAGCACGATCTTGCCGGCCGAGAGGGCGAAGCCGGAGACCATCTCGCGGCTGATCTTCGGGGGGATGGAGAGGGCGTTGGGGTCGGTGACGACGTCGACGAGTGCCGGGCCCTTGTGCTTGAAGGCGTCCTTGAGGGCGCCCGCGAGCTGCTTGGGCTTCTCGACGCGGACGCCGTAGGCGCCGGCCGCGCGGGCGATGGCCGCGAAGTCGGGGTTGTGGTTCGTCGTTCCGTACGAAGGGAGTCCGGCGACCAGCATCTCCAACTCGACCATTCCGAGGGAGGAGTTGTTGAAGAGCACGATCTTCACGGGCAGGTCGTGCTGGACGAGGGTGAGGAAGTCACCCATCAGCATCGAGAATCCGCCGTCGCCCGACATCGAGATCACCTGGCGGCCACGGTCCACGAACTGGGCGCCGATGGCCTGGGGCAGGGCGTTGGCCATGGAGCCGTGCGAGAAGGAGCCGATGATCCGGCGGCGGCCGTTGGGCGAGATGTAGCGGGCGGCCCAGACGTTGCACATGCCGGTGTCGACGGTGAACACGGCGTCGTCGTCGGCGAGCTCGTCGAGGACCGAGGCCACGTACTCCGGATGGATCGGCGTGTGCTTCTCGACCTTGCGGGTGTACGCCTTGACGACTCCCTCCAGAGCATCGGCGTGCTTCTTCAGCATCTTGTCGAGGAAGCGGCGGTCGGTCTTGGCGCGCACACGCGGGATGACGCAGCGCAGGGTCTCGCGGACGTCACCCCAGACGGCGAGGTCGAGCTTGGAACGCCGGCCGAGGTGCTCGGGCCTGATGTCCACCTGGGCGATCGTGACATCGTCGGGCAGGAAGGCGTTGTACGGGAAGTCGGTGCCGAGCAGGAGCAGCAGATCGCACTCGTGGGTGGCCTCGTACGCGGCGCCGTAGCCGAGCAGTCCGCTCATGCCGACGTCGAACGGGTTGTCGTACTGAATCCATTCCTTGCCGCGCAGCGCGTGGCCGACGGGCGCCTTCAGCCGTTCGGCGAACTGCATGACCTCGGCGTGCGCGCCGGCCGTGCCGCTGCCGCAGAACAGCGTCACCCGCTTGGCCGCGTCGATCATCCGTACCAGGGCGTCGATCTCGGCGTCCCCCGGACGGGCGGTGGGCCGGGTGGTGACGAGGTCGTGCTCCACCGCCTCCTTCGGGGCGGGCTCGGAGGCGATGTCGCCGGGCAGCGCGACGACGCTGACACCGCCCCGGCCGACGGCGCGCTGAATGGCCGTCCGCAGCAGCCGGGGCATCTGCTTCGGGCTGGAGATCAGCTCGCTGTAGTGGCTGCACTCGGTGAAGAGCCGGTCGGGGTGGGTCTCCTGGAAGAAACCGAGGCCGATCTCGCTCGACGGGATGTGCGAGGCGAGGGCGAGGACCGGGGCCATCGAGCGGTGGGCGTCGTACAGGCCGTTGATCAGGTGCAGATTGCCCGGACCGCAGGAGCCCGCGCAGGCGGCGAGACGGCCGGTGATCTGCGCCTCGGCCCCGGCGGCGAAGGCGGCGGCCTCCTCGTGTCTGACGTGGACCCAGTCGATGCCGGGGGTGCGGCGGACGGCGTCGACGACGGGGTTCAGGCTGTCGCCGACGACTCCGTACAGGCGCTGCACGCCCGCGCGGACAAGGATGTCGACGAACTGTTCTGCGACATTCTGTTTGGCCATGGGTCCATCAACACATGGGCCGAAGCGTTACGCCTCCCAGACGGCCACCCCCGTACGGTCATCGGCGTACCCCTTCACCCGCAGCTGCACGTCGGCGAGGAAGGCGGCGAGTCCGGGCGGCTCGGCGCCGGCCCAGCGCCCGGCGAGCTCCTTGGGCAGGGCGGGCTCGCCGCGCATCGGCTCGGCGAGTCCTTCGGAGGCGAGCAGCAGGGTGTCACCGGGGCGGGCGACGGAGGCGCGGAAGCGGAACGGTTCGGTGGGCGGCGGCGGGGGCGGCTCGACGAAGGGGCCGGGGGCCGTGGTGATGCCGAGGTCCATGGTGAGCCTGTCCCCCTCCTCGGTCTGCTCGCTCGGCGGAGGTGGGGAGCCGAAGCCGACGACGGGTGCGCCGGTGAGCGCGGCCGGTTCGGGGACCAGCGGTTCTATGTCCTGCCAGGCGCCGTCACGGAGCCGGAACAGCCCGCCGCGGCCGATGCCGAAGAAGACGCGGGTGCGGCAGTGGGGGTCGGCGGAGAGAAGCAGACAGCGCAGGCTCGCGGTGTACTCCTCGGGCTCCACGCCCCGTTCGGCGGCGCGGGCGCGGAGCCTGCCGAAGGTGCGGTCGGTGAGACGGTGGAGCCCCGACTTCAGGTCGCCGCGGCGGCCGGCCCGGATGTCCTCGGACAGCCGGGCGTGGCTGCGGCCGACGGCCTCCCCGATCCAGCGGCAGGCGTCGGCGGCGGCGAGATGGGCCGACTCGGCGGCCCGGGCGCCGGTGGCCACGGCGACGAGGACGAGCGCGGCCTCGTCGTGGCCGAAGCGGGCGGTGAGCAGGGCGTCCCTGCGGGGGTCGCCGCGGTAGCGGGCGGAGTCGCCGCGCAGGGAGGCGGCGCGCAGGGTGTAGGTGCCGTACCGGGCGCCGTCGAGCACGGTGTCGGCGACCAGGTCGACGAGCTCGTCGGGCCGGGCACCCGGCAGAGCGGTGGGCTCGGGCTCGTAGGTGGGTGGCCGGCTGCCGATGTGCTCGGCACGAGGCCGGGGCACGGCCGAGGGACCGGCTTCCGGAGCGGCCTCGGCCTCCGGCCGGGCGGGCGTGGGGGGCACCCCGGGCGCGGGTGCGGCACCCGGCGGCGGCGCGGCGCCCGGTGCGCGTACGGCCTCCGGAGCCGCGGGCGCAACCTCCGGCACGGGTGCGGGTGCACCGCCCGGAGCGGGTACAGCGCCCGGCGCAGGCGCACCGCCCGGAGCGGGTGCGGCCTCGGGAGCGGGTGCGGACTCCGGAGCCGCGGATGCCGTGGTCGAAGGCGGGGGAGGCGGCGGCGGTGCGGCACCGGCGGGCGACTGCCTCGCTCCGGCCTCCGGCCGGGCAGGGGCGGCGGGCCTGTCCGGCCCCACTGTCCCGGCCGGCGGGACGCCGGGCGGGGCAGGCTCGGCCTCGGCCTCCGGGCGGGGCGTGCCTGCCGGGTGGAGCGGTATGGGTGAGGGAGCCGCTGCGACGGACGGCAGAGGCCCTCTGACCGGCGGAGGCGGCTGGGGCGGTGCCGACGGTAGGGGCGCCGCCCCCTTCGGCGGAGGCGGAGGCGGAGGCGGAGGCGGAGGCTGCGCGGGCGGTGAAGCCGTCGGCGGGCCCGGCGGAAGGGCGTCGGAGGCCGGTGCCGGCGGCCGGGGTGGGGGTGCCGGGAAGGAGCGCGGTCCTGAGGCCGTGTCGTCGAGCGGCTCCCAGGGGGCCCGGGGCGGCCCCGCCGTCGGGTACGCCGTCCCGCCCGTCGCCCGCGACGCCGAGTCGAAGCGGTCGTCGAGCGTGTCACCCGTCGCCGTCGGCGCCGTGTCCGGCGCCGTGTCGTCGTAGAGCTTGTCCCACCAATTGTCCCCCTGCTGAGTCATGCCCATATTGTCCACCGCACAGGCCGCCCGAAAACGGGACATGACGAAAAAGGGTCCGCCGGGCGACCCCACCCCCCACGGGAAGGACGCCCGGCGGACCGGCGTGATCAGCGCACGTCGTAAGCGCGGACCACGGTCTGGGTGACGGAGTTGCCGTGGGCGTCCGTCAGTCGGGTCTTCAGGGTGACCGGCTTGCCCGCCGCGCCCGTGTGGTTCACGGTCGCGGTCCACGCACCGCCCTGCTGCGAGACCTGCGCCTCCGTCCAGGTCGAGCCCCCGTCGTACGAGTACGAGAGCGTCGCCGAGGTGAGCGCGGCGGGCGTGTAGCCCGCGTGACCCGTCGCGGTGAGGCCGATCTTCTGGCCGTCGGTCGCGGCGAGGGTCTTGAGTCCGTCCTCCGGCAGGTTGTACCGGGGGAAGAGAATCGGGATGCCTTGAGAGTAGACGCTCTCGTCAAGCTTGGAGGTGAATTCCCATACCGAGTTGACGGACGTGGAGCGCGCCCACACCTTGCTGCCCACCTTCATGACGTTCTGTTCGAGCGTGTACGTGCCGCTCTCGGACGGTACGTCGAAGACGCCGAACGGCCATCCGGTCTCGCCGAGCAGCTCGCCGTCCCTGCTCAGCCGGACGTTGCCGATGTCACCGAAGGAACCGGCGTCGGCGTGGTGGGTGTTGTCGCCCCACAGGGCGTCGGCGAAGCCGATGAGGTTGCCCTGGCGCTCGGCGACGAGGAGGGGCTTTCCGGCCGCGTCGCGTGGGGCGGTCGGGGCGACGACGCCGTCGTACCAGCGCTCCGTACGCCTCTCGCCCGCCGTGTACGCGTGCTGCGCGCCGGTCATGTACTCGCCGAACGGGAAGCTGGAGGACAGGACGTGGCCCCAGCGGGTGTCCCCGGGCGTGGAGAGCTCGATCCGGCTGCCGGGCGCGGGGACCGTCTCGACGGCGCCGAAGGAGACGGCCGTGCCGTTCGGCCGGTACGCCACCGCGTTGTCGATGAAGTCGGTGGCGACGCCCATCGAGCCGTAGGTGGACTCGGTGCGGCCCAGCTGCCCGTCGCGGACCCGGTAGACCTTGTCGTCGCGGATCGCGCCGGCCTCCGGGAACGCCAGGTTGTAGAGGTAGGGGCTCTTCGCGGTGGCCTTCCAGGAGAGGATAACCTCGCCGCCGGAGAGCTCGGCGAGCAGCGCCGCACCTTCGGCGGAGTTCACGGCGAGGACCGGGAACCCGGCGCCGGTGAAGCCGGCGGACGGGTACCAGCGGGCGGGCGAGGTGCGGTACGCGAGCACCGCGACCGCGCCGGCTGCCTTGGCGTCGCGCGCCACCGTGCTCACCGCGGTGGAGGTGTCCGGGACGCGGACCAGGGCCACGCGTCCCTGGACACCGGCGGCCCGCAGCTCCTCCGGGGTTCCGGCGCCCGCGTCGACGAGCCGGGCGGAACCGGTGCCGTCGAGGTTGTCGGAGCCGAGCGAGGCGGTGACCGGATGCAGGACGGTGCCGTCGTCCGTCGTCAGCCGCTCGATCTGCGGAGCGGCGGTGCGCCAGTAGCTGCCGAACTCGAAGTCGCCCTCGGCGGCGCAGCCTTCGACCGAGGCGTAGTAACCGCGGAGGGTGCGGGTCCCCGCCGCCGTACCGGCGTGCAGCCAGGTGTCGTCCCAGGAACGGGAGAACGCCAGGGTGGTGCCGCGCTGCTCACCGGGCCGGTCGGTCCGCACCGACAGCCGGTGTGCCGTGCGGGAGTCCAGGACGAGCGTGGTGTCCTTCTTCACCTCGACCTGCGGGCGGGCCAGGTAGCTGAGCGAGTCGTTCAGCGTGGCGCCCTCGCCCGCGTCGGGGGTGGTGACGAACGAGGTGAGGAAGTAACTGCCGGGCCGTACGCGGAATATCTGGTCGGTGGCGCCCTCGTTGAAGCGGCGCTCACCGCTCGCGTCGTCGGTGCCGATCAGGTCGAGGGACGACGCGCCGTCGGCGGGCCTGCCCTGACGGTCGATCAGCTTGACGCGCAGAGTGACCGTCTCGGGCTGGACGTGCAGGGAGAACGGCGTCGATACGTGAATACCGGCGCCGCCACTGCCGGTGGCCACGACCCGGCCGGTGACGTCGCCGTACTGGGCGCGCTCCAGGTGGGCGGCCGGGTCCAGGTGCAGCGGGACCTCGACGGTCGCGCCGGCCGGGACGGTGACGGTGCGCTTGCCGAGGCGGGCGACGGAGGACCGGACACGCGAGCCGTCGTTGCCGGTGACCTTCTCGACGGCGAGCGTCAGGGTGACGGCCCGGTCGGAGGTGTTGGTGTACGGCACGGCGACCGTGGTGCGATCGGCGCTCTGCTGGGGCCAGTTGAAGGTGCCGCCCTGGACGGCGTCGGCGCCGAGGACCGTCTGGTCGATCGCGGCCTTGACGTCGAGGCGGCCGCCGCCTACCTCGCGTACGTCGCCGGGGACGGCGCTCATGGCGGAGGAGACGAGCGCGGCCTTGATCTGCCGGGCCGTCCAGTCGGGGTGGCGCTGCTTGACGATGGCGGCGGCGCCCGCGACGTGCGGGGTGGCCATCGACGTACCGGACATGGCCTGGTAGGCGTACACGCCCCGGCCGCCCGCCGCGGCGGCGGAGATGGCGACGCCGGGGGCGGCGATCTCCGGCTTGAGGGTGTGGTGGACGATCGTCGGGCCGCGGCTGGAGAAGTACGCGGTGGAGTCGTCGCGGTCGGTGGCGCCGACGGTCAGGACGTCGGGGGCGCAGCCGGGCGAGGAGACGGTGCCGAGCGCCGGGCCGGAGTTGCCGGCGGCGACGACGAACAGCGTGCCCTTGTTCTGGGCGAGTTCCTGGGCGGCGGCGCTCATCGGGTCGGTGCAGTCGGTGGGTACGGGGCTTCCGAGGCTCATGGAGACCACGTCGGCGCCCTGGGCGACGGCCCATTCCATGCCGGCGATGATCCAGGAGGCGGCGCCGGAACCGGAGTCGCCCAGCACCTTGCCGTTGAGGAGGTCCGCGCCGGGCGCGACGCCCTTCTTCCTGCCGTCGCTCGCCGCGCCGGAGCCGCCGACGGTGGAGAGGGTGTGCGTGCCGTGGCCCTGGCGGTCCCCGGCCGTCGCGGAGTCGGTGAAGTTCTCGGCGGCGACGATCCGGCCCGTGAGGTCGGGGTGTTCGGCGTCGGCGCCGGTGTCGAGGACGGCGACCTTGGTCCCCTTGCCGTCGAAGCCGGCGGCCCAGGCCTCGGGGGCGTGGACCTGGCGGGTCGAGCGTTCCAGGGTGGCCTGGACCTTGCGGTCGAGCCAGAGCTTCTTCAGGCCGGACGCGGACCGGGCGGCGGGGGTGTCGACGTCGGCCCAGAAGGTGGCGGCCTGCTGCTTGTCGGCCTTGAGGGCGACGCCGTCGACGGCCTTGAGGACCTGGCCGCGCCGGGCTCCGCGCGGGGTGGCGGGCGGCGCCGAGCGGGCGAGGTCGGCGCCGTAGACGGCGATGAGCGGGAGCGTGGTGGTGGCGGCGTCGTCGTAGCCCTGCCGGATCAGGCCGGTGACGTTGAAGAGTTCCTCGTCGACGCGGCCCGCGGCGAGGGCGGCGGTGGCGGCCTCGGGGTAGACGTACAGGTCCTGGCCCGAGCGGCGGGTCTGGACGAAGGGCACGGTCCCGTCCCGGCGGGGCAGGGCGGCGGCGGCCGGGTTCCCGGCCGCGTCGTGGGTGACCAGCACCCGGTCGCCCGTGACCAGGGTGACGGTGGCGGTCCGTTCCCCGGCGCGGGCGTGGGCCTCGCCGCCGACCAGCGGCCGCTTGCCGGTCGAGTCGTCCTGCGGCGCGGCGGCCGTGGACGGCGCGACCGCGGTGACGGCCAGGACGGCGGCGGTCGCCGCTCCCAGGGCCGTACGCGACATCGGGCGCATCGCTCTCCCCCTCTGATTCCGGTGCAAGGGCAGGCGAAAGCGCCCGTGTCCGGAGACTGTCGGTGCTGCGGTGGCGCCACATTGGCAGAGGTGAGGGTGGTGCAGGGATGATGTGCGCGGCGGGAATGCGCCGTGGCCGATTCCCGCCAGGGCACCGACGGAACGAATGCGTCCGGTGAACGTCCCGGGTTGTCCGGGACGTCCTGGGACGTCCGGCGAGGGGTGGGGCAGCGATGCTGGGAGCGATAGGTCTCGACGAGCGGCAGGAGTCCGCGTATCGCGCGCTCGTCGCCATGGGCGCGGCCGAGGTGACGGACCTGGCGCACCGGCTCGCGCTGCCCGAGACGGACACCGAGCGGGCGCTGCGGCGCCTGGAGTCGCAAGGGCTCGCCGCGCAGTCCTCGGCGCGGACCGGGCGGTGGGTCGCGGCGCCGCCGGGGGTGGCCCTGGGCGCGCTGCTGACGCAGCAGCGCCACGAGCTGGAGCAGGCCGAGCTGGCGGCGGCGCTCCTCGCGGAGGAGTACCGCACGGAGGCGGCGGAACCGGCCGTCCACGACCTCGTCGAGGTGGTGACCGGCGCGAGCGCCGTCACCCACCGGTTCCTCCAGCTCCAGCTGGGCGCGACGGAGGAGGTCTGCGCCCTGGTGACGGGCAAGCCGATCGCGGTGACCGGCCTGGAGAACGACGCGGAGGAGCTGGCGGCCGGGCGGGGCGTGCGCTATCGGGTGGTCGTGGAGCGGGAGGTCATGACGCAGCCCTCGGGCATCGTCGAACTGTCGGCGGCTCTCGGCCGCGACGAGCAGATCCGGGTGGTGGACCGGGTGCCCACGAAGCTGGTGGTGGCGGACCGGTCCCTGGCGATGGTTCCGCTGACGGGCCGCGGCGCGGAGCCGGCGGCCCTCGTGGTGCACGCGAGCGGGCTCCTGGAGTCCTTGATGGGCCTCTTCGAGGCGGTCTGGCGCGACGCGCTGCCGCTGCGGCTCGGGGCGGGCGCGCAGGTCACCGAGACGGAGGTGCCGGGCCCCGACGCGACGGACCTGGAGATCCTCTCGCTCCTGCTGGCGGGCATGACGGACGCGAGCGTGGCGAAGCAGCTCGACCTGGGCCTGCGGACGGTGCAGCGCCGGGTGAAGGGCCTGATGGAGCTGACGGGCGTGACGACACGGCTCCAGCTGGGCTGGCACGCGTACGAGAAGGGGTGGGTCGCCCGCGGATGACGGGCCCGGGGCGTACCGCGTGACGACAGCCGCCCTGACCGCGCGACGACGCCCGCGCAGGAGCCCAATCTGAGCCGCGTGACGATGCCCGCCGCGTACGAGCCCTGCTCGGACCCTGTACGGCATCGCCCCGACCCCGGGGCCCGGACCGCATACGGCGTCCCGCCCAGGCCGCCGCGCGGCCCGCGCCACGACGCCGCCCGCCCCCCGTCCGTACCCCGCGACCTGCGAGGAGATCATCCGTCCTGCACGCTGGGCAGATGGGTGTGTGGCAGCTGTTGCTCGTCGCGATGGTGATGCTGCTCGGCCTGTTCGGGGTGCTGGCCCCCGGCGTGCCGGGGCCGTGGCTGGTGTGGGCCGCCATGCTCTGGTGGTCCCTGAACGAGCAGAGCGGGCTCGCCTGGATCCTGCTCGTCTCCTCGACCGCGCTGCTCCTGCTCACCCAGGTGGTCGTGTGGCACCTGCCGCAGCGCCGGATCCGTGGGGTCGGCATCACCCGGCGGATGGTGACCTACGCCGGCGTCGGCGCGTTCCTGGGCTTCTTCCTGGTCCCGGTGCTCGGCGCGATCCCCGGTTTCATCGGCGGGATCTACCTCTCCGAGCGGCTCCGCCTGGGCGGCCACGGCCAGGCCAGGGCCTCCACCAGGACGGTGATGCGCGCGGCGGGCACCAGCATCCTGGTGGAGCTCTTCGCCTGCCTGCTGATCGTCGGCGCGTGGTTCGGCGCCGTGATCGGGGGCTGACGTCCGAGGACCACCGCGCTCGCGGCTACCTCGGAAGGTCGATCTGGTACCTGATGAAGCCGGTGTTGCGGGCCACCTGGTCGTAGAGCCGGCGCGCGGTGGTGTTGGACTCCTGGGTGTTCCAGTAGACCCGGTCGCAGCCCTGCTCCTTCGCCCACTCCGTCACGGCGGCGATCAGGGCGCGGGCGATGCCCTTGCCACGCGCCTCGGGGTCGGTGAAGAGGTCCTGGAGGTAGCAGACGTCCGGTCCCGAGGTGCTGGGGTGGACGAAGAAGTGGGTGAACCCGACGACCCGGCCGTCGAGCCGGGCGGCCCGGGCGTGCAGCCGCGTGCCGTCCTGGAACGCCGACCAGGCCCTTTCGTACATCGCGTCGGGCTCGCTGCGGCCGTAGAAGTCGATGTACGCGCGGAAGAGCCGCTCCCAGGCGTCGCGGTCCCCGGGTCCGAGCAGGTCAGTGCTGATCATGGGCTCATTCTGCCGGTACGGGTGCGAGCTCCAGGTACCGGAGGGCGTAGGACCGCCAGGGCCGCCATGCCTCGGCGTCCGGACCGCCCTCGGGGGCCACGTCGGGGTCGCCGAGAGCGCGCATCCGGACGAGGGCGGCCTGGGCGGCGGTGACGCCGGGGACGGCGCGCAGGGCCCGTTCCGCCTCGTCGCGGTCCGCGCCCGGATCGAGGCGTACGGCCCCGGTGGCGAGCGCCTCCGCGAGCGGGCCGGCCACCGGGTGGGCGGTGAGCGCGGCGGGCTCGGGGAAGAGGTGGGTGAGGGTGCCGCAGGCGCTGTCCAGAGGCGTGCCGTGGGCGGTGACCAGCCGGGCCGCCTCCTCGGCGCCGATCAGCGTCCGTACCGCGAACTCCTCGGGGTCGGCGGCGCCCGGCGACCGCAGACCGGGGCGGGCCGCGACCCGCGCGGCGAGTTCCGGGTCGGCGGCGAGGCGCTCGCCGACCGCGTAGGGATCGGCGTCCAGGTCGAGCAGCCGGCGCAGGCGCTGGACGGCGGTGGTCAGGTCGCGCAGGTCGGTGAGGTGGATCCGGGCCTCCAGCCAGGGCCCTGCGGAGCGCTCGTCGACGGAGACGATGCCGGTGCCGTACGGGAGGCGGAGCGTACGGCGGTAGGTGCGGGCGCCGGGTGCGCCGAGTACCTCCTCGACATGCGGCAGGGCCTCGGCGGCGAGCAGCTGGAAGACCTCGCGGGCGGCGTACGGGCCGCGGTGGGCGAGCCGCAGCGGCACCCCGGCGGCGAGGGCGGTGCGGGAGCCGGTACCGGTGCCGGTACCGGTGCCGGACTCGGTGCGCAGCTCGGAGGGGGTGCGGGCGTAGATGCGGCGGATGGTGTCGTTGAACTGGCGCACGCTGGCGAACCCGGAGGCGAAGGCGATCTCCGTGATCGGGAGCGCGGTGGTCTGCAGGAGCAGTCGGGCGGTGTGGGCGCGCTGGGCGCGGGCGAGCGCGACGGGGCCCGCGCCGAGTTCGGCGGTGAGCTGCCGCTGCACCTGCCGGGCGCTGTACCCGAGCCTGCCGGCGAGCCCGGGCACGCCCTCGCGGTCGACGACGCCGTCCCCGATCATCCGCATGGCGCGCCCGACGATGTCGGCGCGGACGTTCCACTCGGCGGACCCGGGCACGGCGTCGGGCCGGCAGCGGCGGCAGGCCCGGAAGCCGTGGCCCTGGGCGGCGGCCGCGGTGGGGAAGAAGGTGACGTTCTTCCGTTTGGGCGTGACGGCGGGGCAGCTGGGGCGGCAGTAGATGCCGGTCGTCTCGACGGCGAAGAAGAACGCTCCGTCGAACCGGGCGTCCCGGCTGCTGACCGCCTCGTACCGGGTGTCCTCGCTGGTCTTCTGGTCGCTCACGGATCCAGTGTGCGGGAGCCCCATGTGCCCGGCTGGCGGTTTTCGGACGCCGCGCTGACCCGGGGCTCCCTCCGAGGCCACGGGACGACCGGCCCTGGCGACCGGCCTTCACGACCGGCCGCCCTGGCTACCGCCCCGACGCCTTCCGCCCCCGGCGACTACCGCCCACGGGCGCCGCGCTTGGCCTCCAGCGCCGCCCGGCCCTCCGCGCCCTTCCGCTTCCAGTCCTTGAGGATCTCGGCGCGGAGCCGGGCGTCGGTCTTGGCGACGATGCGCTGGTTCTCGCGCAGGAGCTTGCGGTAGCTCTCCAGCCGGCGGACCGACAGCGAACCGTCCTCGACCGCCGCCGCCACCGCACAGCCCGGTTCGGACTCGTGGGCGCAGTCCTGGAAGCGGCAGTCCTCGGACAGCTGCTCGATCTCGGCGAAGACCTGGCCGACGCCGGTCTCGGCGTCCCAGAGCCCGACGCCGCGCAGACCGGGGGTGTCGATGAGGACGCCTCCCCCGGGCAGCACGAGCAGATTGCGCGTGGTCGTGGTGTGGCGGCCCTTGCCGTCCACGTCACGAGCGGCTCGGACCGTCATCGCCTCTTCCCCGAGGAGGGTGTTGGCGAGCGTGGACTTCCCGGCGCCGGAGGTGCCGAGCAGCACGCTCGTCCCGCCGCCCACGACCGCGCCGAGCACGTCGAGCCCCTCACCGGTCTGGGAACTGACAGGCAGCACCTGCACTCCGGGAGCCACGGACTCCACGTCCTCCACGAGATAGGAGAGCCCGACCGGATCGGGGACGAGATCGGCCTTGCTGAGCACGACGAGCGGCTGCGCGCCGGACTCCCAGGCGAGGGCGAGGAAGCGTTCCACCCGACCGAGGTCCAGCTCGACGGCGAGCGAGACGGTGATGATCGCGTGGTCGACGTTGGCGGCGAGGATCTGCCCCTCGGACCGCTTGGACGAGGTGGACCGCGCGAACGCCGTGCGGCGCGGCAGCAGGGTCCGTACGTACTGGGGGTCTCCGGCCGCGTCGACGGCGACCCAGTCCCCCGTGCAGACGACCTTCAGCGGGTCGCGGGGAACGACGAACTCGGTGTCACCGCGGACGGTCCCGACGGGGGTGACCACATCGCACTGACCGCGGTCGACCCGCAGGACACGGCCGGGCAGCAGTCCCTGCTCGGCGTACGGGGCGAACGCGGCTTCCCAGCCCTCGTCCCAGCCGTACGGAGCGAGAGCGTGCGAAGCCGAAGCCTGAAGAGAGGAGAAAGACAAGGGGTGACCCTTCACAAGGGTGGCCCCGGCACGCGCACACGGGCGCGCAGAAGGAAGGAAGGTCAGCCGGAGACCACGGAGGTGGAGTTGATGAACTTCGGGATGAGGGCAGCGCCCGTCGTCATGACAGCCATCGGTCACACCTCCTGATCACACACGAATCGGCAACGGCGGCAACATTAGTGGGAGGCCCCCGCGGCACGCCAACTCTTTTACGGAGAAGGCCGGCTCGGTGGCACGGTGCCGCCGGGCGGGTGTCGGCGGGCCCCCGGGTGGGGCGGCACCCCGGAAGGAATTTCCGCCCGGACTTTGCATGACCATGCGCGATCCTGCATACTCTTCCTATGTCCAAGGTCCTCACCTCCCTCCCCGCCGGCGAGCGCGTCGGCATCGCCTTCTCGGGCGGCCTCGACACCTCGGTCGCGGTCGCGTGGATGCGCGACAAGGGTGCCGTCCCGTGCACCTACACCGCCGACATCGGCCAGTACGACGAGCCCGACATCGCCTCGGTGCCCGGCCGTGCGAAGACCTACGGCGCCGAGATCGCGCGCCTGGTCGACTGCCGCGCGGCGCTCGTCGAGGAGGGCCTGGCCGCGCTCACCTGCGGGGCGTTCCACATCCGCTCCGGCGGACGTGCCTACTTCAACACCACGCCGCTCGGCCGCGCCGTCACGGGCACGCTCCTCGTGCGGGCGATGCTCGAGGACGACGTCCAGATCTGGGGCGACGGCTCGACGTTCAAGGGCAACGACATCGAGCGGTTCTACCGCTACGGCCTGCTCGCCAACCCGCACCTGCGGATCTACAAGCCCTGGCTGGACGCGGACTTCGTGACCGAGCTCGGCGGCCGCAAGGAAATGTCGGAGTGGCTCCTCGCCCACGACCTGCCCTACCGCGACAGCACGGAGAAGGCGTACTCCACCGACGCCAACATCTGGGGCGCCACCCACGAGGCCAAGACCCTGGAGCACCTGGACACCGGCGTGGAGACCGTGCAGCCGATCATGGGCGTGCGGTTCTGGGACCCGTCGGTCGAGATCGCCACCGAGGACGTGACGATCGGCTTTGACCAGGGCCGTCCCGTGACGATCGACGGCAAGCAGTTCGCCTCGCCCGTCGACCTCGTGATGGAGGCCAACGCCATCGGCGGCCGGCACGGCATGGGCATGTCGGACCAGATCGAGAACCGGATCATCGAGGCCAAGAGCCGGGGCATCTACGAGGCGCCGGGCATGGCCCTGCTGCACGCCGCGTACGAGCGTCTGGTCAACGCGATCCACAACGAGGACACCCTCGCGCAGTACCACAACGAGGGACGGCGCCTCGGGCGGCTGATGTACGAGGGCCGCTGGCTGGACCCGCAGGCGCTGATGGTGCGCGAGTCGCTGCAGCGCTGGGTCGGCTCGGCCGTCACCGGCGAGGTGACGCTGCGGCTGCGGCGCGGTGAGGACTACTCGATCCTCGACACCACCGGCCCCGCGTTCAGCTACCACCCGGACAAGCTGTCCATGGAGCGCACCGAGGACTCCGCGTTCGGTCCGGTGGACCGGATCGGTCAGCTCACCATGCGCAACCTCGACATCGCCGACTCCCGCGCCAAGCTGGAGCAGTACGCCGGCCTGGGCCTGATCGGCACCGGCAGCCCCTCCATCGGTGCCGCCCAGGCGGCCGCGACCGGCCTGATCGGCAGCATGCCGGAGGGCGGCGCCGAGGCCATCGCCTCCCGCGGCGAGGTCGCCGAGGACGACGAGCTGCTGGACCGCGCCGCGATGGAGTTCGGTACGGACTGACGTCGCCGGATGCACCCCTGAGGGGACGGACCACCGGAAAGGCCGGCTCGGCGCCCACGGCGCCGGGCCGGCCTTTTCCGTGGGGTCGGCACGGAGGTCTCAGACGACGACCACGTCGACCGCCGCCACCGGGTTGCAGCCGTAGCCCTGGGCGTTCCACGGCGCGCGCGGGGGCTGGGTCTCGCCGCGCGCGTCGGTCGCCCGGGCCAGCAGCCGGTACCGGCCGGGCGTCCGGGGTGTCCACCGGTACGACCAGCCGGTCCAGGCGTACGGTCCGGTCGGCGGCTCGAGGTCGGCGTCGTGCCACGCCGCGCCGTCCCCCGCCGTGTCATGCCCCTCCTCGTCCTCGTGCTCGGCCCGCACCTGGACCCGCCCCACGGCCAGCCCGGCGCCCGACCACGCGCGGCCGCGGACGACGGTCTGCGTGCCGCGCCGGAGGTCGTCGTCCGGCTCGGGGGCGGTGATGAGGGACTTGACCCGGATCGCCGAGACGGGTCCGTCGGGGATGCCCCGCGACGCGACGTACACGTACTCCTCCGCCTGGAAGACGCCCGTGAAGGGCTCCGTGATGGCCCTCGCCTCGACCAGCCACTTCACGTCGGCGACGGCGTAGCGGCCGGGGACGACGAGGCGCACCGGGGCGCCGTGCTCGGGCGGGAGCGGCTCGCCGTTCAGATGCGTGGCGAGGAGGGTGTCCGGGTGGAGGGCCTCGGCGAGCGGGAGACTGCGTTCGAAGGCGGCCCGGTGGCCGTGCACGCTGCCGGTGTCGGCCCCGGCGAAGACGAACTCGACGGTCTCCGGTGCGACTCCGGCGCGCTCGGCGACGAGGTGGAAGGGAACGCCCGCGAACCGGGCGCACCCGACCGCGCGTTCGCCCCAGGGGAGTCCCGGCGGGCGGGGCGTCATCAGGGCGCGGCCGTTGCCCGCGCACTCCAGGACGACGTCGAACTCGCGGCGTCCCTCGTGTCCCAGGGCGAGCAGCGTCGCGTAGTCGAGAGTGAGCGGCGTGGCCACCGCCCCGCCGACGCGCAGGCGCCAGCGGTCGGTGGCCGTCGGCGGCACCCCGAAGTGGTCCCGTACGAACAGGGCGTCGGCGGGAGTGAGGCGCTCGGCCAGCGCGGCCCTCGGCGTCTGGGCGTTGTACGGGTCGGTGGTCACCGTCTCGGGCGCCCAGGCGGTGGCACCGGGCCCCGGAGGAACGGCCGATGCGGTCATGACGCACCTCCGTCCGGACAGCCGTCGGGACAGCATGATCGCGACCGCCGTCGGACCTCCGTCCGGCGCGGTCCTGTTCCAGCGTACGTCCGGGCCACTCCGGCCACCCGCCGGTCCCTCCCGCGCGCCGGCCTCTCCCGCGCGCCGCGTCCGATTCGTACAAGACCGGCGCTTCCCCGCCCGCCTACCGTGCCCCCATGAACACATCACCACGTCTCGACGTCATCGGCCTCGTCGTCTCCGACATGGCCGCCTCCCTCGCCTTCTACCGTCGGCTCGGCCTGGAGATCCCCGTCGAGTCCGACACCGCGGCGCACGTGGAAGCCGCCTTGCCCGGGGGGATGCGGATCGCGTGGGACACCGAGGAGGTCATCCGCTCCTTCGATCCCGGCTGGGCGCGTCCCGAGGGCGGCGACCGGATCGGGCTCGCGTTCCGCTGTGCCTCGCCGCGGGAGGTGGACGCCACGTACGAGTCGCTGGTCGCGGCCGGCCACCGCGGGCACCTCAAGCCGTGGGACGCCGTGTGGGGGCAGCGTTATGCCGTCGTGCTCGACCCGGACGGCTGCGGGGTCTCCCTCTTCGCCCAGGCCGAGGCGTAGGCGGACAGCGTCGTGCCGGCCAGCGCCCGGGTCTCGCGCGACAGATGGGCCTGGTCGGCGCAGCCCGCGCCGATCGCCGCCTCGGCGTACGGGAGCCCGGCCCTGACCAGGGCGAGCGCCCGCTGGAGGCGGAGGATCCGGGCCAGGGTCTTGGGCCCGTAGCCGAACGCGTCCAGCGACCGGCGGTGCAGCTGCCGGGCCCCGAGCCCGGCGAGCTCGGCCGTCTCGGCAACCGGCCGGCCCGCGTGAAGCCGCCGGACGACGGCCCGCAGCAGTGGGTCGGGGGGCGGGACGTCCGCGGCCCGGCGCACGGCGAGGTCCTCAAGGGCGGCGGCGGGATCGGGGGCCTCGGCGACGCGTTCGCCGAGCCGCCGCGCCCGGGCCTCGCCCCACAGCGCCCCGAGCTCGACCCGCCGGTCGCGCAGCTCGCTCGCCGGTACGCCGAGCAGCGCGGGGGCGTCACCAGGGGCGAAGCGGATCCCGGCGTAGCGGCCCGGGCCGCCCTCGGGGACGTACGCGACGGTGTCGGGGCCCGCGACGAGCAGCCGGCCGTCGCACCCGCGCCACAGCAGGTCCATGCAGCCGTCGGGCAGCACGGGCACCGGTTCGCTCCCGGCCCCGGGCGTGAGGGTCCAGACGACGGCGCCGTCCAGGCGCGCCGGATGTTCCTCGTACACGCGTTCCTCCTGTACGCCGTCGAGCGTAGTCGTCAGTCCTTCTCCCAGCCCGAGTGCAGGCGCGACTTGACGTCGTCAGGAGGCAGGAAGCGCGACCAGCGTTCGGGGAACTCCGACGGCATGTCCGGGTCGTCCTCGTCCACGTCGTCCGCCTCCGCGCGCAGCCGGGCGACGAGGTCGGCGGCCTGCGCGGCGCGGGCACGGTCGGAGGCCTCGCGGGCGGCGGCGGTGGCGACGGAGGGCCAGACACGGTCGATCGCCGCGTTCACCGCCGCGCCGACGAGCACCGCGAAGGCCGAGATGCCGATCCAGAGCAGAACGGCGATGGGCGCGGCGAGAGAGCCGTAGATCGTGGGGCCCTCGACCTGGCTCGTCAGGTAGATCCGCAGTAGGAAGCTGCCGAACACCCACATCCCGAGGGCCACCAGGGAGCCCGGGATGTCCTCGATCCATGGGGAGCGGACGGGGACGGACACGTGGTACAGCGTGGTCAGGAAGGCGATGGAGAGCAGGATGACGACCGGCCAGTAGAGGACGGCGACGACTTCCGTGCCCCAGGGGATCAGCTCCACCACCCGGTCCGGGCCGACCACGGCGAGCGGCAGGACGACCGCGCCGATGACCAGCGCCACGAGGTAGAGCAGAAAGGCCAGGAGCCGGGTCTTGACGATGCCGCGGTGCCCGTCGAGTCCGTACATCACCGTGATGGTGTCGATGAAGACGTTCACGGCGCGCGAGCCCGACCAGAGGGCGATGGCGAAGCCGAGGGAGATCAGTTCGGGGCGTTTGCCCTGGGTGACGTCTTCGAGGAGGGGCTTGGCGATGTCGCGGACGCCGCGGTCGGAGAGGACCGTTCCGGCGGCGCGGAGGATGTTCTCCTGGATGCTCGCGACGGTGTCGGTGTTGGTCCAGTCGTCGGCGTAGCCGAGGAGGGCGATCAGTCCGAGCAGCAGCGGGGGCAGGGACAGAAGGGTGAAGAACGCCGCCTCGGCGGCGAGGCCGAGGATGCGGTACTCGATGCACGAGTTGACGGTGTCCTTCAGGAGCAGCCAGACCATCTTCCGCTTGGAGACGTTGCGGTAGAGGACTCGCGCACGGTGGAGTCTGCCCCCGGGCCGCCGCTCGGGTGTTTCGTTTGCTGCCTGCACCTCCTTACCGTATCGGCATGGCAGCCACCACCCACACAGTGACCAATCAGGCTCCGCCCCTGGTCGGATACGACGCCTTCACGTCCGACCGCGCCCTGGCGGAGGCCGTCGAGCGTCATCTGGATCCGGAGGTCTACGAGGAGGCGCGCGAGGAACTCGTGGCCCAGGGCCAGTCCGTCGGCTCCGCCCAGGCGCAGGGGTGGGGGCGGCTCGTCAACGAGAATCCGCCCGTGCTGCGGACGCACGACCGGTACGGGAACCGGATCGACGAGGTCGAGTTCCATCCCGCGTGGCACCGCCTCCTGGGGCGCGCGGTGGGGGGCGGGCTCACCAACGCGTGGGGCCGTCCGGGTGGACATGTGCGGCGCGCGGCCGGGTTCGCCCTGGCGACGCAGACCGAGGCCGGGCACGGCTGCCCGCTCTCGATGACCCATGCCGCGGTGCCCGCGCTGCGGACGGACCCCGCGCTCGCCGCCGTCTGGGAGCCGCTGCTCACCTCGCGCATCTACGAGGAGGGGCTGCGGCCGCCCACCGAGAAGACCGGCGTGCTCCTCGGGATGGGGATGACGGAGAAGCAGGGCGGCAGCGACGTACGGACGAACACGACCGAGGCGCGCCCGGTGTCCGGGACCGGCGAGTACGTGCTGACCGGGCACAAGTGGTTCTGCTCGGCGCCGATGTCGGACGGCTTCCTGGTCCTCGCGCAGGCGCCTGACGGCCTGACCTGCTTCCTGGTGCCTCGGGTCCTGGAGGACGGGACGCGCAACGCGTTCGCGATCCAGCGGCTCAAGGACAAGCTCGGGAACCGGTCGAACGCCTCCGCCGAGGTCGAGTTCGACGGGACGACATGGGCGCGCCGGGTGGGGGACGAGGGCCAGGGGGTCCGCACGATCATCGAGATGGTCGCGGCGACCCGGCTGGACTGCGTGCTGGGCTCGGCGGCGCTGATGCGGCAGGCGCTGGTGCAGGCCCTGCACCACACCGCGCACCGTCGCGCGTTCGGCGGTCCGCTGATCGACAAGCCGCTGATGCGCAATGTGCTGGCCGATCTGGCGCTGGAGTCGGAGGCGGCGACGGTGCTCGGGATCCGGCTGGCGGCGGCGTACGACGCCGGTACGGAGGCGGAACGGGCTTTCGCGCGGATCGCGGTGCCGACGGCGAAGTTCTGGGTGACGAAGCGGTGTACGCCGATGGTGGCGGAGGCGCTGGAGTGCCTGGGCGGCAACGGCTACGTGGAGGAGTCGGGGATGCCGCGGCTGCTGCGCGAGTCGCCGCTCAACTCGATCTGGGAGGGCTCCGGCAATGTCCAGGCCCTGGACGTGCTGCGGGCATTGCGGAGGGAGCCGATGGCGCTGAACGCGTTCCTGACGGAGGTGGGCACGGCACGGGGCGCGGATCACCGGCTCGACAGGGCGATCCGGGGGGTGCTGACCGAGCTGGCCGATCTGGAGGGGATCGAGGGGCGGGCCCGGCGGGTCGTGGAGCGGATGGCGCTGGTGCTGCAGGGGTCACTGCTCGTGCGGTGGGCGCCGGCGGAGGTGGCGGACGCGTTCTGCGCCTCGCGGCTGGGCGGCGACGGCGGCTCGGTGTTCGGGACGCTGCCGACCACGCTGGATCTGCGGGCGGTGGTGGAGCGGGCGCGGGTGGAGGCCTGAAGGGCGCGGTGCTGAACGCCGAGGTCTCAAGGAAAAGCCGAGGGTGGTGCTGCGCCGACACGGCACCACCCTCCGCTGTGACCCAGCCTCCTGCACCGGGCGGATGACTGCCAGGGTTGCAAAGGGTTGCAGGATTACCCGAACCGCCCTTCACCGGGGAGCCCTGGGCGGCACGATGGGCACCACCACCGTCAGCATCGACGCAGCACAGCGCAGAACCGATACAGCACCGCAGGTGGCTGGGAGAGACCGATGAAGAACACTCAGCTGGACATGAACCGGCTCGCTGCCATGGACGCCGCCCAGGCGACCCGGCTGCTGCACCGGGTACGGGAGGAGATGCTGGCCGGCCGCACGCCGCCGATCGCGCCCCGCCCGGTCATCGACGCCTCCTGGCGACGGATGTTCCGGCTCGGTCTGGACCCGGACCAGGGCACCAGCAGCGCGCTCCTCCGCCGGGACGAGCTGGAGGAACGGCGGCGCACGACGGTGCTGGGCGAGGTGATGCGCACGCTGAGCGGCGGACTCGCCGGGATCGCGGACGCCTCCATGCAGATCATGGTGGTCACCGACGAGCACGGCAGGGTGCTGTGGCGCCAGGGCAACCTCGCGGTGATGCGCCAGGCCAACGGCATCTGCCTGGAGGAGGGCGCGGCCTGGACCGAGCACACCACCGGTACGAACGCGGTGGGCACGGCGCTCGCGATGCGACGGGCCGTCCAGGTCCACTCGGCCGAGCACTACGTCCATACGCTCCACAACTGGACCTGCGCCGCGGCTCCCGTCCACGATCCGCGTGACCAGCGGCTGTTGGGGATCGTGGACGTGAGCGGTCCGGCCTCCAGCTTCCATCCGGCGACCCTGGCGCTGGTCCGCTCGGTGGCTCAGCTCGCCGAGGCGGAGATGCGGGAGCGCCATCTGCGGTCCGTCGAGCGGCTGCGCTCGGTGGCCGCGCCGATCCTGTGCCGGGTGGGCGGCCGGGCGGTCGCGGTGGACACGCACGGCTGGACGGCGGCGGTGACCGGGATGGCCCCGGTGGACCGGATCGCGCTGCCGAAGTCCTTCCGGGCCGGGCGCGTCTGGCTGCCGTCGCTGGGGATGTGCGCGGTGGAGCCCCTGCCCGGTGGCTGGCTGCTGCGGGTCGGGGAGGAGACCCGGGGGACGGCCACGGACGCGGACGCGGGCGCGGCGAGCCGGGTCGTCCTCGATCTGAGCCGGCCGCGCCGCTGGTCCGTGGCGGTGTCGGGGGCGGCGGGCAGCTGGACGCTGGAGCTGAGCCCGCGCCACGCCGAACTGCTGTACGTCCTGGCTCTGCACCGTGACGGCAGGACGGCGGCGGAGCTGGCGGAGGACGTGTTCGGCGACCGGACGAGGACGGTGACGGTACGGGCGGAGATGTCCCGGATCCGCCGGAACCTGGCGAGCGTGCTCGCCCACCGCCCGTACCGCTTCAGCGAGGAGGTCGAGGTCGAGGTCGTCGCCCCGGCCCACCCGTCCGACCTCCTCCCCCACTCGACGGCCCCGGCGGTCCACGCAGCGCGACGGGGCCGCGGGGAGACGGAGTAGCGTCCCTCACGCCCGTGCCGTCAGGTCCTCCGCCCACGGCGGGTTGGCGCCGCGGACCGCGCAGGTGGCCGCCGCGACCCGAGTGCCGAAGGCGACGGCCTCGTCCAGGGTCCGACGGTCCAGGGCGTCGAGCCGGCCGCCGAGCACACCGGCCCCGTGCAGGCCGTGCAGGAGCCCTGCGGTGAAGGCGTCGCCCGCGCCGACGGTGTCGACGACATCGACGTGCGGGGCGGGAAGGACGCTGCGGACACCGTCGTACGAGACGAGGGCGCCGGCCGCGCCGAGGGTGACGACCACGAGCGGGACGCCCGCCCGGTGCCAGGTGTCGCAGGCCGCCTCGGGCGCCGTGCCCGGGTGGAGGTGGGCCAGGTCGTCCTCGCTGAGCCGGAGGATGTCGGCCAGGGCGCACCAGCGCGGCAGCCGCGCGCGATAGCGCTCGGGGGCGACGAGCAGGGGACGGACGTTGGGGTCGAGGGAGATCGTGGTCGTGGGGCGCAGCTCGGCCAGCAGGTCTTCCACGGCCGCCGCGCCCGGTTCCCGTACCAGCGCGAGGGAACCGGTGTGCAGGCAGTCGGGGTCCAGCCCGCGCACCGGCGCGAGTTCCTGACGCGTCCACTGCCAGTCGGCGGTGGCCTCGGCGTGGAAGGTGTACTCGGCCGCGCCGTCGGGGCCGAGGCCGGCGACGGCGAGGGTGCTGGGCTCGGCGGCGTCGGGACAGAGGTCGATGCGGACACCGGACTCGCTGAGACGGCGGCGGAAGAGGCCGCCGAAGACGTCGCCGGAGAGCCGGGTCAGGAAGTGGGTGGGGGTGCCGAGGCGGGCGAGCGCGACGGCGGTGTTCGCCGGCCCGCCGCCGGGCAGCACGTCGAGCCGGAGGCCCGGTCCCACGGCGCCATCGGGGGTGCCGGCGGCGTCGGGGGCGACGAAGGCGTCGGCGACGCATTCGCCGAGTACGGCCACGGGGCGGCGGGTCACGGTCATGCGGGGAACCTTTCGGTGAGGGTGGCCGTGGGGCCGGAGGGCCTGTCGACCCATGAGCGGCCTTCGGCCGACGGCTGTCGACCCGTGGCCGGTCGGCCGGTGGCGCCTGCCCGGCCGCCGGGGACGGCCGGGCAGGCCCGTCGGCCGACGGCGGCGGTCAGTCGGGCAGGACGGCGGATCCCAGCCGGGTCAGCGAGGCGCTCCTGAGGTGCAACCGGCCACCCTCCGCCGCGAATTCGACCGCCTGGGACTCGCGGTAGCGCGGGTACACGCGGGCGGTGAGCGCCGCGCCGTCCCCGGTGAACACCTCCACCGACGAGCGGTCGACGAAGATGTCGAGGGCCAGCGTGCCGTCCGGGCTCGGCTTCACCTGGGTCCGGTACGTCGCGCGCGTGCCGTAACCGGCGCCGGTCGTGTCGAGCGAGAGCGTGCCGTCGGCCTTCTCGTAGCGCAGGACGGTCGCCTCCGCGACGGAGGCCTTGAGGCGCAGGGTGACCGTGTCGGCGGTGGTCCTCCCCAGGTCGAGGACGGCCTTGACCCGTGCCGTCTCCCCGCGGCCGAGTCGCCACGTGCCGGTCACCGTCTTGTCGGTGACCGTGACCGGCGCCCCCTCGGCCAGTGAGTCGGCCGCCGCGACCGGGCGTTGGCCGAGGCGTCCGTCGGGCGCGAGGAACAGCTCGCGGTGGAGGGACTGCGCGCCGGCCCAACCGTTCACCCGCGTCGGCTCCTTGACGTTCCAGTCGCTCATCCAGGCGGTCATGAGCCGTCGCCCGGCGTCGTCGCGGTAGCTCTGCGCCGCGTAGGTGTCGCCGCCGCCGTCGAGGATGCCGTGCCGCTCCGCGCGGAAGCCGCTGCCGTCGTAGTCACCGACGGCGTACCGCTGGAGCGACTGACCGCCCTCGTTGGTGGAGTAGAGCAGGACCCACTTCCCGCCGAGCGGGAAGAGGTCGGGGCACTCCCACATCGCGCCGGTCGTGCCGTCGCCCTCGGCGAGGACGCCGGTGTACGTCCAGGTGCGCAGGTCGTCGGAGGCGTACAGCTGCACCTTCCCGCGTCCGCCGTCGCCCGATCCGACGACCATCTTCCAGCGGCCGTCGACCGGGTCGCGGAAGACCTTGGGGTCGCGGAACCCGGCGGACGAGCCGGGCGGCGCCTGGGTGATGACCTCGGTCCCGGGGGTGAAGTTCACGCCGTCGGTGCTGGTGGCGATCGCGACGGTCTCGGGGGCCGCGCCCGGGTGGGCGGCGGTGTCGGTGAACTTCGTGTACGCGACGGTCAGGGTGCCGTCGTCGTCGACGGCGCTGCCGCTGAAGATGCCGCTGTTGTCGGTGGGGGTCGCGCGCGGCGGAGGGGTGAGGGCGACCGGGAGGTCGCGCCAGTGGACGGCGTCGGGACCCTCGGCGTGGGCCCAGTGCATGGGCCCCCACAGCGGGGCGTCGGGGTAGAACTGGCTGAAGAGGTGGTGGCGGCCGCGCCACTGGATCACGCCGTTGGGGTCGTTGATCCAGCCCTGGTAGGGCGTGTAGTGGAACTGCGGACGCAGCGGGTCGGCGGTGAAGTCCCGTGGAGCGGTGGGGGCGGTGGGCTGGCCGGCCTGGCCGAGGGTACGGAAGGTGAGGCCGTTGTCGTCCCGGACGGCGGCCTCTCCGGTGCGTACGTCGTCGAGGTTGAGGTGGCCCCAGCCGCCGGCCTTGCGGTCGACGACCTCGAGGTGGACGCCCTGCCCCCGCCAGGCCGAGGTGTCCCAGACGATCCGGACGTACGCCTCGTCCTGGGGGCCGGTCTGCTTGCGGAGCACACGGCCGTCACTGTCCCTGACCAGGGCGACGTAGAGGCGCTCGGGGTCCCAGCCGCCGCCGACCAGGAAGCTCATCCGGGCGGGGGCGGCGAAGGAGGAGGAGCGGAGGGTGCCGGTGGCGTCGTCGCCGGCGGCGGCATGGCCCCAGAGGTGGTGGCTGCCCCGGTGGTGGAAGGGGCCTCCCCAGTAGCTGTCGATGGCGGTGACGGCGGCCGGGCCGAAGGCGGTGCCCTCGGTGACCGTCCAGCCGGTGAGATCCCCGGTGTCGAAACCGGGGTTGACCGGTCCCGACGCGAGGGGGCGGGGGGTCGCGGGTGGTGCGGCGTTCGCGCTGATGGGGGTGGACGCGGCGACGAGCAGGGCCGCGATGACGGTGAGGTGCGGTGCTTTCCAGCGGCTCATCCGGAAGCCTCCGTTGCCAACTCGTTACGGGTGAGGGGCATTGACGTTGCTCGCGGCGGAGTCCATCATCCTGGCGAGTCGATGTCAACGTTGACATAAGTCAACGATGACACCCCTGCGTCCCTTGAGGAGCCGCGCCATGAAGCACACTTTCCGCACCGCACTCCCCCTCGTGGCCGGCCTGGCCGCCGGGTCCCTGTTGCTCACCGCCTGCGGCGAGGGAGCCCAGGGCTCCGGCGGGTCCGGGGGCAGCGGCGGCCGTGTCAAGGTCGGGCTGATCACCAAGACCGACACCAACCCGTTCTTCGTGAAGATGAAGGAGGGCGCGGAGGGCGCGGCGCAGCAGGCCGGAGCCGAACTCACCACAGCGGCAGGGAAGTTCGACGGTGACAACGAGGGTCAGGTCACCGCGATCGAGAACATGGTCGCGTCCGGCGTCAAGGGCATTCTGATCACCCCGAACGACTCCAAGGCGATCGTCCCCGCGATCGAGCAGGCCCGGAAGAAGGGGGTCCTCGTCATCGCGCTCGACAGCCCGACCGATCCGCAGGACGCCGCCGACGCGCTGTTCGCCACCGACAACCTCAAGGCCGGGGAGCTGATCGGCCGGTACGCCAAGGCCGCCATGGCGGGGAAGCCGGCCAGGATCGCCACGCTCGACCTCGCGCCCGGCGTCGCCGTCGGACAGCTCCGGCACGACGGCTTCCTCAAGGGGTACGGGATCGAGGAGGGCGACCCGGCCGTCGTCTGCTCCCAGGACACCGGCGGCGACCAGGCCAAGGGTCAGACGGCCATGGAGAACTGCCTGCAGAAGGCCCCGGACATCAACGTCGTCTACACGATCAACGAGCCCGCCGCGCTGGGCGCGTACACGGCACTGAAGGCGAAGGGCCGCGAGAAGGACGTCCTGATCGTCTCGGTGGACGGCGGCTGCACCGGCACCGAGGCGGTCAAGTCCGGGAAGATCGCGGCCACTTCGCAGCAGTACCCGCTCCTCATGGCCGCCAAGGGCGTCGACGCGGTCGTCGCGTACGCCAAGGACGGCACGAAGGCGTCCGGTTACGTCGACACCGGCGTCACCCTCATCACGGACGCGCCGGCCGCGGCGGTCCCGGCCAAGGACACGGCGTACGGCCTGGAGAACTGCTGGGGCTGAGCCACGCCCCGGGGCCGGCCCCTCGCACACCGGGCCGGCCACCCACGGGCCGAGCCCCCGCCGGGCCGGGCCTCGACGCCCTCCACCCCTCCCCGTCCTCCCGCACAAGGAGTCCCGTTGACCACCACCACCGCACCGCCCACCACCGCGCCGCCGGGCACGCCCGCGGCCCGCCGCACGGCGGGCCGGCTGCTCACCCATCCCACCGCGGGCCCGCTCGTCGCCCTGCTCGTCGCCTGCGCGTTCTTCACCTTCCAGAGCGAGCAGTTCCTCTCCGGCGGCAACCTCTCCCTCGTCGTCCAGCAGGTGATGGTCGTCGGCACCCTCGCCCTCGGCCAGACCCTGATCATCCTCACCGCCGGCATCGACCTGTCCTGCGGCGCCGTCATGGCCTTCGGCTCGATCGTGATGGCCAAGCTGGCCGCCGAGGGAGCCCTCCCGCCCCTCGTCGCGATCGCCGCCGGCATCGGTGTCTGCGCGCTCTTCGGGCTCGCGAACGGCGCGCTCGTGACCTTTGTCAAGCTGCCCCCGTTCATCGTGACGCTCGGGATGCTCAACATCGCCTTCGCGCTCACCCACATCTACTCCGAGGAGCAGACGGTCACCGAACTTCCGGCCGTCCTCACGGGCTTGGGCGAGACCTTCCCGTTGGGCCGTACCGACATCACGTACGGCTCCGTGCTGACGATCGCCCCCTTCCTCTGCTTCGCGTACCTCCTCGGCCAGACGGCCTGGGGCAAGCACACGTACGCACTCGGCAACAGCCCCGAGGTCGCCCGGCTCACCGGTATCCGCACCACCCGCCTCCAGCTCGGCATCTACACCCTGGCCGGGGTGATCTACGGCATCGCCGCGCTGCTGCTGATCTCCCGGACCGGCGTCGGCGACCCGAAGGCGGGCCAGACCGACAACCTGGACGCGATCACGGCCGTGGTCCTCGGCGGCACGAGCCTCTTCGGCGGGCGCGGCGCGATCCTCGGCACGCTGGTCGGGGCGCTGATCGTCGGGGTGTTCCGCAACGGGCTCCAGCTGATGGGGGTCGGCTCGATCTACCAGACCCTGATCACCGGTGGCCTCGTCATCCTCGCCGTGACCGTCGACCAGTTCTCCCGCAGGAAGGTCCGCCGATGACGACGACGCCCACCCCTGTGCTGAAAGCCCGTGGCCTGGTGAAGCGGTACGGCCAGGTCACCGCGCTCGACGGCGCCGACTTCGATCTGATGCCCGGCGAGGTGCTGGCGGTCATCGGGGACAACGGCGCCGGCAAGTCGAGTCTGATCAAGGCCCTCACCGGGGCGCTCCAGCCCGACGAGGGCACCATCGAGCTCGACGGGGCGCCCGTCCGGTTCCGCGATCCGGTGGACGCGCGCGGGCACGGCATCGAGACCGTCTACCAGGATCTGGCGGTCGCGGCCTCGCTCGACATCGCGAGCAACATGTTCCTGGGCCGCGAGGTCCGGCGGCGCGGGCCGCTCGGCTCGGTGTTCCGGATGCTCGACAACAAGAGGATGCGCGAGGAGTCCGCCGCCCACATGGCCGATCTGAAGATCGGGCTCCGGTCCCTCACCCAGGCCGTGGAGACGCTCTCCGGCGGCCAGCGGCAGGGGGTGGCGGTGGCGCGCGCGGTCGCCTGGGCCCGGCACGTGGTGGTGATGGACGAGCCGACGGCCGCGCTCGGGGTGAAGGAGTCGGGCCAGGTGCTCGACATGATCCGGCGGGTCCGGGACCGGGGCCTGCCGGTCGTCCTCATCAGCCACAACATGCCTCACGTCTTCGAGATCGCGGACCGCGTCCACGTCCAGCGGCTGGGCCGGCGGGTGGCGCAGATCCGGCCCGGGGACCACTCGATGGCGGAGGTGGTGGCGATCATGACCGGGGCCCTGACCGTGGAGGGCACGGACGGCGGTACGGTCGGAGCCGAGCAACGCTGAATCGACGACGGAGATGCGGTGACCATGGGGAGCACCCGACGGCCGACCCTGGCCGATGTGGCGGCGCGGGTCGGTGTGACCCCGAAGACGGTGTCGCGGGTGCTCAACGAGGACGGGCCGGTGTCCGAGGCGACCCGGGCGAAGGTGCTCGCGGTCGTCGAGGAGCTGGGCTTCCGTCCCAATCTCATGGCGCGCAACATGCGGGTGGGCGCCCGGGACTCGACGGTCGGCCTGGTCGTGCCGGACATGGGCAACCCCTTCTTCGGTACGGTCGCGGGCGGCGTCGAGGACGTCGTACGGGACCGGGGGCTGACGCTCCTGATGGGGTCGTCGGGCGAGCGCGAGCCGCTGGAGCACGCGCTGATCACCACCTTCCTGGCCCGGCGGATCAGTGGTCTGCTGGTCGTCCCGGCGGCCGGCAGCGACCACCGCTTTCTGCGCCGTGAGCGGGAGAGCGGCCTTCCGGTGGTCTTCGTGGACCGGCCGGGGGCGGGGCTCGCGGCGGACGCGGTGGTCAGCGCGAACGAGGAGGGCGCGCGGGCGGGTGTGGCGCATCTGATCGCGCACGGGCACCGCCGGATCGCCTTCATCGGTGACCGGCCGGCCACGCTCTACACCCGCAAGACCCGGCAGCGCGGCTACCGGTCGGCGCTGGAGGAGGCGGGGATCGGTCACGACCCGGCGCTGGTCGTCACGGCCCACGACCCGTACGCCGCCGGGGTCGCCGTGCGGCGGCTGCTGGCCCTGGCCGACCCGCCGACGGCCGTGTTCGCGGCGAACAACTTCGCCTCGCTCGGGGTCGTGCCCGCGCTGGCGGAGGCGGGCCGCCGGGACGTGGCCCTGGTCGGTTTCGACGATCTCCCGCTCGCGGCGGTCCTGGAGCCCGGCCTGACGGTCGTGGCCCAGGACCCGGCGGCGGTCGGCCGGGCGGCGGCGGAGCAGATCCTGGCCCGCCTCGGCGGGGACCGCTCCCGCGCGACGACGCGCACGGTCCCGGTGCGCCTGATCGAGCGCGGCAGCGGGGAGCTCCCGCCTGCCCGCGGCGGCTCTCACTGACCTGGAGGCGCGCCGACCGCCGTGTGTCCACCATTCGGACAACCGGCCCACGGCGCCGCTCACCGAGCCGACCGCCCTCGCTCCTGACCGGCCGGGCGGCCCCGCGCCCCGGCGCCGAACCGGAACCCGCGTCCGCGTCCGGTGCGGAGACATGGTGCGATGAAGGCATGCGCATCACTCTCACCACCTGGTCCCTCGAACAGACCTCACCCTCCGACCTCCGCCCCTCCGCCGCTCCCGAGAGCGACGACATCACCATCCGGCGGGCGGAGGTGCCCTCGCCCGAGTTCAGCCGCTTCCTCTATACGGCGGTCGGTGGCGACATCAGCTGGAACGACCGGCTGGGGCTGACGTACAAGCAGTGGCAGGAGATCGTCGAGAAGCCGGGGGCCGAGATCTGGGTGGCGTACGACAGGGGGACGCCGGCCGGGTACGTGGAGCTGGACCCGCAGGACGACGGGGTCGTGGAGATCGTCTACTTCGGGCTGATCCCGGCCTTCCAGGGGCGCCGGATCGGCGGCCATCTGCTCTCGTACGGCGTGCAGCGCGCCTGGGACCTGGCCGAGCGCTGGCCCGGGCGCGAGGAGACGCGCCGGGTGTGGCTCCACACCTGTTCGCTGGACGGGCCGCACGCGATGGACAACTATCTGCGGCGCGGGTTCAAGCTCTTCGACACCAAGGTGGAGGAGGTCGAGGAGTCCGAGGCGCCCGGCCCGTGGCCCGGCGCCCACTGACACCTGCGCAGGCGCTCCGAAGCTCCCCCTGAACTCGGCCCCTTGACGTGACCCACGACACACCGTCTCGCGATGCGGGACGGTCGTGTCCACATTTCGGACGAAGCTGGACTGGGTCCAAAGTCCCGTGACAGGCTTCCGTCATGTCTGGAACTGGAATTGCCTTGGTGAGTCGGCGGCACGTCGACCTCGGCCGCATGTCCAGCGCCATCTGTCCGGCGCGCTGAGAGAACCAGCACCGCCGCGATCCCACTTCTGCCCGACCCTGCTGCGCACCGTCGCGCCATCCCCTGACCCCCGCACGAGTGTGCTGGTCAGAGCCGCCCTCCCGCAGTCCCGAAGGACAAAACGCCATGGCCGCCACCCCGGATAACCCCGCACCCGCTACGCCCCGCCGCAAGGTGAGCCGTCACCGTGGCGAGGGTCAGTGGGCCGTGGGGCACTTCACCCCGCTGAACGGCAATGAGCAGTTCAAGAAGGATGACGACGGTCTCAATGTGCGGACACGCATTGAGACGATCTACTCCAAGCGCGGGTTCGACTCCATCGACCCCAACGACCTGCGTGGTCGTATGCGGTGGTGGGGGCTCTACACCCAGCGCAAGGAAGGTCTCGACGGGACCAAGACCGGTGTCCTGGAGCCGGAGGAGCTGGACGCGGAGTTCTTCATGCTCCGGGTCCGCATCGACGGCGGCCGGCTGACGACCGAGCAGCTGCGGGTCATCGGCGAGATCTCGCAGGAGTTCGCGCGCGGCACCGCCGACATCACCGACCGGCAGAACGTCCAGTACCACTGGATCCGCATCGAGGACGTCCCGGAGATCTGGAACCGCCTGGAGGCGGTCGGCCTGTCGACGACCGAGGCCTGCGGTGACACCCCGCGTGTCATCCTCGGCTCACCGGTCGCCGGGATCGCCGAGGACGAGATCATCGACGGCACGCCCGCCATCGACGAGATCCAGCGCCGGATCGTGGGCAACAAGGACTTCTCCAACCTGCCCCGTAAGTTCAAGTCGGCGGTCTCCGGCTCGCCGCTGCTCGACGTGGCGCACGAGATCAACGACATCGCCTTCGTCGGCGTGAACCACCCGGAGCACGGGCCCGGTTTTGACGTCTGGGTCGGCGGCGGTCTCTCCACCAACCCCAAGCTCGGTGTGCGCCTGGGCACCTGGGTCTCGCTCGACGAGGTCCCGGACGTCTACGAGGGCGTCATCTCGATCTTCCGCGACTACGGCTACCGCCGGCTGCGCACCCGCGCCCGTCTGAAGTTCCTCGTCGCCGACTGGGGCCCGGAGAAGTTCCGCCAGGTCCTGGAGGACGAGTACCTGAAGCGCAAGCTGACGGACGGTCCGGCCCCGGAGCAGCCCGCCGGGCAGTGGCGCGACCACGTCGGCGTCCACAAGCAGAAGGACGGCCGCTTCTACGTCGGCTTCGCGCCGCGCGTCGGCCGCGTCGACGGCACCGCGCTCACCAAGATCGCGGAGATCGCCGAGGCGCACGGTTCCGGCCGGGTCCGTACCACCGCCGAGCAGAAGATGATCGTCCTGGACGTCGAGGAGGCGCAGGTCGAGTCGCTCGTCTCCGCCCTCGAGTCGATGGACCTGCGGGTCAACCCCTCGCCGTTCCGGCGCGGCACGATGGCCTGCACCGGTATCGAGTTCTGCAAGCTGGCGATCGTCGAGACCAAGGCGCGGGGCGCCTCGCTCATCGACGAGCTGGAGCGCCGCATCCCCGCGTTCGACGAGCCGATCACCATCAACATCAACGGCTGCCCGAACGCCTGCGCCCGTATCCAGGTGGCGGACATCGGTCTCAAGGGCCAGCTGGTCCTGGACGACGACGGCAACCGGGTCGAGGGCTACCAGGTGCACCTGGGCGGCGCGCTCGGTCTGGAGGCGGGCTTCGGCCGCAAGGTCCGTGGCCTGAAGGTCACCGCGGCCGAGCTGCCGGACTACGTCGAGCGGGTCCTCACGCGCTTCCAGGCGGAGCGCGAGGACGGCGAGCGCTTCGCCACCTGGGCGTCGCGCGCTTCCGAGGACGCACTCTCATGAGTGAGCGTGCCGCGCCCTTCTTCTGCCCGTACTGCGGCGACGAGGACCTGTTCCCGCACGAGCAGGGTCACGGCGCCTGGGAATGCCGGGCATGCAGTCGAGCCTTCCAGTTGAAGTTCCTGGGGCTCCTGGCCCCGGGTACTTCGAGCAACTCCGCTGGAGGGGAAAAGACATGACGACAACTCAGGCCACCGAGGCCACCGACCTGAAGGCGCTCGCCGAGCAGGCCGGACGCGACCTGGAGGACGCCTCCGCGCTGGAGATCCTCCGGTGGGCGGCCGACACCTTCGGCAAGCGGTTCTGCGTCACCTCCTCCATGGAGGACGCCGTGGTCGCCCACCTCGCCTCGCGCGCCATGCCCGGAGTCGACGTCGTCTTCCTCGACACCGGCTACCACTTCCCCGAGACGATCGGCACCCGGGACGCGGTCGACGCGGTGATGGACGTCAACGTCATCACCCTGACCCCGCGCCAGTCGGTCGCCGAGCAGGACGCCGAGTACGGCCCGAAGCTGCACGACCGCGACCCGGACCTGTGCTGCGCGCTGCGCAAGATCAAGCCGCTCGAAGAGGGCCTGACCGCGTACAGCGCGTGGGCGACCGGCCTGCGCCGCGACGAGTCCCCGACCCGGGCGAACACCCCGGTCGTCGGCTGGGACGAGAAGCGGCAGAAGGTCAAGATCTCCCCGATCGCCCGCTGGACGCAGGACGACGTCGACGCGTACGTCGCCGAGCACGGTGTCCTCACCAACCCGCTCCTCATGGACGGTTACGCCTCCGTCGGCTGCGCGCCCTGCACCCGCCGCGTCGCGGACGGCGAGGACGCCCGGGCCGGCCGCTGGGCCGGCCGGGCCAAGACCGAATGCGGGCTGCACGGCTGATGACCACCACAGA
Source organism: Streptomyces sp. NPDC003035 (assembly GCF_042888285.1). Lineage (NCBI taxonomy): Bacteria > Bacillati > Actinomycetota > Actinomycetes > Kitasatosporales > Streptomycetaceae > Streptomyces > Streptomyces sp. NPDC003035. The sequence goes on along the minus strand of NZ_JBIAPJ010000001.1, from coordinate 349,167 downwards.
GACTTCCCAGGAGAATCACGTGACCGGTGCCACCATCTGGCTCACGGGCCTGCCGAGCGCCGGCAAGACCACCATCGCGTACGAACTCGCCGGCCGGCTGCGCGGCGAGGGCCACCGGGTCGAGGTGCTCGACGGCGACGAGATCCGCGAGTTCCTCTCCGCGGGCCTCGGCTTCACCCGCGAGGACCGCCACACCAACGTGCAGCGGATCGGCTTCGTCGCCGAGCTGCTCGCCTCGAACGGCGTGAAGGTCCTGGTCCCGGTCATCGCTCCGTACGAGGACAGCCGCGAGGCCGTCCGCAAGCGCCACCAGTCCGAGGGCACCGCCTATGTCGAGGTGCATGTCGCCACTCCGGTGGACGTGTGCTCCGTGCGCGATGTGAAGGGGCTGTACGCCCAGCAGGCCGCGGGCGAGATCAGTGGTCTCACCGGGGTCGACGACCCGTACGACGAGCCGCGGAACCCGGATCTGCGGATCGAGTCCCAGAACCAGACCGTGCAGGAGTCGGCAGCCCAGCTCTACGCGCTGCTCACCGAGAGGGGTCTCGCATGACGACCGCCGTGACCATCGACGAGGCGACGGACAGCCCGTTCGCGCTGTCGCACCTGGACTCGCTGGAGTCCGAGGCCGTCCACATCTTCCGTGAGGTGGCGGGTGAGTTCGAGCGGCCGGTGATCCTCTTCTCCGGCGGCAAGGACTCCATCGTCATGCTCCACCTGGCGCTCAAGGCTTTCGCGCCCGCGCCGGTGCCGTTCACGCTGCTGCACGTCGACACCGGGCACAACTTCCCCGAGGTCCTCGAGTACCGCGACCGCGTCGTGGCCCAGCACGGGCTGCGGCTGCACGTCGCCTCCGTGCAGGAGTACATCGACGCCGGGAAGCTGCGCGAGCGTCCCGACGGGACGCGCAACCCGCTCCAGACGGTGCCGCTGACCGAGGCGATCCAGCAGCACCGTTTCGACGCCGTCTTCGGCGGCGGCCGGCGCGACGAGGAGAAGGCCCGCGCCAAGGAGCGGGTGTTCTCGCTCCGCGACGAGTTCTCGCAGTGGGACCCGCGCCGGCAGCGCCCGGAGCTGTGGCAGCTCTACAACGGCCGCCACGCCCCCGGCGAGCACGTCCGCGTCTTCCCGCTGTCCAACTGGACCGAGCTGGACGTGTGGCAGTACATCCAGCGGGAGAAGATCGAGCTCCCCGAGATCTACTTCGCCCACGAGCGCGAGGTGTTCGCCCGCAACGGCATGTGGCTGACGGCCGGCGAGTGGGGCGGCCCCAAGGAGACCGAGACGGTCGAGACGCGGCTGATCCGCTACCGCACCGTCGGTGACATGTCCTGCACGGGCGCCGTCGACTCCGACGCCACCACGCTGGACGCCGTCATCGCCGAGATCGCCGCCTCCCGCCTCACCGAGCGGGGCGCGACCCGCGCCGACGACAAGATGTCCGAGGCCGCGATGGAAGACCGCAAGCGCGAAGGGTACTTCTAGCCATGACGAGCACGAGTACGAGCACGACCGAGCAGTTCGCCGACGTGTCGGCGACCACCCTGCTGCGCTTCGCCACGGCCGGCTCCGTCGACGACGGCAAGTCCACCCTCGTGGGCCGTCTCCTGCACGACTCCAAGTCGATTCTCACCGACCAGCTGGAGGCCGTGGAGGCCGCGTCCCTCAAGCGCGGCCAGGAGGCGCCCGACCTGGCGCTGCTCACCGACGGCCTGCGCGCCGAACGCGAGCAGGGCATCACCATCGACGTGGCCTACCGCTACTTCGCGACCCCGCGCCGCCGGTTCATCCTCGCCGACACCCCCGGGCACGTGCAGTACACCCGGAACATGGTGACCGGCGCCTCGACCGCCGAGCTGGCTGTGGTCCTGGTCGACGCCCGTAACGGCGTGGTCGAGCAGACCCGCCGCCACGCGGCCGTCGCCGCGCTGCTGCGTGTGCCGCACGTGGTCCTGGCCGTGAACAAGATGGACCTCGTCGACTACGCGGAGCCCGTCTTCGCGGCGATCGCCGAGGAGTTCACGAGGTACGCGTCCGAGCTCGGCGTCCCGGAGATCACCGCGATCCCGATCTCGGCGCTCGCCGGCGACAACGTGGTGGAGCCCTCCGCCAACATGGACTGGTACGGCGGCCCGACCGTCCTGGAGCACCTGGAGACCGTCCCGGTCAGCCACGACCTGACGGCCTGCCACGCGCGCTTCCCGGTGCAGTACGTGATCCGTCCGCAGACCGCCGAGCACCCCGACTACCGGGGTTACGCCGGTCAGATCGCGGCCGGTGCCTTCCGGGTCGGCGAGCAGATCACCGTCCTGCCCTCGGGCCGGACGTCCACGATCACGGCGATCGACGCGCTGGGCGAGTCGGTCGACATCGCCTGGGCCCCCCAGTCGGTGACGATCCGGCTGGCCGACGACATCGACATCTCGCGCGGCGACCTCCTCGCCCCGAGCGGCGACGCCCCGGCCACCAGCCAGGACGTCGAGGCGACGGTCTGCCACGTGGCGGACCAGCCGCTGGCCGTCGGGCAGCGGGTGCTGCTCAAGCACACCACTCGCACGGTCAAGGCGATCGTCAAGGAGATCCCGTCCCGGCTGACCCTGGACGACCTCTCCCAGCACCCCGAGCCGGGGCAGCTGGTCGCCAACGACATCGGCCGGGTGAGGATCCGTACGGCCGAGCCGCTCGCGCTCGACGCGTACGCGGACTCCCGCCGTACCGGCTCGTTCCTGCTGATCGACCCCGCCGACGGCACCACACTCGCGGCCGGCATGGCGGGCGAGGCCTTCGCCGGTGCCAAGGCGGCGGCCGTCGCGGACACCGCCGACGACGAGGGCTGGGACTTCTGATGGTGCAGAACGTCTACGCCACCTTCGCCAAGGAGGGCGGCCGGGTGGGTTCCGGCGCCCTCGGTGCGGGCCGCGGAGGTGTCGCGCGATGTGCGTGCTGACGCCGGTGCGCCGTGTACGCGGCGCCCTCCCGCTCCACGAACGACATAGACGAAGAAGACTTCGAAGACCCTGAGGGGAACACCTCCGTGCCTGCCTCCCGTACCACCCTGCGCCGCTCCCTCGCCGCCGCCGCGGCCCTGCCGCTGCTGATCGGCGCGCTCGCCTCCTGCGGCTACGGCTCCCAGGCCAAGAAGGACGAGAAGAAGGTGGCCGCCGTGGGCGAGAAGCTCTCGGCCGACACGGTCCGGCTCGGGTACTTCCCGAACCTGACGCACGCCACCGCCCTGGTCGGCGACGAGCAGGGCATCATCCAGAAGGAGCTGGGCGGCACGAAGCTGGAGGTCGCCACCTTCAACGCCGGCCCCTCCGAGATCGAGGCGCTCAACGCCGACTCGATCGACATCGGCTTCATCGGCCCCTCGCCCGCGATCAACGGGTACGTCAAGTCCAAGGGCAAGAACCTGCGGATCATCGGCGGTTCGGCCTCCGGTGGTGTGAAGCTGGTGGTGAACCCGGACAAGATCAAGAGCCTGGCCGACGTCAAGGGCAAGAAGATCGCCACCCCGCAGCTGGGCAACACGCAGGACGTGGCGTTCCTCAACTGGATCTCGGAGCAGGGCTGGAAGGTCGACGCCGAGAGCGGCAAGGGCGACGTCTCCGTGGTCCGTACGGACAACAAGGTGACCCCGAACGCCTACACGTCCGGCTCCATCGACGGTGCCTGGGTGCCGGAGCCGACCGCCTCGAAGCTGGTCACCGAGGGCGCGAAGGTGCTGCTCGACGAGTCGGACCTGTGGCCCGACAAGAAGTTCGTGATCACGAACATCATCGTGTCGCAGAAGTTCCTCGCCGAGCACCCGGACGTCGTCGAAGCGGTGCTGCGCGGTTCCGTGAAGACCAACGCGTGGATCAACGCCCACCCGGACAAGGCGAAGGCCTCGGCCAACCGCCAGCTGAAGGAGCTGTCCGGGAAGCCGCTCGGCGACAAGGTCATCGACGCCGCCTGGCCGTCGATCCGGTTCACCGACGACCCGCTGGCCGCCACGCTCCAGGCGCAGGCGGACCACGCCGTGAAGGCCGGCCTGCTGAAGCAGCCCGACCTGAGCGGGATCTACGACCTGAAGCCGCTCAACAAGGTCCTCAAGGCCGCGGGGCGGCCCGAGGTCGCCGACGCCGGTCTCGGCGCCAAGTAACCAAGTCCGCAGCTCAGCCCCAGGAGGTGACGACCATGGCCACGACCGCGACGCTCGCCAAGGCCGAGGAGGACCGCGCGGCGGTGACGCACGCCGCCCGGATCGAGCACGTCTCGAAGTCCTTCGGCGGACCCGCCGGTCAGCAGCTCGTTCTCGACGACATCACGCTCGATGTCGCCCCGGGCGAGTTCGTGACCCTCCTGGGCGCCTCCGGGTGCGGCAAGTCCACCCTGCTCAACCTGGTCGCCGGGCTCGACCGACCGTCCGCGGGGTCCATCGAGACCCCCGGCGGCCGGCCGGCCCTGATGTTCCAGGAGCACGCTCTCTTCCCGTGGCTCACCGCGGGCAAGAACATCGAACTGGCCCTGCGGCTGCGCGGGGTGCCGAAGGCCGAGCGGCGCCCGGAGGCGGAGCGCCTCCTCGAACTGGTCCGGCTCTCCGGCTCGTACCGCAAGCGGGTCCACGAGCTGTCCGGCGGTATGCGCCAGCGCGTGGCGCTGGCCCGGGCGCTCGCCCAGGACAGCGATCTGCTGCTGATGGACGAGCCGTTCGCGGCGCTCGACGCCATCACCCGGGACGTGCTGCACGACGAGCTGACCCGGATCTGGCGGGAGACGAAGCTGTCGGTGCTCTTCGTCACCCACAACGTGCGCGAGGCCGTGCGGCTGGCCGAGCGTGTGGTGCTGCTGTCGTCCCGGCCGGGGCGGATCGCCCGGGAGTGGACCATCGACATCCCGCAGCCGCGCCGCATCGAGGACGCCGCCGTGGCGGAGCTGTCCGTCGAGATCACCGAAGAACTGCGTGGGGAGATCCGCCGTCATGGCCAGCACTGAGACGAAGACCGACGATCTGGCCGGTCTGGAGGCGGGTCTCGACGCGCTCGACGCGGTGCAGGTGAACCGCACGCCCGTCCGCGAGGTTCTGCTGAAGAAGGTGCTGCCGCCGGTCACGGCCGTGCTGCTGGTGCTGGTGGTCTGGCAGCTGCTGGTGACGGCCCAGGTCACCGACGAGTTCAAGCTGCCGCCGCCGTCCGCGGTCTGGGACAGCGTGTCCACGATGTGGCTGGAGGGCACGCTCCTCGACGTCCTGTGGACGAGCGTGTCGCGGGCCCTGCTGGGCTTCCTGATGGCCCTCGCCATCGGTACGCCGCTGGGTCTGCTGGTGGCGCGGGTGAAGTTCGTCCGCGCGGCGATCGGTCCGATCCTGTCCGGTCTGCAGTCACTGCCGTCGGTGGCGTGGGTCGCCCCCGCCGTCCTCTGGATCGGCCTCAACGACCAGATGATGTACACGGTGATCCTGCTGGGCGCGGTCCCCTCGATCGCCAACGGTCTGGTGGCCGGTGTCGACCAGGTCCCGCCGCTCTTCCTGCGCGCCGGCCGGACACTGGGCGCGACGGGTCTCAGGGGCGCCTGGCACATCGTGATGCCGGCCGCGCTGCCGGGTTATCTGGCGGGCCTGAAGCAGGGCTGGGCCTTCTCGTGGCGTTCGCTGATGGCCGCGGAGATCATCGCGTCCTCCCCCGAACTGGGCCTGGGTCTCGGCCAGCTCCTCGAGAACGGCCGGAACAACATCGACATGCCGGGGATCTTCCTGGCGATCATTCTGATCCTGCTCGTCGGCATCGCCATCGACCTGCTGATCTTCAGCCCGCTGGAGCGCGCGGTGCTGCGCAGCCGCGGCCTGCTGGTGAAGAGCTGACCTCATGAACGACAGCGTCCTCCTCGTCATCGCCCACGGCAGCCGCGATCCGCGGCACGCGGCGACCGTGCACGCTCTGGTGCGCCGTGCCCGCTCGCTGCGGCCGGGGCTGCGCGTGGAGACGGCGTTCCTGGACTTCAACCTGCCGTCGGTGCCCGGGGCGCTCGGCCGGCTCGCGGCCGAGGGGGTACGGGACGTGGTGGCGCTGCCGCTGCTGCTGACCCGGGCCTTCCACGCGAAGTCCGACATCCCGGCCGTGCTGCGGCAGGCCCCTTCGTCGCTGCGCGTGCGCCAGGCGGAGGTGCTCGGTCCGTCGCCGCTGCTGGTCGCGGCGGTGGAGCGACGGCTGTACGAGGCCGGGCTGAGGCCCGGCGACAAGAGCGCGACCGGGGTCGTCCTGGCCTCGGCGGGCTCCACGGACCCGGAGGCGATCGCAGTGATCGCAGCTGTGTCTTCCCGGGGGGCGACCCCCGGACCCCCAGCAGCGACCACCACGTGGCGCCGGGCGGTCGAAGAGATGAAGCGCTCGACCGGGGTCGTCCTGGCCTCGGCGGGCTCCACGGACCCGGAGGCGATCGCAGTGATCGCAGAAACGGCGCGGGAGCTGCGGCGCACCGGTTGGTGCTCCGTGCGGCCTGCGTTCGCCTCCGCATCTCTTCCCCGGACCGAGGACGCGGTCCGCGCCCTGCGCGCCGACGGGGTCCGCCGGGTGGCGGTGGCCCCGTACGTGATCGCCCCCGGCCGGCTGCCGGACCGCATCGCGGCGGGCGCGGCGGAGGGCGGCGCCGATGTCCTCGCGGACGTCCTCGGCCCGTCGCCGGAGCTGGCCCGGCTGCTGATCGAGCGGTACGACGAGGCGCGCGTCGAGCAGCGGGTGGCGGTGGCAGGCTAGGGCGTGTTTCGAAAGTAGCGCCGTCCGCCCGCAGGGCGGGGCCTGCGGCGTCTGGTGCGTGCAATCGCAAGGCGGAGGATCATCCTCGTACTGGACGTACTTGGATGACTCCGACAACGCAGCGAGTGGGCGTGCCAGACGCCGCGGGCCAGGCGGGACTTTCGAAACACGCCCTAGGGCCGTGGCCGTCCGGCCGGGGCGCGGCCGCTGGTGGCGAGGGCGCGTTCGAGGTCGGAGGCGGTCTCCGGCACGTCGACCGGGTCGGCGAAGCCGTCGTACTGGCGGTACATCTCCGCGGACTCCTCGACGACCGTGAGCAGGAACCGCGTGGTCACGTCCGGCAGGGTGAAGTCCTGGCCGGTGGAGCGGGCCAGGTCCCAGCCGTGCAGGGCGAGTTCCTCCAGGAGCATCGAGGCGACGGCCGTCGCGGGCATGGTGGCGAAGCCGAGGTCCACGTCGCCCTCCCACGCGTCCGGCTTCTCCCAGGCCGCGAGCGCCCGGTCGAGCTGGGCCGCGTACCGCTCCGCCCAGTCGGTGTCGGCCGTGAAGTCGCGCTGGACCGTCTCCTCGGGGAGCTGTGTGCGCAGGGCGCGGTGCTCCAGGCCGTGGGAGGAGTAGAGGACGAGGTGGTTGACGAGCTCGCGGACGGTCCAGCCGGTGCAGACGGACGCACCGGCCAGCTGGTCGGCGGTGACGCCCCGGGCGACGCGGGCGGCCTCGGCGGCACAGACGGTGAGGTGGGTGTGGATGGCGTTCATGCCGCCGAGGCTACGAAGCGCGGACACGGCCGGTCTTGAAGAATCGCGACAGCGGCGCGCACCGCCCGGCGAGGCTCAGCCGAAGTCGAGCCCGCCCGTCCGGGTCCGCTTGAGTTCGAACAGGTCGGAGTGGCCGGCGAGCACCCGGAAGCTGTCGAAGAGCTCGGCCGCCTCGGGGCCGCGCGGGACGGCCCGCAGGACGGGTCCGAACCAGACCGTGCCGTCGATGTGGAGGGTCGGCGTACCGACATAGCCGTCCGCCTCGGGGTCCTTGCCTGCGTCGTGGCTGCGGCGGACCGCTTCGTCGTACGTGGCGTCGTGCGCGGCCTCGGCGAGTTCGGCCGGGAGGCCCAGCTCGGCCAGGGACTCGGCGACCACCGCGTCGAAGTCCTTGTTCTTCTCCTGGTGGATGCGGGTGCCGTAGGCGGTGTACAGGTCGCGCAGGATCGCGTCGCCGTGCTTCTCGGCGGCCGCGGCCGCCACCCGCACCGGGCCGATCGACTTGTCGACGAGTTCCCGGTACCAGTCGGGCAGGTCGTTGCCGACGTTGTGGAAGTACAGGCTCATCACGCGGAAGCGCAGCTCGATGTCGCGGTGCCGTTCGACCTCCAGCATCCAGCGGGAGGTGATCCAGGCGAAGGGGCAGGCGGGGTCGAAGTAGAAATCGACGACGGTCCTGGGCTGCGTCTCGGTGGTCATGGCAGGAGACTAGCCAGCCGCCGGCGACGGGTGGCGGTCCATTCACGACTCCGTCAACTGGGCCACTTCTCAGCGGTCGAGGCGATTGTTGTAGCGTCCATTCATGATCTCGGAGACGTATCCGCTCGGCGGCGACCTTCCCGTACGGCGGCTCGGTTACGGAACGGCCCAGCTCACCGGACGCGGCTACTGGGGACCTCGCGGCGAGCGGGCGGACGCGGTCGCCGTCCTGCGGCGGGCCGTGGAGCGGGGCGTCACGCTGATCGACACCGCCGACAACTACGGTCCGGGCATCGCCGAGGAGCTGGTCGCGGAGGCGCTGCACCCCTACCGGGACGGGCTGGTGATCGCGACCAAGGGCGGGGTCGTGCGGACGAGCGACAGCGCCTGGCACATCGAGGGCAGGCCGGAGCGGCTGCGCGCGATGTGCGAGGCGAGCCTGCGGCGGCTGCGGACGGACCGGATCGACCTCTACCAGCTGCACCGGCTCGACCCGCGGGTCCCGATGGCGGAGCAGCTCGGCGCGCTGGACGAGCTGCGCGCCGAAGGAAAGATCCGGCACATCGGCCTGGATTCGGTGACCGCGGAGCAGCTGACGCGGGCGACGGCGCTGACGTCCTCGATCGTCTCGGTGCAGAACCGCTTCAACCTCCTCGACCGGGAGTCGGCGGCGGTGCTGCGGGTCTGCGAGGCGCACGGTCTGGCGTTCCTGCCGTGGTTCCCGCTGGCCGACGGCGCGCTGACCGGCGGGGCGGCGACCGCGCTGGGCGAGATGGCGGGGCGGCTCGGAGCGAGCCGGGGCCAGATCGCGCTGGCGTGGCTGCTGCACCACTCCCCCGTACTGCTGCCGACGCCCGGCACCGGTTCGCTCGCGCACCTGGAGGAGAACCTGGACGCGTCCGCGCTCCGGCTGGACGCGACGGACCTGGCCCTGCTGGACGCACTGGCCGACGTCCCCTAGGGCCTGGAAATCGCCGTCGACTTCCCGCTCACGCGGTTGCTCGACGAATACGCGGAACAGAGCGCCCGCTACCGCGAACTGGTCGCCGGGAACGGCCTGGACGAGCGGGCCGAGGGAACCCTCCGCAACGGCCTCCACGTCGACCTGCGCTGGATCCTCCTGCACGCCGATGGAATCGTTTCGCCAACTCCTCAGCCACTAGCCGGGGTTGCTGACTCCGGGTGCCAGAAATCGACGACATGGCGAGTTGACGCCTTTCCACTTTCGCCCCTGCTCGCAGAGGGAATCAAGCCTGTGCAGCAGGCAAGGGAAAGGGAAAACCCATGCAGCTCCTCACCACCCGCCGGCTCACAGTCGCCGCCCTGGGAGCGGTCTTTGCCGGCACTTCCGTGGGGGCCGCCCAGGCCACGGCACCCGGCGTCGTCTCCGTCCGCTGCCTGCCGGTCACCTGAGAACCCCGCGTCATCACGCGACCAGGGCAACACCGCTGAGGTGGAAACCCGGGACCGCAATGGACCGGGAAGCTCGACGGCCGGCCCCAGAACCATACGTAAGCCATCGTTCACCGATTCGTCTCTTGTGGAACTCAGGCATGTCCGCGCAAGCGGCAACCAGGAAAACGGAAGGGAGAAAAGCGCATGGCCGAAGAAAACATCACCACGATCGAGGCGTCCGTCCGGACGGCTGCCGGAAGTGACTCGGGGACCGACGGCTGGGTGTACCTCGGCGTCGGGGGCCGGGAGTTCCTCCTCGATACGCCGGCCGACAACTTCCCGTCCTCGTCGGAGGGCACGACGGAGACCTTCGTCCTGGGCGAGGGTGCCAACGTCTCGAACCCCGGCGACAACGACCCGCGCAACCCGCAGCTGCACGCCTCCGACCTCGACCGCTTCCCGACCTACATCCGCTTCGGCCACAAGGACAAGGACGACGTGTGGCACCTGGAGCGAGTCGACGTGGCCATCACCACCTCCGGCGACGGCGGACGCATCCGCCACTACGACTACCGGGCCTTGGCGGACAACGGCACGAAGAGGTCCCTGCGCCTGGGCGCCGGCTACGGCGCCGTGGTCCACCTGGCATCGGTGCACTGACCCGCCCCGCCGGCACGTCCCGGAGCCGGACAGGCTCCGACTCCGTCCGAACACATCTCGACACGACAGGAGCGCGATCATGCCCAACCCCCGCCCCGACCAGCCGCAGCAGCCCAACCAGCCGGGCGATCTCAGTCACCTCACCAACGGCAAGAAGGTGATCGCCAGCGCCCTGTACGGGGGCCTGCTCACCCCGAACGACGCCAACGGAAGCCGCCACATCGCCCAGGCATGGCGCCAGGACTACAACAAGGTCGGTGGTTACTACACCTGGGAGTTCACCCGCGTCAGCGAGGGTGTGTACACCATCAAGAACTCCGACAGCGGCCGCTACCTCGAACCGAAGCGGAACAACGAGACCCAGGGCGGCTACACCCTGGGCTGGAAGAGCGACGTGTACCTCGAAAGCGGCGACCTGACGGGCGCCAAGCGCGAATGGTCCATCGAGCGCAGGGGTGATCTCTACCAGATCCGGCTGAAGGGCGAGACCTGGTCCATGGGTCTCAAGGACCGCAACGCGGACGACAGCCACATCGGCCTGCTCGAACCGTGGTGGACTGTCGACCGCCTCTGGTACATCACGGACCGCCCCTAGATCTCGGGAAGGGAAGGATCGGGCGTCCAGGAAGGTGGTGCGGTGATGGCCCACCGTTCGTGGTCGCGCCAGGCCCCGTCGATATAGAGATAGGCGGGCGACAGACCTTCGTAACGGAAGCCCAGGCGCTGGACCAGGGCCAAAGACGCCTTGTTCGCCGGCTGAACGTTCGCCTCCAGCCGGTGGAGCCGCAGGTCGTCGAAGGCGTACCGCAGGGCAAGGGTGAGTCCCTCGGCCATGTAACCCCGCCCCGCGGACGGGGCGAAAGCCGCATAACCGAGGGACGCGCCCTGGTAACGGCCCCGGATGATCGAGTTGATGTTGACCATGCCGGCGGCTGTCGCGGTCTTCTGGACACGGATGAGAAAACCGAGGTTGGTGCCATCGGCGAAGCGGCTCATCCAGCCCTGGAACTCCTCCGGGGTCGCGGGCAGTTGCATCCACGGCGTATGGAGTTCGGTGCTGGCCCTCACGAGCGCGCAGAACTCGTCCTGGTCGGCGATGGTGAGCGGGCACAGTTCGACCCGTGACGGCACATCGGTCATGGCCCGATGTTATGACCTCTCCCGAACAGAAGATCACGCCGCCGTCGGTCACATGGACGCGCCCATCACCATCCCGGGCGTGACCTGGGTGATGGTGCCGTCCGGAGAGAAGTACACCCGCACCTCGTACAGGCCCGTCACGCCGCTGATGAAGTCCGGTCGCCCGTAGTGCCACACCTGCAGCCCGAGCCGCTCGAAGTACGACTGGGCCAGTGACCGCATGGTCTCGTCGCGGGTCTCCTGCTCCACCAGGCCTTGGAGCCAGCTCGCGCCGTTACGGATGTCCGCCACGGCCGCGTCGAGGTCGATCTCCCCGGCGCCGGAGAGACGTTCGTCGGTGACGGTGAAGAAGTGGTTCCCGAGCGAGGTGAAGGTCTGGCCCACCACGTTCGCCGCGGTGCGGGCCAGGGCCACCGCGACGGCCTCCCGCGGCCCGTACGCGGTCAGGTCGAGCCGCTCGCCGGACAGCTCGGGCAGGTCCTCGGCGTCCGCGGGGCCGAGCCCGGCCGCCTCCCGGAACCGGTCGCGGATGTCCTCCGTGCCCGGCGCCCACCGGAACCAGCCTTCCTCGGAGTCGTAGGAGCCGAGGCGGCGTGCCTTGAGCCCCCCGCCGGGGAACCGCAGCTCCCCGGCCTGTTCGTCCCACAGCGGAGGGCGGCCGGCGAATGCGAGGTGGTCGTCCGCGTACCGGACCATCGCCCGCGTCCGCAGAATCGAGAAGGCCATCTCCCGGGCCGCCACGGCGAGCAGCGGCCGCGGGAACGTCCGGTGCGGCGCCTCCGGGGACAGGCGCGCCCCCTCCAGCTCCTGTTCACCGGCCGTGCCGCAGCCGGGCGTGCTCCCGTCGGGGCCGGCGATCTCGACACCGGTGACCTCCTCGCCCTCCAGGGCCACCACGACACGATCGCCTCCGTCGAGCACCCCCTCCACCCGTCCGGGCCCGTACACCGGATCGATCCCGTGCCGGGCGAACCACCCCTTCACCGGCTTCAGCGCGGGACCGGGAAGCAGCCCCGCGCCGTTGCGCAGCGCCCGGGTGAGCCGGGCCGCGCGCGGCTCGGCCCGGGGTACGGCGGGGTCGTCGACGACCATGAACAGCCGGCTGCGTTCGTTCACGGCGCAGATCACCCCGCCCCGGACGTCGAGGAGCCCCATGCACATCAACAGCAGGTGGTCGGCGGCCAGTCGCGGGTCGGGAAAGTGGTTGAGGTCCGGCATGGGCGCGGTCAGCTCCGGGACCCCGGCACGCTCGCCCAGCTCGCGCAGCTCCCGGGAACGGACCGCGAAGGCGCTGTCCCGGTAGGACTCGTTGGCCCACGCCCACATCCAGGTGCCGTCCAGGGCGTACGTGCCGACGACGTGCGCGCGCAGGGTGATGCCCGAGCGGGTGACGGACGGCTCGTCCCGGTCGAAGGACACCACCCCGGCAGGCACAAGGGCGTCGAAGAGGTCGAGCTGTTCGCACACCCAGGCGAGGTTCGGCCGGGCGAGGGCGAGGAGCTGGTCACTGAAGGAGGCTGTCATGAAGGCTTTCCGCTGATCGGGGTGGCCGGTGGTCGAGGCGGCCCCGGGGTCGGGGCGGTCTGTGACGGCGCGGCCGGGGCGCATACGCCCTGATGACTCCCGCGCGACGTCCCGCGGTTCCCGCCCGGCACCGGACCGACCTAGTTCGGTCCCGGCTGGTCCCGGGTCATCTCGGCGAGCTTGACGACCGTGTTCCAGTTCCGCGAGGTGACCACGATCCCCTTGAAGAGGGCGGGCCGGTTGAGCGCCTCGCCGAGCTTGGACCTGCCCAGGCCCTCGGGGGCGTAGAGGTAGAGCACGCGGTCGCCGAGCCGGAACTCCTCGGGCAGGAACGCGGCTTGGTCGAGGGCGGCGAACCGCTCCGGGCCGACCGGCTCGGAGAAGTACATGACGTGGAGCTGCTTGCCCTCCAGCTCGGCGGCGGGGAAGGGGCAGGCGTCGACGACGGCGGCGAGGTACTCCGCGTCGCGGACGAGGCAGTCGACGCGGAAGCCGAAGCGCTTCTCGATGGCGTCCTCGACGGCGGTGGTGAGTTCCTCCTCGGCCGGCGCGTCGTCGTCCGTGGTGAAGACGGCGTTCCCGCTCTGCAGATGGGTCCGGACGTTCCGGAGACCGAGGTCCTCCAGGACGGAACGGAGCTCCGCCATCGGCACCTTGCGGTGTCCGCCCACATTGATGCCGCGCAGCAGAGCGGCGTACGTCGTCGTCATGGCGCACACGATAAGGCGGCCGCCGCGCCCCGTGGGGGAGGGCACGGCGGCCGCCGGTCACTGGGGCGGAGCCGCTACTCGACGATCTTGAGCAGCTTGTTGGCGGTGCCCGCGGAGGGGTTGGAGATCTTGTCGGTGTTCGCTCCGGCGACCAGGGCCTGGGCGATCTGGTCCGGGGTGGCGCCGGGGTGTGCCGCGAGGTACACGGCGGCGGCGCCGACGACGTGCGGGGTCGCCATGGACGTACCGGAGATGGTCTTGGTCCCGGTGTCGCTGTCGTTCCAGGCCGAGGTGATCTCCGAGCCGGGGGCGTAGAGGTCCACCACCGAACCGAAGTTGGAGAAGCTCGACTGCTGGTCGTCCTCGGTGGAGGAGGCGACGGTGATCGCCTCCTGGACGCGGGAGGGGGAGCCCTGGCCCGCGTCGGAGGACTCGTTGCCGGCGGCGACACCGAAGGTGACGCCGGCGGCGATGGCCTTCTTGACGGCCTCGTCGAGGGCGGGGTCGGCGCCTCCGCCGAGGCTCATGTTGGCGACGGACGGGCCCTGGTGGTTCTTGGTGACCCAGTCGATGCCGGCGACGACCTGCTCGGTGGTGCCGGAGCCGCTGTCGTCGAGGACGCGGACGCCGACGATCTTGGCCTTCTTGGCGACACCGTGGGCCTCGCCGGCGATGGTGCCGGCGACATGGGTGCCGTGGCCGTTGCCGTCCTGGGCCGTGTTGTCGTTGTCGATGGCGTCGAAGCCGTCGGCGGCGCGGCCGCCGAAGTCCTTGTGGCTGACGCGGACTCCGGTGTCGATGACGTACGCGGTGACGCCCTCGCCGGCGCTGTCGGGGTAGGTGAACTTCTTGTCCCCGGCGGTCTCGGCCTGGTCGACCCGGTCCAGACCCCAGGACGGCGGGTCGGTCTGGGTGGCATTGATGGAGAACTTCTTGTTCTGGACGACCTTGGCGACGGCCGGGTCGGCGGCGAGGCGCTTGGCCTCGGTCTCCGAAAGACCGTTGACCGAGAAGCCGTTGACGGCGGAGTCGTAGCTGCGGCGCAGGGTGCCGCCGTACTCCTTCGCCAGCTCGCCCTTGTCGGCCTTCTCGTCCAGCAGGACGACGTAGCTGCCTGCGACGGCGCCTTCCGCGCCGAGTCCGTGGACCGTTCCGAGGGCGGGCGTGGGGGCCGCGCCGGCGAACGGGCTGCTGAGGACGGTCACTCCGGCCGCGGCCGCGATCGCGGTCGAGACGGCGATGAGCTTGGTCCGGCGAACACGCTTGTGTATTGCCATGAAGAGGGGTCTCCTCGTCAGGATTTGTGGGGGGATGCGCCACTGGAAGGAAACTCTCCGGTAGCTGCCTCGAAACCCTTGCTCATTGACGAGTGCAAATCAAGACCTTCATGCACCTGTGATTTATTCAACGAGGTTTCGTAATAATAAAGCGGTCATCTCGCCCCAACTCGGCGCACGCACAAGGCCCCCGGTTGCCCCGGGGGCCCTCGACTGCGCCTGCCGCTACGGCAGTTCGGCCTCGATCAGATCCGCCGCCCGGCGCGCCCCGCCCTCGTTCGCCATGCGCTCCCGGATCTCCTTGGCGCGCAGGGCCACCTGGGGGTCGTCGACGAGAGCGAACACGGCTTCGCGCAGGCTCTCGGCGGTCGCATCCTCCATCGGCAGGTGCCGGGCCACGCCCAGGGACTGGAGCATGTCCGCGTTGCCGAACTGGTCGACGGCCTGCGGGACCGCGACCATCGGGGTGGCGGTGGCGAGTCCCTCCTGGCTGCCGCCGGCCCCGGCATGGGTGATGAACGCGTCCGCCTGCTTCAGGATCGCCAACTGCGGCACCCAGGAGTGCACTTCGACGTTGGACGGGATCTCGCCGAGCTCCGACGGGTCGACGAACGCGCCGATCTGGAGCACGACGTGCCAGCCCGGGAGATCACCGAAGGCCCCGATGCACGCCTTGTAGAAGTCCGGCTGCTTGGTGAAGGCCGAGCCCAGGGAGACCAGAAGCACCTTCTCCGCGCCCGCCGGCCGCTGCCAGCCCCCCTGGTCCGCCCGCTGCCCCTGGCAGGCGCCGACGAAGGTGAAGACGGACGTGTCGACCCGGTCGGCGTGCGGCTGGAGCGCCTCGGGGATGAGCACGATCGCCCGGCGCGGGCGGGCGACGAGCCGGTCGGGGTGGGTGTCGACGCCGTGCTCGGCCAGCCAGTTCTCGAAGCGGGCGTAGTACGCCTTGCCCCGCTCGGAGGCCTTGAGTTCGGCGAGCATGGGCTCGGCGACCTCCTCCTCGTATCCCTCCCAGGGAACGAGATTCGGCCAGAGTGCCACGGCGGGGACATCCCACCGGTGTGCGAGGACCGGAGCCGGGTAGGCGGTGATGTCGTGGAGGACGAGGTCGGGCCGGTCGGCCTCGAACGCCTCGGCCAGCTGCGGCAGGACCTGTTCGGCGTCGCGGAGGAACGGTTCGAGGTTGTCGATCAGCTCGGTGCCCCAGGCGTCCGGGTCGTCGTCGGTAGGGAGGCTGGACCTGTAGAGGACCGGGGTGGCGCCGGTCGCGGCGACCTTGTCGGCGAAGGAGGCGGGAATCGCGTAACTGACGCGATGTCCACGGGCGACGAGCTCGCGGATCACTTCGAGGCTCGGGTTCACATGGCCGTGGGCGGCGATGGAGAACATGGCGATATGGGCGCGGCGCGCGGCGGTGGTCATGCGCCCACAGTAAGCGAGACGAGACGTCTCGTCCAGTTGTTTCGGTGGCCGGGGCCGGGCCCGGCGCGCCTCAGCGCCGTTGGTAGCGGGCGAGGACCAGGTTGCCGTCCTTCACCAGCCGTTCGCGCAGCTCCTCCCTGTCGATCGCCCCGCTGTAGAACTCCTGGTACGCCGGAGTGGCCACCTTGTCCTTCCACTCCGGATAGCCACGGACCGACTGGGCCGGCGCCGAGCGCAGATGCTCGGCCACGGCGGCTCCGGTCGCCCAGCCGTCCTTCGCGGTGTGCAGGGACGGGTCCGCGAGCGCGGCGGTACCGGTCGGCAGCATCCAGTCGCCGCGCGCGAGACGGACCATGTTCTCCGGCTGCAGGAAGAAGTCGAGGAACCGCGCCGCCTCCTTCTTGTACGGGCTCTCCTCGGCGATCGAGAGCGTCTGCGGGCTGACGCCCTGCGCGAGACCGTCCTTCCCCGCGGGCGCCGGCAGCACGATCCACTCGAAGCCCTGGGGTGCCTGCTGGGTGATCTGCTGGCGGTAGGAGAAGCCGAGCGGCACCATCGCGTACTTGCCGCCGAAGAAGCCGGGCAGGGCGTCGGAGCCGCCGGTGCCCAGGGTCGAGCGCGAGGCGCTGAGGTCGGTGTTCACCTGGTCGTGGATCGTGCCGGGCACGACCCCGTCCGCCTCGGTGAAGCGGAGGGTCACCCTTCCGTCGGGTTCCCGGTGGAAGAGCTGCCCGCCGGCCGAGAGCCCCAGGTTGAGGCTGACCGAGACCGGCTCCTTGAGCGGCCAGGCGACCGCGTACCTGCCCTTGCCCATGGTGGCCGTCAGATCCTTCGTGATCCGCCGGAACTCCTCCCAGCTCCAGGGCTTCTCGGGGGTCGGCATCCGGACGTCGGAGGACTCCAGGATCCGCTTGTTGGCCATGACCACGCGCGGTTCCTGGAGGAAGGGAACGCCGTAGATCCCGTCGCCGAAGGTCGTCGTCTCCCAACTCCGCGCCGGGATGTCGGACTTCACACGTGCGGGGAGGAGGTCCGTCAGATCGGCGAGGTAGCCGCCGTAGGCGAAGTCGGCCAGGTCGTCGGAGGCGTCGTGGATGATGTCGGGCGCCTCACCGCCCTCGAAGGAGGTGAGGAGCTGGTCGTGGACGGAGTCCCAGCTGCCCTGGACGTACTCGACCTGGATGTCGGGATGGGCGGCGTTCCACTCCTCCACGAGCTCCTTGTTGGCGTCGACGGACTCCTTCTGCCAGGCCAGCGACTGGAAGCGGAGCCGGATCGGGCCGCCGTCCGCGTCGTCCCCCGCGGCGCATCCGCCGAGGAGCAGCGCGAGCGCGGCGGTGGCCGCCGTGAGCGCTCGTACGCGAAACGTCCGTACGCGGAACCTCCGTACGCACCACATCCGTACGTCCATCAGGACTTCACCGCCCCGGTCAGCATCCCGCCCGTGATGCGCTTCTGGATGATCGCGAAGATGACGAGCGAGGGGATCGTGGCGAGGAACGCGGCCGCGGCGAGCGGGCCGAGATCGGCGACGCCCTCCGCGCCGAGGAAGTGGGTGAGGACGACCGGCAAGGTCTGCTTCTCCGGGGTCTTGAGCAGGACGAGCGCGAAGAAGAACTCGTTCCATGCGGTGATGAAGGCGAAGAGCGCGGTGGCCACGATGCCGGGGGCGAGCAGCGGGGCGGTGACCGAGACGAGCGTACGGAGCTTCCCGGCGCCGTCGACGGCCGCGGCCTCCTCCAGCTCGGCCGGGACGGCCCGTACGTACCCCACCAGCATCCACAGCGCGAACGGCAGCGACCAGACGACGTACACCATGACCAGACCGAACAGGCTGTTGATCAGGTGCAGGTTCTTCAGGACGAGGAAGAGCGGGATGATCACCAGCACGAACGGGAAGGCCTGGCTGATCACCACCCAGCCGGTGGCGGCCGTGGAGAGCCGGCTGCGGTGGCGGGCCATCACATAGGCCATGGGCGTGGCGATGACGACGGCGATCAGGGCCGCCGCGAGGGCGGCGATCAGACTGTTGCCGGCGGCCTGCAGCAGCGGCTGTTCGTCGAACGCCTGCCGGAAGTTGGCGAGGGTCGGGTCCTTCGGGATCCAGGTCGGGTGGAGCGAGCCCAGTTCGGTCGCCGGCTTGAAGGCGGTCGAGATCAGCCAGAGGAACGGGAGGCTGAGGAATAGCAGATACGCGAGGAGCGCGAGGTACTGACCGAGCCGCGCGGGTCTGCTGGTACGGAGGGTGCTCACCGGTCCTGGTCCCCCTTCAGCCGTCCGACGAGATAGAGGGCGAGGAGCACGGAGATGACGGCGACCATGACACAGCCCATCGCGGCGGCGTAGCCGAACTGCCCGTAGCGGAACGCCTCTTCGTAGGCGAAGAGCATGGGGAGCCGGGTGCGGCCGCCCGGTCCGCCGTTGGTCAGGACGTAGACCAGGGCGAAGGAGTTGAAGTTCCAGATGAAGTTGAGCGCGGTGATGGCGAGGGCGACCGGTTTGAGGGCGGGCCAGGTGACGGTGCGGAAGCGGCGCCAGGCGCCCGCGCCGTCGAGGGCGGCGGCCTCGTGGAGTTCGTGCGGGGTGTTCTGCAGACCGGCGAGCAGGGCGACCGTGGTCTGCGGCATCCCGGCCCAGACGCCGACGAGGATCACGGCCGGCAGGGCGGTGGCGAGCCCGGTGAGCCAGTCCCGTCCGTCGCCGAGACCGAGATCGCGGATCGTCTCGTTGAGGATGCCCGCGTCGGGGTTGTAGACGAGCCGCCACATGATGCCGACGACGACCTCGGGCATGGCCCAGGGGATGATCGCGAGCGCCCGGGCCAGCCAGCGGAAGCGCAGATTCTGGTTGAGCAGGAGCGCGAGGCCGAGGGCGAGCAGGAACTGCGGGACGGTGACCCCGACGGCCCAGAGCAGGCCGATCCGGAACGAGTCCCAGAACAGCGAGTCGTGCAGCAGGTCCTGGAAGTTGAGCGTGCCGACCCACTGGGTGGCCTGGGTGCGGCCCGACTGGGCGTCGGTGAAGGCGAGCGCGATGCCGTAGAGCAGCGGGCCGACGCTGAGGATCAGGATGGGGATCAGCGCGGGCAGCACCAGGAACCAGGCGCTGTGGTCCCGCCCCGGGCCAGGTCTTCCGCCGGCGGTCCTCGGTCCGCCGGACCGCTTCGTTGCGGTCGCCACACTCACAGATTCGACCCCTTATGCGCCTTTTGCCACGCCGCCTCGGCCTCCGTCATGGTCCTGACGGGCCGTCGGTTCGTCAAGGCAACCTGCGTCGATGCGAGACTTTGGCTGATTCGCACAGGCACCGGTGAGACACGGAGATTCGGATGAACGAGGCGCTGGACGAGGCGCGGGCACGGGAGATCCTGGCTGCCGTGGGGCTGCCGGCGGCGGACGCGAGGCTCCTCGCGCTGGGCGAGAACGCGGTCTTCGCGCTCGGCGAGCTGGTGGTGAAGGTCGGCCGGGACGCCGAGCTGCTCCCCCGCGCCGAGCGGGAGCTCGCGCTCGCCGGGTGGCTGGAGGAGAGCGGAGTCCCCGCCGTACGGGCGGCGGAACCGAAGCCCCTCCTGGCCGACGGCCACCCGGTCACCCTCTGGCACCGGCTCCCCGCCGTCCGTCCCGCCGAGCCGCGGGATCTCGCCCCGCTGCTCCGGCGCGTCCATGCGCTGCCCGAGCCGGAGGGCTTCACGCTTCCCCGCCGTGATCTGCTCGGCGGGGTCGAGCGGTGGCTGCGTCTCGCCGGTGACGCGATCGACCCGGCCGACGCGGCATTCCTGCGTGAGCGGCGCGACTCCTTCGCCCCGGCGGCGGCCGCGCTCACCCCGCACCTGCCCCCGGGGCCGATCCACGGAGACGCGTTGCCCCGTAACGTCCATGTCGGCCCCGACGGGCCGGTCCTGGTGGACCTGGAGACCTTCTCCTCCGATCTGCGCGAGCACGACCTGGTGGTGCTCGCCCTCTCCCGGGACCGGTACGGCCTTGACCCGGCGGCGTACGACGCGTTCACCGAGGCGTACGGCTGGGACGTACGGGAGTGGGACGGGTGCGCGGTGTTGCGCGGGGCCCGGGAGACCGCGAGCTGCGCGTGGGTGGCCCAGCACGCGCCGACGAACCCCCAGGCGCTGGCCGAATTCGAACGGCGGGTGGTATCGCTGCGGGAGGGTGATCCCGAGGTGCGGTGGTATCCCTTCTGACACCGTGTCGGGGGCGGGCCGCGCCTTCCCACTCAAGAACGGGGTGTTGTGATGCGTGTGGAACTGTCCGAGGTGACGCTCGACGTCGAGGTCGGCGGCGAGGGTCCGGCCGTCCTGCTGGTGCACGGCTTTCCCGACAGCCACCATCTGTGGCGCCACCAGGTGCCGGCCCTGACCGCCGCCGGGTACACGTGCGTCGCTCCGACCCTGCGCGGCTTCGGCGCCTCGGACCGGCCCGAGGGCGGCGCGGAGGCGTACCACCCGGCCAAGCACGCGGGCGACCTGCTCGAACTCCTCGCACGGCTGGGGATCGAGCGAGCCCATCTGGTCGGCCACGACTGGGGTTCAGGCATCGTGCAGGGCCTCGCCCAGGCCGTGCCCGAGCGGGTCGCGAGCCTGAGCATCCTGTCGGTCGGCCACCTGGCCTCCCTCCGCGACGCGGGCTTCGAGCAGAAGCAGCTGTCCTGGTACATGATCCTGTTCCAGTTCCCGGGCATCGCCGAGGAGTGGCTCGCGCGCGACGACTTCGCCAACCTCCGGGAGATGCTGGGCGAGCACCCGGACGCGGACGCGACCGTCGAGTCGCTGCGGGCGCCGGGCGCGCTGACGGCCGCCCTGAACATCTACCGGGCGGCCCTGCCCCCCGAAGTCCAGTTCGGCCCGGCTCTCCCCCTCCCGCCGCTGCCGGGCCCGGTCATGGGCGTCTGGTCCGCCGACGACCGCTTCCTCACCGAGCGGTCCATGACCGGCACCGGCAAGCACGTGGACGGCACCTGGCGCTACGAGCGCGTCGAGAACGCCGGCCACTGGCTCCAGCTGGACCGGCCGGAGAAGATCAACGCACTGCTCCTGGACTTCCTGGCGGAGAACCCGATCGGCTGACCGGAGCCGTCCGGAACCGAGCGCCTACGGGTCAGCCGGCCACCGCGGCCGGCTCCCGCAGGGGCCACGACGGATCGACGACCGCCTCCGGGCTGCCCTTGCGGCGCAGGAAGTCCTGGAAGTCCTCCGCCCAGAGGCGGTACCAGCCGATCTGACGCTCATGCAGCTCGGCCGGGGTCAGCGCGGCCACCGACGCGTGCCGTTCGGCTATCGCGACCGCCACCCGCACGGCGGCCAGCGCGTCGGCCGCCGCCTGATGGGCCGTCTCGAGGACGACGCCGTACTCCGCGCAGACCGCCTCCAGGGTCCGCTTCCCACGGCGGTAGCGGTCGACGGCCCGGTCGATGGTGTACGGGTCGACGACCGGGCCTATGGGCGCGCCGCCAAGCCGCTCGCTCAGCGAGGGCAGTCCGTGGCGCCGCAGCTCGGCGGAGAGCAGCGTCAGGTCGAAGGAGGCGTTGTACGCCACGACCGGGACGCCCCGCGTCCAGTACCCGGCCAGGGTCGCGGCGATCTCGTCGGCGACCTCGCGCACCGGCCGCCCCTCGGCGGCCGCCCGCTCGCTGCTGATGCCGTGGATCGCGGACGCCTGCGCCGGGATCCGGATCCCCGGATCGGCGAGCCAGTCCCGCTGCCGCGCGACACGCCCGCCGTGGACGCCGACGATCGAGGCCGTCACGATCCGCGCCTCCAGCGGTTCGGTGCCGGTCGTCTCCAGGTCGAATCCGACCAGCTCTTCCCCGTGCCAAGCCATCGGGTCCTCCTTACGTGATCTCCCCCGTGGTGCTGAACACCCTCGCACGAGCCACTGACAACGGCCCGCGGGCAACGGACCCCGCCCTCAGGAGACCGGCCGGGAGTCGAGCCAGACCGACTCGAACTCCTCCCGGTACGTTGCGAAAAGTCCGTATTCACCCTCGTGTGCCTGCTGTCCGGAACGCACCAGGTTCCGGCCGCCCCCGCGCAGCACCAGGACCGGTGCCTCCATCCCCCGCGCCTTCCGCAGATACGACTGGACGACACCGACGCCGTCCGGCCCGTCCCCGTCCACCAGGTACGCGGTGAAGCGCGGCGTCTCGTCGAAGACATGGATCTGGAAGGCACCCGGATCGCGCAGCCGGGAGCGCACCCGCCGCATGTGGAGGATGTTCATCTCCACCGAGCGGCTCAGCTCGCCCTTCTTCAGACCGAGTTCGCGCTCGCGCCGCTTGACGGCGCTGCTCGCCGGGTTCAGGAACAGCAGGCGTATCCGGCAGCCGGACTCGGCCAGGCGCACGAGCCGCCGCCCGGAGAAGTTCTGCACCAGCAGGTTCAGGCCTATCCCGGTGGCGTCGAGGCGCCGGGCCCCACCGAAGAGGTCCTCGGCCGGCAGCTGCCGCTGCAGTCGCACCCGGTCGGGGTGGACGGAGACCACGTCCGCGTACCGGTCACCGACCAGGTCCTCGACCGCGTCGACCGGCAGCCGGTCGGCGGACGGCACCCCCGCCCCGCTGCCCAGGATCTCCAGGAGCCGGGCGGAGGCCCGCTCGGACTGGGCGAGCACGGTCAGCGAGAGGGCCCTGTTGCGGGAGACGACGTTGCGCGTCACCTCCAGCTCGTCCAGGGCGAGTTCGACCTCGCGCCGGTCGTCGAAGTACGGCTCGAAGCAGGGCCAGTGCTGCACCATCAGCTCCCGCAGCTGCGGGAGGGTGAGGAAGCTGAGGACGTTGTCGTCGGCCGGGTCGAGGAGGTAGCCCTTGCGCCGGGAGACCTCGCGGACGGCGACGGCGCGCTGCACCCACTCCTGTCCGGCCGGACCGGCCGCGGCCACCACCCAGTCCTCGCCGTGCACCGGCTCGTAGACCGGCCGCAGTACGGCGGCCACCACGGCGCGCAGCCGCTGCTCGACGAGATTCAGCCAGATGTAGGCCCTGCCCGCCCGCTGGGCGCGGGTGCGCACCTCGCTCCACGCCTCGGCGCCCCAGTCGAGCTCCGCCCCGATCTCCATCGGCCTGGCGACGGAGACCGCGCCGGGCGGGACTTCCACGGGGTCGGCGGCGCCCCCCTCGTGACCCGCGTCACCTGGGGGCAGCTCCAGACCTCCCGAGCTCACCCGCGCACCGCCTTCTGCTCCTGGACGCCCGATCCGACCGTCTGTCGACGATCAAGGAAGGGTACTCCGGGAGCGGGAGGCGGTGCAGCAGGATCGGCAGGCTCCTTGCTCAACTCCCCTGATTCGGAGCGCCGTTCTGCCGGGCGAGATCGGCCGGAGTGAGCGGATTCATAGCGGTGACATCCCTGGGTGCGAGCTGGAAGCCCTGCCAGTGCACCGGCATCGGCTGCTGGTCCTCGTCCCGGGCGATGTGGTGGAACCCGATGTTGACCCAGACGGCGGGGTCGGTCAGCGTCTCGCCGTTGACCCACTTGTCCACGCTGTCCGGCGCGTTTCGGCCACAATCGAGAATGTTGTTGCTGGCGAACTGCTCACAGGCCCGGGTCTGGGTGACGTAGACGTCGTGCTTCGTGAAGCCGCGCCCCGCATGGGTGTTCGAGGGGCCGGGCACGATCTCGTACGAGCGGGCATGGCCGTCCTTGTTCTTGCCGGTGGCGCTGACCACCCGCCACCAGCGCATGTTCTTCGCGTCCCCGGCGAACTCCTTCGTCATCGGAGTGCGGGTGGTCTTCACCGTCGGGCCCCCGCCGCCGGCCGCCGGGGCGGTGACCTTGGAGTCGTACTGCTCGATCCGGTCCCTGACGCTGCCGTCGAGGCCGAAGTCGAGCCGCCAGAAGACGTTGTGCGCGTGACTGGTGGCGTAGGAGCGGGCGCCGGGGCCGATGGGCCAGCCGCGGCCGTCGGTCGCGTTGTAGTCGCCCGGCGACAGACTGCCGGTGGCGCCGACGTTGGCGGCGATCGTCCCGTCGGAGGAGAACCGCCACTCGGTGATGTACTCGTACCAGGCCACCTTGTTGACGGTGTAGACGAGCAGGTCCTTGCCCTGGGCCTGCCAGACCTTGGTGCCCTCGTCGTTGGCCATCCGGTACGCGTGGCCGCGCGCCCGGGTCGTGGTGCACAGGCCCTTGACGTTGCCGAGCTCGGGCACCTTGACGGTGGTGATCGTGCCGCCGGGGCATTCGGCCGGCTTCAGGTTCTGCAGCCCCCAGCCGAAGCCGGCGCCGGTCAGATCGTCGTACTCGGCGTTGCCGTCGTCGTAGGGGACATGGATCTGCGCGAGCTTGGCGCTGTTCAGGACGCGGATCGGGGCGCTCGCGCTCTTGGGCTGGTAGGTCACCTTGTCCAGGACGAGCCCGGAGTCGGTGTCGTAGCGCCAGCACATGCGCCAGGTGGTGCCGCCGTCGAGGGTCTGTTCGACCCGGTACGCGGCGGAGCAGTCGGGGCGGGGCGGTGCGGGTGCCGCCGTGGCGGAACCCACCGGGCCGGCGGCCGCGGTGGCGGTGCCGAGCAGCGCGGCCGCGGCGAGGACGGCGCCCTGTTTGCGGGCGCGCGGAAGGAACGGGTTGGGCATGAGACACGAACTCCCTCGTAGGCGGGTCGGTGGTCAGCCGACGCGCGTGACGGTCCTGGCGCTGAGGTCGACGATCAGGTTCCGGGTGTCGATCCACGAGCCGTTGAGGATCTTGGTGACGAGGCGGACACACCGGTGCTCCCCGCACGCCGCGAGCTGCGCGGGCACCTTCGCCTCGCGATAGGTGCGGTAGACGTCCCCGTTGAACCAGAGCTGGTCCGGCGAGGTCAGCGCCTTGCCGGTGGCGTCCTGGTAGTCCTCCCGGACGCCCTTGCCGAGCGGGCTCGCGAGGATCAGCTTCAGGGCCTCGCGCAGCTCCTCGGGGTGCGCCGAGGGCTGCACCCCGCGCTGCACGCCGGAGTGCTCGACCTTCCCTGTCTCCAGGTTGACGGTCCGTGTGATCAGCTCGTCGCGGCCGTAGTCGTAGAAACGCACCTCGGCGCGGCGCGGCGCGCCCGGCTCGTCGATCTCCTCGGGAAGCGGATCGGCCAGCTCGGTGGCGAGGTGCTGGGGACCCCGCCCGCCGTCGACGTCGCGCTGCGCGGAGGCGGCCGGCGGGGTCAGCGCCAGGGCCTCGGCCCGCTTCAGCTCGTCGTCGGTGAGCGGGTCGGTGCCCACTCCCTTCGCCCCCTCGGCCGGTGCGGCGACCACGGTCGCGGGCTCCGGCGCGGTACCGTCGGACGGGTCCGCCGACCGCGGCGGTACGGACGCGGCGGTACGACTCCGGGAGGTGTCGTCGGCCCCCGCGGTCCCCGGCAGGGTGATCCCGACCATGACGGCGGTCCCCGTCACCGCCATGGCCGCGCCCGCCACCACCTTCCCCAGATGGCGGCGCACTATTTCGTACACACTTCCCCCTCTGTTCCCCCTTGTGTGCTGGTCACCCGGTAGGACGGGCCGAAGTCCTAGGAGGTTGCCCCGTTTTCGGGCAGGATCTGGCCGAAGTGCACTCCGACACCCGGATCAGAATGGAAGAGTCGTATCTATGCAGGTCTGGCCGGGACAGGCGTATCCCCTGGGCGCCACCTACGACGGCGCCGGAACGAATTTCGCGGTCTTCTCGGAGGCCGCCGACAGAATCGAGCTGTGTCTGCTCCACGACGACGGCTCGGAGACAGCGGTGGAGCTGCGCGAGACGGACGCCTTCGTCCGTCACGCCTATCTGCCGGGAGTGATGCCGGGTCAGCGGTACGGGTTCCGGGTCCACGGCCCGTACGCCCCGGAGCGGGGGCAGCGCTGCAACTCGGCGAAGCTGCTCCTGGACCCCTACGCCCGTGCGGTCTCGGGCTCGATCGACTGGGGCGAGGCGGTGTACGGCTACCACTTCGGGCGGCCGGACTCGCGCAACGACCTGGACTCGGCGCCCCACACGATGACCTCGGTCGTGGTCAATCCGTACTTCGACTGGGGCGACGACCGGCGCCCACGCACCGACTACCACCGGACGGTGATCTACGAGGCCCATGTGAAGGGCCTCACGATGCTCCACCCGGACCTTCCGGAGGAGCTGCGCGGGACGTACGCGGGCCTCGCACACCCGTCCGTGATCGGCCATCTGAAGGAACTGGGGGTCACGGCTCTGGAGTTGATGCCGGTACACCAGTTCGTCAACGACCACCGGCTGGTGGACGCGGGCCTCGCGAACTACTGGGGCTACAACACCATCGGCTTCTTCGCCCCGCACAACGCCTACGCCTCCTGGGGCGACCGGGGCCAGCAGGTCCTGGAGTTCAAGTCGGCGGTACGGGCGTTGCACCAGGCGGGGATCGAGGTCATCCTCGACGTGGTCTACAACCACACGGCCGAGGGCAACCACCTGGGCCCGACGCTGTCCTTCCGGGGCCTGGACAACCCCTCGTACTACCGGCTCGCCAACGATCCCCGGTACTACATGGACACCACCGGCACCGGTAACTCGCTGCTCATGCGGTCCCCGCACGTGCTCCAGCTGATCATGGACTCGCTGCGGTACTGGGTGACCGAGATGCATGTCGACGGCTTCCGCTTCGACCTGGCGGCGACGCTGGCCAGGCAGTTCCACGAGGTGGACCGGCTGTCCTCGTTCTTCGACCTGGTGCAGCAGGATCCGGTGGTCAGCCAGGTGAAGCTGATCGCCGAGCCCTGGGACGTGGGCGAGGGCGGCTACCAGGTGGGGAACTTCCCGCCACAGTGGGCCGAGTGGAACGGGATGTACCGCGACTGCGTGCGGGACCTGTGGCGCGGCGAGCCGAGAACGCTCGCGGAGTTCGCGTCCCGGCTGACCGGCTCGTCCGATCTCTACCAGGACGACGGGCGGCGGCCGCTCGCCTCGGTCAACTTCGTGACCTGCCACGACGGGTTCACGCTGCGCGACCTCGTCTCGTACGACCAGAAGCACAACGAGGCGAACGGGGAGGGCAACCGGGACGGCGAGAGCCACAACCGGTCGTGGAACTGCGGCGCCGAGGGCGATACGGACGACATCGGCATCATCGAGCTGCGCAAGCGGCAGATGCGGAACTTCCTCGCCACGCTGATGCTGTCGCAGGGCGTGCCCATGCTCAGCCACGGCGACGAGTTCGGGCGGACGCAGGGCGGCAACAACAACGCCTACTGCCAGGACAACGAGGTGTCGTGGGTGCGCTGGCCGGAACCGGGCAGCGACGCGGACGGCACGCTGCTCGAGTTCACCCGGGCGATGGTGCGGCTGCGCCGGGACCATCCGGTCTTCCGGCGGCGCCGCTTCTTCCACGGGCGGCCGGTGGAGGGCACGCACGACGAGCTCACGGACATCGCCTGGTTCACCCCTGAGGGGGAGGAGATGACCGCGCGGGACTGGCAGGCGGCGCACGCGCAGGCGCTGTCGGTCTTCCTGAACGGCAACGCGATCTCGGAGCCGGGGCCGCAGGGGGAACGGATCGCGGACGACTCGTTCCTGCTGATGTTCAACGCCTCGTCGCAGGAGCTGGAGTTCGAGGTTCCGATCAACCACGGCCAGTCCTGGCGGGTGGTGGTGGACACGTCCCATCCGGAGGGCATCCCACCGCAGGAGGGCCCGAAGGTGGCGGCGGGCGAACGGGTGACGCTGGCACCCTTGAGCCTGACGGTCCTCCGCCGCCCGGCGTAAGGCCCGGTGCAGGGCCCCGCCCCGGGAGACGCGTCCACGCGCTCCGGGGGCGGTGCCGACCCTCCCCCCCCGGGTTGTGGGCAATCGTCCCGCTGGGCGGTGCCCACCCTCATCCCCGCCGGTTGTGGGCAATCGTCCCGCATGGGGGTCCCCCCAGGGCGAAGCCCTAGGGGGAGGGACGGGTGGGCACAACCCCACGACGGCGCCGCACCCGTGGGCACCGCAGGCACCGGGAGCCTGGGCCCGGCAAGGGCGCCGTCCCGTGTGCCCACCCGTCCCGCCCCAGCGGGACAGTTGCCCACAACGGGGAGAGCGAGGATGGGGCCGGGCGGGCGGGCTCGCCCCGGCGGGGGGCAGGGCCACGGAGGTGGCGGGGCGCACCGGTCCGGTGGGGCACAGGGGCACGGCATGCGAGGCGTCGGCGGTCAGGGAGTGGGGAGCAGAGGCCGTTGGGGGGCTCGGGTGCGGGTTGTCCAGGAGAGGGCCGCGCAGAGGACCGCCGCCGCCACCGCCACCGCGAACGCCGCCGGCGCCCCATACCCGTCCGCCAGCCGGCCCGACAGGGCGAGCGCGAGCGCCTGCCCGCCGACGATCCCGCTGGTCAGAAACGCCATGGACTCGGCGAGCCGGGACGCCGGCACGATCCGCTCCGTGAGGCCGAAGACGGTGATCAGATGGGGCGCGTACGCGGCGCCGAGCACGATGACGACCCCGTACAGCCCCACCAGCGAGTCGACGAACACCAGCGGCAGGGAGAGGACCACGAGCGCGGCGGTGGCGGCCCGCCAGCGCGTCGGCAGCCCGATCCGCGCCGGCACCGCGGCCATGGACAGCCCGACGGCGGCGCTCATCACCCCCATCGCGGCGTAGACGAGCCCCGCCTGGGCGGGCACCCCCAGCTTCTCGGTGAGCGCGGTGATCCCGGCCTGCGAGGCCCCGAACATGGCGCCCTGGAGCACCATCGTGATCCGCAGGGCGTACGCGGACCTCGGCAGCCGCCCCCGTTCGGCGGCAGCCGTACGGGTGGTGGTGGGCCGGGCCGCCCCGGCGGACGGGTGCAGGGCGAACGCCGTGCCGCAGGTGGCCAGGAGCCCCGCGGCCAGCAACAGGGCGGCGGCCGGGTGGGCGAGCGCGGCGGCGAGGCCCACGAGGGCCGGGCCGAGGACGAACGAGACCTCGTCGAGCGTGCCCTCGAAGGAGAGCACCGTCCCCACCACCCTGTCGTCCCCGCCCGAGCGCCGGGCGAGGGCGACCGAGCGGGTCCGGGCGAGCGGCCCGACCTGGGGGACGGTCGCTCCGGCGAGCGCCCCGAGGACCATCAGCCAGCCGGTCGCCGCGTGCGCGAGCGCCGCGAGGACGAGCGCCGTGACGGCCACCGCGTTGGCCAGGGACGCCACGAGGACCACGCCGCGCTGTCCGCGCCGGTCGGCGAGCCGGCCGATGACCGGTCCCGCGACGGTCTGCCCCGCCGCGAGCGCCCCTCCCGCGAGTCCCGCCGTCGTCAGGGATCCGCTCGTCTCGGCGACCAGGAGCAGGCTGCCGAGCTGGCACATGGCGGTGGGCAGCCGCCCCAGGAAGGAGACGACCGGCAGCACCGGTCCGAGCAGCGACAGGGTGTCGCGATACATGCGAAGCATCGGCCGAACGTAACGCGATGCACACGAACGGACGCATGAGGCGATGACACAGAAGCCTCCATGCCGGGTACGTACGTTCGCATGACGTCCTCGTTCACCGCCCCGACGGTCCCCACCGCCACCTATCGGCTCCAACTCCAGCCGGAGTTCCCCTTCTCCGCCGCCGAGCGGGCGGTCCCGTATCTCGCCGGCCTCGGGGTGTCCCACCTCCACCTCTCCCCCGTCCTGGAGGCCGTGCCCGGCTCCACCCACGGCTACGACGTGACCGACCACCGCACGATCCGGCGGGAGCTGGGCGGTGAGGAGGGGCTGCGGGCACTCGCCGCGACCGCCCGGTCGCACGGTCTCGGCCTGGTCGTGGACCTGGTGCCCAATCACATGGCGATGTCGCCCGTGCACAACCACGCGCTGCGCGCCGTCCTCCGTGACGGCCCGGACTCGCCGTACGCCCGCTGGTTCGACATCGACTGGGAGGCGGGCGACGGCCGGATCCTGCTGCCCGTGCTGCCGGCGCGGCTGCCGGAGGTACGGGAGCGGATGCGGGTCTCCGACGGCGCGCTGCGTCTGGACGGGCAGGACTTCCCACTCCGCGCGGGCACCGAGGGGCTGCCCCTGCCCGAGCTGCTCGACGCCCAGTGGTACCGGCCGGCCTGGTGGCGGCTGGCCCGGACCGAGCTCAACTACCGCCGGTTCTTCACCATCTCGGACCTGATCGGGGTGCGCGTCGAGGACCCCGAGGTGTTCGACGCGACCCACGGCAAGATCGTGGAGCTGGTACGGGACGGGGTGATCGACGGTCTTCGGATCGACCATCCCGACGGGCTCGCCGACCCGGAGGGCTATCTGGAGCGGCTGCACGCGGCGACGGGCGGGCGGTGCTGGACGGTGGTGGAGAAGATCCTCACCGGTACGGAGCCGCTGCCGCCGACCTGGCCCGTGGCGGGGACCACCGGTTACGACGCCCTGCGGTACGTGGACGGTGTCTTCGTGGACGCCGTCGGGGCCGACGAGCTCCTGGACGTGTACCGGCAGTTCGTCGGGCGGGCCGGGGACCGGGGCGGCATCTGGGAGGCGACGGCCCGCCGCGCCGCGTACAAGGTCGTGACGCACGAACTGGCCGCGGAGACCGCCGCCCTCACCCGGATCGCCGGGCGGATCTGCGCCGCCGACCCGGAGCTGCGCGACCACGCGCCCTGGGCGCTGCGGACGGCGATCAGCGAACTCCTGGTCCGTGTCCCGGTCTACCGCACCTACCGGACCGGCGGCGAGGCGGTCCTCACCCCGGACGCGGCCCGTGGGGCGAAGGCGGCCTTCGCCGTGCCGGAGGAGGCCGCGGCCGTCGACACCGTGCGGGACCTGGCGCTGGGGCGGCTCGGGGACGGCCCCGAACACCAGGCGTTCCGGGCGCGGTTCGCACAGACGTCCTCCGCGCTGCGCGCCAAGTCCGTGGAGGACACCGCCTTCTACCGCTACACACCGCTCCTGTCGGCGAACGAGGTCGGCGGCGACCCCGGCAGGCCCGCCGTCGCGCCCGAGGAATTCCACGCGTACTGCCTGCGGCTGGCCCGGGACTGGCCGGCCACCGGGACGGTGCTGTCCACGCATGACACCAAGCGCAGCGCGGACGTGCGGGCGGGGATCGCGGTCCTCTCCCAGTGCCCGGCGGTCTGGGCGGCGTTGCTGGAGGAGGTGGCCGGGGTGCCGGCGCCGGATCCGCATCTGGCGTGGACGGCGTGGCAGACCGCGTTCGGCTTCGGCACGCCGGATGCGGACCGGCTCGGTCCGGCGGTGCTGAAGTCCGTACGGGAGGCGGGACTGCACACCAGCTGGACCGAGCCCGATCCGGTGTACGAGCGGGCCGTGGCCGAGTTCGTGGCGGCCGGGCCCGGCCGGATTCCGCTGCGGGCGGCGTCCGAGGCGGCGTTCGCCCTGGAGCCGCACATCCGGGCGCAGATGCTGGGGGCGGCGCTCGTCCAGCTGACGATGCCGGGTGTGCCCGAGCTCTACCAGGGGACGGAGCGGGAGTACCGGGCGCTGGTCGACCCGGACAACCGGCAGCCGTTCACGATCGGGGCGGACGACGACAAGACGGCGGTGGTCCGGGCGGCGCTGCGGCTGCGCCGGCGGCATCCGGAACTCTTCGGCGCGGCGGGGGGCTACATGCCGCTCGTCGCCGCCGGGGCGGCGGCGCCGCACTGTCTGGCCTTCGCCCGCGGCGAAGGCGCCTCGGCGGAGGTGGTCACGGCCGTGACCCGGCTCCCGCTGCGCCTCGCGGAGGCGGGCGGCTGGCAGGACACGGAGCTGACGCTGCCGCCGGGTCCGTGGTTCGATCTCCTGGACGACGTACGGGAGATCACGGGCGGCGCCGTGAAGCTCGCCGAGCTCTTCGACGAGCGACCGGTGGCGCTGCTCAGCCGCCGGGACGTACGGGAAGGCTCCGCGGGGCGCGGGTGATGAGCCCGGACGGCTCGGGCCGGAAGCCGTCGGCGAGCCGGAGCCGGGGCATGGCGTGGAGCAGCGCCCGCAGGGCGTACTCGGCCTCGAGCCCCGCGAGGAGTACGGCGGGGCAGGCGCCGCTGCCGTAGGTGAGCTGGCCCGGGTCGTCGCGCAGGGGGTCGTAGCGGTCGGGTGCGCGGAACCGTTCGGGGTCGCGGCTCGCGGCCCCGATCAGCAGGGCGACGGACTCCCCCGCCGGGATCGTGCCGCCGCTGACCCGCACCTCGGCGGCGGTGCGCCGGACGGCGATCTGCACGGGCGGGTCGCGGCGCAGCGATTCGGTCCAGGCGCGGGCGATCTGTCCGGGCGGTGCGTCGCGGAGGGCCGCCGCGCGGTCCGGGTCGACGAGCACGTTGGCGAGGAAGGAGGCGAGGGCCTTCTCCCGTACGGAGATCTGGCCGGTGCACTGGCCGGCGAGCGCGGAGGCGGCGCGGCCGCGGACCAGGCGCATCATGTCCCGGTAGGGCACGCCGACTGCGGCGGCGACGGTGCCGGCGGGCAGCCAGTGGCAGAAGTCGGCGACCAGGTCGGCGCGGGGGCGTTCGGCGATGCGGCGGGCGAGGACGAAGGCGGTGCGGGCGGTGACGCTCCGGAGCTCGGCCTCGTCGACGTCGGCGTGCGTCTGCGCGCAGGGCGGGTCGCCGGGGCGGTGGCCGTGGGTGAAGCGGGCGTCGGTGAGGGCGGTGGCGACGTCGGCGTACCGGCTGAGCACCCAGGCGCGCAGCAGCGGGTCGTAGGTGAGCGGGAACTCCTCGCGCAGGACCCGGTGGACGCGGTGCGGGTCCCGGGCGGCGCCGGGGTCGAGCGGGCTGGGCGCGACGGTCCGGCTCGGTGACCGCTCGGCGACGGCGGGCCCGTCGGACCGGACCCGCCCGGCGCCGGTGCCGCCCGGGACCCACGTTCGCGGGGGCGCCGCGGGCTGCATGGGAGGCAGGGCCGCCCAGCCGTCCCGTCGTATGCCCGCGTTCGACTCGTCGCTCATCGCGCCCCCTGTCGGTCCACCGTGAGTGCGTCTCCCCACCCCACCACCGGGCGAGGACCACCGCAGCCCTCATACCGCCGAACGGGTGAACCTGCCGCGGGGGCGGCGCTGCTCCCAGAGTCACCGCATCGCGGTCTCGCGGGGCGAGCACCGGCCGCAGCGGCCGACCGGCAGGCCCGAGCGCCGCGGCCAGGGCCATGCGGCCCACGACGGACGCCCGTGACCAGTCGCGGCGGCCGGAGTCGCGCCCCCTCCGCTCGTCGGTGCGTGCCGTTCCGGCTCCCCGGCGGCAGTCTGCGGGCTCAGGCCAGGGCCTTGTCCCCGGCCACCGCTCCCGACCGGGCCCCCGGGGCCGGCGCCCCGGTCGGGTGGCGCGGCCACCAGGCGCGCTCGCCCAGGAGGGCCATCGCCGAGGGGAGGATCACCGCGCGCAGCACGATCGCGTCGAAGAGGACGGCGACCGTCAGGCCCACCGCGATCTGCTTCATCTCGATGCGGTCGATGAACAGGAAGCTGACGAAGACCGACACCATGATCACCGCCGCGCTCGTCACCACGCTCGCCGAACCGGCGATCCCGTCGACCACCGCCTGCCGCGTCGGCACCCCGCGCCCCACAGCCTCCCGGATCCGGCTGACGACGAAGATCTGGTAGTCCGTGGAGAGCCCCACCAGGATCGCGAACACCATCAGCGGCGTACGGGATCCGACGAAGCCCAGCGACTCGAAGCCGAGCAGCCCCTCCGCCCAGGTCCCCTGGAAGACCAGGGTGAGCACACCCCAGGCCACCAGCACCGCCGCCAGGTTGAGCAGCGTGCCGAGGGCCGCCATCACGACCGAGCGGAACGCCGCGTACATGATCGCCATCGTGGCGAGGGCGACGAACGCGATCACCCAGGGCAACCGCTGCTCCTGATGCGCC
The DNA here is from genome assembly GCF_042888285.1 of Streptomyces sp. NPDC003035. Classification (NCBI taxonomy): domain Bacteria; kingdom Bacillati; phylum Actinomycetota; class Actinomycetes; order Kitasatosporales; family Streptomycetaceae; genus Streptomyces; species Streptomyces sp. NPDC003035. The sequence goes on along the minus strand of NZ_JBIAPJ010000001.1, from coordinate 315,129 downwards.
GCGTAGTCGGCGCCCGCCGCGATCTCCCCGGACACGGCCCACCGCAGCCCCGGCACACCCTCGACGGCCGCGGGCAGCAGCTGCCCGCGGAGTTTCTCCAGGGAGCGGCTCGCCTCGGCCGAGTTCGCGGCGTACGGAACGGGCAGGGCCAGCAGCGCCGTGCGCCCGTCCCCGGCCGTCCGCAGCACCGGCGCCCGGTCCTGGGCGAAGAGCGTGTCGCCGCGCGTGGCCTCGGCCAGCCGCGCCAGCGGAGCAGCCGGGTCCGCACCCCGTACGAGGACGAGATGCGCGGGCCCCTCCGAGGGGAAGGCGGCCACGAGCCGGTCGTACGCGGCGACGGCCGGGACGCTGTCCGGGAAGGTCTCCTTGCCCTCGGTGCCGAGCTTCATGCCGAGCGCGGGCGCGGCCAGCGCGACGGTGGCGACGAGACCGGCGATCAGGGCGACCAGCGGTCGGCGTACGACGGGCCGCAGCAACCTGGCCCACAGACGCCCCTCGCCGCCCGAGCGGCGTCGGCGGGCGAGCCGGCCGCCGTCCATCCGGTGGCCCAGCGTGGCCAGCAGGGCGGGCAGTACGGTCAGCGAACCGCCGACCGCCACCAGCGTGACGAGGATCGCCCCGGTGGCGATCGAGGAGAAGATCACGTCCCCGACGAGGTACAGACCGGCGAGGGAGAGGGCGACGGCGAGGCCGGAGTCGACCACGGCCCGTCCCGAGGTCGCGGCGGCCAGTTCGACGGCGCGGGCGTGGGAGATCGTGCCGCCCGAGCGCTCGCGCTCCTCCCGGGCCCGCTTGAGGTAGAAGAGCGAGTAGTCGACACCGACGGCCATGCCCATCATGAAGATCACGCTGAGCGCCGCGCCGCCCGCGTCCGGGAACACCCAGGAGGCGAGCCCGTACAGGCCGACCGCGCCGGCGAAGGAGAAGAGGGCGAGCAGGACGGGGACACCGGCGGCGAGGATCGCGCCGAAGACGACGAAGAGGATGAGGAAGGTGACCGGGAGACTGATCAGCTCGGTCCGCTGGAGCTCCTGGCCCTGCTTGTCGTTGACGGCGACGGAGATCGAGGCGCTGCCCGTCTGCTCGATCCGCAGACCCGGATGGGCCCGCTGGACGGCGGCGGTCTGCGCGAGGAGGGCGTCGACGTCCTTCTTCGCGGTCTCCCGGTCCCCGCGCAGGGTGACCGCGATCCGCAGCGCCTCGCCGTCGCGGGCGGCGACCGGCTCGCCGACCGACTCGACGGCGGGCAGGCCGTCCATCCGCCGGCGGACCTCACCGGCGGCGGCCGCGAGGTCCTTCCCGGCTGGTTCCTCCACGCCGGGTTCCTCCGCGGCGCGTTCCTGTCCGGCGACCGCACGTTCCTCCCCGGCCGCGCGTTCCTTCGCACCCGCCCGGCCGCCGCGCTCGATCAGCACCTGCTCGACGGGCGGCGGCGTCAGCCCGCTGTCGGAGGCCAGGGCCTCGGCCCGCCCGGCCTCACCGATCCAGAAGTCGGCGAAGGAGCCCTTGTTGGTGCCCACGGCCGCCCCCGCGCCGACGCACAGGGCGAGGAGGAGCACCCAGCCGGCGATGGCCTTCCAAGGGTGCGTGGCACACCATCGCGCCGTTCGGACCGTGACCGGGACTCTGCCCGGGGACTGCTGACCCGTTGTTCTCATGCCGGTCAGCCTCCCGTCGGAGGCGGTACGCGGTCACTGGTGGACTCCGGTGTACGGGTGGGGGGTTAGCCCCACCCGTAGGGGAAGTCCCTGAGCGGGCCCGGTCGCTCAGCGGACCGAGAGCCGGAACGACATCTGCCCGAAGGCGACCATGTCGCCCGCCCGCACGGCGACGGCGCCCGTGACCCGGCGCCCGTTGACGCTCGTGCCGTTGGTCGAGCCGAGGTCGCGCAGGACCCACAGGCCGCCCTGGAGGGAGAGTTCCGCGTGCAGCCGGGAGACCGTCTCGTGGCTGAGCCGCAGTCCGTTCGCCGGGTCGCGGCCGATCCGCAGGGGGTACGGACCCGGTTCGGGCAGCAGCAGCTTCGGCAGCCGCTCGGCCTGCCAGGCGCGACCGACCCTGGCCGTGAACGCGGACATCTTCTCGACCGCCCCCACCACCCGCCGCGTCCAGCCGGACTCGGTCTGCAGATCGGCGGTGAGGAGGGCCAGTTCGTCGGGCCGGCGTGCGGTGAGCGCGCGCTCCATCCGGAACAGGAAGGTGTCGTGCGAGAGCCTGCCCTGCGCGGCACCCTCACGGAGCAGCACCAGCGCACGGTCCCGCTCGGCGTCGGAGAGCCGAGCGGAGTGCGTGGGGAACTCGAAAGGCGTCGTCACACCGTGATTGTCGGGCCGAGGGGCCCGAAGTGTCCAGAACAAGGCCCGTGGTGGCCCCGGAGGGCGCGTCAGGAGCCGCGCGGGGCCACCAGGCCGGATTCGTAGGCGAGGACCACGAGCTGCGCGCGGTCGCGGGCGTGGAGCTTGGCCATGGCCCGGTTGATGTGGGTCTTCGCGGTCATGGGGGTGATCACCATGCGCCCCGCGATCTCGTCGTTGGACAGGCCGTGCGCGACGAGGACGACGGCCTCGCGTTCACGGTCGGTCAGCTCGGCCAGCGCCGTGCCGGTGCCGGCCCCGGTGCCGGTGTCGCGCGGCCGGGAGACGTACCGGTCGATCAGCTTGCGGGTGATCGAGGGAGCGAGCAGGGCGTCGCCGCGCGCGGCGACGCGTACGGCGTGCAGGAAGTCCTCCGGCACGATGTCCTTGACGAGGAATCCGGCCGCGCCGGCGCGCAGCGCGTCGTAGACGTATTCGTCCAGGCCGTAGTTGGTGAGGACGACGACGTGTACCCCGGCCAGGGCCGGGTCCGCGGCGATCTGCCAGGTCGCCTCGATGCCGTCCATGACCGGCATCTGGATGTCGACGAGGGCGATGTCGGGCAGGTGCCTGCGGGCGAGCTCCAGGCCCTGCTTCCCGTCGGCGGCCTCGGCCACCACCTCGATGTCGTCCTCCAGGTCGAGGAGCGCGCGGAACCCGCTGCGGATGAGCGGCTGGTCGTCGACGAGCAGGACACGGATCACGACGTTCGCTCCACGGGAAGTTCGGCCCGGACGGTGAAGCCCCGATCGTCGCGCGGTTCCGCCCGCAGACGACCACCGAGGGCGGTGACGCGCTCGCGCATCCCGAGCAGCCCGACGCCGGGCGTCGGCGCGGAGCCCGCGGTTGCCGTGCCGTCGTCGTCGACCTGTACGGCGAGGACGTCCGGCCGGTAGTCGATGTGGACGGACGCGGTCGTGGCGGCGGCGTGCCGGGCGATGTTGGTCAGGGACTCCTGCACGATCCGGTAGGCGGTCCGGTCCACGGCCGCCGGCACGTCGTGCGGGCGGCCCGCTATCGTCAGCGTCGCCTCCAGGCCGGTCGTCCGGGCGCGTTCCACCAGTTCGGGGATGTGGTCGAGCCCGTGCGGCGGTGTGGTGTCGTCGTCGCGCAACGCTTCCAGCGTCGCGCGCAGTTCCCGGGTCGCCTCACGCGCGGCCTCCTGGATCGCCAGCAGGGCCTGCGGCACCTCTTCGCCGCGCTTGCGCGCCACATGGACGGCGGCCTCGGCCTGCACCTTGACGACCGAGATCTGGTGGGTGAGCGAATCGTGCAGCTCCCGCGCGATGTGCAGCCGCTCCTCGTCGGCGCGGCGGCGGGCCGTCTCCTCCCGGGTGCGCTCGGCCTCGTCCGCCCGCCGCTCGGCCTGCCGCAGCGCCTCCCCCGCGGCGCCGGCCGCGATCAGCCAGGCCAGCTCGAGCGCGCCGCGCGCCTGCGCGAACGCCTCACCGGTGTCGTGCAGGCCCGAGGCGAGGGCCGCGAGGGGGAGAGCGGCCAGCATGGCCACGCTCGCCACCACGGTGACGGTGCGGTGGCCGGCCCGTACGGCCGCGTACACCGCGAACAGGTAGGCGACGACGGGGACATCGAGACCGGCCGCCTGGTACCCCACGGCGCACAGCCCGGTGACGACCAGGACGGGAACCGGAGCGCGGCGGCGCGCGGCCAGCGCCAGGCCGCCGGCCGCCAGCAGCGAGAGGCCGAGCAGGTCGAGGCCCGTGCCGGAGGGGTGCCCGGACACGCCGGTGACCAACAGCGTCGCCGCCACACCGACGGCGATCACCCAGTCTCCGACCCCGGCCGGGACTTTGTACCGTCCTCTGCTCATGCGCGCACCCTAGCCGGGGTGTCCGCGCGGGCGAGTCCTGCCCACGGAGGAGCGGACGGCTACCGCGTTCGCGGTAGGTGCGCGGCTTCTGCGGCGTCCGCGGTACGCGAAGTGTCCGCGTCCGGGGGACGACCGGCGGTGGGTCCGGCGGACAAGCTCGGGGTGTCCCTCGGAGCAGCAGAAGTACCAGAAGCAGCAGAAGGAGCACCCCATGTCAGTCGGATTCCTGCTCGCGGCACCGGCCGTCGCGGCCGATGTCACCACCATGAGCGCCGGACGGCTCGGGGCCACCACGGCCGCGCTGGTCGCGCTGGCCGGCGTGGTCGTCGGCGGGCTGGCCCTGGCCCGCTCCACCGGCCGTATCGGCAGAGGCCCGGGGCGGGGCGGCAGTGTCACAGCCCTGGTGACGGGGCTGTTCGGCATCGTGCTCGGTGCGGTGGTCGTGACCACGTCCGACGGCGGCCTCGGCACCGGCAACGGGCTGGGCGGGGGCGTGGTGGCCCTGGTGGTGGGGCTGGTCGGCGTGGCCATCGGCGCTCTGGGCATGGCCCGTTCCCGCCGCACCGCCCGACCGGCCGGCTGACGGGCTCACGGGCTCACGGGCTCACGGGCTCACGGGCTCACGGGCTTCCGAGGGTGCGCAGCGCCCTCTCGGAGGCCGAGCCCGGCTCGGCGGCGAACAGGTCGAGGCCGCAGCACACGGGCGCGTCGGGCAGCGAGACGCGCTCGCCGTGCAGGGTCAGTTCGCCGACGACCGGGTGGTGCAGTACGTACACCTGGGACCGGGCCCGCGCCACGGTGCGCTCAGCCCACATGCGCGCGAAGTCCTCGCTCAGCGCCCGCAATTGCTCGATGTGCGCCGCGAGCCCGGAGTCCCCGCGGTACCGCCCGAGCAGAACCCGCAGATGCGCCACGTGCTCCGCCGCCACCCGTTCCCAGCCCGCGCGGAACAGCTCGCGCGAGTGGGGCTCGGTGAACAGCAGGTGCGAGAGCGTGCGGCGGTCCTCCGGCAGCGCGGGGAAGTCGCCGAACACCGCGACGGCGAGCCGGTTCCAGCCCATGATCTGGGTGTGCCGACCCACCAGCAGCGCCGGCGTCATCACGAACGACTCCAGCAGGTGGCGGAGGCCGGCGGGAACATCCTCCGACGGGCCCGCGTCGTCGGCACATGGCACGGGACGCCGTGCGATCCGGCGCAGGTACGCCGATTCGTCCGCGTCCAGCCGCAGCGCGGCGCCGACCGCGTCCAGGACCTCGTCCGAGACGCTGTCACCCCTGCCCTGTTCCAGCCGCGTGTAGTGGGCGATGCTCACGCCCGCCAGCCGGGCCAACTCCTCGCGCCGCAGCCCCGCGACCCGCCGCACTCCGCCGTAGTCGCGCAAACCGACGTCCTCCGGGCGCAGCCGCGCACGGCGTGATGTGAGGAACTCTCTCAACTCGGTCCGGTCGTCCACACGACCACCCTACGACCGCGCCTCGCGGCGGGTGATCACGCCGTGAGTACGCAGAACACGGGCCTGGTCGGGCGGGCGCGGCGGTTCCAGGCTGTGTCGGGCGAGCCATCCACGCGTACCCAGAGGAGACGTCATGTCCCGCACACTCGGACTCATCGGAAGCGGAATGATCGGTTCTTCCGTTGCCCGCCTTGCCGTCGCCGCAGGCTTCGAGGTCGTCCTCAGCAACACACGGAGCCCTGAGAGCCTCGCCGGCCTCGTCGCCGACCTGGGCGGACGTGCCCGAGCGGCCACACCGGCGGAGGCGGCACGCGCCGGGGATCTGGTGGTGGCGGCCGTCCCGCTGAAGGCGTACGGACAGCTTCCGGCCGATGCCCTGGCCGGCAAGACGGTGCTGGACACGTCGAACTACTACCCCGAGCGGGACGGCCACCTCGCCGAACTGGACGCGGGAGCACTGACGTCGAGTGCTCTGATGCAGCGCCGGCTCGCGGGCTCCCGGGTCGTCAAGGCGTTCAACAACATCACCCCGCATCAGCTCCTCTCCCTCGCCCGGCCCACGGTCGCGCCGGACCGCAGCGCCCTGCCCGTCGCCGGCGACGACGCGGAGGCCAAGGCCGAGGCCACCGAGCTGTTGGACGCCCTCGGGTACGACGCGGTGGACATCGGCACGCTGGCCGACAGCTGGCGCAGCGAACCGAACACACCGGTGTACATCAGGCCCTACCTCGGCGACGTGCCGGCCATGAGCGTCGACGCCTTCCTCCGCTGGACGCTCGGAACACCCGGCATCGCCGTGTCCTCGGCGCAGGTCGGCGCGCTCGTCGAGACCGCGGTGCGCCTGCCGGCGGGCGAGGCCAGGCTTCCGAGCGACGACTGACCGCGGGCGCGAGCTGTGAGCGCGAGCGCGGAGACAGAGCCCGGACCGCACCGAGAAGATCACTGACGCTTTCAACTTCTTCGACCTCGACCCGGAACTGCCCGCCGAGGAGCGTGCCGAGATCGGGCTGCGTCTCCTGGAGACGGTGACCGCCGCGGTCGTACCGACGGGCACGGCACACGGGTCACCCGCGTCCCGTGCGGCCCGTGCGGCACTTCCGGAGTTCGGCCGGTTCCTGCCGCCGGACTGGCGCGAGGTGCCAGAGACCCGCGAGCGGTTGGAGACGCTCTTCGGCGTGGTCGAGCGCTCGGGCGCCCGTCCGCTGGTGGAGCGGCTCCGCCTGGAGTGGCGTCCCGGCACCCCGTACCCGAGCCGACGGGACGGCTGGAGTTCCGCCCCGTACGGGACCGTGAGGACCTCGTCGCGGAGGGCACGCTCGACGCGCGCGGCCGGGCCGACCTGGCCTCCGGTCGCACGGCGCGCGAGGCGGCGGAGAAGCACGACGACATCGGTGTACTCCCCGCCCACCGTGGCAAGGGATACATCGACGACATCCTGGCGGCGGGCACCCGCGTGCCGGCCGGTCAGCAGGTGCCGCGCATCCGCGCGGCGACCGACCTGGCCGATGTCCCGATGGCGAGGGCCTTCGCCCGCACGGGCTACATGACCTTCGAGCGGGCGATCACCTTCGTCCGGGACGCGCCGGGCGTGGCGGGTTCCTGACTGCCAGGATGGACGCCGTAGTCGCTGTCGTTGCGTGTGGTCCATCGACGAGGGGATCGACCGTTGCTGTTCGAGGTGTGGGCCCCGCAGGCCCGTGACCGGGTGACGCTGGAGCTGAACGGCACCGGGCACCCTCTGGAGCGGGACGCCGAGCGGGACGGCTGGTGGACGGGGGTCGTGGCGGCCGGTGACGGCGACCGCTACGGCTACGCGCTGGACGGCGGGCCCGTGCTGCCCGACCCCCGGTCCCGCCGCCAGCCGGACGGCCCGGACGGGCTCAGCGCGGTCGTCGACCACTCCGCGTACGTCTGGTTCAACGAGGCACCGCGGCTGCGGCTGCGCGCCGCGGTCCTGTACGAGCTGCACGTCGGGACCTTCACGCCCGACGGGACCCTGGACGCGGCCGCCGAGCGGCTCGGGGAGCTGGCCGGTCTCGGCATCACCCATGTGGAGCTGATGCCGCTGTGTCCTTTCCCGGGGACACGCGGCTGGGGGTACGACGGCGTCGCGCCGTGGGCGGTCCACGAGCCGTACGGCGGGCCGACGGCGCTGAAGCGGTTCGTCGACACGGCGCACGGGCTCGGCCTGGGCGTGGTCCTGGACGTGGTCCACAACCACCTCGGCCCGTCCGGGAACCATCTGCCCTCCTTCGGCCCGTACTTCACGGACACGCACCACACACCGTGGGGCGCCGCGGTGAACCTGGACGCGCCGGGCTCGGACGAGGTCCGCGCGTATCTGCTCGGCAGCGCCCTGGCCTGGCTGCAGGACTACCGGATCGACGGGCTCCGCCTCGACGCGGTGCACGCCCTCGCGGACACCCGGGCCCTGACGTTCCTGGAGGAGCTGTCGGAGGCGGTGGACGAGCTGGCGCGGGAGCAGGGCCGCCAGCACTTCCTGATCGCCGAGTCGGACCTCGCCGATCCACGGACCACCACACCGCGCGTCTCGGGCGGCCTCGGCATCCACGCCCAGTGGAACGACGACTTCCACCACGCCCTGCACACGGCGCTCACCGGCGAGTCCCAGGGCTACTACGTCGACTTCGCGCGCGCCCCGCTGGCCGCGCTCGCCAAGTCGCTGACCCATGTCTTCTTCCACGACGGTACGTACTCGAGCTTCCGGGGCCGCCGCCACGGCCGGCCGGTGGACCGGGTCCGCACCCCCGCGCACCGCTTCCTGGGCTATGCCCAGACGCACGACCAGATCGGCAACCGGGCGCTGGGCGACCGGCTCTCCGAGACCCTCTCCCCCGGGCTGCTCGCCTGCGCGGCGACGCTCGTCCTGACCGGGCCCTCGGTCCCCATGCTGTTCATGGGCGAGGAGTGGGGGGCGACCACGCCCTGGCAGTACTTCACCGACCACACGGACCCGGAGCTCGCGGAGGCGGTACGGCGGGGCAGGCGGCGGGAGTTCGCGGCGCACGGCTGGGCGGAGGAGGACATTCCCGATCCGCAGGACCCGGCCACCCGGGACCGTTCCGTCCTGGACCGTACGGAACGCGAACGCGCCCCGCACAACCGGCTGCTCGCCTGGCACCGCGAGCTGATCGCGCTGCGCCGCACCCTGCCGGACCTCACCGACCCGGACCTGGCCGCGGTCCGGGTCGCGTTCGACGAGGACGCGCGCTGGCTGGCGTTCCGGCGGGGCGTGCTGCGGATCGCGGTCAACCTGGGCAAGGAACCGGCGGAGATCCCGCTCGGCACGAACGGCCGCGACCGGGTCCTCGCCTCCTGGGAGCCGGTCGAGGCGCCGGGCGCGGACGGGCTGCTGCGGCTGCCGGCCGAGTGCGCGGTGGTCCTGACGGACGGGTGAGCCCGGCGGACGGGTGAGCCCGGCGGGCTGAGCGCTATGGGCTGAGCCCTGTGGGCCGATTGGATCATGGGCCTGCCTGTCTGCGGCGCGAGGCACCCGTCCCGTGGTGGGCTGTGGCGGGTGGGGGGCGTCCCCTACGTCGACCGCCGTACGGAGACTCGCGCATGACCACGCTCGTCACCATCGCCGCGATGGCCGTCGCCCTGGCCGTCGGCCTCGTCGCCAACCGCGTCCGCAGTCTCCGCACGGCGGACGAGCAGGAGGACTCCGAGGCGTCCGTCAGCGACCTCATCAGCCCGCTGGAGACCCTCGCCGTCCTGCTGGTCGCCTTCGTCATCGTCGTCGCGGCCGAGTCGTTCGGCGCGGCAGGCGAGGCCGTCGACACGGAGGCCCGGCGGGTCGACCAGCTCTACGAGGTGGCCGACTACGCACCCGAGCCGCAGCGGGAGCGGCTGCAGGCCGCCGCGGTCTGCTACGCGCGCGCCATCGAGACCGTCGAGTGGCCCTCGATGGCGGACGACGGCGGTGAGGCCTCGCCCCGGGCCTCCGTGTGGTCCACCGAGTTCCGTAAGTCCTTCAAGGACCTCGCCCACCGGGGCGACCCGACGTTCGACGCGCTGGTGGAGGCCGACGACGAACGGGCCCAGGCCCGCCACGCCCGGCTCGGCGAGGCGTCCCCCGCGATCCCCACCGTCGTCTACTGGTTCATGGTCGTGTCGCTCGCCGCCACGGTCGGCGCCTTCGCGTTCGGCCTGCCCCGCAAGCGCGGTCCGGCGCATCTGCTCCTGCTGTCCACCCTGGCGGTCTTGTTCACCGGCTCCCTGCTGCTGATCCAGGACATCGACCGGCCCTTCACCGGACAGATCCGCATCACGGGCGATGCCATGCGGGAGACGGCGCGGGACATCTCCGAGGACTTCACCACGGACCACCCGGCGGCCACGCTCCCCTGTGACCAGGGCGGTACGCGCACGACCTGACCACTCGACCGACCACTCCGCTGCCACCTACTCGACGATGGCCATCTCGCGCGGGGTGTTGTTGAACCGGCGGCCCGAGCCGTCCTCGTCCGCCGTCACGATGTCCTCGATGCGCACGCCGAAGCGGCCCGGCAGATAGACGCCCGGCTCGATGGAGAAGGACATGCCGGGGACGATCGGCCGCTCCTCGCCCTCGATCATGTACGGGGGTTCGTGCGTGGTGACCCCGATGCCGTGGCCGGTGCGGTGGATGAAGTACGCGCCGTAGCCGGCGTCCGTGATCACCTGGCGGGCCGCCCGGTCCACCTCCTGGCAGGCCACGCCCGGCCGGACCGCCTCGAAGCCGGCCTGCTGGGCCTCCCGCACCACGTCGTGGACGCGCCGCTCCTCGGTGGTCGGCTCGCCGACGTGGACGGTACGGGTGGTGTCGGAGCCGTATCCGTGCTTGAGCCCGCCGAAGTCGAGGACGACCATGTCGCCGCGCTCGATGACCCGCTCCCCCGCCTCGTGGTGGGGGTTGGCGCCGTTGGGCCCGGATCCGACGACGGTGAAGTCGACCTGGGAGTGGCCGGACCGCGTCAGCGCGGCGGCGAGGTCGGCCGCGACCTCGGTCTCCCTGCGGCCCGCGAAGCGGACGGTGAGGATCTCCCGGTATGCCTCGTCGGCGGCCGCGCCCGCGGCGGCGATCCGCTCCAGTTCGTGCGCGTCCTTGACTGCCCGCAGCATCGGCAGCGCCTCGGTGAGCGAGACGTACGAGGTGGAGGGCAGCTTCTTCTGCAGCCCGAGGAGGTGCATCGCCCAGGCGTTGTCGCTGACGCCGAAGCGCCCCCGGGTGTCGAGCAGAGGAGCCGTGACGTCGTACGGGTCCGTGCCGTCGGTCCAGTCCCGCAGGGTGAGCGCGGGGGCGCCCGGGGCCTTCTCGGCGTCCGGGGCCTCCAGCGTCGGTACGACGAGGACCGGCTCCCGGCCCGCCGCGACGACGAGGGCGGTGAGCCGTTCGGTGATCGCGGTCGGCTGATAGCCGGTCAGATACACCAGGTCGGGGCCGGGGGCGACGAGGATTCCGGCGAGTCCGGCGTCCGCCGCCGCCTCGGCGGCGCGGGCCATCCGGGCGCGGTAGTCCTCGGCGGTGAACGGAGCGGGTGCGGTCGATCGCGACATGGGGTCATCCTGCCGCCCACGGACGGCGGACGCGACCCGTCAGCGCGGGTCCGGACCCTGGGCGATGAGGCGTTCGAGCAGCTCGTGGAAGTCCTCGCCGACGACGATCCGCACATCTCCGCCGTCCCCGTCCCGGTCGCTGAGCTGGGTGAGCGTACCGCCGCGCCACCAGAAGACGTACGGGCTGATGGAGCCCGGCGTGTCCGCGTAGCCGGAGGCGGCGAAGGAGGCCATCGCGCCGAGCGCGGGGACGATCGTGGTGTCGCGGATCGGGTGGAAGGCGAGCTGGTGCCGGAACGGCATCGCCACCAGGGCCCCGTGCTCGCCGAGCGGCTGCCCGGTGACACGCCGTACGACCGTGTCCAGGTCGAGGACGCGGCTCGCCGTGTAGAAGGAGTCGCCGAGGAGCACCTCGAAGCACATGCCGTCGGCGTCCCGCACCGTCTCATGGCCCTCGACGGGCAGCCCGCGGAGATTGGCGAGCGCCCGGTCGCGCAGCTGGTCGAGGTCGCCGAGCGGTTCGAGGGCCTCGTCGGTGAGCATCATGACGCTCTCCGGCAGGTCGAGGGCGAGGATCTCGTACAGTCCGGGCGCGACGCTCCGGGCGTAGCCGAAGGTTCCCGGGTCGATGCCGTCGCCGCTGACCACGCGGGGGTAGAGCTGGGCGCGGATCTGCTCCGGCCGCAGGGTGTCGAGCGCGGAGGGGCCGTCCATGGTGCGCAGGACGAGGCCGACGTGCCGGCGGATGAGGCCGGGCCAGGCGCGCGGACCGCGCCGGTCGTTGTGGCAGACGGCGGCGAGGTTGCCGAGACCGAACTTGCGTCCGTCGGCGTCGCACACCAGGTCGGCGTAGACGGTGACTTCCAGGCCCAGTTCGGCGAAGGCCTCACGGACCCGGCTGCGGAAGAGGGCGGCCTCCCGCTCCGAGAAGTAGGAGAACTCCGCGTCCCTGGGCACCTCGTCGCCGTCCCGCTTGGGTCCTCGTCGGAACAACCCCACGTCCGTCCGCCTTCCGTCGCTTGAGGAACAGCCTAGGGGCGAGACGTCATACGCGCAGTCGGCGGACCAACTCCGCGGCGGAGGCCACCGGTTCCGCCCCGGTGTGAAGGAGTTCGGTGCGATGCGCGAGGCGGGGCGCGGTCAGGGGTACGGCGACGGCTCCCGCGATCGCGGAGGCGAGGGAGACCGGCAGCAGCGTCAGGCCGTGACCGGCGGCGGCCAGGGCGCCGAGGGTGCGGGTGTCGGTGCCCTCGTAGAGCAGGGCGGTACGGAAGCCATGGCCGGCCGGCCCGCCGTGCACGGCGCGCAGCCGGTCGAGCGGGAATCCGGCGTCGGGGGCGTCGAGCCAGCGCGCGTCGACGAGGTCCGCGAGGCGCAGCCCGGCGCGCCCGGCGAGCGGATGGCCGGCGGGCAGGACCACGGCGAGCGGCTCTTCGGCGACGCGCACGGCGGTGAGCGGGGCGACGTCGGGGAGCCGCAACGGGTCGCTGGGCGCGGCGAGTCCGTCGACCAGACCGAGATCGGCGGCTCCGGTCGCCACGGCGGCCGGCACCTCGTCGCGGGGCAGGGTGCGCAGGGTGACGCCGGAGGCGGGCAGGGCGGCGAGCGTCCGGGGCCGCAGGGCGAGCGGGGCGGCGGCGAGGGTCAGCGTCTCGCGGGGCTCGGCGGCGAACCGGGCGAGGTCGGCGCGGGCGGCGTCCAGGCGGAGCAGGAGGGACCCGGCGTGTTCGAGGAGACGCTCGCCGGCGGGGGTGGGGACGACGGGGCGGCGGCCGAGGAGCGGCAGGCCGAGGTCGTTCTCGAGGGCGGCGATGTGCTGGGAGACGGCGGACTGGGTGTAGCCGAGGGTGCGGGCGGCCTCGGAGAAGGAGGCGAGCCGGGCGACGGTGACGTACGTACGCAGGAGGTGCGGGTCCATGGCCATAAGTGTTCACGATGGAGAGTGCAGGAATCATCGTTGGACGTGAACATCGCGGTCGAGCAGCATGGTCGGCATGACGAAGACAGCTCGTATCGCCCTGGTCGGCGACCGTTCCCCGCACGTGAAGTCCCATGTCCGCATCCCTCTGTTGCTGGACGCGCTGGCCGAGCGCGACGGCCTGGTGCTCGACGCCTACTGGATCCCGACCGGGGACGCGGAGGCGCCGGGCGCGGTGAAGGGCTTCGACGCGGTGTGGGTGCTGCCGGGAAGTCCGTACGCGAGTGAGGCGGGCGCGCTGGCGGCGATCCGCACGGCGCGCGAGGACGGGATCCCGTTCCTCGGCACCTGCGGCGGCTTCCAGCACGCGCTGCTCGAGTTCGCCCGCGACGTCTGCGGCCTGACCGGCGCCGCACACGCCGAGAACGACCCGGCGGCGGCCGGCGACGACCTGCTGATCGCACCGCTCGCCTGCTCGCTGGTGGGCCACGAGGGCGCGGTGCGGGTGACGCCGGGCTCGCTCGCCGAGTCCGTGCTCGGCGCCGAGCGGACGACGGAGCGGTACCACTGCAACTACGGCCCGGACAGCCGCCACCTGGACACGCTGCGGGCGCACGGCCTGCGGTTCACCGGCGAGGACGAGGAGGGCGGGGTCCGGATCGCGGAACTGCCCGGACACCCGTTCTTCCTGGCGACGCTCTTCCAGCCGGAACTGGCGGGCGACGGCTCGCGCCCGCACCCGATCGTACGGGCGCTGGCGCGGGCGGCGGTGGAGCACTAGGGGGTGTCTTGTCGATCAGGCCGGATCAGGGAGCGGGGTCTGGTGCATGGGGTCTCCCCAGGCCCGCCAGGGCCGAGGGGACGGATCGCAAGGCGGAGGAGGGAGACAACGCGGTGGGGGCACCTCCCGTGCCCGAAGGGCTACGGGGGAGTTGGCGACCGACGACAACGCGGCGAGACGCGGTGCCAGGGCACGCGAGCCCGGCCTGATCGACAAGACACCCCCCAGGTCCAGGACATCGCGCCGCCCGCCCCCCGCGGTGGCGAAGGGCGCATACGGTGAGCTGCGGGGCGGCCGATAGCGTGCGGGCATGGCGATGACGGGGAAGCGGCGGGTCCTGTACCGGCAGGGCACCGGGTTCTGGCGGATGACGGCGAAGTGGATTGTGGTCTTCGGGGCCCTGTACCTGCTGGACGGCGGGCTGCTCCGGTCGTGGGGCGACGCTCTGGTCCTGCCGATGATCGGGATCCTGCTGTGGGTGCCGTTCGGGATCGGCGTCGTCTGGTACCCGAAGAAGGACCAGCGTGTCGAGCTGACGACGCGTGAACTGCGAGTGCGGCGCAAGCGGCTGCCGATGGAGAAGGTGAACCTGCTGCACGTGGCGCGGCTGTGGCTGGAGGGGTGGTCAACCGCGGACGACCAGCCGGTGGGGGAATGGAGACGGTTCGACCGGGTGGTGTGGGTCCCGCTGCGGGACGGCCGGGCGTTCGGCGTGGAGTTCCGCGACCCGGCCGCGTTCGCCAAGGTTTTCGGCGCCTTCGCCGTCGCGGCGTGCGGCGGGCCGGACATCGTCCGCGCGAGGGCCGCAGTGGAGACCTACCCGGATCCGCTCCCGATGCGGCCCCGCCCCGCCGACGATCGGGGCTCCTGGCTGGACTTCTTGGACATCTTCAACTGAAAGCCGGGAACACCGGCAAGGGGCAGCGCTCGCTTGGTCGCCGTCAGGAGCCGCGGGCGAACGGCCTGCGTATGTCGTTGCGTATCTTGTGGGTCTCCGCCGCCGCACGTTCGATGGTGACGGTGGGGTCGAACGTCACCACGGCCCTGGTGTTGGCGTCTCCCCACGCGCACTGGGTCTGCTTGGTCGTCGCCTCGCAGCGGAAGTCCACGTCCGCGCCCGGGACGCGTTTCGTGACGGCCGGCTCGACGACGGTGTCGTCACCCCTCTCCGAGGAATGCATGAGGCTGTCACGTTTCGCTTCCACGAACTTGAACCGGCCGAACTCGCCCCAGATTTCCACCGTCTCGGACTTACGGGCCTCGGCAGTGGCGGCGTACGTGACGGTGAAACTCCTCACGTCCCTCTCGAAAAAGCCGTCCGAAGGCCCGTCCGGCGTGAGAGACGAATGGCCGTCGTGTGCGTACGCGCCTCCCAGCAGGGTCTTGGGCACGATGAGTTCGTGCGTGGCGTCGGGGAAGGACGCGTCGGAGAACTCATAGCCTCCGTAGCCCGCACCGCCGAGCACGATCACGGCTCCGGCGACATAGAGCTTCGTGCGCCTCTTCTTCCTCGGCCGGGGCGCGGTGCCCGGCAGGGAGGCAACGGTCATGGCACTGTGGACGCCCCCGTCGCCCGGCGCGGTCGCCGCCCCAGGCGTCGGTGGCGGTGCTGGTGCCGGAGAGGGGCGTACGCCCGCATCCGGCAGGGTCAGCGAATGCACCACCTCCGTCGGCCGCGGAGCGGTGCTGGGGACGAACAGGTTCAGCAGCGCTTTCGGGGTCGGCCGTTGCGCCGGGTCCTTGGCCATACAGGCGGCAACCACCGGTCGGATGCCTTGGGGGACGTCGGACAGGTCCGGCTGCTCGTGCACCGCCCGATACATCAGCCCCATCGGAGTACCTTCTCCGAACGCCTTGCCACCCGCCGCCGCGACCAGCACCGCACCCAACGCGAACACATCGGCGGCCGGGCTGACTTCGAGTCCTTGCGCCTGCTCGGGGGCCAGGAAACCAGGGGTGCCGAAAGCTGCTCCGGTAGAGGTGAGCCGGGACGATTCCAGAGCCCGGGCGATCCCGAAGTCGAGCACCCGCGGCCCGTCGTCCGCCATGATGATGTTGCCCGGCTTGAGATCACGGTGGACGAGACCACAGTCGTGAATGGCCTGCAGCGCCTCGGACAACGCCGCACCGAGCAGACGGAGCGCGGGCTCGTCCATCGGCCCCTGGTCGGCGAGCAGGTCCGAGAGCGTCGGCCCGGCGATGTAGGCGGTCGCCAGCCACGGTGCAGCCGCGTCCGGGTCGGCGTCGACGACCTGCGCGGTGTGGAACCCGCCGACCCTGCGGGCGGCTTCGACCTCCGCGCGGAACCGGGCACGGAAGTGCGGATCGGCAGCCAGCTCGGAACGGGCCACCTTCACGGCCACAGTGCGTCCGCCTCGGGAACGTGCCAGGTACACCGTCCCCATGCCGCCCGCGCCCAGCTCGCGCTCCACCGTGTAGTGGCCCACATGCTCCGGCAGATCCATTGCCGCCCCCGTCCCGCCCCATGCGTCCCCAGCCCCCCGGCTGGAATGCCGCGCGCCAGTATGGTCGACCTCACCCTCTGGCGTCACGTAGGGGTGCTGGGTACCGCGTGGTCAGACCGCCGGGGAAGTGCCGCCCGCCGCTACTGGGCGGCGCGGCCGAGTTCGTGCTGGTGGACGGCTTCGCGTACGGCGCCGACGAAGCCGTTCCAGAAGTGGGCCTCGTCGGCGGATCCCACGCCGGCGGTCGTCCGGCGGCCGGAGGCGCTCGTGAAATCACCGAACATCGCCTTGCGCAGTTCGGTGGACAGCTCCAGCTGGGCGCCGGCTCCCGTACGCGTGCGGTTGACGATGTTCTCGGGGTCGTCCCCGTTCAGCGGGGAGTCGACGCCCGCGAGGAGCACGGTGACGTCCCGCGCGGCGTCGCTGTTCCCGGTGGTGAACCCGTGCCCGGCGAAGGCCGCCGCGAGGTTGCGCATCAGGCGCGTGTCCCGGCCGCCGATGAGGATCTGCTTCGCCGGGGTACCCGCCTGCGGGGTGAAGCCGTGCAGGGAGACGGCGTACAGGTTGGCGCCGCAGACGGCCAGCGCGGCCGGGTCGTCGCAGTGGGTCGAGGTGACGTGGAGCGCGCTGGAGGAGGCCAGCCCCTCGAACATCCAGTAGTCGCGTTGCGGCACTCCGGTCAGGGCCACCGGGGCGGTACCGGCCCCGGCCGGGGTGTATCCGGCGACGGCGAGGCACAGTTCGCTGGTGCCCGCCTCGATGCCACCGCCGTGCGGCGCGATGATCGCCGTGCTGCGGACGGGGTCGCTCGCGGCGCTCACGTTGTCGAAGAGTTCGGCCCGGGGGTGGGTGCGGAAGCGCCGCATCCAGTGGACGCCCTCCTGGTACGTGGTGCTGCTGTACAGCGCCGTGTTGGAGGGGAAGTTGTCCGCGGTGGTGGCCGCGGCGGCCGTACTGCCGTTCCCGGCGAGGTCGTTGATCAGCGGCAGGCCGGCGGCTGCGACGGCCATGGAGGTCAGGAGGGTACGCCGACTGGTGTGATTCATGCGGCGATCATCTCCGAAGGCCGGGCGACGGCTCGGGGCGGGTCGGCTTATGGGATCAGCTCATCAGCTCATCCGGACGACGAGGTGGGCGCGGTCGCGGCCGCGAGCGACGAGCCGGGCGTTGGACTCGTCGGAGTCCCGGACCCAGCGTTCGGCGTGGGCCGGGTCCTTGCCGAAGCGGACATGGCGTTCGACGAGGCGGGGCACGCGGCGGTGGTCGTCGAGTTCGAGGTACCAGGCCTCGTCGAGGAGGGGCAGGACGGTGGCCCAGGGGCCCTCGTCGTGGAGCAGGTAGTTCCCCTCGGTGATCACGAGCGGGACGTCGGCGGCCACGGGTATCGCGCCGGCGACGGGCTCCTCGATCGCGCGGTCGAAGGCGGGGGCGTAGACGGTGGTGCCGGGCTCGGGGGCGCGCAGCCGGGCGAGAAGCGCGGCGTACCCGACGGCGTCGAAGGTGTCGGGCGCCCCCTTGCGCCGCGCGCGCCCGAGCCGCTCCAGCTCGCGCTGGGCAAGGTGGAATCCGTCCATCGGCACAAGGGCGGCGAGCCCGTCGAGCCGGGCGACGAGCCGGGCGGCGAGCGTGGACTTCCCGGCCCCGGGCGCCCCGGCGAGCCCCAGGATCCGCCGCCGGCCGGGAACGGCGAGGAGCCGGGCGCGGGCGGTGAGCTCGGCGAGCAGCTGGGCGTCCATGGGCCGCATTCTCCCACCGTTTGGCACCGGTGGAGTCATACGTATAACCTCGAAGTCATGTCCTTCATCGCTCTCGTGACCCTCGTCGTCCGTGACTACGACGAGGCCATCGCCTTCTACACCGACGCCCTCGGTTTTGAACTCGCCGAGGACGCCGACCGCGGCGACGGCTCCCGCTGGGTGGTCGTCCGCCCGAAGGGCGGCCCCGCCGGTACGGGCCTCCTCCTGGCCCGCGCGAAGGGCCCGGCCCAGGAGTCCGCCGTGGGCGCCCAGACGGGCGGCCGCGTCGGCTTCTTCCTGCACACCGACGACTTCGCCCGCGACCACGCCCGGATGACCGCGTCCGGCGTCCGCTTCCTGGAGGAGCCCCGCCACGAGCCGTACGGCTCGGTCGCGGTCTTCGAGGACCTGTACGGCAACCGCTGGGACCTGCTGCAGCCGGCGCCCTGACCGGCCTGGCGGTGCGCCTCAGTGGCGGGGAGTCGCCGTTTGCGGATACGAGGACCCGCTCCGATGACTGGAGAGGTCGAGTTCGGCGCGGACCGTCTTGCCGACAGGGACGCGGTCTCGGACCTCCCAGCGCGAGGCCAGGGCCTCGACGATCAGCAGACCTCGCCCGGCGTCGCCGAGCGGCGCGGGTCCGGTGAGGGCGCCGGGGGCCGGCGGACGGCGTTCGGTACGGGTGTCGGAGACGTCGATGCGGAGAAGCCGCCCGGGCGTGTGCGTGAGCGTCAGCTCGAAGTCCCGCCCGGGGACCCGGCCGTGGGTGACGGCGTTCGCCGCGAGCTCGGCGACGAGGAGCGCGGCGGTGTCGGAGGCGGCGGTTCCGTGCGGGACGCCCCAGCGGTCGAGCTGGTGGAGAGCAAGGCGCCGGGCGAGTCGGGCGCCGCGTGGGGTGGAGCTGAAGCGCTGGGTGAACACACGTACGGTGACGGGTTCTTGATGGGTCAGGGGGGAGGTCATGTGATCAATGTGGCGAGGCCGGGGGCGGGTTGCCAGGTCAGCCACCCGTACGCTGCGTGAGCGTACGGGTCCGGAGGGTGGACAGTACCGGTAACGGCCCGTAACCATGGCCCGGTTGGGGTGGTGGGGCACGGGAGGTGTACGGGATGACGGACGGGTACACGACGAACGGCGGCGGCGAGCCCGAGGCGTCGGACAGCTTGAAGTCCTTCGGCGAGGTGGTCAAGACCTTCCGCAAACGGGCGCGGCTCACGCAGGAGGAGTTCGCGCCGAGAGTGCGGTACTCGCTTCCGACGGTGGCCTCGATCGAGCAGGGGCGGCGGTTTCCGCCGGCGGACTTCGTGGACCGGGCGGAGGAGGTCCTGGACGCGTTCGGGGTGATCAGGGCGGCGGCGAAGCATCTGTCGCGGCAGCCGGGGCTGGCGAGCTGGTTCCGCCAGTGGGCGAAGCTGGAGGCGGAGGCGCTGAGCCTGTACACGTACGAGAACCGGCTCGTGCCGGGCCTGTTGCAGACGAAGGCGTACGCACACGAGCTGTTCGCCGAGCAGCGGCCGCCGCTCGGGGACGAGCAGATCGAGGCGCAGCTCGTCGCCCGGCTCGAACGGAAGCGGTTACTGACGGAGCGGCCGAACACGGCGTACAGCTTCATCGTCGAGCAGCACGTCCTCGAACGTCCCACGGGTGGCACGGAGGCGATGCGGGAGCAGATCGACCACATTCTCGAACTCAGCACGCGGCGGAACGTCGAGATGCAGATCATGCCGAAGACACGAGGGCATCACGCCGGACTCGACGGGCCCATGCGGCTCCTGGAGACCCCGGACAACCGGTGGTTCGGCTACTGCGAGGGGCAGGAGAGCGGCCAGTTCGTCTCCGACCCCAAAGTGGTCAGCATCCTCCAGATGCGGTATGCCAGGATGCGCTCACAGGCTCTTACTCTGGAAGACTCCCGGAGCCTGTTGCGGCAGATGCGAGGAGCTACATGAGCACCACAGAACTGGCCTGGTTCAAGAGCAGCTACAGCGGCGGCAGCGGCGACGACTGCGTCGAAGTCGCCCTCTCCTGGCACAAGTCCAGCTACAGCAGCGGCGGAAGCGGCGACTGCGTCGAGGTCGCCGCCTGCCCCACCACCGTCCACGTACGCGACTCCAAGAACCCCCAGGGCCCCCAGCTCGCCCTCGGCCCCGTCACCTGGACCGACTTCGTCGCCTCCCTCGCGGTCGGGTGACCCCGCGGTTCAGACGGTCGCCCGGGTCCCGTCCGCCCGGGCGATCAGCATGTCGAGCAGCGAGAGCAGGGCCCCGCGCACGTCGTCCCGGGAGCGGGCGTCGAGCATGAGGATGGGGGTGTTCGGGTCGCGCAGGTGCAGGGCCGCTCCGATCTCCTCGGCGGTGTAGTGCTGTTCGCCGTGGAAGCAGTTCGCGCCGACCACGAACGGAAGCCCGCGGCTCTCGAAGAAGTCGACGGCCGGAAAGCTGCGGTCCAGGCGGCGTGTGTCGACCAGGACGATCGCCCCGAGCGCCCCGTTCAGCAGGTCGTCCCACATGAACCAGAAGCGCTCCTGGCCCGGTGTTCCGAACAGGTACAGGACGACTCCGGCGTCGGTGAGGGTGATCCGGCCGAAGTCCATCGCCACCGTGGTGACCGTCTTGGACTCGATGCCGTCGAGGTCGTCGACGCCGACGCCCGCGGCCGTCAGCCGTTCCTCCGTACGCAGCGGCTCGATCTCCGAGACCGTCTCGACCAGGGTCGTCTTGCCGACGCCGAATCCTCCGGCGATGAGGATCTTGACGGGGGCCGTGACATCGTCGGCAGGGGTGTCATATCCGGGCAAGGTTGTCCCTGATTCTCATGAGCAGGTGGACGTTGGTGGTCGCGGCCGCCTCCAGGGGCGGCTGGTGGTGGATCAGCCCACGGTCCGCGAGTTCGCCGAGCAGAAGCGTCATCGGGGTGAGGCGGATCCTCATCCGCGCGGCGATCTCGGCGACCGCCCTCCCGTTCGGCGGCGCGCACAGGGCGAGGACGGCCTGCCACTCCGTGGGCAGACCGCCGTGGGCGTCCGCGGGCACCGCCGCCGTGATGGTGGTGTCCATGGTGAGGACGGTGTGGGCCGCGGCTGTACGTCCATCGGTCAGGGCGTACAGCCGCGTACGGCGCCGGCTTCCGCGCCGCGGCTCGTGCGGCTCGCCCGGCTCGTGCGGCTCGGCCGGCTCGCCCGGCTCGGCCGGCATTACGAGCTCGGCGTCTGGGCGCGCTCGGGGGTGCCCAGCCACTCGCCGAGCGCCTGCGCGGTCCGTACGGCCTCGCCGCCCAGCTCGCCGAGGCGCGCCTTGCGGGAGGTCACCACGATGAGCGTGCTGCCCTCGCCACAGCCGACGATGCAGAGGTAGCTCTCGTCCATCTCGACAAGTTGGCGGATGACCCGGCCGCCGCCGACCTCCCGGGAGATCGCCTTCATGGTGGCCGCGACTCCGGAGGAGGCGGCGGCGATCCGCTCGGCGCGGTCCCGTTCCAACAGGTAGGCGCTGAGCATGATGCCGTCGTTGGACAGGAGCACGGCGCCCTGGATGCCGGCGATCCTGCTCAGGTTGTTGTCCAGGACGCTGTAGATCGCGCTGTCGGATGTCGCGGTGTTGGGTGTCGTCGTCATGGCTGATCCTGTCGGAGCTCTTCTTCGGCTGTCTGGGTCCCGTGTTCGTAGTCCGCCCAGGCGTCGGCGACCTCTTCCGGGGTCGCCTCGTCCTGTACGACGGCCTCCTCGGGTGCGCGGGGCGCGCGGAGTTGCTCGGCGATGTGGGTCTGCGGGACGCGCTCGGGGAGGGCCCGGCGCGAGGGGCTGTCGGGGGTGACGCCCGGGATGCCGTCCGGGGTGACGCCCGGCCCCTCGGGTGCCCGCTCCGCCACCCGGCGGGTCGGCAGACCGGCGCCCGTGTGCAGGACCAGCTCCGGCTTGCGCTCCACCGGCGGACGCGGCGCGGGGACGGCCGGTGGCGCGGGGAGGGAGGGCGGCACCGCCTCACCTGACGGCACCCGTCCGGGCTCCGTGGTCGACTCCGTCCGTACCAGCAGGTCCCTGGGCAGGATCACCACCGCCGACGTGCCTCCGAAGACCGAGCGGCGCAGCGTGACCGTGGCCCCCAGCTGCTCGGCGAGATGGCCGACCACGAAGAGTCCGAGCCGGTGGGCGTTCTCCGCCAGGACGGAGTACGGCGGGGCCGTGTGCAGGCGGCCGTTCATCTCCTCGTAGCGCTCGGCGGTCACGCGCGGCCCACGGTCCTCGATCTCGACGGACAGCCCGTCCGCCACGGCTTCGGCGCGGATGACGACCTTCGACCTCGGCGGGGAGAAGCGGGTGGCGTTGTCGAGGAGTTCGGCCAGGAGGTGGCTGACCTGGCTGATCACCCGCGGCTCCACGCTGATCTCGTCGAGGGCATGCCGCTCGATGCGCCGGAACTCCTCGACCTCGGCCGCCGCCTCGCGCAGCAGGTCGGCGACGCGCATGGGCTCGGTGTGCGGGTCGGGGATCTCGCCGTCCGCGAGGATGAGCAGGTTCTCGATCTGTCGCCGCATGCCCACCGTCAACTGGTCGGACTTCATCAGCTGGGCGAGGAGTGCTTCGTTGTGGCCGAAGGCGTCCTGGAGGTCCTCGGTGAGGCTCAGCTGGCGGCTGACGAGGTTTCCGGTGCGCGAGGCGATGCCGGCGGCGAACATGCCGAAACCGTGACGCTCCGCCGCGAGCTGCCGGTGTCCGTCGACGGATACGGCGACGACACGGGCGAACGCGTCGCTGATACGCCCCACTTCGTCCCGCTCTCCGCCGACCGTCGGCAGCGCGTCGGCTGCCACGCTCTGCCCGCGCTGCAGTCGGTCGACGACGTCCGGCAGTGTTCTCTCGGCGACGGTCACCGTGCGTTCGTGCAGGTCGCGCAGGCGGCGCAGCACCGAGCGGGTGGTGAGGACGACGACGAGCACGACGAGCACCAGCGCTCCACCGCTTCCCGCGATCAGCCAGGTGACCTCGGCTTCGAGCTCGGCGGCCTTGGCGTCGGCGCGAGCGACCACGGCCCGCGACCGCTCGGCGTTGAGCGCGGCGAGGCCGGCGGCTACCTCCTTGTGCGCGGCCGGCCAGGCGGCGATCTCGCGGGGCAGTCTCACGCCGCTGCTGGAGTCGAGGTCCTTGTGCTCGGAGAGGACGGCGTCCTCGATCGCGGTCTTGGTACGCCAGGCGTCCGAGCCCGTCAGCCGGGCGTAGGACGCCTGCTCCTCGGCCGGCAGATAGGGCACGACCCACGTGTCGTACAGGTATCGCTGGGCTCCGACGGCGTTGGCGAACTCGCCGAAGGCGGTGGGGCTGAGCTCTCTGGAGGGCTCGGCGAGGGCGAGGAGCGTGTCCTCGCGTGCCACCATCTCGAAGGCGGAGAACATCGCGGTCAGCGGCCGGCTCTCCTCGACCAGTTCCCCGTCCTCGCTGTGGCTGAAAGCGTCCTGGTAGACGCGGACGATCTGGTCGATCAGACCGGTGTAATAGGCGATCGCGCCGTGGGCGCTGCTGCTGCGGGTGTCGGCGCGCTCGCGGTACGCGGCCAGGTCGCCGAGGCCGCTCGCCACCTCCTGGAGGTGACCGTCCTCGTTGTGGCTGTCCCCATGCGCGGCCGCCTCGGGGCCGGCGGGCACGAGCGCGCGGAACCCGGCCGCCGACCGGTCCGTGGCGGCGCGCAGGTCCCGCAGGTCGTTCTCGGACACGGACGCGCCGGCCCACCGGGCGGCGGTCATCCTCCGCTCGGCCTGCAGGTCGGTCATGAGCGTGTACAGGGGTGCGCCGTACCGCTCACCGGCCGCCACATCGGCGCGCAGGTGCTGGGACCTCTCAAGGAGTTGACCGGCGATCACGAGGACCTGGGTGCCCATGGCCAGGATGGGGACGACCGCCAGCCAGATGAGCAGCGTGCGCAGGCGCACGGTACGTCGTCGACGGGCCGCCGACCGCACGGGTGCGCCATGAGGTTCTATGGGAGACATCAGCCCTCGGGAGCGGAGGAGGCATGGGGACGGGCCGCCGACCGGACAGGCGCGCGATCCTGGGGTGCGGACGGCGGGGGATACGCCCGATCCGGCTTCGACGGTATGTGCGCAGGGATCATAACCAGCCACACCGGGTAATCGGAGGGATTGATTCCGACTTTGATGCGTGGTAACGGGAGCCGGGGGCGTTGCCCGAAGGATTCCGTATCGGAACCCAACCGGTATCTCTCTTCGTACGGATGTCGGCCCGTCAGCTCGTCTACGCGAACCCACACCTGACCTGCTCTCCGCCCCCGCCGTTCGTCGCGGCGGGAGCGGGGCAGTCGGTCGGTCGGTCGGTCGGTCGGTCAGCGTCTGCCCCACCACGACCGGCCGCTCTGGGCGCTGCGGATGTCGGTCACGTTCGCCAGGCCGTCGTCGTTCCGCGGCCCGCTGTAGGGCTGTACCCGCTTCAGCTTGGCCCGCCACGGGCCGTCCGCCATCTCCATGTGCACGATGAGCGGGCCCTCGGGCAGCGGTACGGTCTCCCGTCGCTTGCCGATCTCGTTGACGACGTTCTCGTCCCTGGGCAGGGTCGTGGGGTCGTCGTGCCCGGCCAGTTCGTAGAGGTTGACGATGAGGTTGTCGTCGCCTCGGTAGTGGAGGGCGAGGTCGGCCGTTCCCCCGGTGTGCAGCAGGACGTCGGGACCGCGGCTCTCCAGCTGTTCCTCCGTCAGACGCCGGGCCGATGCCAGCGGCAGCACCCGGAGCTGCCAGGGGCCTTCCGCCTTCAGCTGCAGACGCAGCAGCCCGTTGCCGGGGACGTGGGCGAGCAGTCGGCCCTGGAAGTCCTCCTCGGTGCTGTTGACGAGGGTGTCTCCCTCCTTGTTGAACCGGGTGAGGGGCCACAGGCCGGTGTATCCGTCACCCCGGATGGCGAGTTCGACCACGACCGGCCCCGGCGGGAGCCCGTCCACGGTGATCACGTCGTTGTCCCGGCCGGTCTGCGTGTACGGCTCGAAGACCGCACCGAACGACCACTCCGGCGCAACCGTCCCCGGCACGGGCTGTGGAGCCGTCACCGTGGGCGCCGGCACCTGGAACGGGACCGGGGCGACCGGGGCGACCGGGGCGACCGGCACAGGGGCCGGCGGCTGGAACGGAACAGGCGACGGTGACGGCACCGGGGCCTCGTCCGCCACGTCCACGCCGTGGTCCGCCACCAGGCCCGCGAGGCCGTTCACATACCCCTGGCCCACCGCGCGGAACTTCCAGCCCCCCGCCCGCCGGTACAGCTCCGCCAGCACCATCGCCGTCTCGCCGCCCGCCTCGGTCACCTCGTACCGCACGACCGACGTGCCGTCCGGTGCGAACGCCTCCACCGACGGCCCGTCCACGTCCCGCAGCGCACCGCTCTCCGTCGACCCGACCACGAGGACGCGGACGATCTCCTCCTCGACCGCGGTGAGGCCGGCCTCCAGCCACGCCGTGCCGTTCTCCTCCCCCAGCATCCGTACCGCGCCCGACGGATGGACCGGCGCACCGTGGAACACGATGTCCCCGTCCCCCCGGACCCTGCCCGTCTCCGTCAACAGCAACGCCGAGACATCCAGCCCGGCCCGTACGGCGATCCGCAACGGCACCGTCGGAACGAAGGCGTTGGCTCCCTTGATCATTTCCCCTCCCCGAAATCGATCACTGAGGGATCTTCCGGCCACGAGGGCCCGAGAGGCAAGGCACGCGGTGTGCCAGGATGGCCCGACCATGGCCTTCATACGACGCCTGCGGGCCGCCGCGCCCCCCACCGCCGTCTCGGCCGGCTTCCTCGCCATGCTCATCGGCGTCACCAGCTCCGTGGCCGTGGTGTTCACCGCTGCCAAGGCCGCCGGGGCCACCTCCGCGCAGCTCACCTCGTGGGTCTTCGCCCTGGGCATAGGCATGGGCGTCACCTGCATAGCCCTCTCCCTGCGCTACCGCGCGCCCATCGTCACGGCCTGGTCGACGCCGGGCGCCGCCCTGCTCGCCACCGGGCTGCAGGGGGTGACGATGGCGCAAGCCGTCGGGGCGTTCCTGCTGTCGGGTGTGCTCATCGTGATCAGCGGGGTCACCGGCTGGTTCGAGCGGATCATGAACCGGATTCCGGTCCCGCTCGCCTCCGCGCTGCTCGCCGGGGTGCTCCTCCAGTTCGGCACCGAGCTGTTCACGCAGATGGAGCGGGACGGCCTCATCGCCGTTCCCATGTTCCTCGCCTATCTGGCGGGCCGGCATTGGTTCCCCCGGTACGCGGTCGTCGGCGCGCTCGTCGCCGGGATCGCGGCGACCGCGTGGCAGGGTTCCTGGAAGCTGGACGGCTTCGCGCTCACGCTCGCCGAACCGTCCTTCGTCCGCCCCGAGTTCAGCTGGCAGGTCCTCGTCGGGGTCGGTCTGCCGCTCTTCGCGGTGACGATGGCCTCGCAGAATCTGCCGGGTGTGGCCGTCCTGCGCAACGCCGGTTACTCCACGCCCATCTCGCCCCTGCTGACCTGGACGGGCGGGGTCAACACCGTCCTCGCGCCGTTCGGCTGCTTCGGTCTGAACCTGGCCGCGATCACCGCGGCGATCTGCAGCGGCGAGGCCGCCCACCCCGACCCGCGCAAGCGCTATGTCGCGGGCGTCTGGGCGGGCGTCTTCTACCTTCTCGTCGGTCTGTTCGGCGGTACGGTCGGCTGGCTCCTCACCGCGATGCCGCCGGCCCTGGTCCTGGGCATCGCGGGCATCGGGCTCCTGGGCACCATCGGCAGCTCGCTCACCTCGGCGCTCCTGGACGAGCGGCTGCGCGAGCCGGCCGTGGTGACGTTGCTCGCCACCGCGTCCGGCTTCACGCTCTTCGGGATCGGCTCGACCTTCTGGGGCCTGCTGGCGGGCGTCCTGACGCTGGCGGTGGGCGACCTGGCCCGCCGCCGGTCCCGGAAGAACTCCGGCGCGCAGCCGGAAGACATCACGCCCGAGGAGGCGAAGAACCGCTGAGCCTCAGACCGATCGCGCCAACTCCGCCGCCCGTGCCAGGTGCTCGTCCTTGAGGGCCGCCCACTCCTCGGCGCGGGTCGCCGAACCACCGAGGACGACGAACTCGCTCGTGCTCGCCCGCGGCCCGATACGGTCGGTGAGCATGGCGGTCCGCATCGCCTGGTGGCACCCGGAGGCTTCGAGCTCGGCGACGGTGTACCCGGCCGTGCACAGCGCGAGCGCGTGCCGGGCCACCCGGAGCCGCGCCGGCTTGTACGCGAACCCGACCGTCCACACCCGGTCGAACCAGCCCTTGAGCCGCGCGGGGCAGTCGGCCCACCACACGGGGTAGACGAACGCCCACGCGTCGGCGGCGTCCAGCCGGGCATGCTCGGCGGCGACGTCGGAGGGGACGGGCGCGTCGGCGCGGTGGCCGGACTCGCGCTCGTACTCCTCGCGCGTGAGTTCGGAGCGGAACTCCATCGCGTAGAGGTCCGAGACCGTGTACGTGTGCCCGGCGGCGTCCAGCCCGCCCAGGAACGCGTCGAGCACCTCGCGCGTGAAGCTCCGCTCGCTCGGGTGCGCGTAGACGACATGGACGTGCGTCATGAGCTCTGCCGCTCCGTACCGGCGGTGAAGAAGCCGGTCAGGACCGGGGCGAGAAGCGTCGGGTCGATGGCGTGGTCCTGGCCGGGGAAGGTGTGCAGGGTGTAGTTGTCCCCGCGTGCGGCGAGTTCCCTGGCGCCTCCCAGCATGTGCGCCGCGCCGGCGTCGCCGCTGCCGACGAGGACGGGAATCGTCACGGACCGCCAGCGGTCGGCGGGCAGGGGACGGCCCGACATGGTGTCGCCCATGATCCAGCCGTCGTAGGGAAGGGTGCGGGCGGTGGACTCCATCCCGGCCCAGAAGGGGGCCTGCCGCATCCCTTCGACGACCTCGGCGGGCAAGCCCACGGCAGCGGTCATGAAGTACGCGACGGCATCTCCGTACGCCCCCTGCTCCACGAGGTCGTCCAGGCGGGCGACGTAGTCGGCGGGCAGCGGCGGCCGGGTCGCGTCGACGACGAACGGCGGTTCGTAGAGGGCGAGTCGGGAGACCGCGCTGCCCCGGGAGGTGGCCTCCAGCGCCAGCACGCCCCCGGAGGACATGCCGAAGACCATGGCCTCGCCGCCCACGCGTCCGATCAGCGCGTCCAGGTCCTCGACCTCACGCCGCACGTCGTACGGGGCGTTGTCCCCGCTGTCGCCGCGGCCCCGGCGGTCGTACGTGATCACGGTGAAGCGGTCGGCGAGCAGGCCCGCGAGGGGGGCGAAGTCGCCCCGCGTCATGAAGGCGCCGCCGACGAGCACCACGACGGGGCCGGAGCCCCGCCGCTCGTACGCGAGGGCCGTGCCGTCGGCCGAGAACACCTTCTCCATGCGGAACCCCACCCCGTTCATCGCTGCGGCACACCTGCCGTAGCCCCGTGATCTTCGGAACGGGACGGTACAGGCACCACTCGGGACAACGGAACGGCGGGGGCTCAGCCCTTGCCCGGCTCCGTCTCCGGCTCCGTCTCAGGCGTCAGCCGCAGCGAGATCGAGTTGATGCAGTAGCGCTGGTCCGTCGGGGTCGGGTAGCCCTCACCCTCGAAGACATGGCCCAGATGCGAGCCGCAGCGCGCGCACCGCACCTCGGTGCGGACCATTCCGTACGAGCGGTCCTCGATCAGTTCGACGGCGTCGCTGTCCTTCGGGTCGTAGAACGACGGCCATCCGCAGTGCGACGCGAACTTCTCGGTCGAGGTGAAGAGCTCCGCGCCGCACGCCCGACAGGAGTAGACGCCCTTGGTCGTGGTGTCGGTGTACTCGCCCCGGAACGCGGGCTCCGTGCCCGCCTGGCGCAGTACCTGGTACTCCGCCGGGCTCAGCTCCGCGCGCCACTGCTCGTCCGGCTTCTCGACGTCGTACGACATCGGCTCACTCCCTCTATCTCGACCTCTACTTCGACAGGTGGGCGAGGATCCGCGGGCCGAGGTCCGTGACGTCGCCCGCGCCCATCGTCAGAACGAGATCACCGGGCCCGGCCATTCCCGCGACGACGTCCGGGACGGTCGCCTTGTCATGGACCGCCGTCACGTCGGCGCCGGCCGCACGGGCCGCCGAGATGATCAGCTCGCTGGTGATGCCGGGGATCGGGTCCTCGCGCGCCGGGTAGATGTCGAGGACGACGGACGCGTCGGCGAGGGCGAGCGCGTCGCCCATCTCCTTGCCCAGCTCCTGGGTGCGGGAGAAGAGGTGCGGCTGGAAGACGACCAGCAGACGGGAGCCTCCGGCGGCGCCGCGCATGGCCTCCAGGTCGGCGGTCATCTCGGTGGGGTGGTGCGCGTACGAGTCGATGACCTGGACGCCCGCCGCCTCGCCCTTGAGCTGGAGGCGCCGGCCGACACCGGTGTACGCGGTGAGGGCGCGGGCCAGCTCCGCCGGGTCGATGCCCACGCGGGCACCGGCGGCGAGGGCGGCCGCCGCGTTGTGGGCGTAGTGGCGGCCGGGGACGGAGACGGTGAAGACGTACTCGACGCCGTCCATGACGACGGTGACCTCGCTGGTCATGCCGTTCGGGACGATCTTCCGGATCCACGCGTCGGAGGTCTCGGACTCGCCGACCGTGACGATGTGGAGGTCACGGCGGCCGGTGACGCGGCCGGCCAGCTCGCGGGCGCCCGCGTGCTCGCCGACGACGAGGGTGCCACCGGGGCGGATCTTGGCGGTGAACGCCTCGAAGGACTCGTAGATCTCGTCCATCGACGCGTAGTTCGCGTGGTGGTCCAGCTCGACGTTGAGGACGATCGCGACCTCGGGGTCGTACTTCTGGAAGCTCCGGTCGCTTTCGTCCGCCTCGGCCACGAAGACCGCTCCGTCACCGTGCCGGGCGTTGGTGCCGGGGCCCGCGAGGTCGCCACCGATGGCGTACGAGGGGTCCAGGCCGAGCTCGGTGAGCGCGACGGCCAGCATGGAGGTGGTCGTGGTCTTGCCGTGCGTACCGGCGACGGCGATCGCGCGCAGGCCGTCCATGAGGGAGGCGAGCGCGTCGGAGCGGTGCACGACCGGGATGCCGAGTTCGGCGGCGCGGGCCAGCTCGGGGTTGTCGGCGCGGATGGCGCTGGAGACCACGACGGCGCTGGTGTCGTCGGCGAGGTGGGCGGCGGCGTGCCCGATGTGCACGGTGGCGCCGAGGGCGCGCAGCGCCTCGGCGGTCGCGGACTCCTTCGCGTCGCTGCCGGCCACCTTGGCCCCGCGCTGGGCGAGGATCTTCGCGATGCCCGACATTCCGGCACCGCCGATGCCGATGAAGTGCGGCCGTTCCATGGCGGCAGGGATGGCGGGTGCCATGCGGATCTCTCCCCGGGGTGCGACGTACAGGAGGGCCCCAGCCTAGTGCTTCGCCCGGACGGCCCCGGGCACCGTGCCCAGGGCCGTCCGGGCGGCCTCCGTCACTCGCGGTACGTCACGGCACGTCAGGTCACCCGGCGTGCGTCACGCGCCGTACGTCACTCGCTGTGCGCGAACAGCTTCAGGACCGGGACCCCGACCTTGTGGCGTGCCCGGGAGGCCCAGTCCCGGTGGAAGAACTCCTCCACGTAGTGCGGGGCGGTCAGCACGATCACCTCGTCGGCCGCCGACTCGTCGACGACGGCCTTCATCTTGTCCAGGGGGTGGTCCTCGACCACTTGTCCGACCGCCTCGCAGCCGGCCTGCCGAAGGGCCTGCAGGGAGTGCTCCAGGGCCGCCTCCGCGGGGACGCGCGCCGCCTTTCCTTCCGGTTCCTCGCCCTCGCGGGCCGCTTCCTTCAGCTCGCCCAGGGCGACGTCGTCGATGGCACGCAGCAGTACATCGGCCTGGTCACCACGGGGCTGCATCAGCACGATGAAGGACACGCCCTCGTCGCCGTGCAGGGTGGTGACGAATTCCACGTCGACGGACGTGAGGGGCTTCTCGATCATCAGAACGCTTGTGAACACCTCAGGAGCCCTTCTGCGGAAACCATCCTTCCCCGTGCCCGCACGGGGTCTACGGGGGTAAGTGTGCCCAGCGGAAGCTAACCGGAACGACAAATTCCGCCGTTTGTCAGATCCGACGGTAGCGGGTGAAGAGGAACCCGGCCTCCTCCAGCACCGACGCCACGGCGAACCGTTTCGGGACGTCCACCGGCGGGCCTCCCGCGATCCGCTGCGCGGTGCCCGCCGTCATCGTCGGCGACACCGTCAGACACAGCTCGTCGAGCACGCCCGCCGCCACGAACTGGCCGAGCAGCCGGGGCCCGCCCTCGGTCAGCTGGCGCCGCAGCCCGCGCTCCGCGAGCGCCTCCACCGCGCGGGCCGGTTCCACCCCGGGGCCGTCGCCCGCGATCACCACCTCCGCGCCCGCCCTCACGGCCGCTTCCACCCGCTCGGCGGGCGCCGCGGCGCCCGTCAGGACCAGCGTCGGCACCAGCGGCTCGGTGAAGAGCGGAGCGGAGAAGTCCAGGTCCAGGGAGGCGCTCACCACGGCGATCACCGGCGCCGGGCCCTGTCCGGCGGCCGCCCGGCGGGCCGCGAACGCGTCCCGCGCGCGGGCCGGCCGGTACCCCTCCTGACGTACGGTCTGCGCCCCCACCACGATCACGTCGGCGAGGCCGCGCAGCGTCCCGAAGATCCGCATGTCGGTGTCGGAGGAGAGGGGCTGGGAGCGGCCGTCGTGCTGACCGGCCCCGTCGAGGGAGGAGACCATGTTGGCGCGCAGCCAGCGGCCGTCCGGGGGCAGCTCCGGGTACGGGTAGAGGTCGGCCAGCTCGTCGAGGGACCACTCCCGGTCCGGGGCGGAGGCGTCGTCGGCTGTCATGTCCGTCACAGGGAACAGGCGTCGCATCCTCGCAGTCTGACACGGCGCTTACAGTGGGGAACTGTGTCGACCCGTGCCTCTCATGCCCCCCGCGCCCCGCGCGTCATGACCGAAGCCGCCTCCACCGAAGCGGCCCCGGTCTCCCTCTGCGCGCGGGAGCCCCACGTCCCCGCCGACCGTCTCGTCGCCGAGATGGTCCCGCCGCCGCGCTTCGACTCGGTGCGCTTCGACACGTACATACCGGACCCGAACCAGCCGAGCCAGACGGACGCGGTCAAGGCCCTGAGCTCCTTCGCCGAGGGCCTCGGCGGCGCGCACGCCACCGGCGCCGGCAAGCGTCCGGTGCTGAGCCGCTGGTTCGCGAAGAAGGCCACCGCCCCCACCGGCCCGCGCGGGATCTACCTCGACGGCGGGTACGGCGTCGGCAAGACCCACCTGCTGGCCTCCCTCTGGCACGCCACGCCCGCCGCGCCGGAGCTGAAGGCCTTCGGCACGTTCGTGGAGCTGACGAACCTGGTGGGCGCGCTGGGCTTCCAGCAGACCGTGCGGACGCTCAGCGGACACCGGCTTCTCTGCATCGACGAGTTCGAGCTGGACGACCCGGGCGACACGGTCCTCGTCTCCTCCTTGCTCAGCCGGCTCGTCGAGGCCGGCGTGGCGCTGGCCGCGACCTCCAACACGCTGCCGGGCAAGCTGGGCGAGGGCCGGTTCGCCGCCGCCGACTTCCTGCGCGAGATCCAGGGCCTCTCCGCCCACTTCCGCCCGCTGCGGATCGACGGCGAGGACTACCGCCACCGCGGGCTGCCCGAGGCGCCGGCGCCGTACTCCGACGAGCAGGTGACGAAGGCGGCGTACGCGACGCCGGGCTCCTCGCTCGACGACTTCCCGCATCTGCTCGACCACCTGGCCAGGGTCCACCCCAGCCGGTACGGCGCGCTCACCGACGGGCTGAGCGCGGTCTGCCTCACGGACGTGCAGGCGGTCCCGGACCAGTCGACGGCGCTGCGGCTCGTCGTCCTCGCCGACCGGCTGTACGACCGCGAGGTCCCGGTGCTCGCCTCCGGCCTCCCCTTCGACCGGCTGTTCAGTGAAGAGATGCTGAAGGGCGGGTACCGGAAGAAATACTTCCGGGCGATCTCCCGGCTCACCGCACTCGCTCGCGACGCAAAGGGACTGGTGGACCAGTAGGTTGGGGGCCATACCCGATCGAAAGGGATTCATCATGGCCGCAACCCGTTCCGCCCACGCCGTCTGGGAGGGCGACCTCCTCAACGGCAAGGGCGTCGTCACCCTCGACTCCTCCGGCATCGGCTCGTACCCGGTGTCCTGGCCGGCCCGCACCGACGAGCAGGCGAACGGCAGGACCAGCCCCGAGGAGCTGATCGCCGCCGCGCACTCCTCCTGCTTCAACATGGCGTTCTCCAACATCCTGGCCAAGGCCGGCAACCCGCCGGCCAGCCTGGAGACCAAGGCCGATGTCACGTTCGTGCCCGGCCAGGGCATCACGGGCAGCCATCTCACCGTCAGCGGCAACGTCCCGGGCCTCGACAAGGAGAAGTTCCTGGAGCTCGCCGAGGACGCCAAGAAGAACTGTCCGGTGAGCCAGGCCTTGGCGGGAACGACGATCACGCTCACCGCCGAGCTCGTCTGATCGTCTGATCCCTCACGTCCCATGAGGCCGTGTCGACCCGCATGGTTCACGTGTCACCACAGTGCGTGATACACACATGCGGGTCACACGTCACATCTGCCTGTCCGCCAACAGGGGAGCTGTTGCCTCATGTCCGCAACACGACGTCAGATCCTGTCCCGCACCGGCGCGTCCGTCGCCGGTATCGCCTTCTCGGGCGCGCTCGGCGAACTCTTCGCGGGAAGCGCCGCGGCGAGCGAGCGAGCCGGTTACGGCCCGCTGATCCCCGACCCCGCCGGGCTCCTCGACCTTCCCGAGGGCTTCCGCTACAAGGTCCTCTCCCGCCAGGGCGGTCCCCTGCGCTCCGGCGAAGGCCCGGTCCCCAGCAACCACGACGGCATGGGCGCCTTCGCCGGCCGCCGCGGGCGCGTGCACCTCGTCCGTAACCACGAGAACCGGGTCACCGGGAAGATAGGCGTCCCGACCGTCGAGGGGCTGACGTACGACCCCGCCGCCAAGGGCGGTTGTACGGCGCTCGAGCTCGACGGTCGCAACAACGTCCTCGGCGAGCGCGTCGCCATCGCCGGCACCGCCGTGAACTGCGCGGGCGGGCACACCCCTTGGGGCACCTGGCTGACCTGCGAGGAGACCGAGGACAAGGCCGGGACCAACGGCTACACCAAGGACCACGGCTTCATCTTCGAGGTCGACGGCGCCGACCCGCGCCGCACCGGAGCCGTACCCCTCACCGCCATGGGCCGCTTCCAGCACGAGGCGATCGCCGTCGACCCGCGCAGCGGGATCGTGTACGAGACGGAGGACGCGTTCCAGAAGCCCTTCGGGCTCTTCTACCGCTTCCTGCCGGAGAAGCCGCTGGGCGGCCACGGTTCGCTGCGCGCGGGCGGGGCCCTGGAGGCCATGCGGGTGCCGGGCGTGCCCGACCTCTCCGTGATCCAGGAGACCGGCGCGCGCTTCGACGGCGTCGAATGGGTGCCCGTACCGGATCCGCTGGCGGTCGAAACCCCGATCCGGCTCCAGGACTTCGGGCCGAAGGGAATCACGCACGCGCAGAAGCTGGAGGGCTGTTACTGGGGTGGGGGCGCGGTGTACTTCGTCTCCAGCTTCGCCCGCGCGAAGGACGGGTCCGCGGCGACCCACTTCGGCCAGGTGTGGAAGTACGAGCCGCACCGGCGCCGCCTCACGCTCGTCGTGGTCTTCGGCCCGAGCACGGACATCCAGCTGCCCGGCGAGTCGCCGGACAACATCTGCCTCGCCCCGAGCGGCGGCCTGATGGTCTCCGAGGACGGCGACGGCGCGCAGCACGTGTACGGCGTGAGCCGGAAGGGCGAGGTGTACCCGGTGGCACGCGGGGCGCAGAACATCGGGACACCGGACGCCCCGGAGTGGGGCGAGTTCGCGGGCGTCACGTTCTCCCCGGACGGGCAGACGATGTACGTCAACTGCTACTCCCCCGGCACGACGTTCGCCGTGACGGGCCCGTGGTGCTGACGTAGGCGCACCGGCGCCGGGTTCGCGGGCCCGCCGATTCCGTCGCAGGATCGGGGGAAGGCGGGTCACGGACCGAAGGGGCGCAGCATGGTGGAGCAGGGCGGGAAGACGGGCGAGGCGTCGGGGAAAGAGCCGCCGCGGTCCTCGCCGACGCGGCCCCCGGCCCTGCGTGACGTGCTGCGCCTCCCCGTCGGTGAGCCGGTCGACCTCTCCTCGTACTCCTCCTCGCGGATTCCGGCCGGCCCGCCCGACAAGGAGTCGGGGGCCGCGGCCGCGACGCTCCTGGCCCCGCGTCTCGCCGCCCTCCAGGAGCGTCTGTACGCGGCGAGCACGGCCGGCGACCGGCGCCGGCTGCTGCTCGTCCTCCAGGGCATGGACACCAGCGGGAAGGGTGGCACGTTCAAACACGTGATCGGCTACTTCAACCCGGCCGGCTGCCGGGTCCGGTCCTTCAAGGCACCCACGGCGGAGGAGCGGAGCCACCCCTTCCTCTGGAGGATCACCCGGGCCCTGCCGGTTCCGGGCGAGATCGGCATCTTCGATCGCTCGCACTACGAGGACGTGCTGATCGCCCGCGTCCGCGAGCTGGTGCCCCGCCGCGAGATCGGCCCCCGCTACGACCGGATCAACAGCTGGGAGAAGTCCCTCGCCGACGACGGCGTCACGATCGTCAAGGTCTTCCTGCACCTCTCGTACGAGGAGCAGCGCGCCCGGCTCCTGAAGCGGCTCGACAACCCGGACAAGCACTGGAAGTTCGACCCGGGCGACATCGAGGAGCGGGAGCTGTGGCCCGCGTACCAGCGGGCGTACGAGCTGGCGCTGGAGCGGTGCTCGACACCGGAGGCGCCGTGGTACCTGGTCCCGGCCGACCGTAAGTGGTACCGCAACTGGGCCATCAGCACGCTGCTCCTGGAGCATCTGGAGGCCCTGGATCCGCAGTACCCGAAGGGTGACTTCGACGTGGCCGAGTGCCGGAAGCGGTTGCTCGCTTCTTGATCGGCTAGTTTCCGTGAGTGACCATTTCTGTACGAAGAATGTCGGCGCTCGCTCTGCTGGGCGCCGTTCTCGTCGGCTGCGGCGGGGGCACGGCCGACACCGCGACACCTCCTGAGGCCCCGCCCACCGCGCCGGGCACCAGCGCGTCCCCGTCCTCGCCCGCGAGCGCGAGCGCCGCGCCCGGACCGGCGACCGTGCGCAAGGCGCCGCCCACCATGGCACCCGGCCCGGCGGGTCTCACGCCGGTCTTCGAGCGGGGGCGCACGGGCGGGGAGAAGGTCGTCGCGCTCACCTTCGACGCCGACATGACGGCCGACCAGGGGCCACGCGCGGCGGGCGGGGAGCGCTTCGACAACCCGCGGCTGATCGAGACCCTGCGGCGGCTGAAGGTCGACTCGACCGTCTTCATGACCGGCCGCTGGGCCGAGGAGTACCCGGACCAGGCCCGCTCCATCGGCACCGATCCCCGATTCGAGATCGCCAACCACTCCTACAGCCACTACGCCTTCGCCTCACCCTGCTACGGCCTGCCGACGGTGGCGAAGCAGGACATGGCCGGGGACGTACGGCGCGCCTTCGAGGCGTTCCGCAAGGCCGGGGCACGCAATGTCGTGCCGTACTTCCGCTTCCCCGGCGGCTGCTACGACGACGAGGCGCTGCGCGCGCTCGCCCCGGCGAAGGTCACGGCGGTGCAGTGGGACGTGGTCAGCGGCGACGCCTTCGCCAAGGACGGCGACGCGGTCGCGCGGCAGGTCCTCGACGGAGTGAAACCCGGCTCGCTCGTGGTCCTGCACTGCACGCGCAGCGCCGCGCCCGTCACGGAGCACGCGATCCGCCGGATCGTCCCCGAACTGCGCGCGAGGGGCTACCGCTTCGTCAAGGTCTCCGAACTGATGGCGGCCACGACCTAGGCACGACACCCCCTAGCCCGAGCAGGCGGTTCGCTCGGCCTCCTGCCACTCGCAGACCGGGCAGAGGGTGATCCCCCTGGTCGACTCGGGGTACTCGGTCGGCTTCCGGCACAGCACGCACTCAGCGTACGGTCCCTCGGCAGCCGGCGTCGCCGCCGGAGTCACCTGCTCGCGGTACGACGTGTCCTCGTCCATGCTTTCGAGCGTACTCACTCCCGCCGGGCGGTGGCTCCGGTGCTCACCGCCACCGCTGCGGCGGCGAGCGCCAGGGCTCCCGCGAGGGCGAGCCAGGGCATGCCGACGGTCGCCGTGCGCGCGGCGCCGACCAGGCCCGTCACCGCGTACGCCGCTGGTGATCCGGTCGTCACCAGTGCCAGGAGCGAACCGAGGACGAGCGCCGCGAGCGACCAGCCGCGGGACCGGACGAGCGGCCGGGTGGTGAGGACGCCCACGGCGGCGCCCGTCAGGACGCAGACCGCGGTGGCGAGGAGCCCCGCGGCCCCGGCCCGGACCGGGTCGACCCCGCGGAGGTCGCTCACCGCCGTCACCCCGAGGACGGCGACGACGCCCAGGAGCGCCGCGCAGGCCACGGCGGCCAGGACCGCCGCCAGGTGCGCCCGTTCCCGTCCGGCCGCGGCGGCCACCACGCCGCGCGCGGCGGGCGGTTCCTGGCCGAGGCAGATCCGTACGACCCACGCGGTGACGGGGAGCAGCGCGGCGGCCGTGTAGCCGAGGGCGCCGAGCACGGGCTCCCCCGCGCGCACGCCGACGCCGAGGAAGACCGCGTACAGCAGGAGCGGTGCCAGCCAGCGCTGGGAGCGCAGGAGCAGGTCGGTCTGATAACGGAGCAGTGCGGTCATACCCGGGCGCCTTCGGTCCGCAGCTCGTGGATGTGCCAGGAGGCTTCGAGCAGGGCCCGGAGCAGCCCGTCGGAGTGCGCCGCGTCGACGGTGACGGCCATGGCGCCGTCGGGCCCGGTCTCGGAGCCGTGCCCGGACCCAGCCTCGTACGCGGCCTCGTACACCGGCTCGTACGCGGGCGAACCCGGCAGCCCGTCGGGGAGCCCGGCCCCGCCGGAGACCACGATCCGTACGCGGGGCCGTACGCCCGCGTCCGGCCGAGGGCCGGGCCGTACCCGCCCCGCCTCCACCGTGAACGCGGTGCCGGCCTCCTCCGCGAGCCGCCGCGGGTCGTGGTCGACGAAGACGACCGTTCCTCCGGCCGCGACCCGCTCCCGGACGGCGCGGTCCAGTTCCCGCCGCGCGCCCGTGTCCAGGCCGGTCCACGCCTCGTCGAGGACCAGGAGGTCCGGACCGGCGAGCAGGGCCTGGGCGACGGCGACCTTCTGGCTGGTGCCCTTGGAGAGCTCGGCGAGCGGCGTGCCGGCGAAGGCGCCCGCGCCGAAGCGCTCCAGCCACTCCCCCGCCGCGGCCGCCGCCTCCTCCCGGCCGAGTCCCTGGACGCGTCCGAGATGGACCAGATAGCCGCGTGCGGTGAGGGGCAGGGCGGCCGGGAACCGCTCGGGGACGTACGCCGTTCGGCGCGGCCGGCCGGTGATCCTGCCCTCCGTCGGCGCGTCGATCCCCGCGATCAGGCGGAGCAGCGTCGACTTGCCCGTGCCGTTGGTGCCGGTGATCCGGACGAGGGCGCCGGCGGGCAGGGCGAGCGCGACCTCGCGCAGGACCCACGGCCCGCGCAGGCCGTAACGACGCCCCACTCCGTCGAACCGCACCACCGGGCTCAGCTGGACGACGTCTTCTGCGGGGTCAGCTCGCTGGGCCGCACGATGACGAAGCCCTCGCCGTCCAGCCTCAGCTGGACGGCCTCGCCGGAGCCGCCGCGGATCATCGAGCCGACGGACTGCGAGCGGTGCAGCGAGGTCTGGAGCCGGTCGCTCCAGCCGACGACGGCGTCGGTGTCGACGCACACGGGCGCCTGCGGCGTGACGGGGATGACGATCGGGGTGCCCTCACAGATCAGGGCGAGCTTGCCGTAGCCGGTGAACACGCTGTTGAAGAGGCCGCCGCCGGTCATGCCGGCGCCCTTCACCGTCTTGATCTCGTAACTGAGGGTGGAGTCGAAGCAGAGCACGTTGCGGCCGTTCACGGTGAACGCGTCGTTCTGCTCGATCTCGACGATGAAGCAGTTCTGCGCCTCGTGCGCGAACCAGGCCTCGCCCTGGCCACGGACGGCCATCAGCGCCAGGCCCTCGCCGGTGACGGCGCGCTTGAGCATGCCGCCGATGCCCTGGCCCTTGCGCTCGAACTGGAGGTCACCCCGGAAGGCGATCATGGAGCCCTGTCTGGCCTGCATCTCGCCGTTGACGGCGTACTTGACGCACTTGGCGTTCTGCAGGCTCATGCCCGGGAACGTCGCGGCCTCGGCGAGGTGTTCGCCGGCAAAAAGATCGCTCTTCATGGGGTGCATCCTGTCCCGGAACCTCCGATTCCTACAAGAATCGCTTTCCGGGCCTTCGTCCGGCCGGTGGCAGACTTGCCGGGTGAGCAGCAACGAGACCAACATCCGTGACGAGAAGCCCCAGTTCGTCCTGCCGCTGGTGGTACGGATTGAGCGGGCCGAGCCCCCGGCCCGTACCGACGCCCTCGAGACGGCCGCCCGCGCCGTCCTGGAGATCCTCGCCGACGACCGCGCACACGGCGACGGGGAGTGGGCGCAGGTGATGACCGACTGGCAGGACGCCCGGATCCGCAAGGTCGTGCGCCGGGCGCGCGGCGGGGAGTGGCGGCGCGCGGAGGCGCTCCCGGGGATCACGGTGACGGGCGCGGCCGCGGAGGTACGGGTGTTCCCGCCGGTCCCGCTGGACGGCTGGCCCAAGGAGCTGGCGAAGCTCCAGGTGTCGGGCACCGACCTGGAGGACCCGGCCGCGCCCGCCGCCCCGCGGCCCGGGGCGGCGCTGCTGTGGCTCAACCCGGACCTGGACATGTCCGCGGGCAAGGCGATGGCGCAGGCGGGGCACGGGGCGCAGCTGCTGTGGTGGGCGATGCCGGAGGCGGACCGCAAGGCGTGGCGTGAGGCCGGCTTCCCGCTGGCCGTGCGGACCGCCGATCCGGCGCGCTGGGCGGAGCTGACCACGAGCGGGCTGCCCGTGGTGCGGGACGCCGGGTTCACGGAGATCGCGCCCGGTTCGTGCACGGTCGTGTCCGCGTTCCCCGAACTCGGCCGGCTCGACCGGATCGACCGGCTCGGCGACTGAACACGACCGTCCCACCGTACGTATCTCCCGATACCGCCAAGTGGGTTGAACCGCTGCCCCGTTGGCGGTTCAGTCTGCGATGACCGACATCGAACGTACGGGAGACACCTTGTCGCTACGTGTCAACGGGACGGCACTCATCATCGCGGCGCTCGTCGCGACGGTCGGCGCGATCGCCTTCCCCGTCTGGTCCTACGCCGACCGCTCAGGAACCGGCCAGGCGAATCTGAACGCGTCGAGCGTGGCCACGCAGTGGGGGCCGCTGTCGGCCACCGACCGGGACTTCCTGGTCAAGGTGCGGCTGGCCGGCCTCTGGGAGCTCCCGGCCGGCCAGCAGGCCATCGAACGCGCCCCGAGCCGGGCGATGGTGGAGTGCGGCGACCACCTCGTCGTCGGCCACACGGACCTGGACCGGCGGGCCCGGGA
The DNA here is from genome assembly GCF_042888285.1 of Streptomyces sp. NPDC003035. Classification (NCBI taxonomy): domain Bacteria; kingdom Bacillati; phylum Actinomycetota; class Actinomycetes; order Kitasatosporales; family Streptomycetaceae; genus Streptomyces; species Streptomyces sp. NPDC003035. Next base: position 274,540 of record NZ_JBIAPJ010000001.1, on the reverse strand, counting down.
CGTGGCGGCGAAGCTCGGCGTCGAGCTGCCGAACCAGCCGACCGAGCAGCAGCAGGGGTGGCTGCGGGAGCTGACGGCGGCGCGCGGGGAGGAGTACGAGCGGAAGTTCGCGAACCTGCTGCGCAACGCGCACGGCAAGGTGTTCGCGCTCATCGCGGAGGTCCGGCACACCACGCGCAACACGCTGATCCGGCAGCTGGCGAGCGACGCGAACCAGACGGTCCTTGACCACATCACCATGCTGGAGGCGACCGGGATGGTCGACCACGACGCGTTGGCGAACGAGGCGGCGGGCCGGAAGACGGCGCCGCCGACCGGGCCGCCGGTGGTGCCCTCGCCCGCCGTGCCCTCGCCGGTGCGGCCGTCGGGGACGGACCAGTCGTTCACGTCGCGGCCGGTGCCGGAGGCGGGGATCGTGACGCCGCATTCCCAGCCGTAGCCTGCTCGTCCGCGCGCGGGAACCTCAAATCAACCTCTGAACGTCCCCCCGACGGGATTCGAACGCATCCGGCCGGGCCATCACGTCTGGGACTGAAGGAGGGGGACGGGATGACGGCACGGGAGACGAGACTCGGGATCGGCATCGGCTGGCGGCCGGAGATCGCGGAAGCGGTGGAGGCGCTGCCCGGCGTCGACTGGGTGGAGGTCGTCGCGGAGAACGTGTGCGCGGGCCACCTCCCGGAGTCGCTGCGGCGGCTGCGGGCGCGCGGGGTGACGGTCGTGCCGCACGGGGTCTCGCTGGGCCTCGGCGGCGCGGACCGGCCGGACGCGGGGCGGCTGGCGGAGCTGGCGGCGACGGCGGAGGCGCTGGGGGCGCCGCTGGTCACGGAACACATCGCGTTCGTACGGGCCGGGGGCGAGCTGACCGCGACGCCGGTCCTGGAGGCGGGGCACCTGCTGCCGGTGCCGCGGACGTGGGACGCGCTGGACGTGCTGTGCGAGAACGTCCGGATCGCGCAGGACGCGCTGCCGGTTCCGCTGGCCCTGGAGAACATCGCGGCGCTGATCTCCTGGCCTGGTGAGGAGCTGACGGAGGGCCAGTTCCTGGCGGAGCTGGTGGAGCGTACGGGGGTACGGCTCCTGATCGACGTGGCGAACCTCCACACCAACCACGTCAACCGCGGCGAGTCCCCGGCGAAGGCACTCGCCGAACTCCCGGTCGAGGCGATCGCGTACGTCCATGTCGCGGGCGGCCTCGAACGCGACGGCGTCTGGCACGACACCCACGCCCACCCGGTCCCCGAGCCCGTCCTCGCCGTCCTCGCGGACCTGACATCGAGGATCTCCCCACCGGGCGTCCTGCTGGAACGGGACGACCGCTTCCCGCCCGTGGAAGAACTGGCGGCGGAACTGACGACGATCCGGAGAACGGTGACGCAGGCGGTGGCCGCCGGTGGTGCGGCACCCGCCGCAGACCCGACGCCGACCCGGACGGGGGCCGCGCCCGCCACAGGCGACGCGCCGAACGGCGCCGAGGACCGGACGACGGCTCGGGCGGGGGCCGTGGCCGCCGAGCGGCCGCTGCTCATCGGGGTGGGGGCCCGGGTCTCGGGCGGGGCGATGCCGCGGCCGCGCGGGTTCGGTCCAGGGGGCGCGTGCGAGCCCGGGGCGTACGGCGGTGCTGAACCGGTCGAGGCCCAGGGGGTCCGGGGGCTTGCCCCTGGTTTCGGGAAGGGCCGGGGCGGGGGAAGGCCCCGCCCCGCAGACGTGCCCGGCGGCATCGCGCGGGCGCGGGAGCGGGTCGGGGTGGCGCAGACCGCGCTCCTGTCCGCGCTCGTCGCGGGGACTCCCGCCCCCGAGGGGTTCGACACGCGGCGCCTCGGCGTGCAGAGCCGGGCGCTCACGGCCAAGCGGGCCGACGTCGTCGCCAAGATCGCCCCGGAGCTGCCCGAGATCCTCGGCGATGGTTACCGGTCGGCCTTCCGCGCGTACGCCACCTCCCGCCCCATGACCGGCGGCTACCGCCGCGACGCGCTCGGCTTCGTCGAGCACCTGCTCGTCGCCGGCCGCGTCGAGGACCCCGCCGCACGGCGCCGGCTCACCCGCTGGTGGCAGGAGCGCGCCGACACCCGACCGCCCCGCCGGGCGACCCGGCTGATCCACGCGGCCCGCGCCGCGCTCGCACGGAGGGGATGACACATGATCGGCTTCACCGTCCTCGTCTGGTTCGCGGTGCTCATCGGTTCGGGGGTGCTCATCGCCCGCGTCAGTGCCGCCCGAGCGACCCCGGGCGGTACCTCCGTGCACGACCTCTCCGAGGCCGCCTTCCTGGCCGGGGGCCCGCCCCGGGTCGTCGACACGGCTCTGGCGACCCTGCACGCCGAAGGGCTCATCGGGGTCGGCGGTCCCGGCCTCGTCGTCGTACTCCGGCCCGACCTGCGGGCCCGGGACCATGTCGGCCGAGCCGTTCTGGAGCGGCTCGCCGCCGCCCCGAGCGGCGCCCTGCACGAGCTGCGCCTCGCCGTGATGCGGAGCCCCGCCGTGCAGGAGATCGGCGACGGCCTCGCCGCGCGCGGCCTGATGGTGCCACCGGAGCGGCGCCGCGCGGTCGGGCGGTGGTGCCTCGCCCAGGGGCTCGGCTCGCTCGCGCTGCTGGGGCTCTCCCTCGTGCTCACCGTCGCCGTCGACGATCCCCTCGACGCGGTCCCGTCCTTCCTCGCCGCGCTGCCCGCCCTGATGCTGGGCGTGGTCGTCGCGCTGATCTGCGCCGCGGTCAACTCCGGGCGGGTCACCCGCGCCGGACAGCGGGCGTCGGCCGCGTACCACCGGGATCACGCCCATCTGCCGGACGCCGGCCATCAGGTCGCGCTGCACGGGCTGCGCGGCGTGCCGGACCCGGAGCTCCGGGCGCAGCTGATCGCCGCCGCCCGGATCTACGGTTCGCGCCCGGGCCAGCGGCCGTTCCCGCGGGCGTCGCACAGCTCCTCGTCGGACACGGCGGCGCTCATGGTGCTCGCATGGTGCGGCGGCAGCCCGGACAACGGGGGCGCGTGCGGCGGAGGCGGCGGGTCCCCCTCCAGGGGCGGATCCTCCTGCGCAGCCGGTGGCGGCGGGGGCGGCTGCTCGGCCGCCGCCTGCTCCGGTGGAGGCGGCGGGGGCGGGGGCGGTGGATCCAGCTGTTCGAGCTCCAGCGGCAGCTCGTGCTCCAGCTCCAGCTCGTGCTCCAGCAGCAGCGGCTCCAGCTGCTCCAGTTCGAGCAGCTGACGGGGGCGCATCGGAGCATTGGGCCCGACACCGCCCGGAGATCCTTTACTTCGGTGATCCGTCCCCCAACGATCCCTTTGTCCCCGCGGCACGCGGGGGGCCACAGGGCACGAAGGGTAGGGGCCGATGAGAACTCTCGCGCTGTTCGGAGCCGTCGGAGCGCTGATGCTGGCGTCACCGGCGGCAGTCACCCCCGCGCGGGCCCTCGACGCCCCGCCCGCCGAGACCCACGGCACCCTGCTCGCCGCCCGTCGCGCCGCCACGGAGGGCATCCGCTTCGGCGCCTGCGCGGCCGAGGAGAAGCTGCCGGCGTCCGTGACGTGCGGCACCGTCCGGGTCCCGCTCGACTACGCGGACCCGGACGGCACCCGGATCGGGCTGACGGTCAGCCGGGTCGAGGCCGCGGGCCCGGCCGCCGACCGCCAAGGCGCGCTGGTGTACAACCCCGGAGGTCCCGGCGCCTCCTCCCTGCACTTCCCGCTCGTCGCCGGGCTCCCGGCCTGGAAGCGGATCTCCGCCGCGTACGACCTGGTCGGCTACGCCCCGCGCGGGGTGGGCCGCTCGGCCCCCGTCTCCTGCCAGGACCCGGCCGACCGCGCCACGGGCCCCACTCCGGCGCCCACCCATCCCTCCGAGGTCTTCAAGCGGGAGCGGATCGCCCGCGCGAAGACGTACGCCCAGGGCTGCGCCACCCGCACGGGCGCGGCGCTGCGGCACTACCACTCGCTGAACAACGCGCGCGATCTGGAGGTGCTGCGCGCGGCGCTCGGCGAGACGAGACTGACGTACATGGGCGCCTCGTACGGCACGTACTTCGGCGCGCTCTACGCGACGCTCTTCCCGCACCGGGTGCGCCGGATGGTCTTCGACGCGCCCGTCAATCCCGCGCCGCGGCAGATCTGGTACGTCAACAACCTCGACCAGGCGCCCGCGTTCGAGCGCCGGTGGGCCGACTTCCGCGCCTGGGCCGCCAAGCACCACGCGGTGTACGGCCTCGGCACCACGGCACAGGAGGTCCAGGAGAGTTACGAGAAGGTCCGCGCCGAACTCGCGGTGCGCGCCGCGGGCGGGAAGGTCGGTCCGGGGCAGCTGCACGCGGCGCTGCTCCAGGTCGCGTACCACGACGGATACTGGACGCGACGGGCCACCGCGCTGTCGCGGTATCTGAAGGGTGATCCGAAACCGCTCATCGCGCAGGCGGCCCCGCCGAAGGAGACGTCTCCCGACGACGGCAACGGCAGGGCGGTCTACACGGCGGTGGAGTGCAACGACGCCCCCTGGCCCGAGGACTTCGCCGTCTGGGACCGCGACAACACCCGGCTCGCGAAGCTCGCGCCGTTCGAGACCTGGGACAACGCCTGGATGAACCTGCCCTGCGCGTACTGGAAGGCGCCGCGGCAGAAGCCGCTGGACGTGCGCACCGGTCCGGGTGTGCTGCCGCCGGTGCTGATCCTGGCCGCCGAGCGGGACGCGGCCACGCCGTACGAAGGGGCCCTGGAGCTGCAGCGCAGGCTGTCGGGGTCGGCCCTGGTGACCGAGCGGGACGCCGGTACGCACGGCATCGGGGGCGGTGCGAACGCCTGCGTGAACGGGCACCTGGAGAGGTATCTGCTGACCGGGGCGGTGCCCGGAGGGACGCCGGTGCGGCGCGCGTCGTGCGCGCCGCACCCGGAGCCGGACCCGGTGTCGCTGGAGCGGCGTGCGGAACTCCCGTCCGCCGTCTGATCTTCCGGGTCGAGGGGTGAGGGCCCGGCTGGGCGCCGGGCCGTCACCATGTTCGGACGGCCGTCAGGCCAGGCCCGCCACCAGGTCCGCCACGGAGCGGCGGCGGCCGGTGTAGAACGGGACCTCTTCGCGGACGTGCATCCGCGCCTCGGAGGCGCGCAGGTGGCGCATGAGGTCGACGATGCGGTGCAGCTCGTCGGCCTCGAAGGCCAGGAGCCACTCGTAGTCGCCGAGCGAGAACGAGGCGACCGTGTTGGCGCGGACGTCGGGGAAGCCGCGGGCCATCTTGCCGTGGTCCGCGAGCATCCGGCGGCGGTCCTCGTCCGGCAGCAGGTACCAGTCGTAGGAGCGCACGAAGGGGTAGACGCTCACGTAGTCGCGGGGCGTCTCGTCGGCCAGGAAGGCCGGGATGTGCGACTTGTTGAACTCGGCGGGGCGGTGCAACGCCATGTTCGACCAGACCGGCTCGAGGGCGCGGCCCAGCTTGGTGCGGCGGAAGAGGTTGTACGCGTCCTGGAGCTCGTCGCTCGTCTCGGCGTGCCACCAGATCATGACGTCGGCGTCGGCGCGCAGACCGGAGAGGTCGTACGTGCCACGGACGGTGACGTCCTTGGCGGCGAGCTGGTCGAACAGCTCCTGGACCTCGTCGGCGTAGCCGGCGCGGTCCTCGGGCAGGTTGTCGCGCAGCTTGAACACGGACCACAGGGTGTAGCGGATGACCTCGTTGAGGTCCTTCGCCTTCTTACCGGCGTTCGGGATCTTTTCGGGCGCACTCATACGCCTATTCTCGCCCGTCACGGACAGTGCCCTGCACCAGGGTCCACCGTTTTCGACGTGGCGATGATCTCCTCCGCGATCTCGTCGGCGGCGCGGTGGCCGGAGGCGATGCAGGCGGGGATGCCGACGCCCTCGTACACGGCCCCGGCGAGGCGCAGTCCGGGCAGGCCGGCGACGGCCTCGCGGACGCGGGCGACGCGGGCGAGGTGGCCGACGGGGTACTGCGGGAGGCCGCCGGTCCAGCGGGTGACGGTGGTGGCGACGGGTCGGGCGGTCAGGCCGGCGGCCGCGCCGAGGTCCTTCAGCGAGGCCTCGACGAGGTCGGCGTCGTCGCGGAGGACCTGCTCCTCCTCGCCGTAGCGGCCGACGGAGGTACGGAGCACGAAGAGGTCGGGGGCGGCCTCGGACACCCACTGCCACTTCTGGCTGGAGAACGTGGACGCTTTGATGGTGTGTCCGTCGACGGGGGGCACGAGGAACCCGGAGCCGGGCAGCCCCTGGACGTCGGAGCGGCGGAAGGCGAGGGTGACGAGGGCCATGGAGGCGTACTCGACGGCCCCGAGCTCGGCGGAGGCGGCGGGTGCCTCGTCGGCGAGGAGCGCGGCGGCGGACCAGGCGGGGGTGGCGAGGACGACGCCGTCGGCGAGGATGCTCCGCCCGCCCGCGACGACGCGCCACCGCGTGCCGGCCCGGGCGCCGGTGCCGGGGGTGGTGCCGGGCCCGAAGCCGATGCCGTGCCCAGAGCCGGTGCCGGAGCCGGTGCCGGTACCGAAGCCGGTGCCGGTGCCGGAGCCCGAGCCGGAGCCGGAGCCGGAGCCGGGACCCGAGCCGGTGCCGGAGCGCGAGCCGGACTCGGGGTCGGCGCCGTCGGACGGTGCGGGCACCCGGCGGAGTTCCGTCACCGGGGCGTGCGTGAGGATCTCGCCGCCCGCCGCGCGGATGGCGGCGGCGACGGCGGCGGGCAGCGTGCCGATGCCGCCCTCGATGCCCATGAAGGCGGAGCCGCCGAGACCGGTGGCCGCGCCCGCCGCGTCCGACGGGGTCGCGGCCCCGGCCCGCTGGACGGCGCGGACGGCCTCGGTGAGCGTGCCATGGGTGCGGGCGGCGGCGAAGAGGGCGGGGACGGCGGCCCGCATCGAGATCCGGTAGGCGTCGCCGGCGTACACCCCGCCGAGGAGCGGCTCGACGAGCCGGTCGACGACCTCGCGGCCCATGCGGTCGGCGACGTACGCGCCGATGGCGATGTCCTCGCCGATCTCGGCGGGGGGCAGTTCGCGGTCCCGCTCGACCCGGCGCAGTCCCTCCTCGGTGAGGAGGTCCGCGAGCGCCGCGGCGTCGCCGGGGACGCCCATGACGTGGCCCTTGGGCATCAGGCGCAGCGCGCCGCGGGTCCACACGGACGCGGTGGTCGTGGCGGGCGGCCGGAGCCGGTCGCCGAGGCCGACGGCGCGGGCGAGCGCGACCGCCTCGGGGCGGCGGGCGAGCAACGACTCGGCCCCGAGGTCGACGGGTGCGCCGGCGATCTCCCCGGCGAGCAGCTTGCCGCCCACCCGGTCGCCGCCTTCGAGCAGCGTCACCCGCGCTCCGGCGGACAGCAGCCGATGGGCCGCGGCGAGGCCGGCGATGCCGCCTCCGACTACGACAACGTGCGCGTTCATGGCACCACTCTCTCAAAAGCCGTTCCGAGGCCGGAACGTGACCGCTTCGCTACCGCCGGAGCGCAACCCGTCCTCCCACCCCGTACGTCGAACCGGCACCACTCACCACCACCCGAGGGGGGATCCCATGCGTGGAGCACGAAGAGCGGCCGTGGCGCTGCTGGCGGTGTCGCTGGCGCTGACCGGCTGCGCCGGGGGCGCGGCCGACAGCGCCGACAGCAAGGGGCTGAGCGCGGAGAAGCCCGCGAACGGTGCCGCCGCCGACCGAGGCCACGAGTCGGGCAGCGGCAGTGCCCGCGGGCCGGAGGAGGCGGCGGCGGACCAGAAGAAGCCCGCCGATGTGCCCCGGCAGCAGCACGTCATCCGTACCGCGGAGCTGACCGTGGAGGTCGAGGACGCGGTCGAGGCGCTGGCCGCCGCCCGTCGGGTCGCCGAGGGCGCGGGCGGCCAGGTCTCCGACGAGTCGACCGATCGGCTCGACGAGACGCACATGACCTCGCGGATCGTGCTGCGAGTGCCGCAGGACCGGTACGCGTCGGTGCTGGAGGAACTGGCGGGCACGGGCAGGCTGCTGTCCCGCAAGGCGGAGGCCAAGGACGTCACCGAGCAGGTGGTGGACGTGGAGAGCCGGATCGCCACCCAGCGGGCGAGCGTGGACCGGGTGCGCACGCTGATGAACCGGGCGGAGCGGCTGAGCGACGTGGTCACGCTGGAGGGCGAGCTGAGTCGTCGTCAGGCGGATCTGGAGTCGCTGCTGGCCCAGCGGGCCTCGCTGAAGGACCGTACGACGATGGCGACGATCACCCTCGAACTGACCGAGAAGGAGGATTCGGGCGCGGCGGGGAGTGAGGACCGTCCGGGCTTCCTGGAGGCTCTCGCGGGAGGCTGGAACGCGTTGGTGACGGTGCTGGCCTGGGTGGTCGTCGTGCTGGCGGCGTTGGCGCCGTGGCTGGCGGTGGCCCTCGCCCTGTACCTGGTGTGGCGGATGCTCGTACGGCCCCGGTCCCGGCCCCGGCCGCCGCGCCGCGCGGACGGCGGCCCGGCCGGGGAACCTGACACATCCTCGGACCGAACCACCGCGTCGACGTAGCGTGTTCGTATGAGCGAACGACTGGTGGTCATCGGCGGCGATGCGGCGGGCATGTCCGCGGCATCGCAGGCCCGCAGGCTCAAGGGGCCCGGGGAACTGGAGATCGTCGCCTTCGAGCGCGGTCACTTCACCTCCTACTCGGCCTGCGGCATCCCGTACTGGGTCGGCGGCGACGTCGACGAGCGCGACGAGCTGATCGCGCGCACCCCGGGGGAGCACCGTGCGCGGGACATCGACCTGCGGATGCGGACCGAGGTGACCGCGCTGGACGTGCCGGGCCAGCGGGTGCGTACCCGGGACCTGGAGTCGGGCACGGAGGAGTGGACGGGTTTCGACAAGCTGGTGATCGCCACCGGCGCCCGTCCGCTGCGGCCGCCGCTGCCGGGGATCGACGCCCCGGGCGTGCACGGGGTGCAGACGCTGGACGACGGACAGGCGCTGCTCGACTCGCTGGAGCGCACGGAGGGCGGGCGGGCGGTGGTCGTCGGCGCCGGCTACATCGGCGTGGAGATGGCGGAGGCGCTGCTGAACCGGGGCTACGAGGTCACGGTGCTCAACCGGGGCGAGCAGCCGATGTCGACGCTCGACCCGGACATGGGACGGCTGGTCCACCGGGCGATGGACGGCCTGGGCATCACGACGGTCGGTTCCTCGGCGGTCACGAAGATCCTCACCGGTGAGGACGGGCGGGTCCGGGCGGTGGCGACGGAGGACGACGAGTACCCGGCGGATGTCGTCGTCCTCGGGATGGGCGTGGTCCCGGAGACGGGCCTCGCGGAGGCGGCGGGGCTGCCGCTGGGGACGTACGGCGGTCTGCTCACCGATCTCGCGATGCGGGTGCGGGGCCACGAGAACATCTGGGCGGGCGGCGACTGTGTCGAGGTGCTCGACCTGGTCTCGGGCCGCGAGCGGCACATCGCGCTGGGCACGCACGCCAACAAGCACGGGCAGGTCATCGGCGCGAACGTGGGCGGCGGCTACGCCACGTTCCCGGGCGTGGTCGGTACGGCGGTGTCGAAGGTGTGCGACCTGGAGATCGCGCGGACGGGTCTGCGCGAGAAGGACGCCCGCGAGGTCGGCCTGCGGTACGTGACGGTGACGATCGAGTCGACCAGCCGGGCGGGCTACTACCCGGGGGCGGCCCCGATGACGGTGAAGATGCTGGCGGAGCGCCGTACGGGCCGGCTGCTCGGGGTGCAGATCGTGGGCCGTGAGGGGGCCGCGAAGCGGGTGGACATCGCGGCGGTGGCGTTGACGGCCGGGATGACCGTGGAGCAGATGACGGCTCTGGACCTGGGGTACGCGCCACCGTTCTCACCGGTGTGGGATCCGGTTCTGGTGGCGGCGCGGAAGGCACTCGCCGCCGTTCGGGCGGCGGGCTGACCCGAGCGGACCACTGACCGCCGGTGACGAATTGCGAGAGCGCCGTCACCGTGTGCCACTGGTCACATGATCAGACACACAGTGCGCGCGCTCTGCGCCGCCTCCCTCATCGTCGCCCCGCTCGCTCTGAGCACGCCCGCCCACGCCGTCGTGACCTGCACGGTCAACGGCTTCCCCCGAACCGCCAACGTCGTGACGGGCACGGCCGGCAACGACTACATCCGCTGCGACTCGCTCCCGCCCATGCACGGGGTGGACGGCCTGGGCGGCAACGACTACATCATCATCGACGGCACGGTGGCGTCCGGCGCCTTCGTCTTCGGTAACGCAGGCAGCGACTACCTGCGCGTCAACGTCAACAACGGCTCCGTCAACGGCGGCACCGGCAACGACTTCTGCCGGGTCGCCACGGGCAACCCGCCGGTCAACTGCGAGGTCTGACCCTTCATGGCTCCGGCCCGCCACCCCGGACGGGTGGCGGGCCGGAGCCGTGCCGTGGGTGTGAGCGGCGTCAGACGGCCGTCTTCGTGTGGACGTACTCCACCAGGCGCGTCAGCGCGTCCGGGTCGGTCGTCGGCAGCACGCCGTGGCCCAGGTTGAAGACGTGTCCCTCGAGGTCCTTCGCGGCGGCCAGGACCTCGTCCGTCTTGGCCTCCACGGCCTCCCGCGAGGAGAACAGCACGGCGGGGTCCAGGTTGCCCTGGAGCGCCTTGCCGGGTCCGACGCGGCGGACGGCCTCGTCCAGCGGGACGCGCCAGTCGACGCCGACCACGTCCGCGCCCGCCTCGCCCATGAGGCCGAGCAGCTCCCCCGTACCGACACCGAAGTGGATCCGCGGGACGCCGTACGAGGCGACCGCGTCGAAGACCTTCGTGGAGGCGGGCATCACCGAGCGGCGGTAGTCGGCCGGGGCCAGGGCGCCCACCCAGGAGTCGAAGAGCTGGACGGCGGAGACGCCGGCCTCGATCTGGACCTTGAGGAAGGCCGAGGTGATCCCGGCGAGGCGGTCGAGCAGATCGGCCCACAGCTGCGGGTCGCCGTACATCAGCGCCTTGGTGTGCTCGTGGTTACGGGACGGACCGCCCTCCACGAGGTAGCTCGCGAGGGTGAAAGGCGCGCCCGCGAAACCGATGAGCGGGGTGGACCCCAGCTCGCCGGTGAGCATCCCGATGGCCTCGGTGACGTAGTGGACGTCCTCGGGGGTCAGGTCGCGCAGCCGGTCGAGGTCGGCGCGGGTGCGGATCGGGTCGGCGACGACCGGGCCGACGCCCGGCTTGATGTCGAGGTCGATGCCGATGGCCTTGAGCGGGACGACGATGTCGCTGAAGAAGATCGCCGCGTCCACCTTGTGGCGGCGCACGGGCTGCAGCGTGATCTCGGTGACCAGCTCGGGCCGCATGCAGGACTCGAGCATCGGGATGCCCTCGCGGACCTTCAGGTACTCGGGGAGGGAGCGCCCGGCCTGTCGCATGAACCAGACGGGGGTGTGCGGCACGGGCTCGCGCCGGCATGCCTTGAGGAACGCGGAGTCGTGCGTCCGCGACTGCTGCTTCGTCTGCTGGCCCACGGGGCTGTCATTGGCACTCACGACCAGAATCTTCGCATGTGGCGGGAAGCCGCTCGCCCGGGCCGGGTGTCCCTCCCTGCGCGAGGCCCCCGTTCCGCCTACTCTTCCCCGCATGGCTGCGGCTCAGGGACATTTTTCCGATCATTCCGACGGCGACGAAGGAGCGGGCGACACGGCGGGCACCAGGGAGACGGACCCGGTGCCGCCCGCTTTCCGGCGGGCGGTCGAGGCACTGCGTTCGGCCCGGCTGCGGCCGGAGGTCGAGATCGATCCGACCCGGCCGCCGCAGCGGCTCGCTCCGCACGCGTACGCCCTGGAGGCGGCCGTCGTCGACGGCGAGGAGGACCTGGCCGACGGTCGTCTGATCCTGCTGCACGATCCGGCCGGGCACGATGCCTGGAAGGGGACGTTCCGGCTGGTGACGCTGGTCCGGGCGGAGCTGGAGCCCGAGATGGCGTCGGACCCCCTCCTGCCGGAGGTCTGCTGGTCGTGGCTGACCGGCGCGCTGGAGGCGCGCGGTCTGGGGTACGGAGAGGCGAGCGGTACGGTCACGCAGGCGGGCTCCTACTACTTCGGGGGGCTCGCGGAGCGCCGTCCCGCGACCCAGATCGAGATCCGGGCCTCGTGGACGCCGCAGGAGGGCCTGGGGGGCGTACCGGACACCGGGGCGCATCTGGCCGCCTGGTGCGATCTGCTCTGCCAGATCGCGGGGCTGCCGCCGTCGACGCCCGATCCGGGGGCGGGCACGACCACGGGCGCGGGGGTCGTCTCGCTGCCCCAGCGCAGGGGTCCGCAGCAGCCTTGACGCGGGGGGCCCAGCAGCTACGGGGGCAGGGGTCCGCAGCGGCCTCGGGACAGGGGTCCGCAGCGGCCACGGCGGTGCCCGCGGAGGCGGCCGGATGGAGGCTCACTCGTAGGATGATCGATCACCCGTCCGAATTGCCCGAATTGTTACTCACCAAATCGTGATCTTTCCCTAAAGGCGGGCGGCCGAGCTGCCGAAGGACTCATTGACCCCTTCACCGCACGGGTCGCCCCCGGCTTCTTCCCCGAGCCGGCTCCGTCCCGCATCTCCCCAGGAGGCCGTGTGTCCGTTCTCCTCGAGCAGCCCGCAAGCCTGGTCGCCTACCGACCGAACAAGCCGACCGCCATGGTCGTCGTGGCCGACCCGCGCGTCCGCTCCACCGTCACCCGCCACCTGTGGGCCCTTGGAGTACGCGACGTCATCGAGGCGTCCTCCATCGCGGAGGCCCGCCCTCGAGTCGGCAACCCCCGCGACATCTGCGTGGCCGACGTCCACCTCCCCGACGGCAGTGGCCTCACGCTGCTGTCCGAGACCCGCGCGGCGGGCTGGCCCAACGGCCTCGCCCTCTCCGCGGCCGACGACATCGGCGCCGTGCGCAACGCACTGGCCGGTGGCGTCAAGGGCTACGTCGTCACCGGTACCCGTACGAACATCGGGCATCCCATCCGCCCCGGCGCCGCCCCCATCGGCGCCGCGGCCGCCCGTCTCGGCCACCGCCGCCCCCCGGGTGCCCCGAGCCACCCGGGCGGCTACCGCGAACTCTCCGGCCGCGAGGTCGAGGTGCTCCGGCTGGTCGCCGAGGGTCAGTCGAACAAGGCCATCGGCGTCTCGATGGGCCTGTCCGCGCTGACCGTGAAGAGCCACCTCGCCCGGATCGCGCGCAAGCTCGGCACCGGGGACCGGGCCGGCATGGTCGCGGTGGCCCTGCGCACCGGGATCATCCACTGAGCGCTCCGCCGGGTCTCCCACCCGGTTGACGAACGATCGGCGCCTGTCGACGGAACGTTCCGCCGTTCCGTCGGCAGGCGCTTGCCGTTCACCACGTCCACAAGGCACATGCGGCCCGGAAATGCCCTGTGGCGTCGGATGTAGCGAGAATTGTTTCCGCAGGTCAGCCTCCTTGTCACCGTGCAAGCGCAGGTCCGCCGCTTGCACGGGCAGATACCCTTGACACGTGACCGACGCCCAAGAGACCGCAGCAGACACAGCACTGCGAACCACCGGGGGCGCTCCCCCGGACGACGACGTCCCTGCGAACGGGCTGCCGATCCCCTTGCTGGAGCCCCGCGAGGGCGTTCCGCCCGTCGTCGCGACCGATGAAGCCCTCGCCGAAGTGATCGCCGCCTTCGCCGCCGGTCGCGGTCCGGTCGCCGTCGACGCCGAGCGCGCCTCCGGCTACCGCTACGGACAGCGCGCCTACCTCGTCCAGCTGCGCCGCGAAGGCGCGGGCACCGCGCTCGTCGACCCCGTGGGCTGCCCCGATCTGTCCGGACTCGGTGAGGCGCTCGCCGGGACCGAGTGGATCCTGCACGCGGCGACCCAGGACCTGCCGTGCCTGCGGGACATAGGCATGATGCCGACCCGGCTGTTCGACACCGAGCTGGCCGGCCGGCTCGCGGGCTTCCCGCGGGTCGGACTCGGGGCGATGGTCGAGTCCGTCCTCGGCTTCGCCCTGGAGAAGGGGCACTCCGCGGTGGACTGGTCCACCCGCCCGCTGCCCGACCCCTGGCTCCGGTACGCCGCGCTGGACGTCGAGCTCCTCGTCGACCTGCGTGACGCACTGGAGAAGGAGCTCGACCGGCAGGGCAAGCTGGAGTGGGCCCACCAGGAGTTCGACGCCATCGCCTCGGCCCCGCCCGCGCCCCCGCGCCAGGACCCGTGGCGCCGGACCTCCGGCATGCACAAGGTGCGGCGCCGGCGCCAGATGGCCGTCGTACGGGAGCTGTGGACGGCCCGTGACCGGATCGCCCAGCGGCGCGACGTCTCGCCCGGCAAGGTGCTCAGCGACGCGGCGATCGTGGAGGCGGCGCTCGCGGTGCCCCCGAACGTCGCGGCGCTGACCGCGCTGCCGGGCTTCGGGCACCGCATGGGCCGGCGCCAGCTGGAGCAGTGGCAGGCGGCCGTGGACCGTGCGAAGGCCATCCCGGACAACGAGCTCCCCCAGCCCGGCCAGCCGGTCGCGGGCCCCCCGCCGCCGCGCGCCTGGGCGGACAAGGACCCGGCGGCGGCCGCGCGCCTGTCGGCGGCCCGCGCGGCGGTCTCGGCCCTCGCGGAGGAGCTGAACCTCCCCCAGGAGAACCTGATCACCCCGGACACGGTCCGCCGCGTCTGCTGGGAGCCGCCGACGGCGACCCCGGACGCGGTCGCGGCCGCGCTGAGCGGTTACGGCGCACGGCCGTGGCAGGTCGAGCTGGTGACTCCGCTGCTGGTCCTGGCACTGACGGCGACGGCGACGGCCTGACCCGTACGACGGCCTGACCGATACGACGGGCGACGAGGTCGCGACGAGGACGGGGTCCTCACTCCATGGGGGTGAGGACCCCGTCCTCGTCCCGGCCCCCCGGGCGGACCCGATCGGGCGGGCGCGCTCGGGGGCGCACACCAGCTCGGTCGGTCACCGGAAAGTGTGACCTTCGCCGCTCCGGCCCCTGGGGCTGGGCAGCCTGGTTACCCACAAGTAGCATGGGTGGAGCAAGCGCGCGCTTAGGCGTGCGCCGCAGCAGTGCAGTGCCATCCCGCACCTGGAGGAGAGCCATCGTGCCTCGTACCGTCAGGGACGTCGTCTTCGTCGACGGCGTCCGCACCCCGTTCGGCAAGGCGGGCCCGAAGGGCATCTACCACGAGACCCGCGCCGACGATCTCGTCGTGAAGGCCATCCGGGAGCTGCTGCGCCGCAACCCCGGCCTCGACCCCGCGAAGATCGACGAGGTCGCCATCGCCGCGACCACGCAGATCGGTGACCAGGGTCTGACCCTCGGCCGTACCGCCGGCATCCTCGCCGGTCTGCCGCAGTCCGTCCCGGGCTACTCCATCGACCGCATGTGCGCCGGCGCGCTGACCGCCGTCACCTCGGTCGCCGGCTCCATCGCGTTCGGCGCGTACGACGCCGTCATCGCCGGTGGTGTCGAGCACATGGGCCGCCACCCCATGGGCGAGGGCGTCGACCCGAACCCGCGCTTCGTGTCGGAGAAGCTCGTCGACGAGTCCGCCCTGTTCATGGGCATGACCGCCGAGAACCTGCACGACCGCTACCCGAGCATCACCAAGCAGCGCGCCGACGAGTACGCCGTGCGCTCGCAGGAGAAGGCCGCCAAGGCGTACGCCGACGGCAAGATCCAGCAGGACCTGGTCCCGATCTCGGTCCGCCGCACCTCCCCCGAGGCCGGCGAGACCGGCTGGGGCCTGGTCACCGCCGACGAGCCGATGCGCCCGGGCACCACCCTGGAGTCGCTGGCGAACCTGAAGACGCCGTTCCGCGTCCACGGCAACGTCACCGCCGGCAACGCGGCCGGTCTCAACGACGGCGCCACCGCCTCGATCATCGCCTCCGAGGACTTCGCCCGCGAGAACGACCTCCCGGTGAAGATGCGCCTCGTCTCGTACGCCTTCGCCGGCGTCGAGCCCGAGGTCATGGGCTACGGCCCGATCCCGGCCACCGAGAAGGCGCTCGCCCAGGCGGGTCTGTCCATCGAGGACATCGGCCTCTTCGAGATCAACGAGGCCTTCGCCGTCCAGGTGCTGGCCTTCCTCGAGCACTACGGCATCGCCGACGACGACGCCCGCGTCAACCAGTACGGCGGCGCCATCGCCTACGGTCACCCGCTCGCCTCCTCCGGCGTCCGTCTCATGACGCAGCTGGCTCGCCAGTTCGAGGAGAACCCGCAGGTCCGTTACGGCCTCAACACGATGTGCGTCGGCTTCGGCATGGGCGCCACCGTCATCTGGGAGAACCCCCACTGGGAGGGCAAGTGAGCACCACCGCTGAGCTTTTGAAGGGTGCGGCCGAGCTGTTCCCGGACGAGGTCGTCACCAGTGCCCACGTACGGCACTTCGAACTGCCCGCAGGTGCGGGCCGGTTCGCGCTGATCACGCTGGACAACGGCTTCGACCACACCAAGCCGACCACCTTCGGCCCGCAGTCGCTGGCCAACCTCAACCTGGCCATCGACCAGGTCGAGAAGGAGGCGGCCGAGGGCGCCATCGTCGGTGTCGGCATCACCGGCAAGCCGTTCATCTTCGCCGTCGGCGCCGACCTCAAGGGCGTCGAGCTGCTGAAGCGCCACGAGGACGCGCTCGCCATCGGCAAGGGCGGCCACGAC
Source organism: Streptomyces sp. NPDC003035 (assembly GCF_042888285.1). Classification (NCBI taxonomy): domain Bacteria; kingdom Bacillati; phylum Actinomycetota; class Actinomycetes; order Kitasatosporales; family Streptomycetaceae; genus Streptomyces; species Streptomyces sp. NPDC003035. Next base: position 258,012 of record NZ_JBIAPJ010000001.1, on the reverse strand, counting down.
GTCTTCAAGCGCCTCTCCGCGCTCGCCGTGCCGACCTTCGCGTACTACAACGGCGCGGCGATGGGCGGCGGTGTCGAGGTCGGTCTGCACTGCACCTACCGCACCGTCTCCAAGGCCCTGCCGGCCTTCTCGCTGCCCGAGGTCTTCCTCGGTCTGGTCCCCGGCTGGGGCGGCTGCGCGATCCTGCCGAACCTGATCGGCGCCGACAAGGCCGTCTCGGTCATCATCGAGAACTCGCTGAACCAGAACCGTCAGCTCAAGGGCGCGCAGGTCTTCGAGCTCGGCATCGCCGACGCGATCTTCGAGGGCGCGGACTTCCTGGAGCAGTCGCTGATCTGGACGGCCTCCGTCCTGAACGGCACCGTGACGGTCGAGCGTCCGGAGATCGACCGCGGTGAGGGCTGGGACCAGGCCGTCGCCAAGGGCCGGTTCATCGCCGACTCCAAGGTGCACGGTGCGGCCCCGGCCGCGTACCGCGCCCTGGACATCATCGAGGCGGCCAAGGACGGCGACCTGCAGAAGGGCTTCGACGCCGAGGACCAGGCCCTCGCGGACCTGATCATGGGTGGCGAGCTGCGCTCCGGCATCTACGCCTTCAACCTGGTGCAGAAGCGCGCCAAGCGCCCGGCCGGTGCCCCGGACAAGTCGCTGGCCCGTCCGGTCACCAAGGTCGGTGTCGTCGGCGCCGGTCTGATGGCCTCGCAGCTGGCCCTGCTCTTCCTGCGCCGCTTGGAGGTGCCGGTCGTCCTGACCGACATCGACCAGGAGCGCGTCGACAAGGGTGTGGGCTACGTCCACGCCGAGATCGAGAAGCTGCTCGGCAAGGGCCGGATCAACCAGGACAAGGCCAACCGTCTCAAGGGCCTGGTCTCCGGTGTCCTGGACAAGGCCGAGGGCTTCGCGGACGCGGACTTCATCATCGAGGCCGTGTTCGAGGAGATGTCCGTCAAGCAGAAGGTGTTCGCGGAGGTCGAGGCGGTCGCCCCGGCGCACGCGATCCTCGCCACCAACACCTCCTCGCTGTCGGTGTCGGAGATGGCCTCCAAGCTCCAGCACCCGGAGCGCGTGGTCGGCTTCCACTTCTTCAACCCGGTCGCGATCCTCCCGCTCCTGGAGATCGTGCGCGGCGAGCAGACGGACGACGCCTCCCTCGCCACCGCGTTCGGTGTCGCGAAGAAGCTGAAGAAGACCGCGGTCCTCACCAAGGACGCCCCGGCGTTCGTCGTGAACCGCATCCTGACCCGCTTCATGGGCGAGATCCAGAACGTCATCGACGAGGGCACCTCGGTCGAGACCGCGGAGAAGGCCATCGAGCCGCTCGGCCTGCCGATGTCGCCGCTGGTGCTCCTGGAGCTGGTCGGCCCGGCGATCGGTCTGCACGTCTCGGAGACCCTGAACCGCGCCTTCCCGGAGCGCTTCACCGTCTCGCCGAACCTCAAGCGGGTCGTCGAGGCCGGCAAGCGGGGCTTCTATGTCTACTCCGCCGAGAACAACTTCAAGCCGGAGCTGGACCCCGAGGTCGCCGCGCTGCTCCAGCAGGGCGACTCCGTCCTGACGGAGGAGCAGGTCCGCGACCGTGTCCTGGACGCGGTGGCGCAGGAGATCGGCCTGATGCTGGAGGAGGGTGTCGTCGCGGAGGCGCAGGACATCGACCTCTGCCTGATCACGGGCGCGGGCTGGCCCTTCCACCTGGGCGGCATCACGCCGTACCTGGACCGTGAGGGCGTCTCCCAGCGGGTGAACGGCAAGCCGTTCCTCCCGCAGGGTGTGGCGAGCGTCCCGGCGTAACGCCGCTTGGACCGTACCGGGTGCCCGTCCCTTCCGAGGGGCGGGCACCCGTCTTTCTGTGCGCGGGACCGCCGTGCGCCGGACCGTGATCATGGGATGAGAGGATGGGTGGTTCCCCCGTTCCCTCCCGAGGAGGTTCCCCGCCCTCATGGCGACTCACGGCCCGCGCTTCAGCCGCAGGACTCTGCTCGTCACCGGCGGGACCGCCGCGGTGTCCCTGACGGTGGGCGGCCTGGCGGGAATGGCCCTGGGCGGCGACGGGCGCGACGCGGACATGCGGCCCTCGCAGCCGGTCGGGGCGTTCGACATCGGCCGGGTCTCCCGGTTGTGGTCGCCGACGCCGTTGCACGAGACCACCGGTCCCCAGTCGTTCGCCTTCGACGACGTCCGGCAGCATGTGTACGCGCTCCAGCTGGTCCAGGGCGGTCTGCGACTGCCCGGCGAGGACGAACCGGTGGACACCGAGACGCGGAAGCGCGCCGGAGACATGTGCGTCACCCGGTACTCACGTTCCGGAGAACAGCTCGGCCACATGTATCTGCGCGGCTTCGGACACGGCATCTCGCTGGGTGTGGAGCCGGAGGACGGCGAGGTCTGGCTGTGGGTGGAGTCGCGAGCACACCCCAAGACGGGTTACGGACGCTCGGTGGCCCGGGTGCGCTTCCGCGACGGGTCGGTCCTGGACAGCGACGACCGCTCGGTCGCGCACCATCGGCCGGCGCCGCCGGACAGTACGCGGGTGCATCCGGCTCTGGACCTGACCACCGGGAGGGTTCTCGTGAGCTACCTGGACGGAGACGACGAGCACCGCTATTCCGTGCACCGGATGCGGGACGTACTCGCGGGGGACCGCGCACCCCTCCGGGACTTCCCTGTCCCGACCGCCCTGGAAGGCGAGACCTTCCAGGGCTGCGCGCTCCACGGGAATTACGTCTATCACTTCACCGGAAATGCCTACAGCAAATCCTCCGGGAAAAACCCACGGGCCGCCGGCGGAAATACCTTCGTCTCCGCCATCGACCTGAAGACGGGGTATATCGCCGGCCGGACGCTGGTGACGGTCGATCCCGACCTTTCCTTCCGAGAACCCGAGGGCATAGCTGTACGAATCGCCCCGGATCCGCTTTTGTGCGTCGGATTCTCGGTCAAATCCACCGACCGCCGGAACCTCGCCCTCTACGGTTTCGAACTCAGGCCACCGGCACGGTGAGTGAGGGTCCGATCACCAGAAGCAAGGGTTGTGCGCGGAACGACCACGCTTCCGAAACCGTTCGATAACTATTCCATAAACAGAGGTGTCGTCTTCACCTGAGGTCCATTCCCGGTACATCCGACCGTGACGCACGCATATACTTCTCGAACACTTCACAGTGTCTGCACGGGTCGAATGTCACGCCCCACCGTGGCGCAGTTTCGGCGCAGAGTGACGCGCGTCACGCACACCGCGACGCGTGTCCGTCAATCGGCGCGCCAGCCATGGCAAGGAGGGGCCGCACGGCCATGGGCAAACAGCAACGTCAAGCATTTCTGGGTGTCCTCATCTCGAGCGCCCTGGTGCTGAGCTTCCTCGGGATGATGGCCGCGGTCGTGATCCCCTCGCTGACCGTCTTCGCCGCGTCGGCCGCCGTCAGCTACCTCGCGGACATGCTGCTGCACAGCGCCCAGTCGACCACCCTGGACCGGCTCCGGGACTCGCGCTTCGGCCTGACCATCCGCTTCATCATCCGGCAGTTCCTGCTGCTCGCGCTCTGCGGCTCGATCGCGGACATCGACTCGTTCGTCGTCCAGCTGGCCTCGGTCGGGCTTCTGCTGCTGTTCGCGCTCCAGCTGGCCTACGGCGCGCTCCTCAAGCACGTCCGCAAGAAGCGCCAGGAACTGCCGTACACCACGCGCGGGCTCGACATGGAGTCCCTCGGCATCCGGCGCATGCCCCATCCGTTCCTGATGGAGAAGCACGTCCGCAAGACGCTGCACCTGGACATCCCGCTGTTCGCCGGCGCGCTCGGCACGATGGCCACCGACAACTGGCGGTACGTCACCTACGGCGGCATCCTCTCCGTCTCGGTGGCGTATCTGGCGCTCCTGGTCCTGCTGCCCGGCGCCCGGAACGCGCTGATCCTCCCGTCCGCCGACCAGGCCATCGACGAACTCAACGACGAGCTCGCCCGCTACCGTCCGCAGGTCGCCCTGTACTTCACCTTCGCCGCGATCTCCCGGGACTTCATGTACCAGGTGAACATGTGGCTCGAAGCGCTGGAGTCGATGGACCTGCGCCCCATCATCGTGCTGCGCGAGCGGGCCACGCTGCGTTTCCTGGACGCCACGTCCGTACCGGTCGTCTGTGTCCCGAAGGCCGAGTACCTGGCACGGGTCGAGATGCCCGAGCTCCGGGTCACGCTCTACCCCGGCAACGCCGGCAAGAACGTGCACATGCTCCAGCGCCACGACGTCAAGCACGTCTTCATCGGTCACGGTGACAGCGACAAGGCGGCCAGCAGCAACCGCGTCAGCAAGGTCTTCGACGAGATCTGGGTGGCGGGCCGCGCCGGACGGGACCGCTACGAGCGCATCAAGCACGCGGTACGGCCCGAGCAGATCGTCGAGGTCGGCCGGCCCCAGCTGATGTCGCTGCGCCGTTGGACGGGCTCGGTCGACAACGAGATACCCACGGTCATCTATGCCCCCACGTGGGAGGGCTGGACCGACGACGCCTGCTACACCTCGGTCATCCCGGCCGGCGAGAAGCTCATCCAGAACCTGCTCTCCTACGAGCGTCCGCTGCGGATCATCTACAAGCCGCACCCCCTCACCGGCTCCCGGTCGCCCGCGGCGGCCGCCGCGCACCGGCGCGTCATCGCGCTCCTCCAGGAGGACAACGCGCGCCGGTTCGGCCGGAAGATCCTCGACTCGAAGACCGCGGCCCGCAAGCTGGAGCGGATCGACAAGAAGCTCGCGCTGCTCCAGGAGCGCGGTGTGCGGTCCCGGTACCCCGACCTCACCGAGGCGGAGCGAACGCTCCGGATCCGCAAGCTCCGTGAGCAGGCCGGCACGCTCTACTGGGACTCCCTGCCGGTGGACGCGCACCATGTCGTGACCGACAGGATCCCCACGCTGTACGACTGCTTCAACCACTCGGACCTGCTCATCGGTGACATGTCGAGCGTCGTCTCGGACTTCGTGGCGACCCGCAAGCCGTACGCGATCTTCAACCTCGAGGGCCTGCCGGACGACGTGTTCCGCAACGAGCAGCGCACCGCGTACGCCTCGTACCTCCTCGACACCGACTGCAACGGCCTCCAGACGGCCCTGGACGCCATGTTCTCGCTGGACCAGGACGTCATGGCCCCGTACCGGGAACAGCTCAAGGACTATCTCCTCGGGACGGACCAGCCGCCGTCCTCCTACCGCTTCGCCAAGGCCGCGAACGACCTCTACCGGCGGGGGCTGCGGGACTTCCCCATCGAGTACCCCGAGCGGCCCGAGTTCCCGCAGCAGCCGGGTCCGCACCCGTCGGAACAGCAGCCGCGACAGCACGCCTGACGCCTCCGGTGCCCGACACCCCGCAGGCAGCAGTCCCTCACTCTTTCCAGGAAGCAGGAAGATCTTGACCACGCGCGCCACCCGTCGCCGTACTGTCGCAGTTGTCCTCGCCGGTGGCACCGGGCAGCGCATCGGGCTCTCCATCCCGAAGCAGCTTCTGAAGATCGCGGGAAAGCCCATCCTGGAGCACACCCTGCACATCTTCGAGAACGCCCCGGACATCGACGACGTCATCGTCCTGATGACGCCGAGTCATGTGGCCGAGGCGGAGCAGATCGTCGCCAGGAGCGGGCTGCGCAAGGTGTCCCGGGTGCTCGCCGGAGGCAGCACCCGCAGCGAGACGACGACGATCGCGATCCAGGCGGTGTCCGAGGAGCTCGAGGGCGACGAGGACTGCAACCTGCTGTTCCACGACGCGGTACGTCCGCTGCTCTCCCCGCGCGTGGTCAAGGAATGCGTGACGGCGCTCGAGCGCTACTCGGCCGTCGACGTGGCCATCCCGTCGTCCGACACCATCATCGTCACGCGGACGCACGGCGCCGACGGCGAGTTCATCACCGAGGTGCCCGACCGCTCCCGGCTCCGGCGCGGCCAGACTCCTCAGGGTTTCCGGCTCTCCACGATCCGCGACGCCTACGAGCGGGCGGCCGCCGATCCCTTCTTCCAGGCCACCGACGACTGCTCGGTCGTCGTGAAGTACCTCCCCGACGTGCCCGTCCATGTCGTTCTGGGCGACGAGTACAACATGAAGGTCACCCAGCCCGTCGACGTCTTCATCGCCGACAAGCTGTTCCAGCTGGCCTCGACGATGGCTCCCGCCCACAGCGGCGACGAGTTCTACCGGGAGCGGCTGGCGGGCAAGACCCTGCTCGTGTTCGGCGGCTCCTACGGCATCGGGGCCGACATCGCGCGGATCGCCGAGGGGTACGGTGCCCGGGTCCACGCCCTCGGACGCTCCACCACCGGCACCCATGTGGAGAACCCCGACCACGTGGACGAGGCGCTCGCCACGGCGTACGCCGAGACCGGCCGTATCGACTTCGTCGTCAACACCGCGGGTGTCCTGCGGGTCGGCCGGCTCCACGAGACGGACAACGCGACCGTCCGGGAGGCGCTCGAGGTGAACTACCTGGCACCGGTGAACATCGCCCGCGCCTCCTACAAGTACCTGGCGGAGACCAACGGCCAGCTGCTGCTGTTCACCTCCAGCAGCTACACCCGCGGACGCGCCGAGTACAGCCTGTACTCCTCGACCAAGGCGGCCATGGTGAACCTCACCCAGGCCCTGTCGGACGAGTGGGCCGAGGACGGCATCCGGGTGAACTGTGTGAATCCCGAGCGGACCGCCACCCCGATGCGGACGAAGGCGTTCGGGCAGGAGCCGGCCGGTTCGCTGCTCTCCTCCGAGGAGGTCGCGCGCAGCTCTCTGGACGTCCTGCTCTCCGGCATGACCGGTCATGTGATCGACGTACGGCGCCAGGACCCGACGGCGGCGGCCCCGGCCTCGGCCTTCGAGTCGGCACTGACGCAGGTGCTGACCAGCTCCGAGAGCCCGGCCCTCTGAGCTGCTCCCGCCCTCCTCGTCCCGCCCCGGCCACGCCCCCGGAGAACCCGTGAAGATCGACTTCCTGATGTACAGCGCCTACGGTCAGGCCGGTACGTCCGTCGCCACCCAGACGCTCGCCAACGCCCTGGCCGCCCGGCACCACGACGTCCAGCTGGTGAGCTGCTTCCAGTATCACGACGTACCGCCGCTGCGCTTCGAGCCGAACGTCCGGCTGCGCACCCTCGTGGACACCCGCAACGGCTCGCCGGACCTGGAGAACCCGCTGCACCAGGAGGCCAACGAGTACGCGATCGGTTACAAGGCCGACGACAAGAACCGCTACAGCAAGCTCCTCGTCGAGCGCACGGCCGCCTACCTGCAGAGCACCGACGCGGACGTCGTCATCGCCACGGCCCCCGGCAACATCACGCTGCTGGCCGAGCTGGGCACCGGGCGGTACGTCTCCCTCGGCCAGGCCCACACGCACTACCACCACCAGACCCCCGCGTCCCGGAAGATGCTGGACGCCCAGATCCCGCGGCTCGACGCCTTCGTCACGGTGACCCACAAGGACGCCCAGACGCACCGGGACGCGTACGGCGCCGTCGGAACGGTCTTCCAGGCCATCCCGAACGCCACCACGGGCACCTTCATGCGGGCCGACGTGGGCGCCTCGCGGATCGTGACCTCGTCCGGGCGCTTCGTCGACTGGAAGCGCTTCGACCTGCTCATCAACGCCTTCGCCCAGCTCGGTACGAAGCACCCCGACTGGACGCTGCGCATCTACGGCAGCGGCGTGGAGAAGGCCAACCTCCGCAAGCTCATCGACGACCTCGGGGCCAACGAGCGCATCCAGCTCATGGGGCACACCACGTACCTGCGTGAGGAGCTGGCCAAGGCCGCCCTGCACACCTCGACGTCGACGGACGAGACCTTCGGTCTGACCATCGTGGAGGCCATGACCTGCGGCGTGCCGGTGCTCAGCACGGCGGGCCCGCACGGCCCCTCGGAGATCATCGACGACGGCGTGAACGGCGCCCTGTCGCCCGTCGGCGACGTGGACGCCTTCGCCAAGAGCCTCGACTGGCTGATGGGCGACGCCGACCTGCGCGTGCGGCTCGGCGCCAACGCGCTGGAGAAGTCCCGCGTCTACAGCCCCGAGGCGCAGGCCGAGACGTACGAGGGCTTCCTCACCCAGCTGCTCTCGGCCCGCGACTTCCGCCCCGAGGCCCTGTGCCGGGCCACGTCCTCCGGCGACCTGGAGTTCGTGCTCGACCCCGCCACCGCGCCCGGCGGCCGCTTCACCGTGCTGTGCGTCAACGCGGCGGACGGCAGGCAGGCGTTGATGGTCGCGCCCGTGGAGCAGACCGCCAACGGGCACCTCTACGCCACCGTCCCGGGCGGGCTCCGGCTGGCCACCGGCACCTGGAACGTGCTGCTGCGCCGAGAGGACGACGGTGTCCTGCGCCGGGTCCGGATCAAGGAACTCCAGCAGACCGCGAACTCGCTCATCTCCGCCCCCGGGGACCCCGCTCCGGTGCGCTTCAGGACCTTCACCCGCTCGGACGACGGCTGTCTCCAGATCGTCTCCCGCGAGTTCGCCGCCCACGCGGAGGTCCTCTCCGTCGAGACGAACGGCTCACATCTCTACGTCCAGCTCTACCCGCTCGGGGTCCCCGCGTCCCCGGCCGCCGGCCCCCAGGTCGACGTCGCCGGGCAGGGCGCACAGGTCATCGCCCAGAGCCGGAAGAACAAGGAAGCCTTCTTCGCGATCCCCTGCGCGTTCGCGCCCGGACAGGCCGGCTTCACCCTCGATCTCCACCAGTACGCGGACCGGATGATCGACATCGACACGGGCTGGGACCTCTCGCTCGTCGTGCCGGGGAACCTGACGGCCGACGGCACGTCCTACCGGCTGCGGCTCGGCCGCTTCCGCGACGACATCCTCAGGCGCAAGCCCGTGTACGTGCATCCGAAGACCACCCTCGCCACCGCGGGGGGCCGCTCGGTCACGTATCACCCGTACTACACCGACAGCAACTACCTGTCGATCGGGCTGAAGCTCTCTTCCTGAGGGTTCCTCAGACGCGGACCGAGCGCTCCAGCGTGAGGCTCGGTCCGCCGCTCTGGCGGGCGACGCGCAGCGCGCCGTCGTCCCCGATCAGCGCGAGCACCACACGCCCGTACGCGTCGTGCGCGAGGGCCGGCCCGCCCACACAGACCTCGCCCGTGGGCGACCACCAGGCACCGCCGCCCTCGTTCTCCGTACCGAACGCGGTGAACATGACCTGGCCGTCCTGCGCCCGGTGGGCGAGCACCGTGCAGTCGTAGCCGCCGAGCAGGGCGCGCAGTGCCGACACCGGGCCGGACACGGCGGACCCGCCCATCGGGATCGCCCAGGTTCCGGGGCGATGGGCGACGACGGTGCCCATGGCCTCGTCCGCCCAGTAGTACGTCACCCGGTCCGGCGCCGTCTCCAGTCCGACAGCGGTGCCGGGGGCGTGCGCGAAGGGGATGTCGTGGTCCCGCCCGTAGGCGCCGTCGGACGCCTGCCGGCTCAGACGCAGCGTCAGCCCCGTCCCGGGGACCAGCAGCTCCACCCGGCCGGAGGCCAGGGTCACCGCGGCCGTCCCGTCATGGGTCCGCCTGCCCTTCAGGTCCTGCCACGGCTCCCACTGGCCGCCCGCCCGCTCGCACCGCAGGAACAGGCTTCCGGCGAAGTTCCGTACGACGACGTGCAGCAGTCCGCCCGCACCCACCGCGGCCGACGGCACGCCGAGCCCGGCCGCCTTGACGGGGTCTCTGTCGGGATTGCCCAAGGAGCGCCACTCGGTGAGGGGACGACCGCTCTGGAACTGGGTGGCGCTCACCAGGTCGACGATCTCGCCGCTCTCGTCGTGCCGGACGCGGCGGCCCGCGAAGTACACGAAGCCGTTGGTTCCCTGAGCCACCGACAGGTGCGTGAGGCCCGGTACGGGCAGGAGCTCGGGCCCCGTCCACTCGGGGCCGCCGGGGAAGGTCTCCGTCCAGCGCAGCACCCCTTCGGCGCCGAGCGCGTAGGCGGTGAGTCTGCCGTCCTTGCCGAGGACGAGCCACCGGCCGCCGGCGGTCGCCCGCGCACGGAGCGTCGCGTATGTGTCCGGGAGGGGCGCGCCCTCGACCGGGGCTCTCCCCCTGGCGGCGCGCCTGGATCTGACCGGCATGGTGTGAGGTCTTCCTTCCCCGAAGTTCCCCGGCTCCGAGTCCGGAATTGCCCATCGCCCTTCGGCGTCTCGGCATGCGGCAATCCGTGTCACGCAACATGCGCGAAGGGAATGCCGGAACTGAAGGGCTGGGCGATTAATTATACGCGATTCGAAAATACGTCTATAGTGCATGGCCTGCCCCCCACGACGTGGACCGGCCCCACCCGAGTCCCCAACTCCACCCCGCCCTTTCCGGGCCACGAGATCAAGGGACTCGAGCAGTTGAGCCACGACGTCATGCCTCAGGGGCCGCGCGCCGCACGGCGGGGAAAGTCCTCCCAGCGCAAGCGGAAGCGCCGGACCGGGCGGATCATCCTGCTGACGCTGCTCGTTCTCGTCCTCGCCGCCGGCGGCACGACGTACTGGATGTACTCCAGCATCGACGGCAACATCAAGGGCGTCGACCTCAACAAGGCGCTCGGTGACGACCGCCCGCAGCGGCTCCCGACCACGGGTCAGAACCTGCTCGTGCTCGGTTCCGACTCGCGGGCGGGCGCCAACGCCTCGCTGGACGGCGGCAAGGTGTCCGGCGCCCGCTCGGACACCGCGCTCGTGGTGCACATCCCGGAGGGCCGGACCCGGGCCACCGCGATCAGCATCCCCCGCGACACGCTGGTCACCCGGCCCGAGTGCGAGAAGTCCGGCGGTGGCACGGCTCCGTCCAAGCAGCGGGTCATGTTCAACTCCGTGTACTCCCAGTTCGGTCCGGCCTGTGTGGTGAAGACCGTCGAGAAGATGTCCGGGGTGCGGCTCGACCACTACCTGGAGATCGACTTCTCCGGCTTCAAGGACCTGGTCGACGCGATCGGCGGCGTCACCGTCGACATCGAGGAGCCCATCAAGGACGGTGCGGCCGGGCTCGACCTCGCCGCCGGTCCGCAGAAGCTCGACGGCACCGAGTCCCTCGCGTTCGTACGGACCCGGTACGGCGTCGGGGACGGCAGCGACCTCGGCCGCATCGGCAACCAGCAGAAGTTCCTGATGGCCCTGCTCGGCGAGATCAAGCGACAGGACCTGCTCGGCAGCCCGACCAAGGCCTACACGGTGGCCGACTCCGCCACGAAGGCACTCACCACCGACTCCGAGCTGGACTCGCTGACCAAGCTGAGCGAGTTCGCGCAGTCGATGAACGGCGTCGACCCGAACAGCATGGAGACGATCATGCTGCCGGTGGCGTACGACAAGAAGGACCCGAACCGCGTGGTCGCGGCGGAGCCGAACGCCTCGCAGCTCTGGAAGGCGATCCGGGAGGACACCCGGATCCCGGAGTCCGCGAAGAAGTCCCCCGCGACCGGCGGCTGACATCCTGTCCGTATGGACCCGGAGCCTGAGCTGCCCCTGCTGATCGTCGACGGCGCCAATGTCGTGGGCTCCGTACCCGACGGGTGGTGGCGGGACCGGCGGGCGGCCGCTGAGCGGCTGCGCGACCGGCTCGCTGCCGGGGGCGGGCCGGAGGGCGGCCCCTTCGAGATCGTGCTGGTCGTCGAGGGCCGGGCCCGCGGCGTGGAGTCCCTGCCGGGGGTACGGGTCGAGGAGGCGCCGGGCAGCGGCGACGACCTCATTGTGGACCTGGCCCGGAACGCGGCCGGTCGGCCGTGCCTGGTGGTCACGGCCGACCGGGAACTGCGGCGGCGGGCGGAGGAGCACGGGGCCCGGTGCGTGGGCCCGCGCGCCCTGCCGGTCTAGTACACCGCGTCCGGTCCGGCCTTGCCGAGGCGGCTGTTGCGGCGGCCGTACAGGAAGTACACGACGATGCCGAGGGCCATCCAGACCGCGAAGCGGAACCAGGTCTCACCCGGCAGGTTGAGCATCAGCCAGAACGACGCGGCGATGGATGCGATCGGGAGCACCGGCACCCACGGCGTGCGGAACGCGCGGTGCAGGTCCGGGCGGGAGCGGCGCAGCACCATCACGCCGACGGCCACCATCACGAACGCGAAGAGCGTGCCGATGTTCACCAGGGTCGCGAGCTCGTTGATGCTGGTGAAGCCGGCCACGATCGCGATGAGCACGCCGAGCAGGACGGTCGGCCGGTAAGGCGTCCTGAAGCGCGGGTGCGTCACGGAGAAGAACCGCGGCAGCAGCCCGTCCCGGCTCATCGCGAAGAACACCCGCGTCTGGCCGAGCAGCAGGATGAGGCAGACGGTGGTGAGGCCGACGGCGGCGCCGAAGCTGATCACGCCGGCGTAGAAGGGGTGCCCGGTCGCCTTGAAGGCGTCGGCCAGCGGGGCGCTCACCGACAGCTCGCTGTAGTGCTGCATGCCCGTCACGACCAGCGCGACGGCGACGTAGAGCACCGTGCAGATGAACAGCGAGCCCAGGATGCCGCGGGGCATGTCGCGCTGCGGGAGCTTGGTCTCCTCGGCGGCGGTGGCCACCACGTCGAAGCCGATGAAGGCGAAGAAGACGACGGACGCGGCGGTGAAGATGCCCATGACGCCGAAGTTGGTGGGCTCGTAGCCGAAGATCGTCTGCACCAGCGGGGCGTCCCAGCCCGAGCCGGCGGGCGGGGTCACCGAGGGCGGGATGAACGGCGAGTAGTTGTCGCCGACGATGAAGAACAGCCCGGCGACGATCACGATCATGACCACGGTCACCTTGATGGCGACGACGAGGGCGGTGATCCGGGCGGAGAGCTTCATGCCGAGGACGAGGATCACCGTCAGCACCAGGACCAGCAGGAAGGCCAGGATGTCGAAGGTGCCGTCGGGCGCGTCGGGCCCTTCGAGTGCCGCTGGTAGATGCCAGCCGACGTTGTCCATCAGGGACCGGACGTAGCCGGACCAGCCGACCGCGACGACGGCCGTGCCCAGCGCGAACTCCAGGACGAGGTCCCAGCCGATGATCCAGGCGGGCAGTTCGCCGATGGAGGCGTACGCGAAGGTGTACGCCGACCCGGCGACCGGGACCGTCGAGGCGAACTCGGCGTAGCAGAGCGCCGCGAGCGCGCAGACGATGCCTGCGGCGACGAAGGCCAGCGCGGTGGCGGGACCCGCGTTCTCCTTGGCCACCTTGCCGGTGAGCACGAAGATGCCCGTGCCGATGATGACGCCGACGCCGAAGACGGTCAGGTCCCATGCCGAGAGGGACTTCTTGAGTGCGTGCTCCGGTTCTTCCGTGTCACGGATCGACTGCTCGACCGTCTTTGTTCGGAACATCCCGGAGCTCGCTCGTGGGTGCTGGTCCGTGCTCACCGTCGTACCTCCGTGCCGTCGGTCACAGGACCCATGATCGAGAGGGTTCGGGGTTCCCGCCTGCCCGGGAAACGGGGTTTCACACGAAAGGACCGGTCGGCCACCCCTTGAGGTGGTCCGACCGGCCCAATGGTCACACTGCCCGGCGGCGGTCAGTCGCGCGCGGGCTCCACGGCCCGGCTGCTGTCCTCGTACCGGCCGTCGAGGCGCGAGACCAGGCCGGTGACCTGCCGGGCGATGTCCGGCGCGGTCAGGCCGATCTCGGCCATGACCTCGGCGCGGGAGGCGTGGTCGAGGAAGCGCGGCGGGATACCGAAGTCGCGCAGCGGTACGTCCACACCGGCGTCGCGCAGGGCCTGCGAGACGGCCGAGCCGACACCGCCGACGCGGCTGTTGTCCTCGACGGTGACGACGACCCGGTGCTGCTCGGCGAGGGGTGCCATGGCCTCGTCGACCGGCTTGACCCAGCGGGGGTCGACAACGGTGGTGGTGATGCCCTGCTTGTCGAGGAGGTCGGCGATCTCCAGGCACATCGGCGCCAGCGCGCCGACCGAGACGAGGAGCACGTCCGGCCTGTCGGAGCCGGGCTCGCGCAGCACGTCCATGCCGCCGACGCGGCGCAGGGCCGGTACCGCGGGGCCCACGGCGCCCTTGGAGAAGCGGACGACGGTCGGGGCGTCGGTGACCTCGACGGCCTCGCGCAGCTGCGCGCGCACCTGCTCGGCGTCGCGCGGGGCGGCGAGCCGCAGGCCGGGGACGACCTGAAGGATGGACATGTCCCACATGCCGTTGTGGGAGGCGCCGTCGGTGCCGGTGACGCCCGCGCGGTCCAGGACGAAGGTGACGCCGCACTTGTGCAGGGCAACGTCCATGAGGACCTGGTCGAAGGCGCGGTTGAGGAAGGTCGCGTAGACGGCGAAGACGGGGTGGAGTCCGCCGGTGGCGAGGCCGGCGGCGGAGACCGCGGCGTGCTGCTCGGCGATGCCGACGTCGTACACCCGCTCGGGGAAGGCCTTGGCGAACCTGTCGAGGCCGACGGGCTGGAGCATGGCCGCGGTGATCGCGACGATGTCCTCGCGCTCCTTGCCGAGCTCGACCATCTCCTGCGCGAAGACGCCGGTCCAGTCGGCGCCGGAGGAGGAGATGGGCAGGCCGGTGTCGGGGTGGATCTTGCCGACGGCGTGGAAGCGGTCGGCCTCGTCCTCCAGCGCCGGGCGGTAGCCGCGGCCCTTCTCGGTGAGGCAGTGGACGATCACCGGGCCGCCGAAGCGCTTGGCGCGCGTCAGGGCGGACTCCAGGGCCTCGATGTCGTGGCCGTCGATCGGGCCGACGTACTTCAGGCCGAGGTCCTCGAACATGCCCTGCGGGGCGATGAAGTCCTTCAGGCCCTTCTTGGCGCCGTGCAGGGTCTCGTAGAGCGGCTTCCCGACGACGGGGGTGCGCTCCAGGATGTCCTTGCCGCGGGCCAGGAAGCGCTCGTAGCCGTCCGTGGTACGGAGCGTGGCCAGGTGGTTCGCGAGGCCGCCGATCGTGGGGGCGTAGGAGCGCTCGTTGTCGTTGACGACGATGACCAGCGGGCGGTCCTTGGCGGCGGCGATGTTGTTCAGCGCCTCCCAGGCCATGCCGCCCGTGAGGGCTCCGTCGCCGATGACGGCGACGACGTGGTCGTCCTTCTTCAGGACCTCGTTGGCCTTGGCCAGTCCGTCGGCCCAGCCGAGGACGGTCGAGGCGTGCGAGTTCTCGATGATGTCGTGCTCGGACTCGGCCTGCGAGGGGTAGCCGGACAGGCCGCCCTTCATCTTGAGCTTCGAGAAGTCCTGGCGGCCGGTGAGCAGCTTGTGGACGTAGCTCTGGTGGCCGGTGTCGAAGAGGACCTTGTCCTTGGGGGAGTCGAAGACGCGGTGCAGGGCGATGGTCAGTTCGACCACGCCGAGGTTCGGCCCGAGGTGGCCACCGGTCTTGGAGACGGCGTCCACGAGAAACGTCCGGATCTCCTCGGCCAGCTGTTCCAGCTGTTCCGGGGAGAGCCGGTCCAGATCGCGCGGTCCCCTGATACGGGTCAGCAATGCCACCCGTGCCTCCTTGCCATTGAGCTGGTCGAGCTTGCCGATTTGTCGAGTCTAATGTTCCGCCGCCGGCCGTCGTCATCGGGCGGCGGGTTCCGCGTCACTCGTGTGGGGTACACAGGGCCAGACGCAGCAGTGCCCGGCGCCGGTTCTCCGGCGCCGGGCACTGTGGGGTTCGTTACGCGCGACCCGCTGTCTTCTGGGTGCGCCGCGAGATCGAGTCGATCACGACGGCGGCGAGCAGCACCGCGCCGGTGATCATGTACTGGATCTCGTTGGCCATGCCGATCATGTTCAGGCCCTGCTGGATCGACTGGATGACGATCATGCCGAGGAGCGCCGACCAGACCTTGCCGCGGCCGCCGAAGAGGCTGGTGCCGCCGATGACGGCCGCCGCGATGACCAGCATCAGCGTGTTGCCGCTGCCGAGGCTCTTGGTGGCGCCGCCGGAGAGGCTGGCCACGAAGAGGCCGCCGAAGGCGGCGAGCATGCCGGAGAGGCCGAAGACCAGGATCCGGATGCGGTCGACGTTGATGCCCGCGCGGCGGGCGGCCTCGGCGTTGCCGCCGACCGCGAAGACCTTGCGGCCGAAGAGGGTGCGGCGGGCGACGAAGTCGGCGATCACCAGGACGGCGAGGAAGAGGACCAGGGCGAGCGGCAGGCCGCGGGCGCCCTCGGGCTCGTTCAGGACGTAGGCGACGACGAAGCAGAGGATCGCGACGACGGTGGTGCGCAGCGCGATCTCGCTGACCGGGCGGGCCGGCAGCGCCGCGGCCTTGCGGCGCTTGGCGTCCAGGAACAGGGAGCCCGCGTAGGCGAGGACCGCCACGAGGGCGAGGCCGTACGCGGCGGCCTTGTCCTCGAAGTAGTACGCGGTGAGGCTCTCCACGATCGAGCCGGTGGGCGCGTTGATCGAGCCCTCCTTGCCCATCAGCCAGATCTGCAGGCCGCTCCAGCCGAGGAAGCCGGCGAGGGTGACCACGAAGGCCGGGACGCCGATCTTGGCGAAGAAGAAGCCGTGCAGCAGGCCGATGAGGAGGCCGGACGCGACGGCGAGGACGACCGACAGCAGGTCGTTCACGCCGTTGGTGACGTTGAGCACGGCCCAGACGGCGGCGCCGACGCCGGCGACCGAGCCCATCGACAGATCGATCTCGCCCAGGATGAGGACGAAGACGATGCCGACGGCCATGATGCCGAGGCCGGAGGAGTAGACCGCGATGTTGGCGACGGAGCTCGCGGAGAGGAAGTTGCTGTTCTGGACCTGGAAGACGATCGCGATGACGATCAGGCCCAGGACGACGGGCAGGGAGCCGAGCTCGCCGCCGCGGATCTTGCGGTTGAACTCGGTCCAGTAGCCCTTGAGGCCCTCCTCGCGGACCAGCAGGCGCGGGTCGACGGCGGGGATGGGCGCGGCGGAGGCGGCCGGGGCCGGCGTGGCCTCGGGGGCCGGGGCGCCGGTGGCCTCGGGCGCGGTGCCGGACTCGGTGCCGGGCTCGGTGCCGGGCTCGGGGGTCTTGGCGAGGTCGCTCACTTCGCGTCCTCCTTCGTGGCCGTGGCCGAGGCCGTACGGGCCTGCCGACGGGTCACGGCGTTGTCCGTGGCACCGGTGATGGCGGCGATGATCGTCTCGTGGGTGGTGTCCTTGACGTCGAAGACACCGTTGTTGCGGCCCAGGCGGAGGACCGCGACCTTGTCCGCGACGGCGCGGACGTCGGCCATGTTGTGGCTGATGAGGATGACTCCGTGGCCGCGCTCGCGCAGCCGCTCCACCAGGTCGAGAACCTGTGCGGTCTGCTCGACGCCGAGGGCGGCGGTCGGCTCGTCCAGGATGACGATCTTGGGGTCGCCGATCAGGGCGCGGGCGATGGCCACGACCTGACGCTGACCGCCGGAGAGCGCCGCGACCGGGATACGGACCGACGGGATACGGATGGACAGCGTGTCCAGGAGTTCCTTGGCGCGCTTCTCCATCGCGATCTCGTCGAGGACGGACGCGGAGCGCAGCTCGCTGCCGAGGAAGAGGTTGGCGACGACGTCGAGGTTGTCGCAGAGCGCCAGGTCCTGGTAGACGGTGGCGACTCCGAGGTTCTGGGCGTCGTGCGGCTTGGTGATCTGGACGGGGCGGCCGTCCCACTCGATGGCGCCCTCGTCGATCGGGTGGACACCCGAGATCGTCTTGACGAGGGTCGACTTGCCGGCGCCGTTGTCGCCGACCAGGGCGACGACCTCACCGGCGTGGATCTCCAGTTCAACGTCGGTGAGCACCTGGACGGCGCCGAACCGCTTGGAGACTCCGCGCAACGCCAGCACGGGCGTAGCGGACACGTGAATCATCTCCTTCGCCGCCTGACCGGCGGGGATGGTGGTGCGAAGAGCACAGAGGGGGCTGTGAGAGGAGTCCGGCGCCCCGCCCCCGCTTGCGGGGCGTTGAACGGGGCGGGGTGCGCCGGACCGGACCGGGGGCGGCTTCGGAGGAGGTGTGCGGTCCGAAGGGCCGTACCGGCAGCGGGGGTTACTTGATGCCCGCCGCCTCGCAGGCCGCCTTGTACTCGGCGGTGCAGATGTCGGCGGCCTTGTAGACGCCGTCCTTGATGATCGTGCCGGCGATGTCGTCCTTGGTGACGACCTGCGCGTCGTACAGCTTCGCCGGGATGTCCTTGAACTCACCGGTCAGGCTGGTGACCTTGGTGGGGACCAGGTCGTCGATCTTCTCGCCCTTGAGCAGGCGGACCGCGATCTCGGCGGTGGTCTCGGCCTCCGGCTTGATCTGCTTGTAGATCGTGAAGGACTGGTCGCCCTTCAGGATGCGCTGCAGACCGGCGAGCTCGGCGTCCTGGCCGCCGACCGGGACCTTGATGCCCTGCTTGGCGAGGGCGGTGATGATGCCGCCGGCCATGCCGTCGTTGGCCGAGTAGACGCCCTGGAAGCCGTTCTTGCCCAGCGAGTCGATGGCGGCACCCATCTTCTTGTTGGCCTCGTCCGGGGACCAGTCCGGGATGTCCTGCTCGTAGACGACCTTCTTGACCTGCGTGTCGAGGACGCTGTGGGCGCCCTTCTTGAACAGCGGGGCGTTCGGGTCGGTCGGCGAGCCGTTGATCATGACAACGTTGGCGTCCTTGGCCTTGTCGCCGAGCGCCTTCACGAGGCCCTCGCCCTGCAGACGGCCGATCTTCTCGTTGTCGTAGCTCACGTAGGCGGAGATCGGGCCCTCGGCCAGGCGGTCGTACGCGACGACCTTGACGCCCTTCTTCTCGGCCTGCTGGACCCAGGACTTGGTGGCCTTGTAGTCGACCGAGTCCAGGATGATGACCTTCACGCCCTGCGTGACGAGCGCGTCGAACTGCTTCTTCTGCGTCTCGGTGTCCTGCGCGGCGTTGTTGTACTTGACCTCGCAGTCCGAGCAGAGGGCCTTGATCTTCGCCTCGATGATCGGGCGGTCGAAGGTCTCGTAACGCGTGGTCTTGTTCTCCGGAAGCAGCAGACCGATGGTCTTGCCGTCTCCGCCGTTCCCGCTACCCGAGTCGCTGTCGCCCGCCTTGCCACAGGCGGCGACGGAGAGGGCCATCGAAACGGCGGCCGTGCCTATGACGACGCGACGCGTCAATGCGTTCATGTGGGGTGCCTCCCTGACGAGGCCGCGACATTGCGGCCGAGGTGGCTGGAAGTCAACTCGGCCGCAACCCCGACGTCAAGGAGTAAATCCTTAACGAGATGACAACGGTGCCATCCGTTATCTAAGTGAAGGCAGGCGTGGCGGTCCGCCGGGCCGTCGGCGCCGCCCCGGGCAGGGCGCTCTCCAAGAGGGTCGAATCGCCCATTTCACTCAGGGCGAGCGCCAGCGCGCCGAGCACTTCGGCCCGGCCGCCCAGCGCCCCGGGGGCCAGCGACAGCTGGCGGGCGGCGCTGGGGATGGCGTAGCGCGAGACGGAGTCGCGGATCGGCGCGAGCACCAGCTCCCCGGCCTCCGCGAGGTCGCCCCCGAGGACCACCCTGCTGGGGTTCAGCAGGTTGCAGAGGTTGGCGACGCCGCTGCCGATGTGGCGCCCGACGTCGGCGATCACGCGCCGGCAGCCCGGGTCGCCGTCCCGGGCCAGCTGGACGACCCTCTCCATGGTCAGATCGGGTCCGTGGCCGGGCTGGAGCAGGGGCAGGACGTAGCGGGCGGCGGTGAAGGTCTCCAGGCAGCCGCGGTTGCCGCAGCGGCAGACAGGGCCCGACTCGTCGATCGTGATGTGCCCGATCTCCCCGGCGGTGCCTCCGGGGCCGCGGTAGACCCGCCCGTCGATGACGAGGCCGGCGCCCACACCGCTGGCGACCTTGATGTAGGCAAGGTCCTTGACCCCCCGGCCACTGCCCCAGACGAGTTCGCCCAGCGCGCCGAGATTGGCGTCGTTGTCGACGTACACGGGCACGCCGAGCCGGCCGGAGAGCTCGTCGGCCGGGTTGATTCCGCTCCAGCCCGGCAGGATCGAGGTGGAGCCGAGCGTGCCGGAGGAGACGTCGATCGGCCCGGGCACGCCCAGGCCGACGCCGACGACCTTGTCCCGGCCGATGCCGGTGGCCTCGATCAACCGTGTGACCAGGCGTTCCGCCCGGTCGAAGCCCTCGGCGGAGGACGCGTCGACGTCGAGCGGCTCGGACTCCTCGGCGAGGACCTGGTGGGCGAGGTTGCCGACGGCGACCCGCAGGTGCGTATGGCCGAAGTCGACGCCGATGACGATGCCGGCGTCACCGGAGAGCGAGACGCTGCGGGCCCGGCGCCCACCGGCGGAGGTGGGGGTGACCTCGACGGTCCCGCCGTCCTTCAACTCCCGCACGATGTTGGAGACCGTGGCGGCGGACAGCCCGGTCGCTCGGGCGATCTCCGCCTGGGTGAGCGAGCCGGCCATGCGTACCGCACGGACGACCCGTTCGAGATTGGCCCTGTGCAGAGATGTCTGCGACCCCGGAGTCTCCATCGACTCATCCACTCCCGCCTGCGGGGGCCGCGCCACTGAGACCCCAGCCTCTTCTCCAACTTGTGAACTCTAAGATGAGCCTTTGGGGCTGTCCCCCGTCAAGACCTGAGCGGTGAGAGGCTCGGATGAGCCGACCCCCGACCCCGCGCGCGCCGAGGCCCCGGCGGGATGTCCCGCCGGGGCCTCGGTGCGTGTGGGGTCGGGGGTCGCGCTACTTGAGCGCTCCCGCGGTGAGGCCGGACTGGACCTGCCGCTGGAAGATCGTGTACACGACGAGTACGGGCAGCATGGCGATCATCATGCCCGCCATGAGCGCGCCCCAGTCGTTCTCGTACCCCTGCTGCAGCGCGATCATCGCCAGCCCCTGCGTGAGGACGTACTTCTCCTCCTGCTGGTTGAGCACCATCGGCAGCAGGTACTGGTTCCACTGCCCCAGGAAGTTGAAGATGCCGATGCTGATCAGGCCGGGCTTGGCCATCGGCACCATCACCTGGAAGAACGTCCGGGTGTGCGAGGCACCGTCGATCATCGCCGCCTCCGCGACCGAGGTCGGCAGCGTGCGGAAGAACGCCGTCATGAAGAAGACGGTGAAGGGCAGCGAGTACGCGATGTAGACCAGGATCAGGCCGTGGTACGTCGCGAGGAGCGAGCTGCCCGGGAAGTCCCGCAGGACGAAGAAGAGCGGGATGACCAGCATGAAGACCGGGAACGACATGCCCGCCACGAACAGGTAGTAGATGAACCTGTTGCCGGGGAAGGTGAAGCGGGCCAGGACGTACGCGGCCATCGAGCCGAGCACCATCGTGCCGACGACGGATCCGCCCACCACGATCACGGTGTTCACGAAGTACTGGCCCATGTTCGCGTCGTTCCACGCGTTGGACCAGTTCTCCCAGTGCAGGACGGTCGGCAGGCCCCAGGGGTCGGTCAGGATGCCGTTGCTGTCCTTGAAGGCGCTCCACAGCACCCAGAGCAGCGGGACGCCCACCATGAGCGCCCAGACGATCAGGATGCCGTGCGAGAAGACGTTGAGGACACCGCCCTCGGACGTGCGGCCGGTCGTCGGCCCGAGCTTCTTGGTGACGGTGCCGGGCGTCTCGTCCGGCGCCACCTTCACGATCTCTTCGGTCGTCATCCGCCGTACCCCTAGTACTCGATCCGCTCACGGCGCCCGAAGCGCATCGTGAGCACTGCGAAGGTCATCGTGACAATGAGCATCGCGATGCCCATGGCGGAGGCGTAGCCGAACTGGCTGTCACGGAAGGCCGTCAGATAGAGCCTCAGTGGCATGACGTCCGTGGCGCCGTCCGGGCCTCCCATGTTCACCGACATGATCTGGACCAGGGCGAAGGCGTCGAGCGCGATGATGCCCATGTACACCCAGCCGGTCTGGACCGTGTCCCACAGCAGCGGCAGGGTGATCTTGAAGAAGGTGTGGAAGCGGCTGGCGCCGTCGAGCAGGGCCGCCTCGTAGATGTCCCGCGGGATGGAGGCCATCGCCGCGGAGAAGAGCACCACGTAGAAGCCGACGTGGCCCCAGACCATGACCGCGCTGATGCACCACAGCGCGAGGCTCTTCTCGCCCAGCCAGGAGTTCTGCAGGCTGTCCAGACCCACCGCGCCGAGCAGCGAGTTGAGCATGCCGTCCTGCGGGTCCGGGTTGTAGATGTTGAACCAGATGACGGCGACGATCGTGATCGAGATGACCTGCGGGAAGAAGAAGACGAATTTGTACAGCTTGGAACCGGCCACACCGGTGACGACCTCGTTCTTCCTGCGCCGGCCGCCGACATTCAGCATGAAGGCGAAGAAGAGGCCGAGGCCGAGCGTGACGACCGGGACCAACGCCAGCATGTAGATGTTGTGGCGCAGGGCGTTCCAGAAGTCGTCGCTGTCCAAAAGCTTCTGGAAGTTGTCCAGGCCGACGAACTCCGCCGTTCCCACGAGCCCGGACCAGTCGGTCATCGAGATCTGGAACGCCTGGACGAACGGCGAGATCACGAAGAGCGCGTAGATGATCAGAGGCAGGGCCAGGAAGCCCACGATGAATCGGTATTTGCCGTGTTGCATGGTGCTCCCCGGCCCTTCCCCTCGTTTACGTCGTGCGGGACCAGCAGGTCAGGCGGTGCGCTTGAACTTGGCCACGGAGCTGTCCTTGGCCACCTTGTCGCATTCCTCCTGGGTCTTCTTGATCCACTCGGCGGCCTTCAGCTCCCCGGCGAGCAGCTGACCCGTCAGGCCACCGATCTTCTCGTCGGTGAGCGCCGGGTACCACTCCTGCAGCTGAAGGCTGATCAGGTTGGTGCCGGCGTCCTTGAAGACCTTGCTGGCGGAGGCGAGACCGGGCGACAGCGTCATGCCCGCGGTCGCGTCCATGACGCAGGTGAGGGACTTCACCTTCGTCGCGAAGTTCTGCGCGTGCTTCTTGGAGAGCATGATGCGCAGCAGCTCCATACCGCCGGCCGGGTTCTTGCCCTTGGCCGAGACCAGGTACGGCTCGCTCGGCTCGGCGCGCAGGGTGCCGTGCGGCATCTTGTCGCCGCTGCCGTCGAAGAGGGGACCGACCGCCATGCCGAAGTCGGCCGGGGTGGTCGGGGCGGCCTCGTTCTCGACCCAGGAGCCGTTCGGGATGAACACGGCCTTGCCCTTGTTCCAGGCTGTCTGCGACTGGATGTGGGTCAGGCCCTGGCTGCCTTCGAGAAAGTACTTCTTGGCGGCGAGCTCCTCGTAGTGCTCGACGACCTGCTTGACCCCGTCGTTCTTGGTCCAGGCGTTGGGCTCGAGGTTGTCGATCGCGATCCACCCCTCCATGCCGCCGATCTTGGCGATCTGCGCGAAGAGGTTGAAGTGCACGTAGTACGGGAACTTGCCCGCGTACGTCCAGGGCGCGATGCCGGCCTTCTTGATCTCGCCGCAGAGCGTGACCATCTCGTCGAGGGTCTTCGGGTACGCCCAGCCCTTGGACTCGAGCAGCTTCTGCGAGTACCAGGTGCCGTAGATCGTGAAGGCGTAGTACAGCACGTCGAAGGTGTCGCCGTGCTTGCCCTTCTCGATCGTGCTCGGGTGGATCGTGTCCCGGACCTTCTTGGCCGGGTCGTCCAGGGAGGGCGCGTCGAGCAGCTGGCCCAGGTCCTGCAGCTGGCCCTGGGTGGAGAGCTTGTTCATGTCCAGGTGGTCGGCGCCGGAGTTGTCGATGACGTCCGGCGGGTTGCCGCCCGCGAAGCGCGGGGTCAGCTTCGGGCCGACCTGCTGGGTGCCGGTGTGCTTGACCTCGGCGCCGTACGTGGCCTTGAAGTCGGCCTCCGCGTCCTTGGCGTACTGGTCGCCCAGGCCGCCCTTGAAGATGAACGCTTCGAGGGGGGCGCCCTGCTTCACGCCCAGCGGGTTCTTCTCGGTCTTCTCGGCGCCCGCGGCCTTGGTCTCCTTGTCGCTGCCGCCACCGCCACCGGTGGCACAGGCGGACAGGAAGCTCATCGTCGGCACCGTGATCAGACCGAGAGCGGCGGAGCGCTTGATCAGATCGCGGCGGCCGACGCCTTCGGGGTGGTTGTGCGCGGAGGTGGATCCCATGCTCAAGTCCTCGCCTTCATTCAGGACTCAGGCGGTGTACCGGTCGCCCGTTATCTGCTCGCCACAGGCGAAGGGCCCCGCCACCGCATTCGAATGCAGCTTGGGTCGTACAGGGGTCGTGCCGTCGCCTGAGTGGTACGACGGGCCGGACGCCGACAGGTATAGTCCACTTCCCTTCAACTGAGCAAGATCGAAAGCAGGTTTGAGCGGCAGTCTTTCCCGAGTTGAGACCTCGGGGATATCCCTGCTGTATCTGTACCGTTTCATCCCCCGACTTGCCGTCAACACCCTTGACACCACCCGCCACTTAGCCCCTACTGGGTCTGCGTCCCTCAGTTGACAACGTTGTCTAACCCAGTGGCAGGAGCGGCGACACGGCATGAAGCCCAGAATGCGCACCCGATCACGGCCCCGGAATTCCCGCCTCACAGCCGCCGCTCTGGTGGCTTCGACGGCCTTGGTACTGGGCTCGGTGCCCTCGGTGGCACAGGCACTTCCCGACCAAACGGACAACCCCTCCCAGGAGTTCACCACCTCCTTCGAAAGTGACGAAAACCCACCCACCTGGCGCAACACGGTGGAGGTCGGCGCGGACGGAACCAAGCGGACATCAGGCGTCGACGGCGGCTTCTCCAGCGGAATACCGGGCAACGTCACCGACAAGGTGGTGGAGCTGCGCGCCAGCGGCGAGCACGCGAGCGCGGGAGAGACCAAGGAGAACCTGGTCGACCTCCAGCCCGGCACGAAGTGGCTCGTCTTCGAGCCGACCGCCTGGATCGAGTTCGACCTCGACGAGCCGGTCAAGGTGGTGACCTACGCGCTGACTTCGGCGAACGACGCCGCCGAGCGCGACCCCCGCGACTGGACCCTGAAGGGCTCGGCCGACGGCAAGGAGTGGAAGGTCCTCGACACGCGCGAGGGCCGGACCTTCGCCAAGCGCTTCGAGACGAGGACGTACGACGTCACGAACGACACGGCGTACGCCCACTACCGCCTGGAGATCACGAAGAACGGCGGTGCCGGGCTCACTCAGCTGGCGGACGTTCAGTTCTCGAACGGGGACACCTCGGCCCCCGTCCCCGAGGAGATGCGCAGCCATGTCGACCGCGGCCCCGGCGGCTCCCCCACCGCCAAGGCCAACGCCGGGTTCACCGGCAAGCGGGCGCTGCGCTACGCCGGTACGCACAAGGCCGACGGCCGGGCGTACTCGTACAACAAGATCTTCGACGTGGATCTGCGGGTCGCCCGGGACACCGAGCTGTCGTACCGGATCTTCCCCTCCCTGCCCGAGACGGACCTCTCGTACCCGGCGACGCACGCGTCGGTGGACCTGGCCTTCACGGACGGCACCTATCTGAGCGACCTGCGGGCCACCGACTCCCACGGTGGGCTGCTGAGCCCGCGGGGGCAGGGCGCGGCCAAGCGGCTCTACGTCAACCAGTGGAACCAGGTGAGTTCCCGGATCGGCGCGGTCGCGGCCGGCAGGACCGTGGACCGGATCCTGGTCGCGTACGACTCCCCCCAGGGCCCGGCGACGTTCCAGGGCTGGATCGACGACCTCGTCCTGCGGTCCAAGGCCCCGGAGAAGCGTCTCGACCGGCTCTCCGACTACGCCTCCACGACCCGCGGCACGAACTCCAGCGGTTCGTTCTCGCGCGGCAACACCTTCCCCGCGACCGCCGTCCCGCATGGCTTCAACTTCTGGACGCCGGTCACCAACGCGGCCTCCAAGAGCTGGCTGTACGAGTACGCGCGCGGCAACAACGCGGACAACCTGCCCACCGTGCAGGCCTTCGCCGCGAGCCACGAGCCGAGTCCCTGGATGGGTGACCGGCAGACCTTCCAGGTGATGCCCTCGGCGGCCGCCGGCCCGCCCGAGACCGACCGGGTCAAGCGGGCCCTCGCCTTCCGCCACGAGAAGGAGACGGCGAGGCCGCACCTGTACGGCGTCACCTTCGAGAACGGCCTGAAGGCCGAGGTCACGCCGACGGACCACGCGGCGATGATGCGCTTCACCTATCCGGGTGAGGACGCGAGCGTGATCTTCGACAACGTCACCGAGGAGGGCGGACTGACCCTCGATCCGGCGACGCGCTCCTTCACCGGCTTCTCCGACGTCAAGAGCGGTCTGTCGACCGGCGCCACCCGGATGTTCGTCTACGGCGTCTTCGACGCTCCGGTCACCGGCTCCGCCGCGCAGGGCGTGAAGGGCCACCTCCGATTCGACGCCGGCGCCGACCGTACGGTGACGCTGCGTCTGGCCACGTCGCTGATCTCCGTCGACCAGGCGAAGGCGAACCTCGCCGACGAGATCCCGGAGGGCACCGGCTTCGAGCAGGTGCGGGAGCGGGCGCAGGACGCCTGGGACGAGGTTCTGGGCCGGGTCGAGGTCGAGGGCGCGAGCCACGACCAGCTGGTCACTCTCTACTCCAGCCTCTACCGGCTCTACCTCTACCCCAACTCCGGTTTCGAGAAGGTCGGGGCGAAGGAGCGGTACGCCAGCCCGTTCTCGCCCATGACGGGCCCGGACACCCCGACCCGTACGGGCGCGAAGATCGTCGACGGGAAGGTGTACGTCAACAACGGCTTCTGGGACACCTACCGCACCACCTGGCCCGCCTACTCCTTCCTCACCCCGAAGAAGGCCGGTGAACTGGTCGACGGCTTCGTGCAGCAGTACAAGGACGGCGGCTGGATCTCCCGCTGGTCCTCCCCCGGCTACGCCGACCTGATGACCGGAACCTCCTCGGACGTCGCCTTCGCCGACGCGTACGTCAAGGGCGTGGACTTCGACGCCGAGGCGGCGTACGAGGCGGCGCTGAAGAACGCGACGGTCGTGCCGCCGAGCCGGGGCGTGGGCCGCAAGGGCATGGAGACCTCGCCGTTCCTCGGCTACGCCTCGACGGAGACCCACGAGGGCCTCTCCTGGTCCCTGGAGGGGTATCTCAACGACTACGGCATCGCGAAGATGGCCGAGGCGCTGCACAAGAAGACCGGCGAGAAGCGGTACCAGGAGGAGGCGGCGTACTTCCTCTCCCGCGCGCAGAAGTACGTCTCGCTCTTCGACGCGAAGGCCGGCTTCTTCCAGGGCCGGAACCTCGCGGGCGACTGGCGGGTGCCCTCGGAGCGGTACGACCCGCGGATCTGGGGTCACGACTACACCGAGACCAACGGCTGGGGCTACGCCTTCACCGCCCCGCAGGACTCGCGCGGCCTCGCCAACCTCTACGGCGGACGCCCGGCCCTGGGCGAGAAGCTGGACACGTACTTCTCCACGCCGGAGACCGCGAGCCCGGAGTTCGTCGGCTCCTACGGCAGCGTCATCCACGAGATGACCGAGGCGCGGGACGTCCGGATGGGCATGTACGGGCACTCCAACCAGGTCGCCCACCACGTCCCGTACATGTACAACGCGGCCGGGCAGCCGTGGAAGACGCAGGAGAAGGTCCGCGAGGTGCTCTCCCGGCTCTACACCGGCAGCGAGATCGGGCAGGGCTACCACGGCGACGAGGACAACGGCGAGCAGTCGGCCTGGTACCTCTTCTCCGCGCTGGGCTTCTATCCGCTGGTGATGGGCAGCGGGGAGTACGCGATCGGCTCGCCGCTCTTCACCAAGGCGACCGTCCGCATGGACAACGGCCGCACACTGGTCGTCGAGGCGCCCCGGAACAGCGCGAGGAACCTCTACGTCCAGGGCGTGAAGGTCGACGGCGTCCACTGGAACTCCACCGCGCTCCCGCACCGGCTTCTGGCCGACGGCGGCACGCTGAAGTTCGAGATGGGTCCGCGGCCCTCGGCCTGGGGGACGGGCGCGTCGGCCGGGCCGGTCTCGATCACCCGGGACGACAAGGTGCCGTCGCCGCGGGCCGACCTGATCAGCGGGACGGGGGCGCTCTTCGACGACACCTCGGCGACGTCGGGCGCGGTGACCTCGCTCGACCTTCCGGTGGCGAAGCCGGTCCGCGCGGTCCAGTACACACTGACCTCGTCGGCGCGGGACAAGGCGCCGGGCGGCTGGGTCCTCCAGGGCTCGGCGGACGGCACGGTCTGGAAGGACCTGGACCGGCGGACGGGTGAGTCCTTCGGCTGGGACCGGCAGACCCGGGTCTTCACGGTCACCGCACCGGGGACGTACGCGTCGTACCGCCTGGTGCCGGCCGCACCCGCCACGCTGGCGGAGGTGGAACTGCTGGGTTAGTCCCGCACGCGGAAGGGCCCTCACCCCGGAACTCCGGGGTGAGGGCCCTTTCTCTGCTCTGCTTCTAGCCGCGGATGAGGTTCCGCAGCACGTACTGCATGATGCCGCCGTTGCGGTAGTAGTCCGCCTCACCGGGGGTGTCGATGCGGACGACCGCGTCGAACTCGACACCGGTGTCGGTGGTGACCTTGACCGTGCGCGGCGTGCGGCCCTCGTTCAGCTCGGTCACGCCGGTGAAGGAGAAGGTCTCCTCGCCGGTCAGGCCGAGGGAGGCCGCGGTCGCGCCCTCCGGGAACTGGAGCGGCAGGACGCCCATGCCGATGAGGTTCGAGCGGTGGATGCGCTCGTACGACTCGGCGATGACGGCCTTGACGCCGAGGAGCGCGGTGCCCTTGGCGGCCCAGTCGCGGGACGAGCCGGAGCCGTACTCCTTGCCCGCGAGCACGACGAGCGGGGTGCCCTGCTCGATGTAGTTGCGGGAGGCGTCGTAGATGAACGACACCGGGGCGCCGTCCTTCGTGAAGTCGCGGGTGTAGCCGCCCTCGGTGCCCGGCGCGATCTGGTTGCGCAGGCGGATGTTGGCGAACGTGCCGCGGATCATGACCTCGTGGTTGCCTCGGCGCGAGCCGTAGGAGTTGAAGTCACGACGCTCCACACCGTGCTCGGTGAGGTACTGGCCGGCCGGGGTGTCGGCCTTGATGGCACCGGCCGGGGAGATGTGGTCGGTGGTGACCGAGTCGCCGAGCTTCGCCAGCACGCGCGCGCCGGTGATGTCGGTGACCGGGGTGGTCTCCATCGTCATGCCCTCGAAGTACGGGGGCTTGCGGACGTAGGTGGACTCGGTGTCCCACTCGAAGGTGTTGCCGGTCGGGATCGGCAGCGCCTGCCACTGGGCGTCACCCGCGAAGACGTCCTGGTAGGACTTGTTGAACATGTCCTCGCCGATGGCGTTGGCGACGACGTCGTTCACCTCGGCCTCGGAGGGCCAGATGTCCTTGAGGTAGACCGGGTTGCCGTCGGTGTCGATGCCGAGGGCGTCCTTGGTGATGTCCACCTTCATGGAGCCCGCGAGCGCGTACGCGACGACCAGCGGCGGGGAGGCCAGGTAGTTCATCTTGACGTCGGGGTTGATACGGCCCTCGAAGTTCCGGTTGCCGGAGAGGACCGAGGTGACCGCGAGGTCGTGCTCGTTGACGGCCTTGGAGACCTCCTCCGGCAGCGGGCCGGAGTTGCCGATGCAGGTGGTGCAGCCGTAGCCGACGAGGTTGAAGCCGACCTTGTCGAGGTACGGGGTCAGGCCCGCCTTGTCGAAGTAGTCGGTGACAACCTTTGAACCCGGCGCCAGGGTCGTCTTCACCCACGGCTTGCGGGTCAGGCCCTTCTCCACGGCCTTCTTCGCGACGAGCGCGGCGGCGACCATGACGTACGGGTTCGAGGTGTTGGTGCAGGAGGTGATGGCCGCGACCGTCACCGCACCGTGGTCGATCTCGTAGGTCGAGCCGTCGGGGGCGGTCACGGTGACCGGCTTCGACGGGGCACCGTTGGGGTGGTTCGCCGGGGCGTCGGAGGCCGGGAAGGACTCCTTGCCCGCCTCGTCCACGTCGTCGACGTAGTTGCGGACGTCCAGCGCGAACTGCTGGGCGGCGTTGGCGAGGACGATGCGGTCCTGCGGGCGCTTCGGGCCGGCGATGGAGGGGACGACCGTGGAGAGGTCGAGCTCCAGCTTCTCGGAGAAGTCGGGCTCGGCGGACGGGTCCAGCCAGAGGCCCTGCTCCTTGGCGTACGCCTCGACGAGCGCGACCTGCTGCTCGGAGCGGCCGGTGAGCTTGAGGTAGTTCAGGGTCTCGCCGTCGATCGGGAAGATCGCGGCGGTGGAGCCGAACTCGGGCGACATGTTGCCGATGGTGGCGCGGTTGGCGAGGCTCGTCGCCGCCACACCCTCACCGTAGAACTCGACGAACTTGCCGACGACGCCGTGCTTGCGCAGCATCTCGGTGATCGTGAGGACGAGGTCGGTGGCGGTGGTGCCGGCCGGGAGCTCGCCGGTCAGCTTGAAGCCGACGACGCGCGGGATGAGCATGGAGACCGGCTGGCCGAGCATGGCGGCCTCGGCCTCGATGCCGCCGACGCCCCAGCCGAGCACACCGAGGCCGTTGACCATGGTGGTGTGGGAGTCGGTGCCGACGAGGGTGTCGGGGTACGCCTGGCCGTTACGGACCATGACGGTACGGGCCAGGTGCTCGATGTTCACCTGGTGGACGATGCCGGTGCCGGGCGGGACGACCTTGAACTCGTCGAAGGCGGTCTGGCCCCAGCGCAGGAACTGGTAGCGCTCCTTGTTGCGGCCGTACTCCAGCTCGACGTTCTGGCCGAAGGCCTCCGCGGTGCCGAACTTGTCGGCGATGACGGAGTGGTCGATGACCAGCTCGGCCGGGGCCAGCGGGTTGATCTTCGCCGGGTCTCCGCCGAGCTCCTTGACGGCCTCGCGCATGGTGGCGAGGTCGACGACGCAGGGCACACCGGTGAAGTCCTGCATGATCACGCGGGCCGGCGTGAACTGGATCTCCTGGCTCGGCTGGGCCTGGGAGTCCCAGTTGCCCAGGGCCCGGATGTGGTCGGCGGTGATGTTCGCGCCGTCCTCGGTGCGGAGCAGGTTCTCCAGAAGGACCTTCAGGCTGTAGGGAAGGCGCGCGGAGCCCTCGACCTTGTCCAGCTTGAAGATCTCGTACGACTCGTCACCCACGCGCAGCGTGCTGCGGGCGTCGAAGCTGTTCGCCGACACGACAGTCTCCTTCATCAATGTGCGCGATTACCGCGCAGCGACAATATGCGGCTGCCGCCGCGTGGTGCCGCCCGACTCCCCGCCAATCCGCTAAGGTAAGACTTAGTTAGGTGACCCTTACCGGTGGGCGGCCGCGGTGCGCCGTAAGCAGTTATCTCGATGTCGAGATAACTCTAGTGCATCACCGCCGCTCGGTCATGCCCGGCATGGCTGTGACGGCCATCATCCTGACGACCGTCCGGTCGACGCCGCCCCACGCCGGTCGGCCTTCCGGGCGACACCCGCGCCGCTCCACGCGCGGCAGGCGCCCAGCCCTCACCCCGTACGGCGGCGGATGGATTGCCGGGGCCGTACGGCGGACCGAGGATCGAACCATGTTCAGCGGCGCACATGTGATCCTCTACACCCCCGACGCGGAGGCCGACCGGACCTTCCTCAAGGACGTCGTGGGTTTCGACCACGTCGACGCGGGCGAGGGCTGGCTCATCTTCGGGCTGCCGCCGGCGGAGGTCGCCGTCCACCCCGCCGCGGGCGAGCCGAAGCACGAGTTGTATCTGATGTGCGACGACATCACCGGCACGCTGACCACCCTGGAGGACCGAGGGGCCACGATCTCACGGCCCATCAGCGACCAGGGCTGGGGACTGCTCGCCGCCGTACGGATGCCGAGCGGGGCCGAACTGCCGCTCTACGAACCGCGTCACCCCACTGCGCACAGTCCGTCACCCTGACGGCCCACCCCCTCGCGAGCCACATCTCATATCTGAGATAACGTGACGGCATGGCAGACGACTACCTCGTACGCATCGGCAAGCTCATCCGTGACGCCCGCCAGCACCGCGGCTGGACCCAGACGCAGCTCGCGGAGGCCCTGGCCACCAGCCAGAGCGCGGTCAACCGGATCGAACGCGGCAACCAGAACATCAGCCTTGAGATGATCGCGCGCATCGGCGAAGCGCTCGACAGCGAGATCGTGTCTCTGGGTTACGCCGGCCCGATGCATCTGCGGGTCGTCGGCCGCCGCCGGCTCTCCGGCTCCATCGACGTCAAGACGAGCAAGAACGCCTGTGTCGCGCTGCTCTGCGCCTCGCTCCTCAACAGGGGCCGCACGGTCCTGCGCCGGGTCGCCCGGATCGAGGAGGTCTTCCGCCTGCTCGAGGTGCTCAACTCCATCGGCGTGCGCACCCGGTGGATCAACGACGGCGTCGACCTGGAGATCGTGCCGCCGGCCGAGCTGGACATGGACTCGATCGACGCCGAGGCGGCGATCCGTACGCGCTCCATCATCATGTTCCTCGGCCCGCTGCTGCACCGCCTCGACCGCTTCAAGCTGCCGTACGCGGGCGGCTGCGACCTCGGTACGCGCACGATCGAGCCGCACATGATCGCGCTGCGCCGTTTCGGCCTGGACATCACCGCCACCGAGGGTCTCTACCACGCGGTGGTCGAGCCGTCCGTCGCCCCCGACCGCCCGATCGTGCTGACCGAGCGCGGCGACACGGTGACGGAGAACGCGCTGCTCGCCGCGGCCCGCCACGACGGCGCGACCGTCATCCGCAACGCCTCCTCCAACTACATGGTCCAGGACCTGTGCTTCTTCCTGGAGGCCCTGGGCGTACGGGTGGACGGCATCGGCACCACCACGCTGACCGTCCACGGCGTGCCGCACATCGACGTGGACGTGGACTACTCCCCCTCCGAGGACCCGGTCGAGGCGATGAGCCTGCTGGCCGCGGCCGTCGTCACCGAGTCGGAACTGACGATCCGCCGGGTCCCTATCGAGTTCATGGAGATCGAGCTCGCGGTCCTGGAGGAGATGGGCCTCGACCACGACCGCACCCCGGAATACGCGGCCGACAACGGCCGCACCCGGCTGGTCGACCTGACGGTCCGCCCCTCCAAGCTGGAGGCGCCGATCGACAAGATCCACCCGATGCCGTTCCCCGGCCTCAACATCGACAACGTCCCGTTCTTCGCGGCGATCGCGGCGACCGCCCAGGGCAAGACCCTGATCCACGACTGGGTCTACGACAACCGCGCGATCTACCTCACGGACCTCAACCGCCTCGGCGGCCGCCTCCAGCTCCTCGACCCCCACCGCGTCCTGGTCGAGGGCCCCACACGCTGGCGCGCCGCCGAAATGATGTGCCCGCCGGCCCTGCGCCCGGCCGTGGTCGTCCTGCTCGCGATGATGGCGGCGGAGGGCACGTCGGTCCTGCGGAACGTGTACGTCATCAACCGGGGGTACGAGGACCTGGCGGAGCGCCTGAACTCGGTGGGCGCGCAGATCGAGATCTTCCGGGACATCTGACGGACAGCACCGCCGCGCCCCTTCTGACCTGCGGATACGCTGGACAGATGGCGGTGCGGCGGTGACTGTGGGACTTCTCTGGGACTTTCGCGGGCTTCCTGGCCTCGGCAGTCCCGGCCGGGCGCCGGAGATCCTCTGTCTGTGCCACCACATCGTCAGGTGTTGCGGTCGGCTGGTGATGCGGAGTCGAGGAGCGGTCAAGGAGGCCGGGGTCCCCGTAGCGGCGATATCGGTTGCCCCACTTCGAGGCGCAGGCAAGGGGTCACCGCGGTTGCTGTTCCGCGATGACCGCCCAGTCGTCCGCCCCGCGACCGTCGGCGATGGCCTGATCGAAGACAGCCCGCAGCAGCTGACCGATCGGGAGCGGAATGTTGTGGTCGATCGCCGCATCGAGCGCGAGGTGGAGGTCCTTGCGGCCCAGGACGGTGGTGAAGCCGGCCGGCTGGTAGCGCCGTTCGGCGATCATCGACCCGTAGCCTGTGTAGACGGCACCCGGGAAGAGTGTTGAGGTCAGCAGTTCGACGAACTGCCCGGAGTCGACACCGGCGCCTTCCGCCAGGCTGACAGCCTCGCCCAGTGACTGAATTGCGCAGGCGATCAGGTAGTTTCCGAGGATCTTCACGATGTTGGCCTGCTCCGGGCGGTCGCCGAGTCGCCAGGTCCGCGAGCCGATGACGTCGAAGAATGGCTGCACGCGGTCGATCAGCCCGTCTTCACCGGCCGCAAGGATGGTGAGTGCCCCGGCTTCGGCGACAGGAACACGGCCGAAGACCGGTGCCGCGACGTACCCGACACCGGACTCGGCGTGCGCTGCGCCGGCCCGGCGAGCCAGGCCGGCGCTCACCGTGGCGAGGTTGACGTGAACAGTCCCGCCCGGGATCTGGGAGAGGACACCGGAGTCGATGAACGTCTCGGCGACGGCCCGGTCATCGGACAGGACCGAGAAGACCACCGGCGCGTGCATGGCCTCCGAGACGGAGGCGGCACGACGGGCACCCGCTGCGACGAGTTGCTCCGCATGTGCGTCGGAGCGGTTCCACACCACGACGTCGTGGCCGGCCTTCAAGAGGTTGCGTGCGATCGGTCTGCCCATCGCTCCCAGACCGATGACCGCGATGCTGCGCATGGAGAGCACGCCCCTTCTGCTGAACTGCCCAAGTCGGTTCGAGGATGCCATGGGGCTACCATCCTGTCGAACCGTCTAAGGCGGTTCGACAGATGTTGTCGCACTGCGGAGGTGGGAAATGACCGAAGACGTACGGCGGGTGTTCCGGATGGACAACGAGGTCCTGGCGTTCCGATTCACCGCCACCGTCAGCGACAGAGCCGGCCTGAAGCCGAGAGAGCGGCTGACTGACCCCGCACGACTGAAGATGTGGCTGCAGGCCACAGGACTCGACGTCACCGACGTGTCGCCGACCGATCTGGAGGACGCCGTCGAACTGCGCGAGGCGATCTACCGAATCGGATCGGCGATCGCCGCAGGTGAACAGCCGGATTCCAAGGATGTCCGCATCCTCAACACGGTCGCTGCCGCTGGACACGCGAAGGCTGCGCTGGAACATGGACGCGCAGCATGGCACCTGACGGACACGACCCCTGTCGGTGACGCCCTCGGCGTCCTGGCCACGGATGCCATCCACATCCTCGGGGGCCCTGACCACAACCGCATCAAGAACTGCGAGGGCCCAGGATGCGCGGGGCTCTATCTCGACACCAGCCGCGGAGCCAACCGCCGTTGGTGCTCCATGAACACCTGCGGCAACAAGGTCAAGAAGTCACGCCTCGCCGCGAGCTGACCAACAGCGCCCAGGATTCCATGGTCCTGGTTGTTCGTGTCGTCACCCTGCCTCGGGCAGGAAGTCGAGCAGGTCCGGCCGGGTTCTTCGCGGCCGGCGCCGAGAGATCGGGGTCGGGGGAACTGCCCCGCGACCGTACGGAGCCCCGGGAGCGCGGAGTAGAGGCTCGCGCCGGGGCAGAGCGTGGCGTAAGCAGGGGGCCAGATCGGCGATGGCCCGCTTGGCCGCGGACGTCGGCGTGTCACCGCTCTCGCAGTCGCCGAGCAGGGCGATGCCCGAGTAACAGCTGTTGGGCCCCCGGTGGGAGGCTGCGAGGCAGGGGGCCCCGTCACCCCCGGCCGTCGGCGGGAGGCAGTTCGCCGGTGCATGTGGCACGTCCGAACTCGCCCATGGCGGTGGCCCGCTGGACGTGGGTGCCGCGGATCGCGAGCGTGCAGGACGCCTGTCCGCCCTTCCCGTCGAGGATGATGGCGACGGTCGGAGCCTTGCCGAGAGGCACCTGAACCGACTTCTTCCACGGAAGCGCGACGGCCTTCTCCACCGTGGCCGTGCCGGCCTCGCTGCGGGCGAGGTAGGAGATCTCGGCGGTCCCCGTCCCCGTGACC
Organism: Streptomyces sp. NPDC003035; assembly: GCF_042888285.1. Classification (NCBI taxonomy): domain Bacteria; kingdom Bacillati; phylum Actinomycetota; class Actinomycetes; order Kitasatosporales; family Streptomycetaceae; genus Streptomyces; species Streptomyces sp. NPDC003035. Next base: position 222,407 of record NZ_JBIAPJ010000001.1, on the reverse strand, counting down.
TCGTATGTCACCTCGGCCGCCGGCACGGCGCGCGGCTTCGGCTGCTCATCGGTGTCGAGCATGCCGTAGCCGACGAGCCCGAAGCAGGCGAGCAGGGCGATGCCGGCGATGAGCAACCCCCGTCGGTCCGGGGAGACTTCGGTGCTCTCGTGGTCGTTCTTCTCCCCGACGGCGTTTTCCGCGAGTTCATTGGTTGACATGAAAGAGCCCGGCTTTCGGTGAGCTGACATACGAACCGGGCGGTTATACACCATGCCGCCGACCAAACGCGAGCGAGCGCAAAAATCGGGCGAACCGAACTCCCTTCGGCCAATTAATTGTCCTTTATGTCGTCACGGTTGACCGGATCTCGGAAGAGTGGTTAGAAAGCCCGCTGCAACGCTCGTGAGCTCGTGGTTCGTTCCTTCCACGCGATCACCCCGCATTGCTCCAAGCTGGGCGGAAACCTCCGCCCCGGCTCGTTCGGCGTGCCTATTTCGCGTGCAGCGTCGCGGGTGCGTCGATGCCGAAAGGTATTGAGTTGAAAACTCCGTACAGGAGATATATCTCCTGTCTGGTCGCGTCGGCGGTAGCGGGCACGCTATTGCCGCAGATCGCTTATGCGGCGCCCGCATCGTCGTCGAAGGACGGCGACAAGGGCGTCTTCGACACGATCGCGGGATGGTTCTCGGACGACGACGAGGGGCTGAGCGAGCCCCTGGGCGGCGGGGGGTTGGAGACACCCAGCAGGGAGAAGCTGCCGAAGGGCGAGAAGCTCCCGAAGGCGAAGCGGGTCAAGGAGCTGACGGGCAAGCGCACGTCGCAGGCGCGTTTCTGGCAGCTGTCGGACGGCCGGATCGAGGCCGAACTGACGGCCGTACCGACGTCGTACCGGTCCGGGAAGTCCTGGGAGCCGATCGAGACCACCCTGCGGGCCACGCAGGACAAGGGCTTCGACTTCGCCAACACCGCGAACACCGGCAAGAGCTGGTTCGGATCGGACGCCGGCCGGTTCATGCGGTTCGAGGCGGAGGGCGGCGGGGCGGTCACCTTCGGCCTGGCCGGCGCCGGTGCCGGCGCGCTCAAGCCGGAGGCGAAGGGCGACCGGATCGTCTACAAGGACGCCGTCGCCGGTGCGGACCTGTCGTACCGGGTCGGCAACGGTGAGCTGAAGGAGGACATCGTCCTCGGTGAACGCCCGGCCGGCCCGGTGTCGTTCACGTTCACCCTGGACACCGAGGGCGGTCTGACGCCGAAGGCGCAGAAGGACGGCTCGATCGCCTTCTTCGGCGAGGCTCCTGGCACTCCGGTGATGGTCGTCCCGGCTCCGTTCATGACGGATGCCAAGAAGGTCCCGGAGTCGGTGACCGGCGGCACGTACAGCACCGCCGTCACCCAGAAGCTCGCGAGGGACGCCGACGGCAAGGGCTGGAAGCTGACCCTCACGCCGGACGCCACGTGGCTCGCGGCGAAGGAGCGCCAGTACCCGGTCGTCATCGACCCGACGATCACGGTCACTCCTGACGCCACGGCGTCGCAGGACACGATGGTCCTGTCGGACCAGCCGGCGGTGAACTTCAACAACACCTGGAAGCTGTCGGTCGGCAAGACGGACACCGGCATCGCCCGTTCGCTGATCAAGTTCCCGCTGAACGAGGTCCCGGCGGGGGTGAAGGTCGATGCGGCCCGGCTGAGCATGTACTACGACCAGGCGCACACCACCAACGGCAACGTCGTCTCCCTGGAGGCGCACCGGGCCACCGGGGCGTGGAGCGAGTCGGGCACGACGCCGGCGACCTGGTCCAACACCAGTGCGCTGGTAGGTGAACTGTCCGGCACCACGGTGCAGTTGGACGACGGTGACGCCGGCACGGCGGCGGTCGGCGAGTGGCCGCGGTCCACCACGACCGGCGGCGCGGCGACCAACGACGACTACGCCTTCAACAAGAACGCGCTCACGGGCGAGTCGTACGCCTGGCAGCCGAGGGTCCCGGAGACCGACACGTACCGGGTGGACGTGCACTACCCGGCCGCGGCGGACGCGGCCACGGCCGCCCCGTACACGGTCACCCACAACGGCGGCACGAAGACCTACACCGTCAACCAGACCGGTACCGGCGGTGTGTGGAAGACCTTGGACGCGGCGGAGCTGAGCTTCGCCAAGGGGAACGCCGGGAAGATCGTCCTCGGTGACACCGGCTCGGCCACGACCCGTACTCTCGCCGACTCGGTGCGGCTGGTGAACCCCTCGGCGATCACCAAGGCCGCCTGGGACTACAACAAGTGGCACGACTTCCCCGTCGCCGACACGGTCCAGAAGTGGGTCTCCGGCACGGCCGTCAACCACGGCTTCTTGCTCAAGGCCACCGACGAGTCGGGCACCGCGCCGCAGGGCGGCCCGCGCTACGCCGCCGCCGACGGCAACGCGTACGGCGGCGAGACGTCCACGTATCCGCGCCTGACGGTGACCTACGGCGCAGTCGGTACGTCACTGAACTCGCCGACCGTGGTCCACTCCACCGGTCCGGAACTGTCCTGGCCGGCGTACGCCAACGGCAGCGGTGACACCGGTCTGGACATCGTCGAGTACCAGCTGCACCGCTCCACGCAGCAGGCCTTCACGCCGTCCGCCGCGACGCTGATCGCCCCGATCGCGTCGACCACGACCGCGTACACGGACACCACGGCGGTGCCGACCCCGGACTCCAGCTCCAGCGAGATCGGCAAGTCGTACTACTACCAGCTCGCGGTCAAGGCGAAGAACGGGCAGCTGCTCGGCTCGCCGACCCGCATCGTGGGTATCCCCAAGGCCGGCCGGACGATGAAGATCATCCAGGCGGGTCAGGTCGACACCACGCTCTCCTCGGCCCAGCCGACCGTCAACCACGACGGTCTGGTCTCCGGCAAGGCGCAGACCTGGCTGAGCGTCGGCAACAACTCCGGCACGTACGGCAAGACCCGCGCCGCCCTGAAGTTCCCCACCACATCCATCCCCACCACCGCCACGGTGCTGGAGAACAAGATGTACATGTGGGGCGCGGAGACCACCAGCACCACCAACGGCGCGATCTACGAACTGCACTCCCTGACCCGGGACTTCACCGAGACCCAGGCCACCTGGAACAACGCCAACTCGACCACGCCGTGGACCACCGCCGGCGGTGACTTCTCGGCCACCGTCTCCGACACCGTCCCGCAGATCACCGACGAGGTCGGCCGCCACTGGTGGGACGCCACCGGACTCATGCAGTCCTGGGTCAAGACCCCCGCCAACAACAAGGGCGTCCTGGTCAAGCTGAAGGACGAGACCACCACCGGCCCGCAGGAGCGCACCATGTTCCTGTCGTCCGAGGCCTCGGACCCGCAGCTGCGCCCGTACATGCAGGTCATCTACGTCGACTCGACGACCGAGGACACGTACTACGCGCCGACCACTCCGGCCCGTATGACGCCGAACTCGCAGTACACGGTCGAGTACACGGTCACCAACACCACGTCCACGGCGTGGGCGTCCGGTGAGCGGGTGCTTTCGTACACCTGGAAGCTGCCCGACGGCACGGACGTCACCACGGGCGGCAACCAGCTGTCCACCGCGATCCCGGCCCTCCTGCCGGGCAAGTCGGCCACCATCCAGGCGCAGGTCAAGACCCCCATCAACTCCGATGAGGGCAACAAGCGCCTGGACTACGTGCTCGGCTGGGACATCAAGAAGGTCGCCGACGGCACCTGGCTGTCCGCCGGCACCGGCGCCATCCCGCCGCTGAAGCAGAACGTCACGGTCGAGGACCCGACCTCCAACATGCTCGGCCTGGAGAAGTTCTACGGCTACACGGGCAAGAACACCGGCGCCGGTGCGAGCCTGATGAACAACCTCTCCTCCGGCAACGCGGCGTGGTCGTACAACGCGTTCAACAACCCCGGCCGGGGTCTGAACACGTTCTTCCGGCTGGCCTACAACAGCCTGGACACCTCCGACACGGTCTCCGGCCACGGCTGGTCCATGCAGGCATCGGGCCCGATCCGGCTCGGCGCGCCGCTGGAGTTCCACCCCAAGCCCAACCCGACCGAGATCCGTCTCCCCGACGGTGACGGCACCACGCACGTCTTCCGCTGGGACGCCGTCAACAGCGTGTGGAAGGCGCCCGCGGGCGTCCACTACAAGGTCACGATGAAGGCGGGCCTGGACTGCAAGCCGACGAAGGACCCGGTCCCGGACGCCTGGACGATGACCCGGCCGGACGGTACCCGGTTCCTGTTCGGCTGTGACGGCTACCTGACCTCCACGGTGGACAAGAACGGCAACACCATGCTGTTCACCTACGAGGAGCGCAGGTCCAACAACAAGCCGACCAAGTTCCTGACGTACATCACCGACCCGGCGTCGCGGCAGACGCTGACGGTGAACTACTTCAAGAAGGGCGACGCCTCCTACGAGTACGTCTCGAGCACCGGCACCATCGCCACGGGCTCGAACCTGACCAACTCCAAGATCTACGACCACATCAAGTCGATCACCGACGTCTCCGGCCGTAAGATCAACTTCTGGTACACCGACAAGGGTCTGCTCGGCCAGTTCACCGACGGCGTGGGCTCTTCGCAGCCGAAGGTGTTCACCTTCACCTACGACGCCACGCAGGGCAACAAGAACGTCAAGCTGGTGACGGCCACCGATCCCCGGGGCAATGCCACCAAGCTGGCCTACTACGCCCCGCAGGCCGGCGACGACCCGAAGTACCACTGGTGGACCAAGACCATCACGGACCGGCTGAACAGCAACACGACGTTCGCCTACCAGGCGAACGCGACGAATCCGAAGTTCACCGACACCAAGGTCACGGACGCCGCGTCGCACTCCACGGACTACGTCCTGGACGACTTCGGCCGCCAGGTGAAGTCCACCAACGCCAAGGCCGAGTCCATGGACCTGTCCTGGGACGCGGACAACAACGTCATCCTCCAGAAGGAGGCGAACGGCTCCCAGACCACCTGGACGTACGACCCGAAGACCGGCAACCCGCTGACGATGAAGGACGCGGAGGCCAACAAGAACGGCACCGCGGCGACGGTCTACACGTACCAGACCCGTGCGGACGGCTTCTCGGCCGATCTGTCCACCAAGACCTCCCCCGAGGGCCGCAAGTGGCAGTTCGGCTATGACGCCTTCGGCAACCTCAAGACGGTCACCGACCCCAAGGGTGCCGCCACCACCTCGGTGGCCGACGACTACACCACCAGGTACGACTACGACGCCTACGGGCAGTTGACCAGGGCCACCGACGCCAACGGCAACGCCACCGTCAACTCCGACTTCAGCGTCATGGGCTACCCCAGGACGATCACCGACGCGGAGAACCACGCCACCTCGTTCGTCTACGACGAGCGCGGCCAGGTCACCTCGGTGACCGACACGCTGGGCACCACCACCACCCAGACCTACGACGCCTTCAAGCGTCCGCTGGTCAACAAGATGCCCAAGGAACAGGCGCAGGGGGTGTTCATCACCACTCCGGCCCCGGTGTACGACGCCAACGACAACGTCACCAGCAGCACCGCCGCGGACGGCGTGGTGTCCACCGCGGTCTATGACCCCGCGGACCAGGTGACCGAGTCGACCGGCCCGGACAACAACCTGAGCGGTCGCACGACGCGCTACACCTACGACAAGGTCGGCAACCTCAAGACCACGACCGAGCCCAAGGGCGTGGCGACGACCTCCGTCCCGGACGACTACGTCACCACCAACACCTACAACGAGATCTACCAGCTCATGGCGGTGGTGAACGCCCAGGGCGACAAGGTCTCCTACGAGTACGACAACGTCGGCAACGCGGTCACGGTCATCGACCCGAAGAAGAACGCCACCGCCGACACCACGGACTACACCAGCAAGAGCACCTTCGACCTCAACCACCGCGTCACCAAGGTCACGGACGCGGCGGGCAAGTTCACCACCAACACCTACGACAAGGACTCCCTGGTCGTCGAGACCACCGACAAGGAGGGCAACACGTCGCAGGTCGTCTACGACGAGCGCGGCAAGGTCGTCGAGCAGAAGGTTCCCTACGAGGGCACCACGGTCCGGTCGACGAAGTACGAGTACGACCAGATGGGCAACACCACCAAGGTGATCACCCCGCGCGGCGCCGCCACCGCGGCCGTGGACGACTTCACCAGCCGCACCGAGTACGACAAGCTCAACCGCCCGGTCAAGCGGTTCCAGCCCTACGACCCGGCGGACGCGCGCTACAGCGACCCCAACGTCTACACCCAGACGACCTACGACGCGGTCGGCCGCCCCGCGCGGGTCTCCGCGCCGCCGTCGGCGGGTCAGACGGTCCGCAACGACACCGACTACACCTACTTCGACAACGGCTGGACCAAGACGTCCACCGACCCCTGGGACATCGTCACCTCCTACGGCTACAACCAGACCGGCCAGCAGGTCTCGCGCACCCTCACCTCCGCCGGCGGCTCGAGCTCGCGGACCCAGGGCTGGGCGTACTACCCCGACGGCAGCCTCCAGGCCCGCTCCGACGACGGCGTGCCGGTCGGTGCCCACGTGGTGGTGGCCGACAACTCCGACACCCAGACCGTCTCGGCGACCGGTACCTGGGCCACGGCTTCGGCCACCGGCCAGCAGGGCTACGACCACCGCACCCACGCGGCGGGCGCGTCGACGGACACGTTCACCTGGACCCTGAACGTTCCGCAGGACGGCAGCTACACCGCCTACGCGAAGTACCCGACGACCTCGGGCGCGTCCACGGCGGCGAAGTACACCGTCACCCACGGCAGCGGCACCACCGACAAGGCGATCAACCAGACCACCGGTGGCGGCACCTGGGTCTCGCTGGGTGCGTTCACTTTCAAGCAGGGGAACACGTCCAAGATCACCCTGGCGACCGACGCCTCCGGCAAGGTCGTCGCCGACGCGGTGAAGATCGTCCGTACCGTCACAGAGACGGACAACGAGAAGAAGAACTTCACCTACTCGTACGATCTCAACGGCAACCTCACCTCGATCGGGGACACCTCCTCGGGTGCCAAGGTCGACACGTACTCGATGACCTACACCGGGCTCAACCAGGTCCAGAAGGTCAGCGAGTCGCTGTCCGGCGTCGAGAAGAAGGCCACGTCGTTCACCTACGACGCCAACGGCCAGAAGCAGACGACGTCCCACCCGGACCAGTACGCGCAGTACATCTACGACCTGCGTGACCTGGTCAAGACGGTGAAGGTCGGCAAGTCCGCGTCGGACGCCTCGCCGAAGACCACCGACTACACCTACACCGACCGCGGCCTGCGGCTGAAGGAGACCAAGGCCAACGGCAACACGGTCGACTACACCTACTATCTCAACGCGGCGCTGAAGGCCCAGAGCGAGAAGAAGCCCAACGGCATCCTGGTCTCCTCGCACACCTACGCCTATGACGCCAACGGCAACCAGGCGCAGGACGTCGCGTCCAAGATGAACGCCGACAACCACGGCGCGTATCTGAACTCCACCACGAACTACACCTACGACCCGGTCAACCGGCTCGCCCAGTCCGTGAAGACGGGTACCGGCGCGGGCACCGAGACCTACGTCCACGACAACAACGCCAACGTCGTCACCCAGACGATCAAGAACGTCACGACCAACTACACCTACGACCGCAACCGGCTCCTCAGTTCGAGCATCGGCGCCGCGAGCAACAGCTACAACTACGACCCGTACGGCCGGCTGGACACGGTCGTCGCGGCCGGCAAGGTGGCCGAGGACAGGGACTACGACGGCTTCGACCACGTGGTCAGGAACGCCAAGCTCCAGACCGACGGCGTCACGACGAAGACGACCACCTACGTCTTCGACCCCCTGGACCGCACGGCGTCCAAGACCGAGGGCGGCAAGACCACCGACTTCAACTACCTCGGTACCTCCAGCGAGGTTCTCAACGAGGCCGTCGCCGGTGAGATCACCAAGTCCTACCAGTACAGCCCGTGGGGCGAACGCCTGACGCAGCTGAAGCGCAACACCGACGGCTCCGAGGAGCTCGGCGTCTACGGCTACAACGGCCACACCGACGTCGAAACCCTCACCGACACCAGCGGTGACACCAAGTCCACGTACGGCTACACCGCCTACGGCACCAACAACGACGCCGAGTTCACCGGCATCGACAAGCCCGACACGGCCCAGCCCGACAAGGAGGCGTACAACCCCTACCGCTTCAACGGCAAGCGCTGGGACTCCGCCACCGGCACCTACGACATGGGCTTCCGTGACTACAGCCCCGGTCTGAACCGCTTCACCAGCCGGGACATGTACAACGGCGCCCTGTCCGACATGCGCCTCGGCTCGGACCCCTTCACAGGGAACCGCTACGCCTTCACCGGCGGCAACCCGATCAGCGGCATCGAGATCGACGGGCACAACTGGTGCGAAGGGGGCTCCTTCTGCCCCTGGGACGACAACTTCGCCACCGCCTGGGTCGGCACCGTCACGACGGTCGCCGACACGATGGCCGCCCCCGTTCTCGCTGCGGAGCCGATCCTTCGGGATCAGTGCCCTTCGTGCTTCGGAACTCCCGGTAATCCCAATGGAGTGGATCTGGGATTCGAATGGATCTCGGGCGAAGGTCCCAAGCAGCGGGACTTCGGCGGGAACGACGCCTTCACGCAGACGCTCATGGACCACTACCACGTCCAGCGTGTGCGGGAGATCGCGGCCGACAACATCAACGGCGGAAACTACAATGTGGGCGCCAACGTTTCCCAGTACACGAACAAGGACACGGGCCTTGTAGAGAACAACGGCCTCAATCACTCGCTGAACACCAAGACCGTCCTCATGGACTTCACGTCGAACATGTCCGCCGCGTTCCTGGGTTCCTACACCATGGACTACACGGTCAAGTCCGTCGACAAGGAGGCGGGAACGGCGACCATTCAGTTCCATGTGCACAACAACAGCACCATGAACTCCGGATCGCACATCGCCCCGGAGCTCGGCGGGTACAGCGATTGGTGGGACATCAACATCGCCGCCCCGCTCAACAAGTATTACAGTACGGGGCGTTTCAGCAAGCAGGAGCAGGACGTCACATGGACGGAGACGGTCGACCTCAACGACCTCGACACTCCGTCGCAGTCGTCGTCGTCATCGTCGTCGTCGGACTCGGGGAGTGGCTTCCTGGACAGCGTGACAAGTTGGCTGGGCAGCCTCTTCTGACGGCAGGCTGACGCGTACGCTCCCGCCGGTCCGCCCGGTCGGGACGCGCCTTGAAAAACAGCGGGGCTGACCCCAGGATTCCTGGGGCAGCCCCGCCGCTCGCAACGACTGGAAGCAGATCGCGTGAAGCCCGACGTATTTCGCGGCAGTGCAGGCCTTGCGGCCGCCACCTTGACGGTACTCACCTCGACCGCTTGCGGAATCATTCAACCCACCCCCGTCCGCGCGGAGACCCCGGAGTCCGTAGAACACTCACAACTGGTCGGCCGATGGGATGGAGGGCAGGAATGTAGATCACCGCTCCCCGTCATCCGGCTGCGCGACGACTACACCTTTTCCGTCAAGGACTTTCCGGTCGAGTGGGAAGGCCCCGGGTACTCGAAGGTGACACGTCGTACGACCGACGGGAAATGGCATGCGGTCAACAAGGACCCCGGCCTGACGCCCTATCTGGTGCTCAAATTCGACAACGGAAAAGACAACAAGTTGCTGCCGTTCTACGTGGAGAACGGAGAGCTGCGGATGAGCCGTAGTGTCCCGGTGCCCGGGGAACCGGAACAGTCCTACCCGTGTCGTTACAAGCGCACGTCCGCCGACCCCACCTTCGACCGCTAGCGAGCCTGTTCGAAGATGTGACGCTGATCACAGCGCGGACCCGTGATGATCCGGCGCCCGGTTCCGCTGGGTTCTTGGGAGGACGTGGAAGACCCGCGGTCCTCCCAGGGAGCCAGGGGGACCGGGGGAACGGCACCGGTTCATACACGAGGGGTGGGACCGATGGACCGAGTCAGCCGCATGCTGCGGGCCGCCGACATGAGCCGGTACGCCTCCACGTTCGCATCCCGCGCGTCCGCGAAGACACGGCTCCCCCTCGACTTCTCCGCGGCCAGCCTACGAATCGTCGACCGCGTGGTGGACGGTCTGCGGCAGGGGGCCGGCGACCCGGTCGACGTCGCACCGATCCTCCAAGAGCTCGGTGCGTACGTCGGCGAAGTGCTCGTCCGGCAAGCGCGAGCCCGCTGGGTCGACTTCGACGGCATGACGTCCGAACTGCTCCAGCAGACGGTCGGCGTCCGGACGCCCGACGGACGGGCGTGGAACCCGCTCGGCAAGGTGGTCAACCGTTTCGAGCTGGGCGCCGACGAATCCGCTCACGAGCTCTTCCTGCTGGTTCCGCGTCGTCCGAAGCGCCTGCCGCTGCCACGGGGGACGGCCGACAGCCGTCGGCTGACAGCCGCGTAGGGTGATGCGCGGTACGGCGCGACGCGGGAAGACCAAGGGAAGATCATTTGAGGGCGGACGACGCCACTCTGCAGCACGCGGTGCAACGTGCGCAGAACGGTGACGACGAGGCGTTCGCCGACGCGTACCGGATCGTGCAGCCTGGGCTTCTGGGATATCTGCGCGGGCTTGTCGGCGAGTCCGCCGAGGACGTGGCCTCCGACGCGTGGCTCGAGATAGCCCGCGACCTGGGGCGGTTCCGCGGAGACGGTGCGGGGTTTCGCGGCTGGACCGCGACCATTGCCCGCCACCGCGCGCTGGACCACCTACGGCGCCTGCGCTCCCGACCGCGTACGGCCCCGTTCGAGCAGGAGATCCTGGACCTGCCCTCGCCACGGGAGACGGCGGGCGAGGCCCTGGAGGCGATATCCACCGCCGAGGCGCTGGCCCTGGTCGCCGGGCTCCCTCGGGACCAGGCCGAGGCGGTACTGCTGCGGGTGGTCGTCGGCCTGGACGGACCCGTGGCAGCCCGGGTGCTGGGCAAGCGGGTGGGAGCGGTACGCTCCGCCGCGCACCGCGGACTGAAGCGGCTCGCGAAGGACATGCTGGGATGAGTGGTGAAGGCGGTATGCGGAAGCACGACGACGTCGAGGCAGCACTCGCCGCTGCCCTGCGCCCCAGGGGCGTGGACGATGCCTCGGCCCAGGCTGCCGTCGCCGCGTTCCGTACGGCCCGCGACACCGGCCTGCACACGTCTCGGCGCATCACACGCCGCGAGGACTGGCGCCCCGCACCGGAACGCCGCACGGGACGTTCGCTGAAGACCGCACTGGCAGCCCTGGCCGCGAGCCTGACCCTGGGCGGCGTAGCGATCGCCGCGGCTGTTCCGCTCGACCTCTTCGACGAGACCGAGGCCCGCGAACCCGAACCCCACCGCAGCACCTCTGCTCCGCTGCCGTCACGGGAGCCCGCGATCCCATCGTTCGAGTCCCCGGACTCACGTTCGTCGGCCCCTCACGGAGTGCCCACCACACCCGGCGTTCCCGGCAATCCGGACCACCCGCCCCGGTCGAGCGAGTCCCTCTGCCGTACGTACGAGAAATCCCTGGACAAGGGCAAAGCCATGGAGGCCGCGGCCTGGGAGCGTCTGGTCGCTGCGGCTGACGGCGAGGATGTCGCGACCTACTGCGACTCCCTCCCGGCGCACCCAGCCACAGACGCGCCCCCGGCCTTCGGGAACGGGCACTCCGCCCCCGCCAGGAGCCCCTTCGACACCCACACAAAGCCCGAAGCGGGTCCTTCTGTCCACCATCCCCCCGCGCCTGTCGAGGATGCGACGGCTGACGGGCGCAGTCGCTGACCGCGCACCGGGCGAACACGGCCAGGGCGTGGGGAGCCGTTGGCGCGAGCCGAGAGGAGGACAACGTGACTACCGTGACGCGTTTGGTCACTTACGTCGAACTGGACGAGGCTGCCACAGACACTCAGCAGGTGTCGGTGACAGCACGGCTTGAGGCCGTATGCGCGGATGACCGCAGCCTGGTGTTGCTCGACGACCGCGGATGGAGCTGGAGCTCATCGGCTCCCATGGACACCCAGCCGCGGATCTCGGCCGAGGAGATCGAGAAGGACGCCCGGACGGTGGTCGGGCCGGACGAGCCGATCGGCGGCGAAACACCTGAGCAGATGGCGGCCGGCCACTGGAACTTCCTGGCTGACGTCCTCAAGCGGCAAGGCGTGGACGTGGAAACGCGGGAGCTGGAGCGGCTTTCGCATGACGTTGTGCTCAGCGAACCCCTGCGAGCACTGATTCGGGACCACTGACTATCGGCGCTGCATCTGTGACTCAGGTCACATGCGATTCCTGTCAGGTATCGGGGGGGTGTTCCGCTCAAGTCAGCGGGAGCAAGCCAACCGACCGACAGGAGCATCACATGAAGCACCGCATCGTCGTCCTCGGCGCCGGCTATGCCGGGGCCTACGTGGCTGGGAACCTGGCCCGCCGGTTGTCGTCGGCGGAGGCCGAGATCACCGTGGTCAACGCCGAGCCGGACTTCGTCGAGCGGCTGCGGCTGCACCAGCTCGCGGCCGGCCAGGAGGTGGAGGCCCTCAGGCTCGCGGATGTCTTCGCGGGTACGGGGGTACGGCTGCGCCTGGCCCGTGTCACCGCGGTCGAGCCCGAGCGTCAGGTCGTCGCCGTGGCCGATGGTGACGGCGGGGGCGAGCTCGGCTACGACACGCTTGTCCACGCGCTCGGCAGCCACGTCGCCGATGGCGGCGTTCCCGGCGTCGGCGAGCACGCCTTCGACGTCGCCGGCCGGCCCTCGGCGCTGCGTCTGCGCGAGCGTCTGGACAACCTGGGCAGGCGGGGCGAAGGCGGGAGGGTGGTGGTCGTCGGCGACGGGTTGACCGGCATCGAGACCGCCACCGAGATCGCCGAATCCCGACCCGGTCTGTCGGTGACGCTGGTCGCCCGCGGCGAGTTGGGCGCCCAGCTCTCCGCCGGGGCCCGCAGCCATCTGCGCCGGGCCTGTGACCGGCTGGGCATCACCGTCCTCGAGCACACCAGCGTCGAAGCCGTCGAAGCGACGCGGGTGCTGTGCGCCGACGGCACCGCCCTGGCGTCCGACGCGACCGTGTGGACGGCCGGGTTCGCGGTCGACCCCATCGCCGCCGCCAGCGGCCTCGCGGTCACCGAGAACGGTCGGATCGTGGTCGATCGCACCATGCGGTCGGTCTCGCACCCGAACGTCTACGCCGCCGGCGACAGCGCCCACGCCATCGGCGACAACGGCCGGCCGCTGCCGATGTCCTGCGCTTCGGCCGGCCACACCGGCCGCCAGGCCACGAACGCGATCGTGGGACACCTGACGGGCCGCGCGATCGCGAACATCAAGCTGTCCTACCCGGGCAACCACATCAGCCTCGGGCGGCGGGACGGGATCCTGCAAATGGTCGACGACGAGGCGCGGGCGACGCCGACGTACGTGGCCGGGCGGAAGGCCGCGCGGATCAAGGCGGGCATCCTCACGCTCTCGCTGTGGGGCGTCACACACCCGACCTTCGGCCTGCCCAAGCGCCGGCACCGTCTGGCCGCCGCGCCGGACGCGTCCGTCGAGAACCGCGTTGCCGCCTAGGGTGGTCCGTGTGGACAGCACCGCCACTGATCGCTTCGACACCAGTCGGTTCGAGGCCAGCCGGAACCGGCTGGCCTCGCTGGCGTACCGACTCCTCGGCTCCGCCACCGACGCCGAAGACGCCGTGCAGGATGCGTTCCTGCACTGGCAGGCCGCCGACCGGCAGCGGATCAAGGTGCCGGAAGCCTGGCTGACCAAGGTCGTCACCAACCTGTGCCTCGACCGGCTCCGCTCGGCGCAAGCGCGCCGCGAACGCACCGTCGGCGCCTGGTTGCCCGAACCGCTCCTCGACGGCGACCCGATGCTCGGCCCGGCCGACACGTTCGAGCAGCGTGAATCGGTCTCCCTGGCCATGCTGACCGTCATGGAGCGCCTGTCTCCCCACGAGCGGGCCGTCTACCTCCTGCGCGAGGCGTTCTCCTACGGCCACGCGGAGATCGCCGGGATCCTCGACATCACCGAGTCCGCGAGCCAGCAGCACCTCCACCGGGCCCGACGCCGCGTCACGGCCGCACGCCGCGGCGGCGGCGACGTCGACCCGGCCTCCGCCCGCAGGATCGTCGAGGAGTTCCTCGCCGCTGCGACCTCGGGCCGCACCGAGCGGCTGGTGGAGCTGCTCACCGACGACGCGATCGCGATCTCCGACGGCGCCGGCCTGACCGAGAAGCTGCTGCGGTACGACACTCCGCGGCGCATCGCCGCCATCGCACGGGCCGGCTTCACGCCCACACCCGCGAAGCGGCGACTGGCCGGCGGCACGCCCGCCGTCCACTACGCGCTGCTCAACGGCGCGCCCGCCATCCTCTTCGTACCCGGCGACCGGGTCGTCGGCGCCGTGACGTTCGACATCACCAGCGGCAGGATCGCCACCGTGCGCGGCATCGCCGCCCCCACCCGCCTCACCCGCCTCACCGAAGCCTGGCGCCGGCACGAACCGGAGACGCCGCTGATCCCCCGGTGGTGACCCCGACGCCGGGACAGGCGGTTCCGGTGAGGCGGCCCGCCGTCCCCGATCGCTTGTCAGGGCAGGAATTCGTAGAACGGGCCGTCAGGCGCCCTGTCGCGAGAGCACAGCATCACGTCCCTGCCCTTGAGATAGGCCAGCAACCACTCGCCGAACGCCATCTCGTAGAGAGTCCAGGACGGACTGTCGAACTCCTGGACCACGACGCGCCAGGGCGACGAGGTGTCGTCGGGGATGCGAAGGAAGATCGCCTCGCCCGTCGTGGCCGATGCCACCGGGATCAGGTCACCGGGGTTCGCCCCCACCGGGCTCGGCAGGAACTCCGCCATGTCCTCCTCGCGCCAGAGCTCGAGGTCCCCCCTGATGTTCTCTCCCAGGCTGTGCAGAAGGTGGCCGGCGGGGTGCTTCAGATACAGCTGGCTGTTGATCTCGATCGAACCGTAGGCGTCCACGATCTCGCGGAAGTCGGCGGGGAACCGGGTGCCGAGTTCCTGCTCCAGTTCGATCCATGGAGCCGGATCCGTCCAGTTGAACCGGGGTTCGCCCAACAGGGCTGTGATCTTGGGAAGTATGGCCGCCACTGGGTCCTTCTCGCACGTCGAGCCGATGCCTGTCCTGGAGTTGATCGGAGTACAGGATCAGGCCGCCTCGCCCCCCTGAGCAAGTACGCCCACAGTCAGAAGCCGTATGTCAACCGAACATGATTGCACCTTCTGTGGTCAGGGCCGGTAATGCTCGGCGAACAATCGCGCGACGAGTTCGCCTCGACTGGAGACCTCCGCCTTGCCGAAGACGGCCTTGAGATGGTCGCGCACGGTATGCGGAGAGATGAACAGCGTTGCGGCGATCTCCGTGGTGGGAAGCCCGCGCGTGATGAGCTGGGTGATCTCCAGCTCGCGCGACGTCAGGCCGTACGCCTCGGCGATGAGGACCGCCCGATCGGCAGCGGCCGTCGGCTCGATGACGAGTGCCACGGGACCTGGTTGCCCAGCGGGGCCGCTGAGACAGGAGGCATGGCAGGTCAACCAGTGGCCGTCAACGGTTCGGATACGTGTCCTCGCGCCGCCCGCCCGGTCGCGGCCCCGGGCGATCGCCCGGGCCTGCAGCGCAGTGGCGACCACCCAGATCGGCAGCCTCAGGCCCAACTGCGAGGGGATGGAGGGGCCTTCAGGGAGCTGCGAGAGGTACTGCCGCGCCTCTTCGTTGATCGACGTCGGCTCGCCGGAGGGATCGAAGAGCACCAGTCCGGGCGCGGGTGCGTCAGTTCCGCCGCCGGACGCGGACGGGCGGACGAACCGGCGTACCCGCGAGGCCAGCGGACCGGACAGACCGGCGAGCAGCGTGGTCTCGGCCGGACCGAACGGGGCGCCACCGCGCATACGGAACAGGCTCACCACGGCCCATGGCCGGTCGCCGACGCGCAGCACGCCCCGTAGCTCGTCGTCCACGCCCTGACTCCCGAGCAGCCGGCGGAAGCGCGCGCTGCGCGCGGGCAGGTCGCCGGTGGCCGCGCGCAGACCGGCCGCCGGGACGGTGGCGCGGGCAAGGTCCCGAAACGGGAGGACGTTCTCCTCCAGGAGTTCGCTTTCCCAGTATTCGGCGCAGCCTTCGCCGGAGCCGAGGTTCTCCACCAGCATCGGCGCGGTGATGAGACCGGTCTCCGGGTCGGTGGCCGCCCATACGGCCGAGTCGAACGGCATGAGCCGTCGCAGCTTGGCGGACGTCCGGCTGAAGAGTTCGCGTGTGCCGGTGACCCGATCCGCACCCGACAGCACCTTGGCATGACCTGACAGCACCTCGGCGTGGCGGCGCGCATCAGGCATGGAGATCCCTCCCGTGGTCTGGATGCAGGCCAGCCTGCCCGCCCTCCTGTCCTGCGCCAACCCCCCATGTGAGGGGGTCATTCCCGGCCGGTCACCGCTCGTGGGGGATGGGGCTCGGCATTGGCGGCGGCGAGGCTCGATGAGGCCGCGGCTCCTTGCGGCGGCGGCCTGGAATGTGAAGGGAAGAACATGGACATCGCAATCGTCGGAGCGGGTGCTGCCGCGGTCGGCCTGCTGGACACGCTGGCGGCCACCGCCGACAGCCCTGGGACCATCACGGTGTTCGAGCCGTCCCCGCACCTTTGGCGAGGCCGCCCGTACGGCCCGGACCTGGACACGGTGCTGGTCAACGCACCGCCGGCCATCATGTCGATCCGCCACCTGGACTTCGGGCACTACGCGGCCTGGCTGGGCATGCGTAGCCAGGCTCACCTCGACGAACGGCTGGGCCAGCCGCTGGTTCCGCGCGCGCTCTACGGCGAGTACCTGGCACACACTGCGGAGACGGCGTTGGCCGTCCTGCGCGAAGTCGGCTGGCGGGTGCGGGTCGTCACCGCCCGTGTCATCGGGGTAGCCCGGTCAGGGGCCAACTGGTCGCTCCGCACCGAGGACGGACGTGGGCACGAGGCCGACCACGTGGCCTTGTCCGTGGGCGGGGGGACGCCGCAGGACCACTACGGTCTCGGCGGCGCCTCCGGCTTCGTGGACGATCCGTACCCGCTGGCACGCACACTCGAACGGGTCGCGGCCGGCAGCAACGTCGCGGTCATCGGGAGCGGTCTGACCGCGGTCGACATCGTCGTGTCGCTCGCCGCACGCGGGCACACCGGCCTGATCACGCTGCTGTCCCGCAGCGGTGTGCTGCCCCACGTCTGGCAGCGCCCGGTCGACCACCGGCCGCAGCACGTGACCGCCGAGCGGGTGGCGGCGCTGCACCACGAGCATGGTGCCGTCACCCTCGAGAACCTCCTCGGGCTGCTGCGTACCGAACTGGCGGAGGCGGGAGAGGACTTCGAAGCCTTCGCGGCCGAACTGCTGGCGGCCGAGACCGAAGAGCCGGTCCGGCGCCTACGGGCGCAACTGGACGCTGTCGACGACCCCAGGATCGGCCGCCGGGTCCTCCAGGAGACAGCGCACAGCGTTGGCCCGTACGCATGGCGGCTGCTGCCCGAACCCGACCGCACGCGGCTACGGCGTCACTTCCGCATGGCGACGAGCGTGGCCTCACCGATGGTCCCGGTGAACGCCGCCACCATGATGCGGCTATTGGACTCCGGGCAACTCGCCGTCGCCGTGGGCGTCCGCAAGATCGAGGTGGCGGAAGGGGTGTTCCGGGTACGCCACGACGACGGCGAACGCACTTTCGACGCCGTCATCAACGCCGTGAACCCGCCACCGCGGGCGATCCCGCGGATGGCTGGGCCGCTGGTCACGGCCCTGCTGGCCGACGGCTCCGCCGAGCTGCACCCGGCCGGGGGGCTGGTTCCGGCTGACCCACGCCTGCACGTGGTGGGAGACCTCGCCGGGGGCGGTCCGTTCATTACGTCAAGCATTGCGGGCATAGCGGCCCAAGCGGCACGGGCCGCGCAGACGATCGTCGCGGCCGGCGACTGAATCCCCCACCCACCCCTTCCCGAACGGCGATGGAGGACTCACGCCCCAACCGATCACGGAACGTGCGGGTCGAACAGGAAGCGCGTGACGGTCCTGGTCCCGTCCAACACCCGTGTGTCGACGTGCGATTGCCTCGCGCACCGATTCGGGAACGCGGCCGACCGGCCGAACAGAGCGCGACGGTGTCCGTCGTACATGACCGACGTGGAGTGGGCGGTGGTGCGTGACGCACTGCCGGTGCCGGCCTGGCTGGAGGGCAGGGGCGGCCAGCCGGAGGGCTACTGCCACCTGCAGATGCTGGATGCGGTCTTCCACGTCACCGACAATGGGATCAAGTGGCGCTCCGTTCCTGCCGACTTTCCCGCATGGGACCGCGTGTACGCCTTCTTTCGCAGGTGGCGGGAGAACGGCCTGGTAAAGGAGCTGCGCGGCAAGGCCCGCAGGGCCGCGGGGCCGCGCCGACTGCGTCGTCGGCCTGCTTTTGATGGCCCTGGTGACCGGCGCGGACGTCACCGACCGCCAGGCCGCCAGGCCGCCAGGCCGCCAGGCCGCCAGGGTCATGCTGCCCCAGCTGCGGACACGGTTCAGGAATGTCAGCCTGGTGTGGGCCGATGGCGGCTACACCAGCCGTCTCGTCACGTGGGCGAAGGAAGAACTCCATCTCACCCTGCAGATCGTCAAACGCAGTGGCGAAATGAAGGGGTTCGTGGTGCTGCCGAGACAGTGGGTGGTGGAGCGAAGTCTGGGATGGCTGATGCGCTCGCCGCGTCTGGTGCGGGACTACGAGACGCTGCCCGCCAGCAGCGAGGCGTTCATCCACTTCTCGGCAAGCATGCTCATGGCTCGCCGCCTGGCCCGCACCGCCACAATCCGGGCGGTCAGCTCTCCGCAGCAAGCACAGACGACGCTGTCGAGGCCGAACAGAACGTCCAACCCCTTCCGCGACGACAGTGAAACCATGCCCGACCAGCGGAAACACAGCGATCACATCCGGAAAGACAACGGCTTCTCACTGCACCTTCTCTGGCCTGTTGGGCAGGGCGGTCCCAAGCGTCAAGGAGAGGTATGTGGGACCTCGACCACGACCTGATTGAAGGGCGAGCGGCCGCCCCCTGTGTCGGCCCCGTCGTTGACCGTGCGTGACCCGCGTGGCAGGGGATCGCGTGGAGGCTGGGTGTAGTGCTTTGGGTTCGCCAAGGATTGAGGGTGGATCTGGTGGTGGCGCGGCAGCAGTGCCGGCAGAAGTCCAAGCCGCCGCGTTCAGCCAGAGTTCAGCTAAGAGACGGGCGAGGCGCCCATGGCCGGAAGCCATCAAGGTTCCCACCTACGACCAGTGAGCTTCTTCGAGTTGGCCACCGACCGGGTGATGGGCCGTGGAGCACAACGAGCGAGGCCCCCGAGCCATCCTGCCGCACTCGACCTGCCGCATGCGCTGGTGGAGTGGGTCACCATGCTGATAGTCACCCGTGAGGGCGACCGGCGCTGCAAGCTCCGTCCATCTCAGCGGGCGATGGTGGCACTGGTGTACCTGCGCGAGCACACCACTCTGGCGAAGATCGCCGCCGGGTTCGGCATCAGCGAGTCCACCGCCCACGCCTACCCGCGCGGTCGTCGACCTGCTTGCCGAACGTGCACCGGGTCTGCTCAAGACGCTACGCGAACACGATCCCGACTTCGTCCTGCTCGACGGCACCCTCGCCGAGTGCGACCGGGTCGGCGACGGCCGGACCAACTACTCCCACAAGCACCGGCGCCACGGCGTGAACGTGCAAGTCGTCACAGACCCCCACGGCCGGCTGCTGTGGCTCTCGCCCGCCTTGCCGGGCCGCACACACGACCTGACCGCCGCCCGCACCCACCGGATCATCCGGATCTGCGAGCGCCAGGGCGTTCCCATCCTGGCCGACCTCGCCTACCAAGGTGGCGGACCGTGGCTGACGACCAGCATCAAACGCAAGCCACTCCAAGAACTCACATCTACTGAAAAGACCCTCAACCGGGCGTTGGCTGCAGCACGAGCGCCCGTTGAACGCGGTGTCGCGATCCTGAAGTCCTGGCGGATCTTCCGCAGGTCCCGGTGCAGCCTCAACCGCATGACGTCAATCGTCAAGGCTGGCCTCACGTTGGAGCGGCAGCGCTGAAGAAGCTCGTTGAGCGCTTCGTCTGGCGATATCCGCCGTATGAAGCGCTCACGCGGAACCAGAACCCATGGGGTCAGTCCTGATCTTGGGTGTACTGAGCCGCGTACCAACTGGAGTCGATGGCGGGGTTGCGCAGCGCCCCCCAAAATCGGTCGTCAGGTATAGGCGGCAGTGGCGGATGGCCCAGGTCCGCATGCAGATCCGCCCGCCAGTCGAGAGTGAAGTGGCTTCGCATGTTTGCGCTCTCGCACACGGACCTGTAAGGGGACCCCCAGATCCCGAGCGCTATCTGCTCCGCGGCCCACCTGCGCGTGCGGTCTCGTCCGGTGTCGGCCTGCGCGAGCACCGCGCGGAGTCGCAAGGCGAGCGGGCCGGTCTGGTCCGGCTGTGGCGGGGCCTCACCGCGCTCCCACGCGTTCAGGGCTGCCTTGACCTCTGGGTAGTTGTTCAGGCCTGTTTCGACCGCCAGTCTGCGCAACTGCTTCCGCGCGGCCTCGACCACCCGCTCATATGGCAGGGTCGCGATCAGTGCACCGAGTTCCTCGTGTCCGTCCAGGTAGCTCACGTGGAGGAGGTCGGTGGGGCTGTAGGACAGGTCCAGCTCTGGCAGCTGCTCATCCGGTGCGGGAAGGGGCTCGTCGGCACTGTACTTCGGCCTGGCAGGCAGAGGGTCCTCCCGGAACAGCCGGCCGTTGAACGTGACAATACCGGCGTCCTGGCCTCGCTCAAGCTGGTCGGCCTCTTTGGCCAGATACTCGCCCAGCGAGTCGGCCTCCCCGAAACTGGTGCCGGTCTCGTCGAAGAACCGCCCGATCGCACCGAAGGAGTCCCGCCCAGTACGGCAGTCCACCAGAAGGCCGTCCGACGTCACGTCGTATGAACCGAACTTCACGTAGTCGTGAAGCCAGTAGCCCTCGGTCTCCCCGTCGAGGCCTTGGTCGATGCCGCGCATGAACCCGGTGTCCCCGAGGATTCCGCTCACTCCGAGCACCCGGTCGCCCGAGCTGAACCGGAAAGCCTCACGTATCTCCAGCGCCCCGTTGTGCCGGAGGAGTGAAGCGACCAGGTCCGAAGGAAAGGTGACCCCCAGTTCCTGTTGCGCTGCTGTGATCTCCTCGTCTCCTGCGGGCGACCGAAGCGTGGCAAAAGTGCGGGGCGCGTGCTCGCGCAGCCACGCGTCGATGCGAGTCCATGAGTCCTGGACCAGGTCTGATGTCATGGTTCCGACCTTAGAGCTAGCGGCTGACAACAGCTTGATCGTCGCTCACCGGCCTTGCCGCCGGGTTTGGCGTTCAGGCCGGCTAGCTCGCCCACTCGACCATGAAGCACTCAGTCGCAATCACCCGATCGGTGGCCAACTCGAAGAAGCTCAGTGACTGAGGTAACCGAGCGTGTCCGCTTTCGGCTTGTCGTGCGCGCTCTTGAGTCACCGGGCGACCGTGTTCACGATGCGCTTCGCGCACGATGGCAGACTGCACAGATGATCGATGACCTTCCCGCTGGCCTGAGAGCCCGGCACCTTGCCGACGAAGACCATCTCCGCGTGCTCGCCGTACTGGACACGTGGTGGGGCGGCCTGAAAGGGGACGCAGGAGCGACGGAACGTGCGCTGCTTCTGCCCCGGCTGTACTTTCAGCACTTCGCCACCACCAGTTTCCTGGTCGAACGCGGCGGTGGCGAGGTTGCCGCCTTCTTGGTCGGCTTCCTGTCGCAGACAGAGCCCGAGACCGCCTATGTGCACTTCGTCGGCGTCGACCCGGTGTTGCACGGGCAGGGCGTCGGACGTGTCCTCTACCGGGCCTTCTTCGCGCTCGCCCGGTCACACGGACGCCGTTACGTGCACTGCATCACGAGTCCGGAGAACACCGCGTCGCGGGCATTTCACACCCGGCTCGGCTTCACCGCGTCAGCCGTGAAGCCGGACTACGACGGCCCCGGACTCGACCGGGTGGCGTTCACGATCGACCTTCTCAAGGATTCGGTGGCCATGGCCATCCCCCAGTACAACGATGCCCCGGCTGATCGCCAGGCACCCTCCGAGCGGTGACCCATTGCCACATACGCGCCATGGGGGAGTAGCACGCGGGCGTCGCCCGCTCGGTCGGCGACTTCCTCTGCGTCAAGATCGGTACCGGCATCGGCTGCGGCATCGTCGTCGGCGGTCACGTCTACCGCGGTACGACGGGCAGCGCCGGCGACATCGGCCACATCCAGGTGGAACCGGACGGCCGCGCCTGCGCGTGCGGCAACAAGGGCTGCCTGGAGGCCCACTTCAGCGGCGCCGCCCTGGCCCGCGACGCCGAGGACGCGGCGCGCGCGGGCAGGTCGGACGAGCTCGCCGGACGCCTCGCGGCGGCCGGCCGGCTCACGGCGATCGACGGCGTGGCGTTGCGCTCGACGAAGGCGCCGCCGCGGTGCCTTGGTGTCGTTGTCGTACGCGTCCGAGCCCGTTCCCTTCAACTCGTCCCCTCCATCGTGTGATTGCCTCGCGCATGTGTACAGCAACGCGGCCGACTATCCGAACCGGGAACGCCGGTATCCCTCGGACATGTCGGACGCGGAAGTCGTTGTTGACGTCGCGAAACTGCCAGAAGGTGGCTTCTGTTCCTGCTGAAATAGTGCTCACACTTCATGTGATGCCCAACACAGGACGGAATTCATGTCCACAGCAACCACCACTTCCATCGACTCGCCTTCATTGCCGGCTCGATCACCAATGGTCTCGTGGCTGGCGGTGATTTCGGTGATGTTGGGGATCTTCTCGATCGTCACCACCGAGATCCTGCCGATCGGCCTTTTGACCTCGATTGGCTCGAGTTTCACCATCTCCGATGGAATAGCTGGTCTGATGATGACCATGCCCGGTCTTCTGGCCGCGGTCTCGGCGCCAGTGGTAACTGTCGCCACGGCGCGCATCGATCGTCGGCTCATGCTGGGTACGTTTATTCTGTTGCTGGCATTGGCGAATTTCCTGGCCGCGGTTGCGCCGAGCTACTGGCTGGTCCTGGTCTCACGTGTATTGGTCGGGGTCACCATCGGTGGTTTCTGGTCCATCGGCGCGGGGTTGGCGAGTCGGCTGGTTCCTGCCGAATCGGTGGGCCGGGCAACCGCCGTGATCTTCTCCGCGGTGCCTCTCGGGTCCGTGCTCGGAGTCCCGCTGGGTACGTTCATCGGAGACGTCGCGGGGTGGCGCACCGCGTTTCTTGTCATGGGGCTTCTGACTCTCTGTGTCTTCGTCATGCTGCTCCTGGTGGTCCCGCCGCTGCCGGCCGATGAGCCGACTCGTCCGAGTGCGCTCACGGGCATGCTCAGGAGTGTCAATACTCGGTTTGCCTTGGTGATGACGTTCCTTGTGGTGCTCGCCCACTTCGGTGCCTACACCTATGTCACTCCGTTCCTGGAGCAGGTGACTCATGTGAGCACCGGGCTCATCACGGTCTATCTGCTCGTGTACGGAGCTGCAGGAATTGTCGGGAACTTCCTGGGCGGATCGACTGTGGCGCGGTATCCGAGGGGCACCTTCGCAGCCGCCGCCCTGATGATCGCCGGCGCGACGGTGCTGCTCCCGGTGCTCGGCAAGGATGACCTCGGCGCCGTGGCACTGCTGGTTTTGTGGGGCGTTGCCTACGGGGCCGTGCCTGTCTGTTCGCAGACCTGGTTCGCCAAAGCCTCACCCGATTCACCCGAAGCCTCTTCCGTGCTCTTCACCGCCTCGTTCCAGGCCACCATTTCCATCGGGTCGCTGGTCGGAGGCCTCGTGGTTGACCGCTCCTCCCCATCCATGGTCATGACGCTTGCGGGCACAGCCGCTGCCCTGATGGTGCTGGTCGCCTGGTCCCACTACGCCCGGAAGATCCCGTGGCCTGACCCGGCCAAGCCATAAGGCCGACCCCTGCTCGACGCGGTGTCTGCCGCACTGCTATCCCTCGGACATGACGGATGTGGAGTGGGCGGCGGTGCGTGCGTTACTGCCGGCGCCGGCCTGGTTGGCGGGCAAGGGCGGGCAGCCCGAGGGTTACTGCCACCGTCAGATGCCGGACGCGATCCGTTACCTGGTCGCGGGCGGGATTTCCTGGCGTGCGATGCCCGCTGAGTCCCCTGCCTGGGGCCGGGTCTATGCCATCTTCCGCCGGTGGCGGGAGCACGGGCTGGTCACGAGTTCCACGACCGGCTGCGTGGGAAGGTCCGTGAGCGCGAGGGCCGGGAGGCGAAGCCTTCGGCGGGGATCATCGACGCGCAGTCGGTGCGGGCCTCCGACCGGGATGCGGCCGTGCCTCTGCTGGAGCGGCTGCGGTCGCTGCACCGGGAGATCACCCTGGTCTGGGCCGACGCCGGTTACACCGGGGGCCTTGTCCACTGGTGCGTCAAGAAACTCGCGCTCGCTCTGGATGTCGTCAAGCGCACCGACACCATGGAAGGGTTCGTGGTGCTGCCCCGCAGGGGTGGTGGAGCGCACGTTCGCATGGCAGGTGCATTCGCGCCGTCTGGCCCGCGACTACGAAGCCCTGACCGCCACCAGCGAGGCCATGATCCAGCGGTCGGTGATCACGCGGATGAGCCGCCGCCTGGCCCGGCCACGGGCCTGCTGACGGCGCTGAACATCCCCGACGTCTCCTGGACCAGCCACCCACGCTCCGCCAGTCGCCTCGCCTTCGACCGTACGCCCTCCACCTTCGCCGGCGTCGGCTCCAGCCCCAGCACCAACGTGATTTCCTTGGCCCTCACCGGCTCCTGATCCGGCCGGTCCGCCGGCATGCCCAGGATCCGCCGGTAGTCCGGCGCGAGAGCCGTCGCCGACAAACCTTCCCGCCAGGACGGCACCGTCGTTCCCGGCAACGGCGCGGAAGCGGGCACCGATTCCGCTTCCGTCCCCGTCTTCGCCTCGGTCAGGGCGGTGGTCTCGGCAGCGGACACGGCCAGGGCCTCGAAGAGTTTCTCTCGCGCGATCACCTGCCGGTCCAGCTCGGTTGGGATACGGCTTCTCAGACGTCCCAGGTGACCGGGAGGTTCTTGACCCCGTAGATGTCCGCGGTCTCCGGGCGCAGGGCGACCTCTTCGGCCGGGACGGCCAGGCGCAGCGTGGGGAAGCGCTGGAGCAGCGCCGAGAGCGCGACCCGCATCTCGATACGGGCCAGTTGCTGGCCCAGGCACAGGTGGATGCCGTGGCCGAAGGCCAGGTGCCCGCCCTGGTCCCTCCGGAGGTCGAGGGAGTGGGGGTCGGCGAAGCGCTCGGGGTCGCGGTTGGCGGTGTTGTACGAGAGGACGACCGTCGTGCCGGCTTCGATCGTCCGGCCGCCCACCTCGACGTCCTCCAGCGCCGTCCTCATGAACGACTTGGCGACGCTCAGATATCGCAGCAGCTCCTCCACGGTCTGGTCGATGAGCGACGGATCGGCGCGCAGCGCGGCCAGTTGCTCCGGATTCCGCAGCAGTGCGAAGGTCCCGAGGGACAGCATGTTGGCGGTGGTGTCGAAGCCGGCCGCCAGCAGGATCAGGGCGATCCCCTGCAGCTCCTCATCGGTCAGGTCGCTGTCGGTGAGTTCGCTGAGCACGTCGTCGGTGGGGTTCGCGCGCTTGGCGGCCACCAGCTGTGCGAGGTAGTTCTGGGTCGCGGTGTAGGCCGCGAGCAGGTCCTCGTCGCTCGTCTCCCCGTTCATGAACGTGTCGATCTGTTCCTGGAAGGAGTCCCGGTCCTCGTAGGGCACGCCCAGGATCTCGCAGATGACGATGGTGGGGATGGGCTTGGCGAACGCCGTCACCAGGTCCGTCGACGGCCCGGCCTTCTCCATGGCGTCCAGGCACTCGGTGGTGATCTGCTCGATGCGCTCGGTGAGCAGTCGCATCCGTCGTACGGTGAACTTGCCCACCAGCGGTTTCCGGTAGCGCCCGTGCTGGGGTTCGTCCATGAGGAGGAACTCGCCGGGCGGCGCCGGAGGGAGCTCGAAGTCGACCACGTTCAGGAGTTCCTTGCGGGCGCTGAACCGCGGGTCGGCCAGGACCGACCTGACCAGGTCGTAGCCGGTGATCAGCCAGCCGGGCTTTCCGCCGGGGTGGGTGTAGCGGCTGATGGGGCCGTGCCGCCTGGCGTCGATCAGTTCCGCCGGGGGGTCGAAGGGGCAGCCGGGCCGACGCTCCGTCGGCAGTGTCGTGACGGTGTGGACAGAATCGGTCATGGCCATTCCTCATCTCGCGACAGCACGTGTTTGACGCAGACCGAAAGCTACGTTGCGTTCAGAACACGGTCAATCGCCTGAGGAACGTAAGTGCTGGTAGAGCGCTGTTAATTGAAGCAATGGCGCTGGAGATGAAGGCAACGGCACGTTGCAATGGTCAGCCGATCCCGGGCGGTCCCATCCCACCCTTGAGACGCTCGATGTCCGAGGGGCGCACCTGGATCGCGAAGAGGGCGATGACACACGCCACCAGGGAGAAGGCCGCCGCCGTGATGAAGCCGGACGAGACGCCCGCCGTCAGGACCTCGTCGGCCCAGGGCGGGGGCAGTTGCCCGGTTCTGGCGAACTCGGCCTTCTCCATCGGGTTCGCCTGGGAGAGGAAGGCGGGCACCTGGTCCTTCGCCTCGTTGCGGCTGGCCGTGCCGAAGACCGTCACCAGGATCGAGAGCCCCAGCGAACCGCCCAGCTGCTGGGTGGCGTTGAGCAGTCCGGAGGCGGCGCCCGTGTCCTGCTGCGCGACGTTGGACAGTGCCATCAGGGTCAGCGAGACGAACATCAGGCCCATGCCGAAGCCGAAGACCAGGATCGGGCCGAGGACGCTGCCCAGATAGGTGGAGTGCACATCGGTCAGGGTGAGCCAGGAGAGACCGGCCGCCGCGAACAGCGAGCCGACGACCATGAAGGGCTTGGGACCGAACGTGGGCAGCAGTTGGGAAGTGATCCCGGCGCCCACCGCGATGATCGCGCTCACCGGCAGGAAGGCCAGTCCGGTCCGCAAGGGGCTGAAGTCCAGGACGGTCTGCACGAACAGCGTCAGGAAGAAGAACATCCCGAAGATCGCGGCGGCCAGGCACAGCATGATCGCGTACGTGCCCGCCCTGTTGCGGTCGGCGAACATGTGCAGCGGCGTGATCGGCTGCCGCGAGCGCCGCTCCACGAGGAGGAACAGGCAGAGCAGCACGACCGCACCGCCGAACGAGGCCAGCGTCCACGGGTCGCGCCAGCCCTCCTGGGAGGCGCGGATGAACCCGTACACCAGCGCCACCATGCCGAGGGTGGAGGTGAGCGCCCCGGTGAAGTCGAAGTGGCCGGGGTGGCGTTCGGACTCCCTGATGTGACGGGGGGTGAAGAAGGCGATGAGCAGCGCGATGGGCACGTTGACGAAGAAGATCCAGCGCCAGTCGAGCCACTCCACGAGCAGTCCGCCGGCGACCAGACCGATCGCGCCGCCGCCCGCCGAGACGGCCGCGAACACACCGAAGGCCCGGTTGCGTTCCGGGCCTTCGTCGAAGTTCGTGGTGATCAGGGAGAGTGAGGTCGGGGAGGCTATCGCTCCGCCGACGCCTTGCAGGGCCCGAGCGGCCAGCAGTTGCCAGTCGTTCTGGGCCAGTCCGCAGAGCAGCGAGGCGAGTCCGAAGAGAAGGACTCCGAAGATGAAGACCCGGCGCCGCCCCAGGATGTCACCGGCGCGTCCGCCGAGGAGCAGCAGCCCGCCGAAGGTGAGCGTGTAGGCGTTGACGACCCACGACAGGCTGGTGGTGGAGAACTCCAGCGAGCTCTGGATGTGCGGCAGCGCGATGTTCACGATCGTGATGTCGAGAACGACCATCAGCTGGCACGAGGCGATGACGAACAGGGCGATGCCCTTGCCGTCGCCCCGGCGCTTCGGGGCCGCGGTCCGAGCTGGTGTCGTCGGCTTCGGGGTACTCATGGCGCATCGCGCCCTCGCCTGGTGGGAAGCCGTGGGCCGGGTCGGTCCACCTTTTCGACAGTAAGCCCGGGCCCGGCGCGTGACCAATTGATCAAGCGGTCTCCGCGAGGAAGGCCCTGAGCAGGAGAGCCGGCGGCCGTACTCGCGCGGCATGCAGGAGGTCGTCGGCCGCCCGGACGACGAGCGCGGGCCGGTCTAACTCGCTCAGCCCTTCGGCTGCTTGGAGGCGTTCGCCCAGGGACAGGCTCTAGTCCACCACCGCGAAGCCGTCCAACTCCACCTGCGCCTGCTCGTCCCACAGCCGTACGACACCGATCACGGCCATCGCCGGATAGTCGCGTCCGGCCAACCTCCGCCAGATCCGGCCCAGTTGGTGCGCGTGCTGCCGGTAGTCGGCGACGTCGGTGGCGTAGACGGTGACGCGGGCGAGGTCGGCGGGGGTGCCGCCGGCGTGTCGGAGGGCGGCGAGGAGGTTGGCGAGCGCGGTCTCGAACTGCTCGGGCAGGGTCTCCCCCACCACCTTGCCGTCGCGGTCGAGGCTGGTCTGTCCGGCGAGGAAGACGAGGCGGGAGCCGGTGGCGGTGACGGCGTGGGAGAAGCCGGTGGGCGGGGAGAGTTCGGCGGGGTTGTGCCGGTGCAGGCTCATACGGACGGCTCCTTCGGCGACTCGGTGGCGGCGTACGGGTCCTGGGGAGCGGCGGGGACGGCGTGCGGCTCCGTGGGTGCCGCTGCCGCGGCGTAGAGCTCCTTGGCGATGATCGTGCGCTGGACCTCCGTGGCTCCCTCGTAGATGCGCGGTGCGCGCACCTCTCGGTACAGGTGTTCCAGCAGATGGCCGCGCTGAAGCGCCCGCGCCCCGTGCAGCTGGACGGCGGCGTCGACCACGTACTGCGCGGTCTCGGTGGCCAGCAGCTTCGCCATCGCCGAGCGGCGCGGCACGTCGGCCGCGCCCGCGTCGTACGCCGCCGCCGCCGCGTAGACGAGCAGCCGGGCGGCCTCGGTACGGGTGGCCATCTCAGCGACCTGGTGGGCGACGGCCTGGAGGTCCCCGAGGACGCCGCCGAAGGCGTGGCGGGCAGCGGTGTGGGCCAGGGTCGCGTCGAGGGCCGCCTGGGCCATGCCGACGGCGAAGGCGCCGACGCTGGGCCGGAAGCGGTTGAGGGTGGTCATGGCGACCCGGAAGCCCCGGTCGGGCTCGCCGAGGACGTCCGCGAGGCCGACCGGGACGCCCTCGAAGACGAGGGAGCCGATGGCGTGCGGGGCGAGCATGTCGAGGGGGCTGCCGGAGAGGCCCGGACGGTCGGCGGGGACGAGGAAGGCCGTGACGCCGCGGGCTCCGGCGCCCGGTGTCGTCCGGGCGAAGACGGTGGCGAAGTCGGCCTCGGGGGCGTTGGAGATCCAGCGCTTCTCACCGTGCAGGCGCCAGCCGCCCGCGCCGTCCGGCCGCGCCTCCAGGGCGAGGGCGGCGGCGTCGGAGCCCGCGTCGGGCTCGCTGAGCGCGAAGGCGGCGACGGCGCGGCCCGCGACGACCTCGGGGAGCCAGCGGGCCCGCTGCTCGGGGGTGCCGAAGGCGGCGACGGGGTGCCCGCCGAGCCCCTGGAGGGCGAGCGCGGTCTCGGCCTCGGTGCAGGAGTGGGCGAGGGACTCACGCAGCAGGCAGAGGTCGAGCGCGCCGGCCTCGAAGAGTCCGGCGAGGAGGCCGAGCTCGCCGAGGGCGGCGACGAGGGGGCGGTTCACCCGGCCGGGTTCGCCCTTCTCGGCGAGGGGCCGCAGGCGCTCGGCCGCGAGGACACGGAGCTCCGCGCACCGGGCGGTCTGCTGTGGATCGAGTGAGAATACGGACATTCTGACCCCTGTCCCGTTCGCCGACATGACTTCTATCGCGCACCGTTGACTGTCGTCACCATCACGATACGCTCGATGGGCGACCCCACCACGACAAGGGGACGAACTCATGGAGCTGACCCCCTCGGCCCACCACGACACCTTCGCGCGCGACCATCTGCCGCCCGCCGACGCCTGGCCGCGCCTGCTCTTCGATCTGCCGGGGCTCGACTACCCGGAGCGGCTCAACTGCGGGGCGGAACTGCTCGACCGCACGGTGGAACGGTTCGGCGCGGAGCGCCCAGCGTTCCTGGACGGCACCGGACATGTCTGGACATACGGACAGCTCCGGGAGCGGGTGAACCGCATCGCCCACGTCCTCACCTCCGACCTCGGTGTCCTGCCCGGCAACCGGGTGCTGCTGCGCGGCCCGACCACTCCCTGGCTGGCCGCCTGCTGGCTCGCGGTCATGAAGGCGGGCGCGATCGCCGTCACCGTCCTGGCCCAGCAACGCGCGCGGGAACTGGCCGTGATGTGCGAGATGGCCCGCTGCACCCACGCGCTGTGCGACATCAGGAGCGTCGACGACCTGGTGAAGGCCGAGGTGCCGGGGCTGCGGATCACCGCCTTCGGCGGGGACTCCCCGGACGATCTGCTCTCCCTCGCCATGGGCAGACCGGACACCTACGAGGCCGTGGAGACGGCCGCGGACGACGTGGCCCTGATCGCCTTCACCTCGGGGACGACGGGGCGGCCCAAGGGGTGCATGCACTTCCACCGCGATGTCCTCGCGGTCGCCGACACCTTCTCGGCGCACGTCCTGCGCCCCGAGCCGGACGACGTCTTCGCCGGCTCCCCTCCCCTCGGCTTCACCTTCGGCCTCGGCGGGCTCGTGCTCTTCCCCCTACGGGCCGGGGCCAGCGCGCTGCTGCTCGAACAGGCGGGACCGAAGCAGCTACTCGAAGCGATCGCGGAGCACCGGGTGTCGGTGCTGTTCACGGCGCCGACCGCCTACCGGGTCATGCTGGAGGAGATCGACCGGCACGGCGGGCACGACGTCTCCTCGCTGGGGTCGCTGCGGCGGTGCGTGTCGGCGGGCGAGAACCTGCCGGCGGCGACCTGGGACGCCTGGCACCGGCGCACCGGTCTGAAACTCATCAACGGCATCGGCGCGACCGAGCTGCTCCACATCTTCATCTCCGCGGCGGACGGCGACATCCGCCCGGGCACGACCGGGCGGCCGGTGCCGGGCTGGCGGGCGCGGGTGGTCGACCGGACGGGCGCCGAGGTCCCCGACGGCGAGGAGGGCCTGCTCGCCGTGCGCGGCCCGGTCGGCTGCCGTTACCTGTCCGACCCGCGCCAGAGCGAGTACGTCCACGGCGGCTGGAACGTCACGGGAGACACCTACGTCCGCGACGCGGAGGGCTACTTCCGCTATGTCGCCCGTGCCGACGACATGATCATCTCGGCCGGCTTCAACATCGCGGGCCCCGAGGTCGAGGAGGCCCTCCTCGCCCACCCCGACGTGGTCGAGGCGGCGGTGGTGGGCCACCCGGACGAGCTGCGCGGCCAGATCGTGGTCGCGTACGCGGTCGTACGGGACGGGGTGCCGCGCGACGCGGAGACGGCGGGGGCGCTGCGGGCGTTCGTACGGTCCCGGCTGGTGCCGTACAAGAGCCCACGCAAGATCGTCTTCCTGGACGCGCTGCCGCGGACGGCGACGGGGAAGCTGCAGCGCTTCCGGCTGCGCGCCGACCTCGACGGCACCTCCACCCCCTAGAGTGATCACGTGGTCGAGCAGCACTCTCCCCGTTCCCTGATCGTCTCGCTGTACGGCGCGTACGGCCGCGGCCTCGCGCCGGGCGAGGAGCCGTTGCCGGTGGCCGAGCTGATCCGCCTCCTGGCGGCCCTCGGCGTGGACGCGCCGTCGGTGCGCTCGTCGGTGTCCCGGCTGAAGCGGCGGGGCCTGCTGCTGCCGCGCCGTACGCCGGACGGAGCGGCCGGGTACGCCCTGTCGGACGACGCCCGCCAGCTCCTCGACGACGGCGACCGCCGGATCTACACCCGCACGGAGCCCAAGCTGTCCGACGGCTGGGTCCTCGCCGTCTTCACCGTCCCCGAGGCCGAGCGCCACAAGCGCCATCTGCTGCGCTCCCGGCTCGCCCGGCTGGGCTTCGGCACGGCGGCCCCCGGCGTCTGGATCGCCCCGGCGCGGCTGTACGAGGAGACCCGCCACACCCTGGAGCGCCTGGAGCTCTCGTCGTACGTGGACCTCTTCCGCGGCGACCATCTGGGGTACGCGGCGACGGCGGAGGCGGTGGCCCGCTGGTGGGACCTGCCGTCGATCGCCAAGCTCCACGAGGAGTTCCTGGCCGCCCACGAGCCGGTCCTGCGGGCCTGGACGACGGCCCCCGGCACGGCCGAGGACGCCTACCGCGACTACCTCTTCGCCCTGGACTCCTGGCGCCGTCTGCCGTACGCGGACCCGGTCCTGCCGGCCGAGCTGCTGCCGCAGGACTGGCCGGGCGCCCGCTCGGCGGAGGTCTTCGCGGCGCTGCACGAGAGGTTGCGGGACCGGGGCGCGGAGTTCGTGCGGCCGACGGGCGAGAGCGGTCGTCCTACCCCAGCGTGAGGCGTGGCTTCGGCGCGTCGGTGCGGCCTGTCGGGGGTTTGCGGCTGCCCGCGCGGTACGGCGGGGGCCAGGGAGCCGCCGGGCCCTGGTAGTTCTGGTCGGCCGCCGCGTGGAGGGTCCAGTGGGGGTCGTAGAGGTGGGGGCGGGCGAGGGCGCAGAGGTCGGCGCGGCCCGCCAGGAGCAGGGAGTTGACGTCGTCCCAGGAGGAGATCGCGCCGACGGCGATCACGGGGACGGCGAGCGCGTTGCGGATCCGGTCGGCGTACGGGGTCTGGTAGGAGCGGCCGTACTCGGGGCGTTCGTCGGGGACGACCTGGCCGGTGGAGACGTCGAGCGCGTCGGCGCCGTGGGCGGCGAAGGCGCGGGCGATCTCGACGGCCTCCTCGGCCGTCGTACCGCCGTCCGCCCAGTCGGTGGCGGAGATACGGACGGTCATCGGCCGGTCCTCGGGCCACACCTCCCGTACCGCGTCGAAGACCTCGAGCGGATAGCGCAGCCGGTTCCCGAGCGCCCCGCCGTACGCGTCGTCCCGCCGGTTGGTCAGCGGGGAGAGGAAGCCGGAGAGCAGATAGCCGTGCGCGCAGTGCAGTTCGAGCAGGTCGAAGCCGGAGCGGGCGGCGCGCCGGGCGGCGGCCACGAACTCCTCGCGTACGGCGGTCATCCCGTCCCGGTCCAGGGCGTGCGGGATCTGGTTGACGCCGGTGCGGTACGGGAGCGGTGAGGCGGCCGTCAGGGGCCAGTTGCCTTCGGGGAGGGGCTGGTCGATGCCCTCCCACATCCGGCGGGTGGAGCCCTTGCGGCCGGAGTGGCCGAGCTGGACGCCGATCGCGGTGCCGGGCGACCGGTCGTGGACGAAGGCGGTGATCCGGGCCCAGGCCGCCGCCTGTTCGTCGGTCCAGAGGCCGGTGCAGCCGGGGGTGATGCGGCCCTGGGGGCTCACGCAGACCATCTCGGTCATGACGAGCCCGGCGCCGCCGAGGGCCCGGGCGCCGAGGTGGACGAGGTGGAAGTCCCCGGGGAGTCCGTCCTCGGCGACGTACAGGTCCATGGGCGAGACGACGACCCGGTTGCGGAGGGTCAGTCCGCGCAGCCGGAACGGGGTGAACATCGGCGGGGTGCCGGGCGGGCAGCCGAACTCGCGCTCGACGGATCCGGTGAAGGCCGGGTCGCGGAGCCGCAGGTTGTCGTGGGTGACGCGGCGGCTGCGGGTGAGGAGGTTGAAGGCGAACTGGCGGGGCGGCTGGTCCAGGTATCCGCCGAGCTCCTCGAACCAGCGCAGGCTCGCGGCGGCGGCGCGCTGGGTGGACTCGACGACCGGGCGCCGTTCGGTCTCGTACGCGGCGAGCGCCTCGTCGAGGGTGGGCTGTTCCTCCACGCAGGCGGCGAGCGCCAGGGCGTCCTCGACGGCGAGTTTGGTGCCGGAGCCGATGGAGAAGTGCGCGGTGTGGGCGGCGTCACCGAGGAGAACGATGTTGCCGTGGGACCAGCGCTCGTTGACGACGGTACGGAAGGCGGTCCAGGTGGAGTTGTTGGAGCGCAGGGCCCGGCCGCCGAGCGCCTCGGCGAAGAGCTTGGCGCAGCGGGCGGTGGACTCCGCCTCGTCGAGCTCGTCGAAGCCGGCGGCCCGCCAGACCTCCTCGCGCATCTCGACGATGACGGTGGAGGAGCCCGACTGGCCGTGTGGCCCGAAGGGCCTCGTGGAAGGGCGGTGGTCGGACGAGGGGCGGGAGAAGGGGTAGCCGTGGAGCTGCATCACGCCGTACTCGGTCTCGGCGATCTCGAAGCGGAAGGCGTCGAAGGCGAAGTCGGCGGCGAGCCAGATGTACCGGCAGCGGTGGGTGGTGAGCGTGGGCCGGAAGACGTCCGCGTGGGCGTCCCGGGTCCGGCTGTGGACCCCGTCGGCGGCGACGACGAGGTCGTGGGTGGCGGCCAGCTCGGCGGCGGGCGGGGCCTCGGTACGGAAGCGGAGCCGTACACCGAGCTCGGCGCAGCGGGCGTGCAGGATCTCCAGGAGCCGGCGGCGGCCGAGGGCGGCGAAGCCGTGGCCGGTGGAGGTGAGGAGGTGGCCGCGGTGGGCGATGTGGATGTCGTCCCAGCGGACGAAGGCGTCCTGGAGGGCGCGGTACACGGCGGGGTCGGCGTGCTCGATCCCGCCGAGGGTCTCGTCGGAGAGGACGACGCCGAAGCCGAAGGTGTCCTCGGGCGCGTTGCGCTCCCAGACGGTGACCTCGCGGGAGGGGTCGAGCCGTTTGAGCAGCGCGGCGGCGTACAGCCCCCCGGGCCCGCCGCCGACGACGGCGATACGGAGGGGGGTGGGGGGCTCCGGGGCGCGGGGGCTCTCGGGGCGGGCGCCCGGTGCGCGGGTGCTCTTCGCAGGGGCGCCCTCCCCGTCGGCCTCCGGTCGCACCGCGCCGGCGCCGCCCGGCGCGGTGCGGGGGGCCTCGGCGGGCGGCATCGTCAGCGCCCCCGCCACTTCGGGGCCCGCTTCTCGGTGAAGGCCGCGTGGAACTCGGCGTAGTCCTCGCCGTTCATCAGCAGCGCCTGGGTCGCGGCGTCCAGTTCGACGGAGGCCGCGAGCGGCATGTCGAGCTCGGCGGTGAGCAGGGCCTTGGTCTGGGCGTGGGCGAGGGCCGGTCCGTCGGCGAGGCGGCGGGCCAGTTCGGCGGCGCGCGCGTCGGCGTCGCCCTCCTCCGTGACCTCGCTCAGCAGGCCGATCCGCTCCGCCTCCGGCGCGCGGACCGGTTCGCCGAGCATCAGCAGCCGGGTGGCGTGGCCGAGGCCGACGACCCGGGGCAGCAGATAGGCCGCGCCCATGTCGCCGCCGGAGAGGCCGACGCGGGTGAAGAGGAAGGCGAAGCGGGCGCTCGGGTCGGCGATCCGGAAGTCCGCGGCGAGGGCGAGGACGGCACCCGCCCCGGCCGCCACGCCGTGGACGGCGGCGATCACCGGGAAGGGGCACTCCCGGATCGCCCGGACGACCTGCCCGGTCATCCGGTTGAAGTCGAGGAGCTCCGCCGTGTCCATGGAGAGCGTCGCGCCGATGATCTCGTCCACGTCGCCGCCGGAGCAGAAGCCGCGGCCCGAGCCGCCGAGGACGAGGGCGCGCACGGCGCGTTCCCGGGAGAGTTCGGCGAGCAGATCGCGCAGGTCGGCGTAGGCCCCGAAGGTGAGCGCGTTGAGTTTCTCGGGGCGGGCGAGGGTGACGGTGGCGACACCGTCGTCGATGGCCAGGCGCAGGTGGTGCCAGCGCTCGGTGCGGGGTGCGGAGCCGGTAAAGGGGCTCATACGCGCGTGCCTCCCTTCCTCCTCCCGGGAGCGTATCACCGTGTTGTGACTGTCGTCACGAGTGCGCGATAGGTGCACGCGGAGACGGCCCCGGAGGTGCCGAAGGTCCCGGCCCACGGGTGACCGTGGACCTCGCACGAGGGAGGGGGTGCCCATGGATTTCGCGTTTGCGGTTCGTAAGGTTGAAAGTAGGACGTCTCGGGACGCCTCGTCCGCCACCTTCCTCGCCGAACGGACTCCCTGCCATGGTCGAAGCCACCGACCCCACCACGTGGCGCATCGAGCTTCCGCACACCACCGCCGCCGTGCCGATCGCCCGCGCGCTGGTCCGTACGGCGCTCACCGACCGCGACGCGCCGGCCGACAGGGACACGGCGGAGCTGCTGACCGCCGAGCTCGTCGCCAACGCGGTCGAGCACACCGAGGGCGAGGACCCCATCGAGCTGATCGTCGAGCTGCTGCCGGGAGGCTGCCAGGTCGAGGTGCACGACCGGCGTCCGGCCCGCGCCGGAGACCTGATCCTCCGCCCCGGACCCGGCGAGGCATCCGAGCCCGGCGAGACACCCGAGCCCGCCGAGACACCCGACCCCTGGCAGGAGCACGGGCGCGGCCTGATGCTCATCCGCGCGCTCAGCAGCGACTGCGGTCACCGCCCCACCGCCCGCGGGAAGGCGGTCTGGTTCACCCTTCCCGCGGTCCCGGGGCAGCGTCGGCCGGTGGGCTGACGACGGACCGGCCGGCGAGGGCCGGGCCGGCCGTCAGGCGTTGCCCGCCAGGGTGGCGACCATGACCGCCTTGATCGTGTGCATCCGGTTCTCGGCCTCGTCGAAGACGACGGAGTGCTCCGACTCGAAGACCTCGTCGGAGACCTCCAGCTCGGTCAGTCCGTGACGGGCGTGGATGTCGCGGCCCACGGCCGTGCCCAGGTCGTGGAAGGCCGGCAGGCAGTGCAGGAACTTCACGTCCGGGTTCCCCGTGGCGCGCAGGACGTCCATGGTCACGGAGTACGGGGCGAGGTCGGCGATCCGCTCGTCCCAGATCTCCTTGGGCTCCCCCATGGAGACCCAGACGTCGGTGGCGACGAAGTCGGCGCCCCGGACGCCCTCGGCGACGTCCTCGGTGAGGGTGATCGCCGCACCGCTCGCCTCGGCCAGCTTCCGTGCGGCGGCGACGATCTCCCCGGCCGGCCAGTACGCCTCCGGCGCGACGATCCGGACGTCCATGCCGAGGAGGGCGCCGGTGATCAGATAGCTGTTGCCCATGTTGAAGCGGGCGTCGCCGAGGTAGGCGAAGACGAGGCCGTCCAGCGGCTTGTCCGTGTGCTCCGTCATGGTCAGGACGTCGGCGAGCATCTGGGTGGGGTGCCAGTCGTCCGTGAGGCCGTTGAAGACGGGGACGCCCGCGTGGGCGGCGAGCTCCTCGACGGCGGCCTGACTGTCGCCCCGGTACTCGATGGCGTCGAACATCCGGCCGAGGACGCGGGCGGTGTCCTTGACCGACTCCTTGTGCCCGATCTGCGAACCGGAGGGGTCGAGGTAGGTGGTGGAGGCGCCCTGGTCGGCGGCGGCGACCTCGAAGGCGCACCGGGTCCGGGTCGAGGTCTTCTCGAAGATCAGGGCGATGTTCCTGCCGCGCAGCCGCTGGACCTCGGCACCCGCCCTCTTGGCCGCCTTCAGCTCGGCGGCCAGGTCGATCAGACCGCGGAACTCCTCGGCGGTGAAGTCCAGCTCCTTGAGGAAGTGGCGGCCGATGAGGTCGGGGGCCATGGGTACTCCTGGGTACGGTCGGGGAAGGCGAACGAGACGACGCATGGAAGTCTATACGCTGATCAGCATGCCTATACAGTGATGCCGCCCACTCGTCCTCCCCGGCAGGGCCCTCACACGGCGTCCCGCTCCACCGGGCAGCTCATGCAGCGCGGGCCACCCCTCCCCCGCCCCAGCTCGCTGCCCGGGATCTCGATCACCTCGATGCCCTGCTTGCGCAGATGCGTGTTCGTGGTGACGTTCCGCTCGTACGCCACGACGACGCCCGGCTCGACCGCGAGGACGTTGCAGCCGTCGTCCCACTGTTCGCGCTCCGCCGCGTGGACGTCCTGCGTCGCCGTCAGGACGCGGACGTCCTGCAGACCGAGGGCGGCCGCGATCGCGCTGTGCATATGCTCCGGCGGATGGTCGGTGACCCGCAACGACTGGCCCTCGTCACCCGGTTCGATCGTGTACGAGCGGAGCATGCCGAGCCCCGCGTACTGGGTGAAGGTGTCGTGGTCGACCATCGTCATCACCGTGTCGAGGTGCATGAACGCCCGCCGCTTCGGCATGTCGAGCGCGATGATCGTCCGGGCGGAGCCGGCGGCGAAGAGCCCGCGGGCCAGCATCTCCACCGCCTGCGGGGTCGTACGCTCGCTCATCCCGATCAGGACCGCGCCGTTGCCGATGACGAGGACGTCCCCGCCCTCGATCGTCGACGGGTAGTCGGACTGCCCCTCCGACCAGTGGTGGAAGCCGCCCGCCTCGGGTCCGGTGAAGAGCGGATGATGCTTGTAGATCGCCTCGAAGTGGACCGTCTCGCGCTGCCGGGCCGGCCAGCGCATCGCGTTGATGGAGACGCCGTCGTAGATCCAGGCGGAGGTGTCCCGGGTGAAGATGTGGTTCGGCAGCGGCCTGAGGACGAAGTCGTCCAGCTCCATGACATGGAACCGGACCGAGGTCGGCTCGCGGTGCGCGGCCAGGAACTCCCGCTTCGTCATGCCGCCGACCAGTGCCTCGCCGAGCTCGGCGGCGTCGAGGGAGTCGAAGGCCGCGCGCAGATGGTCGGCCGCCAGCGGCCCGAACTCCTTCTCGTGGAAGACCCGGTCGAGGACGAGTCTGCGGGCGGCGGGCAGCTCCAGCGCCTCCCGCAGGAGATCGCCGAAGAGGTGGACCTCGACCCCCCGGTCCCGCAGCACGTCGGCGAATCCGTCGTGCTCCTGCCGGGCCCGGCGCACCCAGAGCACGTCGTCGAAGAGGAGAGCGTCCTTGTTGGAGGGTGTCAGCCGCTTCAGCTCCAGATCGGGCCGGTGCAGGATGACGCGGCGGAGCCGCCCGGTCTCTGAGTCGACATGGAATCCCATGCGCCCATCCTGACGGAGCCGGGCGGCTCACGCGTGGTTCTCGGAGCGGTCGGCCGAGGCGATCAGCCCGCCGTCGCCCCGCCCCGGCGGGGGAGCGCGGCCATCCACTCCGCCGCACCCCCCGCGGGACACCTGTCACAGACGCGGGTCCACCGGCTCGGACTCCAGCGCGAGCACCGCGAAGACCGCCTCGTGCACGCGCCACAGCGGCTCGCCCTCCGCGAGCCGGTCCAGCGCCTCCAGGCCCAGCGCGTACTCGCGCAGCGCGAGCGACCGCTTGTGGCCGAGGAAACGGTTGCGCAGGCGCTCCAGGTTCTCCGGACGGGTGTACTCCGGACCGTAGATGATCCGCAGGTACTCCCGGCCGCGCACCTTGACGCCCGGCTGGACGAGCCGGCCGCCGGGGCCGTGCACGGGCGAGTGCCGGTTCGGCGCGAGCGGCTTGACGACCATGCCCTCGCCGCCGGCCGCCGTCATCTCCCGCCACCAGGCGACTCCGGCCCGTACCGAGGGTTCGTCGCCCGTCTCGACCACGAGCCGTCGCGTGACCTGGAGCAGGCCGGTGGGATCGGAGTCGACGATCCGGTCGAGCCACCTGAGCTGCTCGTCGTGCGGTACGGCCGCCAGCGACCGGCCCCGCGCGGCGAGGATCTGGAAGGGCGCGAAGCGCACGCCGTCCAGTCCCTGCGTCGGCCAGCAGTACCGGCGGTACGCCTCGGTGAATGCCTCCGCGTCCACCGCCCGTTCGCGCTGCTTGGCGAGGAGCGCGTCCACCCCGCCCACACCCCGCGCCGCCGCCTGCTCCAGTGCGCCGAGCACGCCGGGGAAGACCGCGCGGGAGGCCGCGCCGACCGCCGCGTACTGCGAGCGCAGCAGCCCGGCGGACTTCAGCGACCACGGCATCAGCTCGCCGTCGAGCAGCAGCCAGTCCGTGTCGAGTTCGTCCCACAGCCCGGCGGCGGTGACGGCCGCGCGCAGCCGCTCGAGGACCTGCTCGGTGACGGACGGATCGTCGAAGAAGGGCCGGCCGGTACGGGTGTGCAGGGCGCCGGTCGCTCCGGTGACCCCGAACCGCTCGCGCGCCACGTCCTCGTTCCGGCAGACCAGGGCCACCGCCCGCGAGCCCATGTGCTTCTCCTCGCACACGACCCGCTCGACCCCGTCGGCCGCGTACTGCGCGAACGCCTCGGCCGGGTGTTCCAGGTAGCCGTCCTCCTTCGAGGCCGCGGTCGGCGCCATCGTCGGCGGCAGGTAGGCGAGCAGCCGGGGGTCGATGGCGAACCGGCTCATCACCTCCAGCGCGGCTGCCGCGTTCTCCTCCCGTACGGAGACGTTGCCCATCCACCGGGTCTCCACGATCCGGCGTCCGTGGACGTCGGCGAGGTCCAGGGGCCGTCCCTCGTGCCCGCCGGGCGCCTCGGTCGCGAGCGGCCGGGCCGGCTCGTACCAGACCTTCTCCGCCGGTACGTCGACCAGTTCGCGCTCCGGCCAGCGCAGCGCGGTCATCTTCCCGCCGAAGACCGCGCCCGTGTCCAGGCAGATGGTGTTGTTGACCCAGGAGGTGTTCGGGACCGGCGTGTGGCCGTAGACGACCGTGGCCCGGCCGCGGTACTCCTCCGCCCACGGGTAGCGCACCGGCAGCCCGAACTCGTCGGTCTCCCCCGTGGTGTCCCCGTACAGCGCGTGCGACCGCACCCGGCCTGAGGTCCGGCCGTGGTACTTCTCCGGCAGACCGGCGTGGCAGACCACGAGCCTGCCCTCGTCGAGCACGTAGTGGCTGACGAGCCCGTCGATGAACGCGCCCACCTCGGCGCGGAACTCCTCCGGCTCCCGGCCCAGCTGCTCGATGGTCTCGGCGAGCCCGTGCGTCTCCTGGACCTTGCGGCCCTTGAGCCAGCGGCCGAGCTTGTTCTCGTGGTTCCCGGGCACGCAGAGCGCGTCGCCGGACGCCACCATGGACATCACACGGCGCAGTACGCCCGGGCTGTCCGGTCCGCGGTCGACGAGGTCGCCGACGAAGACGGCCGTACGCCCCTCGGGGTGGTGGCCGTCGACATAGCCGAGTGTGGCGAGCAGCGTCTCCAGCTCGGAGCGGCAGCCGTGGATGTCACCGATGATGTCGAAGGGGCCGGTGAGGTGGCGCAGGTCGTTGAACCGCTTCTCCAGGACGACCTCGGCCGCCTCCACCTCCTCGACGCTGCGCAGCACGTGCACCTTCCGGAAGCCCTCGCGCTCCAGACCACGCAGCGAGCGGCGCAGCTCGCGGCGGTGGCGCTGGACGACATGGCGGGGCAGGTCCGCCCGGTCGGGGCGTGTCGCGTTCCGGGCCTGGCACACCTCCTCGGGCAGGTCGAGGACGATCGCGATCGGCAGCACGTCGTATTGGCGGGCCAGCTGGACGAGCTGGCGCCGGGCCTCCTGCTGCACGTTGGTGGCGTCGACGACGGTCAGCCGCCCGGCCTCCAGGCGCTTGCCCGCGATGTAGTGCAGGACGTCGAAGGCGTCCTTGCTGGCGCTCTGGTCGTTCTCGTCGTCGGCGACCAGACCGCGGCAGAAGTCGGAGGAGATGACCTCGGTGGGCTTGAAGTGGCGGCGAGCGAAGGTGGACTTGCCGGAGCCGCTGGCACCGATGAGGACCACGAGGGACAGGTCGGTGACGGGCAGCGTGCGGGCGCGCGGGGCGCCGGTGGTGTCGGTCATGCCGAGTCCTCCTTCGGGGTCGGGGTGTGCAGGGTGAAGACGGCCATCTGCGTGGGCGGGCCGACCTCGGGGTCGTCGGGGCCGACGGGCGTGAACTCCACGCCGTATCCGTACCGCTCGGCGACGCGCGCGGCCCAGGTGCGGAACTCCTCGCGGGTCCACTCGAAGCGGTGGTCGCCGTGCCGGACGTGCCCGGCCGGGAGGGACTCCCAGCGGACGTTGTACTCGACGTTCGGCGTGGTCACGAGGACCGTCCGGGGACGGGCCGAGCCGAACACGGCGTATTCGAGCGCGGGCAGCCGCTCCAGGTCGACGTGCTCGATGACCTCGCTCAGGACGGCCGCGTCGTAGCCGGTGAGCCGCTTGTCGGTGTACGCGAGGGAGCCCTGGAGCAGCTTCACCCGGCCGGCCTGCCGCTCGCCGAGCCGCTCCAGCTTGAGCCGGCGTCCGGCGATGGTGAGGGCGCGTACGGACACGTCGACGCCGACGATGTCCGTGAAGCGCACGTCCTTGAGCAGCGCCTGCACCAACTGGCCCTGGCCGCAGCCGAGATCGAGCACGCGGGAGGCGTCGGCGGCGCGCAGCGCGGTGAGGATCGCCTCCCTGCGCTGCTCGGCGAGCGGCACCGGCTTCGCTTCCGTGTCCGAGGTCTCGTCGACCGCGTTGTCGAGGTCCTCGACCTCCAGCCCGTCGCTCTCGGCGAGGCGTACGAGCTCCAGGCGCTCCATGGCCTCGCGGGTCAGCCCCCAACGGCGGGAGAGGTAGCGGCTGGTGATGAGCTTCTGCTCCGGGTGGTCGGCGAGCCAGCCGTCACCGGCGCGCAGCAGCTTGTCGACCTCGTCGGGCGCCACCCAGTAGTGCTTGGCGTCGTCGAGGACCGGAAGCAGGACGTAGAGCTGGTTGAGCGCGTCGGCGAGCCGCAGCTCCCCCTCCAGGACGAGCCGCACATAGCGGGAGTCGCCCCACTCGGGGAAGGCGGTGTCCAGCGCCACCGGCTCCGCCGTCACGGTGTCCCAGCCGAGGGGCCCGAACAGCTTGCCGACCAGCTCGGCCCCGCCGCGCGCGGGAAGCGCCGGCACCTCGATGCGCAGGGGCAGCGGCGCGGCGGCCCGCTCGGGCATCGCCTTGCAGCTCCCGCGCAGGGCGCTCTTGAAGACCGCGGAGAGGGCGACGGAGAGCAGCGAGGACGCGGCGTAGGGCCGGTCGTTCACGTACTGCGCGAGCGCGGCGTCGGGGGCGCCGCCACGGCCCTTGCCCTTGCCGCGGCGCACCAGCGCCACGGGGTCCACCTCCA
Organism: Streptomyces sp. NPDC003035; assembly: GCF_042888285.1. Taxonomy (NCBI): domain Bacteria; kingdom Bacillati; phylum Actinomycetota; class Actinomycetes; order Kitasatosporales; family Streptomycetaceae; genus Streptomyces; species Streptomyces sp. NPDC003035. The sequence goes on along the minus strand of NZ_JBIAPJ010000001.1, from coordinate 179,586 downwards.
GGAGGAGCGCGGCCGTGCACCGCTCGGCGGTCGCCTCGGGGTAGAGGACGTGCGCCGTGCCGTGCGAGGTCGAGAACGTCTGCGCGTTGTCGGGATGCTTGTGCAGCAGGAAGCCCAGATCGGTCGCGGGACGTTCGGGAGTGCCGGTCGTACTGATCGTCAGGAACACCTGTCCGAGTATGGTCGGCCCCTCCCCCTCCGACCAGGTATTTTCCTCAGCCCTCGACCAGGTGGTGTCCTCAGCCCTCCGCAGGTCTCCCGGTGTCCGGGACGGCGGCCAGCGCGGCGGCCAGCGCGGCGATCCGGTCGGGACCGACCCGGCAGCAGCCGCCGAGCAGCCGCGCCCCGGCCGCGGGCCAGTCCCGCATCCGCTCCGGATCGAAGGATCCGCTCCCGCGCCACGCCCGGGCCCGGGCGTCCCACTCCTCACCGCTGTTGGGGTAGACGACCACCGGCTTCCCCGTCGCCGCGGCGGCGATCTCCACGGCCCGGGCGGCGTCCGCCGGCTCGCAGCAGTTGACCCCGACCGCGATCACCTGGTCGTTGCCCGCCGTGAGCGCGAACGCCTCCGCCAGCCCCTGCCCGGCACGCGTCCGCTCCCCGGCGATCGTGTACGAGAGCCAGACCGGCACCCCGCAACCCTCGGCCGCCCGCAGCAGCGCCTCCGCCTCGTCGAGGTCGGGCACCGTCTCCAGAGCCAGCACATCCGGCCCCGCCGCCGCCAGCGCCTCGACGCGGGGCCGGTGGAACCGCTCCAGCTCGGTCACGCTCAGCCCGTACCGGCCGCGGTACTCACTGCCGTCCGCGAGCATCGCGCCGTACGGGCCGACCGACCCGGCGATCCAGACCTGTTCGGCGGCCCCCTCCCCCGCCGCCCGGGCCAGCTCCACACTGCGGCCGAGCAGCCGGGCCGTCTCGTCCCGGCCGATGCCGCGCCGGGCGAAGCCCTCGAAGGTGGCCTGGTAGCCGGAGGTGATCAGCACCCGGGCACCCGCCCGCACGTACGCCGTGTGCGCCGCCGCGATCTGTTCGGGCCCGTCGGCGAGCAGCCGGGCCGACCACAGGTCGTCGCGCAGGTCGCAGCCCTGCGCCTCCAGCTGGTTGGAGAGTCCGCCGTCGAGGACGAGGACGTCGTCGGCGAGCGCCTCGGCGAGTGTGCGGGCGGGTGTCGCGGGTGTCATCGGGGGTCCTCTCCTCAGCTCAGCTGTGACTGCACCTGGGCGGAGATCAGCTCCAAGTGGTCCAGGTCGTCGAGGTCGAGGACCTGGAGGTAGATCCTGGACGAGCCGATCGCCGCGTACCGGCCGATCTTGTCCACGACCTCGGCGGGCGATCCGGCAAGGCCGTTGGCCTTCAGCTCCTCCACCTCGCGTCCGATGGCCGCCGCGCGACGGGCCACCTCCGCGTCGTCCTTGCCGACGCAGACCACCAGGGCGTTGGAGTACACCAGCTCGTCGGGCCGCCGGCCGGCCGCCTCGGCGGCGGCCCTGACCCGTCCGAACTGCCGCTCGCTGTCCTCCAGCGAGGCGAACGGGATGTTGAACTCGTCGGCGTACCGTGCGGCGAGGCGCGGGGTCCGGCTCGCGCCGTGCCCGCCGATGAGCACCGGAATCCTGTCCTGGGCCGGCTTGGGGAGCGCGGGCGAGTCGACGAGCGTGTAGAACTCGCCCTCGTGGGAGAAGGTCTTGCCGATCTCGGTGCTCCACAGGCCCGTGACGATCGCCAGCTGCTCCTCGAGCCGGCCGAACTTCTCCTTGGGGAAGGGAATCCCGTACGCCCGGTGCTCCTCCTCGAACCATCCCGCCCCCAGGCCGAGTTCGACCCGTCCGCCGGACATCTGGTCGACCTGGGCGACCTGGATGGCCAGGACGCCCGGGAGGCGGAAGGTTCCGGCGGTCATCAGCGTGCCGAGCCGGATCCGGCGGGTCTCCCGGGCCAGGCCGGCCAGCGTGATCCACGCGTCGGTCGGCCCGGGCAGGCCGTCGGCGGATCCCATGCTGACGTAGTGGTCCGAGCGGAAGAAGGCGTCGAAGCCAAGGTCCTCGGTGGCCTTGGCGACCGTGAGCAGGGTGTCGTAGTCGGCCCCTTGCTGGGGCTCGGTGAAGATGCGAAGATCCATGCCTCCATCCTGCACCTGCGGGTGCCCGTCAACCCCTCTCATCGGCGTCCGTGGACCGGCCCGGCGGGCGAGCGGCCGGGAAGCGGAGCTCGTTCCGGTCGATCTTCGCCGCGAGCGCGGCGAGCGGATCGACGCCGAGCACCCCGCAGAACTGGAGCAGGTACGCCAGCACGTCCGCGACCTCGTCCTCGACCCGGTGCGCCCGCTCCGGGTCGTCCATCACCCGGCCCGCCTCGTCGGGCGTCAACCACTGGAAGATCTCCAGCAGTTCGGCCGCCTCGACGCTGAGCGCCGCGGCCAGGTTCTTCGGCGTGTGGTACGGCTGCCACTCCCGCGCGGCCGCGAATGCGGCCAGTCGGCGCTGCAATCCCGCTACGTCCTGTTCGGTCACGGCACCAGGTCTACCACTGCCCCCTGGGTGACGGTGATGGCGCACAGCAGGAGTCCCCGCCCGGCCGGCCAGCGGCCTCCGAGCCGGTCGGCGGGGGCTTCGCCCCGCCGCCGGCTCCCGGACGTCGTCCACGGGAGGCTCCGCCCTGCTGGCTCGCACCACTTCGGCTCGTCCCCCACCGCCCGCGCTGCCGTCGACCCTTCCGCCGCTCCTCCCCTCCATCGTTCCGTCAATCCTTCCGTCAGCATCGGGTCGACGGCTGCCCGGTCGGGTGAATACCGGCTTCCTGGCGGGGCGCGTCCCGCCAGGCCAGTGACCGGGGCCCGGCGCCCGTCGTTGGCTCGGGCGGAGCCGGACCGCCCGGCCCGCGCGCCGGCGGCCGCTGCCGGTGTGTCGTTCTCACGTGTGGCCCTCCCCCACGGGAAGGGCCTGGGCCGAGGAGGCCGCCATGTCCCAGGAAGCCGCGCCTGAACGGGCGATGCCCGAACAGCCGGTGCAGCAGTCCGTGCCCGAGCAGTCCGTGCCCGAGCAGAAGCGTGCCGGCGCCCCCAAGGGCCTGCTGCAGCAGATGGAGGAGCTGATGGCTGCGCTCACCGCCGATCTGTCGCAGCTCGACGCCGACCTTCAGTCCTCGGCGGACCGCCATGAGCCCCGTGCGGAGGACAAGCGCCCCACGGACTGACAGCGCTCCGGCCGCCCACCGTCCGTTTCCCCGGCGGGCGTCCCCGCGGTCCCCGTTCATGACGGCCCCGCCGGGCCCGCCCGTCCGCGTGCGGCATCGGGCGGCCGGTCCCGCTCCCGCACGGCGAGCCGGCGCAGCATCCCCCGTACCCTGTCGTTCGACTCGTCGGCGGCGTCGATCGCCTCGATGCACTGCCAGTAGAGGCCCTCCTCGTCGGTGACGCAGGCCACCCCGACGAGAGCGATGCCGACCTCTCCGAGCAGCGCGCCCAGTGCGGTCAACGCCACCCGTGCGTCCGCCACCTCGGTCAGCTGAGCCGCCCTCAATCCCCCTGCCCGCAGGGCCGGATGGTCGACCCCGCCGTTCCCGCCGGCGGTCTCGCTCAGCCCCCGCGCCTCGCTCCGGAGCTCCAGCGGTCCGCAGAGCGCGAGATGACTTCCTATCGCCTGGGCGAGGGCCTGCGCCTGCCAGGCCTCCGCCACGATGTCCCATGCTTCCCTGCTGCGCGCCAGTGCGTTCCGCCCCGTCGCGATCAGTCGCTCCGCTTCCATCGACGCCGCCCCCGTTCGTACGACTTACTGCCCACTCAGTCCATTACCCACAGTGAAGGCGCCTGAGCCTCAACGCCAGAGGAATTCGGAAATCTGTGGACAGGAAGCTCGACGGGGAAAACCCGCTCACTCCGAAGAGTGACGACGACCGGTCGCGAGGGCGCTCCTGGACCACCCGCGCGGCAGTCCGCCCCGTACCTCCCGTCACCGCACCAGGTCGACGATCGACACCCCGGGTGTCTCCCGCGCGCTCGCCGCGGCCGTCTCCCCGACGGTTCCCACGAGCCTGATGTGCCCGTTGGCGCAGATGGTGGTGGCGAGGGAGAGCAGTTCCCGGAGCTGACGACGGTCCAGCCCCCGGTCCCATCCGTCGGCGAGAACGGTCAGCGTCCGCATGGCGTCCGGCACTTCGGCGAGCTGGTCCATGGCGAGCACACCCGGTCCGGTGAGGAGGACGAGGGCCAACGCGAGATAGCGGAGCTCCCCGTCGCCGAGCCGCCCCAGCGGGGTGACCGTCGGCCCCGGCCCGGCGACCTGCACGGTGCCTGCGCCCGCCCCGGCGAGCGCCGCACGCTCCGACGCCGGACGCTCCAGCACCACATGCTCCGACCCCGGACGCTCCAACCCCGGACGCTCCAACCCGACACGCCCCCGCGCCACGCGCTCCAGCACCGCCCGTACCCTCCCGTCCGGCAGTTCCTCGACGCCGAGCCCCGTCACCGTCCCGGCGCAGCCCGCGTCGGCGACCGAGGCCAACCGGGCGTGCCGACGCGGGCACTCGGTGCGCGTGCGGTGCAGTACCTCCGCGAGGTTGTCGCAGCCCCGCAGCAACCGCCCCTCCCCGGCCGGAACCGGTGCGCGCATCCGATCGGGCCGGGGGTCGCAGACGAACACCGAGCGCAGTGCCACCACCACCTGCTCGGCCGCCGCCAGAACCTCCAACTGCCCCTTCGTCTTGCCCGCGACCCGCAGGGGCAACAGGGCCGTCCCCAGCAGGTCGTCGGGGAAGGGAGCCCGCGTGACGGGAGTGGCTCCCGCCGTGTGCCATTCGGCCTGGACGGCGTCGCGCCCGGGATCGCGGAGCGCGGTGGTGAGCAGCGTGCGGCCGCGGCAGGTGAGCCGTTCGCCGACGATACGGAGCCGGGGTTCGGCCTGGACGGCGATGTCGAGGTGGACGGGGCCCACCGGGCCGTCGACCGTGCACCCGATCCTGAACCCCCGCCTCCCCTGGGCGTCGGGCCCGGCCCGTTCCGGAACGCAGTCGGCCGCGTCCGGGAAGGCGGTGGCCAGGTCGTCGCCCGCGCCCAGCCGCGCCAGCGCCTCGTACGCCCGCAGAGCGCTCGACTTCCCGCTCCCGCTCGCCCCGGCGAACAGGGTCACCGGCCCGAGCGGGTGGACGGCGGCGCGGTGGGCGGCGAAGGCGGAGAGCCGCAGTTCGGTGACGGCGGGGCGGGCGGGGCGTCGTGCGGAACCGCCCATGACCTGCCGTAACACGTCGCGCGCGATACCGGGCCCGGGAGCGGGAGCGGTGACTGCGGTGGGGGCGGTGGCAGGGGTGGCGGAAACGTCGGTAGCGGGCGTGAGGCCGCCGGTGGAGTACATGCCCGGACCGTACGCAGACCGGTGTATGACGAACCGTTACGCCGTGATGACCTTCCTACGATCGGGGGACGGAGATCCCCGCCTCGTCGTCCTGCGACTCCGTCTCCGGCGCACCCTCGACCTCGGTACCGGCCGGGGTCAGCAGGAAGACGTTGCGGTCGACCCGGTGCATGGCGCTGCCGAGCCCGAAGACGACGCCGCTGCTGAAGTCCAGGATCCGCTTGGCGACTTCGGTGTCGGCGCTGGTGAGATCGAGCAGCACCGGGATCTGGGCGATGAGGTATTCGGCCACCTCGCGGGCGTCGGCGAAGATCTGCACGCGCAGGACGACCATGCGGCGCTGCTCGGCGGCCTCGTACGGGCCGGACATCGCGCGGTGGTCGACCCTGGACGGCCATTCGTCACGGCCGCGCAGGGGGACGACCTGGGCCAGACCCTCCCACTGTTCGTCGGTGACGTCGTACCTCTCGTACCTACTCATGCACCCATCCTCCCGCCCCTCACCCGTTCGGCCCAACAGCGACACGAACGACTCGGGCGGTACGTCAGTGTTCGACGGGCAGGTCAGCGTTCGACCGGCAGCCCGCGCGGTTCCTTGATCCGCTTCATGATGATCTGCGAGTTGACCTCGGTGACCCCGGCCAGCGAGGTCAGCCGCTCGATCCAGAGGCGTTCGTACGCGGCGAGGTCGGCGACCGCGATCCGCAGCAGGCAGCCGGGACTGCCGAAGAGGCGGTGCGCCTCGATGACGTCGGGGATGTCCCGCAACGCCTCCTCGAAGGCCTCGACGGTCTCCCGGTCCCGGCGCACCTCGATGGAGACGAGCACCTCGAACCCGCGCCCGACCGCCGCCGGGTCGATGACCGCGCGGTAGCCCTGGATCACCCCGTCCTCCTCCAGCTGCCGCACCCGTCGCAGACAGGCCGAAGCGCTGAGGCCGATGCGCTGGGCCAGCTCCAGGTTGGTCAGCCGACCGTCCTCCTGGAGCTCACGCAAGATTCTGCGGTCGATCTTGTCCATCGCACAATTATGCACGAAGAAAGCCCTGCGGACGGGCCCGAAGTCGCAACCACATTGCACGGGAGCTGCCCTATCGTTGCGGAGCGACGACCCTCGACCTCCGGGACAGACAGACATGCAGTGGATACGCGACGACCGGCCCCGCCGGATCACCCTCATCAGCACCGGCGGCACCATCGCCAGCCGCTGGCAGGGCACCGGGTACGCCGCCGACGCGACCGGGGACGACGTCCTGGCCACATCCCCGCTCCCGGAGGGCGTGACGGTCGAGGTCGTCGACCTGTTCAACGTCAACAGCTCGCGGATGACCAGCGCGCGCCAGCTGACGCTGCTGCGCGCGGTCCACGCGGCCCTCGCCGACCCCGGCGTGGACGGCGTCGTGATCACGCACGGCACGGACACCCTTGAGGAGTCGGCCTTCTTCCTGGACCTCCACCACTCCGACCCGCGCCCGGTGGTCTTCACCGGCGCGCAGCGGCCGCTCGGCACGGGTGACGGCGACGGCCCGGGCAATGTGTACGACGCCCTGCAGGTCGCCGCTTCGGTACGCGACCTGGGCGTGCTCGTCGTCTTCGACGGCCGGGTCCACGCGGCGCGCGGCACGGTGAAGACCCAGACCCTGGCGGCCGACGCCTTCGCCGACCCGTCCGAGCACGACCTCGGCAAGGTCGGTTTCGGCAGCGTGGACATCCGCCGCAGCCCCGACCGGCCCGCTCCCCTTCCGCTTCCCACGGCCGTCGGCGCGACCCTCCCCCGCGTCGACATGGTCATGCACCACAGCGACGGCGACCCGCTCTTCCTGAAGACCTCCGTCGCGGCGGGCGCCCAGGGCGTCGTCCTGGTCGGCACCGGCGCGGGCAACGCCACCCCCGAGATCGCCGAGGCCGTCGCGGACGCGGTCGCCCAGGGCACCCTGGTCGCCCTCAGCACCCGGGTCGCCGCCGGCCCGGTCGCGGAGATCTACACGGGCGGCGGGGCCGTGGACCTGGTGGCCGCGGGCGCGGTACCGACCGGGTCGCTCCGTGCGGGGCAGGCCAGGATGGCCGTGCTGGCGACCCTCCTGTCGGACGTCGCCCCGGACCGCCGCCCCGCGCTCCTGAGCGGCTTGCTGAACGGCCCCGCCCGCGCCGAACCCGCCCTGACGGCGGCGGGCTCCCGCTTCTCCGGCGGCTCCTGACCCGCTCCCTCCGGGAGGCCGGCTCCCCCTCTCTCCAGGCGGCCGGCCCCCGATCCACCAGCGGCGCCCGACCCGCTTCCCCCGGCGGCTCGCGCTCCGCTTGCTCCGGGCACCCGGCTCCCGATTCCCCCAAGGCGCCCACCCCGCTCCTTCCGGGCGGCGGGCTCCCGCTTCTCCTGCGGCTCCTGACCCGCTCCCTCCGGGCGGGCGGCCCTCGCTTCTCCAGCGGCGCCCGACCCCGTCTTCCCCGGCGACTCACGCCGCGCCCCTCCAGCGGCGCCCGACCCCGCTTCTCCTGCGGTTCGCGCCCCCGCGCATCGCGCACCCACCTCCCCCTCGAAGGCCATGACCTCCATGAAGACTGCCTCCCGCCATGAGCACGACCTCCTCGGAGAGCGGGAGGTGCCCGCCGACGCGTACTGGGGCATCCACTCCCTGCGCGCCGTGGAGAACTTCCCGATCACGGGAACGCCGATCTCCGTCTACCCGCAGCTGATCGACGCGCTGGCCGCCGTCAAGGAGGCCGCCGCGCTGGCCAACGAGGAGCTGGGCCTGCTCGCCCCCGAGAAGGCGGCCGCCATCGTCGCCGCCTGCCGGGAGATCCGTACCGGAAAGCTGCACGACCAGTTCGTCGTCGACGTCATCCAGGGCGGCGCCGGCACCTCCACGAACATGAACGCCAACGAGGTCGTCGCCAACCGCGCCCTCGAACTCCTCGGCCACGCCAAGGGCGAGTACCAGCACCTGCACCCGAACGAGGACGTCAACCTCAGTCAGTCCACCAACGACGTCTACCCGACCGCCGTCCGCATCGCGGCGATCACGGCGGTGCGCGGGCTGCTCCAGGCCACGGCGGTGCTGCAGGACGCGTTCGCGGCGAAGGCCGTGGAGTTCCGGGACGTCCTGAAGATGGGGCGTACCCAGCTTCAGGACGCGGTGCCCATGACGCTGGGCCAGGAGTTCTCCACGTACGCGGTGATGCTGGACGAGGACCGCAACCGCCTGGCCGAGGCCGTCGAGCTGATCCACGAGATCAACCTGGGTGCCACGGCGATCGGTACGGGTCTCAACGCGCCCGCCGACTACGCGGAGACGGCCCGCCGCCACCTGGCCGAGATCACCGGGATGCCGCTGGTGACCTCCGCCAACCTGGTGGAGGCGACGCAGGACTGCGGCGCGTTCGTCCAGCTCTCCGGTGTCCTCAAGCGCCTGGCGGTCAAGCTCTCCAAGACCTGCAACGACCTGCGCCTGCTGTCCTCGGGCCCGCGCGCGGGCCTGAACGAGATCAACCTCCCCGCCGTACAAGCCGGTTCGAGCATCATGCCCGGCAAGGTCAACCCGGTGATCCCTGAGGTCGTGAACCAGGTCGCCTTCGAGGTGATCGGCAACGACATCACCATCACGATGGCGGCGGAGGGCGGCCAGCTCCAGCTCAACGCCTTCGAGCCGGTCATCCTGCACTCCCTGGCGAAGAGCATCACCTCCCTGCGGGCGGCCTGCCTCACCCTCGCCGAGCGCTGTGTCGTGGGCATCACGGCGAACACCGACGCCCTGCGCGCCACGGTGGAGAACTCCATCGGCCTCGCCACGGCCCTCAACCCCCACATCGGCTACACGGCGGCCACCGCGATCGCCCAGGAGGCCCTCCTCACGGGCCGCAGCGTCGCGGAACTCACCCTGGAGAAGGGCCTCCTGCCGGCGGCGCGCATCGCGGAACTGCTCACCCCGGAACGCCTGACGGGCACCACACAGCCGCTCCGCTAGAGGCCAACGGCTTCAGACCACCAGGACGATCTTGCCGGTCGTACGCTCGGTCTCGCCGAGGGCGTGGGCCTTCGCCGCCTCCGTGAGCGGGAAGGTGGCCTCCACATGGGCGCGCAGCGCGCCCGTCCCCACGAGCCCGGCGATGGCGGTCATGCCCGCGTGGTCGGCCTCCACGAGGAGGGTCGCCACGCGGACGCCCCGCGCCTCCGCCTTCCGTGCCTCGTCGGGGTCGGTGGGCGGCAGGAGCGAGACGAGGATGCCGCCGGGGCGCAGGACCTCCAGGGAACGGGCGCGGGTCTCGCCCGACATGACGTCGAGCACCACGTCGATGTCGTGGGCGACGTCCCTGAAGTCGGTGGTGCGGTAGTCGATGACCTCGTCCGCTCCGAGGGAGCGTACGAAGTCGTGCTTGGGCGCGCTCGCGGTGCCGATCACGTACGCACCGCGGGCCTTGGCGATCTGGACGGCGAGGTGGCCGACGCCGCCGGCGGCCGCGTGGACGAGGACCCGCTGCCCAGGGGCCACCGCGGCGGTGTCGACGAGCGCCTGGTACGCGGTGAGCGCGGCGAGCGGGAGGGCTCCGGCCTGGACGTGGTCGACGCCCGCGGGCTTGTGGGCGAAGGCCCGGGCGGGGGCGGTCACGTACTCGGCGTGGGAGCCGACTCCGTAGGGGTAGGGCAGCATGCCGAACACCTCGTCGCCCGGCTCGAAGAGCGTGACGCCGTAGCCGACGGCCTCCACGACGCCGGAGACGTCCCAGCCGAGGACGAGCGGCAGGCGGTCGAGGAACAGTCCCTGGGAGCGGTGCTTCCAGTCGGTCGGGTTGACGCCGGCCGCGCGGACGGCGACCAGGATCTGGCTGGGACCGGGGACGGGCCGGGGCAGGAGGACCTCCTTGAGCACATCGGGGGTGCCGTGGGTGTCCTGGCTGATGGCGCGCATGGTGACGGCGGTGGCAGCGGTGGTGGCGGTGTTCGTCATGCGTCCAGGTTCCTTGCCGGCCCAGCACCCGTACCATGGCATGATTGCCATCTTTCGACAGGATCGTGCCATGCCTCCTCGTGCCCACCGCGTCGTCGTCCTCGCGCTGGACGGGGTGTATCCCTTCGAGCTCGGCATCCCGAGCCGTGTCTTCGGGGCGGCGGACGGCCGGTACGAGGTGCTGACCTGCTCCGTCGACGGCGGCCCGGTGCGTACCAACTCCGACTTCTCCGTCACGGTGGAGCACGGTCCGGAGGCGCTGCGCACGGCGGACACGGTCGTCCTCCCGCCTTTCGACACCACCGAGATCACCCGGGAACCCCGGACCGAGGTCGCGGAAGCGCTCGCCGCCGTCCCCGCGGGCACGCGGATCGTGTCCATCTGCACCGGGGCTTTCGTCCTCGCGGCAGCGGGTCTCCTCGACGGCCGGCCGGCCACCACGCACTGGGCGCTGGCGGAGGTGTTCCGCGCGTGGTTCCCCCAGGTGGACCTGGACCCTGGCGTTCTCTTCGTCGACGACGGGGACGTGCTGACCTCGGCGGGCGCCGCCTCCGGGGTGGACGTCTGCCTGCATCTCGTACGCAAGGACCACGGCACCGCCCTCGCCAACCGGGTGGCGCGGCTCTGCGTCGTACCGCCGTGGCGGGACGGCGGGCAGGCCCAGTACATCGAGCAGCCCGTGCCGGGGCCGGACGCGAACGGCACATCGGCCACCCGGCAGTGGGCCTTGGAGAACCTCCACGAGCCGCTGACCCTGGCGGAGCTCGCCGGCCACGCACGGATGAGCCTGCGCACCTTCGCGCGCCGCTTCAACGAGGAGGTCGGCATGAGCCCGGGCCGCTGGCTGATCCAGCAGCGCGTGGCCCACGCACGGCATCTCCTGGAGTCCACCGACCTCGCGGTGGACGACATCGCCGGCCAGGTCGGCTTCGCGACCGGGACCTCGCTGCGCCAGCATCTGCACGCCGCCATCGGGGTCTCACCCCTCGCCTACCGACGGACCTTCCGGGGTGGCCTGTCGCCCGACCTGTGAGCATCGCTGCAGGTCGGAGACGGGGCGGGGGCATTCCCCCCGAGCCATCGGACTTCCCATACCGGCCATGGGATTCCCCATTGGAAACCCGTCGACCACAGGCATAGCTTCGAGGAGACCGCCCATCATCCCCGGGCCTTGAGGCCCTCGTCCCCAGGAGTGACTCAGCATGTCGAAGATCCTTTTCGTGATGACCGGCGCCGACCACTGGACGCTGGCCGACGGCACCAAGCACCCCACCGGTTTCTGGGCCGAGGAGGCGGCCGCGCCGTACGAGGCGTTCAAGGCCGCCGGTCACGAGATCGTCGTCGCCACTCCCGGCGGCGTCGTCCCCACCGTCGACCAGGGCAGTCTCGCCCCCGAGGCCAACGGCGGCCAGGAGGGCGCCGACAGGATCGCCGCCGTCCTCGCCTCCCTCACCGAGCTCCAGCACCCGATCACCCTGGAGGACGTGAACCTCGACGACTACGCGGCCGTCTTCTACCCCGGCGGCCACGGCCCGATGGAGGACCTCGCCGTGGACGCCACGTCCGGCAGGCTCCTGATCGACGCCCTCGACTCCGGAAAGCCCCTCGCCGTCGTCTGCCACGCCCCGGCCGCGCTCCTCGCCGCCACGAAGGCAGACGGCACGAACGCCTTCGCCGGCTACCAGGTCGCCGCCTTCACCAACGCCGAGGAGACCCAGGCCGGCCTCGCCGACAAGGCCGCGTGGCTCCTGGAGACCCGCCTGGCCGAAGCGGGCGTCGACGTCCGGACCGGCGAGCCGTGGGCCCCGCACGTCGTGGTCGACCGCAACCTGCTCACCGGCCAGAACCCCGCCTCCGCCGCCCCGCTCGCCACCGAACTCCTGAAGAGGCTGGCCTGACCCTCCCGGGCCTGCCCCTACCGGGCTTGACCCTCCCGGGCTTGACCTTCCCTGTGGCCTACCCTCCCAGGCCTCACGCGCCGGCAGCAGCCTCCTCGGCGATGCGGTCGAACTGCGCCCCCATCGCCTCGGCGAGGGCCTGCGCCGCCGACAGCGGCCGGACCATGACGGTGAAGTCGTCGATCCGGCCGTCCTCGTCGAAGTGGAGGAAGTCGCACCCCTGGATCCGACGCCCGTTCACGGTGGCGGTGAACACGAGGGCGTGGTCGCGGCCGTCGGGATTCGCGATCTCGCGTACGTAGGCGAAGTCCTCGAAGACACGCAGGACACCGCGGAGGATCGCCGCGGTGATCGCCTTCCCGGCGTACGGCTTGAACGCGACCGGACTGGTGAACACGACATCCTCGGCCAACAACGCGGCCAGGGCGTCCGCGTCACGGTTCTCGACAGCTTGGCGGAACGGGTGCACGCACCCTCCCATCACTCACCAAGTTGAATAGGTGCATGGGAGGGTATGGCCGCGACGGGAGCCTGTCCACCCTGCGAGGGGACCCGGCCCACCCGGACCGGGCTACTCCGCGTCCGGCACCTCCCGGCGGCCTTCGGCGAAGGGGCGCGGCGGGCCGGCCTCGGCCGCGTCGGCGAGCGCCTCGGCCGCGGCTTCGGCCGCCTGCGCCGCATCGTCGGCCGCCTGAGCGGCCCTGTCCTCCGAGGACGTCTCCCGGGTGGCCGGCGACTGGGGCAGCACCTCGCTGAAGGCGCGGGACACGCCCTGGAGAGCGGAGGTGACCTCGCTGGGAATCACCCAGAACGTACTGCCGGAGCCCTGGGCGAGCTGGGGCAGCATCTGCATGTACTGGTAGGCGAGCAGCTTGGGGTCGGGGTCGTTGCGGTGTACGGCCTGGAACACCTCGTCGATGGCCCGGGACTGCCCCTCGGCCTTGAGGATCTCCGCCGTACGGTTGCCCTCGGCCCGCAGAACGGCGGACTGCTTGTCGCCCTCCGCGGTGAGAATCTGCGACTGCCGTTGTCCCTCCGCTCCGAGGATCGCGGCCCGCTTGTCGCGCTCGGCCCGCATCTGCTTCTCCATCGCGTCCTTGATGGACTGCGGAGGGTCGATGGCCTTGATCTCCACCCGGTTCACCCTGAGACCCCATTTGCCGGTGGCCTCGTCCAGTACGCCCCGCAGTTGGTTGTTGATCGTGTCCCGCGAGGTGAGGGTCTTTTCCAGGTCCATGGACCCGACGACGTTGCGCAAGGTGGTGACGGTGAGCTGTTCGACACCCTGCAGGAAATCCGCGATCTCATAGGCGGCCGCTCGCGGGTCCGTGACCTGGAAATACAGAACGGTGTCGATCTCGACGACGAGATTGTCCTCGGTGATGACCGGCTGCGGCTTGAACGAGACGACCTGCTCCCGGAGATCGATCACCGGATAGACCCGGTCGATGTAGGGAATGACGAGGTTGAGACCCGGCTTCAGCGTGCGACGGTAGCGGCCGAGACGCTCGACGTTGCGAGCGCGAGCCTGGGGCACGATGCGTACCGCCCGTATCACGGTGAAGACGGCGATGAGCGCGACGATCACGCCGGCTATGAGCAGCGCGGAAACTTCCATGGCTCACTCCCGGGGATAGACAAGGGCGGTCGCGCCGCTGATCTCTATGACGTCGACGGTTGTTCCGGGGGGTATCACCAGCGTCTCGTCATAGGCGCGAGCCGTCCATTCCTCGCCGCCGATGCGAACCCTGCCGCCCAGCCCCGTCACCTCGGTGACGACATAGGCCGCCTTTCCGACCAGGGCGTCCGTTCCGAACCGCTCCACCTGAGGCTGGAGCAGGTGGCGCACGGCGATCGGCCGCACGAACAACACGCTCAGCGTGGCGACGACGGTGAACACCAAGAATTGCGCGAGCAGCGGGACCCCGAAAGCCGCGACGCCGGCGGTCACCAGAGCGGCACCGGCCAGCATTCCCAGCGCGGCGGTCAGAGTGAAGATCTCCGCCACGGCCAGAGCCGCCGCGGCGACCAACCACATCAGCCATGGATCCATCGCGCCCTCCTGGCCGCTACGGCTGTGCGAAGGCATCCCAGGCGAGCGATTCGCCCTTTAGACTAAATTTACCCTTTTCCCGGACATCCGGTCCGCTTCACATCAACAAGCGGTTTTCTACCGGGAGATGGGCGACAGAGCCCCCTGCTAGGGTGCGCCGATGTCATCGATCAAGCAGTTCCAAGTCACCTTCGACTGCGCGGAACCTGAGCGTCTCGCTCGCTTCTGGTGCGAGGTGCTGGGATACGTCGTACCGCCGCCGCCGGCGGGATTCGCCACGTGGGACGATTTCGACCGCTCCCAGGCTCCCGAGGATCGGGGCTCGTGGTTCGCCTGCACCGATCCCTCGGGCGTGGGCCCGCGCCTGTACTTTCAGCGCGTCCCCGAAGGCAAGGTCGCCAAGAATCGGCTGCACCTCGACGTGAGAGTCGGTACCGGACTCGTGGGAGAAGAGCGCCTGGCCGCGCTCGAGGCCGAATGCGCGCGACTGATCCCGCTCGGCGCGGTACGCGTGCGACTCCTGTACGACGGCAATGACTCCTGCATCGTGATGCAGGACATCGAGGGCAACGAGTTCTGTCTCGACTGAGCATCGCGCCCCTCGTGAAAAACCGTTGGCCTTCCCGCGATTCCCTGATCAGCCGGCTTCCGTCAACGCCGCGCGCGCGGTGGTGAGGATCTCCTCGGAGAGCGGGGAGCCTTTGCATCAGCCACCTCCCCATTGGGTGTCGTTAGGAGGAGGCAGCGTCCCTCCCGCTGGTCGCCCTCACCGCGCGGCAGGCGCTGGTCGAGCGGGCACAGGTGCGGCCAGGCCAGAAGGTCCTGATCCACGCGGGCTCCGGCGGCCTCGGGACCATCGCCGTCCAGCTGGCGAAACAGCTGGGCGCGCACGTGGCCGCCACCGCGAGCACCGGCAAGGTCAACCTGGTGAAGGAGCTCGGCGCGGACGTCGTCGTCGACTACAAGAAGCAGGCTTTCGAGACGCTCCTCCACGGCTACGACGTCGTCCTGGACAGCCTCGGCGGCGAGACGCTCGTGAACTCCCTGCGGGTGCTCAAGCCCGGCGGGAAGGTCATCAGCGTCGCGGGCCCTCCCACGCCACGCCTGGCTCAAGGGCGCCCTTCACACCGCGGGCCGCATGGCCAGGACGGCGTTGTGTCCGCCGAAGCCGAAGGAGTTGCTCAGGGCGAGGCCGATGTCGCCGTGGCGTGCGCTGCCGCGCACCGTGTCCACCCTGAGGGAGGGGTCGGGGGTGTCGAGGTTCGCGCAGGGCGGGATCACTCCGTGGGCGAGGGAGAGAGCGGTGAAGGCGGCCTCGACGGCTCCGGCGGCACCGATCATGTGTCCGACCACGCCCTTGGGGGCGGTCACCGCCGGGTGATGAGGGAAGAGCTCGGCGAGTACCGCGCCCTCCACCGCGTCATTGGCCGGTGTGCTGGTGCCGTGCGCGTTGACGTGATCGACCTCCCGCGGGCGTGCGCGGGCGTCGTCGAGCGCTGCCAGGATGGCTGCCCGGACGCCCCTGCCCTCGGGGTGGGGGGCCACGGGATGATGGGCGTCGGACGACGCGCCGTAGCCGACGATGTGCGCGTAACCGGGGGTTCCTCGGCGGCGTGCCTGGTCGGCGCGTTCCAGGACGAGTACGCCCGCGCCCTCGCTCATCACGAAGCCGTCGCGATCCACGTCGAAGGGGCGCGAGGCGGCAGACGGATCGTCGACGCGTTTCGACAGGGCTCGCATGCGGGCGAAGGCGCTGGTGATGACGGGGGTGGTGAACGCCTCGGTGCCGCCTGCGACGACGATGTCGCACGCTCCGGAACGCAGGAGGGAGACACCGAGCCCGATGGCCGTCGTGCCAGAGGCGCACGCGGTGCTCGTATGGAGGCTGGGTCCCTGGGCGTTGAGGATCTGGGCGACATGGCCGACGGCCATGTTCGGCAGGTACCTCGGAAGGAAGGTGGCTGTCACAGCGGCCTGTCCCCGGTCGAGGTAACGCTCGGTCTCGTGCTCGTAGGCCTGCACACCTCCGGCGGCTGACCCGAGGACCACGCCCACGCGGCCGGCGTCCCAGACCGAGCAGTCGTGGCCGGCGTCCCTGACCGCCTCCTGTGCGGCGACGAGCGCGTACTGGGCACTCAGGTCGAGGCGTCGCGTCAGGGTGGGAGCGATATCCGCCGCGGTGTCGAAATCGTGGACGCGGCAGGAGATGTCGATGCTCAGGCCTGCCAGGCGGGGGTCTTTGCCGGCCGTCGGGGACGCGGAAAGCAGACGTCGCCAGGAAGGCTTCGTTCCCACTCCGGCGGGGGTGACCAGGCCGATGCCGGTGATCGCGACGGAAACGGCCCGTGTCATTGCCTCACGTCCTTTGCGCGCGCCCGTCAGGCCGTACCAGATGGCGGTGCCACGACGGTGGGGTGGGGGATCAGACGGTCTGCGGTTTGGAGCCGACGTAGTGGGCCAGGTCGGACAGGGTGGAGTTCTCCCTGAGTTCGTCCTCCTCAAGAGGGGTGCCGCAGTACTCCTGGAGAATGTCGGTCAGCTCGACGATCTCCAACGAGTCCAGATCCAGCTCACCGAGGGTGGCGGCGGCGGAGACGGCTTCAGGCGCGACCTCGAACTTCTCCGTCAGCGTGCGGACGAGGAATTCGTAAACCGGGTCCATCGGTACCTTCTTCTTGTTGACGAGGTGGACGTGAGGCGAACGGACGGCCGGCGAGGACGGGTTCGCGGTGGACGGGTTCGCGGTGGACGGGTTCGCGGTGGACGGCCGTGGCCGTCGGCCAGGAGAGTGTGGCCGCCCCCCAGGTGAGGCCGCCTCCGAAAGCGGCCAGCAGCGTCCGGGCACCGGGGCGGACGACTCCTCGTGCGGACACGTCGGCCAGCGCCAGGGGAATGGACGCCGCCGCGGTGTTGCCGACGCGTCCGATGTTTCCGAAACACTTGCCGGGATCGATTCCCATGCGTTCGGCGACCGCGTCGAGAATTCGCTGGTTCGCCTGGTGGCCGACGAATGCCTCCACGGAGGAAGCATCCCATCGGGACCTCAGAAGAACTTCCCTCGACGAATCGACCATGTGCCGAACAGCGAGCCCGAACACTTTTTTGCCGTTCATGCGGAAGTACTTCTCCTCGGCCGACACACCGTGATCGGAGACCGGCATACGAGCCCCGCCGGCTTCCACGGTGATCAGGTCACCGCCGGAGCCGTCACTGCCGAGGTGGACCCCGTGCAGCGCGCCCGGCTCGTCGGGGGAGCCTCCGCGCAGGAGTACCGCTCCGGCACCGTCGCCGAAGATCACCGCGGTGTTCCGGTCGTCAGGATTGACGATCCTGCTGTACGTCTCCGCCGCGATCAGCAGAACGCGCTGCGGCGGCTGAGACCGGATCAGGGCACCGGCCAGCGCGAGGCCGTAGACGAACCCGGAGCACACGGCCCCGATGTCCAGGGCGGGGACGTTCCCGAGCCCGAGGCGCCACGCGACGTCGGGAGCCGTGGCCGGGCAGCGCCGGTCCGGAGTGGTGGTGGCCAGCAGGACGAGGTCCGCGGCGTGGGAGCCGGAGGACTCCAGAGCCGCGAGTCCGGCGCCCACGGCCAGGTCGGACGTGCTGGTCCGAGCGTCGGCCCAGTGCCGCGCCGAAATGCCGGTGCGCCGGTGGATCCATTCGTGCGAGGTGTCCAGACGCGTCGCCAGGTCGTCGTTCGAGACGGATCCCGGGGGAAGACACCCACCCCACCCGGCGACGACCGCACACGTATCCAACCACCGCTCCTGTTCAATTCGGCACGGCCTCGGAATATGCCCGGCCGCCACGAGAACATAGCAAGAGAGGAAGTGAACCCACCGTTCTCATCCCCCAACGAGTGACATTCCTCTTTTCGTTTCTCGAATTCCCCTTCGATGTTTTTCCCAGCCCGTGAACAGCGTGGCCGCGGACGTCACCAGGCGGCCGATGTGATGCGGTCCCGCAGCCGCTCGGCGTACAGCCTCATGACCTTGACCGCCACGTCGGTGTCGGGGTAGCGGCTCGCCAGCCACAGGCCCTCGTGCGTCCGGTTGACCCAGACGTACACGTGATCGCTGTACGACACCCGCACCAGGCCGTGGGCCCGCTGCTCGTGCCACCGCTCGGCACCTGGGAAAGAGCGGGTGTCGACGAAGGAGACCAGCGAGCAGAGGTCCGTGGAGCCGGGCCTGTCGTCCTCATCGAGGAGGGCGAGCACGCGGGTCAGCGGAATCCGGGCCAGCGGCCGGTTGGCCACCAGCTCACCACGCACCGACCGCAGCACCTCCCGGAAGCGGGGACTGCGGCCCACCGGCACCTCGATCGGGGCACCACCCACGTACCACCCCACCGAGTCGTTCCACCCCGACTTCCCACGCGTGTGAAACGGCACGACCGTGCGGTACACGTCCTGCCCACCCGTCTCGTGGACGAACAGCGCGGTCGCCGCCAGCACGCCGGCCATGCTTCCGCCGTACGGTCGGCAGTACGCCTCGAACGCCTCGGCCTCGGCCGCGTCGGCGAGCGGCTCGCACAACAGCCGCTGCGGAGCGGGCGGGCTGTCGGGGGTGAGCCCCAGCTCCACCGGAAATCTCGGCAGCCGACCACCACAGCGCCGGATGAACTCCTGCCACCGGGCCACACTGCCGTGGCCGCCGTCGACACGGTCCGCACGGATCCGCTCGATCTCGCAGAAGTCGACGTAACTCGCCGCCGGGGCGGGCTCCTTTCGGGCCCGCCCGGCCGCGTACAGCTCCTGCAGCTCGGCCGGAACGCGGAACAGAGAGTAGGCGTCGACGTTGCTGTGGTCGAAAGCCATGTACACGCTGGTCGAGTCGTCCCGCAGGACCGCCGTGTAGATCAGGTTCGGCCAGACCAGCGCGTCCGCGACCTCGTCGAAGCGGTCCTGAAGGTGCCGGACCAGATGGTCGGCGTGGGCAAAGTCAGCGACCTCGTCGCGGTGCAGTGCCATGTCCGCCGCGTCGAGCGTGAACCGGTGCAGTTCGTCGCCCGAGTCGCCCGCCCAGCGGAATCCACTGCGCAGCGTCTCGTGCCGCATGGTCCAGGACAGCAGCGCCTCCTCGAGTACGTCGAGATCGACCGGCCCCGGCAGGTCGAAGGCGACGCCGATCCAGGTCGGCACGCACACCCCCTCGCCCCGCACGCTTCGCGCCCGACGAAGGTGTGACTCCTGGATGTACGCCGGCGGCCTGGAATCCACCGGCAGCGCCTCCGCCGCCGCGACGGTGACCGGGCTCAGCGTCCACTCGACGAGCCGTCCCGGCCGGACCTCGCAACGCTGGATGTCAGTGATACGCACACGTTTCCCTTTGCCGAAGGTGAGCCCCTGCTGCGGAGTCCCTTCCGAACAAGGCCACCGAGCGCGACCGGGACACGCCCCGCCGCCTCAATGCCACCGAACGGGTGGCATGCTGCGGATGCCCTGGACCGCTGGGTCCGTCAGCAAAGGAAGCCGCGGCGCGACGGCTGATCGGTGGTGGATGCCTCCGGCGGTTCGGGCTCGTTGGCAGCGGGCCGACCACCAGCAACGTCGTCATGACCGACAGCGCGAGATCCGAACCCACCCTCGGACACGGGAGCCCCTACGGCCCCTGACACGACGTTCGCCCAGCAGTCTCGAACCGCACGTGACGACCCATCAGGAAATACGCCGTTGACGCCCATCACGCGCACTCGAAGAAACCGCAGGTCAGGCGTCCTTCTTCACCGGCTCCAGGATCGCCACGCACTCGACATGGTGCGTCATCGGAAACAGGTCGAACGCCCGCAGCGTACGGACCCGGTACCCGCCCTCCTTGAAGTACGCGATGTCCCGGGCCAGCGCCGCCGGGTCGCAGGCCACGTAGGCGATCCTTCGGGCGCCCAAGCCCGACAGGTGCTTGACCGTCTGCTTGCCGGCGCCCGCGCGCGGGGGGTCCAGGACGATCAGGTCGACCTCGGTGATGCCCGTGCGCGGGAGGGCCGCCTCGACCTTGCCCTGTTCGATGCGGACGCGGTCGTAGTCCTGGAGGTTGTGGCGGGCGTCCTCCACCGCGCGCTTGCCCGACTCGATGCCCAGGACCGCGCCCTGGTCGCCCACGCGGTCGGCGATCGCGCCCGCGAAGAGGCCGACGCCGCAGTAGAGGTCCAGGGCCGTGTCGCCCTTGCGCGGCATCAGGCCCTGCATGACGGCGAGGACCAGCGTCTGCGCGGCCTTCGGGTGGACCTGCCAGAAGCCGCCGTTGCCGACGCGGTACGTGCGGTCGTCGGCGCGCTCGCGGACGAAGGGGCGGCCGTGGACGCGGTGCACCCCGCCGTCGTGCTCGTCGACCCGGAGGACGGAGACCGGCTTGTCCAGCTCGACCAGAGGAAGGCGGGCGCCCGGCTTCGGGGTCAGGATGACCTGGCGGTCGCCCGAGCCCGAGGCGGCGATGGCCTCGACCGAGGCCATGCCCTCCCAGGTGCGCTTCTCGATGCCCAGCTCGGAGACCCCGGCGGCGGCGATCATGCAGTGGTCGATCACCTCGACGTCGTGCGAGCGGTGCTTCCGCAGACCCGCGTGGCCCTCGGCGTCGACGGCGTACTGGACGCGGGTGCGCCACTGCGGGACCTCGCCCGCCGGGAGCTTGTCGCCCTCGGCCGGCATGACCGTGCCGTCCCAGCCGGCCTCCTCGGGGGTCAGCCCGGCCAGCCGCTGGAGCTGCTCGGCGATGACCTCGCCCTTGAGACGGCGCTGAGCGCCCGGCTTGGCGTGCTGCCAGTCGCAGCCGCCGCACTTGCCCGGACCCGCGAAGGGGCAGGGGGCCTCCACGCGGTCCTTGGAGGCTTCGAGTACGGAGACGGCGTCCGCCCGCAGGAAGCGGGAGGTCTCCTCGCCCTCGGTGACCCGGGCGACGACCCGCTCGCCCGGCAGCGCGTGCCGGACGAAGAGGACCCGGCCCGCCTCCGTCCGCGCGATGCAGTGGCCGCCGTGGGCCACGGGGCCGACCTCGACCTCGTACTCTTCCCCGACCAACGAAGAAACAGGTGCGTTCTGCATGACGGGGTGACTCCAGAGAAAGAGAGAGGTGGGGGGGCGCCCGCCGCCCCCCCCCCCCCCCCCCCCCCCCCCCCCCCCCCCCCCCCCCCCCCCGCCCCCCCCCGCCCCCCCCCCCCCCCCCCCCCCCCCCCCCCCCCCCCCCCCCCACC
>NZ_JBIAPJ010000001.1:0-158151 GCF_042888285.1 Streptomyces sp. NPDC003035 | reverse complement strand
GGCGCGGGGCCCCGGCCCGCCCCCCACCCACAAAAACCCCCCCCAAAAAAAAAAAAACTGGGGGGTTTTCTTCTGGTGGGGTCCAAACATTTTTGGGGGGGGGGGGGGGCGCCGGCCCCCCCCCCCCACCAGTCTACGTCCCCTTGCCGGCCGATTCCTTCGTCCGTTTCTCGACCGGGCCCCGGCGCACCGAACCCGGCGCGTTCCAGTCCTGGTGCTTCCTGGCGCGCTTCTTCGCGGCCTCGGAGGACTGCAGCTGGTACGGGACCGACGTCACCATCACGCCGGGGGTGAAGAGCAGGCGCCCCTTGAGCCTCAGCGCGCTCTGGTTGTGCAGCAGATGCTCGTACCAGTGGCCGACGACGTACTCCGGGATGTAGACGGAGACGGCGTCGCGCGGGCTCTCGCGGCGGATGTTCTTCACGTACTCGATCACCGGCCGGGTGACCTCGCGGTACGGAGAGTCGAGGATCTTGAGCGGCACGTTGATCCCGCGCCGGTCCCACTCCTCCCTCAGCGCCTTGGTCTCGGCCGGGTCGACGTTGACGCTCAGCGCCTCCAGCTCGTTCGCGTGCAGCAGCTTGGCGTAGGCGAGCGCGCGCAGCGTCGGCTTGTGCAGCTTGGAGACGAGGACGACGGAACGGACGCGCGAGGGGCGTACGTACTCGTCGGGGCGCTCCTCCGCGGCGGCGATCTCCTCCGCCACGGAGTCGTAGTGCCGGCGGATCGCGGTCATCGTCCCGTAGAAGATCACCATGCCAAGCAGCGCGACCCAGGCGCCGTGGGTGAACTTCGTGGCGAGGACGACGACGAGGACCAGGCCGGTGAAGAAGGCGCCGAAGGTGTTGATCGCACGGGAGCGGATCATGCGGCGGCGCTGCGCCGGGTCCCGCTCCGTCTTCAGGTGGCGGTTCCAGTGCCGGACCATGCCGGTCTGGCTCAGAGTGAAGGAGACGAAGACGCCGACGATGTACAGCTGGATGAGCTTGGTCGAGTCCGCCCCGTAGACCCAGACGAGGAGGGCGGCGGCGCCCGCGAGGAGCACGATGCCGTTGGAGAAGGCGAGCCGGTCGCCGCGGGTGTGCAGCTGGCGCGGCAGGTAGCGGTCCTGGGCGAGGATCGAGCCGAGGAGCGGGAAGCCGTTGTACGCCGTGTTGGCGGCCAGGAAGAGGACGAGTGCCGTGGCCGCGGCGAGGACGACGAAGAGGAAGGTGCCGTCGCCGAAGACGGCGGCCGCGACCTGGGAGATGACCGGGTCCTGGACATAGCTCTCGCCGACCGGCACGCCGTTCAGCAGCAGGTCGTGGGCGGGCTTCTCGGCCATCCGTACGTCGGTGGCCATGGCCAGGAAGATGATGCCGCAGAACATGGTGACGGCCAGGCCGCCCATGAGGGCGAGCGTGGTCGCCGCGTTCTTCGACTTCGGCTTGCGGAAGGCGGGGACGCCGTTGGAGATCGCCTCGACGCCGGTGAGGGCGGCACAGCCGGAGGAGAAGGCGCGCAGCAGCAGGAAGAGCAGCGCGAAGCCGGCCAGGCCCTGGTGCTCGGGCTTGATCTCGAAGTCGGCGGTGGGCGCCTTCATCGTCTCGTCGAGGACGATCCCCTTGTACGCGCCCCAGGCGATCATGAGGAAGACGCCGGCGACGAAGACGTACGTCGGGATGGCGAAGAGTTTGCCCGACTCCTTCACCCCGCGCAGGTTCATCAGGGTCAGGAGCACGATGACCGCGATCGCGCAGAGGACCTTGTTCTCCACGACGAACGGGATGGCCGAGCCGAGGTTCTCGATCCCGGAGGAGATCGAGACGGCGACGGTCAGGACGTAGTCGACGAGCAGGGCGCTGGCGACGGTGAGTCCGGCCTTCGGGCCGAGGTTGGTGTTGGCGACCTCGTAGTCGCCGCCGCCGCTCGGATAGGCGTGGACGTTCTGCCGGTACGAGGCGACGACCGTGAACATCAGGACCACGACGGCCAGCGCGATCCACGGGCTGAAGTGGTAGGCCGACAGACCCGCGATGGAGAGGACGAGCAGCACCTCACCGGGTGCGTACGCCACCGAGGACAGCGGGTCGGAGGCGAAGACGGGGAGGGCGATGCGCTTCGGAAGGAGGGTCTCCCCGAGCTTGTCGCTGCGCAGAGCCCGTCCGATCAGGATCCGTTTGGGCAGGTCGGTCAGTTTGGACACAACAGAGGATCGTAAGCGTTCGAAAAGAGCCATGCTCACCGCGACCCCCGATCCATACGGAATCTTTCCGGCCGGCCACCTCGGATGAGGTCCCGTTCGGTGTTGCCGCATAAGCTCGGATCGGGCAGCACAGCAGGGCGCTGCCCGCCGCGGCCCGGGCCAGTCGGGTGAGGAAAGTTGTGAGCAGGGTGTATTCGCAGGTCAGTAAGACGATCAGGAGTGCGGGGTAAGGGGACGTGCACATCGTCATCATGGGCTGCGGGCGAGTGGGAGCCGCTCTCGCGCAGACCCTGGAGCAGCAGGGGCACACCGTCGCCGTCGTGGACCAGGACCCGACGGCTTTCCGCCGTCTGGGCTCCGGCTTCGGCGGCCGCCGTGTCACGGGCGTCGGCTTCGATCAGGACACGCTGCGCGAGGCGGGGATCGAGGAGGCCGGTGCCTTCGCCGCGGTGAGCAGCGGCGACAACTCCAACATCATCGCCGCGCGGGTCGCGCGCGAGATGTTCGGCATCGAGAACGTGGCGGCCCGCATCTACGACCCGCGGCGGGCCGAGGTCTACCAGCGCCTCGGCATCCCGACGGTCGCCACGGTCCGCTGGACCGCCGACCAGATGCTCCGGCGGCTGCTGCCGTCCGGCGCCGAGCCGCTGTGGACGGACCCGAGCGGTGGGGTGCAGCTCGCCGAGGTGCATACCTCCGCGGCGTGGATCGGTCACAAGGTCAGCAAGCTGCAGGACGAGACGGGCGTGCGGGTGGCGTTCCTCACCCGGCTGGGCGAGGCGATCATCCCCTCCTCGCAGACCGTGCTCCAGGAGGGCGACCTCGTGCACGTGATGATGCGTACGGACGAGATCGCGAAGGTCGAGGAGGCCTTCGCCGAGGGTCCTGAGGAGGGCGGTCACTGATGCGTGTCGCTATTGCGGGCGCGGGTGCGGTGGGCCGTTCCATCGCGGGCGAGCTCCTGGAGAACGGGCACGAGATCCTGCTGATCGACAAGGCGCCGACCGCCATCTCGGTGGAGCGGGTGCCGCAGGCGGAGTGGCTGCTGGCCGACGCCTGTGAGATCACGTCGCTGGACGAGGCGGCGCTGCAGCGCTGCAACGTGGTGATCGCGGCCACCGGTGACGACAAGGTGAATCTGGTCGTCTCGCTGCTCGCGAAGACCGAGTACGGCGTGCCGCGCGTGGTCGCCCGGGTGAACAACCCGAAGAACGAGTGGCTCTTCAACGAGTCCTGGGGCGTGGACGTCGCCGTGTCGACGCCGCGTCTGATGTCGGCCCTGGTGGAGGAGGCGGTGAGCGTCGGCGACCTGGTCCGGCTGCTGCGCTTCAGCCATGGCGACGCGAACCTCGTGGAGCTGACGCTCCCGCCGGAGTCGGCGATCGCGGGGACGGCGGTGGGCGATGTGGCCTGGCCGCAGGACACCTCCCTGGTGACGATCATCCGCGGCTCGCGGGTGCTGACCCCGAGCGCGGAGGAGACGCTGGAGGCGGGCGACGAGCTCCTCTTCGTGGCCGCCCAGGCGCGCGAGGAGCAGCTGGAAGACCTGCTCTCGGTCCGCCGCGACGACGCGTAGCCGAGGGGCCGGCCCCGGATAATACGCACGTACGGGAAAGGGCCCGGGACCTCGTCGAGGTCCCGGGCCCTTCTCCGTATCCGCGTACCGCGTATCCGCGTATCCGCGTGCCGGTGTCACGCCTCCGGTAGCCGCGCCGCGGCCGCCTTGCGGGCCTTCTCGGCCTCCTCCTCCGCCTCCATCTCGGCGAAGACGTCGATCGGCGGCGGGGCCTTCGCGAGGAAGACCCAGGTGAGGTACACCGCGAGCAGGAAGGGCGGGATCTTCAGCGCGACCAGGACCCAGCCGAACTTGGTCGTGTCGGCCCACCAGTACATCGGGAAGAGGATCGCGCACTTGCCGAGCAGGATCAGGCCCCACGCCATGCTGGCCTTGGCGTAGGCCTTCTTGCGGCCGGGGTTACGGGTCCGCCAGGAGAGGTTCTCCTTGAAGACCGGCCCGAGGATCAGGCCGATGAGCGGGACTCCCGCGAGGGTGGTGACGATGTACGCGAGGGCGAGGCCCAGCGTGTACAGCATGCCCGGCAGGTAGAAGTCCTTGGCGTTGCCGGTCATCATCGCGAAGACCACACCGAACGCCACGCCGAAGACGCCGCTGAACGCGTGCTTGACGGTGTCCCGGCGGATCAGCCGGACGGCGACGAGCACCAGGGAGACCGCGAGCGCCGCGATCGCCGAGATGTGCAGGTCCTTGTTGATCGTGAAGATCGTGACGAAGAGGAGGCCGGGCAGGACCGTCTCGACCATGCCCCGCAGGCCGCCGAAGGCCTCGAAGAGCGCGGCTTCGGTGACCTCCTTCGCCGCCTGGGGGTCCTGGGGGTCCTGGCCGCCCGGAGCGTCCTGGGCGTCCTGATCCGTCGTCGGCTTGTCGAGCGACGTCACCGGCTACTCCTGTCCGAGCGGTCGGAGCTCGTATTTGGGGTTGAAGAGGACCCGCCGGCCGTGGCTCATGGAGATCCGGCCGGAGGCGATCAGCTTGCGGCCCGGCTCTATGCCCACGATGGACCGCCGGCCCAGCCACACCACGTCCAGCGGGGCCGTGCCGTCGAACAGCTCGGCCTCGAGGGCCGGCACACCGGCCCGAGGACGCAGGGTGACCGTGCGCAAGGTACCAGTCACCTTGACTATCTGGCGGTCGGAGCAGTCGCAGATACGCGTGCAGCCCGACGCCTCGGCGTCCTCCTGGAGCTCTTCGGACTCCAGCTCCTCCTGCGAGGTGGACAGCCGGTCGAGCATCCGGCGGAAGCGCCCTGCCGGCTTCTCTGTACGCGGTGCAGCACTCATACAGAAAGCGTACCGGCCCCGGCACACGGCAGAACCGCCCCGGCGGAACCGTCCCGGATCAGCGCTCGAAGCGGTAGCCCATGCCCGGCTCGGTGACGAAGTGCCGCGGGTGCGAGGGGTCGGCCTCCAGCTTGCGTCGCAGCTGCGCCATGTAGACGCGCAGGTAGTTGGTCTCGGTGCCGTACGACGGGCCCCAGACCTCCTGGAGGAGCTGCTTCTGGCTGACCAGGCGACCGCTGTTGCGGACGAGCACTTCGAGCAGATGCCACTCGGTGGGCGTGAGGCGTACGTCCCGCCCGTCCCGGTGCACCTTCTTCGCGGCCAGGTCGACCGTGAAGCCCTCGGTCTCGACCATCACGACGCCGTCCTCGCCGCCGCCGACCGGCTCGGCCCGGCGGACCGCGGCGCGCAGCCGGGCCAGGAGCTCGTCCATCCCGAACGGCTTGGTGACGTAGTCGTCCGCGCCCGCGTCCAGGGCCTCGACCTTCTCGTCGGACGTGTGCCGCGCCGAGAGCACGAGGATCGGCACCCGCGTCCAGCCGCGCAGCCCCTTGATGACCTCGACGCCGTCGATGTCGGGCAGTCCGAGGTCGAGGACGACCACGTCGGGGTGGCGCTCGGCGGCCATCCGGAGGGCGGTGGCGCCGTCGGGCGCCGCGTCCACCTCGTACTTCCGCGCCTTGAGGTTGATCACCAGCGCGCGGACGATCTGCGGCTCGTCGTCGACGACGAGAACCCGGGTCATCGAAGGCTTCCTTCTCTCTGTCGGTGTGGCCGCCGGACGGCGTGGCCACGGGGCGCGCGGTCGGATCGCGTGGTCACGGGACGGCCCGTGTGGGTACGTCGGCGGCCGTCTCCGGCCGCCGGCCCGCCACGGCCCTGAGCGTGAGGGTCATGGTGAGTCCACCGCCTGGGGTGTCCTCGGCGGTGATCGTGCCGCCCATCGCCTCGACGAAGCCGCGGGCGACCGCGAGGCCGAGACCGACTCCGGAGCCGCGCGGGGCGTCGCCGAAGCGCTGGAAGGGCTCGAAGATGCCGTCCTTGCTCTCGTCGGGCACGCCCGGCCCGCGGTCCACGACCCGCAGTTCGACCCGCTCCCCCAGAGCACTGGCGGCGACGGCCACCGGCACGCCCTGCGGGCTGTACTTCACGGCGTTCTCGACGATGTTGGCGACGGCACGCTCCAGGAGCCCCTTGTCGACCTCGACCATCGGGAGGCTCTCGGGGATGTCCAGCTCGGCGCTGCCGTCGGGGACCCCGCAGAGTGCCATGGGGACGACCTCGTCCAGGTCGATGGCGCGGATCAGCGGGGTGACGGTGCCGGTCTGGAGGCGGGACATGTCGAGGAGGTTCCCCACCAGGTGGTCGAGGCGGTCGGCGCCCTCCTCGATGCCCGCGAGGAGTTCGGCGCGGTCCTGCTCGGACCACTCGACGTCGTCGGACCGCAGGGAGGAGACGGCCGCCTTGATCCCGGCGAGCGGGGTACGCAGGTCATGGCTGACCGCCGCGAGCAGGGACGTACGGATCTTGTTGCCCTCGGCGAGCTTGCGGGCCTCCTCGGCCTCGCCGACGAGCCGCTGCCGGTCCAGGGCGACCGCGGCCTGCGCGGCGAAGGCGCCGAGCACCCGCCGGTCCTCGGCGGGCAGCACGCGACCGGTCAGGGCGAGCGCCAGGTGCTCACCGACGGGCATGTCCACGTCCGCCTCCTCGGGGCGCTCGACGGGGCGCGACCCCACGCTCGCCGCACAGGTCCACGGCTCGACGTCGCTCGTGCGCTCCAGCAGGGCGACGGACTCCATGGAGAAGGTCTCCCGGACGCGTTCGAGCAGGGCTTCCAGGCTGGACTCCCCGCGCAGGACGCCTCCGGCGAGAAAGGAGAGGACCTCGGACTCGGCGCGCAGCCGGGCGGCCTGCTGGGTGCGACGCGCCGCGAGGTCGACCACGGAGGCGACGGCGGTGGCGACGGCGAAGAACACGGCGATGGCGACGACGTTCCGCGGGTCGGCGATGGTCCACAGGTGCAGCGGCGGGGTGAAGAAGTAGTTCAGCAGCAGGGAGCCGAAAGCGGCCGACGCCAGCGCCGGCAGGAGCCCGCCGAGCAGCGCCGAGGTCACGGTCAGCGCCAGGAACAGGAGCATGTCGTTGGCCAGACCGAGGTCGGCGTCGACGTGGGTGAGCAGCAGGGTGAGCAGCGCGGGGCCGGCGATGCCGGCGAACCAGCCCCAGATGATCCGGGAGCGGCCGAGGCGGGCGCCGCGTGCGACGGGCAGTCCGCGCCCCTTGGCGACCTCGTCGTGGGTGACGATGTGGACGTCGAGGTCGGGGCCCGACTCGCGGGCGACGGTCTGGCCGACGCCGGGGCCGAGCATGTACTGCCAGGTCTTGCGGCGGCTGGAGCCGAGGACGACCTGGGTGGCGTTGACTCCCCGGGCGAACTCGAGCAGGCCGGAGGGTATGTCGTCGCCTATGACGTGGTGGAACGTTCCGCCGAGGTCCTCGACGAGGGTCCGCTGGACGGCGAGCTCCTTGGGCGAGGCTGCTGTGAGGCCGTCGCTGCGGGCGATGTAGACGGCGAGGACCTCACCGCCCGCGCCCTTCTCGGCGAGCCGGGCGGCCCGCCGGATGAGGGTGCGGCCCTCGGGTCCGCCGGTGAGTCCGACGACGATCCGCTCGCGGGCCTGCCAGGTGGAGCGGATGTTGTGTTCGCCCCGGTACTGCTGGAGGTATTCGTCGACCCGGTCGGCGGTCCACAGCAGGGCGAGTTCCCGGAGCGCGGTCAGGTTTCCGGGGCGGAAGTAGTTGGCGAGGGACGCGTCGATCCTGTCCGGTTTGTAGATGTTCCCGTGGGCCATGCGGCGGCGCAGGGCCTGGGGCGACATGTCGACGAGTTCGATCTGGTCGGCACGGCGTACGACCTCGTCGGGGACGGTCTCCTGCTGGCGCACCCCGGTGATCGACTCGACGACGTCGCCCAGTGATTCGAGGTGCTGGATGTTGACCGTCGATATGACGTCCATCCCGGCGGCCAGCAGCTCCTCGACGTCCTGCCAGCGCTTGGGGTTCCGCGAGCCGGGCACGTTGGTGTGGGCGAGTTCGTCGACGAGGACGACGGCCGGCTTCCTGGCCAGGACCGCGTCCACGTCCATCTCGGTGAAGGTGGTGTCGCGGTACGCGAGCGTGCGGCGGGGCACCTGCTCCAGACCGGGCAGCAACACCTCCGTACGCGGACGGTCGTGGTGCTCGACGAAGGCGACCACGCAGTCCGTGCCGCGTTCCACGCGCCGGTGTCCCTCGGAGAGCATCGCGTACGTCTTGCCGACACCCGGTGCCGCTCCGAGGTAGATCCGTAGCCTGCCGCGTCCCATGGCATGACCTTACGTGCAGGGAAACGGACATTCCGCACGAGGGGGAGGGCCTCGCGGCTGTATTGACGGGATTCTGATGGGCGGCCGGACGCGGCCCCGGGAATCCCGACGCCCCGGACCTCAATGCTCGATGATCTCGCCGTCGCTCAGCTCGAGCACCCGGTCCGCGAGCCCCAGAAGCTGGGTGTCGTGCGTGGCCACCAGCGCCGTCACGCCTTCGCCGCGGACCACCGCGCGCAGGAGCTCCATCACCGCGAGCCCGGTCTCGGCGTCGAGCTGGCCCGTCGGCTCGTCGGCGATCAGCAGGGCGGGCCGGTTGGCCAGGGCGCGGGCGATGGCGACGCGCTGCTGCTGGCCGCCGGAGAGCTCGCCGGGCCGCTGCGCCGCATGGTCGGCGAGGCCGACCAGGGCGAGGAGGAGGGCGACCCGCTCCTCGCGCTCCTTGGGATCGGCCTTGCGCAGTCGGAGGGGCACGCCGACGTTCTCCGCGGCGGTGAGGATCGGGATGAGCCCGAAGGACTGGAAGATGAAGCCGATACGGTCCCGGCGCAGGGCCAGGAGCCCGTTCTCGCCGAGCTCCGCGAGGTCGGTCCCGCCGATGGTGATCCGTCCGTTGTCGGGGGTGTCCAGGCCGCCGACGAGGTTGAGCAGCGTGGTCTTGCCCGAGCCCGAGCGGCCCTTGAGGGCGACGAGTTGACCCGGCGGGATGTCGAAGGAGACCCCGCGCAGGGCGTGGACGGCCGCCGCGCCCGTACCGTACGAGCGGCGCAGGTTCTCGACCCGGACCATGGGTCCGCCGGGCAGGTCCTCGACCACCGCCGTGCCGGACCGCGCGCTGCTGTCTGTCATCGTCTGACTCCCCCTCGTCGAACGCGTGCGCCCGTCAGTATGGGCTGCCGAGGGGCTGCCGGGCCAGGGTCCGTCAGACGCCGAGGGGCCGCATTCCGGACGATGTGTTCGGAATACGGCCCACCGGGCTCTGGACGACTCGTGTCTCAGCGGACCTCGGTGATCTCCGGTCCGCGCTGGAGCTGACCCATGCCTCCGGAGAAGCGCGAGCCCTCCTGCTCCTCCTGCTGGATGCCCTCGGGCACCATCTGCGCGTCGTTCGGGAGCTTGAGGACGATCGGGTCGCGCGGGGCCATCGGGCCGTCGCCGCGGACCACGACGGTGTCCCGCACGATCTGCTCCAGCAGACCGGCCGCCTCGGGCTGCACCGCGCCCTGACCGGAGATCACTCCGCGCAGGAACCAGCGGGGGCCGTCGACTCCCACGAAGCGCACCAGCTGCACACCGCCGGTGCCGTCCGGCAGCTGCACGGGGACCTGGGCCCGCAGCTCCCAGCCCAGCGGGCCCTCGACCTCGTCGATGACGCCGCCCTGCTGGGTGATGCCGGAGGCGATCTCCTCGCGGACCTCGCCCCAGATGCCTTCCTTCTTCGGTGCGGCGAAGGCCTGCAGCTGCACGGCGCTGTCGCGCAGGACGACGGTCGCCGCGACGATCGCGTCGCCCGCGACCTCGACCCGCAGCTCCATGCCCTCGACCCCGGGCACGAAGATGCCGCCCAGGTCCACCCGCCCCTCCTCGGGCTTGGAGACCTCGGAGATGTCCCATGGCCCGTCGGGCCGGGGTGCCGGCGGAAGGTTCACCCGGCGCGGCGCGGCCGCGCCGTCGCGGGACTCGACCTCGTCGACGACCTGCTCGGCCTCGCCCGCTGCGTCCGCCGCGCCCTCAGCGGAACCACTCTTCTTGCGACGTCCGAACACGTCACTGTCCTTCCCGGTCGGATACGACCGAAGCGTATCGATTCCCACCCGTTGTGCCGTCTGTGTCGTCTGTGCCGTCCACGGCGGCATGACCGCCGGTGGACCCGAAGCCCCCCTCGGCCCGCGCCGAGCCGGGAAGCTCCGCCACCTCGTGGAAGCGCACCTTCTCGACCTGCTGGACGACCAGTTGGGCAATCCGGTCGAACCGTTCGAACCGCACGCTCTCGCGCGGGTCGAGATTGACCACGATCACCTTGATCTCTCCACGGTACCCGGCATCCACCGTCCCCGGGGCATTCACGAGGGCGACTCCGCACCTGGCCGCGAGACCCGAACGCGGGTGCACGAAGGCGGCGTAGCCGTCCGGCAGGGCGATGGAGACTCCGGTGGGCAGCACGGCCCGCTCCCCGGGGGCCAGGACGGCCGCCTCGGTGGTCACCAGATCCGCCCCGGCGTCGCCGGGATGGCCGTAGGCCGGGAGGGGTACGTCCGGGTCCAGGCGCCGGATGAGTACGTCGACAGGATTACGCATCAGGGGTTCACCTCGAAGGCGCGGGCGCGCCGGACCTGGTCGGGGTCGGACATGGCGGCCTGGATCTCCTCCGGGCGGCCGTTGTCGATGAAGTGGTCGACCTTCACCTCTATGAAGAGGGCGTCGGCGCGGACCGCGACGGGGCCGTCGGGCCCGCCGATCCGGCCGGTGGCGGTCGAGTAGATCTTGCGCCCGTGCACGGCGGTGACCTCGGCCTCCAGGTGCAGGACGGTGCCGACCGGTACGGGCCGCGCGAAGTCGGTCTCCAGCCGGCCGGTGACGGCGATGACCCGCAGCAGCCAGTTCAGGGAGCCGAGGGTCTCGTCGAGCGCGGTGGCGAGGACGCCGCCGTGCGCGAGACCGGGCGCGCCCTGGTGGTCGGGGGTCACGGTGAACTCGGCGGTGACGCGCACGCCGTCGCCCGCCCGGGCCTCCAGGTGGAGGCCGTGGGGCTGCCCGCCGCCGCACCCGAAGCAGAACTCGTAGTGCGCGCCGAGCAGCTCGCCGGGGGCGGGCGCGTCGGGGTGGCGTACCGGCGGTATGGCGTCGGCCGGCGGGGTGAGGGCGGCAGATGTTGCAGTCACAGCCGCAGACCTTACCCGCGCGGGTAGGGGCAGGTCGCGCCGTGCCAAGCTTGGACGTATGCAGCCTTCCGTACCGTCCTCCACGCCGCGCTTCGACGAACGTCTGACCGCTCCCCGCTCCTGGTGGGTCATCACGGCTCTGCTGGGCCTGTCCGGCGGTCTGGTCATGTTCCCGTTGGGCACCGTCCCGACGCTGGGCGGGCTGATCGTCGCGGCGGCGCTGGCGGCGGTCGTCGTCTCCTCGTACGGCTCGGCGCGGATCCGGGTGGTGGCCGGTTCGCTGGTGGCGGGCGACGCACGGATCCCGGTGACGGCGCTGGGAGCTCCGGAGGTGCTGGACGCGGAGGAGGCGCGCGCCTGGCGCACGTTCAAGGCCGACCCGCGCGCCTTCATGCTGCTGCGCAGCTATGTCCCGCGCGCGGTCCGGATCGAGGTGACCGACCCGGCGGACCCGACGCCGTACGTGTATCTGTCCAGCCGTGACCCGGAGGGCCTGGCCGCGGCCCTGGAGGCCGCGCGCGCGGAGGACCCGGACGAGGGCGCGAAGGCCCAGGACACCGGGACGGGGACGCCGGTCTCCTGAGGCGAGATCCGGAAGCCGGTCTCCTGAGCCCTAGAAGCCGATCTCCTTGGGGTTCTCGGGCTGCTCCAGCGGGGGCAGCCCGCCCAGGGCGTCCCAGGGGACCTGGCGGCGCCGCAGGTCCTTGCGGACGTGTTCGGCGAGCTTCTTGGTGTCGCGGCGGTTCATCACCGCGCCGACGGCGGCACCGACCATGAACGGCATCAGGTTCGGCAGGTTGCGCACCATGCGCTTCATGATCTGCTGGCGCAGCTCCCGCTTGAGGTGTCCGCCGAGCGCCGCGTTGACGGTGGTCGGCTTGGTGGGGTCGATGCCCCGCTCCTCCGTCCAGGAGGTCAGGTAGGCGGTCGACCGCTGGGTGAGCGTGCCGGGCGGCCGCAGGCCGTACACCTCGTGCAGCTCGGCGATGAGCTTGAGCTCGATCGCGGCGACTCCCGTGATCTCCGCCGCGAGCTCGGCCGGCATCGCCGGGGGTACGGGAAGCATGGCCGCGGCGCCGATGCCCGCGCCGACGGTCGAGCTGGCGTTGGCGGCGCCCGCGACGAGCTTGTCGGCGATCTGCTCGGGGCCGAGCCCCGGGAAGTGGCGGCGCAGGGTCTCCAGGTCCCGTACGGGAAGGCGGGGGGCGATCTCGATGATCCGGTCGGCGAGAAAGCCGATGCCGGCCTTGGCGCTCTCGCCGCCACGCTTCACGCCGCGTTTGACGGCGTCGATCCGCGCGCGGTCGAGTTTCATACGGTCCAGCTGGACGCGCGCCGGATTGGCGACGCGCTTGACGGCGTCGAGACGGCGCCCGCTACGCGGGGCCTCCCGTTCCACCGGTTCCGGTGTCCCGGCCGTTCCGGTCACGCCTGCTTCGAGCGAGGCCGAAGGGCCCCGCTCGTCGTCACGCGCGCCGAGGGAGGGCAGGTGGGCGGTCTGCTCGGCTTCAGGGGCCTCCTGAGCTCCCTTCGCCGGGTCCGAGCCGCCCTGATACGCCTCCGGCTTCCCGGGAAGCCGGAAGCGTCGCTTCCGAGACGGGGTGTCGCCTGCCACGGCCGACCGATCTCAGTCGCAGTCGCGGCAGATCGGCTGGCCGTTCTTCTCCCGAGCCAGCTGGCTGCGGTGGTGCACGAGGAAGCAGCTCATGCAGGTGAACTCGTCGGCCTGCTTGGGCAGGACCCGTACGGCGAGCTCCTCGTTCGAGAGGTCCGCGCCGGGCAGCTCCAGGCCTTCGGCGGCCTCGAACTCGTCGACGTCGACCGTCGAGGTCGACTTGTCGTTCCGGCGAGCCTTCAGTTCCTCAAGGCTGTCCGAATCGACGTCGTCGTCGGTCTTGCGTGGGGTGTCGTAATCCGTTGCCATGTCGCTCTCCCCCTCTGGGTGGTTGCGGTGTCTCCAGCGCACGTAACGCGTGAGAGGCCGGACTTGTGCCCGACCCGAGGCGGAGATTTTGCCTCACATCAAGGTCTGTTACTCAATCGACACCCAACCGGCCCTCTCGCGAGTGATCGGCTTTGGGTGGCGAACGGGACCGTACACGGTCCACCTACTGTCCTTCACGGGCGCCACCCCGTGTACTTCCCGTCATCCAGGGCCCCGGAAACCCGGACTTTTCCGGGTTTTCCGCGGGAATTCTCGATCACGGAGAGTAGAGAGCCGGATGTTCGTTCCTGTGATCGATCACACATGAGCGTCTCAGAAACGAGACCCGGGAATTCCGCGCAAAGCGAACGGAACCGGCTGGTACCCGAAGTGTGTCAGATCGGGAGAGTGACACGCATCACGAGACCGCCGCCTTCGCGGGGCTCCGCGATGATACGGCCACCGTGGGCACGCGCGACGGAACGGGCGATCGACAGGCCGAGACCGACTCCCTTGTCGCTCCCGGTCCGCTCCTGCCGGAGCCTTCTGAAGGGCTCGAAGAGGTTGTCGATCTCGTACGCGGGGACCACAGGGCCCGTGTTCGAGACGACGAGGACCGCCTGACCGTGCTGCGTCTCCGTGGTGACCTCCACCCAGCCTCCTTCGGCCAGGTTGTACCGCACGGCGTTCTGGACCAGGTTCAGGGCGATCCGTTCGAGCAGGACGCCGTTGCCCTGGACGACGGCGGGCGCCCGCTCGCCGCGGATCCCGACGCCCTTGGCGGTGGCCTCCGCGTGCACCTGGTCGAGGGCGCGCGAGGCGACCTCGGCGAGGTCCACGGGCTTGCGCTCGACGATCTGGTTGTCGCTGCGGGCAAGCAGCAGCAGGCCCTCCACCAGCTGCTCGCTGCGCTCGTTGGTGGCGAGCAGCGTCTTGCCGAGCTGCTGGAGCTCCACGGGCGCCCCGGGGTCCGAGAGGTGGACCTCCAGGAGCGTGCGGTTGATCGCCAGCGGAGTGCGCAGCTCGTGCGAGGCGTTCGCGACGAACCGCTGCTGGGCCGTGAAGGCCCGCTCCAGGCGCTCCAGCATCTCGTCGAAGGTGTCCGCGAGCTCCTTCAGCTCGTCGTCCGGGCCGTCCAGCTCGATCCGCCGGGCCAGATCGGATCCGGCCACCTGGCGGGCGGTCCGGGTGATCCGGCCCAGGGGCGACAGCACGCGGCCCGCCATCGCGTAACCGAAGGCGAAGGCGATGATGCTCAGGCCCAGGAGGGCGAACAGGGAGCGGCGCAGGAGGTCGTCCAGCGCCAGGTCGCCCTGGTGCTGGAGACAGGCGGAGACGGCCTCGTTGAGCTGCTCACCGGTGCCCTGGACGGGCAGCTGGCACCAGGAGGTGGTCGGCTGGACCTTGCCCTCGACGACCTTGAAGGGCAGTTCCGAGGCGCTCTCGCCCAGGGCCTGCGCGGTGAACAGGTAGATGATCGAGAGCAGCAGGATGCCGGCGATCAGGAACATGCCGCCGTACAGCAGGGTGAGCCGTATGCGGATCGTCGGCCGCAGCAGGGGCCTGACCGGGTCTCTGGGGTCCCAGGTCGGTTTCGGGGGCGCCTGTGGGGGCGCGGGGGTCGCGGCCACCGGGTCAGATCCGGTAGCCGGAGCCGGGGACGGTGACGATGACGGGAGGCTCGCCGAGCTTGCGGCGCAGGGTCATCACCGTGACCCGTACGACGTTGGTGAAGGGGTCCGTGTTCTCGTCCCAGGCCTTCTCCAAGAGCTGCTCGGCCGAGACGACCGCGCCCTCGCTGCGCATCAGGACCTCCAGGACGGCGAACTCCTTCGGCGCGAGCTGGACCTCCTTGCCGTCGCGGAAGACCTCCCGGCGGTTCGGGTCCAGCTTGATCCCGGCGCGCTCCAGGACGGGCGGCAGGGGCACGGTGGTGCGCCGACCGAGGGCCCGCACGCGCGCGGTGAGCTCGGTGAAGGCGAAGGGCTTGGGGAGGTAGTCGTCCGCGCCCAGTTCCAGGCCCTCCACACGGTCGCTGACGTCGCCGGAGGCCGTGAGCATCAGGACGCGGGTGGGCATCCCCAGCTCGACGATCCTGCGGCAGACGTCGTCGCCGTGGACCAGGGGGAGGTCCCGGTCGAGGACCACCACGTCGTAGTCGTTCACCCCGATGCGTTCGAGAGCGGCTGCGCCGTCGTACACGACGTCGACCGCCATGGCCTCCCGGCGCAGTCCGGTGGCCACCGCATCGGCGAGCAGCTGCTCGTCCTCGACGACGAGTACGCGCACGTCGCATTCCTTCCTGCGAGCCCCTGTCCTTCACACGGACCGGGCGGTTTGTGAGCACTGACTGTGCGTGTCCATCCTGCCCCGTACGCGCGTAAACCGGCTGTAAGACGGCGGTGGCGCCCAGGACAGGAAGGCACGCGGGCGGGGTGGGGGGCGTGTGGGTGCACGAACGGGGTCGGAAAGGGGCGCGCGGAGAGTTCACCGGATTCACGGGCCAGTTGAGGTTTCTGTGAGGAACGCCGTGGGGAGGACGTCTGCACACCCCGCGATCACGCCCTGTATGTGGCGCGCCACCGACCGCTCTGTCCCCAGAGGTCGCAGCGTGTGATCCACCCCACCCTCGGCACACCCCCGTGCCACCGACCCATGACGAGGGGGCGCACCATGGACGCTTTCACCGCAGGACTGCTGCAGCGCATAAGGACTGCGCAGACCGACCTCACACGGGCACGCGAGACGGGCGACGACTTCCTCGCGGAGGTCGAGCAGGCCGAGCTCGAGGACCTGCACCGCCTGGCCGCCGAACACGGCGTGGAGGTCGGCGTCGCCAGCGCCTGACCCCTGACGTGCGAAGGGCCCCGGTGTCGTCGACACCGGGGCCCTTCGCATGCGCGCGGGCTGCCGCCGGACCGGGTCAGTCGTGCCAGGCCCCGAACTCCTCCAGAAGCTCCTGGAGCGGCTCGAAGACGCCCGGGGAGGCCGTGATCGCCAGCTCGCCCGACGGGCGCTCACCGGGCCGTCCACCCGTCAGGGCGCCCGCCTCACGGGCGATGAGGTCACCGGCGGCGAGGTCCCAGGGGGCGAGACCGCGCTCGTAGTAGCCGTCGAGACGGCCGGCGGCGACGTCGCAGAGGTCGATGGCGGCCGATCCGCCGCGGCGGATGTCGCGAAGGCGCGGAATCATCCGCTGCGCGAGGTCGGCCTGGCGGGCGCGCCGAGTCTGCACGTAGGCGAAGCCGGTGGAGACCAGCGCCTGCTCCAGCGGGGGCGCGGGGCGGGTGGCCAGGCGGCGCTCCCCGAGGTACGCGCCGCCGCCGAGCACGGCCCGGTACGTCTCGTTCCGCAGCGGGGCCTCGACGACGCCGACGACGGTCTCGCCGTCGCGCTCGGCGGCGATGGAGACGGCCCAGGTGGGCAGCCCGTACAGATAGTTCACGGTGCCGTCGAGCGGGTCGATCACCCAGCGGACCCCGCTGGTGCCGGGGGTGGCGGCGCCCTCCTCACCGAGGAGGCCGTCGTCGGGCCGGTGTTCGGCGAGGAAGCCGGTGATCAACTTCTCGGCGGCGATGTCCATCTCGGTGACGACGTCGATCGGGCTGGATTTGGTCTTCGCCACCACCAGGTCGTCGGGCCGGCCGTCGCGGAGCAGTGCGCCCGCCCGGCGTGCGGCCTCCAGGGCGAGGTCGAGCAGTTCGGCGAGCAGGGGATCGGTCGGCGTGGGGTTCACGGGCTCGGTCACAGGCGCTCCTTGTGCGTACGGATCAGGCGTACGGATCAGACGTACGGATCACGCGCGGGGATCACGCGTACGGGCTGTCGGCTCCGGCCGCCGCGGGCCGCTCCGCCCTCGCCGGGCAGCAGCCGATCGGGCAGAGGTCGTGCGAGGCCCCGAGGGCGCCGAGGGCGCAGCGCTCGACCCGGAGGCCGCGCTCGCTCGCCGCGCGCTCCAGGACGAGGTCCCGTACGGCCGCCGCGAACCGGGGGTCGGCACCGACGGTCGCCGAGCGCCGGACGGGAAGGCCCAGCTCGGCCGCCTTGGCCGTGGCCTCGGTGTCGAGGTCGTACAGCACCTCCATGTGGTCCGAGACGAAGCCGATCGGGACCATCACGGCGGCCGGGACGCCGGCGCCGTGCAGCTCCTCCAGGTGGTCGCAGATGTCCGGCTCCAGCCAGGGGATGTGCGGGGCACCGCTGCGGGACTGGTAGACGAGCTTCCACGGGTGCTCGACCCCGGTGCGCTCGCGGATCTCGTCGACGATCACCCGGGCCACGTCGAGGTGCTGCTTCACATAGGCGCCGCCCTCGCCGTGCTCGCCGACCGGACCGGAGGAGTCCGCCGCCGAGTCGGGGATCGAGTGGGTCGTGAAGGCGAGATGCGCGCCGGCCCGGACGGACTCGTCGAGGTCGGCCAGCGAGGCGAGCACGCCCTCGACCATGGGCTCGACGAAGCCGGGGTGGTTGAAGTAGTGCCGGAGCTTGTCCACCCGGGGCAGCGGGAGCCCTTCCGCCTCCAGCTCCGCGAGCGCGTCGGCGAGGTTCTCGCGGTACTGCCGACAGCCGGAGTACGAGGCGTAGGCGCTGGTGGTGAGGACGGCGATGTGACGCCTGCCGTCGGTGACCATCTCCCGCAGGGTGTCGGTGAGATACGGCGCCCAGTTCCGGTTTCCCCAGTAGACCGGCAGGTCGAGGCCCGCCCGCGCGAAGTCCTCGCGCAGCGTGTCGAGCAGCGCGCGGTTCTGGTCGTTGATCGGGCTGACGCCACCGAAGAGGAAGTAGTGCTGCCCCACTTCCTTCAGCCGCTCCTTGGGGATGCCTCGGCCGCGGGTGACGTTCTCCAGGAAGGGGACGACGTCGTCCGGGCCCTCGGGGCCGCCGAAGGAGAGCAGCAGAAGAGCGTCGTACGGTGCGGGATCGCGCTGATCGGACATGGCACCGATCTTCCCACCCTTCCCCTGCCCGCGGCGGGGAGGCCCCTGCCCGCGGCGGGGAGGCCCCTGCCGACGGCCGAAGGCGCGGCCCGGCCGAAAATGCTGCTGCGGCATCCAGTTCAAAGCCGTAGGCTTTAGCTGTTAATTACACGTGTTGAGCAGACGCCCGGAGATCCCTTTGCCCAGTCCCTACCGCGCGATCTTCGCGGCGCCCGGCACCAGATCGTTCTCGGTCGCCGGTTTCATCGGCCGGATGCCGCTGTCCATGATGGGGATCGGCATCGTCACCATGATCTCCCAGGTGACGGGGCGGTACGGACTCGCGGGCGCGCTCTCCGCGACCATGGCGTTGTCCGCGGCCGTGCTGGGTCCGCAGGTCTCCCGGCTGGTCGACCGCTACGGCCAGCGCCGTGTGCTGCGGCCGGTGACCCTCGTCTCGCTGGTCGCCGCCGCCGGGCTGCTGCTCTGCGTCCAGCAGCGCGCCCCCGACTGGACGTTGTTCGTCTTCACCGCGGTGATCGGCTGCGTGCCGAGCCTCGGCGCCATGACCCGGGCCCGCTGGGCGGACATCTACCGCGGGGAGGCGCGCCGGCTGCACACCGCGTACTCCTGGGAGTCGATCGTCGACGAGGTGTGCTTCATCTTCGGCCCGATCATTTCCATCGGTCTGTCCACCATCTGGTTCCCCGAGGCCGGTCCGCTGTTCGCCGCCGTCTTCCTCGCCATCGGCGTCTTCTGGCTGACCTCGCTGCGCGCCACCGAGCCCGAGCCGCACCCGAGCGACGGGCACTCCGGTGGTTCCGCGCTCCGCTCCCCCGGCCTGCAGGTCCTGGCCCTCGCCTTCGTCGCCACCGGAGCGATCTTCGGCTCGGTCGACGTGGTGACGGTGGCCTTCGCGGAGGAGCAGGGCAGCAAGGCCGCCGCCAGCCTGGTGCTCGCGGTCTACGCGCTGGGCTCCTGCCTGGCCGGTGCCGTGTTCGGCCTGCTCCATCTCAAGGGCGAGCCGTCGCGCAGGTGGCTTCTGGGCGTCTGCACGATGGCCGTGAGTATGATCCCCCTCCTACTGGCCGGGAACTTGCCGTTGCTGGCCGTGGCGCTCTTTGTCGCGGGCCTGTCCATCGCACCGACGATGGTGACCACCATGGCCCTCGTCGAAGCGCACGTACCCCGCACCAAGCTGACCGAGGGCATGACCTGGACAGGGACCGGGCTGGCGATCGGTCTGGCGCTCGGCTCCTCGGCCGCCGGCTGGATGGTCGACGCCTCGGGCGCGGAAGCGGCGTACGTGGTGCCCGTCGTCTCGGGCGCGCTCGCGGTCCTGGTGGGTCTCCTGGGGTACCGCCGGCTGCGCAGGCCGGTGCCGACTGGGGAGGGGCAGCGTGAGCGGGCCGACAACAGGGCGGTCACAGCGACCGACAAGCGCAAGGACGGCGAACAGCCCGTGGCGTAACTGGGCGGGGAACGTCACCTCCCGCCCCGTACGGGAGGTGAGTCCCGCGTCGGCCGAGGAGCTGGCCGACGCGGTCAGGAAGGCGGCCGCGGACGGGCTGCGGGTGAAGACGGTCGGCACCGGCCACTCCTTCACCTCGATCGCCGCCACGGACGGCGTGCTGGTCCGGCCGGATCTGCTGACGGGCATCAGGCGCATCGACCGCGAGGCGATGACGGTCACGGTGGAGTCCGGCACTCCGCTCAAGCGGCTCAACGTGGCGCTGGCCCGGGAGGGCCTGTCGCTCACGAACATGGGCGACATCATGGAGCAGACGGTCGCGGGGGCCACGTCCACGGGCACCCACGGCACGGGCCGTGACTCGGCCTCGATCGCCGCGCAGATCCGGGAGCTGGAGCTGGTCACCGCCGACGGCCGGTTGATGACCTGTTCCGAGAAGGAGAACCCCGAGGTCTTCGCGGCCGCGCGGATCGGCCTCGGCGCGCTCGGCGTGGTCACGGCGATCACGTTCGCCGTGGAGCCCGTCTTCCTGCTCACCGCGCGCGAGGAGCCGATGAGCTTCGACCGGGTCACCTCGGAGTTCGACGCGCTGCACGCGGAGAACGAGCACTTCGAGTTCTACTGGTTCCCGCACACCGACAACTGCAACACCAAGCGCAACAACCGCAGCGCCGGCCCCGCCGCGCCGCCCGGACGGGTCGGCGGCTGGATCGAGGACGAGCTGCTCTCCAACGGGCTCTTCCAGCTCGCCTGTTCGCTGGGCCGCGCGATCCCGCCCGTCATCCCGTCGATCGCCAAGGTCTCCAGCCGCGCGCTGTCGGCCCGTACGTACACCGACATCCCGTACAAGGTGTTCACCTCCCCGCGCCGGGTGCGCTTCCTGGAGATGGAGTACGCCCTGCCGCGCGAGGCGGCCGTCGCGGCGTTGCGCGAGGTGAAGGCGATGCTGGAGCGCTCGCCGCTGAAGGTGAGCTTCCCGGTGGAGGTGCGGACGGCCCCTGCCGACGACATCGCGCTCTCGACGGCCTCCGGCCGGGAGACGGCGTACATCGCCGTGCATCTCTACAAGGGGACGCCTTATCGCGGGTACTTCACCGCGGTGGAGCGCATCATGACCGCGCACGGCGGCCGGCCGCACTGGGGCAAGGTGCACACCCAGGGCGCCGCGTACTTCTCCGAGGTCTACCCGCGCTTCGCCGAGTTCACGGCGCTGCGCGACCGTCTCGACCCGGAACGGCTCTTCGCCAACGACTATCTGCGCCGGGTCCTGGGCGACTGACGGTCACTCGGCCGGCGGGGTCTCCTGGCCACCGGGCCCGGTGCCGGTGGACGGGGTCCCCGTCGGGGGCGCGGGCACGGTCGGCGTCGCGCCGGAGGGTGTGGGCGTCGGGGTGGGGGCGGGCGTCGGGTCGTCCCCGGCCGAGCGTGAGGGTGTCGGGGTGCGGTCGGGGGTGCTCGCCCCGGTCCCCGGGGACGGCGCGCCCGTCCCGCTGCCGGTCC
This sequence comes from Streptomyces sp. NPDC003035, assembly GCF_042888285.1. NCBI lineage: Bacteria > Bacillati > Actinomycetota > Actinomycetes > Kitasatosporales > Streptomycetaceae > Streptomyces > Streptomyces sp. NPDC003035. The sequence goes on along the minus strand of NZ_JBIAPJ010000001.1, from coordinate 137,049 downwards.
CGTCCTGCTCGCTCCGCGGCTGCTGGGAGGGCGTCGGGCCGGTCGACGGCTGGGTGGAGGGTTCGGCCTTGCCGCCGCTGTCGCCGCCGCGGGCGACCGAGCCGAAGGTCGTCGTCCCCTGGGTGCCGCTGAAGTCCTGATCGGCTATCAGTTCGTAGGTGGTGATGCCTCCCATCGCGACGAGGAAGACGAACGCGGCGGCGATGCCGGAACGCTTCCAGCCCCGGACACGCGTGCCGTGCGTGGTGGCCTCGCCGAACTCCCGGCCGAACTCCTCGTCGTACGAGGGTGCCGCGGGCCCGCCGACGGTCGCGGGCAGCCGCGTACGGTCGGCCGTCGGCTGCCGGGCCGCCGCCTTCGACGGCTCGGTGGGGACGGCGACGTCCCGTATCTGTTCTCCCGTGCGCCTGAAGAGGTGCTGGAAGACCGAGCCGCCGCAGGTCGCGATGACACTGATCACACCGGCGCCGAGGATCGTTCCGTACACGCCGAGGGTGGAGGCGAGTTTGGCGGCGACGACCGCGGCGACCGCGCTGCCCGAGACCTGAGCGACGCTCAGGTCGAGCCGCTTCTTCTTCTCACCGTTCTGCTCCTGCTCCATACCCACAAGGGACAAATGGGCGAAGTGAAAAGTTCCGTTTCTGCCGGTTCTGTGAAGAGCGACACGTGCGGACGGAGATCGCGGAGACTCAACTCCCGTACCTCCGGAGAAGTTGAGCGGCGTGCCGGTCCACCCAGGTGGCCCGAATGGAGTACTGTGTCGAGCCCTGGGTCCGGGCTCCCGCGAGGGTGCTCGGGGTCCAACGGGAGGGGGCCGAACGTGGCGCTCGAACCGGCGGCGCCGCGGCACCGCACGGTCGCCCGATGCACAGAGTGACGGCCTGTCACTCTGCGTCGCAGACAGGTAACCGTGCCATAACGGCGTTCCAGGGTCCATGCCCGACACGCCGGGCAACTCGGCAAGGTTGTGGCAGGCTGCACCCGGGCAGGCCACACTCGACTAGCGGAAGCAGCGACGCACGTGACGTCGGCAGGCACCACCCGGGAGGTCCCCATGCCCGAACTGCGTGTCGTGGCCGTCTCCAACGACGGCACACGACTGGTGCTGAAGGCTGCTGACAGCACGGAGTACACGCTTCCGATCGACGAGCGGCTGCGCGCCGCCGTGCGCAACGACCGCGCACGGCTCGGTCAGATCGAGATCGAGGTGGAGAGCCACCTCCGCCCCCGCGACATCCAGGCGCGGATACGTGCCGGTGCCTCCGCGGAGGAGGTCGCCCAGCTCGCCGGCATCCCCGTCGACCGCGTACGGCGCTTCGAGGGCCCCGTGCTCGCGGAGCGGGCGTTCATGGCGGAGCGGGCCCGCAAGACCCCTGTCCGCAGGCCCGGGGAGAACACCGGACCGCAGCTCGGCGAGGCGGTGCAGGAGCGACTGCTGCTGCGCGGCGCCGAGAAGGACACCGTGCAGTGGGACTCCTGGCGCCGTGACGACGGCACCTGGGAGGTGCTGCTCGTCTACCGGGTGGCCGGCGAGGTCCACACGGCGAGTTGGACGTACGACCCGCCCAGGCGGCTCGTCCAGGCCGTGGACGACGAGGCGCGCGCGCTGATCGGCGAGACGGACGACACGATCGCCGCCGCGCCGGAGCCCAGCTTCCCGTTCGTGCCGCGCATCGCCCGACTGCCGCGCGACAGGCCGCTGGACCGCGCTCTGGACCGCCAGCTGGAGCGCGCGCCCGTGCCGTCCCCGGAGCCGGAGGAGGAACGGGACTCGCTGACCAGCCTGCTGGAGGCGGTGCCGAGCTTCCGTGGCGACATGGTGGTCCCGGACCGCAACTCCGAGCCGCCTTCGTCCGAGCCCTCCGACGAGCCCGAGGCGGAGGAGCCCCCGGCTCCGGCGGCCTCGGCGGGGGCGGGTTCGGCGTACGCCGACGTCCTGATGCCCCGTGCGGTCTCGGGCCACCGCGACCGCCTGACGGGCACCACGGACCGCCAGGCCGAGGCGGACGGCGTCCGCCCGGGCCGCCGCGCGGCGGTCCCGAGCTGGGACGAGATCGTCTTCGGCACGCGAAGGAAGAAGCAGGACTGACGTCCGTACGGAAAGAGGGGCTCGCGCCGGGTCGGCGCGGGCCCCTTTCTCCGTACGCGGGTTCTACGGATTCGGGCCTGTGGCCACCGGCCGGGTGGGGTCGTTGGACCACTCCGACCAGGAACCGGCGTAGAGGGCGGCCGGGATGCCCGCGATCGCCAGGGCCAGCACCTCGTGCGCACCCGAGACGCCCGAGCCGCAGTAGACACCTACGGCACCCATAGCGCCTACGGCTTCGGGCGAGGCCGCGTCCGTGTGCGCGTCCGCGTCGGCGTCCGCGCCGAGCTTCGAGAAGCGCGCCGCAAGGGCCTGCGCGGGCAGGAAGCGGCCAGCCTCGTCCACGTTCTCCGTCGTCGGGGCCGACACCGCGCCCGGAATGTGGCCGCCGACCGGGTCGATCGGCTCCACGTCGCCCCGGTAGCGCTCCGCCGCCCTCGCGTCGAGGAGCAGGCCGGAGCGGGCCAGGGCCGCGGCCCCGTCGGCGTCGAGGAGGCCGACGGCGCCCGGCCGCGGCGCGAAGTCGCCCGGCTCCGGGCTCGGGGTCTCCTTCGACAGCCCGTGGCCCTCCGCCGTCCACGCCGCGAGCCCGCCGTCCAGGACCCGTACGTCCGCGTGACCCGTCCAGCGCAGCAGCCACCAGGCGCGGGCCGCGCCCCAGCCGAGCCAGTCGTCGTAGACGACGACCGGCGTGTCGGCCGAGACGCCCGCGCGGCGCATCACCGCTCCGAACGCCGCCACGTCCGGCAGCGGATGGCGGCCGCCGGTGCCGGGCGGACCGGCCAGTTCCGTGTCCAGGTCCACGTAGACCGCGCCGGGGATGTGCCCGGCCTCGTACGCCGGCCGCCCGGGCGGGCCGCCGAGCTGCCAGCGGACGTCCAGCAGTACCGGGGGCCTGCCCCCGGCCGACTCGCTCGCGAGTTCGCTCGCGGTGATGATGGGCTTCATGGGGGCCATCCTCGCGCAGGACGCGCCGCCCCGTGCCACGCCGTGACTCCGGCGCCGGCGGACGGCGCCGCACGACGGCAGAGGACGGCGGGAAAGCGGACCGGAAATCCAGGCATCCTCGTGTGGGATCGCGCCAAAGCACGGCGCGGCCCTGGCGTGCGGCGCGCCCGGTGGTGCAAGCATCTGCACGGAGCGCGCGGCGCAGCCGCGCGTACGACAGCCGAACGGCGGGCAGTAATCCGCTGCGGACCCCGTGGGCCCGGCCCCCACCGCCCGTACGCGCCCTGTGCGCACGGCTTGTCCCCCCGTACGGCCACGACGATGGTCCGAGGAGAGTGACGATGACCGAGGCGACTCGGCGCACACCCGGTACACCCTGTTGGGTGAGTTTGATGGTGCACGGGCTTGACGCGACGCAGGAGTTCTACCGCGCGCTGTTCGGCTGGGAGTTCGTTCCCGGGCCGCAGCAGCTCGGCCCGTACGTCCGCGCGCTGCTCGACGGCAAGGAAGTGGCGGGTATCGGCCAGCTGCCGCCCGACCGGCATCTGCCGGTCGCCTGGACGCCCTATCTGGCCACGGACGACGCCCACGAGACCGCGGAGGCCATCCGCAGCTGCGGGGGAACGGTCGCCGTCGGCCCGATCGACGCCGCGGAGGCCGGACGGATGGCGATCTGCTCGGACCCGACCGGCGCGGTCTTCGGGGTCTGGCAGGCGGAGCTGCACCACGGCATCGCGGCCGCGGGACCGCCCGGGACGCCGGTCTGGAACGAACTGCTGACGTACGAGACCTCGGCGGTCGGCAAGTTCTACCGGACGGTGTTCGGGTTCGAGGCCGAGCCGGTCGACTCCGCCGACTTCGACCGTATGACCCTCCATGTGGCGGGGCGCCCGGTCGCGTCCCTGCACGGCGTCGGTACGGCGCTGGCGCGCGACCGGGGTGCGCACTGGATGACGTCCTTCGAGGTCGCCGACACGGACGCGGCCGCCCACCTGGTCGCCGAGCTGGGCGGCCAGGTCCTGCGGCCGCCCGGGGAGGCCACGAGAGGCCGACACGCCCTGGTCTCGGACCCGGAGGGCGCGGTCTTCACCATCGTCCACTCGACGGCGTCGGCCGCCGCCTGAGAGGCACGGAGCCGGGGGCCTTCGGCCTCCCGGCGCCCTGGGGCCCCTGGGTACGGCTCCGGCCCGGGGGCACGTCCGGCCCGGAGGCAGGCCCGGCCCGGGGCAGCCCCGCACTGCGGACGCTTCCGCCCCGGGATCAGCTCCGGCCCAGGAGCACGTCCGGCCCGCAGGCAACCCCGCACCCGCGGGCAGCCCCGCACTGCGGACGCTTCCGCCCCGGGAACAGCTCCGGCCCAGGAGCACGTCCGGCCCGCAGGCAACCCCGCACCCGCGGGCAGCCCCGCACTGCGGACGCTTCCGCCCCGGGAACAGCTCCGGCCCAGGAGCACGTCCGGCTCGCAGGCAACCCCGCACCCGGGGCCAGCCCCGCACCCGCGGGCCGGCTCCGCCCCGGGGGCAGTTCCTGCCGCCGCGGGCCAGACTCCGCCCGGGGTCAGCTCCGCCCGCCGCGGGCCAGGCTCCGGCGGAGCCTGGAGCCGGCCCGTCGCCCGTCGCCGCCGGGAAGTTCGAGTTCGGTCAGCCGTTCCCGCTGGAAGTACCGCGCCGTGTCGTCGTCGCCCTGACGCGCCGTGAGGTACGCGGCCGTCTCGTCGCGCAGGAGAGGGTGGAGTCGCGGCTGCATGCAGTGGCCCACAGCGCGCACGAGCGGCGTCAGCGTCTCCGGCGCGGCGCCGGGGACGGCGGGGCCCTCGCCCGACTCCAGGTCCGGAACGATGTGGTCCACGACGGTCAGCGGCACACGGTTGCTGTTCTCGTACGGCTTGAGCCGTTCCAGGACCGTGTCAGTGCCCACCCGGGCGATCGGGACGCCGTAGTAGACGGACGCGGTGAGCATCGCGGTCGAGAAACAGCCGACGACGAGGCGTGGGCGGCAGCGCTCGTAGAAGGTCTCGGCGAGCAACGGACCGTCCAGGACGGTGAGACGTACGCCGGACTCCTCGGCCGCCTCGTGCAGGGCCGTGGAGTAGCGGGCGGGCGCGGTCGGGTGCGGCTTGAAGACGACCGACGTGTGTCCGGCCGCGGCGGCTCCGCGGAGCATCCGGATGTGCAGCTCCTCCTCCTCGTCGGCGGTGAGGATGCCGAGGGCCGCGAGGTACTGGCCGAGGAGGAGCGCGGTGGGCTCGGCCACGACCGCCGCCGTCACCTGCGGGTCGCCCTCCGCCGCCTCGGCGATCTCCGCGAGCACCGCGCGGAAGGCCGTGTCGGGCACCAGCTCGGGCTCGACGCCGTACTCGGCCAGCAGCAGCGGTCGCAGCCCCGGCACCAGGTCGAGGTGGAGCAGCCGCCGGACGCGGCAGGCGATCGACTGCGGCAGCTCGCCGCGCGTCGGCCCGTAGCTCATGAGGCCGTCGGCGTACAGCTGGACGGAGCTCTCGGCGAAGAGGGCGGCGAGGGCCTTGGCGGGGTTGACCTGGATGGACTCGACGATCAGCTCGACCGGGGCGTCGGCAAGGCCCCACGCCGTGCGGAAGACCCGCTGCCACAGCGGCACCTCCTCGGGGCGGGGGGCCCACGAGCTGGGGTGGTGCGGGTGGATGGCCTCGTTCCAGTCGATCGTCTCGTCGAACCGGGCGACGATCCGGTCATAGCCGGTCATCGCGTCGAGCCGCAGCGCCGTCTCCGGGATCTCGGCGTTGTGGGAGACGAGCAGGATTCGCCGGGCGTCCTCGCGGGCGCCGAACCGGCCCGAGTCGAGCGCCGCCGCCAGCGTGGCCGCGCCGTACAGCGTCGACACCTGGAAGATCTGGATGCGTGGTTGCGCGGTCATGGGTCAGGCGGTCCTTCCGGTGGCGTGCAGGCTCCGGAGCAGCGTGCCGCGGGTGCTGTCCATCGTGGCCAGGGTCTCGTCGAGCACCTGCTGCGGCATCCGGCGCAGGGCGTCGGTCACGTTCTGCCGGAGCCGCTTGGTCACGGCCGGCTCGTACTGGTCGGCCTTGCCCATGTGGAAGGCGATCATGGCGCAGTAGGTGCGGACCGCCTTCGGCAGAAAGCGATCGGCCTCGGCGTCCTTCGACACTTCTTCGAGAAGGAGGTCGTACGACGGAATGAAGTCCAATTGGCGGTTGTCGGTGATCTGGGTGAGCGACGTGGTGACACCGCGCCGGTAGAAGACTCCGTGCAGGCTGAGAGCCGCGTAGGTCGTGGCTTTCAGATGGAGGCGCCAGATCCAGAGCCGGTCCTCGGCGGTGCGCAATACCGTCTCGAAGCGTGAGGCGCCGTTCTCGAAAAGGCGTCCGCTGTAGATACCGAAGGGGACGAAGGGGTAGTCCACCATCGTCACCATGCCGGCGGGTGCGATTCCGTCGCGCGGATTCATCACGGTGTCGCGCTGTGGGGCGGGCGCGTAGCGGATGCTGCGCGCGGTGCCGGTCGACTGCACATGGTCGGTACGGGCGAAGTCGCAGCCCAGCGCCTCGATGCCGCGGACCATGGCGCTCAGGTGGCCGGGGGCGTACCAGTCGTCGCCGTCGAGGAAGGTGACGTAGTCCCCGGTCGCCGCGTCCAGGCCGGTGTTGCGCGCCTGCGCCACGCCGAGATTCGTCTCGTGGCGGATCACGGTGGCGTTCGGAACGCGGCTCTGCCAGCGGTCCAGGACGTACGGCGTCTCGTCCGTGGAGCAGTCGTCGATCAGCAGGAACTCGAAGTCCGGGTCCGCGTTGTTCGCGAGGCTGCGCATGGTGTCGGGCGCATAGATCCCGACATTGTGGAACGGCACGATGACGGACAATTTCGGCACACGGAATCCCAACATTCAAACAAACAGGCAATCAGTCGATCACGCGGGCGATCGCGTTCATGACGGGGTGATCGAGTCATGACGTACACACGGACAAACGCCGGCCAGGCGTGCAGCGTATCCCTCGTCAATTCCCGCTGGACGAGCCAGATGTGCACTCCGGGTGAACTCTTCTCGTCCTGCGGAGAAACCGGTTCCGGAATCCGGTCGCCAGCAGGACGAGGACCGCGACACCGGCGATCGCACCGCCGAGGCGCAGACCCGGGGGCCGGAACGCACACCTGATCGAGGTCGCCTCGCCGTCGAGCGGGACGGCCAGCAGGCCGAGGTACCGCCTGGCGGGGGCCGGGGGCGCGTCGCCCGCCGCGCAGCTCCAGCCGGAGATCCGCGGCACGGCGACGACGGCGGTTCCCGTGCTGCCGGCCGGGAGTTCGGCGGTGAGGCTGTGTCCGGAGACCCGCACGGTGGTGGCTCCGGTCGCCGTCAACTGCCGTACGACGGCGTCCAGTCGCTCCTGGACGAGGCAGCCGACCGGTTGCCGGGGCAGTTTCGGGGCCGACCGGTCCCCGCGCAGTTCGATCCGCACCGAGCCGGAGGCCGGGACGGTGCCGAGCGGCCGCATCGGACCGCGCACGGCCGGCAGTCTGCCGACGAAGGAGACGGGCGTCTCTCCGTCCAGGGCCGCGGTGCCCTGGTATTCGGGGGCCCAGAACCAGACGTGGGTGTTCGCGGGGCAGGAAGCCGCCAGCGTGACGGTGTTCGCCGGACCGTCCGTACGCCGGAGGTCGGCCGGCACCTCGTAGACCGTCGAGCCGAGCAGCAACTCCTGGTTGGCGAAGGCGGAGTCACCGAACCTGGTCCCGCGCGCGGGCAACCGGACGTCCGGGCGGACGGTCACCAGGGGCGGCACGGCGGTGTGGGTGGTGGTGATCACCGCCTCGGGCAGCACGTCCTGCCGGACGGGCGCCGAGGGCGTGGAACGCATCCGGGTGCCGATCGAGAAGATCGCGTCCGTCACCGGATTGTCCAGGCTGACCGGATGGCGGCCCTTGGCGTAGAAGCCGAAGCCGAGGGCGGAGAGCGTACGGGAGTAGACCTCCGACGTGAGGCTCGAGTAATAGTCCGCGCCCTGCCCCCCGACGAGCAGGGGGTCGTTGCCGCCCGGCACCTCGCCCGGGTCCGTACGGTGCCGTGGCCAGGCGTCCGCGCGGGCGGTGGCCCGGGACATGTCGTCCTGCCACGGCCCGACCCGCGGAGCCCACGAGACCTGGCTCAGCTGCTTCTCCTCGATCCTGCCGCCGGTGAGGGCGGCCTCGCCGGCCTGGGCCAGGACGAGGAGCACGACGGCCAGGGCGGGCAGCGCCCGGGTCCGGGTCCGGGTCCCGACGGCGGACCGGCGGGCGAGCAGAACGGCCGCGGCGGCGAGCGCGGCGAGGATCAGGGCGGCGGCGAAGGCGGGGTAGGTCCAGCGGTCGACGACGGCGCTGTCCCGGGCGGCGAAGGCCATCGCGGCGAGGAGCGCCAGGGCGCCGAGCAGTGCGGCCGGCCCGGGCAGCCCCCGGGCGGTGGAGAGCCAGGCGGCGATCAGCAACAGGCCGCAGAGCACGAAGGTCTGACGGTACGGGATGCCGTTGGGCGAGGCGCCCGCGTGCCAGAGCAGATGGGTGGGCTCCCACTGCATGGACAGCGCGACCAGGCAGATCGCGGCCGTCCAGGCGATACGGACCCGGGGGGCCACGGTGCGGTTGAAGGGCAGGGTCAGCGCCAGGACGAGCGCCGGGGTGCCGATGAAGAGGGCGGGGCTCGCGACGCTCGCCGTGGCCGGCAGCACCCGGGCGAACACCTCCGACCAGGCGACGGCGGTGAACGTCACCTCGGGGGTCGGGTCGGCGACCCGGGTGCCCAGGAAGATCACCAGGACGAGGGGGGCCGCGAGGGCGACCCCGACGAGGACGGTCCGGGCGGCGCGCACCAGCCCGGCCAGGCGTCGGCGGCCCGTGTCGTCGGCCGTGAACAGCCGGACCGCCAGGACCACGGCAGCGCCGACGGTCGCCATGTAGGCGGTGTAGAAGTTGGCGAACCAGGCCAGGGCCACGACCAGCGGGCCGAGGACCGGGCGGCGCCCGGCCACGGCCCACTCCCCCACGAGGCACAGGAGCGGGAAGGCCAGCAGCCCGTCGAGCCACATCGGAACGGTGGCCGCGTAGTTCAGGGTCCAGCCGCACAGCGCGTACGCCGCTCCCAGCACGGCGGCCACCGGCCAGGGGCCGCGGCGCAGCCTCAGGAGCAGCACGGCCATCGCCGCACCGGCGGCGGTGATCTTGGCCGCGGTGACGAGGTAGAGGGCGACTTCGATCCGGTCCGCCGGGAAGAGCACGACCAGCAGGTCGAAGGGGCTGCTCAGGTACGTGCCGTAGTCGCCGAGGAAGTTCGACCCGAAGCCCGTGCTCCAGTTCAGGAACAGGTCGCCGTCCGCCTCGCCGAGCAGGAGCTTGCGCCAGTAGGCGTGGTACGGCAGGTACTGCTGGCCGAGGTCGACGGTGTTACGGGTCGTGGGCCCGAAGGGATGGGTGCCGGCGAGCACGCCGCCGAGGCAGAAGACGAGGCAGGTCAGGAGGGCGGCTCCGGCGGCAGCCCGTGCACGGATGCTGTACCGGGCGCGGGAGATCAGCCGCGCCGGACGGGCCGGGCCCCGGCCGGCGTCACCGCCGTTCGCCGCGGGGGGCCGCACGCCCTCGGCCTGCACGGTCTCGGCTGCAGGGGGCACAGGTCCTCCGGGGTGTTCGTGCGGCGGTGTTCGTACGGCGGTGTCGTGCGGCGGTGTTCGTACGGCGGTGTCGTGCGGCGCGCGGATGGGCGAGGCCCATTACCGCCGAGCCCGGCGTCCCGCATCCGATCACCAGTGGATCTCCGGGCGCACCCCAGGTGAACACGAGGTGCCGTAGGCCCCCTGGCGACCACTAGCCATCGCGCGCCACTAGCCACCTGTTGCACTTATCCCGCGTCTGCAATTATTGTGGAAGCACGCAAGATCCCCCTGCAATCTTTTCGGAAGGTGCTTCGCCATGCCTCTCGCGCTCCTGGCCCTGGCCATCGGGGCCTTCGGGATCGGCACGACCGAGTTCGTGATCATGGGCGTACTGCCCCAGGTCGCCGGTGACTTCGGTGTCTCGATTCCCACCGCCGGCTGGCTGGTGACCGGCTACGCCCTCGGCGTCGTCCTCGGAGCCCCGCTCCTGACCGTGCTCGGCACCAAGGTGTCCCGCAAGAAGATGCTCATGTTCCTGATGGGCCTCTTCATCGTCGGCAACGCGCTGTCCGCCTTCGCGCCCAGCTTCGGCGTCATGCTGATCGGCCGGGTCGTGGCCTCGCTCGCCCACGGCGCCTTCTTCGGCATCGGCTCCGTCGTCGCCGCGGACCTGGTCGCGCCGGAGAAGAAGGCGTCCGCGATCTCCCTGATGTTCATGGGGCTGACCGTCGCCAACATCGTCGGTGTCCCCGGCGGCACCTCCATCGGCCAGGCCCTCGGCTGGCGGGTCACCTTCGTCCTCGTGGCCGCCCTCGGCGTCCTCGGCCTCCTGGGCGTCGCCAAGCTCGTGCCCGCGCAGGGGCGCCCCGAGACGGCGAACGTCCGCACCGAGTTCGCCGCGTTCAAGAACGTCCAGGTCTGGCTGGCCATGGCGATGACCGTCCTCGGCTACGGCGGCGTGTTCGCGGCCATCACGTACATCACCCCGATGATGACCGAGGTCACCGGCTACACCGAAGGCGCCGTGACCTGGCTGCTCGTCCTCTTCGGCATCGGCATGTTCCTGGGCAACCTCCTCGGCGGCCGGTTCGCCGACCGGGCGCTGATGCCTCTGCTCTTCACCACCCTGGGCGCCCTGGCCCTGTCCCTGCTGGCCTTCACGGAGACCGCGCACGACAAGGTGCTCGCCGCGATCACCCTCACGCTGATCGGTGCGCTCGGCTTCGCCACGGTGCCGCCGCTGCAGAAGTGGGTCCTCGACCAGGCCTCCGCCGCGCCCACCCTGGCCTCGGCCGCCAACATCGGCGCCTTCAACCTCGGCAACGCGCTCGCCGCCTGGCTCGGTGGCGTCGTCATCTCCGCCGGCCTCGGCTACACCGCCCCGAACTGGGTCGGCGCGCTCCTCTCCGCCACCGCCCTGCTCCTGGCCTTCCTGGCCGCGTTCCTCGACAGGCGCACCAAGGCCCGCTCCCGGGTCGTGGCGACAGGCCCCGCCACGACGTCGACACCGGCGCCGACACCGACGCCGACGGCCGCCACCGCTGCCGCCCGCCACTGACCTCGTACCCCCGCCCCTCTCCTCACCCGCACGAAGGAAGCACGCAGCATGAGCACCGCCACCCCCACCGCCGTCACCCCGCTGAGCACCCAGGACGCCGAGATCCTGCTGACCGCCGCCCGCCGCGCCGCCGAAGCCGCGGGGGCGACCGTCAGCGTCACCGTCCTGGACGCGGGCGGCCACCTGCTCGCCTTCCGGCGGGACGACCGGGCCGTCCTCGTGTCCGGCGAGACCAGCACCCGTAAGGCGTACACCGCCCTCCAGTTGAACGCGCCGACCGCCGACCTCGTCGACCTGGTCAAGCCCGACGGCCCGTTCCACAGCCTCGCCACGGCTCTGGACCGCCCGCTCCTCTTCATCGCCGGCGGGCTTCCCGTCCACCGCGACGGCCGCCTCGTCGGCGCCATCGGGGTCGGCGGCGGCGCCCCGGAGCAGGACCACGCGTTCGCCACGGCGGCCGTCACGGCCCTCGCCTGAGGGCCCGTGGACGCCGTCAGGCGTGGTTGACGGGGAGGACGTCCGGGGAGAGGGCGCTCGCGTGGGCGGAGGCACTGGTCATACGGCGGCGGTGATGGCGGCGGCAGAGGACCTCGTAGCCGATCTCCTCCGCCGGACGGTTCACGTCACCGACGACGACCTGGGCGCCCTCGACGACCATCTCCCCGCCCACCGTGCGGGCGTTGTGGGTGGCGCGGGCGCCGCACCAGCACAGGGCCTCGACCTGGAGCTGCTCTATCCGGTCGGCCAGCTCGATCAGCCGCTGCGAACCCGGGAAGAGCTTGGTGCGGAAATCTGTGGTGATCCCGAAGGCGAACACGTCCATCCCCAGGTCGTCCACGACCCGGGCCAGCTGGTCGATCTGCTCCGGGGCCAGGAACTGTGCCTCGTCCACGATCACGTAGTCCGCCTTGCCGCCCCTGGACAGCTGGTCCACGAGGAACGCGTACAGGTCCATGCCCTCGGCGGCCTCGACCGCCTCCGTGACCAGGCCGAGGCGCGAGGAGAGCTTCCCCTCCCCCGCCCGGTCGTCCCGCGTGAAGATCACTCCCTGGAGCCCGCGTGCAGAACGGTTGTGTCCGATCTGGAGCGCCAGGGTGCTCTTTCCGCAGTCCATCGTTCCGGAGAAGAACACCAGCTCGGGCATGGCAGGTCGAGGACCTTTCAGGTCGTGGAGGGAAGGAGAGGACGGGGCCGACGGGTCGGGGTCAGGAACGGACTTCGAGAAGCGGCACCAGCTGCTCCGCGGGTGTCATCGATCCGTGCATGCCGACCATCGCCGACTCGTGGGGCTCGTTGACGGACGCGGTGATGACGACGTCGTCGTGGGAAGCGGCGACGACGTCGCCGATCCGGCCGAGGACCCGCTCGTCCATCTCGTCGCCGAACCAGCCGAGCGCGATGGCCTCGTCCCGGCTCGCCACCCAGAACTGCTCGCCGAGCACCTCGCGCCAGCACGTCAGCACATCGGCCTCGGCTCCCGGCACGGCGTAGACGTGGCGGGCGCGACCCTCGCCGCCGAGGAGGGCGACGCCTGCGCGCAGCTCCCAGTCCTCGTCGAAGTCGATCCGGTGCTGCTCGTCGAACGGGATGTCGACCATGCCGTGGTCGGCCGTTACGTACAGCGCCGAGCGGGGCGGCAGCTGCTCGGCGAGGCGCTGAACGAGCCGGTCGACGAACATCAGCTGGCCGCGCCAGGCGTCGGAGTCGATGCCGAAGCGGTGTCCGGCACCGTCGAGCTCGCTGTAGTACGTGTAGACGAGCGAGCGGTCGCCGCCGGCGAGCTGCTCGGCGGCGAAGTCCATGCGCTCCTCGCCGGACAGCCGACCATGAAACGTTCCGCCACTCAGCGCGATCTTGGTGAGCGGGGTGTCCTGGAAGATCGGCGAGGAGACCTGGGCCGTGTGGATCCCGGCGTCGTGGGCGAGCCGGAAGACGGTGGGGTACGGCTGCCAGACGCGCGGCGAGGTCCACGGCTTCCAGCGGAGCTGGTTCATGAGCTCGCCGGCCTCGGGGTTGCGGACGGTGTAGCCGGTCAGGCCGTGGGTGCCGGGGAACCGTCCCGTACCGACCGAGGCGAGCGAGGTCGCGGTGGTCGCGGGGAAACCGGCGGTGATCGGGCGTCCCGTGCCGCCGCGCGAGGAGGCGAGGAGGGAGGTGAGGTACGGCGCCTCGTCCGGGTGGGTCTTGATCTGCTCCCAGCCGAGGCCGTCGATCAGAAAGAGGCAGTTCCGGTCGGCCGGGGCGAGTTCGGTGATCCGGGCGTCGAAGCCGGCCACACCCTGTCCGGCGACGAGCGTCGGGAGGACGTCGGCCAGCGAGCCGGAGCCGTACTCCGGCACGGGCGCGGTGTCGAGCGCGAGCGGAACCGGGTCGTCGGGCCAGCCGGTGATCGTGGTGGGCTGGACCATCAGCGGGTCGCCGCGGTGGCTTCGGAGAGCGACTGGGCGAAGGCGAGGGTCTGGCGGACGGTGTCCGGCCCGTCGCCGGCGTCGCTGACACGGAGGCTCAGGTCGTCGGCGGTGGCGTTGCCGGTGTAGCCGTGGTCGGCGTCGCAGTTCGGGTCGCCGCAGGCCGCGGGCTCCAGGTCGATCCGCGAGACGGCGCCCCAGCCGATGGTGAGGACGACCTCACGGGGCAGGGTGCCGGGGGTGTACGACTCCGGGTTGGCGACGACGCGGCTGACGACCACCGAGGAGATCCGGTCGAGCTTGACCGACTCGGTGGACGTCGTGGCGTACGGCGTCGGCGAGCTGCTGTCGGCGGCCTGCTCGTCGGTGTGGCTGACGATGAAACGGTTGGCCGTCAGGACGAGGACCGTGACATGGCGGCGGACCTCGTTGGAGTCGAAGGTGGTCTCCTGATGCACCAGGTACGACGCGATCGGCTCGCCACCGACGGCGGCCTCCACCGCCTCGGCCACGAGGGCCGGGTAGTAGCCGCTGCGCTCGATCGCCGCGCGCAGCCCCTGGGTCGTCGTACCGGTCTTCGCCATGGACTCCATCCTAATCCGTCGGAAGGTGCGCTCCTGGCCGCTTGCGCGGGGGGTCGTCAGTAGCTGGGAAGCCGGCGCGGACCGAGGTCCGTGCGCGGCGGGGGCGGAGCGAGCCGGACGGTGGCGCCGAGCACGGAGAGGCCGTGCGAGGCGACGACGACGGGCTCCAGGGCGATGGCGACCACCTCGGGATGGTCGTCGACGAGCCGGGAGACACGCAGGAGCAGTTCCTCCAGGGCCGGGGTGTCGACGGGGGCGGAGCCGCGCCACCCGAAGAGGAGCGGCGCGGTGCGGATCGACCGTACGAGCTCGGCGGCGTCCCGGTCGGTGGCCGGGACGAGCCGGTGGGACATGTCGCCGAGCAGCTCGGAGGGAGCTCCGGCGAGCCCGAAGGAGAGCACGGCGCCGACGGCCGGGTCGATGGCGGAGCGCACGACGGTGTCCACGCCGCGCGGCACCATGGCCTGGACGACGGGCTGGAGCTCGGCGGGCTTGCCGAGGGCCTCGGTCAGCTCCGCGTAGGCGGTCCGCAGTTGCTCCTCGGTGGCCAGATCGAGCCGTACGCCTCCGAGGTCGGGGCGGTGGCGCAGGTGGGGGGCTGTCGTCTTGAGGGCGACGGGGTAGCCGAGGCGGCCGGCGGCCAGGACGGCGGCGTCGGGGCTGGGCGCGGGCAGGGTGGGCAGCACGGTGATCCCGTACCGCCCCAGGAGCTCGCTCGCCGCGTCGATGTCGAGGGTCACGCCCCGGGCGTCGACGTCCTCGCCCAGCAACCGCTCGATCTGCGCGGCGGCCCCGCCCTCGTCGATGTCCTCGTACTCGGGCACCCGCCCCGGCTCGGCGGCCTGCCGCCGCCACTGCCCGTACCGCACGGCCTCGGCCAGCGCCCGCACGGCCCGCTCGGCGGCGGGATAGGCGGGAATGTTGCCACCACCGGACACGCCGACGGCGTCTTCCACGGCGGTCGGCGGCGTGGCGGGGCCGGACCTCTGCGGCGTGCCGTTCGACGGCCGGCCCCCTGCGGGCCCGGCAGCGGCCCCCTCACCGGCGCCCGGACCGGCGGTGCCGGCCGCCGCACCGGGCCGCTGGGCCGAGCCGGCCGGCGACGTCGCGGTCATGTCGGTCGAAGCGGGCCCGCCGCCACCGGCCGGGGCGAAGCCCGTGCCGGCGCCGGAACGCGGGTCGGCGCCGGAACGCGGGTCGGCGCCGGAACGCGGGCCGGAACCGGGGCCCGTGCCGGACGTCGGTTCGCCGACGGGTTCGGCGTCCCGTCGGTCGCTGAGGGGTGCCGGACCGGTGGCCGGCGTCGTACCGGTGCCGGGGCCCGTCCCGGCGGGTCCGCCCGTCGCGCCGGTGAGGCCCGGGCCGGTGGCCGGCGCCGTACCGGCAGATGCGCCCGCTGCCGCCCGCGCGGGCGGCCCGGGCGGGCCCGGGGTCGGGCGCGTGCTCGTCGCCGCCGCGAGGGCTTCGGCCAGGCCGCCCATCTCGACGTGGACGACGACCACCGGCTTCGCCGGGGTCGGCGCCGAGGCGACCGCGTCGCGGAGCGAAGTCGCGAGGACCTCGCCGTCGCCGGACTCGACCGCGCCGTTCTCGCCGACCCACGGGATCGCCGTCACCACGACCGCGTCACAGGCGTCGTCCCCGAGCGCCGCCGCCAGCGCGTCGCGGAAGTCCGCCGGACTCGCCCCCGTCGTCAGGTCGATCGGACGCAGCGGACGCAGCCCTTCCGTCAGACAGGCGTCGTACGTCAGCAGCCCGAGCGATTCGGAGTTGCCGAGGATCGCCACGCGGGGCCCGGCCGGCAGCGGCTGGCCCGCGAGGAGCAGACCCGCGTCGACGAGCTCGGTGACCGTGTCGACGCGGATGACGCCGGCCTGCCGGAGCAGCGCGGAGACGGTGGCGTGCGGAATGCGCGTGACAGGTACGCGGTGTCCCGGTGGCGCGCTCCCGCTGTGCCGGGCGCCCTTGACCACCACCACCGGCTTGACCGCCGCCGTCCGCCTGGCCAGCCGGGTGAACTTCCGGGGGTTACCGATCGACTCCAGGTACAGCAGGACGACATCGGTCGTGGGGTCGTCGTACCAGTGCTGGAGGAAGTCGTTGCCCGAGACGTCCGCCCGGTTGCCCGCGGAGATGAAGGAGGAGAGGCCGGCGCCTCGCCGGTGCAGTCCGGCGAGCAGCGCGATGCCGATCGCGCCGGACTGGGTGAAGAGCCCGAGCCGTCCGGGGGCCGGCATCTCCGGCGCGAGCGAGGCGTTCAGCCGGACGTCCGCCGAGGTGTTGATGATCCCGAAGGCGTTGGGACCGATGATCCGCATCCCGTACGAGCGGGCCTGCCGCACCAGTGCGCGCTGCCGTTCCCGCCCTTCGGGGCCGCTCTCCGCGTACCCGGCCGAGAGGACGACGAGACCCTGCACGCCGTGTTCGCCGCAGTCGGCGACCGCCTCCGGCACCCGCTCGGCGGGCACCGCCACGATCGCCAGGTCGACCGGTTCGCCGATGTCTCCGACGGAGCGGAAGGCCGGCACCCCGTCGAGCGTGGCGGTCCCCTCCCCGAGCGCGCGGTTCACGGCGTACGTACGACCGGTGAACCCGGAGCCCAGCAGGTTGCGCAGGACCGTCCGGCCGACTCCGCCCGGTGTGCGTCCGGCGCCGATGACGGCGACCGCGCCGGGGGCGAGCAGCCGTTGCACGGAGCGGGCCTCGGCGCGCTGCTCACGCGCGCGCTGGACGGCGAGGGAGCGGTCGGTGGGTTCCAGGTCGAGGTGGAGCCGCACGGAGCCGTCCTCGAAGCTGCGCTTCTGGGTGTACCCGGCGTCCGTGAACACCTTGATCATCTTGGTGTTGGCGGGCAGGACCTCCGCCGCGAAGCGCCTGATGTCCCGCTCCCTCGCCACCGCCGCGATGTGTTCGAGCAGTGCGGAGGCCACGCCGCGCCCCTGGTGGGCGTCCTGGACGAGGAAGGCGACCTCGGCCTCGTCGGCGGGGGCGCCGGCGGGCCGGCCCCGGTCGTCGATGCGGTCGTACCGCACCGTCGCGATGAACTCCCCGCCGACGGTCGCCGCGAGCCCGACCCGGTCCACGAAGTCGTGATGGGTGAAGCGGTGGACGTCCTTGGCGGAGAGCCGCGGGTAGGGCGCGAAGAAGCGGTAGTACTTCGACTCGTCCGAGACCTGTTCGTAGAAGCTGACGAGCCGGTCGGCGTCGTCGACGGTGATGGGCCTGATGCGCGCCGTGCCGCCGTCGCGGAGGACCACATCCGCCTCCCAGTGGGCGGGGTAGGCGTGTTCCGGTTGCTCCGGCCGTTCCGACGCGCTCTGCATGGGCCAAGCGTACGGCCGGGGTCCGACAGTGGCACCGGTCGTGTGGCGTCTGCGCGCCGGGCAGGGTAGGGAGGACCCATCAGCCCCTGCCGCAGGGGCCGCAGGTCGGCCACGAGCACCCCGCGACCCGTGAGAGACTGGTCTAGACAACCCGCTTGAGACTTGAAGGGCAACACCATGGCTGAGCGCCGCGTCAACGTCGGCTGGGCCGAGGGCCTGCACGCCCGCCCCGCCTCCATCTTCGTCCGTGCCGCCACGGCCTCCGGCGTCCCCGTGACGATCGCCAAGGCCGATGGCAACCCGGTGAACGCCGCGTCGATGCTCGCGGTGCTCGGTCTGGGCGCGCAGGGCGGCGAGGAGATCGTGCTCGCTTCGGACGCCGATGGCGCCGAGGCCGCTCTGGACCGTCTGGCGAAGCTGGTTGCCGAGGGACTCGACGAGCTTCCCGAGACCGTCTGACCGTCCGACCGAATTCCGGTTTCCGATGGAGCCGCGCACGCCGAAATGACGGCGGGCGCGGCTCCATTGTTTTCCCCACCGGTCCGGCTTGTCGTTCCCGCTGGAATTCAGAGCAGCACGAAGAAAGCCCGTCGAATTCCTATTCTTTGTATACGGCCCGCGTGTTAATTCCGGACGTTCACGGTGTTGACGACGTGTTGCGAAGCCCTCACACGCCCGCGCTCGACGCGCTTCAACCGGTGCTGCGCCAGGGAGCGCTCCGCGTGCAGCGCGGTCAGGGCGCGGGCCCGTTCCGCGTCGCCGCGCGCCACCGCGTCCACGATCGCCCCGTGCTCGGCCCACGCCTCGACGGGCTGGGCCGCCGGCTCGACCGCGTACATCCAGGCGATCTTGTGCCGGAGCTGGGTGAGCAGCGCCGTGAGCGCCGGGCTGCCGGAGGCCTGCGCCAGCGTCTCGTGGAACCAGCCGCCGAGCGAGCGCAGATCCTCGCCCTGCCCGCGCCTGGCCCTCTCCTGACCCAGCCTGACCAGGCCGCGCAGCACCTTGAGGTGCGCCTCGGTACGGCGCTGGGCGGCGCGGGCGGCACCGAGCGGCTCGAGCAGCGCCCGTACGTCCAGCAGGTCCGCCGCCTCCTGCTCGGTGGGCTCGGCGACATGGGCGCCCGCGTGGCGGCGGGTGATCACGAAGCCCTCGGACTCCAGGGTGCGCAGGGCCTCGCGGACCGGAACGCGGGAGACTCCGTAGCGGCGGGCCAGCTGTTCCTCGGTCAGCCGGCTGCCGCACGCGAAGACACCGGAGACGATGTCGTCCCGGATCGCCGTGCATACCGAGTGCGCGGGAATGCGCATGTTCGACCTCCGCTTTGATCCGCGCGAAACCGGTTCGCCGCGACTCTATTGCAGCAGAGCACTATTTCCGATGGGTCTCCGGGAAGCATGGATATCTTTTGGCCAGCAAAAAGCCCCGGCTCAGTACGAGCCGGGGCTTTTCTGACGTGCTGTGAGTCTGCGGTCAGACGTTCACGCCGCGGGCGCGCAGATACGCGACCGGGTTGATGTCGGAGCCGTACTCGGCGCTGGTGCGCGCCTCGAAGTGGAGGTGCGGGCCGGTCGAGTTGCCGGTCGAGCCGGAGAGGCCTATCTGCTGGCCCGGGGTGACCGACTGGCCGACCGAGACGCTGATGGCCGACAGGTGACCGTACTGGGTGTACGTGCCGTCGTTCATCCGGATGACGATGTTGTTGCCGTACGCGCCACCCCAGCCGGCCTCCACGACGGTGCCGGATCCGACGGAGACGACCCGGCTGCCGGAGGCGGCACGGAAGTCGACGCCGGAGTGGCTGCCGGAGGACCAGAGCGACCCACCGGCCTGGTAGCCGGTGGTCACGTACGAGCCGGCTATGGGGAGCTGGAAGGAGTTCAGGCGCTTGCGCTCGGCCTCACGGGCGGCGCGCTCCTTGGCCTCGCGGATCTCCTTGGCGCGGGCCTCGGCCTTGCGCTTCGCCTCGGCCTTGGCGCGGGCGGCGGCCTCGGCGCGCTCCCGGGCCTCGACGGCCTCGCGCTCCTGGGCGGCGGCCTGGGCGTCGATCGTGTCGGCGAGGTCGTCGACGGCGACGATCTGGGTCAGGCCGGTGTCCTCGGGAGAGGGGGCGTCCGCGTCGACGGCGAGCGCCGGGGAGGCGAGGGTGCCGATGACGCCGGTGGTGGCGAGTGTCGCGATGCCGGCGATGCCCGCGCTGCGGCGCGCCAGACGGCTCGGACCACGATGCTTCCCGGTGGCACGGGTGAACGCCATGTAGTGGCTGATCCTTTCCTTCCTTCTCGCCTACCGGGTTAGCTGACGGGTTCGGAGCAGGAAGGTCTCCTACGGGCTCCTCCGCACGGATGCGAAGGCGTCCGATTCACCCCAGGGACTTCATGGGTCCCCGGCTCCCCAGGCTCGCGCCTGACGGGGACTCGGCGATGACTGTCCGATGCCGCGGGCGCGGCGGATGCAACTGGCGAACAGCCGGACCGACGCTAAGCGGACCGTCTTTCAATCAGCAAACAGACACGGCTGTTTGTAAGACATGCCACAGGGCATACAGCCACCGTCTTCCGCAATACGGACATAGGGAAGGACCCCGACGTACCGTGACGTCGGGGTCCTCCTAGGGTGCTCGGTCGCCTCGATCAGCCGGTGACGACGGTCACTTCGCCGATGCCGAGGGCGCGCACCGGCTCCTCGATCTGCGCCGCGTCACCGACGAGCACGGTGACCAGACGGTCCACCGGGAAGGCGTTGACGACGGCCGCCGTCGCCTCCACCGTGCCGGTCTCGGCCAGGCGGGCGTACAACTGCGCCTGGAAATCGTCCGGAAGGTGCTGCTCGACCTGGTCGGCGAGCGTTCCGGCGACGGAGGCGGCCGTCTCGTACTTCAGCGGCGCCACGCCCACCAGGTTCTGCACGGCCACATCGCGCTCGGCGTCCGTCAGACCCTCCGCGGCGAGGGTGCGCAGCACCTTCCACAGGTCGTCAAGTGCCGGGCCGGTGTTGGGGGTGTCGACCGACCCGCTGATGGCGAGCATCGAGGCGCCGTTGCCCCGGCCGTCGGAGCGCAGCACCTGGCCGAAGGCCCGCACGCCGTACGTGTAGCCCTTCTCCTCCCGCAGGACGCGGTCCAGACGGGAGGTGAGGGTGCCGCCGAGGCAGTACGTGCCGAGGACCTGGGCCGGCCAGACGCGGTCGTGCCGGTCGGCGCCCACGCGCCCGATGAGCAGCTGGGTCTGGACGGCGCCCGGCCGGTCCACGATCACCACGCGGCCGGTGTCGTCGGCCGTGATCGGCGGAACGGGACGCGGCTCGGCGGCGTTCCCCGTCCACGCGCCCAGCGTCTCGGCGAGGACCTTGTCCAGGTCCACGTCGGTCAGGTCGCCGACGACCACGGCGGTGGCCGTGGAGGGCCGCACATACGCCTCGTAGAAGGCGCGCACGGCGGCGGCGTCGATCGCCGCCACCGTCTCCTCGGTGCCCTGGCGCGGCCGGGACATGCGCGAGGCGGCCGGGAACAGCTCCTTGGAGAGCTGCTTGGCCGCCCGGCGGGCGGGGTTGGCCGTCTCGTGCGGGATCTCGTCGAGCCGGTTGCGCACCAGGCGCTCGACCTCGGTGTCGAGGAAGGCCGGCGCGATCAGCGCCTCGGAG
Organism: Streptomyces sp. NPDC003035; assembly: GCF_042888285.1. NCBI lineage: Bacteria > Bacillati > Actinomycetota > Actinomycetes > Kitasatosporales > Streptomycetaceae > Streptomyces > Streptomyces sp. NPDC003035. The sequence goes on along the minus strand of NZ_JBIAPJ010000001.1, from coordinate 115,893 downwards.
AGCAGGCCGAGCGCCTTGGGCAGCCGGGAGACGGGGACCTCCAGGGAGACCCGTACGCCCGGGTGGTCGGCGTGCGCGTCGAGCGTGGCGCCGCAGCGCTCCAGCTCGGCCGCGAACTCCTCGGCGGAGTGCTTGTCCGTACCCTCGGAGAGGGCACGGGCCATGATCGTGGCCACGCCGTCCAGGCCCTCGGGCTCGGCGTCCAGCGGGGCGTCGAGGAAGACCTCGACGGCCACCACCTGCTGGCCGGGACGGTGGCAGTGCAGCACCGTCAGGCCGTTGTCCAGCGCTCCGCGGTCCGGGGCCGGGAAGGCCCAGGGCTTCGCGGTGCCCGGGTCCGGCTGCGGGTGGAACGTCATGCTCGTCAAAGACGCGGCAGCGTCGGTCACTGGTCCGCTCCCTCTTCCTCGTCGCTGTCGCTCTGTTCGGTACCGATCGGCTCGTAGACGAGCACCGCGCGGTTGTCCGGGCGCAGCCGGGCCTTGGCGACCGCCTGCACCTCCTCGGCGGTGACGTCCAGGACCCGGTGCACGGCGGTGAGGGCGAGCTGCGGGTCACCGAACAGGACCGCGAAGCGGCACAGTTCGTCGGCGCGGCCCGCGACCGTGCCGAGCCGGTCCAGCCACTCGCGCTCCAACTGGGCCTGGGCGCGCTCCATCTCCTCGGGCGTCGGCCCTTCGGCGGCGAACCGGGCCAGCTCCTCGTCGACGGCGGCCTCGATCCGGGGCACCTCGACCCCGCCGGACGTCTTGACGTCCAGCCAGCCGAGCGAGGGCGCGCCGGCCAGGCGCAGCAGCCCGAAGCCGGCGGCCACCGCCGTGCGGTCGCGGCGGACCAGGCGGTTGTGCAGCCGCGAGGACTCGCCGCCGCCGAGGACGGTCAGGGCCAGGTCGGCGGCGTCGCACTCGCGCGTGCCGTCGTGCGGGAGCCGGTAGGCGGCCATCAGCGCGCGGGCCGGGACCTCCTCCTCGACGACCTCGCGCAGCTGCTCCCCGATGGTGTCGGGCAGCGTGCCGTCGCGCGGCGGCAGCTTGCCGTCGTGGGACGGGATGGAGCCGAAGTACTTCTCGATCCAGGCCAGCGTCTGCTGGGGATCGATGTCGCCGACGACCGACAGCACCGCGTTGTTCGGCGCGTAGTACGTCCGGAAGAAGGACCGCGCGTCCTCGAGGGTGGCCGCGTCCAGGTCGGCCATGGAGCCGATCGGCGTGTGGTGGTACGGGTGGCCCTCGGGGTACGCGAGGGCGGTCAGCTTCTCGAAGGCGGTGCCGTACGGCACGTTGTCGTACCGCTGACGGCGCTCGTTCTTCACGACGTCCCGCTGGTTCTCCATGGACTCGTCGTCCAGGGCCGCGAGCAGCGAGCCCATGCGGTCCGCCTCCAGCCAGAGCGCGAGCTCCAGCTGGTGGGTGGGCATGGTCTCGAAGTAGTTGGTGCGCTCGAAGCTCGTCGTGCCGTTGAGCGAGCCACCCGCGCCCTGCACCAGCTCGAAGTGGCCGTTGCCGTGGACCTGCTTCGAGCCCTGGAACATGAGGTGCTCGAAGAGGTGGGCAAGGCCGGTGCGGCCCTCGACCTCGTGGCGCGAGCCGACGTCGTACCAGAGGCAGACCGCGGCGACCGGGGTCAGGTGGTCCTCGGAGAGCACCACCCGCAGGCCGTTGGCCAGCCGGTGCTCGGTCGCTGTCAGGCCGCCGGAGCCGGCCTCTGCCGTGGCCGTGTGACCCATGGGCATGTACGTCCCTTCGATCGCGATATGGAAAAGTCCTGCCACCCTATGCAAGCGCACTGACACCTGGCGAAGTTCCCGCTGGTTCCCCACGTCCCTCTTCCGGGTCGCGCGGACGTCGCGTACGGCTGACGCGGGGCTCACCGACGGCTGACACAGGGCTCGTGCACGGCAGTCGCGGGGCTCCCGCACGGCTCCCACACGGCTCCCCGGACGGCTGGGGACCGGGTCGCGGTCGGCGTTGTCGGTGGGACGGTCCACAATGGTCCGCGTCAGATCAACCTTGTTGGTGAAGGAGCCGCAGCCGCGATGGCCCGCCGCAGCACGAAGACACCGCCGCCGGACGACGCGTTCGAGGAGCGAATCCTCGACATCGACGTCGTCGACGAGATGCAGGGCTCCTTCCTCGAGTACGCGTACTCGGTGATCTACTCCCGCGCGCTGCCGGACGCCCGCGACGGCATGAAGCCGGTGCAGCGCCGCATCGTCTACCAGATGAACGAGATGGGCCTGCGCCCCGACCGCGGCTACGTGAAGTGCGCGCGTGTCGTCGGCGAGGTCATGGGCAAGCTGCACCCGCACGGCGACGCGTCGATCTACGACGCGATGGTGCGTATGGCGCAGCCCTTCTCCATGCGGCTCCCCCTCGTGGACGGCCACGGCAACTTCGGCTCGCTGGGCAACGACGACCCGCCGGCCGCCATGCGGTACACCGAGTCCAAGATGGCCGCCGCCGCGCTGATGATGACGGAGTCGATCGACGAGGACACCGTCGACTTCTCGCCGAACTACGACGGCCAGGAGCAGGAGCCCGTCGCGCTCCCCGCGGCGTACCCGAACCTGCTGGTCAACGGCGCGTCCGGCATCGCCGTCGGCATGGCCACGAACATGCCGCCGCACAACCTGGGCGAGGTGATCGCGGCCGCCCGGCACCTGATCCGGCACCCGAACGCGGACCTCGAGGCGCTGATGCGCTTCGTGCCCGGCCCCGACCTGCCGACGGGCGGCCGGATCGTCGGCCTGTCCGGCATCAAGGACGCGTACGAGAGCGGCCGCGGCACGTTCAAGATCCGCGCCACGGCGACGGTGGAGACCGTCACGGCCCGCCGCAAGGGCATCGTCGTCACCGAGCTGCCCTTCACGGTCGGCCCGGAGAAGGTCATCGCCAAGATCAAGGATCTGGTCGGCTCCAAGAAGCTGCAGGGCATCGCGGACGTCAAGGACCTCACCGACCGCAGCCACGGTCTGCGCCTGGTCATCGAGGTCAAGAACGGCTTCGTGCCGGAGGCGGTCCTGGAGCAGCTCTACAAGCTGACGCCGATGGAGGAGTCCTTCGGCATCAACAACGTGGCGCTGGTCGACGGCCAGCCGCTCACGCTGGGCCTGAAGGAGCTCCTGGAGGTCTATCTCGACCACCGCTTCGACGTGGTGCGCCGCCGCAGCGAGTTCCGCCGCACGAAGAAGCGCGACCGGCTGCACCTGGTGGACGGCCTGCTCATCGCCCTCCTCGACATCGACGAGGTCATCCGCCTGATCCGCTCCAGCGAGAACTCGGCGCAGGCGCGCGAGCGGCTGATGGGGCGCTTCTCGCTCAGCGAGACGCAGACGATCTACATCCTGGACACCCCGCTGCGCCGGCTCACCAAGTTCGACCGGATCGAGCTGGAGACCGAGCGCGACCGGCTCAACGGCGAGATCGACGAGCTGACGGGGATCCTGGAGTCCGACAACGAGCTGCGCAAGCTGGTCTCGGCCGAACTGGCCTCGGTGGCGAAGAAGTTCGGTACCGACCGGCGCACGGTGCTGCTGGAGTCGGCGGGTGCGCCCGTCACCGCCGTCTCCCTGGAGGTCGCGGACGACCCGTGCCGCGTGCTGCTCTCCTCGACCGGCCTGCTGGCCCGCACGGCCACGGCGGAGCTCCCGTCCGACGAGGACGGCGGCCGGCGCGCCAAGCACGACGTGATCGTCTCGGCGGTCCCGGCCACCCAGCGCGGCGACATCGGCGTGGTGACCTCGGCCGGACGACTGCTGCGGCTCGCGGTCATCGACCTTCCGCAGCTGCCGGACACCGCCGCCGCCCCGAACCTGGCGGGCGGGGCGCCGCTGGCGGAGTTCCTCACGCTGGAGAACGACGAGTCGGTGGTCTGTCTGACCACGCTCGACGAGTCCTCGCCGGGCCTGGCGCTCGGCACCCGGCAGGGTGTGGTGAAGCGCGTGGTGCCGGACTACCCGGCGAACAAGGACGAGTTGGAGGTCATCACCCTCAAGGAGGGTGACCGGATCGTCGGCGCGACCGAGCTGCGTACGGGCGAGGAGGACCTGGTCTTCATCACGTCCGACGCCCAGCTCCTGCGCTACCAGGCCTCGCAGGTACGGCCCCAGGGCCGCCCCGCGGGCGGCATGGCGGGCATCAAGCTGGCCGAGGGCGCCGAGGTGATCTCGTTCACGGCGGTGGACCCGGCGGCGGACGCGGTGGTGTTCACGGTCGCGGGTTCCACGGGCACGCTGGACGACACGGCCGGTACGTCGGCGAAGCTGACGCCGTTCGACCAGTACCCCCGCAAGGGGCGGGCGACGGGCGGTGTGCGCTGCCAGCGCTTCCTGAAGGGCGAGGACGTGCTGATCCTCGCCTGGGCGGGCGCGACCCCGGCTCTCGCCGCGCAGAAGAACGGCACCCCGGTGGACCTGCCGGAGGTCGACCCGCGCCGCGACGGCTCGGGCACCCCGCTGCCGAAGCCGATCGCGGTCCTGGCGGGCCCGGCGAGCTAGTCGAGCGGGTCGACGGGCTGTACCGGCTCCACCGGCTCTTCTTCGTTCTGTCGTACGTACCGCAGGACGCCCCACATGCTGTGCTCGTCGGGGGCGTCCTGCGGGCCGTTCACGCGGCAGCCGTCGAGCTCCTTGCGCAGGGCGTCGCCGTCGATGCCGGAGCCGATGAGGACGAGCTGGGTGAGCCGTTCCTGGCCGGCCTCCCACGGCTCGGGGGAGAAGCGCAGGAACCGGCCGACAGCGTGCACGGAGTAGCGGTTGCCGGGGTCGGCGGCGCCGAAGTCGACAAATCCCTTGATGCGGTAGAGGCCCTCCGGCCGGGAGTCCAGGAACTCCATCAGCCTGCGCGGGTGGAGGGCGGTGTCCGAGGCCAGGGAGAGGGTCTCGTACGCGGCGTGCGGGTGGTCGTGGTCCTCGTCCGGGTCGCCGTAGAGAAGATCCTCGATGGACATCTGGCCCTCGATCTCCCCGTCGGGCACCACCCGGTCGAAGAGCAGCTCGGGGTCGACGCGTCCGTGCGCGGCGCGAACCACCGCGGCGGGCCCCGCGAGCCCACTGACGGCGGCGTGGACGGCCTCCAGCTCCCGCTCGTCGACCCGGTCGGCCTTGTTGACCACGACCAGATCGGCCAGGGCGAGATGCCGGTCGGTCTCGGGGTGCCGCGCGCGCGTGGCGGAGAACTCGGCGGCGTCGACGACCTGCACGAGCCCGCCGTACACGATCCGCTCGTTCTCGCTGCCGAGCACCATCCGCACCAGCTCCTGGGGCTCCGCGAGCCCGCTGGCCTCGATCACGATGACGTCGAGACGCAGCTCGGGCCCGGTGAGCACCTCCAGGTACTCGTCCAGCTCGCTCACGTCGACGGCACAGCACAGGCAACCGTTGCCGAGCGAGACGGTGGACCCGACCTGCCCGGCGACGGTCATGGCGTCGATCCCGATGTCCCCGAAGTCGTTGACCATGACCCCGATCCGGGTGCCCCGGGCACTGCGCAGCAGATGGTTGAGCAACGTCGTCTTGCCCGACCCGAGGAACCCGGAGAGGACGACGACGGGAATCTGCTGGTTGGTCAAGGAAACCCCTCCGACGACTCGACACCCACCAAAGCCCCCAGAATAGGCAAGCCCCGGAACGGCACAGCCGCCGCAGGTGGGCGACGCACCGCTTGGTCAGACCGTTTCCTCGGAGGAGGTGGGGCGGCTGCCTCCTTTCCACGCGGGTTCAGGGGGTCTCTGCGTGGCGTGCTGGTGCCGTTGCGCCCAGCGGACGGCGGGGGGCGCTGCCAGGCCCGTCAGGGCGAACATGGCGCCCACGACGTACCAGCCGGGGCGGCCCCAGGTGATGCAGAGTGCGATGAGCAGGCCCGGGCCGAGGGCTTCGGCGAGGCCGGCGCCCAGGCCGAACACACCGAGGTACTGGCCGGTGGCGTGCGGCGGGGCGAGGGCGAAGGACACCTCGAAGCCGGCTGCGGCGTGCCACAGTTCGCCGACCGTGTGGATGACCACCGCGGTCATGATCAGGGTGGCTGCGGCCCAGGCCGGGATCCCCGCGGACAGCGAGACCAGTGCGCAGGCGACGAGGAAGGCCACACCCGCCCGGCGGTAGGCGGTCGCCCCCGCTGCCGGGGTGTTGATGCCACGGCTGGCTCGTACCTGGAACGCGACCACGATCACGGTGCCGGTGAGCATGGTGGCCGAGACCAGCCAGTGCGGTGCGGTGGTGGCCCCGACCAGCCACAGCGGAATGGCCACGGTCAGCACCTTGAACTGGATGGCCATGATGCCGTCGAGGACGGTGATCAGAAGGTAAGGGCGGTCCCGCAGGGCGATCCAGCGTGGACCCCCGACAGTGGGGACGGGCTTGACCGGCGGCAGGAGAACCAGGATCGCCGCGGAGGCGACGAACGCGATCGCGTTGCCGATGACCAGAAGGTGATAGGCGGTGAGGGTGCCCACCTGGACGACCCAGCCGGCGAGCAGGGCACCGAGGGAGACGCCGACGTTGGTCACAGCGCGGAGATAGGAACGGAACTCCTGCGGCCGGTCCCCTCCGTAGTGCCTGATCAGCGGACTGCGCGCAGCCAGTCCGGCCGCCTTCGCCCCGGTGGCTGTGGACACGACGAGGACGAACGGCCAGAAACTGTCCGCCAGCACGAAGCCGGCCGTTGCCAGTGCCTGGACGACGAGGGTGATCGCGTAGACGCCGCGCGCTCCGTGGGTGTCCGCGAGGTGGCCGGCGGCGATGCCCACAGCCAGCGCCATGAAGCCGGCGAGGGCGAGCCCGAGTCCCACGTGGCCTGCCGGAAGGTGAACAGCTTGAGTGAAGTACAGCACCCCGGCGGTCAAGTAGAGGCCACTGCCGACGGTGTAGACGAAGTTCGAGCCGGCGAGGACGCGCTGGGGTCCGGCATCCGGTATGAGAGGCGGCATGGCATGGCTCCACGTCCAGGCGACAGTAAGGACCCGAACAGCTTGTTGCACATTACTTGCAAGAGCAAGGTGTTTGCGACAACCGGGCTGAGAGCCGTCCCAGTCGGGCGGTAGGCCGCGGTGCGTCACCGCCGCGTCACACCCGGCCGAGCCGCACCCCTCGGCCCGGCCGAGGGCCGGGCGCACCCCGCCAGCCCGTAGCCCCGGCCCCGCCCGCCCGCCCCGCACATTTCCGGTCGCCGCCCCCCGCCCCGTACCGTTCCTGCCATGAGTCCCGCACCGACCACCCCCACGCCGCCCCCCGCGCGACGCCGGCGGTTCGGCTGGCCGCAGCGGGTCTTCTCGCAGGTCCTCCTCATGCAGCTGGCCATCGCGACCGGCGTCACCGTGCTGGCCACCGGCCTCTTCCTCGCCCCGCTCAGCGCCCAGCTCGACGACCAGGCCATGCGCCGCGCCCTCGCCATCGCCGAGACGACCGCCTCACCGCAGACCGCCACCGCGCTGACGACCTCCGCGCCCTCCGCCCGGGGCCCCGTACAGGTGGAGGCCGAGCGCATCCGGCAGTCCACCGGCGCCGAGTACGTCGTCGTCATGGACACCCGGGGCGTCCGCTGGTCCCACACCGACCCCTCGCAGATCGGCAGGCGCGTCTCCACGGACCCCAGCGCGGCCCTCGCCGGGCGGGAGGTCATGGAGATCGACAGCGGCACCCTGGGCCGCTCCGCACGCGGCAAGACACCGTTGCGGAACCCCGACGGGACCATCGTCGGCGCCGTGTCCGTCGGCATCGAGTACGACAGCGTCCAGGACCGCCTGCTCGGGGCGATCCCGGGGCTCCTCGCGTACGCGGGCGGGGCGCTGGCGGCCGGCGCCCTCGCCGCGTACCTGATCTCCCGCAGGCTTCAGCGGCGCACCCACGACCTCGCCTTCTCCGACATCTCCGCCCTGCTCGCCGAGCGCGAGGCCATGCTCCACGGCATCCGTGAGGGCGTCGTCGCCCTCGACCGCGCGGGCCGCGTCCGCCTGATGAACGACGAGGCGCAGCGCCTCCTGGGGATCGGCCCGGAGGCCACCGGCCTCTCGCTGGAGGACGTCCTCGGCCCGGGCCGCACGGCCGACGTGCTGGCCGGGCGGGTCACGGGCGAGGACCTGGTGACCGTCCGCGGCCACCGGGTCCTCATCGCCAACCGGATGCCGACGGACGACGGCGGCGCCGTGGCGACCCTGCGCGACCGCACCGAGCTGGAGCGGCTCGGCCGCGAGCTGGACTCGACCCGCGGCCTGATCGACGCCCTGCGTGCCCAGGACCACGAGCACGCCAACCGCCTCCACACCCTCCTCGGCCTCCTGGAGCTGGAGATGCACGACGAGGCGGTCGAATTCGTCACCGAGGTCGTCGGCGTCCACCGGGCCACCGCCGAGCAGGTCACCGAGAAGGTCCACGACCCGTTGCTCGCCGCCCTCCTGGTCGGCAAGGCCACGGTCGCCGCGGAGCGGGGTGTCGGCCTGCGGATCTCGCCCGACTCGCTGCTCCCCGACCGCCTGGTCGACCCGCGCGAGCTGGTCACCGTCGTCGGCAACCTGGTCGACAACGCCTTGGACGCCGCCGCCGGCACCACCGAGCCGCGCGTCGAGATCGCCCTGCGGGCCGAGGGACGCACCGTCGTCCTGCGGGTCACCGACAGCGGGCCGGGCGTGCCCGACGACCGGCGCGAGCTGATCTTCACCGAGGGCTGGTCCACGAAGGAGCTGCCGTCACACGGCAAGCGGGGTCTGGGCCTGGCCCTGGTGCGCCGGCTCGCCGAACGCCGGGGTGGCGGCGCCCGGGTCGGCGAGGGGCCGGACGGGGGCGCCGAGTTCACCGTCGTACTCCCGGAGGCACTGAACGAACCGGACCCGCAACCGACACCGGACCCGGCCCCGGACCCGACACCGGATCCGACGCCGGATCCGGCGCCGGATCCGGCGCCGACACCCGGGCCGGCGCCCGCCATGGCCCGGGCGAGCGAGGAGCCACGATGATCGACGTCCTGGTCGTGGACGATGACGTACGCGTCGCGCGGATCAACGCGGCGTACGTGACGAAGATGCCCGGGTTCCGCGTCGTCGCCACCGCCCACTCCACCGCGGAGGCGATCACCCGCCTCGGCGAGGTCCCGGTCGATCTCATCCTGCTCGACCACTACCTGCCGGACGAGAACGGCCTCGCGGTCGTACGCGAGCTGCGTCGGCAGGGCCACCAGACCGACGTGATCATGGTGACCGCCGCACGCGACGTGGCGACGGTCCAGGCGGCGATGCGCCACGGTGCGCTGCAGTATCTGGTGAAGCCGTTCACCTTCGCCGGGCTGCGCGCCAAGCTGGAGGCGTACGCCGCCCTGCGCGACACCCTCGACGGCGGCGGTGAGGCCGAACAGGCCGAGGTGGACCGGATCTTCGGTGCCCTCTCGGCGGGTGCGACCGAGCCCGAACTGCCCAAGGGGCACTCCCCCACCACCGCGGAGCTGGTACGACAGGTGCTGCTCGCCGCCGACGGGGCCCTGTCCGCGCAGGAGATCGCCGAGCGGGCCGGGGTGAGCCGGCAGACCGCCCAGCGCTATCTCAAGCTGCTCGAACGCACCGGACGCGTACGCCTCACGCTGAAGTACGGCGAGACGGGCCGCCCCGAGCACCGCTACGTCTGGACTCCGGCCACGCGCTGAACCCCCGGCGGCTCACACCGCTCCGGCGCCGGTCAGGGCCCTGACCTCCGTCTCCGCGTGCCGAGCCGCGTCCGGCGGTTCGGAGGAGGTGACCGTGCCGATCCAGCCGGCCAGGAAGCCCAGCGGGATGGAGACCACTCCCGGGTTCTGGAGCGGGAAGACATGGAAGTCGACGCCAGGGAACAGCGCCTCGGGGCCGCCGGAGACGACCGGCGAGAGGACGACCAGCAGGACGGCCGGGACGAGCCCTCCGTACACCGACCAGACGGCGCCCCGCGTGGTGAAGTTCCGCCAGAAGAGCGAGTAGAGCAGCACCGGGAGGTTGGCGGAGGCGGCGACCGCGAAGGCGAGGCCGACCAGGAACGCCACGTTGAGGTCGCGGGCGAGCAGCCCGAGCCCGATCGCGGCGACCCCGATCCCGGCGGCGGCCAGCCGAGCGACGGTCACCTCGCTGTACTGCTTCGCGTGCGGCTTACGGCTGCGCAGCGAGGCGTACAGGTCGTGGGCCACGGAGGCGGAGGAAGCGAGCGTGATGCCGGCGACGACGGCCAGGATCGTCGCGAACGCGACGGCGGCGACGATCGCGAAGAGCACGGTTCCGCCGGTCGAACCCGCTCCTCCGCCGAGGTCGAGGGCGAGCAGCGGTACGGCGGTGTTCCCGGCGGCGTTGGAGGCGCGGACGGCGTCGGGGCCGACGATGGCGGCCGCGCCGAAACCGAGCACGATCGTCATCAGGTAGAAGCTGCCGATGAGTCCGATGGACCAGACGACCGAACGGCGGGCGGCCCGCGCGGTGGGCACGGTGTAGAAGCGGGACAGGATGTGCGGCAGGCCCGCGGTGCCCAGGACGAGCGCGATCCCGAGGCTGATGAAGTCGAGGCGCGCGGTCCACTCCCCGCCGTAGCGCAGCCCTGGTGCGAGGAAGTCCCGGCCGTGCCCGCTGCGTTCGGCGGCGGTGGTGAGCAGCTGGTTGAAGTCGCCGTGGAAGCGGAGCAGGACGAGCACGGTGAGGGTGATCGTGCCGGCCATGAGGAGCACCGCCTTGACGATCTGGATCCAGGTGGTCGCCCGCATGCCGCCCAGCGACACGTAGATCACCATCAGGGCGCCGACGCCGATCACGGTCCAGGAGCGGGCCGCCTCGCTCGTGCCGCCGAGGAGGAGGGCGACGAGGCTGCCGGCGCCCACCATCTGGGCCACCAGGTAGAGCACGGAGACGGTGACGGAGGAGGTTCCGGCGGCGATGCGTACGGGACGCTCCGCCATCCGGGCCGCTACGACGTCGGCGAGCGTGAACCGACCGCAGTTGCGCACCAGTTCGGCGACCAGCAGGAGCACGACCAGCCAGGCGACGAGGAAGCCGACGGAGTACAGCATCCCGTCGTAGCCGAAGAGGGCGATGAGGCCCGAGATCCCGAGGAAGGAGGCGGCGGACATGTAGTCGCCCGCGATGGCGAAACCGTTCTCCATGGGCGAGAAGAGCCTGCCGCCGGCGTAGAACTCCTCCGCGGAGCCGTGCCGGTTACGGCTCACCCACGTGGTGATCCCCAGCGTCACCGCGATGAACGCGCTGAACAGCAGCAGCGCGAGTGTCTGATGGTCGTCGATCACCGCTGCACCCCTCGCGTCGTCTCCCGCGCCCGTGTCTCGTCGTACACGGTCCAGCGCAGCTCCAGCGCCGCCCGGTCCCGGCGCAGCCGGGCGTGCCGGGCGTAGGCCCAGGTCAGGAGGAAGGTGGAGAGGAACTGGCCGAGTCCGGCGACCATCGCCACGTTCACCGCGCCCACGACGGGCCGGGCCATCAGTCCGGGCGCGACGGTCGCCGCCACGACGTAGGCGAGGTACCAGAGGAGGAAGCCGAGGGCGGCGGGGATGACGAACCGCCGGTAGCGACTGCGTACTTCCTGGAAGGCGGGGCTGCGCTGGACCGCCAGATAGATGTCGGCAGTGCCGAGGGCCGGCTGCTGTCGCGGTACGGCTCCGGGCGCCGGCGCGGTGTGCGCCGGGGCACCGGCCGACGTCCCGCCATCGGCCGCCACCTCGCCCCAGCCGGCGGCCAGTGCGTCGTACCAGGGGTCGTCGATCCGCACTGCCGGGGTGCCCGGCCCTTCGCGCTTCTCCACCGGTGAACTCTCCTTGTCAGCGAACCGTTTCGGCCGCGTGCCCAAGGATGGACAGAGTGGGAAGATCCCGGACTCTTCTCCTCCCCCTCTTCACCCCATCAGGTGACGGATTCTCCGGACGGTGCGACGAGCCCGTGCTGATTTACGCACTGGACGGCCTGCGCCTGGAGAGCGAGTCGTCGTCGGCGCGGGGGCTGAGAAGCCTCCGCTCAGGGGTGGAGCGTGGCCGCTCCACCCCTGGACGGACAGCCGGTCAGGCGTCGATCCGCGAGCGGTCGAGCGTCGCCGCGGAGCTGGTGATGAACTCCTTGCGCGGTGCCACGTCGTTGCCCATGAGCAGATCGAAGACCTGCTCGGCGGAGTCCAGGTCGCCGATGTTGATCCGGCGCAGGGTCCGGTGCCGCGGGTCCATCGTGGTCTCCGCCAGCTGGTCCGCGTCCATCTCGCCGAGACCCTTGTAGCGCTGGATGGCGTCCTTGTAGCGGACGCCCTTGCGCTGGTACTCGAGCAGGGTCTGGCGCAGCTCGTTGTCCGAGTACGTGTACACGTACTTGTCCTGGCCCTTCTTGGGCTGGACGAGCTCGATGCGGTGCAGCGGCGGCACGGCGGCGAAGACGCGTCCCTGCTCGACCATGGGCCGCATGTAGCGCTGGAAGAGGGTCAGCAGCAGCGTGCGGATGTGGGAGCCGTCGACATCGGCGTCGGTCATCATGATGACCTTGCCGTACCGGGCGGCGTCGATGTCGAAGGTGCGGCCCGAGCCGGCCCCTATGACCTGGATGATCGCTCCGCACTCGGCGTTCTTGAGCATGTCCGAGACGGAGGACTTCTGGACGTTGAGGATCTTGCCGCGGATCGGCAGCAGGGCCTGGAACTCGCTGTTGCGGGCGAGCTTGGCCGTGCCGAGCGCGGAGTCTCCCTCGACGATGAAGAGCTCGCTGCGCTCCACGTCGTCGCTGCGGCAGTCGGCGAGCTTGGCCGGCAGCGTGGAGGACTCCAGCGCGGTCTTCCTGCGCTGGGCGTCCTTGTGCTGGCGGGCGGCGATACGGGTCCTGGCGGCCGCCACGGCCTTCTCCAGGACCGCCCGGGCCTGGGCCTTGGCATCGCGCTTGGTGGAGGTCAGGAAGGCCTTCAGCTCCTTGGCGACCACGTTGGCGACGATCCGGCGGGCGGCCGAGGTACCGAGCACCTCCTTGGTCTGGCCCTCGAACTGCGGCTCGGCGAGCCGTACCGTCACGACGGCCGTGAGCCCTTCGAGGGCGTCGTCCTTGACGATGTCGTCCTCGGCGACGCGCAGCATCTTCGTGGCGCGCAGGACCTCGTTGACCGTCTTGGCGATGGCCTGCTCGAAGCCGGAGACGTGGGTGCCGCCCTTGGGGGTGGCGATGATGTTGACGAAGGACTTGAGCGTGGTGTCGTAGCCGGTGCCCCAGCGCAGGGCGATGTCGACGCCCAGTTCGCGGGTGACCTCGGTGGGCGTCATGTGCCCGCGGTCGTCCAGGACCGGCACGGTCTCCTTGAACGTGCCCTGGCCGGTGAGGCGCAGCACGTCGCAGACGGCCTTGTCCTGGGCGAGGAACTCGCAGAACTCGCTGATGCCGCCGTCGAAGCGGAAGGTCTCCTCGCTCTTGCCCACGCCGTTCAGGTCGCGCTCGTCCCGGACCACGATGGTCAGGCCGGGCACCAGGAAGGCGGTCTGGCGGGCGCGCTGGTGCAGGTGGTCCAGGGAGAGCTTGGCGTCCTTGAGGAAGATCTGGCGGTCGGCCCAGTACCGCACGCGGGTGCCGGTGCGGGCCTTGGGCACGCGCTTGATCTTGCGCAGGCCGCTGCCGGGGTCGAAGGGGCTGTCGGGGCCCTGCTCGGTGAAGATGCCGGGGACGCCGCGGCGGAAGCTGATCGCGTGCGTGGAGCTGGTCCGGTCGACCTCGACGTCGAGGCGGGCCGAGAGGGCGTTCACCACGGAGGCGCCCACGCCGTGCAGACCACCGGAGGCCGCGTACGAGCCGCCGCCGAACTTTCCGCCCGCGTGCAGCTTGGTCATGACGACCTCGACGCCGGAGAGTCCGGTCTTGGGCTCGACGTCGACGGGGATGCCCCGGCCGTTGTCGCGCACCTCGACGGAGCCGTCGTCGTGGAGGATCACCTCGATGTGGTCGCAGTAGCCGCCGAGGGCCTCGTCGACGGAGTTGTCGATGATCTCCCAGAGGCAGTGCATCAGACCGCGGCTGTCGGTGGACCCGATGTACATGCCGGGCCGCTTGCGAACCGCTTCGAGCCCTTCGAGTACGAGCAGGTGCCGCGCGGTGTAGTTGGAAGCGTCACGGTCTGCGGTCAGCAGCGCACTGGACGGCACGGACGTTTCGGCGGTCACGCGGTTCGCTCCTCGCTGAATTTGAAAACTGGCCCGGTGGGGTAAGGCCCGGCGTCGGTCACCGGTCTGAGGGTACCGATGCCTGGTAGAGCCGTTGTCACGCCACCCACCCGATTGCTCATGCTAGTGCAGAGTCGCATGAGTGTTCGATCCCTCGATGGGGTGACGTGAACATCACGTTCCCTTCCAGGCATGAACCATTTAGGCTCCGGGCACGTCCTCATGAACAACCGGCAACCCAGCCGGGAGGACGAACCGAGACAAGCAATGCGAAATCCGTAGAGCGACGCAATACGGCTCATTCGCCGCCAACCGGCAGCAGACAGCCACCTCGGTAAGAACTTTCGAGGAAAAGCCACGAGCGGGAACGTTTTCGGCCTGGTTGGATGTTGACCCTGGTACGACAGCTCGTCGAGCTAGAGAAGAGGCGACGTGACTACTGTTCTGACCCCCGCGAGCCCCCTGACGGCCGCTGACCGCTGCGACCGCTGCGGCGCCCAGGCGTACGTGCGCGTCGTCCTGACCAGCGGCGGTGACTTGCTCTTCTGTGCCCACCACGGGCGCAAGTTCGAGCCGGAACTCAAGAAGATCGCCGCGGAAATACAGGATGAGACGGACCGGCTCACCGACGTGCCGGCCAAGGCAGTAGACGAGGACCGCTGACACCTCGCATCCACGACGAGCCAAGAGCCGGTCGCTGACCGGACGACGGGCGGCCACCCCGCGTTCAAGGGGGTGGCCGCCCGTTCTCGCACCGGGCCCGACTTCTCCTCGGGCTTCGGCACCGGCCCGGGTTACCACGGGCTTGGGTACCCGGCCCGGTTTCCTGTCGGCTTGGTACCCGGCCCGGGTTCCCACAGGCTTGGGCGCCCGGCCCGAGTCCTTCTCGCGCTCGGGCGCGTACGGCTCAGGAGTTCGTCGGCAGGACCGCCGAGACCCGGGTGTAGACGCCGGGATTCTCCGCCTGCCCGCACCCGCTGCCCCAGGACACCAGCCCGATGAGCCGCCCCCCGGCCACCAGGGGCCCTCCGCTGTCCCCTTGGCAGGCGTCCTTGCCGCCCTGCGGATCCCCCGCGCACAGCATCGTGTCGGCCCGGTACGCGGCTCCGAAGAGGCCCGGATAGGCCCGCTTGCACGACGCGTCCGGGAGCACCTGGACGCGCGCCGAGCGCAGCACCGAGGCGTAGGTGCCGTTGCCGGTGGTGTCCCCCCAGCCGTAGACGTCCGCCTCCGTGCCCGGGGCCTCGGCCTCGTCGCCCGGGCGGGCCGCCTTGATCACGGAGGTCTGCGGCAGCGCGGTCGCCAGGGTCAGTACGGCGAGGTCGTTGGCGTTGGTCCTGGGGTCGTAGTCCGGACTGATCCAGGTGCCGGTGATCCGAACCTCCTGTCCGCCCTCACCACGCAGGGCGCTGCGGCCCGCGATGACCGTGAGGTCGGTAACCTCCGAGGGTTTGCCACCCAGGACGTCCCTGCCGAGGCAGTGGGCCGCGGTGAGCACCTGGGTCGGCGCGACCACCACGCCCCCGCAGAACTGTCCGGCACGCGTACCTCCGAACCGGTCACGGCTGGAGAGCGCCACGGCCCAGGGCGCGTCCGTGATCTCGGCGGGCTGCCCCCCGACCACGACACTGTCGGCGGCCGCGGGAGGGACGGCGGCGAACGGCCCCGCCGCCGCCGAGATCAGGCCCAGGACAGTGGTCACTGCTCGGGCGATGGGGCGACGCATAGAGCCTCCTGACTCTCCGGTGATGTCGGTTCACCCAGCGTCGTCCAGGTGCCGCCGCCGCGCACCCGCGCACGCCGAAGGGCCCGGCTCCCCCACTCGGGGGACCGGGCCCTTCGGCGTGTACGACTGCGGACTAGTCGAGGTAGTCGCGCAGCACCTGCGAACGGGACGGGTGGCGAAGCTTCGACATCGTCTTCGACTCGATCTGACGGATCCGCTCACGCGTGACGCCGTAGACCTTGCCGATCTCGTCCAGCGTCTTCGGCTGACCGTCGGTGAGACCGAAACGCATGGAGACCACGCCGGCCTCACGCTCGGAGAGCGTGTCGAGGACGGAGTGCAGCTGCTCCTGAAGGAGCGTGAAGCTGACCGCGTCGGCCGGGACGACCGCCTCGGAGTCCTCGATGAGGTCACCGAACTCGCTGTCCCCGTCCTCGCCCAGCGGGGTGTGGAGGGAGATCGGCTCGCGGCCGTACTTCTGGACCTCGATGACCTTCTCCGGGGTCATGTCGAGCTCCTTGGCCAGCTCCTCCGGGGTGGGCTCACGGCCCAGGTCCTGGAGCATCTGGCGCTGGACGCGCGCGAGCTTGTTGATGACCTCGACCATGTGCACCGGGATACGGATGGTGCGGGCCTGGTCCGCCATGGCGCGGGTGATCGCCTGACGGATCCACCAGGTGGCGTACGTGGAGAACTTGTAGCCCTTGGTGTAGTCGAACTTCTCGACCGCGCGGATCAGACCCAGGTTGCCCTCCTGGATCAGGTCCAGGAAGAGCATGCCGCGGCCGGTGTAGCGCTTGGCCAGCGAGACCACCAGTCGGAGGTTGGCCTCCAGCAGGTGGTTCTTGGCGCGGCGGCCGTCCTCGGCGATGATCTCCAGCTCACGCTTGAGCTTGGGCGCGAGCTTGTCGGAGTTGGCCAGCTTGTCCTCGGCGAACAGACCGGCCTCGATGCGCTTGGCGAGCTCGACCTCCTGCTCGGCGTTGAGCAGCGGGACCTTGCCGATCTGCTTCAGGTAGTCCTTGACGGGGTCGGCGGTGGCACCGGCGACGGCGACCTGCTGCGCCGGAGCGTCGTCCTCGTCCTCGTCGGACAGGACGAAGCCCTTGTTCTCGCCCTCGGCCTCTTCGTCCTCGCCCTTGCCGGGCGCGACGTCGTCGAGGAGCTCCTCGCCCTCGATCGCCTCGTCGGCGTCCTTCTTGGCGGCGGTCTTCTTGGCCGTCGTCTTCTTGGCGGTGGCCTTCTTCGCCACCGTCTTCTTGGCCGCGGTCTTCTTCGCGGCGGCCTTCTTGGCCGGCGCTCCGGCCTCGTCGACCGGGTCCGCGCTCTCTTCCGCCGGAGCCGCCGTGGCGGCCGAGACGGTCTTCGTCACGGTCGTCTTGGCGGTGACGGTCTTGGTGGCGGTGCGCTTGGCCGGGCTCTTCGCTGCGACGCTCTTGCGGGCGCGCTTCGGCGACTCCGCTGCACTGACCATCAGCGTCACACCCTCTTCCTCGAGGATCTGGTTGAGGCTGCGCAGAACATTCTTCCACTGGGTTGGCGGAATCTGGTCAGCCTCGAAGGCCCGACGCACGTCATCGCCGGCGATCTGCCCATCAGCCTTCCCCCGCTCGATGAGCGCCATCACAGACTCGGACTCGGCGATCTCCGGCGGGAGCGTACGGGATGTGCTGGCCGACACGAACAACCTCTCGGAACGATGGAAAACGGCTTCCGGCCCCGCCCGGGATCGGGCCGGAGCCGACGACCATCGGCGGGGATTGTGCCGACGGCGCGGGCTGGACCGGGGAACTGCACAGCGCCTCACGCGGCTGCTGTATTCCTTCCTCGGCTGTCACCTCTTAGGTCATCGCACGGCTTCGAGGAGTGTTACGCCCAATCCGCGTGGCCCGAGTCACACCTCATGTCCGACAAATCGGCCAGAACAGGCGTTCGTCGCACATTCGCGCCGCCCGAGCCCCCGCGGACCCTGGGGACACGTCATGATCCCCGGGCTCCGCGCGGCTCCGGCGGCACGCGATGCGTACGGCTCCGCTCCGCTGGCCGTGGCCCGCGGGTCAGTGCTCACGCGGAGCGGGTACGACGCGCTCCACCTCCGGGTGAACGATCAACAGTTGCCGCATGGCCGCCTCGGCGCCCTGCGCGTCCCCGGCCGCGAGGCAGTCGACGATGCGTGCGTGGTGCGCCAGGCAGGACTCGCCCGGACGGTCGCAGCCGGTGACCGGACCGCCGGAGACCTGGAGCGCGGCGGCGACGATGCCGGAGAGGTGCTCCAGCATCCGGTTCCCGGCGAGCTGGATCAGCAGGGAGTGGAACTCGGCGTCGGCCCGGGAGAAGGTGATGCCGTCTCCCTGGGCATAGGCGTGGCCCATGATCTCGACCATGTCGGCGAGCCGCTGCTGGACGTCCTCACGGCCGTGACCGGCGGCGAGCCGGGCGGCCAGCGGCTCGATCGTCCACCGCAGCTCGTTCAGCTCGCGGCGCTGGTTGTCGCGCTGCGGGCCGAACGCCCGCCACTCGATGATGTCGGGGTCCAGCAGGTTCCAGTCGCTGACCGGCCTGACCCGGGTGCCGACATTGGGGCGGGCGCTGACGAGACCCTTGGCCTCCAGTACGCGCAGTGACTCGCGCACGACGGTGCGGGAGACCTCGAAGCGCTGACCGATCTCCTCCGGGACGAGCGGACGGTCGGCGCCGAGGTCGCCGGAGACGATCATCTGCCCCAGCTGCTGGACGAGCTGGCCGTGCAGGCCGCGGCCGCGGCTGCCGGTCGAGCGACGGCCGACCCGGCCGAGGTCCGTCTCCGCTCCTTCCCAGGTGGGCGGGCCCACGCGGTCGGCGACGGGCGTCTCCGCGTACGGGTAGCGATCGAGATCGCCCGGGGCGCCGAGGCCGGAGTCGACGGGGCGGGCGGCGGTCATCATGGTGTGCGCAAGGGTACTCACGCATCTTTTGTCGGCGCGGCTCCAGGGACCCTTGAGGTCTTTGGTGAAAAGCACACGAAAGGGTGATCGGCACTCGCTACACAATTGACGATTAATCGGACATATCCAGCCATTCCCAAGCGAGTTGCCTCGAAGGCAGAAGCTTTCGATCCATAAGTGATCACCAACGCGCCTTCCGGCGAAAGCCGGTGAACAGATAAGCGCAGAGCAGGGCGGTCAACGACACCGCCAGCGCCACCCCCACGGGCTGGGCGACCACCCGCAACGCCCCCGCCAGCCAGCGGTCGACCGCCGCCGGCCACTCCACGCTGACGAATTCGCGCAACCGCGCGGGCAGTCCGGCGATCGGGCGACCCGAGGGGCCGGAGCCCACCTTCCCCAGCAGGGGCGCGAGGACCACCGGCACCACGAGCACCGCCGCCACGCCCGCCGCGGCGACCCGGAAGACCCCGGCCCCGAGCACCCCGGCCCAGGCGCAGCCGATGATCAGACCGAGCCAACTCGCGCACAGAGTCGGCCAGTTTTCCGGTACGGGAATCAACTCGCCGCCGTAGACGAGACGAAGGACCTGCAGGTCGGCCGCCACGACGAGCACGGCCAGGACGAGGGCGACGGCGGCCGCGACGGTGAGCTTGGCGAGCAGCAGCCCGAGGCGGCGCGGAACCGCGCCACGGCCGGTGGTCAGCGCCGGGTAGCGGTACTCGTCCGCGAAGGAGAAGGCACCGAGCAGTCCGGCCCCGAGGGCGGCGGGCGGCAGCGGGGAGAGGGCGGGCCAGCCGGCGAGGACCGTGGGCAAGGGCGTCCGGCCACTGCGCGCGAGCACCACCGAGATCACGACGGAGGCGATCAGGACCGCCGCCGCGACGAGCGGGGTGGCCGGAACCCCGAGCAGCCTGCGGACCTCGTACCGGAGCGGGCGGAGCGGCGAACGGGTCGGTCTCCGCTCCGCCGGCCGCTCGGCCTCGTGAACGACGGCAGCGCCTCCGGCGTCGGGAGCACGACCGCCCGCGGGAGTGGGCCCGGGCGGTACGGAGGAGGGCCACCGGTCCGTGTCTCCCACCTCCTCGGACAGTCGGTGGATGAGCACTCCGTGCCGGAACGCCGTCTCTCCGATCGCGGCGCAGTCACTGCCGTAGACGGACAGCCGATTGCCCTGCTCGGTGATCACCTCGACGGTACGGCGGGCCGCGCGCGCCTCCTGTGTGACGACCGCGGCGAGCCGTGCGGCATGGGGAGTGCGTACCGCCACGCGCGGGCGCAGCCGGGTACGGGCGAAGTCGGCCACGTCCTGCTCGGCGACGAGGCGGCCCTCGGCGACGGTGACGACCCGATCGGCGTTGCGGGCCGCGTCCTTGGGGTCGTCGGTGGTGTAGAGAACGGTGCCGCCCTCCATGGCATGGGCACGTAGGAGTTCATGCAGCCAGGCGTTGTCGCGTGCGGAGAGGCCGGCCCCCGGCTCGTCGAGCAGGAGCGCGTGCGGGTCGGCCAACAGGGCCGAGGCCAGGCCGAGTCGGCGGTCGATCGCTCGCGGCAGGGTGCCGATCCGCTGGCCGTGAAGGCCGGTGAGCCCTACGGCCCGGAGCATCTCGTCGGCCCTGGCCGCGGGAACGCCCGTCGCCGCGCAGAGCATCCGCAACTGGCTGCGCATGGTGCGCGAGGGATGCCCCGGGACGTCTCCCAGCAGTACACCGACCTCACTGGCGGGTTGTGCGATGCGATGGAGGGGGCGACCGCGGAAGTACGTGACGCCACGGCCGGGCTCCAGTTCGAGCATCAGCCGCAGGGCGGTGGTCTTCCCGGATCCGGCGGGGCCCAGGAGGGCCGTGACCTGGCCCGGCCGGGCCTCGAAGCTGAGATCGTCCACGGCGGGCGGGAGGTCGCGGCGGGGGCTGCTGGTGAGTCCGATGGCCTGGAGCATCGCTTCTCTCGCGGTAGGTGACACCGCTCCGCGGCAGGGCGGCTATCGAAGCAAGATAACGCTACATTTCGGACTTTTTGCGCAGGGTTGGGACCCCGGGTCGCCTCCGGGCGCGCCGATCAGACCTCGGGGCGCAGCATGGGCGGGTTGAGCAGTGTCGCCCCACCTGCTCGGAAGAGCTGCGCGGGACGCCCACCCTGGCGCGTGGTGGTCCCCCCGGCGGGGACGAGGAAACCGGGGGTACCGGTCACCTTCCGGTGGAAGTTACGCGGGTCGAGCGCGACACCCCACACGGCCTCGTACACCCTTCTGAGCTCGCCGACCGTGAACTCCGGCGGACAGAAGGCCGTGGCCAACGAGGAGTACTCGATCTTGGAGCGGGCCCGCTCCACCCCGTCGGAGAGGATCTGCGCGTGATCGAACGCGAGCGGCTCTCCCGGCTCCTCCTCACGTTCGACGGAGCCGTCCTTGCCGAGCAGTTCCTCGACCGGGGCCCAGCGGGCGCTGTTCGCGTCGCCGCCCGCGCGTGGCGCCGGCAGGTCCGGGGCGAGCGCCAGGTGGGCGACGCTGACCACCCTCATCCGGGGGTCACGCCGCGGGTCCCCGTAGGTCGCCAGCTGCTCGAGGTGGGCGCCGTTGCTCGGCATGGGTGACAGCGCGCCCGGGTCATGGACACAGAGCCCGGTCTCCTCCACCAGCTCACGCGCCGCGGCGGCGCCGAGGTCCTCGTCGGCGCGGACGAATCCACCGGGCAGCGCCCACCGGCCCTGGAACGGTGCTTCTCCCCTTCTCACGACCAGGGCGCACAGAGCGTGGCGCCGCACGGTGAGCACGACCAGATCGACAGTGACGGCAAAGGGCGGGAAGGCCGACGGGTCGTAGGGAGACATGCCGCGATCATAGTCGTCTTCCTGACGATAAACACTCCCCTCCGCCGCTTCGACGATGACTTCTTCTCCCTCCCACATCGCTTCCCTCTCGACGCCGACGTGCATGGCTCAGCCCCCCAGCTGGAGACCGTCGGCGGCCTCCTCGACCATGCCGAGCCCGAGCCGGCTCACCCGCACGGCGAACGGTTCGGCCGCGACCCGCAGACCCGACAGACGTACCGCACCGAGTGGAGCCGACCGGACCGGGTGCAGGGCCACGGTCCGGCCCGGCGCGTCGGGCCGGATCCCGACGAGGGTCGTCAGAAGGTGGACGCCGGCTGCCGCGGCCACGGCAGCGGGTCGGCAGGCCGCCGGGTGCGGCACCGGCACCCCGCCGGCGGTGCGCTGGTCGCCCGCGTACATCTCGGGCAGGCGGTGGCCGAACGCCTCCGCCGCGTCGAGGGCGCCACGGAGCAGGGACGCGGCCTCCCGCTCGTACCCCGCCGCCGCGAGCCCGGCCACGGCGACCGCCGTCTCGTGGACCCGCACCGCTCCGGCCCTGTGGCCGAAGGGGTTGTGGCCGGGCTCCTTGGCACCGAGGCTGCGCAGCCCCCAGCCGGAGTCCAGCGCAGGGGTGCCGAGCAACCGGGCCAGTTGTTCGGTCTCGGCCCTGTCCAGCAGGCCGGGTGCGTACCGACCGCCGCCCAGCAGACCGGTGTCGAGGAGGTGTGCCGCCCATCCCCCGAGCTGGGTCCACGGCCGACCAGCCGGCATGCGCGCCGCGGCGGGCCTGCCGCCGGACCGGTCGTCGAGCCAGAACTCCGCACGGAAGCGGGCGCGCAAGGCACTCGCCCAGTCCCGCCAGGCGTCTCCGCCCGGCCTGCCACAGGCGTCCAGGAGGTCCGCGCCGAGCACGGCCGCTCGGTGGGCGTGCGCCTGCGTCTCGGCCCGCCAGGGACCGGCGGGCCCCGGGTCCGGAACGAATCCGTGCGGGTCGGCGGCGCCGCGCAGCCATCCCAGACACCGCTCCGCGGCAGGGAGTAGTTCTTCGAGGTCCTGTTCGGGCAGCCCCCAGCGTCTGGCCTCGGCCAGGACGGCGGGGAAGGCCAGGGTGGCCTCGATCCCGGTGCAGCGGGGCGGCAGGTAGGGCCCCGCGTCCCTGAGCGTGCCGGGGATGCGTCCCGAGAGCGGTCCGGAACCACCGATCTGGGTGCGGGCCAGCGTCCGGAGCGTGGTGACCGCGAGCCGGGTGCCGAGCGGCAGGGCCATACGAGCGGCCCAGAGGGCTTCGGCGGTGGCGGGCCCGCAGCGCCACGGCACTCCGGCCGCGAGATGAACGTCCGCCGGGTGCGCGGGGTCGCGCTGGAGGAGAGCCCGCAGATCCTCGACGGCCGTGCGCAGGAGCTCGCCGGCCCGCGGATCGTCGCCCTCGGCACGGGCTTCGGCGAGGACGGCCCCGCCCGGCCGACCGGCGCCGGGCGCCGGGACGGAGGTCCCGGGTGTCCGGTCTCCGCGCACCCTGAGCTCGATGGTGGCGGCGGCTCCGGGAGCCACCTCGATCTCCCACCGTAGGAGCCCGGCAGCGGCCAGCGCGTCCATCGGCGGCGGGTCCGCGGTGACGGCCGCGTACCGGCCGTCGTCCGCCGTCCAGCGCATTCCGGTGCCGTGGACGCTGGGGAAGATCTCGGGCCCGGCTCGCCCGGCCGCCACCGCTCCCAGCTCCGCGAGATCCGTCCCCAGAGCGATTTCCACCGGGAGTCGCAACAGCCGGTCGGCCGAGCTGCGCAGAGTGATCCGCTCGGTTCCGTCGGCGCGGCGGAAGCGCTCGACGGTGACCCCGGGGTCGGGCCCGTTGTCTCCCGCCGTGCGCAGGACTCCGACGAACACGGCCTGGTCGGCGGCGGCCCGCCGGCCCTGAAGTGCGATGGGCTCGCGTCCGGCCACCCGCAGCACGCAGCGGGCGAGCAGTCTTCGCCCGGACAGGTAGACGCCTTCGAGGCCCTGTCCGGTGAGCTGTCCGTGGTCGGCGCAGATGGCGAGGGCGGGCAGGGCGACGCAGATGAGCGCACGGTGCACCGAAGGCAGCTCGCTCGGTCGTGGGGCGCCCGGGAGCGTGAGACCGGCGAGGGTCGCGGGCCCGGCGGGGCGTCCGGGGGCCGGGGCGGAACTGGGGGCCATGGGTGGTGTGCGGCGCTCTCTGTGCGATCCGGACTGCCGGTGAGGGGTCGGCGGGACGGGTCGTGGGTCTCCGCCACAGAGCTGAACGCCGCCGCGGGCGGCCTGGTCACGGGCTTCATCGCCCGCTCCTCGCCCCTCGCTGTCCGGTGCGCCGGGCAGCGGCGGCACGCGGCGGCTTCGGCGACGCCTTGGCGGGGCGGGTGCCGGCGGTGGGCCCGCCCTTCCTGACCGTCTGCGGACGGGCTCCGCGAGGCGCCACCCGGCGTGCCGTGGGGCGTGTCTCGACGGCCGCCGCCCTCGCCTCTCGTTCGTGTCGCAGACAGCTGCGCAGCGACTCCGGGTCGAGCCCCTCGTTGCAGGCCTGGTGCAGCAGCCGGGCGAAGACGTAGTCGGGGTCGGCGTCCAGCGCGAGGCCCAGGGCGACCCGGGCGGCCGGTTCGTCCCCGGTGGACCAGGCCGCCCAGCCGGCGAGGGTGAGCGGCGCGGCCGCGTGCTCGTCGAAGGGTGCGACGCAGCGCCGGGCCAGTACCCGCCACAACCGCAGGGCCGCCGCGCCTTCGGCACCTTCCATCCACTCGGCGGCCCGGTCCCGGGTGTCACGGTCCTGCAGGCCGAGGATGAGCGCCGCCGCCTCGTCGGGATCGATCAGCGCGTCGTCGGCCGCGTCACGCTCCGCCGTTCCCAGACCGCGCACCCGTTCCACCACGGACGTCCGTACCGGCGCTTCGGCCACGGTGGACGGCTCGTCGAACCGCCGCAACATCTCGCGGGCGAGCCTGAGCGTCTGCTCCCTGACCTCCTCCCGGCCCGCCCCCGGCGGGTCGGCGAGGATCTTGGGGACGATCACGGCGGCGGCCGCGTTCAGGGCCTTGCGCTGCGACTCGTCGTCGGACGATGCCGGCGGCTTGAGACGCGCCTGCATGTCACGCAGGGAGCCCCGCACCTGGATTCCGGCGTAGGCGGCGGACGCCGCCATGACCGACGTACCGGTCAGGGCGAGTGGGGTGCCGTCGGGTGGACAGCAGCGGGTGTCGGGGCAGACGTACGAGAAGTAGAGGCCGTCGGAGATGCAGAGGACTTCGTAGACGGGAATGTCGAGCTCGCCGCAGGCCGTGCGCAGCCGCTGGGCGAAGGGCCGCAGCCGCTCCATCACCCGGCGGCCGGTCTCGCCGGGTTCGGGGTCCTGGCAGAGGAAGACGACGATGCCTTCCGGGCGGGTGCCGCGCCGGGCGCAGCCGTCGACGAGGCACTCGGCGAGGTGCTCCGCGGTCGCGGGCCACTCCTTCGCCGAGCTCGGGATGCCGAGCCTGACCCGCCCTCCGAAGCGGCCGTGCTCGCCGTGGAGGGCGACGAGCACGACGGAATCGGTGGGATGGAAGCCCAGCATGAAGGGGAGCGCGTCGGCCAGTTCGGCGGGGCTGCGCAGGGTGATCTGCTGCGATTCGGCCGGTCCACGGGATTCGTGCGGGTTCGTGTTCATGGTCACGACGGTCTCGCGGCCGGCCCCGGCTCCGAAACCCCTGTGGATAACTCAGGCGGGGGCTGCCCCCCGGTTGTCCACAGGTTGGGCGGCTCGTTCGCGCAATGTCCGACCCATCGGGTTGCATGGGGGCATGACCAACGCAGACCGACTCGCCGACCGCGCGGGCCTCCGGGCCACCGCCGATGCCGTACTCGCCCGCCTCGTCGGGGATCCGACCGGCGCGGCGAGACTGCGGGAGGACCAGTGGCGGGCCATCGAAGCGCTCGTCGCGGACAAGCGACGGGCGCTGGTGGTGCAGCGGACCGGGTGGGGCAAGTCCGCGGTGTACTTCGTGGCGACGTCGCTGCTGCGCGAGGCCGGCAGCGGCCCCACGGTGATCGTTTCCCCCCTGCTCGCGCTGATGCGCAACCAGGTGGAGGCGGCAGCCCGTGCGGGCATCCGTGCCCGGACGATCAACTCGTCGAACACGGAGGAGTGGGAGACCGTCCAGCGGGAGGTGGCGGCGGGCGAGGTGGACGTGCTGCTGGTCAGTCCCGAGCGGCTCAACAACCCGGACTTCCGCGACGAGGTCCTCCCCCGCCTCTCGGCCGCGACGGGTCTGCTCGTGGTCGACGAGGCGCACTGCATCTCCGACTGGGGCCACGACTTCCGGCCCGACTACCGCCGTCTGCGCACGATGCTGGCGGACCTGCCGGCCGGCGTCCCGGTGCTCGCCACCACGGCGACGGCCAACGCCCGTGTGACGGCGGACGTCGCCGAGCAGCTGGGTACGGGAGCGGGGACGGACGCGCTGGTGCTGCGTGGCCCGCTCGACCGGGAGAGCCTGAGCCTCGGTGTGGTCCGACTGCCCGACGCCGCCCACCGGCTGGCCTGGCTGGCCGACCATCTCGGCGAACTTCCGGGATCCGGGATCATCTACACGCTGACGGTCGCGGCCGCCGAGGAGGTCACCGCCTACCTCCGCCAGTGCGGGCACACGGTGTCCTCGTACACGGGTCGCACGGAGAACGCGGACCGGCAGCAGGCGGAGGAGGACCTGCTGGCGAACCGGGTCAAGGCCCTGGTGGCGACCTCGGCCCTGGGCATGGGGTTCGACAAGCCCGACCTGGGGTTCGTGGTGCACCTCGGTTCGCCGTCCTCCCCGATCGCGTACTACCAGCAGGTGGGCCGTGCCGGTCGTGGGGTCGAGCACGCCGAGGTGCTGCTGTTGCCGGGCAAGGAGGACGAGGCGATCTGGCAGTACTTCGCGTCGGTCGCCTTCCCGCCCGAGGAGCAGGTGCGCCGCACCTTGGACGTGCTGGCGCACGCGGACCGCCCGCTCTCCCTGCCCGCACTGGAGCCGTTGGTCGAGCTGCGGCGGACCAGGCTGGAGATGATGCTCAAGGTGCTGGACGTGGACGGTGCCGTTCACCGGGTGAAGGGCGGCTGGACCAGCACGGGACAGCCGTGGGTGTACGACTCCGAGCGGTATGCCTGGGTGGCCCGACAGCGGGCGGCGGAGCAGCAGGCGATGCGTGAGTACGCGGCGGCGACGGGCTGTCGCATGGAGTTCCTGCGTCGCCAGTTGGACGACGAGGAGGCCGCTCCGTGCGGACGCTGTGACAACTGCTCGGGGTCCCGGTTCGACCGGAAGGTGAGCGATGCGGCGCTCGATGCCGCCAAGGGTGAGTTGGGGCGGCCGGGCGTGGAGGTGGAGCCGCGCAAGATGTGGCCGACCGGTCTCACGGCGGTCGGTGTCGATCTGAAGGGCCGTATCCCGACGGGCGAGCAGTCGTTCGGCGGGCGGGCGCTCGGGCGGCTGTCGGACATCGGCTGGGGCAACCGGCTGCGTCCGATGCTGTCGGAGCGGGCTCCGGACGGTCCGGTTCCGGACGACGTGATGCAGGCGGTCGTGCGCGTACTCGCCGACTGGGCCAAGGGGCCCGGGGGTTGGGCGTCCGGGGCGCCGGACGCTCCTGCCCGGCCGGCCGGTGTCGTCACGGTCGCCTCGCGCAGCAGGCCGCACCTCGTGGGCTCGCTCGGGCAGCGGATCGCGGAGATCGGCCGGATGCCGCTGCTGGGTGCGGTCGAGTACGCACCTGGGGCCGAGGACGTGCGGATCTCCCGGACCAACAGCGCGCAGCGGGTGGTGGGGCTCCATCAGACCCTGACGGTGCCCCCGGAGTTGGCCGAGCGGCTGGCCTCGGCCGACGGTCCGGTGCTGTTGGTGGACGACGTGTCGGACAGCGGCTGGACGCTCGCCGTGGCGGCCCGACTGCTGCGCCGTGCGGGAGCGGAGGGGGTGTATCCGCTGGTGCTTGCCGTCCAGGGGTGAAACGGGGAGTGAACAGTGGGTGGCTGGGCAGGGATATGAGTGCCATACCTGCCCATTCCAGTCAGCGGCCTCAATTGCTCGTTGCCGCCCGCGCACAGGCCCGCAAGAATTGGGAATCCGCCCCGCACGGCCCTGTACGCGGTCCGGAAGGACTGTGCCGTGGTGCGCCCTCACTCGACCCTGCCCGCCCAGCGGGCGCGTATCCGAAGGGAGGACCGTGACCTTCGGATTCGCTCCGTCCGCAGCCGCCTCGATCAACTCGCCGTCCGAGTCCGCCAGCCGCCTCGCCAGGATGCTGGAACCGTCCGAGTGGGCCGCCGCCGGAATCCCCCTGCTCCGCAACCCCCGTGAGGTCGTCAGCGGTCTGCACACCCGCCATCGGCCGACGCCGACGACCGCCGTCGTCGCCGTCCTCGATCACGAGGAACGACTCGCCGCCAGCGCGTCGTTCACCCGACGCTCCGTTCCGGCGGACGGCTGGGAGTTCCGCAACGCGCTCCTCGCGCATCTGCGCCGTGTCATCCCGCACGACCTGCGTCGCCGCGCCCCCGTGCGGACGGCCGTGCTGCTCTACTGCCGTGACGGCGACGAGCGTTGGACGGAGGAGGACGGCGCCTGGATGTGGGGGCTGCGCGATGCCTGCACGCTCCATGGGCTGCGCTGCGGGGCGTACATCACGCTGACCCGCGGCGGTTGGCAGGTCCTCGGCGAGGGCCGGGGTGGCCGGCAGCCAAGCTCCGATTCGCGTCCGACGGCCCTGGGGGACGCCGCCTCCGAACTCGGCGCCCTGACTCCGCGTACGGCGGGCGGCGCCGCCGAGCCACTGCGTCGTACGGCGGCCCGCTGACGCGCCCACACGGGTGCGCGGACCACGGCCCCGGCCGCCCCCACGGGGCAGCCGGGTCAGGACCGCGAGACGTACTCTGCGTCAGACACCCGCGCCCAGCGCGGCGTTGACGCGCTGCGGGTCGCCGCAGACGATGAGCAGCGCGGTCGCGCGTCCCCTCGCCAGGGGCAGGGCCCGTGCTGCGGCGTCATCGGCACCGCCGTTGACCGCCACGACGACCACGGGCCGGGCGGACGCCCGCTCCACGGCGGCGGCGTCCGCGAAGAACACGTCGTCGCGGGCGTCCTGCTGGGCCCAGTAGGCGGCATCGCCGAAGGACAGCTCGTGCGCCGCCCACGGGTGCTGCTCGCCGGTGGTGAGGACGAGGATGTCGCCGGGCGGGCGGCCGGTCTCCAGAAGCAGATCGACGGCCTCTTCCGCGGCGTCGAGCGCGCCGTCGACCGGGGCGGGGATCACCTGGACCTGCGGGCCGGACCGCTGTTCGGAACGATTCTCCGGGCGGGGCGACGGGGACTGCCCGGCACCGGGGTGCGGGCGCTGCGCCGGCGGGCCGGGCCTGGCCGTCGCCGGGCTGGGGCGCCCTGGACGCGGTGAGGACGCGGAACGCGGGCCGGGAACGGGACGAGGGGTCGGCGCGGGGTGGCCGGCGGCCGTGGCGCGGGGACCCTGGGCACTCTCGTGAATCTGAGGCTCCTCGGGGGTGAGAGGCATGAGTGGATGTCTATCAAACGCCGGCGCGGGAGGCTCCGGCGGGTGGGCACAATCGTGCGACCCGGCTGCCGAGTGGGCGGTGCCGGGAAGTTCAGAAGTCGAAGCCGAGCTGGCCCCCGCTTTCCAGTGCGACCGCCTCGGCGGAGATGCGGATCTTCTTGAGATGCCGCCACTGGGGCAGCGCGTCGAGGTATGACCAGGAGAGCCGGTGGTGCGAGGTGGGCCCCCGTTCCGCCAGGGCAGCCTTGTGGACCGGCGAAGGGTAGCCCGCGTTGGCGCCGAAGCCGTAGGCCGAGCACTCCTCGGCCATGCTCTCCAGTTCGGCCATCATCGCGTCGCGCCGCACCTTGGCGATGACCGAGGCTGCCGCCACGGCGACGCAGGACTGGTCGCCCTTGATCACCGTACGGACCTTCCAGGGGCTGCCGAGGTAGTCGTGCTTCCCGTCGAGTATCACCGCGTCCGGGCGTACGGGCAGGGCGTCCAGGGCTCGTACGGCCGCCATCCGGAGCGCCGCGGTCATGCCGAGCTCGTCGATCTCCTGGGGAGACGCGTGCCCGAGCGCGTAGGCGGTGACCCACGTCTCCAGTTCCGCCGCCAGCGCGGTACGGCGCTTGGGGGTGATCAGCTTGGAGTCGGTGAGTCCCTCGGGGGGCCGGCGCAGGCCCGTGACGGCCGCGCAGACCGTGACCGGACCGGCCCATGCCCCGCGTCCGACCTCGTCGACCCCGGCAACGATCTTGGCGCCGGTGGTGGCTCGGAGCGATCGCTCGACGCTGTGGGTGGGTGGTTCGTACGGCATGGCGCCAGACAGGTTACGCCGATGGGCACCGCCCGCGATACCCGGATTCCCGTCGGATGTCCGAAGCACGCCACGGGAGGTGGCTTCACGCGCCCGGAGAGCGGAGCAGCGGCATCATGATCCGGTCGATCATGGCGGCGATCTCGGCGTCCGTCCATTCACTGGCGCACATCTTCGAGCGGCACGTCATCAGCGCCGGGATGACGTCGGAGAGCAGGTCGTCCGTGGCGTCGGCACGCACGTCACCGCGCTGAATCCCGCGCTGCCCCACCTCTTGGAAGGGCCGGGTGGAGGGTTCGATCACCGCGGTGACGATCAGCCCGTGGAAGCGTTCCGCGGTCTCGCTGTCGCATTCGTGAATCACCGACCGCAGAGCGAATCCGGGCTGGCTTCGAGTACATCGCCGCCCGCACGCGTCGGCACAGCTGAGGGAGATCCCTCGGGCAGGCTGCCATGGTCGGGTGCCTCGTCGAGCGTCGGCAGTCCGACATGGTCGGACCGTTCCAGCCGACCGTGCTCAGCGATCGAGCGCGGCCTCCAGAATGGCTCGTTCCCGTACCGGCCCGCGGCGTCGCGGCGACACCCCCTGCGGCCGAGCGGCGGCCTAGCGGCGGCCGCGGAGCGCGACGTCACCCTGGGGGACCTTTCCTTGAGAGGGAGCGCCCCGGGCCCGGCCGCCAGGAGCGACCCGGAATCGCCCTCACCTGCCTCCTCCCCCAGCGAGCGAGGGAGGGGCAGGGCTCCGGCGTTCCAGGTGTGCGACGCGGCGTCCGGACTCAGGGGGCGCCGTACGGATCCCCCTCCGCGTCCGGGTCGTACTCGCTCTCCCTGCTGGGCCCGTCGCAGTCCGCGCGGGACCGCTCGATCCCCCGCTCAGCAAGCAGCGAGCGGGCCCTCGCCTCCGACCAGCTGGTGGCGAACCACTCTCCGTCGTCGGTACGCAGCCGAGCGTCGATGTCCATCAGCGCGCAGGAACGTTGCGGCTCACCGAGCCGGTCGAGCGCGGGCACGGCATCGGCCGAGAGCCCTTCGAGGTAAGGGACATCGATCTTTCCGAGACGCTCGTACCGCTCGACGTTGCGCTCGGCGACGATCGCGTCCGGCGAGGCCAGACCGAAGGCCAGTACGGCCGCGCCGGCACTCGCGGCCAGCGCGCGGGGCAGCAGGCGGGCACCGAAGATCCCCGCGGCCATGATCAAAAGGATGACCACCCCCAGCCAGATCTCCATGGCGGCCACCGAGATACGCAGCCGGGTGAGCCCGTACGCGTCCACGTACAGGTCCATCCTGCGCAGCGCGGAGGCGACCACGACCAGCGTGAGGACACACAGGGTGCCGAGCACGGCCCGCACGAGCGTCCGGTCGCGGGCCTCCGCACGCGGCGCCCACCGCAGGGCGAGGCCGATCACCGCGAGGGTGAGCAGGGTGGCAATCAGGAGCTGCCAGAAGCCCTGGCGTGCGTAAGCGGAGTAGGTCAGGTCGGTCTCTTCGAGCACCTTGTCGTACCCGCCGAAGAGAACGGTGAGTTGGACGGCGTTGAAGGCCGCGAAGAGCAGGTTCAGGACGATGAGCGGAGCCGCCCACTCCAGCCGTGCCCGCGCCCGGCCGGGACGGATGACCATGCGGTCCCAGCGCAGCGGCGCGGCGGCCGTACGGGCGAGGGAGACCGCGCCGAACAGGCCGAGCAGGAAGAACGAGAGCCGCCACGGCACCTGGGCCGGCGAGACATCGGGCATGAGCGAGCCGAGCAGATCGGCGAAGGCGGCGTCGGCTCCCGCGAACAGCGCGCCGAAGACGACGAGCAGAAGGACGGCCACCCCGACCGTTCGCATGACCGGGCCCCAGCGGCCGCGGGAGCCGTCGGCGCGGTCACGCAGCCCTCGCCAGGCCCAGGTGGTACCGGAGCCCAGCGAGTCGACCAGGCCAAAAGGCGAGAACAACATGCTGGGCCAGCCCTTGCCGCCGTGCAGGGCGAAGGCGGTCAGAACGAGGGCGGAGACGATCGCGAGGAAGGTGGGCCAGCCGGCGTCCCGCAGCGCGGGTACGCCGAGGAGGGCGAGTCCTCCGATCGCCCAGACCAGCGTCCAGGGGCGAAGGCGGCGGCCCGCCGCTCGGGCGGCGAAGGCGGCGGCGAGGGTCGCGGGGACGGCCACGAGGACCAGATTGATGCCGAGTCCATCGCCGAGCAGCAGTGCGCTGAGGAGCGCGGTGGCCGCGATCGCCACGAGGGTCGCGGACGTGGCCCGGGCCGGCGCGGCGGGGCGCAGCGGTGTGAGCAGGCTGTCTCTGGGCGGCGCCGGTGGTCTCCAGGGATGCTGGGGTCCGTGTCCTCCCGGCCACTGGGTGGACGCCGGTGCCCGATGCTGCGGCGGTACGGGCGGTACGGCACCGGCCGGCTTCGCCGGGGTGGCTGGAGGGGCCGCAGTGGCCGGAGTGGCGGACGTCGGCTCGGGCGGAGCGCTGTCCTTCGGTGGTGGTGCGGACGGTGTGTCGGACACGGGACCCCCTCCCGACCCGGTACGCGCGCGCGGCCATGACGGCGGAAGGCTGCGCCCGGGTGTCTCGTCGGCGCTCTCTCTTCATGATCAGCGCTTGGGAGTGGCCGACTCTAACGGTGCCTCCGTGCCTTCGGCCCGGACCGGCCGGCCCTGTGGCAGTACCGTGACACGCGCTGCGGCCGGCGGCGGCATATGCCGGCGGCTGTGCGCCTGTCGAAGGCCACGCCCGCCGACGGCCGGGGCCGGAGCCACCTGGCCGTCGGATGCCCGGCGTCAGGGGTGTACGGCGGTCGGGAGCCAGTCCGGCAGCTCCTCCGTCTGCTCCAGCCAGGCCGTGGGAGGCGCGCCGGTCGTGGCTGAGGCCACGACGCCACCCGCGATCGCGCAAGTGGTGTCGACATCGCCGCCCACCTGGGCGGTCGTCCAGAAGACCCGCTCGAAGTCGCCCAGGCCACGGGCCGCCGACCAGAGCGCGAACGGCACGGTGTCGTGCGCGCTGGTACGCCGACCGCTGCCCAGGACCGCGGCCACGGTCCCCGGGTCCCCGTAGTCGAGCATGTCGCGGGCCCGGCGCAGCCCCGCGCCGACGGCGCTGCGCGGCACGAGCGCGATCACGCCGTCCAGCAGGTCCGTGGGCGTGGGCGGACCGGCCGGGTCGGCGGCGAGCGCGGCCGCGGCGGCCACAGCCATCGTGCCGACCACGGCCTCGCGGTGCTGGTGCGTCGTGTACGCCGAGATCTCGGCCTGGTGGGTCGCCTGCTCAGGGTCGTCCGCGTACCAGGCGCCGAGCGGGGCGATCCTCATCGCGGCCCCGTTCCCCCACGAGCCCTGCCCGTTGAAGAGCGCCGAGGCCAGCTCCCGCCAGTCGCCGCCCTCCCTGATGAGCCGGAGCATCCGGTTGACCGTGGGCCCGTAGCCCCGGTCGAAGTCGTGATGCTCGGCGAACGCCTGCGCGAGTGCGTCCTGGTCGATCCGGTTGTGCCGCGCGAGCACGGCCAGAACGGAGCAGGCCATCTCGGTGTCGTCGGTCCACTGCCACGGTCCCGACGGCACTTCGCGTCGTTTGAGCAGCGGATAGTTGGCGGGGACGAAGAACTGGGAGCCCAGGGCGTCTCCCACGGCCAGCCCACGAAGGCTGGCCAGGGCGCGGTCGAAGCGCCGGTCGAGAGAGAAGTCAGCGGTCATCGCCCTGCCACTCTATCCGGTGGGTGCCGTACGGTTCGGGGGTACGCCAGCGTTCGAACGGCCGGTCCAGGTGGTAGCGGCCGTCCTCGCCGAGCAGGAGGGTCCGCGTCTCGGCGTTGCCCGGATTGGACAACGACTCGAAGTCGGCGACCGTCCAGTGGAACCAGCGCATGCAGAACAGTCGCATGGTCAGTCCGTGGGTCACCAGCAGCACGTTCGGCGGGTGGTCGGGCGCCTCGAAGCTGCGGTACAGACTCTCCAGGAACGCCCCGACGCGGTCGTAGACGTCGGCCCCCGACTCGCCCTGGGCGAAGCGGTAGAAGAAGTGCCCGTACGCGTCGCGGTACGCCTTCTGCAGCCGTACGTCGTCCCTGTCCTGCCAGTTTCCCCAGTCCTGCTCCCGCAGCCGCGGTTCCTCGCGCACGCGCACCTGCCCGGGATCGAGCCGGAACGCCCGGAAGGTCTCGTGCGTGCGGCGGTACGGCGACACGTAGACGCTGACCCTCTCCGTCCCGAACAGCTCCCGAAGCCGCTCCCCCGTCTCCTCCGCCTGCCGCAGACCCGTCTCGGTGAGCCTGAGCGCATGATCCGGTTCCCGTTCGTACACCGTGTCGTCGGCATTGCCCTCGGACTCTCCGTGCCGTACGAGAACGATGCGCCGCGGTCGTGCCATGCCACGACCCTAGATCGCCCCTCCGGGCCGGGCTCAACCGAGGAGGCGTCCAGAGTCCATCCGGCGTATCCGGCCGGTGAAGCGGCGGCGCAGCTGCCGGTCGTGGGAGACCACGACCAGAGCCCCGGTCCACTTCTCCAGCGCCTCCTCCAGCTCTTCGACGAGGCCGAGGGCGAGATGATTGGCCGGCTCGTCCAGGAGCAGCAGGTCGACCGGCCGGGCCAGCAGACGGGCCAGGACGAGCCTGCGACGCTGCCCCGCGGAGAGGCTGCCGACCGGCACGAGCAGGTCCGCGGGGCGGAACAGTCCGTACGAGAGGAGCAGTTCGGCCTGCTCCTCCTCGGCGAGCCCGAGCCCGCGACCGAAGGCGGCCAGCACGCGCTCCGCCGGCCGGTGGGCCGGTATCTCCTGGGCCAGGAATCCGATCCGTCCGCGACGGCGCACCTCCCCCGCCTCCGGCTCGGCCAGGCCCACCATGACGCGCAGCAGGGTGGACTTGCCCGCGCCGTTGCCCCCGTGGATCAGGAGCTTCTCCCCTGCCCGGACGGTCAGGTGGTCGACGGTCAGGCGGTCCGCGACCCGCACACCGGTCAGGGTGACCAGATCGCCCTCGGCGCCACCGGCGACGGGCCGCGCGACGAAGCTGAGCGGGCGCGGAGGCTTGGCCACCGGTTCGGCGCGGAGACGGCGCAGCCGCTCCTGGGCGTTGCGCACGCGTCCGGAGACGGATGCCTGGACCCGGCCGCCGGCCCTGTCGTAGGCCATCTTGTTGTTGTCCTTGATCGAGCGGCCGGCGGCGACTCCGTGCGCGGTGGTCGCGGCATACGCCTTGAGCCGCGCGGTCTCAGCGCACCACTCCTCGTACCCTCACCGTCGAATACGTGGCGGAACACTCCGGCGTGCACAAGACGACGCTCTACCGCCGCTGGGGCAGCCTGGAGGGACTCGTCGCGGACGCCCTCGATCTCGCGGGCGAGGACAGCTGGACACCCCCCGACACCGGAAGCCTGGAGGGTGATCTACGGGCCTTGGCCCGCGAGGTGGTCGACTCCTTCGCCGACCCTGCCGCCGCGGCGGCCCCCACCGCGTTCGTGGGCGCCGCATTCCAGTCCGAGCGGGCCGCCGAAGCACTGCGTGGCTTCTACACCGAGCGCTTCGCGCGCTGCGAGGTGGTCGTCGAGCGGGCAACGGCCCGCGGCGAGGCGCCCTCGGGGACGGACGCCGGCGCGGTAGTCCGCGCCGTCTCGGCGCCGCTGTTCCTGCGTCTGTTCGTCACCCGCGAGCCGGTCGACACCGCGACCGCGGACCAGGCGGCGCGAGCGACGCGGGCCGCGGTCGCCGCGGGTGCGTTCGTGCGGCGGCCGGAGCCCGGCGACCATGACCCGGCCACCGAAGAGTGATCAGACCGTCCAGGACGGCTCGAGCTGCACCACGTCACCCGTCAACGCCGCGACGTCGGCGTCCGTCTGGGCCCGCAGCCCGAGCCGCTCGACGCGCTCGACCCGGTACTTGCCGTGCTCGGCGGCGGACCGCCACATCGACAGCACCACGAACTCGTTCCCGGGCGCCTCGCCGAACAGACCGCGCAGCATCCCGGGGGAACCGGCCATCGCCGGATTCCACACCTTCTCCTGCATCAGCGCGAAGTGCTCGACCCGGTCCTCGTGGACGCGACAGTGCGCGACCCGTGCCACGTCGGCGTCCGCGAACTTCGGCTCGAAGCCCGTCTTCACGTCGAAGCGGTGGTCGAAGAGCTTGGCCTGGAGGTCCTTGTACGTCCCCGCCTGCGCGGCGGCGAGCCGGTCGTGCGAGCGCGCCATGAACGAGTCGTAGAACGCGCGGCTCTCCCAGAAGGCGAAGACATGGGCGACGTCCGGCCGGGCACGGCTCCAACCTCCGCCCTGCCCCCGGAATCCCGGCTCACCGAGCAACCCCGCCCATTTCCGCTGCCCCCGCTCGAACCCCCGACGGTCCACCACGATGCAGCGAATCCACTTGACCAGCACCGCGCCATCGTACGGGGCAGGACATCGCCCCCGTCAGACTACGAAGGAGTGCACCGCACAATGATCGCGAGAACACCGAACGCACATGACACCATGAACAACCTGTCCGAGACCAAGGACAGTTGACCGGTCCAGCAGCGCGAGTCGTATGCACAGGGAGGGAATTCACGGTGAGCGGACTCAACAAGGGGGTCGGCAAGGCCGAGGTGACGCTCAAGTGGGACCCCAGTCCGATCGGCGCCCCGGCGCACGACCTGGACATCATCGCCGGGGTGTACACGACGGACGATCCCTACGGCTCACCCGCCTATCTGGTGCACTTCGACAGCCGCTCCCCGGACGGCACGATCACACTCACCCGGGACAGCCGTACGGGACAGGGCTTCGGCTACGACGAGGCCATGATCCTGGAACTGAACCGGCTCGCCCCCCGGTACGCGCGCGTGGTGGTGGGTGTGGCGGTACAGCAGGGCGGCGGACGGCTGACCTTCGGCGACATCACCAACACCGGCGTACGGGTCCGCGAGGGCTACACGAACCTCGCCGAGCACGACTTCGAGGACGTCGCCGAGGCCACGGCCGCGACGGTCGTGGAGTTCACCCGCGACGGCGAGGACGGCTGGTCGTACCGGTCGGTGCTCCGTGGATACGACGCGGACCCGCAGACCTTCACGACGCTGATGGGCGCCCGGCACGCCTGAGCGTTCCGCGCCCGCGGCGGACGACCGACCGACCACGAGGGGGACCGGCCACGGGCCGGCCCCCTTCGTCGGTCACCGCTCGTCGGTCACAGGCTCCTGGGGTGCGCTATTCCTCGGCACCCGGCTCTCGACCGGGGAACGCACGCAGCCGCACCTGTGGCGCCCGGTGGTCGGCGAGCCATCGCATCCGGTTGTCATCCGCCGCGAGCCCGGCGCGCGCGGCCCTGGTCCACTCTTCTCGGTCGAGCACCTCGAGGTACGTCGCCCGGAGCGCTTCCTGCTGCGGCGCAGTGCACCCCGCCGCCTCGGGAGGCTTCGTCGTCAGGTACTGAGTGAGCACCGCGAACGTGAAGTAACGCTCAGGCCTCCCGGCGACGTACCCGAAGGCTTGGACCGTCGCAGATCCGAGACGCCGGAGAGGGTGCCGGCCTTTGGCCGGCACCCTCTCTCAGGTGCGGATCAGCGCCCCCGTCAGGAGATGCTCAATGCCGCATCAGACGCGATTCCGCTCAGCGGTTCAGCTGCAGCCGCTGGTCGAGCCGCAGCCCTCGCAGATGTAGCAGGAGCCCGCCCGCTGCATCTTCGTACCGCAGGAGAAGCACAGCGGGGCGTCCGCGCTGATGCCCAGCTGCATCTCGACGAGCTCCGCCGAGGTGTGCGCCTGCTTGGGGGCCGGGATCTCCGCCTTGGCGGCAGGCGCGACGGCCTTCAGGGTCTCCGTCTGGCGCGGGGCG
Source organism: Streptomyces sp. NPDC003035 (assembly GCF_042888285.1). NCBI lineage: Bacteria > Bacillati > Actinomycetota > Actinomycetes > Kitasatosporales > Streptomycetaceae > Streptomyces > Streptomyces sp. NPDC003035. Next base: position 78,183 of record NZ_JBIAPJ010000001.1, on the reverse strand, counting down.
GACTGGGCGAGGCCCTCGACGTCCACCTCGTCCTCGGTGGGCTCGTAAGAGCCCGTCTCCAGGTGACGCTGACGCTCCTCGGCCGAGTGGATGCCGAGCGCGGAGCGGGTCTCGAAGGGCAGGAAGTCCAGCGCCAGGCGGCGGAAGATGTAGTCGACGATCGACTGCGCCATCCGCACGTCCGGGTCGTCCGTCATGCCGGCCGGCTCGAAGCGCATGTTGGTGAACTTCGAGACGTACGTCTCCAGGGGCACGCCGTACTGCAGGCCGACGGAGACCGCGATGGAGAAGGCGTCCATCATGCCCGCGAGCGTGGAACCCTGCTTGGACATCTTCAGGAAGACCTCGCCGAGACCGTCGTCCGGGTAGGAGTTGGCGGTCATGTACCCCTCGGCGCCACCGACCGTGAAGGAGGTGGTGATCCCCGGGCGGCCCTTGGGGAGGCGCTTGCGGACCGGTCGGTACTCGACGACCTTCTCGACGGCCTCGCGGATCGTCGCCTCGGACTTCGCGGTGACCTCGACCTTCTCCGCCTCCTTCTTCTTGGCGGAGAGGGGCTGGCCGACCTTGCAGTTGTCGCGGTAGATGGCGAGCGCCTTGACGCCCATCTTCCAGGCCTCGAAGTAGACCTCCTCGACGTCCTCGACCGTGGCCGTCTCCGGCAGGTTCACGGTCTTGGAGAGGGCGCCGGAGATCCACGGCTGGATGGCGGCCATCATGCGGACGTGGCCCATCGCGGAGATGGAGCGCTCGCCCATGGCGCAGTCGAAGACCTCGTAGTGCTCGGTCTTCAGGCCGGGGGCGTCGATCACATTGCCGTGCTCGGCGATGTGGGCGACGATCGCCTCGATCTGCTCCTCCTGGTAGCCCAGGCGGCGCAGGGCCTGCGGGACGGTGCCGTTGACGATCTGCATCGAGCCGCCGCCGACCAGCTTCTTGAACTTGACCAGGGCGAGGTCGGGCTCGAGGCCGGTGGTGTCGCAGGACATCGCGAGACCGATGGTGCCGGTAGGGGCGATGACCGAGGCCTGCGCGTTGCGGAAGCCGTTCTTGGCACCGAGGCGGATCACGTCCTGCCAGGCCTCCGTGGCGGCGGCCCAGATCGGCGAGTCGAGATCGTCCATGCGGACGGCCGCGGTGTTGGCGTCGGCGTGCTGCTTCATGACGCGCTGGTGCGGCTCGGCGTTGCGGGCGTAGCCGTCGTACGGGCCGACGACCGCGGCGAGCTCGGCGGAGCGCTTGTACGAAGTGCCGGTCATCAACGAAGTGATGGCACCGGCCAGGGCGCGGCCGCCGTCGGAGTCGTACGCGTGGCCGGTCGCCATCAACAGGGCGCCGAGGTTGGCGTAGCCGATGCCGAGCTGGCGGAAGGCGCGGGTGTTCTCACCGATCTTCTGGGTGGGGAAGTCGGCGAAGCAGATGGAGATGTCCATCGCGGTGATGACGAGCTCGACGACCTTGGCGAAGCGCTCGGAGTCGAACGACTGGTTGCCCTTGCCGTCGTCCTTGAGGAACTTCATCAGGTTCAGCGAGGCGAGGTTGCAGGACGTGTTGTCCAGGTGCATGTACTCGCTGCACGGGTTCGAGCCGTTGATGCGGCCGGACTCGGGGCAGGTGTGCCAGCGGTTGATCGTGTCGTCGTACTGGATGCCCGGGTCGGCACAGGCCCACGCGGCCTCGGCCATCTTGCGGAACAGCGCCTTGGCGTCGACCTCCTCGATGACCTCGCCGGTCATACGGGACGTCAGGCCGAACTTGCCGCCCTGCTCGACCGCCTTCATGAACGTGTCGTTCACGCGGACCGAGTTGTTGGCGTTCTGGTACTGGACGGACGTGATGTCGTCGCCGCCCAGGTCCATGTCGAAGCCCGCGTCACGCAGGGCGCGGATCTTCTCCTCCTCCTTGACCTTGGTCTGGATGAAGTCCTCGATGTCGGGGTGGTCGACGTCGAGGATGACCATCTTGGCCGCGCGGCGGGTGGCGCCACCGGACTTGATCGTTCCTGCCGAGGCGTCGGCGCCGCGCATGAAGGAGACCGGGCCGGAGGCGTTGCCGCCGGAGGAGAGCAGCTCCTTGGAGGAGCGGATGCGGGAGAGGTTCAGGCCGGCGCCGGAGCCGCCCTTGAAGATCATGCCCTCTTCCTTGTACCAGTCGAGGATCGACTCCATGGAGTCGTCGACGGACAGGATGAAGCAGGCGGAGACCTGCTGGGGCTGCGGCGTGCCGACGTTGAACCACACCGGGGAGTTGAAGCTGAAGATCTGGTGCAGGAGGGCGTAGGCCAGCTCGTGCTCGAAGATCTCGGCGTCGGCGGGCGAGGCGAAGTAGTCGTACTCCTCGCCGGCCTTCGTGTAGGTCTTCACGATCCGGTCGATGAGCTGCTTGAGACCGGTCTCGCGCTGCGGGGTGCCGACGGCCCCGCGGAAGTACTTGCTGGTGACGATGTTGACCGCGTTCACCGACCAGAAGTCGGGGAACTCGACGCCACGCTGCTCGAAGTTGACCGAGCCGTCGCGCCAGTTGGTCATGACGACGTCACGGCGCTCCCAGACCACCTCGTCGTACGGATGCACGCCGGGGGTGGTGTGGATGCGCTCGATGCGCAGGCCCTTGCTCGCCTTGGCTCCCTTGGCTCGGGAACCTCGTGCCGGACCGCTCGCCGTCTCTGTCATGCCGCCTCCCATATACGGGCAAAACACCCTGAAGTGCCCAGATAGTCCCAGGGCACCGTCTTCTTGTCTGCTGTCGCGAGCCCCGCTCGGGGCACTCGCGACACGTCTTTTCGGCCGCTCGTGGCCGGACCGGCCGGACCGGGGTCCGACCCGCCGGTCAGTCGGCGGCGGTGGCGGGAACGGGGACCCCGGGGGTCGCTCCGGTCCCGCGGTCCTCCGCGGGAGGCCGTTGCTCGCGGAGTTCCGCGATGGCGGCCTCGAAGTCGTCGAGGCTGTCGAAAGCCTTGTAAACGGATGCGAAGCGCAGGTACGCGACGAGGTCGAGCTCCTGCAACGGGCCGAGGATGGCCAGGCCCACGTCGTGGGTGGTCAGCTCGGCACTCCCGGTGGCGCGCACCGCCTCCTCGACCCGCTGGCCGAGCTTGGCGAGGGCGTCCTCGGTCACGGGCCGCCCCTGGCACGCCTTGCGCACGCCGGAGATGACCTTGGTACGACTGAAGGGTTCGGTCACGCCGGACCGCTTGATCACCATCAGCGATGCGGTCTCCACCGTCGTGAAACGACGGGAGCAGTCGGGGCACTGGCGGCGGCGTCGGATCGACGTCCCGTCGTCGGTGGTGCGACTGTCGACGACACGGCTGTCGGAGTGCCTGCAGAAGGGGCAATGCATGGTTCCGACCCTCCCTCACAGCACGACTGAATAGCCTCGCCGGGCCCGTCCAGGCCCTTCGAAGCGACCACCAGCATAGGCGATGCGAGCACCCCCGACAGACGGGGGACCACAACTTGTAGGTGGTAGATGCAATCCAACCACTAGATCTGGGGTTGGGGCGCTTTTACGGCACTTCGCGCGTGTCGCGCGTCCCCTGCATCCCCGACCGGCCACGAGCGTACGGGAAGCGCGCGGCTCCGCCGATTCCGGGTCCCCGGATGCGACACTGGAAAGGCACCCCCGCCCCCGCGTGGCGCCATGGCGAACGGTACCGTAATGACCGAATTGCCACCGGCGCCCGGGCTCGCGTATACACCCACCTGCGCACACACGTAAGGCAATCTGCGGTTTTTCACTCGAACGTGTGTTTGGCGCAACCTTTCGAAAGCCACTACCGTTGTGCCAGCCAGGGAGACCATTCGAGAGGGGCCGCCGACGTGACCACCACCGCAGACAGTGCCACCATCACTGCCCAGGACCGCTCCCAGGGCCGACTCGAGCCGGTGCATGCCATGCCCATGAATGACGCAGCCATGAACGGGGACGGGGAGCCAGGCCGACCTGCGCGCTCGTTGCCCGGGCGACCTCCGGGGATCAGGGCGGACAGCTCTGGCCTCACGGACCGCCAGCGGAGGGTTATCGAGGTCATCCGGGACTCGGTCCAGCGGCGCGGCTACCCGCCGTCGATGCGCGAGATCGGGCAGGCGGTGGGCCTCTCCAGCACCTCCTCGGTGGCACACCAGCTGATGGCCCTGGAGCGTAAGGGATTCCTGCGCCGCGACCCGCACCGGCCCCGGGCCTACGAGGTGCGCGGCTCCGACCAGCCCAGCACGCAGCCGACGGACACCACCGGCAAGCCCGCCGCCTCGTACGTGCCGCTCGTCGGCCGGATCGCCGCCGGTGGCCCGATCCTCGCCGAGGAGTCCGTGGAGGATGTCTTTCCGCTGCCCAGGCAGCTGGTCGGCGACGGCGAGCTGTTCGTCCTGAAGGTCGTCGGAGACTCGATGATCGAAGCCGCGATCTGCGACGGCGACTGGGTCACCGTGCGTCGTCAGCCGGTCGCGGAGAACGGCGACATCGTGGCGGCCATGCTCGACGGCGAAGCGACGGTCAAGCGCTTCAAGCGCGAGGACGGCCATGTCTGGCTGCTGCCGCACAACGCGGCGTACCAGCCGATCCCTGGTGACGAGGCCACCATCCTCGGCAAGGTCGTCGCGGTACTGCGGCGGGTGTGACACCACCCCGCCGGCTCTGACCGGGCCCCGGGACCCACTGCGCCGGTCCCGGGGCCCTGCCATGTCTCCCCAGGGCCCCGCCGAAACGGCGGGGCCCTGGGCGTCTTCACTCAGACTCCGGCCGCCTTCGACGCGGCGTCGATTGCCGCCAGAGATCTGCGCACCTGATTACGGTCCGTGGTGTACCAGAAGTCGGGCAGCGAAGCCTTCAGATAACTGCCGTACCGGGCTGTGGCGAGCCGCGGATCGAGGACGGCGACGACGCCACGGTCCCCGGTGGCCCGCACGAGCCGCCCGGCGCCCTGCGCCATCAGCAGCGCCGCGTGCGTGGCTGCGACGGCCATGAAGCCGTTGCCGCCCGCGTCCTCCACGGCCTTCTGGCGGGCGCTCATCAGCGGGTCGTCGGGGCGCGGGAACGGGATCTTGTCCATCACGACCAGCTGGCAGCTGGCGCCCGGGACATCCACTCCCTGCCAGAGCGAGAGCGTGCCGAAGAGACAGGTCTGCGGTTCGGCGGAGAAGTTCTTGATCAACTCGCCGAGCGTGTCCTCGCCCTGGAGCAGGATCGGGAACTCGGGGATGCGGGAGCGCAGCTCCTCGGCCGCGAGCTGAGCGGCACGCATGGAGGAGAACAGACCGAGGGTGCGGCCGCCGGCCGCCTGCATCAGCTCGGTCAGCTCATCGAGCATGTCCGCCCGGTCGCCGTCCCGCGCGGGACGTGCCAGATGCTTGGCGACGTAGAGGATTCCCTGCTTGGGGTAGTCGAACGGCGAACCGACGTCGATGCCCTTCCACACCGGAATGTCCTCGCCCTGGGTGCCCTCCGGGGCCAGGCCGAGGGAGGCTCCGACCCCATTGAAGTCACCGCCGAGCTTGAGCGTGGCCGAGGTGAGCACCACGGACCGGTCCGCGAAGAGCTTCTCGCGCAGCAGCCCGGACACGGAGAGCGGCGCCACGCGCAGGGAGGCTCCGAAGCGGTCGTGGCGCTCGTACCAGACCACGTCGTACTCGGATCCCTGCGTGATCCGCTCGGCGACGCCATGGACGGTCTCCACGGAGGCCATCGCCTGCTTACGGACGGCGTCCTCGTCCTGGACGGACTTGTCGCGGGTGGAGCCGAGCGCCGTGATGACGGCGCGAGAGGCGTCACGCAGCGCCATCAGCGCGTAGGCCAGATCCTCCGGGATCTTCTCCAGCCGCCCCGGCAGGGCCAGCTCCATCAGCCGCTCGAAGCCCTCGGCCGCGGTCTGGAGCTGGTCGGCGACCTTCTCGTCGACCAGCTTCGAGGCACGGCGGACGGCGCGATTGACCTGGCCGGGGGTGAGCTCGCCGGTGGCGACGCCGGTGACCCGGGAGACCAGCTCGTGGGCCTCGTCGACGATCAGCACCTCGTGCTGGGGCAGCACGGGAGCACCCTCGATCGCGTCGATGGCGAGCAGCGCGTGGTTGGTGACGACGACGTCGGCGAGCTTGGCCCGCTCGCGCGCCGCCTCGGCGAAGCACTCCGCCCCGTACGCGCACTTGCTCGCTCCCAGGCACTCCCGGGAGGAGACCGACACCTGCGCCCAGGCCCGGTCGGAGACGCCCGGCGTCAGGTTGTCCCGGTCGCCGGTCTCCGTCTCGTCGGACCAGTCCCGCAGCCGGAGCAGGTCCTGGCCCAGCTTGCTCGTGGGGGCCGCGGCCTCGAAGGGATCGAAGAGGCCGTCCTCCTCGTCCTGGGGTACGCCCTCGTGGAGCCGGTGCAGGCACAGATAGTTCGACCGCCCCTTGAGCATGGCGAACTCCGGGCGCCGGCGCAGCTGTGGGTGCAGCGCCTCGACCGTACGCGGAAGATCGCGCTCGACCAGCTGCCGCTGAAGCGCCAGTGTGGCCGTGGCCACGACCACGCGCTCACCGTGCGCCAGCGCCGGCACCAGATAGCCGAGGGACTTTCCGGTGCCGGTGCCGGCCTGGACGAGGAGGTGGGAGCTGTCGTCGATGGCCTCGGCCACCGCTTCGGCCATGGTGACCTGGCCGGGGCGCTCCACACCGCCGACGGCGGAGACGGCGGCGTGGAGGAGGTCGGGGAGGGATGGCTTCGTCATAGCTCGTCCAGCCTACGGCGCGGCACTGACAGTCTGATCACGCGAGCGGATTCGGGACCGTCCCGTGGACGGCGGCATGGGGCCGCTGAGGGCGGTCGCGATAGCCGTCGAGGTGCAGACGGTTCCGGTTGAGACAGAGTCGCTCGATCCGGGGCGTGAGGAGATCGAAGAGCTCGAACCGTTCCTTCAGCTCGGGGAAGCGGGCCTGGTGGCGCAGGATCTCGGCGCGCACCAGTGCCCAGAAATCTCCCTCCGGCACCGCGAGTTGCTCCTCGCAGAGCGGGGCCAGATAGCGGAAGACGCCGACGAAGAGCCCTGAATGGATGAACTGGGTGAGGAAGCCGGGCTTCTCCGTGAGCAGGACGGACCGGACGTCGTCCGGCATCGCGTCGTGTTCGGGCAGCGGCCGGTCGCTGATGTTGATGTCGTCGACGAAGTCCTTGATCGCCAGCCGTACGGGGACGTCGTGGTCGTCGTAGACGACGATGGCGTTCTCGCCGTGCGGGGAGAACACGGTGCCGTACTGGTAGAGGAAGTGCAACAGCGGCGGCAGCAGGGCCGCGAAGAGGTGCTGGAGCCAGACGGCGGGGGCGAGCCCGGAGCGCTCGACCAGTTCGGCGACGAACGCCCGGCCGTTCGGATCGGTGTGGAGCAGGGAGGCGAGCGTACGGGCGCGCTCGTCGGCCGGGAGCCTGAGCGGTTCGCGCCAGATCGCTCCGAGGAGTTCCTTGTACTGGTACGGGACCTCGGGCAGCCGGTCGTAGAGGGGGTGCTCGACCGTGACGGAGGCGACCTCGCCGAGAAGGATCACTCCGCACTCGTCGCGCAGGAACGGGTCGGCGTCGCGCAGCCCGTGGACCCAGGAGGTGACGGCGGGGGCCGCGAGGGTCCGTTCCGTGGGGAGGCCACGCCAGACCAGGGTGTTGAGGATCGACAGCGGAAGCTTCACGGTGTGCCGGTCGGGCCGGCTCGTGTTGAGGAACGTACGGATCGACTGCTGTGGCACCCGCAGGTCCCCGTCGGCCGGCAGCGGCACGATGGTTCCGGCGGCGACGGCGGGGGCGTAGAGCGGCAGGACGATCTCGTCCCACTGCCAGGGGTGTACCGGCAGGAGGAGGTACGTCTCGGGGTCGAGTCCGCGCGCTTGCAGCGTGGTGCGGAAGGTCGCGCGGGTGTCGGCGTCGAGCTCACGTGCGTAGAGCCGGTCCGGGGTGTCGAGGCCGGGGACTCCACGGTAGGCGGCGAGGTCGGTGCTCACCGCGATCCATGGGAGACGGGTCGCGCTGCGGGCCTCGGGAGCCCACCGGGCCGCGTCGGTCGCGGAGAAACCGATCCGCCCCTTGTTGAGGACGAGCCACGGGTGACCGGTCTGATGCCCTTCGAGTTCGGCGTAAGCGAGGTCGGCCAGCCGGTCGGCCGTCAGAGCCGTCCGGTCGAGGCGGGCATCTGCGGCGAGGGTGGTGGTGAGCTCGCGGATGAGATGGCCGAGAGTGGCGCCGTCGAGGCGGAGGAGCCCGCGGGACCGGACGAGGAAGTCGAGGGGGTCCGTCACCGGCTGCCCGTCGAGGGCGAGGGAGTCGGGTGCGACCCGCCAGCTTCCGTACGCCCCGCGGCGGGCCGAGAAGGTCAGTGCCGAACCGTCGTCGAGGCGGAGGAGGTAGCGCTCGGGCCCGCGCGTGGTGGCGGCCGCGGGGTCGGCGGCGGCCGCGGAGTCGGTGGTCGTGTCGGTCGCCGGGTCGAGGAGGACGGGCTCGATGATCTCCTCGTACGCGAACTCCCCGACGGTCTTGGCGAGCAGGCGGGCGGCGGCCCTGGTCCAGGCCGCGGTGGTCAGCTCGGGGGGCGCGAGCAGTGCGGAGTCTTGGGTGGCAGGGGACGACGGCACGGGGACTCCTCGGGGTGGGAACCGCTGTGGGTCGAGCGGTGTATGTAAGGCAGGGAGGCGTTCACAGGACGTGGCGAAGGGCGCGGTCGCGGACCATGAGGGCGGCTCGTTTGTCAGGAAGGTCGACTTCCACTGAGAAGCGGAAGCCGGCGCTGAGGAAGGCTGAGACGGAGGGGGTGTTGCGAAGGTCGGGTTCGGCGATGACCCGGGTGCAGCGGGGCCGGTGGTCGAGTACGAGATCGGCGACGGCTCGCAGCAGCGTGGTGCCGACTCCGCGGCCGCGGTCGGCGACGCTGCCGAGGAGGAGGTGGATGCCGGTGTCGTGGGGCCGGGCGGGATAGTGCCGGGCGAGCGGGTCCAGGTCGGCGCGGTAGATCTCGAAGTAGCTCATCGGCGTGGAGTCGAGGACTCCGAGGCAGGGGACACTGCGGCCGTCGCCGCCGAGCTGGGCGCCGATGTGGGACTCGGTCACCGTCTCCGGGCCCGCGAGCTCCCAGAAGGCGGCCACGGCCGGGTCGTTCATCCAGCGGGTGACGAGCGCCAGGTCCCGTTCTATCCGCACGGGTACGAGGTGGAAGGAGCCGGCCGGAGTGTCGGTCGGGCCCCAGGTGCCGACCTCGTCGAGGAGGTCGCCGTCCATGGGGGTCGTGCCGTGGCCGGTCGCGAACAGGGCGACGAGCTCGGCCGGGAGGTGCAGGTCGAGGGTGTCCTCGCCGCCCGTGTCGGACAGGGAGCGGGCGACGGCTCCAGGGGCGGTGGTGCCCATGTCCGTGCCCCTATCGGTCCCCGTATCAGTTCCCGTGTCGGCGCTCGCATCGGTGGGAGAGATGGTGGCGCTCCTCTCGGCGGTTCGGTCGGTCGCGTTCATTCGGCCGCGCGGTCGGGTGCGGTCGGGGCGTGGCTGGGCGGTGGTGGGGTGCTTCCTCAGGAGCGAAGGGGGTTGGTGATGGTGACGTAGACGGACTGGGTGTCGACGGGTCCGACGAGTTCATCGAGGCCGTGCAGACGGGTGAGGAGGTTGGCCTTGCAGCGCAGGGTCGCGGCCTCCAGGAGCCGGTGCGGCAGCGGGGAGCCGAGTCCGGTGGCGGAGGTGAGGAATTGGCGGAAGCCGGCGAGCAGGACGCGTTCGTCGGCGAGGTGCTGGGCGCCGAAGGCGCCGATGAGGCCCAGGACGTTGTTGATCCCGAGGTAATAGGCGAAGCGCTCGTCGGTGACCTGGTCGGAGACGAAGGTGTCGCTGGCGGCTCCGATGCCGGGGAGGCGGCTTTCCAGCTCGTCGCGGCGGGACTCGCGGAAGTAGTAGCCCTGATTGTCGCGGTAGCGGCCGCCGACCGGCCAGCCGTCGGCGTCGAGGAGCACCAGGGTGTTCTGCTGGTGGGCCTCGAGGGCGACGCCCGCGACGCCGTCGAGCCAGAGCACGGGGCGGACGACCTGGTCGAGGTAGCGCAGGAACCACTCGGCGGCGACGGCCGTGGTGGGACGGCCGGTGCGGGCGGCGAGGCGGGTGACGAGGTCGGCGAGGCGGGAGCGCATCCGCGGGCTGCCGGGCCAGGGGCGGGGGGCGGTGAGGGCCGCGATGCAGACGGCGTCGTCCGTGGCGGTGAAGGGGTTGTGGCGGATCATGACGTCGATGCCGGGGACGGGTTCACCGGCTGGGGTGTCGACCGCGAGCCAGGCAGGGTCGCGGACGATGTCGAAACCGGGGTGAGCGGCCTGCCACTGGTCGACGAGCCCGGTGCGCAGGAGCCGGTGGACCTCGACGCCGCGGTGGAGTTCCTTGCGGAGGTTCTCGCGGCGGGAGTTGGTGATGCGTACGCCGAGGGAGAGCTTGAGCATCGTGCGGGCGCCGGGCCGGTGCACGGTGCGGACGGAGGAGGTGGGGTGCCAGGCGGCGCCGTGGGGGCCGAGGTCATGGAGAAGGCCGGCGTCGAGGAGGGCGGCGACGGCGGGGCGGTGGGACAGCTCACGCGCCTGCCAGGGGTGGAGGGGCAACGGCACGGTACCGGCGGGCAGTTCGAGCCCTTCGGCGAGGCCGGTGGCGAGCTGGGCGGCGGAGACCGGACGTCCCTGTTCGGTCCAGGCGGAGTCGGAGGCGAGGATCGTGTGGTCGACGGCCATCCAGTGCAGCGGGAAGGAGCCGTAGAGCTCGGGCGAGTAGAGCCGGCCCTCTGCCTCGGAGAGTCCTTCGCGGCTCTTGGGAGTGGGGTGGAGCGGGTGGCCGAGCAGCAGGGACTGCTCGGCGGTGAGGAAGAGGTCGACGTCTGGACCGGGGGTGGGGCGGCGGCGGCGGTCGGCGATGAACTCGGCGGTGCGGCGGGTCGAGTCGGCGACGCGGCCGACGAGTTCGGTTCCTTCGGGGCGGCCCGTCTCGCGGCTGAGGAGGGCAGCGACGGTGACGGCGTCGACTGTGGGGGCCGTGGGATGCAGTCCTTCGAGCGTGGGAGCGCCGAAGCGGTGCCATCCCGTCGGCGACCAGTAGTGGACGGGGACGAGGAGGGCGGTGCCGCTGGCTGCGAGGGGGATGCGGAGGGTCGCGGCCTCGGGGGCGGGAAGGTTCTTCTCGCGTACCCAGCAGCGCAGCAGGTTCTCGATGGTCGCGGTGTCGGCGGCACGCCGTGCGTCCGGATCGTCGAGGTGGTCCGGCCGGCTCGCCGCGCCGCCCGCTGCCGCGGGCGCCTGCGGGGCGAGCGTGGGCTGGGGGTCGTACGGGCCGGAGTGCTGGCGGGGGACGGTGGCCTGCTCGACGGTGAGCGGGCTGAGGGCGGCGCTGCCGGCGTCGGACGCTTCGGAGGCGGGGCTGGCGTTCACGGGGCTTCCTTGTGAGGGTGTCCGGATGCGGTCCGGGATCAGTGGGACGGTCCGATCGGTCCGGTCGGTCCGGTGTCGTTCCGGGGGCGCGTGCCGGGCGCGGGCGGGCCCGCGCGGTGGGTGCGTTCGGCGGCGGCCAGGGCGTCGGCGAAGCGGTCGAGGACGGCTTCGGCCTGCTCGTCGGTGAGGGTGAGCGGGGGAAGGAGGCGTACGACTCCCGAGTGGCGGCCGCCGAGTTCGACGATGAGGCCGCGGTCGAGGCATGCCCGCTGGACGGCCGCCGCGAGTACAGGGTCGGCCGGTGGGGCGGAGCCACCGAGGGCGGCCGGGTCCGCGGAGTCCGGGTCGACCAGCTCGACGCCGATCATCAGCCCGCGGCCCCGCACGTCGCCGACGCAGGGGTGGGCGGCGGCCAAGCCCTCGAGCCGTCCGAGCATCCGGGCGCCGAGGGTGGCCGCGCGGGCGGCGAGCCGGTTCTCCCGTACGTACGCGAGGGTGGCGGCTCCGGCCGCCATGGCGAGCTGGTTGCCGCGGAAGGTGCCCGCGTGGGCGCCTGGCTCCCAGGCGTCGAGCTCGGACTTGTAGACGATGACCGCGAGCGGGAGGGAGCCGCCGATGGCTTTGGAGAGGACCATGACGTCGGGGACGATGCCGCTGTGCTCCACGGCCCAGAAGGCACCGGTGCGTCCGACGCCCGTCTGGACCTCGTCGGCGATGAGCGGGATGGAGCGGGCCGCGGTGATCTCCCGCATCCGGCGCAGCCAGGCGTCGGGGGCGGGGGTGACGCCGCCCTCGCCCTGGACGGGTTCGAGGATCATGGCGGCGGGGGCGGCAACCCCGCTCTTGGGGTCGTCGAGGAGGTTCTCCGTCCAGCGCGCGGCCAGTTCGGCTCCCCGCTCGCCGCCGACGCCGAAGGGGCAGCGGTAGTTCTGAGGGTACGGCAGCCGGGTGACGCGCACGTCCGTCGCGCCGCCCGAGGCGTCGAGAGCCCCGGCCGTCATGCCGTGGTAGGCACCGGTGAAGCTGAGCAGTCCGCGTCGCCCGGTGGCCGTGCGCACGAGTTTGAGTGCGGCCTCGACCGCATCTGTGCCCGCCGGTCCGCAGAACTGGATCCGCGCGTCGCGGGCGAGTCCGGCAGGCAGCGTGGCGAACAGCTCTGTGGTGAAGGCGTCCTTGACCGGGGTGGCGAGGTCGAGGACGTGGAGGGGGGCTCCGGAGTCGAGGACCTTCTTGATGGCCTCGAGGACCACCGGGTGGTTGTGTCCGAGCGCCAGGGTCCCGGCGCCGGACAGGCAGTCCAGGTAACGCCGGCCGTCCGCGCCCTCGATGGTCAGTCCCCTGGCTCGTACGGGAACGATCGGAAGGGAGCGCGCGTATGTGCGCGCGGCCGATTCCCGCAGCGACTGGCGGCGCAGAATGCCCTCGAGGACACCCCCCTCGCCGGCTCTCCGCTCCCCGTGGTGCGCATGCGCGGCCGACGGTACGGCCGGAGCTGGTTCGGTCACGGCCACGGCTCGGTGTCCTCCCGCTGTAACGGTTGCGTTGCACATCGGTACGTTGCTCCACCGCGCGAGCGGTGCAGCTGAACGCTTCCTCCGGGTCCCCCGTACGTACCAACGACGAGGGCTGCCAAGGATCACGGCGGAATCGCAAGATCCTTGGAGCGGCTGGGATCACGACCCGGCAACGGCCGGACGGAGGGCGGAACCGTGGACCTGCCGAGCACCGTCCCCTCCGGCACCGGCATAGTGGGGGCGCACATCGGCGCCGGTCACGGCGCCATCACCGTTCACTCATGCACAAGTTGACGTAGTCCCAGGGGGATCACGAGATGCGATCGATTCGTCCGCTGCTTGCCGCGGCAGCCGCCGTCGCGGCGTTGACGCTGACGGCGACGGCCTGCGGCCCGACCGAGGAGAACGCGGGAGACAAGCCCAGCGCTCCCGCGAGCCCGTCCACCGCCGACAAGATCACGATTCCGGACGATCTCAAGGACCGGCTCAAGGAGCACGGGATCGACCTGGACAAGTGGAGGAACGGCGAGTGGAAGAACTGGGACCGCGACAAGTGGCTGCGTGAGGCGAAGGACTACGTCAACCCGATCATCGAGGACCTCTGGGACCCGGACCGGATGCGGGACGCGCAGCGCCCGGACAAGCCGGTCGAGGAGGAGGACATCTCGGGTGACGAGGGGGTCACCGACCCGACTCCCGCGCGGGTCAAGGCGAAGGGCGTACCGACGCCGTACCACGCCAACGCCCCCGAGGCGGGCAAGGTGTTCTTCGACGGCCCCGAGGGTTCGATGGTCTGCTCGGCCACGGTCGTGAAGGACCCGGCCAACCCGGGGAAGTCCAACATGGTCTGGACCGCGGGTCACTGCGTGCACGCCGGCAAGAAGGGCGGCTGGTACCGCAACATCGCGTTCGTCCCCTCGTACAACGACCGCGCGCTGCCGACCGCGCAGCTGGAGAACGCGACGCGTGAGCAGGTCGCTCCGTACGGCGTGTGGTGGGGCGACTGGGCGCAGACGTCCGAGCAGTGGATCTCCCAGGGCGCGGCGACCGGTGGTCAGGGCGCCGCGTACGACTTCGCGGTGATCCATGTGACGCCGGAGAAGGGCAGCACGGGCAAGTCGCTGGAGGAGACGGTGGGTTCGGCGCTTCCCGTGGAGTTCAACGCTCCCGCGGTGCCGAAGATCGCGAGCATGACGGCGACCGGCTACCCGGCGGGCCCGCCGTTCGACGGCCAGAAGATGTACCAGTGCACGGACAAGCCGGGCCGTCTGTCGCTGAAGGTCGAGCAGCCCACGATGTACCGCATCGGCTGCACGATGACCGGTGGTTCGTCCGGTGGCGGCTGGGTGGCCGCGGGCCAGGACGGCAAGCCGGCACTGGTGTCCAACACCTCCATCGGGCCGGTGACGGCCGGCTGGCTCGCCGGTCCGCGCCTGGGCACCGAGGCGAAGGGCATCTACGACGAGGTCAGCAAGAAGTTCGCCGGCCGCTAGGCGGCTCGGTCGACGGGGCGGGACCCTGCGGGGTCCCGCCCCGTCCTACGGGCATACTGTGCACCGCAAGTGACGCGTCCATGGCAACCAGCCCTGACCTCAGGTCCCGGCGAGGGCCGGACGCGGGAATCATCATCTGGGGGATCCCGACTCATGCGCACCACACGACTCATACCGGCCTTCGCCGCGCTGGCTTCGGCGCTCGCGCTGACCGCCACCGCCTGCGGTCCCACCGAGACGCCGGCGGCCGACAAGCCCGCGGCCGGGGCCAGCGCCTCCGCCTCCGCCACGGGAGAGGGCCAGGCCGCTCTCCCCAAGGAGCTCACCGACAAGCTGAAGAAGCACGGCGTCGACCCGGACAAGTGGAGGGACGGCGAGTGGAAGAACTGGAACACCGACACCTGGCTCCGTGAGGCCGAGGACTTCGTCAACCCGGTGATCGACGGACTCTGGGACTCCCAGCGGATGCAGTCGGCGAAGAGCCCGGACCAGACGATCGCCACCACGGCGGGCGGTGGCAGCGACCCCGTGCCGCGGCCCGTCCAGGCCCAGCGGGAGAAGACGCCGTACCACCGCAACGCGGCGCCGGTCGGCAAGATCTTCTTCGACTCGCCCAAGGGGCACATGGTCTGCTCCGGCACGATCGTGAAGGACCCGCGCCGGCCCGGCAAGTCGAACATGGTGTGGACCGCGGGCCACTGCGTCCACGCCGGTCAGCAGGGCGGCTGGTACCGCAACATCACCTTCGTCCCGGCCTACAACGACCTCGGCAAGTCCCCGTCCGCGCTGCGCAACGCCCAGCCGCACCAAGAGGCGCCCTACGGCCAGTACTGGGCCGACTGGGCCGTGACCTCCAACGAGTGGATCAACCGCGGCGGGACGAACGCCGCCTGGCCGTACGACTACGCCGTGCTGCACGTCCAGCCGCAGCGGGGCAAGAAGTCCCTGGAGGAGACCGTCGGCGCCGCGCTGCCGATGGACTTCTCGGCACCGACTCCCGCGGGGGCCGGGACGATCGGCGCCTGGGGCTACCCGTCGGCGCCGCCGTACAACGGTGTGATCATGCACAAGTGTCTCGACCGGGCGGGCCGGATGGTCACGGCACCCGCCACGCCGACCATGTACCGCATCGGCTGCACGATGACCGCCGGTTCCTCGGGTGGTGGCTGGTTCCGCGTGCTGCCGAACGGGAAGACCGCGCTGGTCTCGAACACCTCGATCGGCCCGGCCGGCGGCAACGGCTGGCTGGCGGGACCGCTCCTGGGCCGTGGCGCGCAGAACGCGCACGAGATGGTGAGCAAGAAGTTCGCTCGCTGATCCGTCCCCGAAGACCCAGGTGAAGGCCCGGGTCAAGGCCCGTCTCGCGGCCCGGCTCAGGGCCCGTACGACTCATGCGGAAGGCCCCGCCCCCTCGGTGAGGGGGCGGGGCCTTCCGCATGAACGGGAACCGATCAGTGAGCGGCCGGAACGTACGGCATCAGGAACGCCGCCAGCTCCTCGTGCACACGCGCCTTGAGCAGCGTGCCCTCCGGCGTGTGCTCCTCGGAGAGCAGC
Organism: Streptomyces sp. NPDC003035; assembly: GCF_042888285.1. Classification (NCBI taxonomy): domain Bacteria; kingdom Bacillati; phylum Actinomycetota; class Actinomycetes; order Kitasatosporales; family Streptomycetaceae; genus Streptomyces; species Streptomyces sp. NPDC003035. The sequence continues at coordinate 62,226 of NZ_JBIAPJ010000001.1, read as the reverse complement.
TCGCCCTCGGCGTGCACCCGGGACACCAGACCGCCCTCGGTGTACGGCACGAGCGCCTCGATCTCGACCTGCGGCCTCGGCAGTTCGGCGTCGATGAGCGCGAGCAGCTCCTCGATGCCCTCGCCCGTACGGGCGGAGACCGCGATCGCATGGCGCTCGGCGCGCATCAGCCGCTGCAGGACCAGCGGGTCGGCCGCGTCCGCCTTGTTGACGACCACGACCTCCGGCACGTTCACCGCGCCGACGTCCCGGAACACCTCGCGCACGGCGGCCAGCTGCTCCTCCGGAGCCGGGTGCGATCCGTCCACCACGTGCAGGATGAGATCGGAGTCGCCGACCTCCTCCATGGTGGAGCGGAACGCCTCGACCAGGTGGTGCGGCAGGTGCCGTACGAACCCGACGGTGTCGGCCAGGGTGTACACCCGGCCACTGGGCGTCTCGGCCCGGCGCACGGTCGGGTCGAGGGTGGCGAACAGTGCGTTCTCCACCAGCACACCCGCGCCGGTCAGTCGGTTGAGCAGTGAGGACTTGCCGGCGTTGGTGTATCCGGCGATGGCGACCGACGGCACCTTGTGGCGGCGCCGCTCCTGCCGCTTGATGTCCCGGCCGGTCTTCATCTCCGCGATCTCCCGGCGCATCTTCGCCATCTTCTCGCGGATACGACGCCGGTCGGTCTCGATCTTGGTCTCACCGGGACCACGGGTGGCCATGCCGCCACCGCCGCCGCCACCCATCTGACGGGAGAGCGACTGACCCCAGCCTCGCAGTCGCGGCAGCATGTACTGCATCTGCGCGAGCGCGACCTGCGCCTTGCCCTCTCGGGACTTGGCGTGCTGGGCGAAGATGTCCAGGATGAGGGCGGTCCGGTCGACCACCTTCACCTTGACGACGTCTTCGAGCGCGATGAGCTGGCCGGGGCTGAGTTCGCCGTCGCAGACCACCGTGTCGGCGCCGGTCTCGAGCACGATGTCCCGCAGCTCACGGGCCTTGCCGGAACCGATGAAGGTGGCCGGGTCCGGCTTGTCACGGCGCTGGATCACGCCGTCGAGCACCAGGGCGCCCGCCGTCTCGGCGAGGGCCGCGAGTTCCGCCAGGGAGTTCTCCGCGTCCTGAACGGTCCCCGAGGTCCATACGCCGACCAGCACGACGCGCTCCAGGCGCAGCTGCCGGTACTCGACCTCGGTGACGTCCTCGAGCTCGGTGGAGAGTCCCGCGACGCGCCGCAGGGCCGCGCGCTCGGAGCGGTCGAACTGATCGCCGTCCCGCTCTCCGTCGATCTCGTGGCTCCAGGCGACGTCCTCTTCCATCAGGGCATCGGCCCGAAGGCTCTCGGTGCGGCTCGTCTCCGCGAAGCTCTGCTCGTCCTGGGAAGGGGATGAAGAGGAGGTCATTGGATCCTTACGTCGATAGGAAAGTCGTTACGTCGATCACAACGTGTGACGGCACCGAAAGATTCCCGGGCCGGCCGCGTCGTCGACCAGACGATGGTGACACGGCCCGCCCGGGCCCGTCATCCGGGTTTCGCGGCGCTGCGGGCTTCGCCGGCCGGGCCGGAGCGCCAGTCCGAGTGCCCGGGCATCGGCGGGGTCTTCTTCGCGTACAGCCAGCCGGAGAAGAACGACGTGAGATCACGGCCTGCCACCTCGGAGGCGAGCTCCGTGAAGTCGGCGGTGGTGGCGGTGGAGTCGGCGTGCTCGCTCACCCAGCGGCGCTCCAGTCGCTGGAAGGCGTCCTTGCCGATCTCCTGGCGCAGTGCGTAGAGGACCAGGGCGCTGCCGTCGTACACGACGGGCCGGAAGAGGCTGATCTTCTGCCCAGGTGAGGGCGGCTCGGGGGCGGCCGGTGGTCCGCCGGCCGCCCGCCAGCCGTCCGAGGCCCCGTAGGCGGCCTTCATGCGCCGCTCCAGCGACTGCTTCGCGGTCTCCTCCGCGTACAGCGCCTCGTACCAGGTCGCGTGCCCCTCGTTGAGCCACAGGTCCGACCAGGTGCGGGGCGAGACGCTGTTCCCGAACCAGTGGTGGGCCAGCTCGTGGACCATGATCGAGTCGACGTACCACTCCGGGAACCCGGGCTCGGCGAAGAGCCTTCTCTCGAAGAGAGACAGGGTCTGGGTCTCCAGCTCGAACCCGGTCTCGGCGTCGGCCACCAGGAGTCCGTACGTCTCGAAGGGGTAGCGGCCGACCTGGCGCTCCATCCACTCCAGGTGACGGGGGGTGCGCTTCAGCCACGGCTCCATGAGGTCACGGTCGGCGGTGCGCACCACGTCCCGCAGGGGAAGCCCGTGCGGTCCGGTCCGGTGGACGACGGTGGTGCGGCCGATGGAGACCTGGGCGAGCTCGGTGGCCATGGGGTGGCGGGTGCGGTAGGTCCAGGTGGTGGTGGACCCGTCGGTGGTCCGGCCCGTCGGCAGGCCGTTGGCGACGGCCGTCAGAGAGCTGGGGACGGTGATCCGGAAGGTGAAGAGCGCCTTGTCGGCGGGGTGGTCGTTGGAGGGGAAGACCCGGTGGGCGGCGTCGGCCTGGTTGGCCATGGCGAGGCCGTCGCCCGTGCGGACCCAGCCGCCGGTGTCGGCGGGGCCACGGGGATCGCTGGTGTGGGTGACGGCGATGGTGAGCGGGTCGCCGTCCTCCGTCGGCTGGACCGGTGTGATCACCAGGTCCTCGCCGCTGGTCACGAACTCGGCCGGTTCGCCGTCGACGGTGACGGAGGCGACCTGGCCGTGCGTGAAGTCGAGGTTGATCCGCTCCAGGTCGGCGGTGGCGAGTGCCTCGATGCGGGTCACCGCCGCGAGTGGCTCGGTGTTCTTGCCCCGGTAGGTGAGGTCGATGTCGTACGAGAGGACGTCGTATCCCGGGTTGCCGAGGTGGGGGAAGAGCGGGTCTCCGATGCCGAGCGGCGCGGGCGCGGGGAGGGAGGCCGCGACGAGGCCGGCCGAGGCGGCGACCAGGACGGCGGAACGCAGCCACCGCGCGCGTGGGGAGGGATGACGGGGTGTGATCGGCATGGGCTACGGCTACCAGGGCCCGCGCCCCTCCCCCGGGCGGCGCGCTCGCCCGCCACTCGAAGGGGTCACCCTGGCGATGGCGTCACCCGCACGCATGTGGCGCCTCGATGCCACCGGCGCCCTGACGCCACCGGCGCCCTGACGCCACCGCGGCCCCGACGTCACTCGTCGTGCGAGGCGGGGTGCCGGGCGCGGCTCACGTCGTACACCCCTGGCACGTCCCGCATGGCGCGCATCAGGGCGGGCAGCCCGGCGGCGTCCGGGAGTTGCAGGGTGTACGTGTGCCGGACTCGCTGCTCGCTGGGCGGCTCGACCGTCGCCGAGACGACCGCGACGCCCGCGGTGGCGATTGCCTCGGTGAGGTCGGCGAGGAGGCGGGGGCGGCCGAAGGACTCGGCGACGAGCGTGACGCGGCACTCGGCGGTGTCGCCCCAGTGGACCGTGACGGGTGTGCGCCCGAGCCGTCTCATCGTGTCGACGGCGGCGCATCCGGTGCGGTGGACGGTGACCGATCCGCCGCGCACCTGGAAGCCGGTGATCTCGTCGGGGGGTACGGGGGTGCAGCAGCCGGCCGGCCGCACGGCGGCGGACGGGGCGTCCGGCAGGTCGGCATGGAGCTTGGCGCCCGACCGCCGGTCGGCGGTGAAGGAGAGCGGCGGCCGGGGGTCGGCCGCCGGTGTTCTCGCGGCTTCCGGGTGCGCCTGGAGCCATGCGGTGATCGCGATGCGCGCGGCGGGGGTGCGGGCGTGGTCCAGCCACGCGGGGGACGGCCCCGACGCGGTGTCCGCGGCGAGCAGCAGCTGCACCGTGTCACCGTCGTTCAGCACCGTACTGAGCGTCGCCAGTCGGCCGTTGACGCGGGCGCCGAGGCAGCCGTGGGCGGCGTCCCCGTGCTGCGCGTAGGCGGCGTCGACGCAGCTCGCTCCGGCGGGCAGGCCGAGAGTTCCGCCGTCGGCGCGGAAGACGGTGATCTCCTGGTCCTCCGCGAGGTCCGCGCGGAGCGAGGTCCAGAAGGTGTCGGGGTCGGGGGTGGCCTGCTGCCAGTCGAGGAGCCGGGAGAGCCAGCCGGGGCGGGTGGGGTCGGCGCGCTCCCCGTCCTCGACCGGTTCGGTGCCGTCGCCGCCCGTCGGAGGGGTGTACGGGTTGCCGAGCGCGACGACGCCGGCCTCGGCGACCTTGTGCATCTGGTGCGTACGGATGAGGACTTCGGCGACGGCCCCGTCCGGGGCGGCGACGGCGGTGTGCAGCGACTGGTACAGGTTGAACTTGGGTGCGGCGATGAAGTCCTTGAACTCGGAGATCACCGGGGTGAAACACGTGTGGAGTTCGCCGAGGACGGCGTAACAGTCGGCGTCCTCGCTCACGAGGACGAGGAGCCGTCCGAAGTCGCTGCCCCGCAGGTCGCCGCGCTTGAGGCGGACACGGTGGACGGAGACGAAGTGCCGGGGCCGGACCAGGACTTCGGCGGCGATACCGGCGTCGCGCAGCACGGCCGTGACGCTGTCGGCGATGACGGCGAGCGCGTCGCCCGCGCCGGTGTTCTCGGCGATGAGCGCGCGGGTGTCCTCGTACTCCTCGGGGTGGAGGATCGCGAAGACGAGATCCTCCAGTTCGGTCTTGAGTGCCTGGACGCCGAGCCGTTCGGCGAGCGGGATGAGGACGTCCCGGGTGACCTTGGCGATCCGGACCTGTTTCTCGGGCCGCATCACGCCGAGGGTGCGCATGTTGTGGAGCCGGTCGGCGAGTTTGATCGACATGACCCGGACGTCGTTGCCGGTGGCGACGAGCATCTTGCGGAAGGTCTCGGGTTCGGCGGCGGCGCCGTAGTCGACCTTCTCCAACTTGGTCACGCCGTCGACGAGATAGGCGACCTCGTCACCGAACTGCTCGCGCACCTGGTCAAGCGTCACCTCCGTGTCCTCGACGGTGTCGTGGAGGAGCGAGGCGGTCAAGGTCGTGGTCTCGGCACCGAGTTCGGCGAGGATGAGGGTGACCGCGAGCGGGTGGGTGATGTACGGCTCGCCGCTCTTGCGGAACTGTCCGCGGTGCGAGAACTCGGCGAGGACGTACGCCCGGCGCAGCACGGCGAGGTCGGCGTCGGGGTGGTGGGCGCGGTGTGCCTCGGCGACATGCCCGATGGCGTCGGGCAACCGGTCCCTGGTGGCGGGACCGAGGAGAGCGGCACGGCCCAGCCGACGGAGGTCGATCCTCGGACGGGCGCGCCTGCGGCTGGGAGCGTCGGGGCCGTCGGCCTCCGCTGCGCTCACAGGATTGGTGGCCTCTGCACTCATGGGCACCTCCGGCGGCGTCGACCGGCGGGGGCGGGCAAGGCATGCCCGCCGGGCCGGTGCTTGATGCTACCGACCCCACCACGGAGCGCAGTGCCGCTCTCGCCCAGCGTGAACCGGATCACCCATTCGAGCGAACGATCAGTCGTTGACTGTTTCGGTTTCTCCGTCGGCGAGCCAGGAGGGCTCGATCGTGCCCTCGGCGACGATCACGGCCGGGCCGGTCATCTCGATCTCGCCGTCGGGGTGCTCGGTGATGATCAGCGTGCCGCCGAGGACGTCGACGGTGTACGTGACGGGGGTGCCGATCACCGCGGGATCGGCGCCGTCCCGGCGCGCGGTGGCCACGGCGACGGCACACGCGCCCGTGCCGCAGGAGCGAGTCTCCGCGGCACCTCGCTCGTGTACACGCATGGCGACGTGGCGGGGGCCGCGGTCGGCGACGAACTCGATGTTGACGCCGTCGGGGTACACCTCGGCGGGGCTGTACGGCGGCTCGGTGAAGAGGTTCCCCGCGTGGTCGAGGCTCTCGACGAAGGCGACGGCGTGCGGGTTGCCCATGTTCACGTTGCGGGCGGGCCAGCTCCGGCCCTCCACGGTGACGGTGACGCCGTCCTCGGGGAGCACTGCGCGGCCCATGGAGACGGTGACGGAGCCGTCCTTGTCGAGGTGGACCCGCTTGACCCCGCCGCGGGTGGCGACGGCGACCTCACCGGCGGTGACGTGTCCGGCGTGCTGGAGGTAGCGGGCGAAGACGCGGACTCCGTTGCCGCACATCTCGGCGACCGAGCCGTCCGCGTTGCGGTAGTCCATGAACCACTCCGCCTCGTCGGCCATGTCCCGGGCCTCGGGGTGGGCGGCGCTGCGGACCACGTGCAGCAGACCGTCGCCGCCGATTCCGGCCCGCCGGTCGCACAGGCGTGCGACGGCCGCGGGGGAGAGGGCGACGGCGTTGTCGGCGTCGGGGACGATCACGAAGTCGTTCTCGGTCCCGTGGCCCTTGAGGAATGCGAGCGGCGAGATCTGCGTGGTGGTCACGGGATCAACTGTACGGGTCGGGTCGGACAGGGCCCTCGACGGCCCACGGCGCGGGTGGCGTGCCGGGCGCGTCCGGAGCGCCATGAGCGGCCGGGGTCAGCGGAGGCGGGCCACGCGCCAGACGGCCAGGACGACGAGGAGCGCGCTGAAGAACACGTACAGGGCGATCACGCGCCAGTTCGGCCGCTCACCGGAGCCGCGGGCCGGGAGGCCCGGCCAGGTGTGACCCACCTTGCGGGCGGCCATCATGCCCCAGCCGGCCGCGCAGGAGCTGATCAGCAGGCCCAGCATGGCGACGACGGCGCCGCCCTCGCCGGAACCGAAGGCGAGGGGGAAGGCGAACATCAGCGAGCCGACGGCGGCGAGTCCCACGATGGGCGCGAGCTGCCAGATCCGCAGCCGGCGCTGCGGCCGCAGCTCGACCTCGACCTCGTCGGCGTCGATCTCGACGGACGTGCCTTCGGCGTCGTCCGGACCGTCCGGGCTCAATCCGGGCGTCTCAGCCGCGGCTTCGCCGCGGACCGCGTCCTGCTGTTCTCTGTTGCGAGGGCCGGCCTCCATCGCCACGCGCCCTCCCACTCGGACTCCACTGCGTCGATCGATGCTCGATGATGGCACGCCAAGGACCGCTGGAATGACGGGCGTGGCGTCCCGATGCCATCACGTGATCAGGCTGTAACCGCTCGTTCGACCAACGCCAGCGCCTCACCAGGGAGTTCCCCGCGGTGTTCCGCCGCTCCGCTGAGCCAGTGAACCCGCGGGTCGCGCCGGAACCACGAGTCCTGGCGGCGCGCGAAGCGCTTGGTGGCGCGTACAGTCTCGGCGCGCGCCTCGTCCTCGGTGCACTCCCCCGCGAGCGCCGCGAGTACCTGCTGATAGCCGAGCGCGCGGGCGGCCGTGCGCCCCTCCCGCAACCCCTGCGCCTCCAGCGTGCGCACCTCCGCCACGAGCCCGGCCTCCCACATCCGGTCCACGCGCGCGGTGATCCGTTCGTCGAGCTCGGGGCGCTCCACGTCCACGCCGATCTGCACGGTGTCGTAGACGGAGTCCGGCCCGGGCAGGTTGGCCGTGAAGGGCTTGCCGGTGATCTCGATGACTTCGAGGGCCCGGACGATGCGGCGGCCGTTGCTCGGCAGGATCGCGCGCGCGGCCTCGGGGTCGGCCGCGGCGAGGCGGAGGTGCAGCGCGCCGGAGCCCCGCTCCTCCAGCTCCGCCTCCAGGCGAGCCCGTACGGCCGGGTCGGTGCCCGGGAACTCGAGGGCGTCGATGGCGCCGCGTACGTACAGGCCGGAGCCGCCGACCAGGACGGGCGTCCGGCCCGCGGCGAGCAGCCGGTCGATCTCGGCGCGCGCGAGGCGCTGGTACTCGGCGACGCTGGCGGCCTCCGTCACGTCCCAGATGTCGAGGAGGTGGTGGGGGATGCCGCCGCGCTCCTCGAGCGTCAGCTTGGCGGTACCGATATCCATCCCTCGGTAGAGCTGCATCGAGTCGGCGTTGACGACCTCGCCGCCGAGCTGCTGGGCCAGGAATACACCCAGATCGGACTTTCCGGCCGCTGTGGGACCGACGACGGCGATGACCCGCGGGGCGGGAGCTGCACTTCTCACCGCCCCAGTCTCGCAAACCTCCTGGCGGGTCCCCGAACGAGCGACGTGACGGGCCGCAACCGGGTTCGTTGCCAGTTGCGAGGTTCCGACCGCCGGTTTCCGTATCGGCTGCGCCGGGTGGCGCAATGGGGCGCCCCGGGCGCCGCGGGACTTCTCCCACACGAGTACGCTATGGAGTGGTAATGGGCGTTTTTGCAATTTTTCGCCGCAAGGGTAAGGAAGCTGCCGAGGCGTCGACGGAGGAGGCCCAGGCCGTCGCTCTGACGGAGTCGGCGGAGGAGACCGAGGCCGCTTCTCGCCAGGCCGGGGACTCCGAGCCCGAAGGCGCGGAAGGTGCCGCCGGGGTCGGCGGGAGCGCGGAGACGCCCGAGGGTGTCGAGGTGGTCGAGTCCGCGGTCGAGGCGGTCGAGGCGGTCGAGATCCCGAAGCAGCAGTCGGCCGAGGCGGCCGCGGACAACGAGGCCGGTGAAGGCGCCCGGAAGTAGCTCCTGGCGACAGAGCACGGCAATACGGACTCACCGGAGGGATGGTGACCCATGGGTCTCCTGGATTCACTGAAGGCCAAGCTCGCCCCTGCCAAGGAGAAGGTCTCGGATCTCGCGCAGCAGCACGAGCAGAAGATCGACCACGGCCTGGAGAAGGCCGCGAGGCTGGTCGACGAGAAGACCAAGGGCAAGTACAGCGCCAAGATCGAGTCCGGCACCGGCAAGGCCAAGGACGCGCTTGACCGGATCGCCCACAAGGACGACGGCCCCAAGGGCGAAGGCCCGACGCCGCCGCCGCCGGCCGGCTGACGCCCGGCGTCACCCGACAGCCCCTCCGCACGGCGGACGGCCGCAGAGCGCTCTGCTCCGCGGCCGTCCGCCGTTCGCGTTCGCCGTTAGTCGTTCGCTGTTCGTCGTTCGCGTTCCGGGAAGCGCGCTACGACCATGCGGCCACGAAGTAGCCGACGCCGTACGGCGCGTCCTCGTACAGCAGCCTGCCCTCGAGGCCCGCGCCCTCGGCGGCGCCCGCGAGGACCTGCCAGGGGGCCCGGCCGGCCGCCTTCAGCTCGGACGCGAGGTTCGGGTCCAGCGCGAGGAGGGCGTCCAGGTCGGCGGCGCCCAGCGCACGGGCTGCCTCCGCGTCGAAGGCGGCGGCGCGCTCGTCCAGGTAGCCCGGGGCCTTGAGCGTCCGGCATGCGCTGCCGTCGCCCATCACAAGGAGCGCGACACGATCCGCCGCGGCGGCCAGTTCCCGTCCGGTGGAGACACACCTCGCGGTGTCCAGCGACTCTCCGACGCCGAGCCCCACGACCGGCGCGCCGGCCCAGTCGGTGCGCTCGAGGAGCCAGGCTGCGACGGCGAGGGAGGCGGGCAGCGGCCGCTCTCCGGCCGGCCCGTCGCCGAGCCGTACGGACAGGTCGACGCCGAAGCCGGCGAAGCCGCCCATCGAACCGGCGGCGAACTGTCCGCCCGCGGTCTCGTCCGCCGGACCGACGACGTAGAGCCGGTCGGGCCGGGAGGCGGCGAGCAGCGCGAGGGCGTCGGAACAGGCCGTGCGGGCTCGGTCGAGCTCACCGGCGGCCCCGGCCGCCACCTCGGGCACGAGCAGGGGAGGACAGGGACACACAGCTGCGGCGACAAGCATGATCCGCAGCCTACTGCGACACCCTCCGCTCCCGGCCATGGAGCACGGAAGGGCACCGGCGTGGCCCGGTGGACAGCCGCCGCTCCGCCGAGGCTTGCCGGGGGCCGAGCGCTACTGCAAGGGCCCGAGGGCCACCGCAAGGCCGCGGCCACCGAAGACGCCCGCGGCTGCCGCGATGCCGGGCGCCACCACTGGAGTCCCGGGGCTACAGCGACGTTCGGGGGCTATCGCAGATGTCCGGCGGCCGCCGCAGGTCTCCCGGGCTGCCGCCGGACCGGGCGCTACCGCGGGCGGCCCCGGGCTGCCGCCGGACCGGGCGCTATCGCAGGTGACCGGGGGCTACTCGGGGCCCGGCGGCTCGCGGCGTCCCGGGGTCACGGCAGGTGTCGGCGGCTACCGCAGGTGGCCCGGGGCTCCGCGGGGCCGGGCGCTACCGCAGGTGACCGGGGGCTACTCGGGGCCCGGCGGCTCGCGGCGTCCCGGGGCCACGGCAGGTGTCGGCGGCTACCGCAGGCGGCCCCAGGCTGCCGCCGGACCGGGCGCCACTGCTGGGTCCCGGGCGCTCCCGCTGGTGTCAGTGGCTTCCGCAGGCCGGCGCCGAGGCTGCGGGCAGCGGCTCCGGCACGCCGATCTTCGGCAGGCCGAGGAGGACGCCCGCCGGCTTGGTGGCGGGCGCGGCGGTGCGCTTCTCCCAGGCGTCGCCGGCGCGGGTACGGCGTACCGACGTCGTCGGTCCCTCGGCGAGCAGGTGGTGCGGGGCGGCGTAGGTGATCTCGACAGTCACCACATCGCCGGGGCGGACCTCCTCCTCCGGCTTGGTGAAGTGGACCAGCCGGTTGTCGGGGGCGCGGCCGGAGAGGCGGTGCGTGGTGCCGTCCTTGCGGCCCTCGCCCTCGGCGACCATGACCTCCAGCGTCCTGCCCACCTGCTTCTTGTTCTCCTCCCAGGAGATCTCCTCCTGGAGGGCGACGAGACGCTCGTACCGCGCCTGCACGACCTCCTTGGGGATCTGCCCATCCATCTCGGCCGCGGGGGTCCCGGGCCGCTTGGAGTACTGGAAGGTGAAGGCGTTGGCGAAGCGTGCCTCACGGACCGTGTGCATCGTCTGCTCGAAGTCCTCCTCGGTCTCGCCGGGGAAGCCCACGATGATGTCGGTGGAGATGGCGGCGTGCGGGATGGCCGCGCGCACCTTCTCGATGATGCCGAGGAAGCGCTCCTGGCGGTACGAGCGGCGCATCGCCCTCAGGACGGTGTCCGAGCCGGACTGCAGCGGCATGTGGAGCTGCGGCATCACGTTCGGCGTCTCGGCCATCGCCGCGATGACGTCGTCGGTGAAGTCGCGAGGGTGCGGCGAGGTGAAGCGGACCCGCTCCAGGCCCTCGATCTCGCCGCAGGCGCGCAGCAGCTTCGAGAAGGCCTCGCGGTCGCCCAGGTCGGAGCCGTACGCGTTGACGTTCTGGCCGAGCAGGGTGATCTCCGAGACGCCCTCGGCGACCAGCGCCTCCACCTCGGCGAGGATGTCACCGGGGCGGCGGTCCTCCTCCTTGCCGCGCAGCGCCGGCACGATGCAGAAGGTGCAGGTGTTGTTGCAGCCGACGGAGATCGAGACCCAGGCGGCGTAGGCGGACTCGCGGCGGGTCGGCAGCGTGGAGGGGAAGGCCTCCAGCGACTCGGCGATCTCGATCTGGGCCTCTTCCTGGACGCGGGCGCGCTCCAGGAGGACCGGCAGCTTGCCGATGTTGTGCGTGCCGAAGACGACGTCGACCCAGGGGGCCTTCTTGACGATGGTCTCGCGGTCCTTCTGGGCGAGACAGCCGCCGACGGCGATCTGCATGCCCGGGCGCGTGGTCTTCCTGGGGGCGAGCCGGCCGAGGTTGCCGTACAGCTTGTTGTCGGCGTTCTCGCGGACCGCGCAGGTGTTGAAGACGACGACGTCGGCGTCACCGTCGGAGCCCTCAGGGGCCCGGACGTACCCGGCGTCCTCCAGCAGACCGGAGAGCCGCTCGGAGTCGTGGACGTTCATCTGGCACCCGTAGGTGCGCACTTCGTAGGTTCGCTGGACGTCCACTGTCTGGCTCCGGTCGCTGCTGGTCATGGAACAAGGGTATGCGGTGCCAGGCATTGCCCTGTCCGGAGCCGCCGCGTCCCGTCAGCCCGCAGTCGTGGCGGTGGTTTCGACGATGGCGGCGAGCTGGGCGCCGAGCGTTCCCGCGTCGGGGCGGAGTGAGCCGCTGAAGGCGGCGGAGCCGATGGTGAAGGCGTCGGCTCCGGCGTCCGCGAGGGCTTGTATCTGGTCGGCGGTGGTGATGCTGCCGGCGATCACCAGCCTGCCCGTGGTGGCGGCCCGGGCGGCCCGGACCAGGGCGAGCGGATCGGCGTCCGTGGCCCGATAGGCGAGGAGGTCCACGCCCGCGCAGCCCGCCGCCTCGGCCCGCCGGCAGTCCTCGGCGATGCGCGTCGGATCACCGGCCAGACGTGTGGGATGGCCGAGCGGCTCGCCCGCGAAGGGCAGGTACTCGATGCCGGTGCCGGTGAGGAGAGCCAGTGTCTCGTCGATCCAGGTACCGCCCATGAGCCGGTCGACTCCCAGGTCGATCGCGGACCGCACCGAGGCGAGGGCCTGCTCGCGGGTGGTGCTGACGACCTCGAGGTAGCTGGTGGCGCCCATGTCCTTGATCGCCCGGTGGAGGCGGGCGAGCGTGGCGGGCCGGACGCCGACGTCCTTGAAGCCGATGTGGCTGATGTCGCCGATGCCGAGGTTCCGGACGGCGTCGAGGACGTCGAGGCAGTCGGTGACGGTCCGGTCGTCACGGGTGAGCATGAAGATGAAGTCCACGGCGGGGTTCCTCGGGGGTCGGTTCGGGGCGAACGCGGGCGGGCTGTGCGGGAGGGGTGCCGGTCATACGTCGGTCGGCGCGGGACGGAGGCCGGCGGCGACGGCGGTGCCGGCCGGGCTCCCTGCCGGGGCGGCGCCGGATCCGTCGCCCGCGAGGTCGTCGGCCTGGTGCAGAGCGGTGAGCAGGCTGGTGTGGTCGGCGGTGCCCTGGCCAGCGAGGTCGAAGGCCGTGCCGTGGTCGACGCTGGTCCGGACGAAGGGCAGACCGATGGTGATGTTGACGCCGTGTTCCAGGCCCAGGTACTTGACGGGTATGAGCCCCTGGTCGTGGTACTGCGCCACGACGGCGTCGAACTCCCCTGCGCGGGCGCGCATGAAGACGGTGTCGGCGGGCCAGGGGCCGCTGGCGTCGATGCCTTCCCGCTGGGCGGCTCGGACGGCCGGTTCGATGATGTCGAGGTCCTCGCGTCCGAAGAGCCCGTTCTCCCCCGCGTGGGGGTTGAGGGCGGCGACGGCGATGCGGGGGCGGAGGCCCGTTCGACCGCCGGCCCGGAGCGTACGGTGTGTCAGCCGGATGATCTCCAGCTCGCGAGTGGTGGTGAGCGCGTCGAGTGCCGTACGCAGTGACTGGTGGACGGTGACCAGGACGATCCGTAGCTCGTCATTGGCCATCATCATGGCGTAGTCGCTCGTGCCCGAGAGCTCGGCGAGGATTTCGGTGTGCCCCGGGTAGGGCAGGCCCGCCAGTCTGAGGGCCTCCTTGTTGATCGGTGCGGTGGTGAGGGCCCGGATCTCGCCGCTGAGGGCGAGCTCGACGCCACGGCGTACGTAGTGGAAGGACGCCGCTCCGGCGCGGGCGTCCACCACGCCCAGCGGGAGGTCCTCGGGCAGCGTGCCCTCGGTCAGGACGTCCATGACGCCGGCGCTGTGTGCCGCCTCCGCGACGGAGTCGACCGGCCGGACGGTCAGCTCGGTGCCCGTGATGCGGCAGGCCCTGGCGAGGACGTCCGGGTCGCCGATGACGACGATCGGAGGGCGGCGGCGCGGGTCGGCGTACGCCTTGACGGTGATCTCGGGCCCGATGCCGCTCGGGTCGCCCATGGTGACGGCGATGGGGGGCGTGGCGGCTGAAGAGGTAGTGATCGGCGGCTTCATGCGGCAGACCCTCCGTCCATGAGGAGGCGGCACAGCCGGTCGAGGGTTCCTTCGTCGCCGAAGCCGCCTGCTTTGATCAGAACGGGCACGCGGGACGGTCCGAGCAGGATGCCGCGAGCGACCCCGGGCTCGGGCTCGTCGATCAGGTCGATGCCTTCGGAGCGGAGAGCCTCGAGGACAGCCACGGCGGTCTCTCCGCCGGTGAGGACGAGTCCATCGACCGGTCCGCCCGTCACCAGCGCGCGCACCGCGTGGGCCAGATCGGCCGTGAGTGAGTCAGAGGCGGCCGTGCGGCGGCCGTCGGGGGTGTGGACGACGAGCACGGGCGCGGAGGCACTCCGCAGGGCGTGGACGGCCGCGGCGGCGTCGCCGTCTACGGCGGCCGCGGCCACGTCCACCCTCTCCCGTAGTCGGTTCAGCTGGCGCCGGGTGGCCGGGTTCGCGCTACCGGCGACCACCAACGGGCGTCGCGCTCCCGGAAGTCCGGGGAGCGCGGCCGCCGGCGTGCGGGAGTGGAGGCGCGCCAGCGCCGCGGCGAGCCCTGGGGAGCCGACCCAGAGCACATCGCCCGTTTGAGGCACCGAGAGGACGAGATGGTCGAGATCGGCGTCCGTGGCCGCCGAGCACACGAAGGTGCCTCCCCGCTCGATCAGTTCGGGCAGCTTTCCGAACCGGTCCGGTTCCAGGTGATCCGCCTCCGGCAGCAGCCGCGCGAGGTCCGAGCAGCGCACGGGGTGGGCCGGGTCCCGGGCGAACGCCGTCTCGTGCACCGGTACGCCGTGTACGTACTGCACACCCTGGACCGTGGTCCGGCCCTCGGCCGGGAACGCGGGCGCGACGACGACGGCCGGTCGGCCCGAGGCGGCGTGGGCGGCGCGGACCTCGGCCGCCACGTGGCCCCGGAGCGTCGAGTCGACCGTCTTGACCAGCAGGTCCGCCGCCGCGAACGCGCCGGCGGCCCGCGCGGTCGTGATCACGGCCGTGGGCTCGTCCAGCAGTCGGCTGCCGAGGTCCACGGCGACGACACCCGCGAGCGCGGGCGCGGCCGTGCCGAACGCCGCCCCGGAGTCGGGCGAGAGCAGCACCTTCGCCCGGTGTCCGGCTCGGCGAAAGGGTGCCGCGCCGTCGCCCGCGCTGGTGAGGTCGTCCGCGAGGACCGCGATGCTCGCGACGGGATCGGCCTGGGGCCCCACGTTCATGCTGCGTCCTCCTCGGATCGCCGACCGGTGACGACATCAACACTGGCGTTCGGAAAGCGGCTGGACAAGCGATTCCTTCTCACTGGAACTGTGAGTAAATTGCACACATGCGCTGGCCTGATCTTCCTCCGCTGAATTCGCTGCTGCCCTTCGAGGCGACCGTGCGGCACGCGAGCATGACCCGGGCCGCCCAGGAGCTCCATGTCACCCACGGTGCGGTCAGCCGTCAGATCCAGAACCTGGAGAAATCCCTGGGCATCACGCTCTTCGAGCGGGGGACGCGGTCCCTTCGACCGACGCCGCAGGCCCGCCGCCTGGCGGCCGCCGTCCGCGACGCGCTCGACCAGGTGGACGCCGCGGCCCGGGAGGTCTCGCGCCGGGAGCGCGGCGGTCCGCTCGCACTCTCCTGCGAGCCCACTCTGCTGATGCGCTGGCTCATCCCTCGCCTGCCGGACCTCGCCGACCGGGTGCCCGGCCTCGACGTGCACCTGTCGGCGGGAGGCGGTCCCGTCTCCTTCGACCGGGACCCCGTCGACGTCGCGTTGCGCCGCGACGACTTTCCCGTCCCGGAGGGCGTGAGCCGCTCTCCGCTCTTCCTGGAACGGATCGGGCCGGTCTGCAGTCCGGACATGGCGGATCGGGTGACGGGCAAGGGCGGCGTCGTCGGCGTGACGATTCTGCACACGAAGACCCGGCCACGGGCCTGGAACGACTGGCAGCGACTCACGCGTCACCGGGTCGAGGCCACCGGGGAGCAGACCTTCGAGCACTTCTACCTGGCACTGCAGGCGGCCGTCGCCGGGATCGGTGTCGCCATCGGTCCGTACGCGCTCGTCCACGACGACCTCATGCGCGGACAGCTGGTGGCGCCTTTCGGGCTGATGGCGGACGGCACGGGTTATCACCTGCTCAGCCCTCAGCCGCCGGAACAGGACGACCGGGTCGCCGCCCTGCTCGGATGGCTGAGGAGCCAGGCGGCGGAGCTGTGACCCGCGTTCTCACCACGACCGGCTCCTGACGAATCGGTCCGCCCGCCGGGCCACGCGCGCGTGGCCCGGGAACCGGGTGATCGGCCTGGCCAGGGTGGGGAGGGAGCTGGCAGGATCGCGCCATGCTCGCCTCGCTCTCCCGTGCCGCCCGCCGTCGCCTGCTCCAGGTGTCGGCGGCGTTGCTGGTGGTGTGCGGGTTGCTCGTGTGGTGGCTCGTTCCGTTCGGTACACCGGCGCCGAGCGGCCGGGTCACGTTCAGTACGGGTGTCCCCACCGGCGTCTACCAGCAGTACGGCGAGCTGTTGCAGCAGGCCCTCGCCCGCGATCTGCCGGACGTGTCGATAACGCTCCGGAACAGCGAGGGCTCCCAGCAGAACCTCGCGCGGCTCGCCTCCGGCGAGGCGGACTTCACCATCGCGACGTCCGACGCCGTGGCCCAGTACCAGCGGGACCGCAAGCCGGGGTTCGAGCAGTTGCGCGGGTGCGCCCGCCTCTACGACGACTACGTGCAGCTCGTCGTCCGCAAGGACTCGCCCGTGCGGTCGGTGGCCGATCTGCGCGGGCTGCGGGTCGGGGTCGGCCAGGATGGTTCCGGGGTGCGGCTCATCGCGGACCGGGTCCTGGCGGCGGGCGGCCTCACGCCCGATGTCGAGATCGAGCCGGTCTCGGCCGGCATCGACACCATGCCGGACCTTCTGGAGCGGGGGCAGCTGGACGCGTTCTTCTGGTCGGGCGGTCTGCCCACCAAAGCCGTCCAGACGCTGTCCGAGCGCTTCCCGGTACGACTCGTTCCGCTGGACGCGACGCTGATCGACAACCTCCACGACGTCGGCGAGTCGAACCGCCACTACCGCTCCGCCGTCATCCCGGCGGACGCCTACACCCGCGCGCAGGACGGACAGCGGGTGGAGACGCTGGCCGTGGCCAACCTTCTGGTGACGACCGACGCGGCGGATCCGTCGCTCGTCGAGGGTTTCACCCGCACCGTGATCAGAAGCCGTGACCGGATCGGCAGTCAGGTGCACCCTGCCCAGCTGGTGGACCTGCGGACCGCCATCTACACGGAGCCCCTGACCCTGCACGAGGGCGCCCGGCGCTACTACCGCTCCGTGAAGCCGTAATCGCAGCCCTAGCCGCAGCCGCACCAGCCTTGGCCGACAGGCCAGGCATCAGCCCAGCCCCCTCACCGCCCCTGCGGCCGCGTCCTCGGCACCGTGACCGTCACCCTCAGCCCGTGCGGCTCGTTCGGCGCGTACGTGATCGAGCCGCCCCCCGCCGTCAGCAGGACCCGGGAGATGGACAGGCCCAGGCCCGATCCTTTGATGTTCTGGTGGCGATTGCTGCGCCAGAAGCGGTCGCCGACCCGTTCGAGCTCCTCGCTCGTCAGCCCTGGCCCGTGGTCCGCCACCACGATCGTGCAGGTGTCGCCCCCGGCCGCCACGGTGACCGTCACCTCCTCGCCCGTCGGCGTGAACTTCAGCGCGTTGTCGATCACCGCGTCCAGCGCGCTGGAGAGCGCCACCGGGTCGGCCCACGCCGTCACCGCCCGCCGCTCCCCGCTCAGCCGCACGCCCTTCTCCTCGGCGAGCGGGCGCCAGGCGGCCATCCGCTCGTCCGCCAGCGCGCCGATGTCGGTGAGCCGCAGATCCGCGGCGGCGTGCTCGGCGAGCGCCAGGTCGAGCAGGTCGTCGAGAACCTGCGCGAGCCGCTTGCCCTCCGTACGGACGGAGGCGATCTCCTCGTTCCCCTCGGGCAGTTCGAGGGCGAGCAGCTCGATGCGCAGCAGCAGCGCGGAGAGCGGGTTGCGCAGTTGGTGGGAGGCGTCGGCGACGAACGCGCGCTGCTGTTCCAGGACGTCCTCGACGTTGTCGGCCATCTCGTTGAACGAACGGGCCAAGCGACGCAGTTCGGGCGGCCCGCCGGCCGCGGCCACCCGCGACTTCATCCGGCCGGTGGCGATGTCGTGGGTGACGGCGTCCAGCACGCGCACGGGCCGCAGCACCCAGCCGGTGAGCCGGAACGCGGCGCCGACGGCCAGCAGCATCGCCGCCGACTCCCCCGCCGCGATGATGAGCCAGCCGTGCAGGATGCGCGAACGGAGCTGCCCGGTGGGCGAGTCGGTGACCACGACGGCGACCACGTCACCGTCCCGTACGACGGGCGAGGCGATGATGAGGCGGGCGTTAGGCTGCCAGGGCCAGACCTGGGGCGGGTCGTGGCTGCGCCGGCCGAGCAGCGCCTCCTGGAAGGCCCGGCGGCCCTCACCCTCGTACGGGACGGTCCAGTCCTCGGGCGCGGCGGCCATGGCCTGGCGGTCGCGGTAGAAGATGCCGGTGCGGATGCCGTACACGTCGTGGTAGCTGGCGAGTTCGCCGCGGAGCGTCGTGCGGCGCTCGTCGAGCCCGGGATCGGACTCGCCGACGAACTGGGCGAGCGCGGCGAACCGCGCGGCGTCGTCGAGCCGGTCGACGACCACGCGCTGCTGCTCGGCCGCGGCCAGGCTGGCGGCGAGCGGGAAGCCGAGGGCGAGCAGCACCCCGGCCATCAGGACGAGGAGGAGCGGGAGGAGGCGCGTGCGCACGTGGAGGCCCTGGCGGCTACGCGTCCGGGGCGACCAGGCGGTAGCCGACGCCGCGCACGGTCTCGATCAGGGCGGGCATCGCCAGCTTGGAGCGCAGCGAGGCGACATGCACCTCGAGCGTGCGGCCGGTCCCCTCCCAACTCGTGCGCCAGACCTCGCTGATGATCTGCTCCCGCCGGAAGACCACGCCGGGCCGCTGGGCGAGCAGCGCGAGCAGGTCGAACTCCTTGCGGGTGAGCTGCACGGCGTTGCCGTCGACACTGACACGGCGGGTGGGCAGCTCGATGACGACGGAGCCGAGCCGCAGCGCGGCTTCCTCGCCTGCCGCGCCGGACTCCTCGCCCCCGGCCGTGCGCCGGCTGACGGCATGGATCCGGGCGAGCAGCTCCCCGGTGTCGTACGGCTTGACGACGTAGTCGTCGGCTCCGAGATTGAGTCCGTGTATGCGGGAGCGCACGTCGGCCCGGGCGGTCACCATGATCACGGGTGTGGTGGTGAGCTTACGGATCCGGCCGCAGACCTGGTACCCGTCCTGGTCGGGCAGGCCGAGGTCGAGCAGGATCACGCCGTAGGAGGGGCGCTCCCCGTGCGCGGCGGGCAGGACCGCCTGCAGCGCCTCCTCGCCGTTACGGGCGTGAGTGACCGTGAACCCGTGCTTCGCCAGTACGGCGGACAGGGCCGCGGCGACATGGTCGTCGTCCTCGACGAGCAGGAGTCTCATGGCCCCCCTCCGGTGGCTTCGTGAGCGTGTGATGGCTATCTGTGTACCAGGGCATGAACGCCGATCATCGGCGTCACAGTCAAGTGTCCCTCTGTTACGCCGGGGTTTCTGTTATCCACCCGGTACGCCACCGGCCGTCCCGTTCACGCAGTGTGTCCGGTTGAGGCCGTATCGTTATCCTCAATTTCCGCTCAGATGTAATGACGCTCGTCGCACCACGTGCTTAGTGTCCTCCCCAACCGAGGAGGACGGAGCAAGAAGCCGATGAGCGGAGTGTCAGTGACCAAGGGCTCGGAAGACGCCGTTGCGGCTGCGGGCGACCTGGTCGTGCTGTCCGACGTGAACAAGCACTTCGGCGCGTTGCATGTGCTCCAGGACATCGACCTGACCATCGCCCGTGGCGAGGTCGTGGTCGTCATCGGACCCTCCGGGTCCGGTAAGTCCACGCTGTGCCGCACCATCAACCGCCTGGAGACGATCGACTCCGGCACCATCACCATCGACAACCGGCCGCTGCCCCAGGAGGGCAAGGAGCTGGCCCGGCTGCGCGCCGACGTCGGCATGGTCTTCCAGTCGTTCAACCTTTTCGCGCACAAGACCGTGCTCGAGAACGTGATGCTGGGGCAGGTCAAGGTCCGCAAGACCGAGAAGAAGGCCGCAGAGACCAAGGCCCGCGCGCTGCTCGACCGGGTGGGTGTCGGCACTCAGGCGGACAAGTACCCGGCGCAGCTCTCCGGCGGTCAGCAGCAACGCGTGGCGATCGCACGGGCGTTGGCGATGGACCCGAAGGTCATGCTGTTCGACGAGCCGACGTCGGCTCTCGACCCGGAGATGATCAACGAGGTCCTCGAGGTCATGCAGCAGCTGGCGCGCGACGGAATGACGATGGTGGTCGTCACCCATGAGATGGGTTTCGCGCGCTCCGCGGCCAACCGTGTGGTGTTCATGGCGGACGGCAAGATCGTCGAGCAGGCCACGCCGGACGAGTTCTTCAGCAACCCGCGCAGCGACCGGGCCAAGGACTTCCTTTCGAAAATCCTGCACCACTGACGACGGTCAGCCCGCATGATTCACCCTGCGTCCAACAACCCACGAACCAAGGGATGTTCACCATGAAGCTCCGCAAGTCCGCGGCCGTGGCCGTCGCCGTGCTCGCGCTCACCGCGACCGCCTGTGGTGGCAAGGAGGGCTCGGCCGGCGACAAGCCCGCCGTGAAGCCCGGCGACTCGAGCGCCCCCCAGCTCCCCAAGTACATCGTCGCCACCGATGTGAACCTGGACTCGCCCACCTTCAAGAAGGCGAAGGAGCGCGGCAAGCTGATCATCGGCTCCAAGGCCGACCAGCCTTACCTCGGCTTCGAGGACCAGGCCACCAAGGAGCGGTCCGGCTTCGATGTCGAGATCGCCAAGATGATCGCGGCGGAGCTGGGCTTCACCGAGGACAAGATCGAGTGGATGACCGTCGACTCCAAGTCGCGTGAAGGGACGATCTCGCGCGGCCAGATCGACTACTACGTCGGCACGTACACGATCAACGACAAGCGCAAGGCGCAGGTCGGCTTCGCGGGTCCGTACTACAAGGCCGGCGCCGACCTCCTGGTCCGCAAGGACGAGACCGCGATCACCGGTCCGCAGTCCCTGAAGGGCAAGAAGGTCTGCTCCATCACGGGCTCCACCCCGCTGCAGGAGATCAAGAAGCCCGAGTACGGCGCGCAGACCGTCGAGCTCGGCAAGTACTCCGACTGCGTGCAGCAGCTGCTCACCAAGCAGGTCGACGCCGTCACCACCGACGACTCGATCCTCAAGGGCTACGCCGCCGCCAACGCCGGCAAGCTCAAGGTCGTCGGCAAGCCGTTCACCGAGGAGCCCTACGGCATCGGCATGAACAAGGGCGACAAGGTCCTGCGCGACAAGGTCAACGACATCCTCGAGAAGAACATCAAGGACGGCACGTACAAGAAGATCTACGAGGCAACTCTGGGTCTGTCCGGCTCCGCGTACGTCGCGCCGCCGGCCGTCAACCGCTACTGACAGCCCGCGTGAACGCGAGCGCCCCGTACGGGAGTACGGGGCGCCGCTCCCCCTGCGCGCACGCCTCGCCCCCTGCCTTGCCCGTATGCCTTGTCCGTAGGCCGCTGGCCGCCGACGCGGAGACCTCATGAACGTACTGCTCGACCATTTCCCGGAGTTCCGCGACGGCTTCATAGGAACCGTGTCGATCACCGCCGTCAGCTCGGTCATCGCGCTGGTCCTCGGCATCATCGTCGCCGGCTTCCGGGTCTCGCCCGTCCCGCCGCTGCGCTTCTTCGGCACCGCCTGGGTGACGCTGCTGCGCAACACCCCGCTGACGCTGCTCTTCCTCGTCTCCTTCTTCGTCGTCCCGGAGATCCTCTTCCCGGGCATGAGCCCCTTCGTGCTCGGCTCGCTCGCGCTCGGCTTCTACACCTCCTCTTTCGTCTGCGAGGCGGTCCGCTCCGGCATCAGCACCGTGCCGCTGGGTCAGGCGGAGGCCGCCCGCTCGCTGGGCATGACCTTTTCCCAGACGCTGCGGATGATCGTGCTGCCGCAGGCCACCCGGACCGTACTGCCGCCGCTGAGCTCGATCTTCATCGCGCTCACCAAGAACTCGGCCATCGCGGGTGCCTTCAGCGTGACTGAGCTCTTCGGCTGGCAGACGCTGATGAGCGAGGAGGGCTACGCCATCGGCCCGATCTTCGTCTGGGTGGCCGCCGCGTATCTCGTCGTCACCTTCACCATCAGCGGGATCTTCCGTCTCCTTGAGCGCCGCATGGAGGTCGCCCGATGAGTGCCAGCGTTCTCTACGACACCCCGGGCCCCAAGGCGCGCGTCCGTAACCGGATCTACGCCGTCCTGGGCACCGTCGCCATCGTCGTGCTCGTCGCCGTGAGCATCGTCCGACTGAGCGACAAGGGGCACCTCGCCCCCGCGATGTGGGACATCTTCAACTACGCGGGCATCCGGCAGAACATCGCCGACGCCCTCGTCGCCACCCTGAAGGCGTTCGGTCTCGCGGCCGTCGGCTCGCTCGTCCTCGGCGTCCTGCTCGCCGTCGCCCGGCTCTCCGACCACGCGCCCATCCGCGTGGTGGCCACCGGCTTCATCGAGCTCTTCCGTTCCATCCCGCTGCTGATCACGATCTACGCCGTGTGGGTCGGTTTTCTCACCGACTACTCGATGTGGGCCCTCGCCATCGGCCTGTCGATCTACAACGGGTGCGTCCAGGCCGAGGTCCTGCGCGCCGGCGTGAACTCGGTGCCGAAGGGGCAGCGCGAGGCCGCGTACGCCCTGGGCATGAGCAAGACGCAGGTCATGACGACCGTCCTGATGCCGCAGGCCGTCCGCGCCATGCTGCCGACGATCATCAGCCAGCTGGTGGTCACGCTCAAGGACACGTCACTCGGCTTCGTCATCCTGTACCCGGAACTGCTCTACTCGGCGCGGCTGATCGCCTCCAACACGCAGGTCAACGGCCAGTACCCGTACGTCTCCACGATCGTCGTCTTCGGCGTCATCTACATCGTGCTGTGTCTGGCGCTCTCCGCGCTCGCGACCTGGATCGAGAAGCGGGGCCGCCGGGCCAAGACCGGTATCGCGGTGCACGCGGCGGCCGACCCGGCCGAGGCTCCCAGGGTGCTCGACGACGCGGCACCGGCCGGTGACAGGGCCGACGGCTCCGACGGGCCTGGTATCACGAAGAACTGACAGTATGTGACATCATCCGGGGGCAGTGGCGTTCGCGCCGCTGCCCCTGTCGCTTGACGCAAGCACCCGCAATGGGTTGCATACGTTCTGTGATCACGCACCGGGCTCGCGCCACTCTTCGCTGTGCTACCCGCATGACCGAACGGCCTTCAGGAGCCGCGCCGTGGACCCGGTGATCATCGTCGGCGCGGGGCCCGTGGGCCTCGCGCTCTCCCTTGCCCTGGCCTCGCAGGGAGTCCCCAGTGTCGTGCTCGACGAGGGCCCCGGCAAGGAGGAACCGCGCCCCGCCCGCACCGTCGTGCTGCGTGCCGACATGGCCGCGATGGTGGAGCGGCTCGGCTGTGCCACTCTCCGTGACGAGGGGGTCCGCTGGGTCGGCTGGCGCTCACTGCGTCGCAAGCAACAGATGAGGCACATCGAGCTGAGTCTCGGTCTCGGTGGTACGGAGAGTGACGGAGAGAGTCCCGCGGCGCCCCTGCACATCCCCCAGCACGCCCTCGCGCGCGGTCTGCGCGACGCGATCGCGGGGCAGGAGCTCGTCCAGCTCGTCACCGAAGCCCGGCTGGACACGATCGAGCAGGACGCGCGCGGTGTCACCGCACACACCCGTGGCCCCGGCGGGACCTGGTGGCGCGGCAGCCATCTGGTCGGCTGCGACGGCGCCCGCTCCACGGTGCGCAAGCTGCTCGCCATCCGCTTCCCCGGTCGTACGGCGGTGGAGCGGCACGCGGTCGCGGCGCTGCGCACCGAACTCCCGTGGCCCGGAGAGGCGCTGTTGCATCGTCAGCCGCCGTGGCGGGGCGGCGGTGAGGAGGTCACGGCCCGCCCGCTGCCCGACGGTGTGTGGCGGATCGACTGGCTGCTGCCGCCACGGGGCGATCTCGTCACCCCTGACGCGCTCGTCATGAAGATCCGCGACACGCTGGCCGGCTGGTGCGGCGGGGAGACACCGCCGTACGAGTTGATCGACACCGGGGTCCACACCCTGCACCACCGGCTCGCCCGGCGCTGGCGGGTCGACCGGGTCTTCCTCGCGGGCGATGCCGCGCATCTGCTCGGCGCGGTCGGCACCCAGGGCCTCGACGAAGGGCTGCGGGACGCCGACAACCTGGCCTGGAAGCTCGCGTACGCCTGGCACCACATGGCCTCGGACACCCTGCTCGACAGCTACCAGAGCGAGCGGCGGGCGGCCGTTGCCTCCCGGCTGCGGGCCGCGGACCAGTCGCTGCCCGTGTTGCGCGGCGGCGGGGGGCTGCGGACGTACCTCACGGGCGGGACGCGCGGTCACGACAGCCTGCTGACGGACGGTCACCTGGGGCGCGGCCCGCTGGGTGCGCCCCCCGCATATCCGCACTCCCCCCTCGCGCCCCTGGACGCCGGGGCGTCCCAGGTGGCGGTGGGCACGGACGAGGGCGCGCCGGTCGAGGACGTCCGGGTGACCGCCCCGGACGGTACGACCGTACGGCTCCGGGACCGGCTCGGGCAGGGACGGCTCCTGGTGGTCCTGGTCGCGCCCGGGACGGGTGTGTGGGACCGCAGGCACTGGATGAGCGCGGGCGTGATGCCCCGGCTCGTGGAGGCGGTGCGGGCGCTGCCGGTGAAGGCGGAGCTGCTGGTGACGGAGGCGTACCCGGGTGCAGCGGCCCACACGGTCCTGCTGGTGCGGCCGGACGGTCATCTCGTCGCCTCGTTCCCCGGGGTACGGCCGGAGGAGCTGTACGCGGCGGCGGACGCGACGCGGGGCGGCACGGCCTCCGGGTCCTCGCCGGGGCCCGTGTCCGGGCCCGGGAGCACGCCCGAGGGCGCCTCGGCTCCCGCGTCCAGAGCTGTGGCCACGTCCGCGTCCGCGTCCAAGACTGTGCCCAAGACTGTGCCCAAGTCCGCGTCCCCGTCCAGGTCCGTGGCCAAGCCTGGCACCAAGGGTGTGCCCAAGTCGGCGACCAAGAAGGGCGACCGCACGGCGGACATCAATTGACCCGCACAGGCGCGCATGGTGTACTCCGGAGCGTGATCGACACCGATGTGCGCCTGTGGCGGAGGGTCCATATGGACCTCGTCCGCTACGCGGGCTGCGTGTGTCGCCCGTCCTGCTGAATTCGCCTTCCCTCTCGCGTGCCCTTCGCCGCTGACGTCGGCGTACCCGTCGCGCGCCTTTTCCGCGAACCCTCAGGACGGTCCTCCGTGCCCCAGCAAGTCTCCGCGCCCTCCGCTGTCTCCTCCGGTCCTTCCGGCTCGTCCGCGCCCACCGCGGCCGACCTTCTGGACTTCGTCCGTCGCACCGCCGCCGACACCGAACTGATCGACTCCTTGCCGCTCGACCCCGAGGGGCGTACGTGGGTACGCCTCGACGGACCCGGCGGCAGCGAGGCATGGCTCATCGGCTGGCCGCCCGGGGCGGGCACCGGCTGGCACGACCACGCCGAGTCGCACGGCGCGTTCACCACCGCGCGCGGCACCCTGAAGGAGAACTCGCTGAGGGTACGGCTGCCGTCGGGCGGCTGGAAGACCCTGGAACTGGCCGACGGAGTCGACCGGGAACGACGGTTGCCGACGGGCAAGGGGCGCGCCTTCGGGCAGCACCATGTGCACGAGGTGCTCAACGAGTCCCGTGACACGCACGCCGTGTCGGTGCACGCGTACTATCCGCCGCTCCCGCTGATCCGGCGATTCAGCCGGGCGGGCGCGGTGCTCCGTCTTGAGCAGGTCGAGCGTCCGGAGGACTGGCAGTGAGCGCGGCGAGCGAGCGGAACGGGACCGAACCCGTGGGGATCGACGAGCTGCTGGAGCGTGTCAGGTCCGGCCTCGACCGGGTCGAGGCCCGCGCCGCCCAGGAAGCGTACGAGGCAGGTGACGCGCTCCTGGTCGACACCCGGTACGCGGCGTTGCGCGAGCGGGACGGGTTGATCCCCGGCGCGCTGATCGTGGAGCGCAACGAACTGGAGTGGCGGCTGGACCCGCTGGGCAGCCATCGCGCGCCGGAGGCGACCGGCCACGACCTGCGGGTGATCGTGCTCTGCAACGAGGGGTACGCGTCCTCGCTGGCGGCGGCGTCACTGCGGCAGTTGGGGCTGCACCGCGCGACCGACGTGATCGGCGGCTTCCAGGCGTGGAAGGCGGCGGGGCTGCCGGTGCTGCCGCCGACGCCTCGGCCGTAGTCGCCCCTTGCGACGGGCCGGCCAACGGGCCGGCCGGTCGCAGGAACAGGCCGGCCGAGGGGCACGCGGTCGCAGGGGCACGCCGGCCGGCGAGCCGCAACGTCGGTGCCGCTGACACCGGGCCGGGCCCCAGGCCCGTACCCGCCCCTCCCGCGCCCGCCTTCTAGAAGGGCTCGTCCAGGCCCTCCGTGTCCTCGCCCTCGTCCTCCAGGGCCTGGCGGACGACCCGCAGGGCCATGCCCTCCGGGTACCCCTTGCGGGCGAGCATCCCCGCGAGCCGCCGCAGCCTGCGGTCCCGGTCGAGGCCGCGGGTGGCGCGGAGCTTGCGGTCGACGAGCTCGCGTGCGGTGATCTCCTCCTGCTCGGAGTCCAGCTGCCCCACCGCCTCCTGGATCAGGGAGGGGTCGACGCCCTTGGTCCGCAGCTCCCGGGCGAGGGCCCGGCGGGCGAGTCCTCGCCCGTGGTGCCGGGACTCCACCCAGGCGTCCGCGAAGGCGGCGTCGTCGATCAACCCCACGTCCTCGAAGCGGGAGAGGACCTCCTCGGCGACCTCGTCGGGGATCTCTCGCTTGCGCAGGGCGTCGGCGAGCTGTTTGCGCGTGCGGGGGGTCCCGGTGAGCAGGCGCAGGCAGATCGCCCGCGCCCGCTCAGCCGGATCCTGGGGCGACAGCTCCTTCTCGGCCCTCGACGAGTCGGGGCTGTCGCCCGGGCATTCGGTACGACCGGTCACCGGGTCAGCTCTTGGCCGCCGGGGCCTTGGTCGCCTTGGTGGCCTTGGCCGCCGGGGCGGTCTTGGCCGCCTCGTCCGCCGCAGCCGCCGGCTCCGCGCCACCCGCGGCGTCCGCGCTCGGCTCGGCCGGCGCGGCCTCCGGACGGACCCCGACGCCGAGCTTCTCCTTGATCTTCCTCTCGATCTCGTCGGCGAGGTCGGGGTTGTCCTTCAGGAAGTTCCGGGCGTTCTCCTTGCCCTGGCCGAGCTGGTCGCCCTCGTACGTGTACCAGGCGCCGGCCTTGCGGACGAAGCCGTGCTCCACGCCCATGTCGATCAGACCGCCCTCGCGGCTGATGCCCTGGCCGTAGAGGATGTCGAACTCGGCCTGCTTGAACGGCGGCGCGACCTTGTTCTTGACGACCTTGACGCGCGTGCGGTTACCGACCGCCTCCGTGCCGTCCTTGAGGGTCTCGATGCGGCGGATGTCGAGGCGCACCGAGGCGTAGAACTTCAGGGCGCGGCCACCGGTCGTGGTCTCCGGCGAGCCGAACATGACGCCGATCTTCTCGCGGAGCTGGTTGATGAAGATCGCGGTGGTCTTGGACTGGTTGAGCGCGCTGGTGATCTTCCGGAGGGCCTGGCTCATCAGACGGGCCTGGAGACCCACGTGCGAGTCGCCCATCTCGCCCTCGATCTCCGCACGCGGGACGAGCGCGGCGACGGAGTCGATGACGATCAGGTCGAGGGCGCCGGAGCGGACCAGCATGTCGACGATCTCGAGGGCCTGTTCACCGTTGTCCGGCTGGGACAGGATGAGGTTGTCGATGTCGACGCCGAGCTTCTTGGCGTACTCGGGGTCGAGGGCGTGCTCGGCGTCCACGAACGCGACCTGGCCGCCGGCCTTCTGGGCGTTGGCCACGGCGTGGAGGGTCAGCGTCGTCTTACCGGAGGACTCCGGTCCGTAGACCTCCACGACACGGCCGCGCGGCAGGCCGCCGACGCCGAGGGCGATGTCGAGGGCGGTCGAACCGGTGGAGATCACCTCGATCGGCTCCTGGACGCGGTCGCCCATGCGCATCACGGCACCCTTGCCGAATTGCCGTTCAATCTGAGCGAGCGCGGCATCCAGTGCCTTCTCGCGGTCGGTACCTGCCATGGGTTCCACCCGGTTTGCTTGAGTCGATCGCTTCATGTGAAAGACGCTAACCCCTGCCACTGACAATGGGCCCCGACGTCCCTCCGACCTGTGGATAACTCGCCCACAACCCCGCGATTCCAAGGGCCGGAGTCTCATGAGAATGGATGTTCGATTTTGGTGTCAAGCGCACCACGCGGGCCGCACAGGACCGTGTGTCGGTGGCGGCGCCTACGGTGGCCACCGTAAAGATCACGGCACAGCACCATGGGGGATCCATGTCCGCGACCGGCGTCGTCGTGCCCCCGCACGAGCCCCATCCGTCCCTCACGCACGGGCCGAAGCGGACCGTCTCATCTGCCTGGGCAGCCTGATCCACGACTTCGAGGTCGTGATCGACGGCCGCACCGGCCTGCTCTCGTACCGGTCCTACGATGACGCCGCGACGACTCCGGTCAACGCCGACGTGTCCACGCTGGCGTTCACGATCTGGATGTTCAGCCGGGAACAACGGCTCGACGAGGAGCCTGGCTTCACCCGGGACTTCTACCACCAGCTCGCCGACACGATGATCGAGGTCCTCGCGTCGGTGGACCCGGTCGCCTGCCTGCCCTCGACGGGCGAGGACGACTACCGCTACTGGCCGGGGGTGTTCCACGACGAGGCCGGAGGTGTCCTCTGAGCCGGAGCCCTCCGGCTCCACACGCCGGGCCGGCGCGCCCGCGCCTATCCTTCCTGGCATGCCCCTCCCCTTCCGCGTCCGTGGCGGCCGCGTGTCGCCGCGGGCGGCCGATGCCACCGTGGCGCTGGTCGTCACGCTCGTCGTGGCCGTCTGGACGCTCGTGTCGGCGCGGTACGCGAGTGAGCCCGCGGGCCGCACGCTCGTCGGCTGGGCGCTGATCCTGGTCGGGTGCGGTGCGCTGTACTTCCGTCGGCGGGCGCCCGCCACGGTCGCCGTCGTCACGCTCCTCGCCTGCGCCGTCTACTACCCCGCGTCCGCGCAGGACGGGCCCCTGATGATCGCCTTCGCGCTCGCGCTCTACACCACGGCCGCGGAAGGCCGCTTCGCCGCCGCCGTCGCGCTCGCCGCCGTCACGCTGCTCGCCGTCGGGCTCGGCGAGCTCCGTCAGGCGCCCGGTCACCGCCAGATCGACGACACCTCGCTCGCGATGCTGGCCGGCTGGCTGATCAGCCTGGTCGCCGTGGGCCGTGCCCAGCGGACGCGTCTCGCCTATCTCCACGAGGTGGAGCAGCGAGCGCTGGCGGCCGAGCGCGAGCAGGAGGCGCGTGCCCGGCAGAGCGCCACGGAGGAGCGGTTGCGGATCGCCCGGGAGCTGCACGACGTGCTCGGCCACACCATCTCGCTGATCAACGTCCAGTCCGGCGCGGTGCTGCACCGGCTCGGCAAGAAGCCGGAACCCGACGTCGCGCTGGCCGCCGCGGCGGAGGCGCTGGAGGCCGTGAAGGCCACCAGCAAGGACGCGCTGCGCGAGCTCCGCGCGACGCTCGGGGTGCTGCGCCAGGCCGACGAGGCCGCGCCGACCTCGCCGACCTCCGGGCTCGCCCTGCTCGGTGAACTGGTGGGGCGGGCCAGGAGCACCGGCCTCGACGTGCGTACGGAGCAGACGGGGACGCCCGTACCGCTGGCGCCGCCGGTCGACCTCGCCGCGTACCGGATCGTGCAGGAGTCGCTGACCAATGTCACCCGGCATTCCGGCGCTCGTACCGCCACGATCGTGCTCGACTGGCGCGCGGACGAGCTGCGCCTGCGGATCGAGGACGACGGCGAGGGGGCTCCCGAGGAGCAGCCACAGGGAAGCGGCATCCGGGGCATGGCCGAGCGCGCCCGTGCCTTCGGTGGCGACCTGACCGCCCACAGCACCGCCGGGGGCTTCCGGGTGGACGCCCGCCTGCCGTTCGGCGCCCCGGCATCCACGACCGCCACACCCAAGGGGGACCCCCGATGATCCGCGTCGTACTCGCCGACGACCAGACCCTGGTCCGGGCGGGCTTCCGCTCGATCCTGGCCGACGAGGACGACATCGAGGTGGTCGGGGAGGCCGCGGACGGCGAGCAGGCGATCGCGCTCGCCCGCGCGCTGCGTCCGGACGTGGTCCTGATGGACATCCGGATGCCGGGTCTGGACGGCCTGGAGGCCACCCGGCGGATCACCGCCGACGCCCGGCTCGAAGAGGTCAAGGTGGTCATCCTGACCACGTTCGACATCGACGACTACGTCTACGGGGCGCTGCGCGCCGGGGCGAGCGGCTTCCTGGTGAAGGACACCGAGCCCATGGAGCTGCTGCACGGGGTACGGGTGGTGGCCCGCGGGGACGCGCTGATCGCCCCGGCCGTCACCCGCCGGCTGATCGCGGAGTTCGCCGGGCGCTCGAAGCAGCCGGATCCCGGCCCGCGCCTGAACGCCCTCACGGAGCGGGAGCGCGAGGTGATGGGCCTGGTGGGCGCGGGGCTCTCCAACGACGAGATCGCGCAGCGGCTCGTCCTCTCGCCGGCGACGGCGAAGACCCATGTCAGCCGGATCATGACCAAGCTCGACGTCCGGGACCGGGCGCAGCTGGTGATCCTGGCGTACGAGTCGGGGATGATCACGCCCGGCTGGCTGGGATGACACGGCACCCTCCGGAAGCCGCCCGGCCCGCACCGCCGGACCGCGACCCCTAGGGGGCACGCGCGCGTGGACGCAACTCCTGGGGTACGCGTGCGTGGGGCGGCGCAACCGCGGGGGTACGCCCACTGACCACCGCCGGGCGACGCCGCCGAGGTAGTCGTACGCCGACGCTGGCAGCGTGAATCCAGACGTCCTCGATCTCGCCCGGCTCCAGTTCGCCCTCACGGCGGGCGGTCACTTCCTCTTCGTCGCCCTCACCCTGGGGCTCGCGACCGTCGTCGCCGTCGTCCAGACGGTGGCGACGATCGGACAGAAGCCGCTGCACGCGCGCATGGTCCGGTTCTGGGGCCAGCTGTACGTGATCAATTACGCGGTCGGGATCGTCACCGGCATCGTCATGGAGTTCCAGTTCGGGATGAGCTGGAGCGGGCTGACGCACTACGCGGGCAATGTCTTCGGCGCGTCGCTCGCGGTCGAGACGATCGTCGCGTTCTTCGTCGAGTCGACCTTCCTCGGTCTGTGGATCTTCGGCTGGCACCGCTTCAACCGGTGGGTCCATCTGGCGATGATCTGGGTCGTCACCCTGACCGCGTACCTCTCCGCGTACTGGATCCTGGTCTCCAACGGCTTCCTCAACAACCCCGTCGGACACCGGGCCGAGGGCGGCAAGCTGGTCCTGGACGATCCGGTGGCCGTGCTGACCAATCCCTCGGCCCTGATGGCCTTCGGACACATCCTGGCCGGGGCGCTGCTGACGGCCGGCTTCTTCGTCGCGGGAGTGAGCGCGTACCACCTCTTCCGGCGCACGCCCGAGTGGGAGTTCTTCGGCCGGAGCCTGCGGATCGGGGTGTTCCTGTCCTTCCCGGCGCTCATGGTCACCGCTGTGTTCGGTGGCATCCAGTTCGGCGCGCTCCGCACCCTCCAGCCCATGAAGTCGGCCGTGTTCAGCCAGAAGACCGCCGAAATCGCGCAGCTCCAGGCGGACATGGTCGCGCGCTTCGGTCCCGGCGACTACGTCCCCTCCGAGGCATGGACCCGCGGGGGCGGTCTGGTCATGCTCATCTGCTTCGGCCTGATGATGTACCTCACCTTCGCCGGTGTGATCCTGGCCTGCTTCAAGAAGGTCGTCTTCCGCTTCCGGCTCTGGCACCTGACCCTGATGGCAGCGGTGCCGCTGCCCTACGTCGCGATGATCAGCGGCTGGATCTTCCGCGAGGCGGGCCGCCAGCCCTGGGTGGTGTACGGGCTGCTGAAGACCGAGGACGCGGTCTCCGACCTCTCCCCCGGCTCCATGCGCGCCTCCTTGATCGTCTTCACCACCCTCTTCGGGCTGCTCGTCGTCCTCAACGCCTGGCTGCTGGCCCGGTGGGCCCGCCGGGGCCCGGTCGACGCGGGTCTCGGACAGGACGAGAGGGACGGGCCCGGGGACCGGGACACCGCCGACTCCCTGCCCGCTACGAGCTACTGAGGAGCGGACAGATCATGTTCAGTCTGGAATCCCTGGCCATCGCACTGCTCGCCTTCTTCGCCACCGGTTACTTCGTGCTCGCCGGTGCGGACATCGGGACCGGGATGCTGACCCCGTACCTCGGCCGCACGGATCACGAGCGGCGGCTCGTCATCGCCTCCTTCGCCCCCTTCTTCCTGGGCAACGAGGTGTGGCTGGTCGCCACGGCCGGTGTGCTCGTCGGCTGCTTCCCCGATCTCGAGGGGGAGCTGATGACCGGCCAGTTCCCGGTGCTCCTCCCTCTCTTGGCCGGCTGGATCGTCCGTGACATCGGGCTGTGGTCGCGCGGCCGCGGCCGTGGCCGCGTCTGGCGCACGGTGTGTGACGGGGCGGTGGTGTGCGGCAGCTGGACGGTGGCGCTGGCCTGGGGCCCGCTGCTGGCGGCGCTCCTCGTCGGCACACCGTACGAGACCGCCACCGGCCCCACCGTGCTCCTCGCCTCCCTCGCCTCGGCCGCCCTGTTCGCCGCGCACGGGCTGGGCTTCGCCACGCTGCGGCTGACCGGCCTCCCTTACGAACGCGCCCGCCTCCTGGTGGGGCGGACCGGCCGCCCCTGGCAGTCCTTCGCCCTGACAGCCGTGCTCCTGGGGGTGCTCCCGCTGCTCGCCGGAACCGCCCTCCCGCTGACCGAGCGCGCCGCGGACGGCGCGACCCTCACCCTCCTCGTCCCCGCGCTGCTCGGCGTCACTCCGCTCCTCGTCGCCGCCCAGGTGTGGACCTGGCGCACCTTCCGGCACCGGGTGACCCGCCCCTCGTACCTGTGACTCCCGATCGACCCACCGATCGATCCACCGATCGGGTCACCGAGGTCCGGGGTGCGGCCCGGACCGATCGAGGCCTTCATCCCCGTGATGATCTTCGCCATCGTGTTCGGTCAGCGCACCAAGGACCCGCGAGGGAGGGCCTGGCGGCGACCGACAAGGTCATCACGGCCGCCGCGGCGATCATGGTCGTGGTGTTCGCGGCCTTCGTCCTGAGCCCCGACCGGATGCTCCAGCAGTCAGGTGCCGTCCCGGGGGGACTCGTCCCCCGAGGGCGGCGTCTGCCCGTGGTCCTTTCGCTGGTGCAGCGCCTTCTGGAGCCGGGCGACCACCGCCTCCCCATAGCGCCGGTGACCGTGGACGCGCGGGTCGTCGGTGACGTCGTACCGCTTCACATAGGCGCCGAGGAACGCCTGCAGAGTGGCGACGGCCGGGATCGCGATCAGCGCGCCGACGGCACCGAGCAGCGCCGTACCGGCGACCACCGAACCGAAGGCCACCGCCGGGTGGATGTGCACGGTCTTGGACGTCAGCTTCGGCTGGAGGACGTAGTTCTCGAACTGCTGGTAGACCACGACGAAGGCCAGCACCCACAGCGCGTACCAGGGGTTCTCGGTGAAGGCGATCAGCATGGGCAGCGCGCCCGCCAGATACGTACCGATGGTGGGGATGAACTGCGAGACCAGTCCGACCCAGACCGCGAGGGCGGGCGCGTACGGCACGCCCAGGATCTCCAGCAGGACGAAGTGGGCGACGCCGGAGATCAGCGCCATCAGACCGCGGGAGTAGAGGTAGCCGCCGGTCTTGTCGACGGCGATCTCCCAGGCACGCAGCACCTCGGTCTGGCGGGCCGGCGGCAGGACCGAGCACAGGGCGCGGCGCAGCCGGGGCCCGTCGGCCGCGAAGTAGAACGAGAACAGGAAGATCGTCAACAGCTTGAAGAGGCCGCCGAGGACGGTCGCGGAGACGTCGAGGACGCCGGTGGCGCTGTTCTGGACGTATTTCCGCAGCCAGTCGGAGCGGAGCAGGCTGTCCTGGACCTCGACGCGCGACAGCTCGGTGCGGAAGGTCTGGTTGATCCAGTTGATCAGCGAGTCGAGGTACTTCGGGAAGTTCTCGACCATGTCGATGATCTGACCGGCCAGCATCGACCCGAGCAGCACCACGAAGCCGACGCCGACGACCATGACGGTGAAGAAGACGAGGAACGTGGCGAGGCCGCGCCGCATCCCCCGGGCGGCCATGCGCCCGACGGCCGGTTCGATGGCGAGGGCCAGGAAGAACGCGACGAGGATGTTGACGAGGAGACCGACGAGCTGGTGGAAGGCCCAGCTGCCCAACTGGAAACAGGCGTAGAGCGCGAACGCGAGCAGCAGAGCGCGCGGCAGCCAGCGGGGCATCCCCGACGCGGTTCCGGCCGCGGTCGGTCCGGTCCCGCCGGGGCCGGTCCCGCCGGGGCCGGACGCGCCAGGGCCGGACGCGCCAGGGGCAGCCACGCCAAGGCCGGCCGCACCGGGGCCTGTCGCGCCGGGGCCGGCATCGGTCGCATGGGGGCCACTGCCCCCCGCCGTACGCCCCGCCGGTCCGGCCTCCGGAGCGCTTGCGGTCACGGCCTGGTCGGAGGTCCCGGCACGGCGCCCATCGGAGGTCGTCGCGCCGGAGGTCCCGTCGGGGGTCGTCGTGTCGGTCTCGTCGTTCTCGTCGGTTTCGTCAGTCGGAGCCACCCCGCCAGTCTCGCGCACCGCGCGGACATTCCGCCCCGGCCCCGTCCCTCAGCGCTTGTCGGCCGGTACGTCGACGGCCGCGCAGACCGCCCGCCACACGTCCTTCGCCTCCCAGCCGGCGTCCAGTGCCTCGTGCACCGTTCGACCGCCCAGTTCCGACATCACATGGTCCCGTGCGAAGGACTCGGCGTAGGACGCACCGAAGTGGTCCGCCATCCGCTCCCAGAAAATCGTCAACCGCATGCACCCAGTATCCCGCCCCCAAGAGTGCAGCCCGGCCCTTAAGCCTTGTCACGCGCCCTTCGCGGCCTACGGTCGAACCATGGCTGGAACTCCTCTCACGGCTTCGCACCCGACGCTCCTCTCGCGCGCCGAGCACTTCGTCTGGCTCACCGCGCGCGTGCTCGAACAGCGCCGGTTCGCCTATCACTTCCTGCGCGGCGGCGCGGAACCCGTCGAGGTCGCCCTCAACGCGTACCTCAACGAGGACGGAGGCTACGGTCACGCCCTCGAACCGGATCTGCGCGGCCCCGTCAGCCAGCCGCTGCACACCGGGCACGCGCTGAAGGTGCTCGACTCCATCGGCCGCTGCGGCGGGCTGAGGGTCGAGCGGATCTGCCGCTACCTCACCGATGTGTCCACGCACGAAGGGGCCCTGCCGGCGATCCATCCGTCGCTGCGCGGCTACCCCGCGGCGCCGTTCATCCCCGTCGTCGACGACCCGCCCGGCGCCCTGCTCTCCACGGGCCCTGTGGTGGGGCTGCTCCACCGGAACCAGGTCTGGCACGCCTGGCTGTTCCGCGCCACCGAGTTCTGCTGGTCGGCGGTCGAGTCCCTGGAGACGTCACATCCGTACGAGATCCAGGCAGCGGTCGCCTTTCTCGACGGGGTCCCGGACCGCTCGCGGGCGCAGGCGGTGGCGGACCGGCTCGGGCGCCTGGTGCGGGAGCAGCGGCTGGCGGTCCTGGACCCCGAGCGGCTCGACGACTTCCCCGTGGCATCGGGGTACGCACCGGGCGAGCACCACTTTCCCTACGACTACGCGCGCGTGCCGGACTCCTTGGCCCGCCGCTGGTTCACGGACGAGGAGATGGCACGGTCGCTGGATCACCTCGCCGCCGCCCAGCAGGAGGACGGCGGCTGGCCGGTCACCTGGCGGCAGTGGGCCCCGGGTACGGCGCTGGAGGCTCGCCCGATCGTCACCATCGAGGCGCTGAGGACGCTGCGCGCCCACGGCCGCCCGATCGCCTGACCCGGGCTCTCACCCGACAGGCCACTCCGGGCCCTGGGGCCACCCCCCGCCCGTCACCCGCCCAGCGCCCTGACCCCCGCCGTGACCAGCACCGCCGCGGCCACGACGATCAGGAAGGGAGCTCGGAGGACCAGCGCGACGGCGGCCGCCGCGACTCCCGCCGCGCGGGCGTCCAGGGTGAGGGCGCCGTCGGCGCTGAAGGTCTGCTGGGCGGTGAGCGCCGCCAGCAGGGCGACCGGCAGGAGGGCCGCCAGCCGTTGGACGAGGGGGCGTTCCAGGGCGTCCGCGGGCACGAGGAGTCCGACCAGCTTGACGAGGTAGCAGCCGACGGCGGTGAGGCCGATCGCGATCCAGACACTCATCGGGCTTCCCCCTCATCGTTCCCACCGGACTCACCCATACGGCGGCCCCGCACCCACAGCACGAGCGGCGCGGCGAGCGCTGCCGCCAGGACGGGGACCCCGGCCGGCAGGACGGGCAGCAGGCCGAGGCCGAGCACCACGGCGATCGCCGCGGTGTACCGCTCCGTCGCCGTCTTCAGCATGGGGGCGAGCAGGGCCAGGAAGACCGCCGGTCCGGCCGCGTCGAGGCCCCAGGCGTCGGTGTCGCCGAGCGCCTCCGCCCCGAGGGCGCCGAGCAGCGTCGTGAGGTTCCACAGCACGTAGAGCGTGAGCCCGGTGACCGTGAACCCGATCCGGGCGGCCCGCCGCGTCGGCTGTGCGAGCGCCACCGCGGTCGTCTCGTCGATCACCCACTGGGCGGCGAAGGGTTTGACACCGCGCGGCAGGGCGAGTAGCTGCGACAGCCGCAGCCCGTAGAACGCGTTGCGCGTGCCCAGGAAGAAGGCGCCGGCGGCGGCCGTGAACGGGTTCCCGCCCGCCGCGAGCGCCCCCACCAGCGCGAACTGCGAGGCGCCGGTGAAGACGAGCAGGCTGAGCGCGCAGGTCTGGAGCAGGCTGAGTCCGGATCCCGCGGAGGTGACTCCGAAGGCGAAGCCCGAGAGACCGACGGCGATCCCGACCCCGAGCGCGTCGCGTACGACCGCCGAGTCCGCCTTCGTCCTCTCCGGTATGACTGGGGGTGCTGTCTGTTCTGCCACGCGAGGGACGTTACGAGCCCCGGCCACCGGCGGTCTTGTACGTTCTTGCGCCCCGCGAACGCTGGTACGCCCCGGGCGGGACGCCCACGCTCCGGGTGAAGTGGCGGTTGAGGTGAGGCTGGTCGGTGAAGCCGACGGCCACGGCCGCCTCCGCGGGTGCCGTACCCGCGTCGAGGAGACGCCGCGCCCGCCGTACGCGCGCGTCGGTCAGCCAGGTGTGCGGCGGCATCCCGTACGCCTCCCGGAAGGCACGCAGCAGGGCGAAGGGACTGGTGCCGAGCTCGGCGGCGAGGCGCTCCAGCGTCGGCGGGTCGGCCATCCGCTCCTCGAGGACGGCACGCGCGCGTGCCGCGTCGCGTGCGCCCGCCGAGCGCGGGGCGAGCGGCGCGAGCCGGCCCCCGTGGCTGCGCAGCATCCTCGCCGTGACCAGCCGCAGCAGGCTGTCGGCGGCCAGCGCGTTGCCCTCCTCTGCGGCCCGGTGGACCCCGATGACCAGCTGCGCCGCGTACGGATCGTCCACGACGGGCTGGGTGAAGCCGACCGATCCCCGCAGCGCGATGGTGTCGGCGGCGATCGACCGGATCAGCTCCGCGTCCGGGTAGATCGTGCGGTAGGTCCAGCCCTCGGGGACGCCCGCGTGGCCGGTGTGCGAGGTGTCGGGGTTGACCAGGGCGATCTGCCCGGGGCCCGCGTGCACGAGTTCGTCGCGGTGGTGAAAGGCCTCGACGCCCTCCGTGATGGCGGCGAACACGAAGGTCTCGTGGGTGTGCCGGGCGAAGGCCTTGCGGACGTAGTGGGCGTGCAGCAGGTCGACGCCGGGCAGCTCGGGATACTGCCAGTACCGTGCCCGCTCCCCACTCGCCATGCCCCCATTCTCCTTCACCCGCCGCTCCGGCACCGAACGTGGTTTCCCCAGGTCCGGGCGGTTGTCAGTGGCGGGGTGCACGATGGGTGGCATGGTCAGGTCTGCGCTCGACTCCTTCTCCCCCGCGACCCGCGGCTGGTTCACCGGGGCCTTCCACGCGCCCACGGCGGCGCAGGAGGGCGCCTGGCAGGCCATCGGCGCGGGCTCGGACGTGCTCGTCGTCGCCCCGACCGGATCCGGCAAGACCCTGGCCGCCTTCCTCGCCTCCCTGGACCAGCTCGCCTCCACCCCGCCGCCCGCGGACCCCAAGAAGCGCTGCCGGGTGCTGTACGTCTCCCCGCTGAAGGCGCTCGCCGTCGACGTCCAGCGCAATCTGCGCTCCCCGCTGACCGGCATCCGCCAGGAGTCGGTCCGGCTGGGACTGCCCGAGCCGGACGTCCGGGTCGGCATCCGCTCCGGTGACACCCCGCCCGCCGAGCGCCGGGCGCTGGCCACGAAGCCGCCGGACATCCTGATCACCACCCCCGAGTCGCTGTTCCTGATGCTGACCTCGGCCACGCGCGACGCGCTCGCCGGGATCGAGACGGTCATCCTCGACGAGGTCCACGCGGTCGCCGGGACGAAGCGCGGCGCCCATCTCGCGGTGTCCCTGGAGCGTCTCGACGAGCTGCTGCCCCGCCCGGCCCGCCGCATCGGCCTGTCGGCGACGGTCCGCCCCGTCGACGAGGTGGCCCGCTATCTCTCCCCGCAGCGCAAGGTGGAGATCGTCCAGCCGCCGTCCGGCAAGGAGTTCGACCTGTCGGTGGTCGTCCCGGTGGAGGACATGGGCGAGCTCGGAGGCTCCCCGGCCTCCGAGTCCACGGAGGGCGGGGACAGGCCGTCGATCTGGCCCCATGTCGAGGAGCGGATCGCCGATCTCGTCCAGGCCCACCGCTCCACCATCGTGTTCGCCAACTCGCGTCGGCTCGCCGAGCGGCTCTGCAACCGCCTCAACGAGATCGCGTACGAGCGTGCCACCGGCCAGGCCCTTCCGGACAACGCCCCGCCCGCCGAGATCATGGCCCAGTCCGGCGCCGCGCAGGGCGCGCCCGCGCTGCTCGCCCGCGCCCACCACGGCTCGGTCTCCAAGGAGCAGCGTGCGCAGGTCGAGGAGGACCTCAAGGCGGGCCGGCTGCCCGCCGTGGTGGCCACCTCCAGCCTGGAACTGGGCATCGACATGGGCGCGGTGGACCTGGTCGTGCAGGTCGAGTCGCCCCCCTCGGTCGCCTCCGGTCTCCAGCGGGTGGGCCGCGCCGGACACCAGGTCGGCGCCGTCTCCACGGGCGTGGTGTTCCCCAAGTACCGCGGCGACCTGGTCCAGGCGGCCGTGGTCACCGAGCGGATGCGCAGCGGCTCCATCGAGTCGTTGCGCATCCCGGCGAACCCCTTGGACGTCCTCGCGCAGCAGCTGGTCGCGATGGTCGCCCTGGACACCTGGCAGGTGGACGACCTCCTCGCCACGGTCCGGCGGGCCGCTCCGTTCGCCTCGCTGCCGGAGTCCGCGTTCACGGCCGTCCTGGACATGCTGGCCGGCCTCTATCCCTCGGACGCGTTCGCCGAGCTGCGCCCGCGCGTCGTCTGGGACCGCGTCGCCGGGACGGTCACCGGCCGCCCGGGCGCGCAGCGGCTCGCCGTCACCTCGGGCGGCACGATCCCCGACCGCGGCCTGTTCGGGGTCTTCCTCGCGGGCGCCGACCCCAAGAAGGGCGGTGGGCGGGTCGGTGAGCTGGACGAGGAGATGGTGTACGAGTCCCGGGTCGGCGATGTCTTCACGCTGGGCACGACGTCCTGGCGGATCGAGGACATCACCCGGGACCGGGTCCTGGTCTCCCCCGCTCCCGGTGTGCCGGGCCGGCTGCCGTTCTGGAAGGGTGACCAGCTGGGCCGCCCGCTCGAACTGGGCCGCGCGGTGGGTGCCTTCCTCCGCGAGGTCGGTTCGCTGTCCGCCGAGGACGCCCGCTTGCGGCTGGTCGCCGCGGGTCTGGACGCCTGGGCCGCCGACAACGTCCTGGCGTATCTGGACGAGCAGCGGCAGGCCTGCGGCCATGTGCCGGACGACCGCACGATCCTGGTGGAGCGGTTCCGGGACGAGCTCGGCGACTGGCGGGTCGTCATCCACTCCCCCTTCGGGGCCCAGGTGCACGCCCCGTGGGCGCTGGCCCTCGGCG
Source organism: Streptomyces sp. NPDC003035 (assembly GCF_042888285.1). NCBI lineage: Bacteria > Bacillati > Actinomycetota > Actinomycetes > Kitasatosporales > Streptomycetaceae > Streptomyces > Streptomyces sp. NPDC003035. Next base: position 22,411 of record NZ_JBIAPJ010000001.1, on the reverse strand, counting down.
CCCGGCTCGCCGAGCGGTACGGGATGGACGCCCAGGTGATGCACGCGGACGACGGGATCGTGCTGCGCCTGCCGGACGCCGACCTGATGGGCCTGGACCTCCTCGACGACGACCCGGTGAGCCCGGACCGCCACTTCGACACGACGTACGACTCCGACCAGGCCCCGATCGGCGCGGCGGACGCCCTTTTCGACAAGGGCGAGATCGGGCAGATCGTCACCGACCAGGTCGGCGGCTCGGCCCTGTTCGCCGCCCGCTTCCGCGAGTGCGCCGCGCGGGCCCTGCTGCTGCCCAAGCGCAACCCTGGCAAGCGCACCCCGCTCTGGCAGCAGCGCCAGCGCGCCTCCCAGCTGCTCCAGGTGGCGAGCGAGTTCGGCTCCTTCCCGATCGTTCTGGAAGCCGTCCGCGAATGCCTCCAGGACGTCTTCGACGTCCCCGGGCTCCAGGAGCTGATGGGCGACATCGAGTCCCGCCGCGTCCGCCTGGTCGAGGTGACCACCCCCGAGCCGTCCCCCTTCGCCCGCTCCCTGCTCTTCGGCTACGTCGCCCAGTTCCTGTACGAGGGCGACTCCCCGCTCGCCGAGCGGCGGGCCGCCGCGCTCTCCCTGGACTCCCGTCTCCTCGCCGAGCTGCTCGGCCAGGCGGAGCTGCGCGAGCTGCTCGACGCGGATGTGCTCACCGAACTGGAGCGGGAGCTCCAGTGGCTCACCGAGGACCGCCGGATCAAGGACGTGGAGGGTGTCGCCGACGTGCTGCGGGTTCTCGGCCCGCTCACCGAGGCCGAGCTGACCGAGCGCGGGGGCGAGCCCGCCTGGGCCCACGAGCTGGGAGCCGCCCGGCGGGCCATCCGGGTCCGGATCGGTGGCGCGGAACACTGGGCGGCGATCGAGGACGCAGGCCGCCTGCGGGACGCCCTCGGCACCGCCCTCCCCGTCGGGGTGCCCGAGGCGTTCACGGAGCCGGTCAAGGACCCGCTGGGCGATCTCCTCGCCCGCCACGCGCGCACGCACGGCCCGTTCACCTCCTCGGCGGCCGCCGCCCGCTTCGGTCTCGGCGCGGCCGTCACCGACGGCGCGCTCCAGCGCCTGGCCGCGGCCGGCCGGGTCGTCCAGGGCGAGTTCCATCCTTCGGGCATCGGCCAGGAGTGGTGCGACGCCGCCGTGCTGCGCCGCCTGCGCCGCCGCTCGCTGGCCGCGCTGCGTCATGAACTGGAGCCCGTACCCCCGGCCGCGCTCGCCACGTTCCTGCCGCAGTGGCAGCACCTGGGGAGCAACGGCCTGCGGGGGATCGACGGGCTGGCCCGTGCCGTGGAGCAGTTGCAGGGCGCGCCGGTCCCGGCCTCGGCCCTGGAGAAGCTGATCCTGCCGTCCCGGGTCAGGGACTACTCCCCCGCCCTGCTCGACGAGCTGACCACGACCGGCGAGGTCGTCTGGGCCGGCGCCGGCGCCCTGCCCGGCAAGGACGGCTGGATCTCCCTCTACCTCGCCGACGCGGCGCCCCTGCTGCTGCCGCCCCCGCACCCGCTCGAGACCACCGCCCTTCATGAGTCGGTGCTCACCGCCCTCTCCGGCGGATACGGCCTGTTCTTCCGCCAGATCGCCGACCAGGTGCGGGCCACCACGCACCCGGACGCCACCGATCCGCAACTCGCGGACGCGGTCTGGGATCTGGCCTGGTCGGGGCGGCTCACCAACGACACGCTCGCCCCGCTGCGCTCCCTCCTCGGTTCGGGCCGGACGGCCGGATCGACGGCCCACCGCGCCAAGCGGACGGTCCCGCGCGGCCGATACGGCACGCTCACCGCGGCCGCCCGGCCCGCCTCCCGGACCGGACCGCCCACCGTCAGCGGCCGCTGGTCGCTGCTGCCGCCCGCCGAGCCGGAGCCGACCCACCGCGCCCACGCCCTCGCCCGCACGCTCCTGGACCGGCACGGCGTGGTCACCCGGGGCGCGGTGGCCGCCGAGGGCGTCGAGGGCGGCTTCTCGGCCACGTACCGCATCCTGTCGGCCTTCGAGGACAGCGGGCAGGCGCGCCGCGGCTATGTGGTGGAGGGGCTGGGCGCGGCCCAGTTCGCCATGGACGGCGCCGTCGACCGGCTGCGCGCGGCGGCCACCGCCCGTGACCGTGGGGCGGAGGCGAGCGCGGGCCCGCGCGCCGTGGTCCTGGCGGCGGCCGACCCCGCCAACGCGTACGGGGCGGCGCTGCCCTGGCCCGAGCCGCCGACCGGCGCCGGGCACAAGCCCGGCCGCAAGGCCGGCTCGCTGGTCGTCCTGGTCGACGGGGAGCTGACGCTCTACATGGAGCGCGGCGGGAAGACCCTGCTGTCCTGGCCCTCCGACCCGGACGACCCGGCGCTGAGAGCCGCGGCCGAGTCGCTGGCGGCCGCCGCTCTCGCCGGCTCCCTGGGCACGGTCACGGTGGAGCGGGTCAACGGTGCCGCCGCGCTCACCTCTCCCCTCGCCCGCTCCCTGGAGGCAGCCGGCTTCCACGCCACTCCCCGCGGGCTCCGCCTCCGCCCGTGAGGGGGGCGGCCCCACCCGGTCCCGCATCATGGAGGCATGCCCGAAGGAGACACCATCTGGCGGGCCGCCCGCCGCCTGCACTCCGCGCTCGCCGGGCGTGTGCTGACCCGGTCGGATCTGCGGGTGCCCCGCTTCGCCACCGCCGATCTGACCGGCCGAGCTGTTCTGGACGTGACGTCGCGCGGCAAGCACCTGCTCACCCGGTTCGACGGCGGACTGACGCTCCACTCACATCTGCGGATGGACGGCTCGTGGCAGGTGTACGCCACCGGTGAGCGCTGGCGCGGCGGCCCCACCCACCAGATCCGGGCGATTCTCGCCAACGCCGAGCAGACCGCCGTGGGCTACCGCCTCCCGGTCCTCGAACTGATCCGCACCGCCGACGAGCAGGGCGTCGTGGGCCACCTCGGCCCGGATCTGCTCGGCCCGGACTGGGATCCGGCGGAAGCAGTCCGCAGACTCACCGCCGACCCCGCCCGCCCTCTCGGCGAGGCCCTCCTGGATCAGCGGAATCTCGCGGGCATCGGCAATGTCTTCAAGTCGGAGCTGGCCTTCCTCGCCGCGGTCACCCCCTGGCTCCCCGTCGGCCAGCTGCCGCCCGGTGTCCCCGAGCGGCTCGTCGCCACCGCCCACCGCCTCCTCGAGGCGAACAAGGACCGCTCCGACCGCCGCACGACCACGCCCCGGCAGCCCGGGCACTCTCTCTACGTCTACGGCCGCGAACACCGCCCCTGCCTGCGCTGTGGCGCTCCCATCCGCAAGGCCGAACTCGGCGACCGCATCTCCTACTGGTGCCCAAGCTGCCAGAAGGGCCCCTCCGACAATCCTTCAGGAGAACCCGTCCCGCCCAATTGACGGGTCGTCAGATACGGTCGTACGGTCCGCTCATGGCCCTCACGGCGTACGACCTCACCGGCCGCACCGCGTTCGTCACCGGCGCCGCGAGCGGGATCGGCCGCGCGACCGCCGCGCTCCTCGCGGAGGCGGGCGCCACCGTCCACTGCGCGGATCTCGACGGACCCGGCCTGCGCGGGACCGCCGCCCTCGTCGAGGAACGGGGCGGCACCGCGCACACCCACATCCTCGATGTCACCGACCGCGCCGCCCTCGCCGCCGCCGTCGCGAGCGCCGGCGAGCTGCACACGATGGCGGCCGTCGCCGGAATCATGCACACCAGCAGCGTGCTGGAGACGCGGGACGAGGACCTGGACCGCGTGCTCGCGGTCAACTTCAAGGGGGTTCTCCACGCCTGCCAGGAGGCGGCCCGCTCGATGATCGCGAACGGGACCCGCGGCTCCATCGTCACGATGGCCTCGGGCGCGATGGACACCGCGAGCCCGGGCCTGCTCTGCTACAGCGTCGCCAAGGCCGCCGTCGTACAGCTGACGAAAACCCTGGCCACCGAGGTCGGACCGTACGGCATCCGGGTCAACGCGATCGCCCCCGGCTGGATCCGCACCCCTATGACCGACCGTCATGATCCGGCGGCTCAGCAGCAGGCGGAAGCGGCCATGGTCCGCCACTCTCCCCTGGGCCGGGTGGGTGAGCCGGAGGACATCGCGCACGCGGTCCTCCACCTCGCCTCCGACGCCGCGTCGTTCACGACGGGTCAGATCCTCCGCCCCAACGGCGGGGTCGCGATGCCGTGGTGAAGCGCGCGCCCGAGACGCCCCCGACCGCCCGGCGACCTGCGGAGGCGGACGCCGTCACATGCACCGGCAGCAGGCTCAACCCCCAGCCACCGGCCGCGACCGCCCCCTCCACCAGCCCCGACTGCTCGGGGACCAGCACCAGTCGCAGCACCGCCCACCACCACAGCCCGCCGACCACCAGCGCGCCCGCGACCCACGCGAGCGTCACCAGCGGAACCCGTCGCCGTGCCATGGCCGCCTCCTCCGGTCGACGCTAGACCGGGCGTATGACGCGGCGGGAGGGCGCACCGGAGGCAGACCCGGCGCACACCGCACACGACGGGCGCGGCGCCCGCGGCATCGGCGGCACCGGTCGTGCCTGCGGTATCGGCAGTACCCGCGCCATGCCTAGGCGCTCTCGGCCTGGAACATCCAGGCGTGCTTCTCGAGGTCGGCCGTCAGGCCGATGATGATGTCCTGGGTGACCGGATCCGGCTCGTCCGTGGCCTCGATCCGCTCCCGCATCCTCGCGATGACCGCCACGAGGGCGTCCACCATGATCTTCACGGCGTCCACGTCCTTGATCCAGCCCGTCGGCACGTCACCGATCGCGCTGCCCGAGGCCACCGAGGCGGCTCGGCCGTCCGGGTTGACGCCCACGGCCGAGGCGCGCTCGGCCACGACGTCCGAGTGCTGACGCGCGGTGGCCACGACGTCGTCGAGCTGGAGGTGGACGGAGCGGAAGCGTGGCCCCACGACGTTCCAGTGCACCTGCTTCGCGACAAGGGCCAGGTCGACGAGGTCGACCAACGCGCCCTGCAGTGCGTTGCCGACCGTCTTCAGGTCGGCTTCGGACAGCGAACTCTTCACGACGGACATGCGTGCTCTCCAACCAGTCGAACGTTTCCCCACCATGGCACGCATCACCCGAATCGGACATCTCAAACACCCCCGCCGGACGCGCCCCAGAGCCCTCGAAAACGACGAACGCCCCGGCCGGTGCCCGTACAGGACACCAACCGGGGCGTTCGCCCACTTCGGTTCAGGCAGCGACGACGTCGACCGCTTCCGCGGGCGCCTTGATGGTCACCCGCTCGGTGGGCACACCGGCCACCGACGTCACCGACACCGAATTGAGCATCGGACGGCGTACCGGCGTCGGCACCGGTTCGCTCGCCGCTGCCGACTCGGCCAGTTCGGCCAGTGACAGCTCGTCGCTCACTTCACGCATGAGCTCGGACATCCGTACGTCAAGCGCGTCGCAGATCGCGGAGAGCAGCTCGGAGGAAGCCTCCTTCTGCCCCCGCTCCACCTCGGAGAGATAGCCGAGCGAAACTCGGGCGGACGAGGAGACTTCGCGCAGAGTACGGCCCTGGCGCTGGCGCTGCCGACGCAGCACGTCACCCAGCAGGCGACGGAGCAGAATCATCGGTGGCTCCCTCCTCGGACCGCGTAGCCGCATCCTTCACGCCCCACCGTACCGCCTCGCGCTGCGGCCGTGCGGGGAGCGATGTCGTGTTCACTCAGGGCTGCAAACATCAATTCCCCCCGTTCTGTTCCGTATCCTGTGCCCGCGCATTTCCCGAGAGTTCGTCGACGAGCAGTTCCAGCACGCTCCGTACACTCTCTCTACGGATTTCCGCACGGCCGCCGTTCAACCGCAATGCGGCCACTTTCCCGGCTCCGACCGGTCCCGCCACGGCCACGTACACCGTCCCGACGGGCTGTCCGTCCTGTGGTTCGGGGCCGGCGACGCCGGTCGTCGCGACTCCCCAGTCGGCGCCCAGTCGCAGCCGCACACCCGCCGCCATCTGCAGCGCGACCTCCGGATCGACCGCGCCGCGCTCCGCCAGAAGGGTCTCGTCGACGTCGAGGAGTTCGTGCTTGAGGGCCGTGGCGTACGCCGTGACGGACCCGCGGAAGCTTTTCGATGCTCCGGGTGCCGCGGTGAGTTCCACGGCCACCAGACCGCCTGTGAGGGACTCCGCGGCGGCCACGGTGTGACCACGCTCCGCAAGCAGTTCCAGTACACGGGCGGCTTCGTTCATCGCGCCGACCCCGCGGCCGGGCCCTTCGCGGACGCCCCGGATGCCCCGGGTCCTCCGGGCTTCGGAACGGACTCGCCCGCCTCGCCGCCACCGGACGCACCACCGGACTCACCCGCGGATCCGCCATCGGCCGCCTGCCCGCCGTCGGCCCCCGGCCCGCCGTCCGTCTTCGCGGTCCGTTCCGCCGCCAGCCCCCTGCGCCGCAGGACGATGGCCTCCCGCACATAGTCCAGAGCGGTGACGACCGTCAGCACGACGGCCACCGTCATCACCCAGAAGCGCAGCGTCGCGAGTGGACCGGTGAGCATCAGCACGTACATGCCGACCGCGGTCCCCTGCGCCAGCGTCTTCATCTTGCCGCCGCGGCTGGCCGGAATGACCCCGTGCCGGATCACCCAGAACCGCATCAGCGTGATGCCCAGCTCGCGCGCGAGGATCACCGCCGTCACCCACCAGGGCAGATCCCCGAGCGCCGACAGACAGATCAGCCCGGCGGCCATGATCGCCTTGTCGGCGATCGGGTCGGCGATCTTCCCGAAGTCCGTGACCAGGTTGTACGCCCGCGCCAGGTGGCCGTCGAAGACGTCCGTGATCATGGCGACCGCGAACGCGGCCCAGGCCCACGCGCGCCAGGCCGGGTCGTGCCCGCCGTCCTGGAGCAGCAGCACCACGAAGCCGGGCACGAGCACCAGGCGGATCATGGTGAGGATGTTCGCGATGTTCCAGAGGCCGGCCTGGTTGACGGCCGCAGTGCCCAGCTTGCCGCCGGGCGTGGGCCTACCGGTCCCGCCCGTCGCGGATGCCGGCACTCCGGTCATCTGCCCGCCTCCTCGAAAAGACACTCGGCCACCAGGTCGACGCCTTCCGTTCCCACGACCTTCGCCACGACCATACGGCCGGGCGCGAGATCACGGATCGTGGCCGGGTCCGTGGTGATGAGGACCTGGCCGTCCGTCTCGGGTGCCTGGTGGGCCGCACGGCCGATCACGCCGTCCTCCTCGTCGACGGATTCGACGAGTACTTCCAGGGTCTCGCCGATCCGCTCCTCCGCACGCTGGGCGGTGAGCTCCTCGGCGAGCCGCGAGAGGTGGGCGAGCCGCTCGTCGACAACCTCCTGGTCGAGCTTGTGCTCGTACGTGGCGGCTTCCGTGCCGTCCTCGTCGGAGTAGCCGAAGACGCCGATGGCGTCGAGCCGCGCGTGGGTGATGAAGCGTTCCAGCTCGGCGAAGTCCGCCTCGGTCTCGCCGGGGAAGCCGACGATGAAGTTGGACCGGGCGCCGGCCGTCGGGGCCTTCCCCCGGATCGTGTCCAGGAGCTCCAGGAAGCGGTCGGTGTCGCCGAAGCGGCGCATGGCCCGCAGGACGTCCGGGGCGCTGTGCTGGAAGGACAGGTCGAAGTACGGGGCGACCTTCTCGGTCGACGTCAGGACGTCGATGAGGCCGGGCCGCATCTCGGCGGGCTGGAGGTAGCTGACCCGGACCCGCTCGATGCCGTCGACGGCCGCGAGGTCGGGCAGCAGGCTCTCCAGCAGGCGGATGTCGCCCAGGTCCTTGCCGTAGGAGGTGTTGTTCTCGGAGACGAGCATGACCTCCTTCACACCCTGCTCGGCGAGCCAGCGCGTCTCGTTCAGGACGTCGGAGGGACGCCGCGAGACGAAGGAGCCCCGGAAGGACGGGATGGCGCAGAAGGAGCAGCGGCGGTCGCAGCCGGAGGCGAGCTTCACCGAGGCGACGGGGCTGCGGTCCAGTCGGCGGCGCAGCGGGGCGCGCGGGCCGGAGGCCGGGGCAAGCCCCTCAGGGAGGTCGGCGGGCACGTTCTCGGGGGCGTCCACGGTGCCGTGGCCCGGCAGGGCGACCGCCGCGGCGGCCTGCTGCCGCTCCACCGGCGACAGCGGGAGCAGCTTGCGCCGGTCGCGCGGGGTGTGGGCCTCCACGCTGCCACCGCTGAGGATGGTCTGCAGCCGGTTGGAGATGTCGGAGTAGTCATCGAAGCCCAGGACGCCGTCGGCTTCGGGCAGGGCGTCGGCGAGCTCCTTGCCGTACCGCTCGGCCATGCAGCCGACCGCGACGACGGCCTGGGTCTTGCCGTGATCCTTCAGATCATTGGCTTCGAGGAGGGCGTCGACGGAGTCCTTCTTGGCGGCCTCGACGAATCCACAGGTGTTGACGACGGCGACATCCGCGTCCTCGGCGTTCTCGACGAGCTCCCAGCCGTCCGCTGCCAAGCGGCCTGCGAGCTCCTCCGAGTCCACCTCGTTACGGGCGCAGCCAAGAGTGACAAGGGCGACGGTACGGCGTTCGGGCATGGACTCAAGACTACTTCGTCCTGGCCGTACCCCCGCCGCGCAGGGTTCACCTGCGCGACGGCCGCCGGGAACATCAGCCGACCTGGGGGTCTCCCTTGGCGTAGGAGAGCCGCTCCACGGCACCGGACTCGAACTTGTCCTCGATCTTCTTGCCGTTGACGTAGAGCTCGATCGGGCCGGCGTTGCCGAGGATCAGATCGACGCGCTCGTCGTCCTGGAAGGTCTTGGACTCGCCCTTGAGGAGGAGCCCGTCGAAGAGCAGCTTGCCGTCGCTCGCCTTGGCGGAGATCCAGCTCTTGTCGTCGACCGCGGTCACCTTGACCGTGACCTTGTCCTTCGGAACCGCCGCGATGGCGCTTCCGGTGGGCGCCGGCTTGGTGGTCCTGGTCGGCTTGGTGGTGGGAGTGGTGGTCTTCTTCTCGGGGGCCGGGCCCTCGGCCACGGCGCCGTTGCTGGTCCTCACGTCGGTCCCGTTGAACATCGTGAAGCCGACGAAGCCGACGACGGCGACGATCGCGGCCACCATGGCGGCGGTCCAGTTGGGCCGGCGGGGCTCGGGGCGGATGCGTTCCGCCTCGAAGAGGGGTGCGGCGGGCGTGGGCGCGGGCCGTCCGCCGTGCTCGGCGTCGTACTGCTCGACCAGCGACGCGGGATCGAGTCCCACGGCGCGTGCGAGCGTACGGATGTGGCCGCGGGCGTAGACGTCGCCGCCGCAGCGCGAGAAGTCGTCCTCCTCGATCGCGTGAACGATCGGGATGCGGACTCGCGTGGAGGCACTGACGTCGTCAACGGTGAGACCGGCGGCGATCCGGGCCTGCTGGAGGGCACGACCGATCGAATCCCGGTCGTCTGCCGGGAAGTTCCGGTCGTCTTCGGGGGATTCGGGGGAGTTGCCGATGGACACGAGAGCGCCTTTCGAGCGTGTAACCACCTGCTGGACGTTCAGTCTATGGGTGGTACGAAAGGGTGGGGCAACCGGGCGGACGCAGTTTGTACGCCATGAGGCTGGGACATCATTCCGTCCCTCCCTCCAACTTGACGTACGTCGAAGGGAAACGGTTACCCACGTTCCCTTACGAGTGAGTCTCGACCCGGTCTCGTTCTCTCCCGGCTTCCCCGGGGACGACGGCCCAAGCTCCCCCGTGGTTCACTCCGCGGACTCCCCTCGGATGACGGCCAGTACCCCGTCCAGCTCATCCGGCTTGACGAGCACGTCGCGTGCCTTGGACCCCTCGCTGGGCCCGACGATGTTCCGCGACTCCATCAGGTCCATCAGCCGCCCGGCCTTGGCGAACCCGACGCGCAGCTTGCGCTGGAGCATCGAGGTGGAGCCGAACTGGGTCGAGACGACCAGCTCCGCGGCCTGGCACAGCAGGTCGAGGTCGTCGCCGATCTCCTCGTCGATCTCCTTCTTCTGCTTCGTGCCGACGGTGACGTCGTCCCGGAAGACCGGCGCCATCTGGTCCTTGCAGTGCTGGACGACGGCCGCGACCTCAGCCTCCGTCACGAAGGCGCCCTGCATGCGGACGGGCTTGTTCGCCCCCATCGGAAGGAACAGCCCGTCACCCTTTCCGATGAGCTTCTCGGCACCGGGCTGGTCGAGGATGACGCGGCTGTCGGCGAGCGAGGAGGTCGCGAAGGCGAGCCGTGAGGGCACGTTCGCCTTGATCAGACCGGTGACGACGTCCACCGACGGCCGCTGGGTGGCGAGCACCAGATGGATGCCGGCGGCGCGGGCCAACTGGGTGATACGGACGATGGCGTCCTCGACGTCCCGGGGCGCGACCATCATCAGGTCGGCCAGCTCGTCCACGATCACCAGCAGGTACGGATAGGTCTTGAGCTCGCGCTCGCTGCCCTCGGGGAGCTTGACCTTGCCGTTGCGGATGGCCTCGTTGAAGTCGTCGATGTGTCGGAAGCCGAAGGCGGCCAGGTCGTCGTAGCGCAGGTCCATCTCGCGCACGACCCACTGCAGGGCCTCGGCGGCCCGCTTCGGGTTGGTGATGATCGGCGTGATCAGGTGGGGGATGCCCTCGTACGCGGTGAGCTCGACCCGCTTGGGGTCGACGAGCACCATCCGGACGTCCTCGGGGGTCGCTCTTATCATGATCGACGTGATCAGGCAGTTGATGCACGAGGACTTTCCGGAGCCCGTGGCGCCGGCGACCAGGACGTGCGGCATCTTCGCCAGGTTGGCCATCTCGTAGCCGCCCTCGACGTTCTTGCCGAGCGCGACCAGCATCGGATGGTCGTCCTCGGCCGCGGCGGCCAGGCGCAGCACGTCGCCGAGGTTGACCATCTCCCGGTCGGAGTTCGGGATCTCGATGCCGACCGCGGACTTCCCGGGGATCGGCGAGATGATCCGCACGTCCGGGGAGGCCACGGCGTACGCGATGTTCTTCGTCAGGGCCGTGATCTTCTCGACCTTCACGGCCGGGCCGAGCTCGACCTCGTACCGCGTGACCGTCGGCCCGCGGGTGAAGCCGGTGACGGCCGCGTCGACCTTGAACTCACTGAAGACGGTGGTGAGCGACTCCACCACGGCGTCGTTCGCCGCGCTGCGCGTCTTGCCCGGACCACCACGTTCCAGCAGGTCGAGCGAGGGCAGGGCGTACGTGATGTCCCCGGACAGCTGCAGCTGCTCCGCGCGCGGCGGCAGCTCGGTGTGCTCGGGCGCGGGCTTGGTCAGATCCGGTACGGCTCCGGGAACGCGTCCGGGCTTCTCGCCGCTTCCGGGCTTCTCGCCACGGGCCGTCGGTACCGGGGCGGCCGCGGGGGCCTCCGGAACCTCGGGGGCCTCCGCGGCGGCCGCGGCCAGGGCGGCGGCCCGCTCGGCGGTGACGTCCCGGGTCAGGTCGGCGACCAGCGGGGAGGGCGGCATCCCGTTGAGCACGGCGCCGTCCAGAGCGGCGGCGGCCGCCGCGGCGACGTCCACCGCGTCCATCGGCCGGTCGAAGGCGGGCTGCCCCGAGGGGCGCCGCGGGCGGCTGCGCCGGGTGAGCGCCTCTTCCTCGGCCCGGTCGACGTCGTACACGTCGCCGGGGCCGCCGGCGGCGGGGGCGCCGCGCCTGGGGCGGGCGGCGGGCCGTGGGACGACCTCGCGCCAGTCCTCCTCGTACAGCTCCTCGGCGGCCTCGGGGTCGTACGCGGGCTCGACGAGGCCGAGCTTGACGCCGAGGGCGCGCAGCCGCTGCGGGATGGCGTTGACGGGGGTGGCGGTGACGACGAGGAGCCCGAAGACGGTGAGCAGCACCAGCAGGGGGACGGCGAGGACCTCGCCCATCGCGAGGACGAGCGGCTTGGACGCGGCCCAGCCGATGAGCCCGCCGGCGTCCTGCATGGCCTCGGTGCCCTCGTCGCGTCCCGGGGAACCGCAGGCGATGTGGACCTGCCCGAGCACACCGATGACGAGGGCGGAGAGGCCGATCACGATCCGGCCGTTGGCCTCAGGCTTCTCCGGGTAGAGGATCAGCCGGATGCCGATGGCGCCGACGAGCAGCGGCACGAGCAGGTCGAGGCGGCCGAAGGCGCCGGTGACGAGCATCTCCACGAGGTCGCCGACGGGCCCGCGCAGATGGGACCAGGTGCCGACGGCGACGATCAGCGCGACGCCGAGCAGCAGCAGCGCCAGGCCGTCCTTGCGGTGCGCCGGGTCAAGGCCCTTCGCTCCCCGCCCTATCCCCCGGAACATCGCTCCCACGCCGTGCGCGAGGCCGAGCCAGAGGCCGCGGGCCAGCCGGTAGACACCGCCGGTCGGGGACGGCGCGGGCCTGGGCGCCGCGGCCTTCTTCGCCGCGGTCTTCTTGGCGGGCGCGCGCTTCGCGGGCACGGCCTTCTTGGCCGCGGTCTTCTTCGCGGGGGGCTTGGCGGGCGACTTGGCGGGCGCCGCCTTCTTCGCGGCGCCCGTCGTACGGCCGGCGCGCGGCTTCGCGGTGCCCGCCGTGCCCTGGGAACCCTTGCCGGACGTACGTGAGGCCATGATGCTGAGGTTACCGGTGTGAGCGGCGTCGGACACGTGCGCGTCCGGCCTCACCCGTTCGTGTCGCCCCTGCCCCGGCGGGAAACTGACGCCCGTTCACCGTCGGCACCGGAGCAGTGACGGTACGTCAGCTCTGCGAGGGGAGGACGGACGGGCCGCCGGTGCCCGGCTCCAGGGCGTCGAGGGCCCGCCGCAGCCCGGTGAGCTTGCGCTCCAGATGAGCGGCGGTGGCGACGGCCGCGGCGTCGGCCGAGTCGTCGTCGAGCTGCTTGGACAGCGCCTCGGCCTGCTCCTCGACCGCGGCGAGGCGGGCGGAGAGCTCGGCGAGCAGTCCGGCCGACTCCCTGGCATGACCGCCCTGCCCACTGCCGCCCTCCAGCTGGAGCCGGAGCAGCGCGGCCTGCTCGCGCAGCTGACAGTTCTTCATGTACAGCTCGACGAACACCGAGACCTTGGCGCGCAGCACCCACGGGTCGAACGGCTTGGAGATGTAGTCGACCGCGCCCGCCGCGTAACCACGGAAGGTGTGGTGCGGTCCGTGGTTGATCGCGGTGAGGAAGATGATCGGGATGTCCCGGGTCCGCTCCCGCCGCTTGATATGCGCCGCGGTCTCGAATCCATCCATTCCGGGCATCTGGACATCCAGCAGGATGACCGCGAAGTCGTCGGTCAGCAGCGCCTTGAGCGCTTCCTCCCCGGACGATGCCCGCACCAGCGTCTGATCGAGCGCGGAGAGAATGGCCTCCAGCGCCAGCAGATTCTCCGGCCGGTCATCGACCAGGAGGATCTTGGCCTTCTGCACCATGCCCCGTCCTCCTCGCCCCGGCATCGGCTCTCCCCGACTCGCCGAGTCGGGGGAAGCACCGGGCGCCGCCCCAGAAGACGACTCCCATGCGCCGTCCGTCCTTGTGCCGGTCATCGTAGCCGCACCCCGCCTGTCGCCACACCCTGTCACCGCGATGTCACTGTGCACGTAGCAAAAACGCGGTGAGAGCCCAGAAGGTTCCCCGGATATCGCCCTCTCACACGCCTTCGGCGACAGTCCGTCAACAACCCTCCGTTTCGTTTCCGCGCATCCACTCCTCCATCACGGAGAGCAGGTGATCGGGATCGACGGGCTTGGTGACGTAGTCGGAGGCTCCGGACTCGATCGCCTTCTCCCGGTCGCCCTTCATCGCCTTCGCCGTGAGCGCGATGATCGGCAGCCCGGCGAACTGCGGCATCCGCCGGATCGCGGTCGTCGTCGCGTATCCGTCCATCTCGGGCATCATGATGTCCATCAGAACGACCGTCACGTCGTCGTGCTGCTCCAGTACCTCGATGCCCTCGCGGCCGTTCTCGGCGTACAGCACCGCCAGACCGTGCTGCTCCAGGACGCTGGTGAGCGCGAAGACGTTCCGGATGTCGTCGTCGACGATCAGCACCTTCTCGCCGCTGAAGGAGAACGTACGGCGCGGCTCGGCGTCCGCCCGGTCGTCGGCCGCCGTCTGCTCTGCCTGACCGGCCCGGCCGGGCTGGCCCGGCAGCGCCGGCCGCGCGTCCATCTGCGCCGTCTTGCGCCGGTGCCGGAACAGCGCGCCCGCGCCGGAGCGCAGGTCGGCCGCCATGGGGCTGGGAGCGTAGTGCCCACCGTCCCCGACCTGACCGTCCTCCGGACCCGCGTCCATCGAGCCCGGCTCCCCCGGCCCGTAACCGTTCGGCGGCAGCTCGCTGGGGCTCAGCGGGAGGTAGAGGGTGAACGTCGAGCCGCGGCCCGGCTCGCTCGCCGCGTAGATCTCGCCGCCGAGCAGGCGCGCGATCTCGCGGCTGATGGAGAGCCCCAGACCCGTACCGCCGTACTTGCGGCTGGTCGTCCCGTCGGCCTGCTTGAACGCCTCGAAGATCACCCGCATCTTGCCCGCCGCGATCCCGATGCCGGTGTCCGTCACCGAGAACGCGATCAGATCGGCCTCCGGATCGCACAGCGAACCGGCCTCCAGAAGCTGCTCGCGGATCGACTGCGGCACATCCGTCCCGGCCGGCCGGATGACCAGCTCCACCGCGCCCGTGTCGGTGAACTTCACCGCGTTCGACAGCAGGTTGCGCAGCACCTGGAGCAGCCGCTGCTCGTCGGTGTGCAGCGTCGCGGGCAGCTCCGGCGAGACCCGGACCGAGAAGTCGAGCCCCTTCTCCGCGGTCAGCGGCCGGAAGGTCGCCTCCACGTAGTCGACGAGCTGGACCAGCGCGATACGGGTCGGGGAGACGTCCATCTTGCCCGCCTCCACCTTGGACAGGTCGAGGATGTCGTTGATCAGCTGGAGCAGGTCGGAACCGGCGCCGTGGATGGTCTCGGCGAACTCGACCTGCTTCGGCGAGAGGTTGGCGTCCGCGTTGTCGGCGAGCAGCTTGGCCAGGATCAGCAGCGAGTTGAGCGGCGTGCGCAGCTCGTGCGACATGTTGGCCAGGAACTCGGACTTGTAGCGCATGGAGACCGCGAGCTGTTCGGCCCGCTCCTCCAGGACCTGCCGGGCCTCCTCGATCTCGGTGTTCTTCACCTCGATGTCCCGGTTCTGACGGGCCAGCAGCTCCGCCTTCTCCTCCAGCTCGGCGTTGGAGCCCTGGAGCTCCTTCTGCCGGTGCTCCAGCTCGGCCGAGCGCTCGCGCAGCTGCTCGGTCAGCTCCTGCGACTGCTTGAG
Organism: Streptomyces sp. NPDC003035; assembly: GCF_042888285.1. NCBI lineage: Bacteria > Bacillati > Actinomycetota > Actinomycetes > Kitasatosporales > Streptomycetaceae > Streptomyces > Streptomyces sp. NPDC003035. The sequence continues at coordinate 7,251 of NZ_JBIAPJ010000001.1, read as the reverse complement.
CAGCACCTCGGTCTTGGTGTTGACGCTGATGGTGTTGACCGTGGTCGCGATCAGCTCGGCAAGCTGGTTGAGGAAGTCCCGCTGGATCTGGGTGAACGGCTGGAAGGAGGCCAGCTCGATCACGCCGAGGACCTTCCCCTCGAAGAGGACCGGCAGCACGATCACATGCGCCGGGGCCGCCTCGCCGAGCCCCGAGGAGATCTTCAGATAGCCCGGCGGCACGTTGACCTGGATCGTCCGCTTCTCCTCGGCCGCCGTCCCGATGAGTGTCTCGCCGGGGCGGAAGGAGGTCGGCATGGAACCGGCGGAGTATCCGTAACTGCCGCGCATCCGCAGCTCGTACGCACCCTCCCCCTGTCCGCGCAGTTCGGCGCTGCCGGTCGAGGAGCCGGTCGGCATCGCCACGAAGAAGGCACCGTGCTGGGCCGAGACGACCGGGGTCAGCTCGCTCATGATGAGCGAGGCGACGTCGTCCAGATCGCGCCGGCCCTGCATCAGACCGGAGATACGGGCCAGGTTGCCCTTGAGCCAGTCCTGCTCCTCGTTGGCGAGGGTGGTGTCGCGCAGGTTGGCGATCATGGTGTTGATGTTGTCCTGGAGGGCCTGGATCTCGCCCGCCGCGTCCACACCGTCGATCTTCAGATTCAGGTCGCCGCGCGTCACCGCGGTGGCCACGGCCGCGATGGCGCGCACCTGCCGCGTCAGGTTCCCGGCCATCTCGTTCACGGACTCGGTCAGGTCCCGCCAGGTGCCGTCGACGTCCCGGACCCGCGCCTGGCCGCCGAGGATGCCCTCCGTACCCACCTCGCGGGCCACGCGCGTGACCTCCTCGGCGAACGAGGACAGCTGGTCGACCATCGTGTTGATGGTGTTCTTCAGCTCCTGGATCTCACCGCGCGCGTCGATGTCGATCTTCTTGGTGAGATCGCCCTTGGCGATGGCGGTCGTGACGGCGGCGATCTGGCGCACCTGACCGGTGAGGTTCGACGCCATCGAGTTCACCGACTCGGTCAGGTCCTTCCAGGTGCCGGAGACGCCCGGAACCCTTGCCTGGCCGCCCAGTTCGCCTTCCGTACCCACCTCACGGGCGACTCGCGTCACCTCGTCGGCGAACGACGACAGGGTCGTCACCATCGTGTTGACGGTATCGGCCAGCTCGGCGACCTCGCCGCGCGCTTCGACCGTGACCTTCTTCGTCAGGTCGCCGTTGGCGACCGCCGAGGAGACCCGGGAGATGTTCCGCACCTGACTCGTCAGGTTGTTGGCCATCAGGTTGACGTTGTCGCTCAGGTCCTTCCAGATGCCGGTGACCCCGCGCACCCGCGCCTGACCGCCCAGGATGCCCTCCGTACCCACCTCGCGGGCGACTCGCGTCACCTCGTCCGCGAAGTTGGACAGCTGGTCGACCATCGTGTTGACGGTCGTCACCAGCTCCAGGATCTCGCCCTTGGCGTCGACGGTGATCTTCTTCGACAGGTCACCCTTGGCGACCGCCGTCGTGACCTCGGCGATGTTGCGCACCTGACTGGTCAGGTTGTTCGCCATGAAGTTCACGGACTGGGTGAGGTCCTTCCAGGTGCCGGAGACACCCTGCACCTCGGCCTGACCGCCGAGGATGCCCTCCGTACCCACCTCACGGGCCACCCGCGTCACCTGCTCCGCGAAGCTGGAGAGCTGGTCGACCATGGTGTTGAGGGTGTTCTTCAGCTCCAGGATCTCGCCGCGCGCGTCCACGTCGATCTTCTGCGACAGGTCACCACGCGCCACCGCGGTGGCGACCTGCGCGATGTTACGGACCTGGGCGGTGAGGTTGCCGGCCATGCCGTTCACCGAGTCGGTCAGATCGCGCCACACACCGGCGACGCCCGGCACCTGCGCCTGACCGCCGAGCCGGCCGTCCGTACCCACCTCACGGGCCACCCGCGTCACCTGCTCCGCGAACGCGGACAGCTGGTCGACCATCGTGTTGATGGTGTTCTTCAGCTCCAGGATCTCGCCGCGCGCGTCCACGTCGATCTTCTGCGACAGGTCACCGCGCGCCACGGCCGTCGTCACCTGGGCGATCTGGCGCACCTGGGACGTCAGGTTGCCGGCCATGAAGTTGACGGAGTCCGTGAGCTCCTTCCACGTACCGGAGACGCCGTCGACACGCGCCTGACCGCCCAGACGGCCCTCGGTACCCACGTCCCTGGCCATCCGCGTCACCTGATCGGCGAAGGACGAGAGCTGCGACACCATCGTGTTGACGGTGTTCTTCAGCTCCAGCATCTCGCCCGCGACATCGACGGTGACCTTCTGCGACAGATCACCGTTGGCGACCGCCGTCGTCACCTGCGCGATGTCCCGCACCTGACCGGTCAGGTTGCGGAACGCCGTGTTCACCGAGTCGGTCAGGTCCTTCCACGTACCCGCCGCACCCGGCACCTGCGCCTGCCCGCCGAGCAGACCCTCGACGCCGACCTCCCGGGCGACCCGGGTCACCTCGGAACCGAACGCGGAGAGCTGGTCGACCATCGTGTTGACGGTGTTCTTCAGCTCCAGCATCTCGCCCGCGACATCGACGGTGACCTTCTGCGACAGATCACCGTTGGCGACCGCCGTCGTCACCTGCGCGATGTCCCGCACCTGCGTGGTGATGTTGCGGAAGACGGTGTTGACCGAGTCGGTCAGGTCCTTCCACGTACCCGCCGCACCCGGCACCTGCGCCTGCCCGCCGAGCAGACCCTGCGCGCCGACCTCGCCCGACACGCGCGTCACCTCGTCGGCGAACGTACGCAGCGTCTCGGTCATCTGGTTGATGGTGTCCGCGAGTTGGGCGACCTCGCCCCGCGCGCTCACCGTGACCTTCTGCGACAGGTCGCCGTTGGCGACCGCCGTGGTCACCTCGGCGATACCCCTCACCTGATTGGTGAGATTTCCCGCCATCGTGTTGACGGAATCCGTGAGGTCCTTCCAGACGCCGGCGACCCCCGCCACCTCGGCCTGGCCTCCCAGCTCGCCCTCGGTACCCACCTCGCGCGCGACACGGGTCACCTCGGAGGAGAACGAGGACAGCTGGTCCACCATCGTGTTGACGGTGTTCTTCAGCTCCAGCATCTCGCCGGCCACATGCGCCGTGACCTTCCGCGACAGATCGCCCTTGGCGACCGCCGTCGTGACGAGAGCGATGTCACGCACCTGCGCCGTCAGCCGGTACGCCATCGTGTTGACCGAATCCGTCAGATCCTTCCACGAACCGGACATACCGCGTACCTGGGCCTGACCGCCCAGCTTCCCCTCGGTACCGACCTCCAGTGCGACCCGCGTCACTTCGTCGGTGAACGCCGACAACTGGTCGACCAGGTTGTTCACGGTCCGCGCGACCTTCAGGAACTCCCCGCGCAGCGGCCGCGCCGCCCCGTCCGGCCCGTCCGAACGCAAGTCCATCCGCTGGTCCAGATCGCCCTCGGCCACCGCCGAAAGGACCCGCCCCACCTCGGAGACCGGCCGCGTCATGTCGTCGACCAGCGCGTTCGCGGCCTCGATCGCCGCCGCCCAGGCGCCCTCGCTGGCCCCCGCCTCAAGGCGCTCGGACAGCTTGCCCTCACGCCCCACCATGCGCCGTACCCGCGACAATTCGCCGGTCAGATGCATCTGCCGGTCGGCGACCTCGTTGAAGACGGCGGAGATCTCCGCCATCACGCCGTCGCCCGACACGGTCAGCCGCTTGCGGAAGTTCCCGTCCCTCATCGAGACCAGGGCAGCGAGCAGCCGCTCCATGGCCGCCGCGTCCACCTGCACCGTCCCACCACTCCGGGACCGTCCGCCCTTCGCGCGCGTGCCGCTGCCGCTGCGACGAGGCGCCGCCGTGCCAGACTCCACCGTGTCCCTCCCGAAGGGGTTGACCGTACTGCCCGGGCCGTCACCACGAGCCTGCCCAGTGTTTCACCGCTGCCGAACATGGCGATAACAGTTCGGCAGCTTCGCATAGCGTCCCCGCCGACGGGGGACGGAAACAGTGGTGACCGGCATCCGCCCGGACAGCGAAGGTAAGTAACCTGGCATCCGGCTGTCCAACCGCCCCGGTCCGCCCGGCGGGGGTGGGGTGGCGCGAAGACGACCACCGGACAGCGGGAGGGGCAGACCGACCATGGCGGAGCCGGGCGTCGATACGCGTACGAGGAGTTCTGTGATCACCGCGCGGGCGGCTGCCACTTTCGACCCTGTCGGGCGGTCCGTCGCGACCGCCCGCGCCTTCGTCCGGGACACTCTCCAGGGGTGGGGGTACGCCGAGGTCGTCGACGACGCCGTGGTCCTCACCAGCGAACTCGTCACCAACGCGGTCGTCCACGCCGGCACGGCCGCCGACGTCCTGTGCCTACGAAGCGAGGACGGGGTCCGCGTCGAGGTCGCCGACCGCTACCCCGAACGCGAGATCCCTCTCCAGGGCGGCCGCACGGTCGCCCACCCCGACCGGGAGAACGGCCGGGGTCTGCTCCTGTGCGCCGCCCTCGCCACACGCTGGGGAGTCGACTACACACCCACCCACAAACGTGTCTGGTTCCAGCTCGATCTGCCCGAGCGCACGATCGGCACCCGCTCCGCGGGTCCGGTCGTCCCCGACGCCCTCCTCCCGGTCACGGACAGCCGCGTCCGCGTCGCCGTCGCCCAGATCGACCGCGGCGGCGCCATCACCGCCTGGAACGAGGACGCCGAGGAACTCTTCGGTTACGGCTCCGAGCAGGTCACCGGCAAGCCGCTCGGCGACCTCGCTGCCTGGCCGCACACCCCCGGCATCGGCACCGGCCTCGTCGAGGCCCTCCGCCTCTCCCGCTGGGAAGGCAGCTACGGCATCCGCTGCGCCGACGGCCGCGTCATCCCCGTGTACGCCTCCCACCTGCGCGTCCGCGACGCCGAGGGCGAGCCCTCCACAGTCTGCCTCCTGGTACGGGAGTACGAGCGCGCGGTCCTCCAGACCCCGCAGCGGCAACCGGTCTCCGACGCGGGCACCGAGAGCCGCACCACCGACCCCTTCGAGGTCTTCATCGGCTCCCCCGCCCCCGAAGACCTCGACGGCCTCCTCCAGCGCACGGTGGAACGCGCCCGCGACATGCTCGACGGCGACTCCGCCTTCCTGCTGCTCGCCACGGACGACGAGACCGAGCTCGAAGTACGAGCCACCACCGGCCTCCCCTCCGCCCGCCAGCGGTTCGCCCGCGTCCCCGTCGAGACCGGCGCCAGCCGTTACGGCTCCGCCCGGATGCCGGCCGTCCACGAGGACCTGGCCGCCGTCCCCGGCGCCGTACCCCTCCTCGAGGGCACCGGGATGCGCTCGGTGGTCACGGTCCCCCTCAAGGTCGAGGGCCGCCTCACCGGCTCCCTCGGTGTGGCGGCCGAGAGCGCGAACCGCTATTCGAACGAAGAGGCCCTGCGCCTGCAGTTCGCCGCCGACCGCATCGCTCTCGCCGTAGAATCGGCCCGCCTCGGCGAGCTGGAACGCCTTCGCCGCGGCTCCCTCAGCTTCCTCGTCGAGGCCTCCGACCTCCTGGCCGGCACCCTCGACCGCGACCAGACACTGGCCCTGATGGCCCAGATGACGGTCCCCACCCTTGCCACCTGGTGCGCCGTCTACACGATCGCCGACCAGGTCTCCGACCCGTACCTCTCGTACGTCCTGCACGAGGACGAGGACCGCATCGACGGACTGAAGGCCCTGCTCTCGTCCATCGCCCCGCCCGACCCGGTACCCACCCCGGGCGCCCGCGTCTGGTCGGCCCCTGCCGAGGCCGCGCACCGGGCCGCACTCTCCACCTCGATGCGTGAACTGGGCGGCACCAGCGGCCCGTTGTCCTCCGGGATCGACGCCACGCTCGCGACCGCGGCAGTCGTCGGCGGAGAGACGGTCGTCCTTCCGCTCGTCGCCCGCAACCGCGTCATCGGCATGCTCACCCTGGGCAAGCCGTCCGACGACCACTTCCGCCAGGAGATCCTGGAGCTCGCGGAGGACCTCTCCCGCCGAGCGGCCCTCGCCCTCGACAACGCCCGCCTCTACTCCGAGCGCGTGGCCATCAGCCAGTCCCTCCAGCGGAGCCTGCTGCCGCCCGGACTGCCCGACATCCCGGGCGTCGAGGTGGACGTCATCTACCGCGCGGCCGGCGAGGGCAACGAGGTCGGCGGCGACTTCTACGACCTCTTCCCGATCCGCGACAACGCCTACGGCTTCGCCATCGGCGACGTCTGCGGTACGGGACCGGAGGCCGCGGCCGTGACAGGCCTGGCCCGCCATGCCCTGCGTCTGCTGGCCCGTGAGGGCTTCGGCGGCCCGGCGGTCCTGGAGCGCCTCAACGCGGCGATCCTCGACGAGGGCGCCCGCAGCCGCTTCCTGACCCTGTTGTACGGCGAGATGTGGCCGCAGGAGGACGGCTCGGCCATCCTCAAGGTCGTCTGCGCCGGCCACCCGCTGCCGCTCCGCCTGCGCCAGGACGGCACGGTAGTGCCCGCCGCCGATCCCCAGCCGCTCCTGGGCGTCCTCGACGATCTGGAGCTGTACGAGCAGACCATCACGCTCGACCCGGGCGACGTCCTGCTCTGTGTCACCGACGGCGTCACGGAACGCCGGGAGGGCACGCGGATGCTCGGCGACGACGGCCTGATCGAGGTCCTCAAGACGTGTACGGGCCTCACGGCCGGCGCGGTCGCCGCCCGCATCCTGCGCGCGGTCGAACGCTTCGCCCAGGAGCCCGCCTCCGACGACATGGCCATCCTGGCCATGCGGATCCCCGAGCCCCGGCACGGCGACTGACATCGCCTCGTCGGGCCCGCGACACCGGGCCCGACGAGGCACCCTCGCTTCTCCTACGAACGACAACGCAAAAAGGCCCCCGCCATAAGGCGGGGGCCTTTTCTCTGAGCCCTTTAACGGAATCGAACCGTTGACCTTCTCCTTACCATGGAGACGCTCTACCGACTGAGCTAAAAGGGCGGGTTGTTCGGCGGCGTCCTACTCTCCCACAGGGTCCCCCCTGCAGTACCATCGGCGCTGAAAGGCTTAGCTTCCGGGTTCGGAATGTAACCGGGCGTTTCCCTAACGCTATGACCACCGAAACACTATGAAGATATCGAACCGGATATTGGCACAGTTCGTTACTTCAGAACTAACACAGTGGACGCGAGCAACTGAGGACAAGCCCTCGGCCTATTAGTACCGGTCAGCTCCACCCATTACTGGGCTTCCACATCCGGCCTATCAACCCAGTCGTCTACTGGGAGCCT